>NZ_SIRE01000010.1 GCF_004307995.1 Paenibacillus thalictri | reverse complement strand
CCTCTGTGGGCATGATGACTTGCGAAAGGGCGATACCTCGTAAAACTCGTATCGCCAAGGCACATGAGCCTATCATGCCCACCCCTCCATATAAAGCCTTTGGAGGAACAACTGTAGAGTCGCTCCTTCTTACGTTTGCCTCTGAATGCTCTACTTTGTTTACCAGAGTTTGTTACACAAACTTCTTGACGCTACCAATGCGAAATCTTATAGAATCAATAAACAATATTAGATCAACTAGGTTACTATCTATTGATGAGGATCAATTTGGTAAGATTAGATTACAAGACGGTCCTTCAACACGAACTAATGGATTATACTGGATTTATACCGATTATTCGAATAATGAAATTCTAAATTGTAGATGTTCTAATATGAAAGGTGCACTTAATCTTCCGCAATTAGTCAGTCAACATTCAGAATTAAACTTTGTATGTAACATTGTAGACCAGGGCTATAGGATAGTCTATAACGGAATTGGCGGAACAGGTGTTGAAGGTAGTGGTGGGCTAAGAGAGCGTTTAGTTAGAAGAAATAAGAGGTGGTAACGGTACTGGCTCAATTGCTATTAAATATACTAGCATAAACAATTTAACTCGATGGAAGTATTCTTATGTAATGTTTCCAGACGACATTGATTTAGAATACCAATCCTTCGCTGAAACATTGGAAAGAGCTTGGCGTTTACATTATGGTTGGCCATTACTGTGTAAAAGATAGAGATAATGTGACATTGTTGAGCTTTTAACAAAGTTCGGTTATGGAAATTTAGTTTTTTATCTGAGGCCTGAGCATCCTTGCTTTCCCACACTAAAGCTATCCGATAATCTGTATATTATCCAATTCTAGGATTCGTAGTTATTTTTCTATTCTTGCTAGTAGCGTGGTTTTTAATACTTTCAGTTCTCTAACTCTTAGCTGTATAAAAGTAACTATCGTCTCCGCAAAAAAAAGAAAACCCGCCACCAGGCAGGTCCCTCGCTATCCTATCGCACATCAACAGCATTAACCGCGTTCCTGCTGCTGCTTAAGCAGATCGCGGATTTCCGAAAGCAGCTTTTCTTCGTTGGAAGGCTCAGCCGGCTTAGGCGCTGTTTCTTCTTCTTTGCGTTTAAACTTGTTTAACCCCTTGATAAAGAGGAAAATCGAAAAAGCGACAATGAAGAAATCGAGAACCGTTTGCAGGAAATTCCCGTATTTAATCATGGCGTTGCCGAAAGTGATCTGCAGACCCGTAAAATTCAGCCCGCCCAGCAGCAAGCCCAAAATCGGCATCAGCATGTCGTTGACAAGCGAACTGACGATTTTCCCGAAAGCGGCCCCGATAATGACCCCGATCGCCAGATCCAGCACATTGCCCTTTAATGCAAATTTTTTAAATTCGTTCCACATGCTCATTCTCCTTCGTCCATGTAACTTAAACCTATTCTACGAAATTTTGCAACTTTATTCTACCCCCGGCAGACAAAAAAAGACCCGCCGGCATAAGCGGCAGGCCCTCCTGGCAGTATCATATTAGCGAAACATGGCATAAAGCTTCAGAAGATGCAGCGTATTGCTCGGGTCGATTTTTTGCGAGATCACATAGGACACCATATTTTCCGTCTGCTGGGCGGTCAGTTTCTCCCCAAGCGTCTTAGCCAGCACTTCGACAAAACGCTTCACCTTCGGACGGTCCTGCAGATCGTATTTCGTGACTCCTTTTAAAATCATTTTCACCCGTTCTTTGATTTCCGGGTTTTTCAGCTTGAGCTTGACTCTTTCGACAAAAGCGGGGTCAATGCCGTATTTTTGGTAGCTCACCTCGGACACCTCCGTTCGCACTCCTTTTCAGTGTATGCCGGAGGGCTTGGTCAAGTTACCGCATTAATCCAATACGTCGCTGTCAAAAATATGTTCTCGCTGCAAAAATTGGCGAAGCGGCAAATAAGCCGCCGCCGTCCAAAATTCAGGGTCGCGCACCAAATCGGCCGCATCGTCGCGGGCCATCTCCATAATCTCGAAATCTTTCAACAGGTCCGCTAGCCGGAAATCCGGCACCCCGCTTTGTTTGGTCCCGAAAAAATCGCCCGGGCCGCGCAGCTCCAAGTCCCTGCGGGCAATCTCAAAGCCGTCGCCCGTACTGGTCATCGCTTTCATCCGCTCCTTGCCGACCTCATTTTTCGGATCGGCAATCAGGATGCAGAAGGACTGGTGCTCGCCGCGTCCAACCCGGCCGCGCAGCTGATGCAGCTGCGACAATCCGAAGCGGTGGGCGTCATAAACGATCATCAAGGTCGCATTGGGCACATCCACGCCAACCTCGATGACGGTCGTCGATACTAGAATATGTACGCGGTTTTCGCTGAAATCCCGCATGACTTCATCTTTTTCCGCAGCGGTCATACGGCCGTGAAGCAGGCCTGTGACATACCCGTGAGGCGCAAAATGCTGCTGCAGCTGCACGTGCACATCAATCGCATTTTGCACATCCAGCTTTTCGGATTCTTCAATCAGCGGACAGATCACATAGGTCTGGCGTCCCGCGGCGGCTGCCTTCTCGATAAAGCCAAGCACACGCGGCAGCATATCGTGCGTCACCGCGTACGTCTTGATTGGCTTGCGGCCCTTCGGCAGCTCGCGCAGCGTCGACACGTCCATATCGCCGAACGCCGTAATCGCCAGCGTCCGCGGAATCGGTGTCGCCGTCATCGTCAGGACGTCGGGATTCATTCCTTTTTTACGCAAAATGCTGCGCTGCTGTACACCGAACCGGTGCTGCTCGTCGGTCACGACAAGCCCCAGCTGACGGAAAAGGACGTCTTCCTGAATCAGCGCATGGGTGCCAACAACAACGTCGACCAGCCCCATCTGCAGGGAGCCCAGCACGTCCCGGCGCTGCCGGTCCGTCAAACTGCCCGTGAGCAGCGCTACCTGCACGCCGTAAGGGGCAAACAGCTTGTCCAGCGAGCGTTTATGCTGCTCCGCCAATATTTCCGTGGGCACCATAAGCGCCCCTTGATACCCTGCCTTAACGACCGCGTAAAGCGCCACAGCCGCTACAACGGTTTTGCCCGCGCCGACGTCGCCTTGCAGCAGCCGGTTCATGCAGAACGGCTCCTGCAAATCGTGCAAAATCTCAGCAACCACCTTCTTTTGCGATTCGGTCAGCGTAAACGGCAGCGCCCGCACGAACGCGCGGACGTCCGGCAAATTCAGCGGATGGGCGACTCCATCCGCGCGGTCATGGGTGATGGCGCGGTAAGCCTGCATTTTCAGCTGGAATAAAAACAGCTCCTCATACACCATTCTTCTGCGCGCCTGCTGTCCTTGCTCCAGGTCGCCCGGCTCATGGATCATGCCAATCGCCGCCCGGCGCGGCATAAAGCCGTATTTGTCGACGAGCGAGCGCGGCAGCACCTCCTGGATCAGCCCGGCGTATTGGGTAAGCGCCTGCTTGACCGTTTTGCGCATCCACTTTTGCGTCAGCGTACCGGTTATCGAATACACCGGCTGCAGCGTACCGATTTTGGAGCCTCCCTGGCCCGAGACTTCCGCTTCCGACACGGTAAGCTGAAGCCGCTTCTGATCCCACTTGCCGGTCAGCACAATCTCCGCGCCTGCGGCAAGCTTGTCCTTCAAATAATGCTGGTTAAACCAGACCGCCGTCACAAAAAAGTTATCGATAATGACTTTGCACAGCATCCGCGATTTGCTTCGCCCGTACATCTGCATCTGCGGATTGGAAGCGAGCTGGCCGCGAACGGTGATTTTGTCGCCATCCTTCACCTCGGCCAAATCCCGCAATGTATAATCTTCATAACGAAATGGGTAATATTCGATCAGCTGGCCGACCGAATGTAGCCCAAGCTCTTGCAGCTCTTCCCGTTTTTTCTCCGTCACGCCGCGGATATCGGTGAGCTTTGCCGTATATAGATCCAACATGCTTTAGACCGCCGGAACGACAAACGCCGCTACCGCTGACGGGCCGGCATGCGTGCCGATGACCGGTCCAATGCTCGTATACTGCATATGCTGAATGTCCAGATGGCCGCGCAGCACTTCGTAAAACTGCTGCGCATGCTCCAAATTGTTGGCGTGAGCGACCGTCAGGTGAATCGGCCTGCCGGCGACATCGCTTTGGATCAACTCGATGATCCGCGCCATCGCCTTTTTCTGGCCCCTTACTTTATCGGCCGAATACACCTCGCCGGCGCTATTGATGGACAAAATCGGCTTGATGTTAAGAAGCGAACCGACAAGCGCCGCCGCTTTGCCGATGCGTCCGCCCTTTTGCAAATATTCCAGCGTATCCACAAGAAAATAAATCGACATTTGCTTCCGCATGTCCTCAATCAGCCGCAGGCACTCTTCTTTCGACTTGCCTTCTTGGGCGGCTTTCGCCGCTGCTACAACAAGCATGCCGATCCCGTACGAAGCGGAACGCGAGTCCACCACCGTAATATGCTCATGCCGCTCCAAGAGCGATTTCGACATTTGCGCCGTCTGAAACGTACCGCTCAGCAGCGACGACAGATGCACCGAAATAATCTCCGTCTCTTCATCCTGGGACAATCTGCCATACAACTCCGCAAACTCAGCCGGCGACGGTTGAGAAGTGGTGGGCAGCGCTGACGAAGCCGCCAGCTTTTCAAAAAACTGCTGAGGCGTCAAGTCGACCCCGTCGCGGTACGTTTCGTGCCCGAAATGCACCTTAAGCGGCACCATTTCAATGCCCAGCTCGGCCCGCACCTCCGGCGGAATATCCGCCGTGCTGTCTGTCACAAGCTTGATTTTAGCCAATACGCTCACCTCACTCTGCCGAAAAAATATAAGGATACAGCGGTTGCCCGCCTTCGTGAAGCTGCAGCTCCGCATCCGGGAACCGCTCCCCGATCAGCTCGGCCAAGCGATCATTATGATCTTCCCGGGCGTCTTCCCCCGTGTACACATCGATGACCTCTGCGCCGTCTGCCATCAGCTCTTCCAATAGCAGCCCGCACGTCTCAAGCAAATCCGGGTGTGCGGCCACAATACGACCGTCGAGCAAACCGATATAATCGCCTTGCTTGATCTCGATGCCATCAAGCTGTGTGTCCCGCACCGCGGTGGTCACTTGACCCGAGCGTACCCGGCTCATGGCTTGTTGCATCTGTTCGGCATTCGTTTCGGAGGACGATTGTTCCTGAAATCGAAGTACGGCGGCAATTCCCTGCGGAATCGATTTTGAAGGAATGACGATTACCGTTTTGTCTGAAATCACGTCTTTCACTTGTCCCGCAGCCATCACGATATTCGAATTATTTGGCAAAACAAACACCGTATCCGCCGCAACGCGGCCCACCGCACCGGCAATGTCCTCCGTGCTCGGATTCATCGTTTGTCCGCCAAGCATAACCTCATCGACGCCAAGACTGCGGAACATCTCGGAAATCCCTTGGCCGGCCGATACCGCCACAAATCCGAACGGCTTGCGTGTTGCCTGCCCCGAAAGCCCGGCATGCACGAAGGTAACTTCCGGCGCCACGTCGATCTCCGCATCGTGTTCTTGCGCTTCCTCCCGCAAAATATGCGTATGCTGCTCGCGCATATTTTCAATCTTAATGCGCGTCAGCTCGCCATATTGCATTGCGAGATTCATCACATTGCCCGGATATTCGGCATGAATATGGATTTTGACCAAGTCGTCATCGGCCACTACCAGCAGCGAATCGCCGTGTTCCAGCAGCTGCGCCCGCAGGCGCTCCTCGTCAAACGCCGGCCCCTTTGATTTACCCGGCGCCAGCTGAATCATAAATTCGGTACAGTAGCCCATCTCGATATCTGCGGTAGCCAGCATCGCCTGCACCCGCCGCGGATGTCCCGGCAGCGGAGAGCTTGACCCTACCGCGGCAGCGGGCGCCACGCTCCCGGATAGCCGCCCCGTATCCGCCGTGTCGGTAGCCGCCCATAACTCCGGATCGCCGTCCAAAGCGGCCATAAAACCTTCGTATATAAACATCAGCCCTTGTCCACCGGCATCAACTACTCCGACCTGCTTAAGCACAGGCAAATAATCGGGGGTTCTCGCAAGCGCCTCATAACCTTTTCGCACCGTTTCCTTCATCAGCTGCGGCACGTCGTGCACACGTCTGGATACGGTCCCCGCATGTTTCGCCGCTTCGCGGGAAACCGTCAGGATTGTTCCTTCGACCGGCCGCGCATGCGCTTTGTAAGCCATGTCGACACCCATCTGCAGCGCCGCCGCAAACTGCTGTGAATCGATCTCGTGTTTGCCTTGCACCGCTTTGGCAAAACCGCGAAACAGCTGGGACAAAATAACGCCGGAATTACCGCGCGCACCCATCAGCAACCCCTTGGCGAACGCCTCGGCACTGCTTCCGATATGCCCGGAACGTCTTCGATTGAGCTCTTCCACGCCTGACATGATGGTTAAATTCATATTGGTGCCCGTATCTCCATCCGGAACGGGAAACACGTTTAATGCGTTGACCTTCTCTACGTTGGTTTTCAAATGTTGTGCGCCTGACGCCACCATATGAAAAAAGATATTGCCATCTATCTGATTTAAGCGCTTACTCAAGCCCATTCTCCTTCCTTTTCAAACGGCAGCCAATTTGCCTTTAGGACACCCTGACATCCTGTATAAATACGTTCACTTCCGAAATTTCCAGCCCGGTGTTTTCCCGCAAAATATATTTCACTCTGGACTGGACGTTGCTGGCTACTTCCGATATTTTGACACCGTAGCTGACCACGATATACAGATCGACGGAAATCGCATCGCGTTCCATGCGAATTTCCACACCGCGGCTTAAATTCTCCTTGCGGATCAGCTCGGCGATTCCGTCCATCAATTGGTTTCGGGATACCATGCCCACCAAACCGTAACATTCCATTGCGGCGGCGCCGGCCAGATTTGCAATTACCTCATGGGTGATCGATATAGTTCCAAGTTCTCCAGAAAGTTCGATTGGCATAGTTCGCATCTCCTAAAGAGCTTTAACGGTAAAAAGCAAACCGCGCAAGCTCAGTCTTAGTTGAAACCATTTTACTATAACCGCAACAAGAAATAAATAAGATCAGGCCGGGACTTGTTAATTGACGCGGCGATTCACACTATGCTATTATATTATAGTGTGTTTTACAGGACTGGAAATATTGTATGCAGACCGTAAATACAGATGAAGTTTGCCACAATAGAACTCCGTTCATGCTTGTTCGGTCTTTATAAGGAGGTGTAGCTCATGTCCCGCAAATGCTTTATTACCGGAAAGAAACCTGCCACTGGCAACCACGTATCGCACGCCAATAACAAAGCGAAGCGCTCTTGGGGTGTTAACGTTCAGAAGGTTCGCATTCTTGTAGACGGCAAACCAAAGCGCGTTTATGTTAGCGCTAAAGCGCTGAAGTCCGGCAAAGTGACTCGCGTATAATGAACAAATGGATAGACAAAAAGCACCTGCTCGTTCAGGTGCTTTTTTTACATTGCGCTTAAGTATTTAGGCGACCGGGCTCAGGTTTTACTGAACGTGTTAAGTACGGCTTTCACAAACCCACCCAAAAACTTAGGCAGCTTGATCGTGTAAAATTTCATGCCTACCCCTCCTTAACTGACGAAGATGTCATCTTCCCGAATTATCGCTTACACACGCAAGACCATCTTCACTCAAGATACTTTATTGTATTCCGCGTTTCCCCAAAACGTGCCAGATCCGCTCGCACCCTCAGCCCCAAAAACCGGCATCAGAAAAACATCCACCCCGTTTTTACGAATGATGAGCGACCGCGGTTAGCGGAAGTTTTTCTTCCGGCAGAAAGTTGCGCTCGCACACCTTAAGCGCTTGAATGAACTTCAGCTTTCCGACGAAAAAAAGGTTACAGGAGCGGTTTTGCTCTTGTAACCATTCTTATGCGGCGTGAACGCGCCGTATTCATATTTTTGCGCCGGACTTACGCGCACGGCTGTCCAAAACCCTTGCGGTTACATCCCGGCATTTGGAATTTCCCCGGTTTTGGCGAACATATAAAAAGCGTAGATCAATGTAAAAACAAAATAAAGTACAATGGATAATATAACAAAAACGATCCGGGCGCCCTTGGTATCATACCGTCTGAAAAACTGAATGCCGGCGTACAACGCGCCTAATGAGAAAATATATTTCATCATATCTTGGATGTGCGAAAATAAGGTCAGCAGCAGGGCGCAAGCGACGCTAAAAGCGATGATGCCAAGCGTTCTCAAATGAACCCCCCGCCGGACTGCCGGATCTTGCGAATGGCCTCTGCGCGGTCTTCCTGCCCGAATACGGCATTGCCGGCTACCAGCACGTTGGCGCCGGCAGCGGCGACAAGCTTGGCCGTCTCTTCGTTAACGCCGCCATCCACCTCGATATCGACACGCTGCAGCCCGCGCTCGTCAAGCATCTTGCGCAGTCTGGCGATTTTGGGCAGCATCGAGGAAATAAACTTCTGCCCGCCAAACCCGGGATTTACGGTCATGATCAGGACAAGATCAAGCGCCTCGTCAGGAACAAAATCCAATGTCTCCAGTGGAGTAGCCGGATTCAGCACAACTCCGGCCTGTTTGCCTTGCTCTTTAATCAAATATAAGGTGCGGTGCAGGTGCGTACAAGCCTCCACATGCACGGATATCAAATCGGCACCGGCGCTGGCAAATGCCGGAATGTAACGGTCCGGATTTTCAATCATCAAATGCACATCAAGCGGAAGCGCGGTACGGGGGCGGATCGATTCAACCACCAGCGGGCCGATCGTAATGTTCGGGACAAAATGACCGTCCATCACATCGACGTGAATCCAGTCCGCGCCCCCTCGCTCGACATCCGCAATGTCGTCCCCTAATTTGGCAAAATCCGCAGATAAAATCGATGGAGCAATTTTCAACATATCAATACCTCCTCTTCCGGTCTTTCATCTCCCCTAGAAACTGCAAATAATGCTCATAACGGGACGGGGCGATTTCCCCCTTATCCCGGGCCTCAATGACCTTGCATTCGGGCTCATGCAAATGCAGACAACCTCTGAATTTGCAATTTGCTGCATAAGACGCAAATTCGGCAAAACAGGAGCCGAGATGCTCCACTTCGATCTCGATAAAATCGAGCTGGCTGAACCCCGGCGTGTCGGCGACCAAACCGCCGTTATGCAGCCGGATCAGCTCGACATGCCGGGTCGTATGTTTGCCGCGGCCCAGCTTGTTGCTGATTGCGTTGGTCTCCAGCGTAAGACCCGGCACCATCGCATTCAGCAGCGACGATTTGCCGACGCCGGACTGCCCGGCGAACACGCTGATCGAGCCGGCAAGCCGGTCAAAAATCGCTTCTATGCCTTCACCTTGCTTGGAGCTTGTGACAACGACCTGATAACCGATGTTTTCGTAAAGCTTCACGACGTCCGGCAGCATAAGCTCTCCGCCAGAGGGCGAAACCTCGTCTTGCCGTTCGGACGTGTTATCTTCCACCAAGTCCGACTTGGTCAAGCAAATAATCGTATCAAGTCCCGCGTTTTCCGCATGCACCAAAAATTTGTCGAGCAGCTGCAAATTGAGCGCCGGCTCATCGATCGAAAATACGAGCACAACAAGCTCCACATTGGCCACAGGCGGGCGAATCAGCTCCGAGGTGCGCGGCAGCACCTCGTCCACCGTGCCTTCGCCGTTTTCAGTGAGCTCATAGATTACGCGATCGCCGACAAGCGGCGTAATTCCTTTTTTCTTAAATATACCGCGGGCGCGGCATTGAATCGATTCTACTGCGCCTTGATCCATGGACAACACGTAATAATATCCGCTTAACGCCTTGATGATCAAACCTTCTGGCATTAATTTCTGCCTCCTGTGGTTTGTGTAGAAGTGCCGCCTTGGCCGGCTGCCGGCGTCGCCCCCTGCTGAGGCGTTCCGGTGCCGTTTGTTCCGCTCGCACCCGGTCCGATTTGCGAAGGCGGCGGCGTAGTTGTACCTCCGTTAGGTGCGGTTCCGCCGTTAGTGCCGGGAGTCGTACCGGTTCCGCCCGGTGTGGCTCCCCCGTTAGTGCCTGGCGTTGTCCCCGTGCCGCCGGTATTCGGTTTGCCCGTCTGCCCTCCGGCAGCGCCGTTGTTTGTCCCGTTGCCTGTCCCTTGTGCGGGCGGGGTCTGATTGTTCCCGGCAGGTTTGCCGCTTTTCGCCGCCAAGTAATCCTGATAGGTCGTCGTTATAATATTGATGATCGTACCGTCTTGTTTTACTTGGATCACCGCATTTTTATCCGGAGCGACAACCAGTTTGACATCAATGTTCTCCGGTTTGCTGACCGTGACCGTCTTGTACTCCAAATTATCGTACTGAGCGTCGGTCAAAATCAGTTTAATTTCCGACGTTTTGCCTTCTTTGGCCGGCTTAACCGGCACGCTTACCGTCATTTGCCCGGCATCTTCAGGCAAGCCGGAACTGACAACCAGCTTAATTTCCGCCCCTGCCGATACGTCGTCTTTAAACTCGTAAGGGAACTGCTTGATGACTTTGCCTTTTGGCTGTTTATAACTCGTTTCGTAGCTAATGCCTTCCGACGCGAGCTTCAGCTTGCTGACGGTAATTTTGTTTTTTGCTTCCTCAATGGTCAGACCGACAAGATTCGGCATCGGGAACGATTCGCGGCCCTTGCTGATCGTCAGTTTCACTACAGCCGTGGCCGGATCGATCTCTTCGCCGGCTGTCGGCGTCTGCTGCACAATCGTGTCCGGAGGATCGTCAAGAAACTTCGGATCCGTCGTGATCCGATCTTCCTTAATGCCCAGATTGATCAAAGCAAGCTTGGCATCGGCCAGCTTGGAGCCGGTGAGCGGCGGCATTTTTTGTTTCTCCGTGCCGCTGCTGACATGCAGTACGACTTTCGAATTTGCCTTCACCTTCATATTCGAAGGCGATTGGCTGATGACGGTATCCTTCGCCACCTTATCGTTTGCTTCCAATATGATGTCGGGCACAAGCTGCGCTTTGGCCAGCTCATCTTTCGCTTTATCGATCGGCATATTGACGACATTAGGCACCGGAACGTCAGGAGGCATGACATTAATGCTTTTGGCCAATCCTACCAAATACCAGGCGCCGATCATCAGCGCGATCAGAATGACCGCCCAAACCGTCGGCTTAACCCAGCGGCGTTTTTTTACCGGAGCCGGTTCGGCCCCCTCATCTTCGACCGGGCCATCGGACGATTCTTGGTATTGGTCCGCGCGGATCGCCGGAATCACGCGGGTTTGCTCTTCGTCGTAGACGTTGTCGTGAAACGAGATTTTCGGCTCGTTGCGGCGGTCCGGACGCAGCGCCGTATCCAAGTCGTCAAGCATCTGTCTGGCGGTCTGATACCGTTCAGCCGGATTTTTGCGCATCGCCCTTAAAATAATGTTTTCCACGCTTTGCGGAATGAGCGGATTGACCTTGCGGGGCTCCTCCACATCCTCCTGCAAATGCTTGAGCGCAACGCTGATCGGGCTTTCGCCCAAAAACGGCAGCCGACCGGTCAGCATTTGGTACAGCACGATGCCCAGCGAATACAAGTCCGACTGCTCGCCCGTCGGCGTCCCTTTGGCGTGTTCGGGGGAGAAATAGTGGACGGAGCCGACCACCGAACCGGTTTGCGTAATCGTAGATGACGTAGCGGCACGGGCGATACCGAAGTCCGTCACCTTGACGCGT
Source organism: Paenibacillus thalictri (assembly GCF_004307995.1). Lineage (GTDB taxonomy): Bacteria > Bacillota > Bacilli > Paenibacillales > NBRC-103111 > Paenibacillus_AF > Paenibacillus_AF thalictri. Next base: position 291,895 of record NZ_SIRE01000010.1, on the reverse strand, counting down.
CCGTTTTTGCCGATCAATATGTTGTGCGGTTTAATATCGCGGTGAATGATTTGATTCTGGTGCGCGTGTTCGAGCGCATCTCCGATCTGACAGGCGAAGTGAACCGCTTCCTCGACCTGCAGCGGCGCTCTTTCCTTAATCAGCTCGTTCAGGGTTGTCCCTTCGATATATTCCATGACGATGTAATGAATTTCGCCTTCCTGGCCGACATCGTAGATGCTGACTACGTTCGGATGAGAAAGCGATGCGGCGGATTGGGCCTCTCGGCGGAACCTGCGGATGAATTCTTCGTCGTGCACGTACTGCTGGCGTAACACTTTGACGGCAACTTTACGATGCAATAATATATCTAGTCCTTTATAAACCAGAGCCATGCCGCCGCCGCCGATACGTTCCAAAATCTCGTATCTTCCGCCTAACTGCGTACCAATCATTCATCCTCACCCCATTTCATCGCGATCTTGCTTTCTCGTATCGTTAGCTATCAGGATAACCGATATATTGTCGTCGCCTCCGGCGGCAAGCGCTTCGCCGACCAGCCGCTCCACTTTATCCTCAAGCCCGCTGTCAGCGAGCACAATGTCAAATATCACATCGCTTCGGACAAGACTGCTTAGTCCGTCACTGCACAGCAGCAGCATATCTCCTTGCTGCCAATTAAGTTCAAGAACGTCGACCTTGATGGTCGGCTCGGTGCCCAGCGCCCTTGTCACCACGTTGCGGCGCGGGTGGTGGCTTGCTTCTTCACGAGTAATTTGCCCGCTTTTTACCAGTTCATTCACAAGCGAATGATCTTCGGTCAGCTGTTCCATTGACTCCGAGTTAATCTTATAGGCGCGGCTGTCGCCGACATGGCCGATGACCGCGTAATCGCCCGAAGCGGCTACAGCAACGACGGTGGTCCCCATGCCGTGATACTCCTCACGGTTTGAAGCGAATTCGAAAATGTCGCGATTGGCGTTTTCGATAGCCGCCTGAATCGCTTGCTTGCACTGTTCCTTGGACATGCCGGTATGAATCGGCCGCAGTTCTTCCCTGATCATATCGATCGCCATTTGACTGGCCAAATCCCCGGCTTGATGGCCGCCCATTCCGTCGGCAACGATCGCAAGCGCGTATCCTCCGACATCATGGCGCACAAGCACGCTGTCTTCGTTGACGGCCCGCACGCGTCCGATGTCGGTTTTAAAAGCTATGTTCATGGCTTAAATCACCTCGCACTTGCCTCCATATGTTTTGCACGGAGCTGCCCGCAGGCCGCCGCAATATCGCTGCCCTGCTCCCGGCGGATGGTGGCGTTGATTTTATGCTTTTCCAAAATACGTTGGAATGCAAAAATATCATCCCGGCTTGTTCTTACAAAATTGCGTTCCATTACAAAATTGACCGGAATCAAATTGACGTGGGACAGCGGAAGCCCCTTGAGCACCTGCGCCAGTTCCTCGGCATGTTCGGCCTGGTCGTTGACCCCGCCCATCAAGGCGTATTCGAACGTGATGCGGCGGCCTGTCTTCGCCACGTAATATTTGCACGCCTCGATCAGATCGGCAAACGGGAAACGCCGGTTGACCGGCATCAGCTTGGAGCGAAGCTGATCGTTTGGCGCATGGATCGATATCGCCAAATTGATCTGCGTCGCTTCGTCCGCAAAACGATAGATGTTCGGGACAATGCCGCTGGTCGAAACGGTAATATGCCGCTGTCCGATATTCAGCCCTTTCGGGTGAATCATCACATTAAGAAACGTCATCACCGCATCATAATTCTCGAAAGGTTCGCCGATACCCATAATTACGATGCTGCTGACCCGCTCGTCTGTCGCGTCAAGCAGCGTTTGGGCTTTGACAACCTGCGCGATGATTTCGCCGGGAGCGAGATTCCGCTTCAGGCCGCCGAGCGTGGAGGCGCAGAACGTACAGCCGATCCGGCAGCCCACTTGGGTAGTCACGCAAACGCTGTTGCCGTAGCTGTGCTTCATGATGACCGTTTCGATCGCATTTTTGTCCTCCAGCTCGAACAAAAATTTGACCGTGCCGTCCTGCGACTGCTGTTTGGCGACCTCCTTCAGCGTTACAAAGCTGAAAGCGGCCAGCAGCTTCTCGCGCAGCGCCTTCGGCAGGTTGCTCATCTCCTCGAAGGAGGATACCCGCTTCACATACAGCCAGTCGAAAATTTGTCCGGCGCGAAACGCCGACTCGCCGTTTTGCTTGACCCACTCCTGCCATTGTTCGAGTGAGAGGTCATATACAAATGGTTTTTTTTCCGTTGTTTCCATAATTTTTAAACCCCATTACTTGATGGATTTGCTTGTTCCGCAGCGTCCTTCGTGCGGATATGGCTTAAGCCCTTCTGCGGGCTAGTTACACTCTGATTAACCGGGCGATAAAAAATCCGTCCGTGCCGAACTGCTGCGGCAGGATTTGCACCATGCCCATCGGCAGCACGGCGGCGCTGGCTCCCGCATCCGCCACAGACGTTTGCTCCAGCTTCTGCCGCAGCGCTCCTGCCGGTCCGCCGGGATCGGCGTCGAGCCTGAAATCCGGGTTGTCCTGCAAAAACGCCTCGATCATCTTGTCGTTCTCGCTGCGCTCTACCGTACAGGTGCTGTATACGAGCACGCCGCCCGGCTTCACGAGTCTTTTCACCTGCTCGAGCAGGTCTCTTTGCACAACGCTGACCGCGGTGATATCCTCCGCTTGCTTAGTCCATTTGATTTCCGGCTTGCGGCGGATTACGCCGAGCCCCGAGCACGGCGCATCCAGCAGCACGCGGTCGAAGGAATCCTCGGGAAAACGCCCGGCCAGCTCGCGTGCGTCCTGCACGATCGTGCGGATCGACTTCAGCCCGAGCCGTTTGGCCTGCGCTTCGATCAGCGCTTGTTTATGCTCGTGAATGTCGCAGGCGATAATTTCGCCCCGGTCGTCCATTTTTTCCGCCATATGGGCGGTTTTGCCGCCAGGGGCGGCGCAGCAATCGAGCACCCGCATGCCGGGCTGAGGATCGACCAGCTCGGCCACCAGCATCGAGCTTTCATCCTGAATGGAAAAGACGCCAGCCCCAAATTTCGGATTCAGCGCCATGTTTCCGGCATTCGTCACGACAATTCCCGCCGGGGCTAACGCCGAAGGCGCAGCGTCAATACCCTCCTCCGCTAATTCGGCGATCAGTTCGGTGCGATCCGATTTGAGCCGGTTCATGCGGATGCTGACATGCGGCGGGACGTTGGCCGCGGCGCACATACGTTCCGTTGCGCCGATCCCGTATTGTTCGATCCAGCGCGCGACAAGCCATTCGGGATGGGAATGCAGCAGCGCGATCCGGGCAGCCGGAGCGAGGCGCTCCGGTATCGTCAACGACGCTTTCTGCCGGATGACGTTGCGCAGCACCCCGTTGACCATGCCCGATATGCCTTGGTGCCCTTTTTTCTTGGCGATGTTCACCGCTTCATTTACCGCGGCGTGCTCCGGTATCCGTTCCAAATAATACAGCTGGTAAAAACTTAAGCGGAGCAAGCATTTTACCCAAGGCTCCAGCTTGCGCAGCCCTTGTTTGACAAACTGCGCGAGAAAATAATCGATCGTGTTAAGGCGCTGGATGGTGCCGTAAACAAGTTCGGTCGCCAGCGCCGCATCGGGTCTGGACAACTCGTGTTTTTGCAGCGTCTGGTGCAGCAGCAGGTTGCTGTACGAGCCGTCGCGGTCGACGCGGACGAGCACGTCCAGGGCGATTTGCCGCGCGGACAGCTGCTTGTTTTTGCCTTCGATTACGGTGTTCACGCGGCTGGGACCTCCCACTCGATTACTCACGGCTTCTACCTACCGCCGCTGGCGTCTCGCCAAGCACCGTTCCCGCACTTATGTGGCTGCCCCGCAAAAAGGTGGCGGCGTCCATCGTTTTTTTACCGGATGGCTGCAGCTCCGTGATCCATAACGTGCCTTGCCCGGTCTGCACTTCGATACCCGTCTCCGAGCTTCGCAGCACGGTTCCCGGCGCAGCTCCGGATGGGGATGCCGCCTGCGCATGAACGGCCTTGCCGTCAAGCTGGCAGCCCCATATTTTGAGCACGTCGCCGTTCCACCACGTGTATGCGCCCGGACGCGGATGAAGCGCCCTCACCAGATTGCGGATGCGTACGGCCGGCAGCGACCAATCGATCCGTTCGTCCTCGCGTTTAATCGTCGGCGAATAGACCGCCTCCGCGTCGTTTTGCGGCTGTGGCTCGATACGTCCGGCCAGCAGGTCGGGCAGCGTGCGTTTCAAGAGTGCCGCGCCTTCCGCGGCAAGCGATTCGAACAACGTCCCGGTCGTATCGGAATCGGCGATCGGAACCTCCACCTTGCTGATCATATCCCCGGTATCCATACCTTCGGCCATATACATGATGGTTACGCCCGTTACCGCGTCGCCGTTCATCACCGCGTAATGGATCGGCGCGCCGCCGCGGTATTTGGGCAGCAGCGAAGCATGAATGTTGATACATCCGTGTTGTGGTATGTCCAGCACCGCCTTGGACAATATTTGCCCGTAAGCGGCCGTGACGATCAAGTCCGGCTGCAGTTCGCGCAGCGCTTGAACAGCTTCCGGGCGGCGCATCCGTTCCGGCTGAAGCACGGGAATGCCGTGCCTTTCAGCTTCCGCCTTAACCGGCGTCGGCGTCAGTACCCGCTTGCGGCCCGTAGGACGGTCCGGCTGCGTGATGACGCCAACCACGTTGTAGCCCTCTTCGACAAGCGCGCGCAGCGAAAGTACGGCGAAATCGGGAGTACCCATAAAAACGATACGGACATCCTTGCTCATGCTTGATCGTCCATCTCGGGAGCATCGTTACGATACATTTTTTCCGCTAAGTCCGTAAATAAAACCCCGTTTAAGTGATCGATCTCATGCAAAATGCAGCGGGCCAGCAGCTCCGTGCCTTCAATCACAATTTCATTGCCGTCGCGGTCAAGGCCCTTCGCCGTCACCTTGGCTGCGCGCCGCACATCGCCGGACATTCCCGGAATGCTGAGGCAGCCTTCCGGCCCGAATTGTTCGCCTTCCTGCGAAACCACTTCGGGGTTGATCATTTCGATCAATCCGTGCTCATCCCCAACATCCATCACGATCACCCGCTTCAAAATGCCGATTTGCGGAGCAGCGAGGCCGACGCCCTGCGCGTCGTACATCGTATCGGCCATATCCTTGAGCAGTTTGTGGATGCTCGCGTTTAATTTCGTCACCGGCTTTGCTTTCTCTCTGAGCACCGGATCCGGGTCTTTCACAATAATGCGTATCGCCATCGTCCATTCCCTCCATCTATATTCATCTGTATGTATGGATCACATTAATAACTGCGGGTCCACATCCACGCTGATCTGCAATTTGTGTTTGCTCACCGTGTCCTGCAGCGAATCTGCCGTTTGTCGTACAAGGCGGGCTGCATCCGCCCCTCCACGATATTTTATCATGCATTGAAACCGATATCTATCTTTGATTCGCGCAAGCGGCGATGCGACAGGGCCTAACACGTCCATTCCCGGCACATCCCGGCCCGATTCCTTCAGACGCGAAACAAACGTTTCCGCCGTGCGGACCAGCAGCTGCAGCTGCTCGTGCGAGAACGTAACAAGAATCAAGCGGCAATAGGGAGGATACCCGCCCGTACGGCGCATCGCCATTTCTTCGCGCATAAATGCGGCGTAATCGTGATGGCTGGCGCTGATGACGCTGTAATGCTCCGGCGTGTACGTCTGCACGAACACCTCGCCCGGCAGCTCATGACGTCCAGCCCGGCCCGCAACCTGCGTCAGCAGTTGAAACGTCCGCTCGGCGGAGCGAAAATCCGGCAAGTTGAGCACGGAATCGGCAGCCAGCGCCCCGACAAGGGTCACATAAGGAAAATCCAGCCCTTTGGCGACCATTTGCGTGCCGAGCAGCACGTCGGCTTGACGGTTTTTAAACATGTTCAGCCATTTTTCGTGCGAGCCTTTCTCCGTTGTCGTATCCATATCCATCCGAATGACCCGGATGCCGGGAAACAGCTTGCTCAGCTCTTCCTCCACCCGCTGCGTTCCGGTTCCGAAATGCCGGATATGTTCGCTTTGACAGCTCGGACAAACGACGGGCTCCCGCTCTGCATAACCGCAGTAATGGCACCTGACCGAATGGGCTTGCTGATGATAAGTCAGCGAAATGTCGCAATGCGGGCAGCTTGCCACATATCCGCAAGTGCGGCACATCACAAACGTAGAGTACCCTCTGCGGTTGAGCAGCAAAACGATCTGTTCTTTCTTGTGTAACCGTTCTTCAATCGCTTTATACAACGGTCTGCTGAACATGGAGCGATTACCCGCCTTCAGCTGGTCGCGCATGTCGACGATATTCACCTTTGGCAGCGGCCGGTTCTCCACCCGCGACTTCATGGAAAGCAGCCGGAAATAACCGCCTTCCTCGGTTGTCCGGTACACGCTTTCGAGCGACGGCGTGGCCGAACCAAGCACTACGGCCGCCCGGTGCTTCCGCGCTCTGGCGATCGCCGCATCCCTCGCGTGGTATTTGGGGCTCTCTTCCTGCTTATACGACGTCTCGTGCTCCTCGTCGATAATGATCAACCCGATATTGGAAAAAGGGGCAAAAATCGCCGAACGGGCGCCAATCGCCACCTTGGCTTGCTTCAGCATGATTTTGCGCCATTCGTCGTACCGTTCGCCTTGCGACAAACGGCTGTGCATGACCGCCACCTCGTCACCGAACCGGCCCTTAAACCGTTCGACCATCTGCGGCGTGAGCGAAATTTCCGGCACCAGCACAATCGCCTCGCGCTGCATGTCCAAACATTGCTGAATGGCCTGCAGATACACTTCGGTTTTGCCGCTGCCGGTTACGCCCTGCAGCAAAAATACAGCATGGCGCTGATCCGCAACGCTTTCCTTGATTTCGCCGAACACGGCCTGCTGTTCGTCTGTCAAAGACAGCGGCGACGTTTTCTGAAAATGACGTCCCGCATAGGGATCGCGGAATATTTCAACTTCCTTGATGGCGACGATGCCTTTTTCCGCCAGCCCTTTGACAGTGCTTGCGCTGATCTTCAACTGCGCCACCAATTCAGACAATTTAACGGGACCCGGATGATCGGCAAAATAATGAAGCACATCTCTTTGTTTCGGGGAACGCGCGGGTATTTGCTCCACATATTGCAGCGGCTGTTCCGGGGGGAAAACGGTCAAGGCGGTTTTTGCAGGCGCGCTGCCTTTTATAAATTGGAATTCGACAAGTGTTCCTGAAGACAACATGTCTTTCACGGCCGCTCCGGATGAACGGTATTTTTCAAGCAGGGCGTTTAATTCGACGGAACCTTTCGACTGGACAAAAGCGATAATTTCGTCGTACACCGGCAGCCGGAACAAGCCGTCATCATACGAAGGGTCGCCGGATAACTTCACATGGCGCTCGTACTTCGACTTCAGCGCTCCGGGAACCATCGCTTGAAGCGCGATAATATAAGGGCATAAATACGTTTCGCTGAGCCAGCGCCCTAGCTCGACCAACTCCGGTGTCAACGGCGGATATAAGTCCAGCACTTGTTCGATCGGTTTCAGCTTAGCGGCGGATAAATCGCTGCTTTCCTGCAGCTCCACCACAAAACCTTGCAAAACTCTCGGACCAAACGGCACCCCGACACGCGAGCCGACCGCAACCCAATCCCGCAGCGGCTCCGGCACGATATAATCGAAAGGACGGTCCGTCTGTTTAGCCGGCACGTCCACGATGACTTTTGCGTACATTCAGCCAGCCCCTTTGTTTGAGCCCAAACGCGAGGCCACCAATGTTAAAATGCGTGTCGCCACGTCCGTTTTGCTCATGATCGGCAGCTGCAGGGCAAGACCTTGCGCGTCATAGATGCGGACAATATTCGTATCCGTGCCGAATCCTGCTCCGTCTGCGCTCACATCGTTGGCCACCACCAAATCGCAGTTTTTTTTGCGCAGCTTGCCCATGGCATATTCTTCGACACGTTCGGTTTCCGCGGCGAAGCCGACCAGAAACTGTCCGTGCTTTTTTTGACCGAGCGTCTGCAAAATATCCGGGTTTTTCACAAAAGTGATCGTCAGCTCGTCATTGTTTTTTTTCAGCTTTTGCGGCGCTTGTTCCGCAGGACGGTAATCCGCGACGGCAGCCGCCTTGATTACGATATCCGTCTGCTCGAACCGGCTCAGCACCGCTTCGTACATATCCAGCGCCGATTCTACAGTTACAAACTCGACCCCATCGGGAACGCGCTCCGTCGTTTTGCCGCTTACCAGCACTACGTCCGCTCCCATACGCTTCGCTTGAGCCGCAATGGCATAGCCCATTTTACCGGAGGAATCGTTGGTCAAATAACGCACCGGATCAATCCGTTCCACCGTCCCGCCGGCGGTCACCAGCACTTTCTTCCCCTGCAGCAGCTTTTTCTCGGCAAAAAAGCCGGATACTTCCAGCATAATTTGCTCAGGTTCGGCCAAACGGCCTTTGCCGACATAACCGCAGGCTAATTGGCCCGTACCCGGCTCGATGAAACGAACGCCGCGCTGCGCCAATATGTTCATATTGTGTTGAACGGCCGGATGCGCGTACATATGGACATTCATCGCCGGGGCCAGAAAAATGGGGGCTTCCGTAGCAAGCAGCGTGGTGCTGAGCATATCGTCGCCGAGTCCCAATGCCATTTTGGCGATCATATTCGCCGTAGCCGGGGCCACGATTACCAGATCCGCGCTGTCGGCAAGATTAATATGCGATACCACCGAGGCATCTTTCTCGTCGAACGTATCTACTGCGACATCATGACGAGACAACGTTTGAAATGTGAGCGGAGCGACAAACTTCACCGCGGATTCCGTCATAATCACCCTGACATTCGCCCCGGCCTGCGCCAGCTTACTGCATAACGCCGCCGCTTTGTAAGCGGCGATTCCTCCGCAAACGCCCAACACTACCGTCTTTCCTTTCAACATGCTGCTTCCCCCCGATTCTTGTAAAGTGCAATTTCAAAAAGTCGGCTTTTCAGCACCAAGGCTGGTCGTTCGCCTGACGGCGAACTGCTCGCCCATGCAACCAGGAAGGTTGCGAGAACCTGAAGAAGGAGGAGCGGAGTGTAGGCAAAACCTGCATGTGCACCTGACTTCGAAGGTGAACGCAAGATTCAATGATGGTTCGCTTCCTCACTTGCTTCGTGATCAAATGGCGACTTTTTGAACAACCTCTAATGGATATAGCGGCCGATACAGAAAAAAATAACAACCTCGAAGGGTTGTTTTTTCTTGTTACTTGGTGTTTTCTTTATTTTGCAGCTTTTCGTATCTGATATGGTCTTCATATATCTCTTCAAGCGCAAGACCTACATATTTGCTCGACCTGCGGTCGCGCACTTCCGATTTCGCTCCGTCGCGAAGCAGTCTGGCCCGGCGTGCCGCAGCCACTACTAATGAATATTTGCTGTCTACTTTATCCAATAATTTATCGATTGAAGGGTATAACATAATATCTCACCTTTCCAGCCATTGTTTGATCTTCGAATATACTTTATCTTTACGGCAATGCTCGGCGGTTAAAATCGCTTGAATCCGCGAGCACGCATAATCGACGCGATCGTTGACAAGCGCGTAATCGTAATGCTCCATCAACTTAATTTCATCGATGGCTACAGACATTCTGCTGCGAATCACATCTTCGGATTCGGTGCCTCTGCCCGTGATGCGGTTTTCCAGCTCATCCAGCGACGGCGGCAGCAGAAAAATAAACACACCTTCGGGAAACTTCTGCTTCACCTGCAAAGCGCCTTGAACTTCGATCTCCAGTATAACATCTTTGCCGGAGTTCAGCGTGTTCTCTACGAATTTACGCGGCGTGCCGTAGTAGTTGCCGACATATTCAGCCCATTCCAACATCTCGTCGTTCTCGATGAGATGCTGAAATTGTTCCCTCGTCTTAAAAAAATAATTCACGCCGTCCACTTCGCCTTGCCGCGGAGAACGTGTCGTTGCCGAGACGGAATAAATGAGGTCGGTTCCCGAACATTCGCGCAGGGCACTGCATACTGTTCCTTTTCCGACGCCGGATGGGCCGGACAGTACAATTAATATGCCTTTATCCTGCGAAGCGGGATACCCGTTCTTGCTACTCGTCATGATCATCGTCCTTATTGGAAAGTCGATGCGCCACCGTCTCAGGTTGAACCGCAGATAAAATAACATGATCGCTGTCCGTAATGATGACGGCACGTGTCCGTCTTCCGTAGGTCGCATCGATCAGCATATGGCGGTCGCGCGCTTCTTGGATAATTCTTTTGATCGGCGCGGACTCCGGGCTAACGATGGAAATAATACGGTTTGCCGAAACGATATTGCCGAAACCGATGTTGATTAATTTGATTGCCATTTTGGTTCCCCCTAAAAGCTTTCCGTATGGAAAGCTTGCGTCGAAAGCGTTACTTCGGGCTTTCCTATGGAAAGCCTTCATCGAAAGCGTTACTTTGGGCTTTCCTATGGAAAGCCTACATCGAAAACATATATCCGAAAACGTCGCTTGATTCCGCCTATATCATAGTCGGCAAAAACAAAGCCGGGCATACTTTTTGGGTAAGCCATTATTATAAAAATTCACTTACCCTCATAATTCCACGTTTATCGTTAAAGTATCATTAAATCATTCTATATTTTGCACTTGCTCGCGAATTTTTTCAAGCTCCGCTTTCATTCTCACGACACTAGCCGTGAGCTCGACATGGCTTGCTTTGGAACCGATCGTATTCACCTCGCGGTTCATTTCCTGCACCAGAAAATCAAGCTTGCGGCCGGCGGGTTCGCCGCTTTGCAGCAGTTCGCCGCACTGGCGAAAATGACTTTCGAGCCTTGTCAGCTCCTCATCGATGCTTGCCCTGTCGGCAAAAACCGCAACTTCCATGGCAAGCCGCTGCTCGTCGATAGAAACTGCCTGCCCGGCCAACAGATCTTGAATCCGCTGGCGAAGCTTCGAAGCGTAATCATCGACCACAAGCGGAGCGAACCGCTTGATTTCCAGCCGTTCCTGCTCAAGCGCCGCGATTTTGAAGGACAAATCCTCGCTTAGATGGCGGCCCTCCGAATGCCTCATTACGCCAAGCTGAGCAAGCGCCTCTTCCGCACATTCCTGCAGCTGCGGGAGGAAAGTATCATCCGCTTGCGACCCGCTATCGGTAAACCGAAGCACATCCGGCATTTGCAGAATCTCCTGCAGGCCAAGCTGTCCGTCGATCCCCAGACGTTCATTGATTTGCCGGGCGGCTTGACGCAGCCCTTCAACCAAATCCCAATCCACCTGAACGGTCTTTCCGCTGGAAGCATCCCGCTCGATCGAAACAAATACGTCAACACGTCCGCGCCTTACCGATTGCTGAACCGTTTTTTTGAGCGGTTCTTCCAAGGACAACCACTCTCGCGGCAACCGGACAACCACCTCGCAATAACGATGGTTGACCGATTTCATATCGATTTGCACCCGATATCCGCCGATCTGGCGGGAAGCCTGTCCGAAACCGGTCATACTGCGGATCATGCCTGCTCACATCCATTACTGTATTTTAATTCATTTTGTTAGTGGGTACAAGTGGAAATCACGGCGATTCGCCTTTTCCCATACATACCGGGTAAGCTGAACCGTCATATCGTACGACAGAAACGGCGTCATAAAATAGATGCCGTTAAAATATTTCATCGCCACGTCAAGCAGCTCTTTGGCGATCTGCACGCCCATCGCCCTGCCCTCTTCCCCCTTCAGTCCCGCCATGCGGGCGCGAACTTCGTCGGAAAGCTGAATGCCGGGCACCTCATTGTGCAGATACTCTGCATTATTGCCGCTGGCCAGCGGCATGATACCGATAAAAATCGGCGTATCGATATGTTTTGTCGCTTCGTGAATTTTGACGATCAGCTCAGGATCGTAAACCGGCTGCGTCATGATATAGTCTGCCCCGGCTTCGACCTTGCGTTCCAAACGCTGCACCGCTTTCTCCAAATATTTAACATTGGGGTTAAAAGCGGCTCCGACAATAAAATTCGCTTTCTTCTTAAGCGCCTTGCCGGAAAAAGCGATCCCTTCGTTCAACTGCTTTATCATACGGATGATTTCGAACGACGTCAAATCGTACACCGAGCTGGAACCGGGCAAATCGCCGAACCTTGCCGGATCGCCGGTCACGGCAAGCACGTGGTCGATGCCCAGCGCATGCAGCCCCATCATATGCGACTGTGTGCCGATCATATTACGGTCGCGGCAAGCGATATGGATCAGCGGGCGCAAATCGTGCTGCTCCTTCACCAAATAACCTAGCGCCAAATTGCTCATTCGGGTTACGGCGAGCGAATTGTCGGCCATCGTAAGCGCATCGACATGAACTTCCTTCAGCGCCTTCGCACCTTCCATAAATTTCCCGATATCCAGATCGCGCGGCGGGTCAAGTTCGACAATGACCGTATGCCGCTGCTTCACCAAATCGACCAGCGTAGGTTCCGCTTTCGGCGCGGGCACGGGTTGTTCGTGCTCCGCATCCTTTTCGATCAGGCGCAGCGGCGCAAACCCGGCTTGCTCTGGCTGATCTCCCGCCTGCGTGCCGCTTGGCACATATCCGGCAATCGCTTTGGACATTTCGGCGATATGCTCAGGCGTCGTACCACAGCAGCCGCCGATAATACGCGCCCCGAGATCGGCAAACTTGAGCGCACTTTCGGCAAAATATTGCGGCGTCGCCGCATAGCGGTATTGCCCGTCTACATAATCCGGGATCCCGGCGTTCGGGAAGATCGAAAACGGGATATCCTGCATTCCCGCTACTTTCTCCAGCGAGCGCAGGAGGCCGTTCGGGCCGCTGCGGCAGTTGAAGCCGATCACATCCGCGCCGGCATGCTGCAGTTTGGCAAAGGCGTCCGGAAGGGTAAATCCGTCCTGCGTTGTACCCGTCCCTTCGGTGGCGAACTGGCAAATCACCGGAATCATGCTCGTTTTGCGGACAATTTTGACCGCCAGCAGCAGTTCCTCCAGGTCGTAAAACGATTCGAACAGCAGCCCGTCCACCTTAGCGTCGATCAAAATATCGATCTGCTGCTTCAAATCTTCCTTTACTTTGGCGGTGCGAATATTTTTACGTTTCCCCGCGCGAATGGAGCCGATCGAGCCGATCACATAAGCGTCGTCGCCGACCGCCTTGCGGGCAAGCTCCACTCCGGCCCGGTTGATGGCCTCCACTTCGTTCTCCAGGCCGTACTTGGACAATTTTTCGCGGTTGGCCGAGAATGTATTGGTTTCGATAAATCGCGCACCCGCCTCGTAGTACCTGCGGTGCACCTCAGCAATCACTTCGGGTTTCAGCAGGTTCAGCTCTTCGTAGGAAATGCCGACGGGAAAACCCATTTGATACAAATATGTCCCCATAGCTCCATCGCCGATGAGAATCCGGCTTTGCAGCGCTTCGCGCAGATCGGGTTTCATGTCCAGACTCCTCTCTCTATTTAAACAGTTAACACGACCCTTGAAAAACTTCTTCCGCCGGTCCGGTCATATAAACGTGGTTATCCTCAGGACTCCACTCGATCAGCAGATCGCCGCCTTTCAACGAAACGACCGCACGCCGATCGGAAAGCCCGTTGATCACGGAGGAAACAAGCGTCGCACAGGCGCCTGTGCCGCAAGCCAGCGTTGGACCTGCCCCTCTTTCCCATACTCTCATATCGATACGTTCAGGAGACTGAACGGTTGCGAATTCGACATTGATTTTTTTCGGAAATAAAGGATGTACCTCCAGCTTTGGCCCCCATGTATGCAGATCAAAATGAACGGCATCGTCCACATAAATGACACAATGCGGGTTGCCCATCGACACGGCGGTAAAGCGGAACTTGCGCCCGTCCACCTCAAGCGGATGTTCCTTCACGATCTCCAGATCGACGGTTGTCGGCACTTTAAGCCCTTCCAGCACCGGCTCGCCCATATCCACGCGAACCGTCCCCACTTTGCCGTCCTCCAGCTGCAGCTGCACCGACTGGACTCCGGCGCCAATCGTTTCAATGGCCAGTTCGGTCTTGCCGGGATCGATCAAGCCATGATCATATATATATTTAGCCGCACAACGAATCGCGTTGCCGCACTGCTCCGCTTCGGAACCGTCCGAATTGATAATCCGCATCCGGTAGTCGGCGCGCTCGGAAGGAAGTATATACACCAGCCCGTCCGCCCCGATACCGAAGAAGCGGCTGCAGAGCTTAACCGCTTGGGATGACGCATCGGCCGGAAGCTCGCGTTCCCCCGCTATGACGATAAAGTCGTTGCCTAAGCCGTGCATTTTGGTAAAATTCATCGTTTATCGCACTCCATGCCTGATTTTCGTCTATATTTTTTCATTTAGCCTATCATAACGCAAAAAACATGTCATGCCTAGCCGTATTTTCGATATGCGGCGGCCAAGCAAACAGGCCAGCCTGAAAATCCGGCTGACCTTGAGTTTACGAAAAATGATGCCTTATTGCTACCTTACGGCAGGTTTTGTGCGAGTGTAATTGACCGGAGGTTTGCGTTTGGACGGATTTTGCAGCACGCTGCCCACACCCATCAGGAAGGTCGGAATGCCGGCAAAGATCAGCACGATGATCCAATCGTGAAGGTTAAGCGGAACCGTTTTAAATATCGGCTGCAGCTGTTCGATGTAAAGCACGGCCAACATCAGCAGCAGCGAAGATATTACGGAAATGACCAGGTAGCGGTTCTGCAGCGGGTTCCTGTGAAAAATCGAACGCGAGCTGCGGCAATCAAACACGTGGATCAATTGCGCCATCACCAGCGTAGCAAACGCTACGGTTTGCGCTCTTGTCAAATTCTCCTGGCTGTCGGGATTGCCTTGCAGCACAAGCCAGAAAGCCGCAAGCGTGCAGACGCCGATCAAAATACCGCGGCTGATGATTTTCCAGCCAAGGCGCCTTGCAAAAATGTTCTCTTTAGCTCCGCGCGGGCGCTGCTGCATCAAATCCTTTTCCGCCTGATCGACACCCAGCGCCATGGCCGGCAGCCCGTCGGTCACCAGATTGACCCACAAAATCTGAATCGGCACCAGCGGCAGCGGCAGTCCGGCCATCATCGCCAAAAACATCGTTAAAATTTCGCCGACGTTGGAAGCGAGCAAATAACGGATAAACTTGCGGATGTTTTCGTAAATGCCGCGCCCTTCCTCGATCGCAGAAACGATGGTGGCAAAGTTGTCGTCGCTGAGCACCAGCGCGGAAGCTTCTTTGGATACGTCGGTGCCGCTGATGCCCATCGCAATGCCGATATCGGCGGCTTTGATCGCGGGGGCGTCGTTCACGCCGTCGCCGGTCATGGCCACGACATGACCGCCCCTCTGCAGCGATTTTACGATACGCAGCTTATGTTCCGGAGAAACGCGGGCGTATACGTGCACATCATCCACCACCGCGTCAAGCTGCTCATCGGTCAGCTGGTTCAGCTGCTGTCCGTTTAACACTTGTCCGCCGGCAGAAATAATGCCGAGCTGGCCCGCAATCGCTTCGGCCGTCGTCTGATGATCGCCGGTAATCATCACCGTTTTGATGCCCGCCTTCTTGCATTTGATAATCGCGTCGCGCGCCTCCCGGCGCGGCGGATCGATCATGCCCGTCAAACCGACAAACACCAGCCCGGCTTCCGCGTCTTCTTGCGTTTCGCTGCGTTCCCCCGGCTTAATATCCCGGTAAGCCAGTCCCAAAACACGCAGCGCGTTTTTCGCCATTCCTTCGTTGGCGGCCATAACCTTTTGCCTCATGGTTGGTGTAAAGGGGATGATTTTATCATCCCAGAGCATATAACTGCAATGGGCAAGCAGCACGTCCGGCGCGCCTTTGGTGCATATCATCCGGCCGCCCTGATGCTCCACGACCACGGACATCCGTTTCCGCTCGGAGTCAAACGGCATTTCCGCCACTCTATTGTAGAGGCTGTCCAGCGACTTTTGGGTGACCCCGCCCTTCGCCCCCAAAACGACCAAAGCGCCTTCCGTCGGGTCTCCTTTAATATTCCAAGACGAGAGCTCATTTTCGTGTGAAGCCTTCTTTTTCGGCTCTCCCGCTTCTTCAACCAAGCTGGCATTGTTGCACAATACGGATATTTGCAGTAACCGCCGCAGCATCTGATTTTGCCGGATATTCACCTGCTCGCCGCGGTACACGATGTCCCCCTGCGGATTATATCCTTCGCCGGATACTTCCATTAAGCTGCCGCCCAGCCACAAATGGGTCACCGTCATTTTATTTTGCGTCAGCGTCCCGGTTTTATCGGAGCAGATGACGGATGCGCAGCCAAGCGTCTCGACGGAAGGCAGCTTGCGCACAATCGCCTTGCGCTGGATCATCCGCTGCACGCCAAGCGCAAGCGCGATCGTTACGATCGCCGGAAGCCCTTCGGGAATCGCCGCTACCGCCAAACTGACGCCAGCCAGAAACATGCCGTAAGGAGGCTGTCCATGTAAAATGCCGGCTGCGACAACCATCACCGTCAGACCGATTGCGACCATAATCAGAATTTTGCCAAGCTGCTCAAGACGATGCTGCAGCGGCGTCTCCATCGCCTCGGTGTTCTGGATCAAATCGGCGATTTTGCCCATTTCCGTGTCCATTCCCGTACGCACCACAATGCCTTTCGCCGTCCCCCGGGTCATCATCGTTCCCATGAAACCCAAGTTGCGCTGGTCGCCCAGCGGTATTTCCGCCGCGGCCAGTTTCTCCGTCAGCTTGGCAACAGGCACCGATTCGCCGGTCAAGGCCGACTCTTCAATGTAAACGCCATTGGTTTCAATAAACCGGATATCCGCCGGAATCCGGTCGCCGCTCTCCAGCAGCACGATATCGCCGGGCACCAGCTCGCGCGCCGGTATTTGCGTAAGGCTGGCGCCGCGGATCACCTTGGCGTGCGGCGCAGAAAGCTCTTTTAACGCCCGCAGCGAACGTTCCGCGCGAAACTCCTGGATAAAACCGAGCACTCCGTTCATCACAATGATCGCGACAATGGTAATCGCATCCAAATATTCGCCGAGCAGTCCTGAAATCAGCGTTGCCCCCATTAAAACCAGCACCATAAAGTCTTTAAACTGGTTCAGAAAGAGGGTGACCGGCGACACTTTATCCCCCTCGGACAATTCGTTTAAACCGTGCTGCTCTTGACGCCGCAGCCCTTCCTCCACGGATAGCCCTTGGGACGGATGCGATTGGCATTCCTTTAGCACCTCTTCCGGCGACATTTGATACCATGGCTTCTGACTCATCTGATTTTTACCTCCTCCTCACAACCAAGGGGTTGTCTAGGGTAAATGTATTCAGACAAGCTCAAAAATATCCCATATCTTCACATAAATCCTTAAATTCTCTGTGCCAGCCCGCCTTCCGCCTGCGGATCCGCAAGAAAATCGCCTTTGCCCCTTAAGTTTTTGCACAAATTATGGCATGATAGAGGATACAGCTTAAAAAGAAATGGAGTTGTCAGCAATGTCATTCGACGGCATCGTCGTCCGCAGCCTTGTGCACGAGTTGCAGACATGCGTAGGCGGCCGCATCAATAAGATTCACCAACCGACAGACCAGGATCTTATTTTTCAAATCCGGGCCGGAGGCAGCAACTATAAACTGCTGCTGTCCGCCAATCCGACATATCCGCGTTTCTCGCTAACCGGAGCCAATTATCCGAACCCGCTGGAAGCGCCGATGTTCTGCATGCTGCTGCGCAAGCATTGCGAGAACGGTATTATTGAAGCGATCGAACAAGAAGGAATGGAACGGATCATTCACTTTCACATTCGTCAAAGGGACGAGCTCGGCGATATCAGCCAAAAAACGATTATTGTCGAGATTATGGGCAGACACAGCAACATTATTTTGGTCGACCCCGCCACCCAGACGATATTGGACAGCATTCATCACGTAACACCGGCGATCAGCAGCTACCGGATCGTCATGCCGGGCAGCAAATACGTCGCCCCTCCCCAGCAGCATAAGCTCAATCCGCTTAAGGTGACAAAAGAGCAATTTCTTGCGGCGATGCAGGAGCAAGCCGAAGCGGGCGGCGAGACGTTCGAGCAGCGGCTCGTCGGCGCTTTCAGCGGCATCAGCCCGCTGGCCGCCAAAGAGATCGTTTTCCGCAGCGAAGCAAGCCGGGCCGATTCCGGCGACAAGGCTCTTTCCCAGCTGTGGAATACGTTTGCGGAACTCGCCGGGACATGGAACCGGGATCTGTACACCCCGGTCATCCGGGAGCAAGAAACAAACGGAAAAACGTATTTCTCCGTCTTCGATCTAACTCATATTTCCGGGGAAGCGCAGTATTTTACCTCCCCCAGCGAATGTGTGGAGGCCTATTATGGAGACAAGGCCGAGCGCGACACGATCAAGCAGCGCGTTTCCGACTTACTGAAGCTGCTGCAGAACGAAAAAAACAAAAACGAAAAAAAACTGGACAAACTTCACGATACGCTGGAAGAAGCAAAGGATGCGGACAAATACCGGATCCAAGGAGAACTGCTGACCGCCTCCATGCATTTGTTTCAGAAAGGCAGCACCTCCGTCGAGGTCGTCAATTATTACGACGAAGCGCAAAACACAGTGTCCATTGCGCTTGATCCGCTGCTTACGCCATCGGAAAACGCCCAGCGTTATTTCCGCAAATACACCAAAAGCAAAAACAGCCTAATCGCCGTTCAGGAGCAGCTTGCCAGCACACACGAGGAAATCCGTTACCTCGAAAGCTTGCAGCAGCAGCTCGAAACCGCCTCCCTCGGCGACATCGAGGAAA
This sequence comes from Paenibacillus thalictri, assembly GCF_004307995.1. Taxonomy (GTDB): domain Bacteria; phylum Bacillota; class Bacilli; order Paenibacillales; family NBRC-103111; genus Paenibacillus_AF; species Paenibacillus_AF thalictri. The sequence continues at coordinate 273,079 of NZ_SIRE01000010.1, read as the reverse complement.
TCCGCGACGAACTCGTCGAGCAAGGTTATGTGCGGGACCGGAACAAAAAAGCGCGGCGCAAAAAGAAACCAAGCAAACCGCTGCTCGCCTGCTACACCTCCAGCGAAGGCATCCCGATCTACGTAGGCAAAAACAATACGCAAAACGAATATTTGACCAACCGGCTCGCCCAATCCGGCGATACGTGGCTGCACACCAAGGACATCCCCGGTTCCCACGTGGTAATTCGGGCTCATCAGTTCTCGGACGCCACCTTAAACGAAGCGGCCCAACTGGCCGCCAGCTTCAGCCAAGCCCGCTCCTCCAGCCAGGTGCCGGTCGATTACACGCTGATCCGCCATGTGCGCAAGCCAAGCGGCGCCAAACCCGGCTTTGTGATTTATGATCATCAAAAAACATTATTTATTACGCCGGACGAACCGCTGATCAAAAGCCTTCCCGTATCCGTAAAATAGCCGTTAACCAAAAACCTGCGTCCTTGAAGCTTACCGCTTCAAAGCGCAGGTTTTTTCGGTTGATCCATATTTCGTCATCAAATGGTCTTAACGCAATGGATGCCGGAGGTCGAGCATATTTGTGCCGAACATGCGACGGAACAAGGGTTGCCGACCCCAGTTCAGCATTACATCGTGCGGATTCATATATAACCAGCAACAACACAGAGTCTCCTAACAACAAAGCAGGCTGCCGATAAACGGGAGCCTGCTTTGTCAGCATCAAAACATATATAAACGAAAAAAAGACCTACATACCTACTGGGTCTCAATATACAAAATATTAAAATTTTTTCGAAATCGGCGTCGATTCAAATAATTTTAAAGCCGATCTTCGCTTTAAATGTTTTTTTGAATATTCAACTGAATTATAGATGTCCTCGACCTCTATAATATTATTATAACTGATCCCGAAATATAAGTCTATACTTTTTTTCGAAATTTGGATATATTTTTTCAGTATCTTTTTTAAGGAGGGTTTAGGCGAATGATCGAGCTAAACGGCATCAACAAATCATTTAAAGTAGCCAAACGATCGGCAGGATTACGGCAGGCGGTCAAAGCTTTGTTTGTCCGCGAGCACAAAATTGTGGAGGCGCTTCATAACATCTCGTTTTCGATTCAAGAAGGAGACATCGTCGGGTACATCGGCCCCAATGGAGCCGGCAAGTCCACCACCATTAAAGTGATGAGCGGCATCTTGGTGCCCGACTGCGGGTCGTGTTCCATTATGGGCTACACACCTTGGCTGGAAAGAACATCCTACGTCCGGCACATCGGTGTCGTTTTCGGACAACGCACCCAGTTATGGTGGGACGTTCCTGTCATCGATTCCTTCGAGCTGCTGCGCGACATTTATAAAATTCCGGAAGCGCTCTACAAATCAAATTTGACGATGCTGGCCGATCATTTGGCACTGGGCGAACTGCTCTATACACCGGTCAGACAGCTGAGCTTGGGACAGCGGATGCGGTGCGAATTAGCGGCCTCGCTTCTCCATGACCCTAAAATTTTATTTTTGGATGAACCGACCATCGGCCTTGATGCTGTCAGTAAAATCGCTGTCCGGCAATTTATTAAAACGATCAATCAAGAAAAAGGCGTGACCGTGATATTGACCACCCACGATATGAACGATATCGAAGCGCTCGCAAACCGAATCCTGATGATCGGCAAAGGTACGCTGCTGTATGACGGCACGCTTGACGACCTTCGCGGGCGCTTCGGAACGGAGCGGATTGTGACCGCCGATTACGCGGTTCATGAAAAAGCCGTCGATATCCCGGGTGCAGTACGTCTGTCATGGTCGCCGGAAAGAGCTGTTTTCAGCGTAAATACGGACCGGATGCCCATCGCAAAAGTGATAGCTGGCTTATCCGAGCAAGTTGATCTCAAAGATGTCAGTATCGAAACGAAGCCGGTGGAAGAACTCATCATTCAACTGTATAAGGAGCATCAAATATGACGACTTATTTGTCCGTGTGGAAGCTAAGGTTTCTGACCGGCCTGCAGTATCGGACAGCCGCACTGGCCGGCTTGGCGACACAGCTGTTTTTCGGCTTCATTTTCATAATGATTTACGTGGCCTTTTACAGCCAAAGCACTGTGAACCCCTCGATCTCTTTACAGCAGCTGGCTGCGTATGTGTGGCTTCAGCAAATATTTCTTACCTTTGTGATGCTTTGGTTCCGCGACAACGAATTGTTTCAACTCATTACGAGCGGCAATATCGCTTACGAATTGTGCAGGCCCTGCGGCATATATTCGTTCTGGTACGCCAAGCTGCTCGCGCAGCGGCTGTCGAGCGCGGCCTTGCGGTGTGTGCCGATTCTGATCGTCGCCGTCCTGATCCCTGCTCCTTACCGCTTGACTTTGCCTCCTTCCCCGCTTGCTTTGCTACTGTTTATTGTCACGCTGCTGCTTGGACTGCTGCTTATCGTTTCGATCTCGATGATGATTTATATTTCGGTTTTTTGGACGATGTCGCCGACAGGTTCGACTTTGATGATTGCGGTAACCGGTGAATTTTTCTCCGGCATGGTTATCCCCGTGCCGTTAATGCCTGTCTGGATGCAATATATCACCTATGCTCTGCCGTTTCGCTGGACCTCGGATTTCCCCTTCCGCGTGTATTCGGGGCAAATCCCCGAGACAGAGGCGCTGTGGGGCATTCTCATCCAATTACTCTGGCTTGCTTTGATGCTTACGGTAGGAAAATGGTGGCTAAATAAAGCGCTGCGTCAAGTCGTAGTGCAGGGAGGTTAAGTCGTATGCTCAGCCTGTACTTCAAATATGTGGCGATGCTGTTCAAATCCCAGGTGCAGTACCGGGCCTCATTTTGGCTTATGGCCGTGGGCCAGGCGCTCACTCCGCTCACCGTCTTTGCCGGGCTTTATTTTATGTTCGAGCGGTTCGGGCATTTAAAAGACTGGAGCTTTTTTGAGGTCGCATTGTGTTACGGCATTATCGGCGTAAGTTATTCGCTGAGCGAAGCGCTTGTGCGGGGTTTTGATATGTTTTCAATCTTGGTTGTGTCCGGCGACTTCGACCGCCTGCTGGTGCGTCCGCGCAGCACGGTGCTGCAGGTGCTCGGTTCCAAGTTCGAATTCGCCCGTCTCGGCCGGCTGGTGCAAAGCATCGTTATTTTCATCTGGTCCTTGAACAATCTTCCCATTGAGTTTACGGTGATGAAAAGCGTTACGTTGACGCTGATGATTGTGTGCGGGCTGCTCATATTCAGCGGGATTTTTATAGCTGCCGCCGCGTTATGCTTTTGGACTGTACAAGGGCTTGAAATCGTCAATGTGTTCACCGACGGCGGGAGAGAAATGGCGAAATATCCGCTGAATATTTATGAGAAATGGGTAACACTGTTCTTCACGTTCATCATCCCGTTCAGCTGCGTCAACTACATGCCGCTGCTTTATATTCTCGGCAAGACCAACGGGAATGATATCCTCTACATGCTGACCCCGCTTGCCGGTATGATTTTCTTCGCTCCTTGCATGCTGTTGTGGCATATCGGCGTCCGTCATTACCGGTCCACAGGTTCATAATTGCATAAACAAGCGCCGCTGCATCTCCAATCGCAAGATCGGAACGCCGCGGCGCTTGTTTGTTTTCTTCAGCGGTTATCTTCCATTTGTTCATTTACCGGTTTTGCAGCTGCGATCATGCTCGTTTTATGGAAATTTAACGTTGCGGCGGAAAGTTCGCCACCATGTTCCGCAAATAAGCTTGCAGTTCATCTTTTAACTCCGGACGCTCCAGCGCAAATTCGATGGTGGCTTCGATAAATCCAAGTTTGTCGCCGACATCGTATCGTTTCCCCTGCAGCGGATAAGCGATCATCGGCTGCTCGCCGTTTAGAATGCGCAGCGCGTCCGTCAGCTGAATTTCACCGCCGCGGCCAGGCTGGCAATTTTCCAAAATTTCAAAAATGTCCGGGGTCAGGCAGTACCGGCCAACAACGGCCATATTGGAAGGCGCTTGACCGCGGTCCGGTTTTTCAACAAGATCCTCGATATAACGGTATGTACTCCCATTGTCCTTCGGAGAAACGATGCCGTATTTATCGACATCGTCCCACGGCACCTCCGTTACGGCAATAACCGATGTCCCCGTCTCCTCGTGAACATCCATCATTTGCTGTAAAAAAGGCGGCTCCGCGATCATGATGTCATCCCCCAGCAGAACTGCAAACGGTTCGTTGCCGATGAATTTGCGTGCGGTCAACACCGCATGGCCAAGCCCAAGCGGCTGTTTTTGCCGTATGTAATGAACATCCGCAAGCGTCGATACTTCCTGCACGATACGCAGCAGCTCTTTGCTGCCCTTTTCCTCGAGCATCGCTTCAAGCTCCACTGACTTGTCGAAATGGTCTTCTATCGCCCTTTTATTGCGGCCGGTTACGATCATAATGTCCTCGATACCCGAAGCGATCGCTTCCTCCACAATATATTGAATAGCCGGTTTATCTACGATCGGCAGCATTTCTTTCGGTTGTGCTTTGGTCGCGGGTAAAAACCGGGTTCCAAGCCCCGCCGCGGGAATAATCGCTTTACGAATTCTCATCTGCGCGTTCGCCTCTCTTGTTTAATTTAGTCAACACGGCGGAATCGATCTTCCGCGAACCCATCATGGCGTGAATCATCTCTCCGCCCCGCTCTCCGTGAAAATCAGAGCCGGCCGTGACGATCAAGTTCAATCCTTCGGCAATCCGGGCGTATTTCAACTCCTGCTCGGGTGTATGGTCGGAATGATACACCTCAAGTCCTTCAAGTCCGGCGCCAGCCAGTTCCGGGATCAACTCGTCAGCGCCGTATAAACCGGGATGCGCCAGAACCGGGGTACCGCCGGCCTCCCGAATCCACTCTATCGCGGTTCGCGGATGAATACGCGGCGGATTTATGTAGGCTGCCCCGGATTTGCCCAAATATTTCTCAAAAGCCTCACTGATCGCAGCGACATATCCTTTACTCATCAAAGCCGCGGCAATATGCGGGCGGCCGATGGTTTCATCTCCGCCGGAAAGCTCCTTCTGGGCCAATACGTCCTCCATGGTAATGTGCATCCCGAGCTCAGCCAACTTGCCAAGCATCAGCTCGTTCCGCCGATCGCGTACCTCCCGCAGCTCGGCCAAGCGGGCTAGCAGCACCGGATCGGTGTGATCGATATATAAACCCAAAACATGTATATCTTGCCCCAAAGCGACCGTACTGATTTCAACACCGGGTACTACGTGAATGCCGATGGTTTTTCCTTCCGCCAGCGCTTCCTCCACACCCGCAACCGTATCGTGATCGGTGATGGCGATCGCCGCCAGCCCGACCGCTTGGGCCAATCTTACATTCGCCGCGGGAGACTGGGTCCCGTCGGAGGCCGTTGTATGCGAATGCAAGTCCGCATAAGATCTTTCCATGTACGTCCCTCTTTTCTATACGCTTTACCGCTTACAGCCACTGGCTCAGTTCCCGCTGCCTTAAAAACGTCATAAAGGTAACCGCGGAGATCGGCAAAATCGTAGAATTCAAATAAATAGCATAAAAGCTGCGGGAAAAGCGGATATTCTCCACTTCTTTTATATGTATCACTCCAAGCTTCACCTCATGCTTCAATGAAGACTTCGAGATGATGGACAATCCGAGTCCCGCCTCCACTGCGGATTTGATCGCCCCCGTGCTGCCAAGCTCCATCACGATGTTCATATCGCCCGGATCGATGCCCGCCTTTCGCAGCTCATCTTCCATCACGCTGCGCGTGCCCGATCCTTTTTCCCTCAGTACAAAAGGATACTGCAGCATATCGGCGGCCGTCACGATCTCCCGTGCAGCAAGCGGATGCTGATCGGGGACGATCAGCACGAGCTCATCGCTGAGCAGCGCTTCCGTATGCACATCGGGATGCCTCACCTCAGCTTCCACCAACCCGAAATTAAGCTGATGATTAAGCACTTCATCCAATATTTGCGTTGTATTGATGACCTTCATGCTGACGGAAATGCTCGGATAGTCTTTACTGAACGGCCCAAGCAGTCTGGGCAGGATGTATTCCCCGATCGTTAGACTGGCGCCTAAATGCAGACGCCCTTCCAGCTTATGCGTAAACCGCGACATGCTCACATCGGTTTCTTTAATCAGCTCGATGCTTCGCTTGGCGAAAGGCAGCAGCGTCTTGCCCGCTTCCGACAGCTCGATTTTTTTCGTGGAGCGATGGAACAGCTTGGTTCCAAAATATTCCTCTAACGCTTGAACCTGCATCGTAACCGCCGGTTGGGTCATATGCAGCGCATGGGCCGCTTGGGAGAAGCTCCCTTTTTCCGCTACCGTAAAAAAGATATGCAGCTGGTGAAAATTAAGCGCCATCACCGCAGGCCCCCTTTCTGTTCATTTCTTGATTATACCAGTTCTGCCATCGCCGATAAACAAAAAGGAACGCCCGCCGAATCCATTGGACGCTCCGTCTTATTCTTAAGCTATATCATATTCGAAAAATTCGAATAAAATAATCCATACCTTCGATTACAACGAGTAAAATCGCGTCTTATCAGGCACATTACTCGTATACTCGGTCTTAATTTCATTGCGGAACGATTTTTCAACCTTTTTGACAAAATGCAGCCGGCTGATCTGCTTCATCGTTTCATCAACCCGGTCAGCGTTTAAATAAATAACGACATAATGCATTTTTTTCGAGAGATAATGAATGCTGCCGAACCTCTCCAACTGCTTGCCGGCCGCCTTTAAGTCGTTGACCCAAACAATTAATCCGGATCTTTGCGTTAACATGAGTGTACCTTCTTTCAAATATGGTGGATATACGGAGGAATAACGATGAATCGTTCCGAAATTGTCGCTCACGTCGTGCGCGGCCCCATCGTCGAAAGCAAACACCACGGGCATCTGGCCGTGGTCGACCACCGAGGACACGTGAAGTATGCGGTCGGCCAGCCGGACGTGTTTACCTTTATCCGTTCAACGGCAAAACCGCTGCAAGCAATCTCCGTCGTGGAATCGGGCGCAGCGCGCGGACTCGCGCAGCAACAAATCGCGCTGTTGTGCGCGTCGCACGGCGGCGAACCCGGCCATACCGAAGCCGCACACGCTATCCTCGCCAGTCTCGGGCTCACGGCCGAAGCGCTCACCTGCGGCGCTCATGAACCGTTTCACGCGCCGACAGCCGCTGCCATGCGCGCCCGTGGGGAATGCCCCACTGCGCTGCATAACAATTGCTCCGGCAAACATGCCGGCATGCTGGCATTAGCCGCCATGTATGAAGCGGATATAGGAAGTTACGCTTCCCCCAATCATCCCGTCCAGCTCCAAATGCGGAAAACCGTAGCCGATATGTGCGAATTTCCGGAAGACCGGCTTGCGCTTGGTACCGACGGATGCGGCGTTCCCGTATTTGGCATGCCGCTTGACCGCTTGGCCCGCGCTTATGCCCGGTTTGGCCAACCGGACGATCTCGGTTCCTCGCGGGTTAAGGCCATTAACCTCATCAAAGATGCGATATGCAATTATCCTTATTTTATCGCCGGAACCGGACGTTTCGATACGAAGCTGATCGAAGTAACTCAAGGGCGTATCATTGGCAAAATGGGCGCAGAAGGCGTGTTTGCTCTTACCTGTCCCGATGCCAACCTTGGCTTAGCCGTAAAAATAGAAGATGGCTCCGAACGCGCGTTATATCCTGTCGTCATGGAAGCGCTTATTCAATTAGACATGCTAAAAGCTGCGGAAATCGCCGAATTGCAGGCGTTCCACACTCCGAAGGTTACGAATTGGAAAGGAACAGAGGTCGGCGCCATACTGCCGCAATTTCAATTGAGGCAGTATGCGCCGTAAGATTTCAGTTTCTAGTTCAGCCGCATTTACCGCTGCATGAACCGCCGCTGGAGCATCCGCCGCCGGTAATCAGCTTGTTGCCTGGCACCTTGATCGTATCGGATACGGATTTGGCGATCATGTCGGATATGGTGTACAACATATCGTCAAGACGTTCCTCGGCCTCTTTAAAGCGGCGCACCGATTCGATCATATCAAGCTGTGCCAAGATGGCATTAACATCGTCCAACGCCTCGTGATAGTTGGGATGAAAATGCCCGAACCGCTCGGTTTCTTCAAGCAGCTCCTTTTTTTTGTTCAAAAGCCGAACAAGCGGCTCGACCTGCGGGTCGCTTTCTTTCCGGCTTTTCCAATATAAGTAATCCGCCATCTCGGCGGAATTGTTGACCATGTCCCCCATGGAGTACGCCTGCATAAGAATGGCAGACATATCCAAAGTGTCCGTTATGTCGGCTTCCAGTAAATTCACAGCCGCACCACCTCTCTTTAAGTGCAAGTTCAAAAAATCGGCTTTTTGAACTGCCTCTTTAAGTACAAGCTTGTCATTCACCTATTATCATATCACACTTAGGCTCCTGTTGTCGTTGTATTATTATTTATCATTTATGCCAGGAACGATCAATTTCATTTCTTCCCACTCTTCCGGAACAAGCATCATTTCCTGTCCTTGCTCCTGCCGGGCTTCGCCGCCAAACGGCAAACCAAACAGATGCCAGGTCCCCCGCGTTTCCTGGACCCGGCTTGGCATAAAGGTCGTATCCGCCCCTTGCCTGCGAAGCTGCAGCGCTGTCCTCCATTCGATTGCTTGCCGCGCAAGCTCCTTTCTCGTGGAAGAATGGTAAGAGCGGTAATCCTTCCACCACATGGGAGGAACATCGCGCAAGTTCGGGTACAAATCGTGAATATCCGGCAAATGTGGATCCATTTTATAAAAAGCAGGAAGCTGAGATATCAATATTCCTTGGCGTTCAGTCAGCTCGTCTTCGTTGGAATCCACGGAAATGCGGCTTACGGCACTGGGCATTCCGCCGGAAGTGGATTTTGGCGGAGCATATCCGGCTTCGCCTAAACACGTGCGAAGTTCTTCCAGCTTGTCCGCGGCGACGATAAAATCGCATTCCCCAAGCTGCTCGACAATATATCCGGCAATTTTCGGATGATCGGCCAGCTGCCCGGCAACTGTTGGATCGCTGCACCTCAGCAAGGTTACATGGGAAAACGCAACCTTGCCAAACTGCCGTTCCCACTGTTTCAAAGCTTCCTCAATATGCTCGGGCACGCCATGAATCGCGAATCTGGCAAGAAACTGAAGTATACCGTCCGCCGTTTTCCCCCGCTCCAAAGCGGACAAGACGCTCTCTTTTGATATTTTGTACACTGACGCTACATCGTCCTTGTGCAATTCCGCGAACAACTCAAGCTCCCAAAGCGGCTCATACGACTCGGCCGGAGGCACGATGACTTCAAAATCCGGCTGCACGAAAAAAGCGCCGTCCGCTTCCCGGTCCTCATCGGCAACCTGCTTGTTCTTGTCAGGCAATGGGCGCACAAGCCAGCTGACAGACGTTTCCGAGCATTCCAGCCAGCCAAAAGCTGCACAAGGCGCAGCCCAGCTCCGGATCCATTCCTGCCAAATATGCTCCATCTGCTCCGTGTTAAGCGCAACTCCCGAAGCGGCAAGCCACTTCATAACTTCCTTCAAGGTTAGCGGCTCATATTCGCTCCTCTGCTCCAGCGCATAGACCAGATGGCGCATGATCGCGGTCCTTCCCGCAGCCTGCTGCTTCCACAGCTGATAAAGCCGCTCATTCTGAACGGCGACCGGCAAGCTCATCCATTGATCGGCAGCTGAATCGCACAATACGTAACGCCCGTCCGCCGCGGCAATCAGACCAAGCTTTAAAGCACAGTCAAGCGCAACCGCCAGCGGCGGATCATATTGATCGGCGAACGTATAACTTAACCCGGCAGCGGACAACGGCTGCATATTAACACTCATCCGTTCGCTCAGCTTTTGCAAATGACGCTTATGAAGCGCCCCTTTCTGGGTTAAAGTCACTTCGTTTCTTCGCACATAACAAAGAAGCCGGAATAAATCGGCCGTCAGCGGCGGTACCCCGACCGTTTCCCGCGTATCCGCGCCGGCTGCCGCCGCAGGCAGCTTGTCCAGCAGAAGGTTCTGCCAAATGTCCATCATATCTTCGGGAATGGCGTAAACGTGTTCTCCCCATGTTTTTTTCATGCTGACTACAAAACCTTTGCGTAACAGCAGGACAAAACCGACTTTGGCTTGCGAGGCGAACAATGCCGGAGAACAGCACTTCTCCAAATCCGCCCAGCCAAACGGTTCGCAGCCGAGCTGCTTGACAATCGACTCCAACACAAGCCTTTCGTAACGCGACATCACTTGCAAGATGGAGGATAAAATCGGCTCTTGGGTATAGATTTGCTCCAATGTATAACCCTTCTGCAGCCAATCAGCCAGCGATTCATTCGCTTCTATGGCGGCACGCAGTTGCTTGGGCATCTGTGCCAGCATCCAGCTGGTATTCATACAGTGGCCTCCTCCGGTGCGGATTTGCCGCTGTCTTGTTCGATACGATAACTGTAGCCCTGCTCTACCAAAAACAACTGACGTTTCATCGAAAACTCCATTTCCTTAGTATCATCCGAGACGACCGAATAAAAAAACGCTTCGTTCCGCCCCGGTTTTGGCCTCAAAATACGCCCCAATCGCTGAGCTTCTTCTTGTCTTGAGCCATAGCTGCCGGATATTTGGATCGCTACGGCGGCGTCCGGCAAATCAACGGCGAAATTAGCGACTTTGGATACGACAAGCACCTGCAGCATGCCGGAGCGATACTGCGTGTACAGCCGCTCACGTTCGTCATGAGGCACTTCGCCGCATATGAGCGGAGCGCTTAGTTCCTCTGCAATCCGCTTCAACTGGTCTACGTATTGGCCAATAATGATGACCTGCTCATGCGGGTGCTTGCCCAAAAGCCGTTGAATAACTCCCAGCTTTGCCGGGTTCTCTGCGGCAATCCGCATCTTTTGCTTTGGCTCCGCAAGCGTATACCGGTGACGGTTCGCCTCATCCAAAGGGATGCGGATTTCCGTGCAGCTGACCGACGCGATCCAGCCTTTGTTCTCAAGTTCTTTCCATGGCATCTCATATCTTTTGGGACCAACCAAAGAGAATACATCCGCTTCTCTGCCGTCCTCGCGCACCAGCGTTGCCGTCAAACCGAGTCTGCGTGTCGCCTGAATGCCTGCGGTTACGCGGAACACGGGCGCCGGCAGCAGATGCACCTCGTCGTATACGATCAAACCCCAATCTCTTTTACGGAACAAATCCATATGTACAAAATCGTCCGCCTCCGACCGACGGTATGTTAAAATTTGATATGTCGCAATCGTAATGGGTCTTACTTCTCTCAGCTCGCCGCAATATTCCCCGACAAGATGATCGGGCACATCGGTTTTGTCCAATATCTCCCGCTTCCACTGCCGAACCGAAGTCGTATTGGTGGTCAAAATCAATGTCGCACAGTTGAGCTGCCCCATCGCCGCTATGCCCACTACGGTTTTTCCGGCGCCGCAGGGCAGCACCAGAACGCCGCTGCCGCCATGGAGACTGCCTTCCTTATAAAACGACTCCACCGCCGAGCGCTGATAATCCCTTAAGATAAAGGTGCAGTCCTCATCTTCGTCTTTCAGCTTGATCGGCAGCGCTTCGCCCTGATGATAACCGGCCACGTCTTCCACAGGCAGTCCGAGCTTCAGCAGCTCTTGCTTCAGAATGCCGCGATAGGCGGCGGAAAATCGCAGCGTCCTTTCATCGTGCTGGCATAAACCGTAAGATTGAAGAGACTTGTATCTGACCATTTCTTTGATGACTTCCACATCATCGGATATAAGCAGCAGCTCCTCTCCCACACTCTCCATGCGGACAAGCCCATATCGGTCGACAAACCGCGTAATTTCCTCTTTAATGTGAACAGGTACGCCGAATTTGGCGTTGCTTTCCAAAAACTCGATGATCGGAGCCGCATGGATACCTGAAGCTGCAGCATTCCATAAAGAGATGGACGACATGCGATATGTATGCAGATGCTCGGGCATTTTCACCAAATCGGCGAATTGCGCCAGCCTTGACCTGATTTCTTCAAACCGTGTATGCCGTGTCTCCAGCAAAATGGAAAAATCGCTTTGCACGATAAGCGCCTTTTGCGGATCATATTTCATCGTTGAATGCACCCTTCCCGGTAACAGTCTGACTTTGAGAACTCGCATTTTCTAGTATGAAGGGATTAAGCGTTATTTAAACATCCGGGGAAGTCCCCCTTTACTTCAGCTGCCGCTGCCCATACAATGGAAAAAGGCAAACATACATTCGAATTCGGAGGAAAAAAAATGAGAAAATGGTTTATCCTACTGGCGCTGATGTTACTGGCAGGCTGTTCCAGTCAAAGCGCAATGGCCGGAGATTCTTACGCCAAAGAAATAATCAAACAATATCCGGAGCTTAAAGATCATAAATTTACGGTCACCAGCGTCAAAAGAGTCGTTGACGGGGATACGTTTCAAACCGAAGAAGGAGATAAGGTACGGCTGATCGGGGTCAATACTCCGGAGACGGTCAAACCGAACAGTCCGGTCGAAACCTACGGGAAAGAAGCCAGCGATTTTACAAAAAAACAGCTCAGCGGCAAAACCGTCTATATGTTCAGCGATGCGGGCGATAAGGATAAATACAGCAGGCTGCTGAGGTACGTCTTTATTCAAGGCGAGCAAAAGATGTTTAACGAAGTGCTTATCAGCGAGGGGTATGCCAATACGATGACAATTCCCCCAAACGTGCTGTACGCGGACAAATTCGTCAAATTGGAAAAAACGGCACGTGACAATAACAAAGGATTATGGGGCATCGATAGCGGATCAAAGAAAAGCAAGAAATAACTCCGGAGGTTTTGAGAGGTTTGGGGGCAGCCCAACGAAAAAGCAACCGGGGAACCGAGCGCACTGTGGAACTCGAAAGACAATGACGCCCATGCTGGGCGTACCAAATAAAGCCTTGGCTCCTGCGCGGAACCAAGGCTTTATTAGCATTGCAGCATGAAGCGGGCACTTGGCATTAGTGAGTGCCGGCTACATCCATGTTGATTTGTTTTACATCTTTTTGGGCCGTGGAGTTTTTGATCTGCTCCTGCAGCTTCGAGTAATACAGATCTTCGTCGATCGGCAAGTTAACCCAGTTGTCGGTCCAAGTGGACAAGTGAATGGCGTTGGAAATCGTCAAACCTTTGATTCCTTCTTCACCTGGAGCAAGCAGTTTATCGCCTTTCAGGATCGCATTGACGAAGTTTTGGGTAATGCCCAGATGCTGCGAGCCTTCCGACGTGCCGACCGGAATGTCGCTGACCCAGCATTCCGGCTGGCCGAAGCCGCCTTTAAATTCGCGGTTAAATTGGGATTCCGGCACACGCAGACGGTGGAATGTCATTTTGCCGTTTTCAATCGTAATTTTGCCGCGGTCTCCGGACACTTCATACCGGTTTGTGCCAGGCGCTTCGCCTGTCGTTGTAATAAACACGCCGGTAGCGCCATTCTCGTATTCAACATATGCGGTTACGTCATCTTCTACCTCAATGTTGCGCCATTTGCCGAATTGGCAAAATGCGCGTACGCGTTTAGGCATAAGGCCGGTCGTCCATTGCCATAAATCAAGCTGATGCGGATCCTGGTTGATCAGCACGCCGCCGCCTTCGCCGGCCCACGTTGCGCGCCAGCCGCCGGAGTCGTAATAGCTCTGCGAGCGGTACCAGTTGGTAATGATCCAGTTGGTGCGTTTGATTTCCCCGAGTTCGCCGGAGGAAATCAGGTCTTTGAGCTTCTGATACAGCGGGTTGGTCCGTTGGTTGTACATAATTCCGAACAATTTGTCCGATTTGGCCGCAGCTTCGTTCATTTCACGCACTTGCTTTGTGTATACGCCGGCCGGTTTCTCAACCAGCACATGATATCCGTGTTGAAACGCTTCAATGGCCAACGTCGGATGATCATAGTGAGGAGTTGCGATCAGCACCACGTCAAACGCTTTGGATGCAAAAAAGCTTTCCACCGAATCAAACAGCTGAATTTTGTCGCCGTAATTTTCTTTTACCCATTCCAGCTTCGTCCGGTCGATATCGCAAATAGCGGATAAGACCCCGCCTTTGACTTCGCCGTTCATTAAATATTTCGTATGGCCTTTGCCCATGTTGCCAATTCCGAGAATCCCGATTTTCACTTGGCTCACGACAACTCCTGCCTTTCCCATTTTAATAATGCACACGTGTTCAACACCTATATTATCATAGAGAGACCATGCCCTCTTTATCTTCATTAATCAATCGAGCTCGAAATTTAACTTTGATTGCTATGTTCGCATCTGCTTGCGAAACTTTTCCGGCGTATTACCGACCTGTGTTTTGAACATGCGGCTGAAATGGGCCAAATGTTTAAAGCCAACCTGGTAGCATACTTCCGTTACCGACATATCTTTGTAAAGCAAAAACAATATTTTGGCTTGATTAATGCGAAGCTGGTACAAATAATCAAAAATCGTTACGCCCGTGACGTCCTTGAAAATTTTCGACAAGTAATATTTGCTTAAATGCAGCTCCCGCTCCAACTGCTCCATATGCAAATCTTCGCCGTAATGACTTTCTACGAAAGAAATGATGTCCTGAACGTGTTTTTCTTTATCGGTCGGAAATTCCTGCTTTTCTTCAAGCGGCTTCTGGCAAAACTGGTATATAAAATAAAGCAGATCGACGAATGCAAGCCGGAACCGGTTAAAATCAATCAAATCCTTGCGGCGGTTAAAGCCGCTTAAGTTAAGCAGCAGCCGTTCGGCCTCCTCTTTATCTTGCCCTCTTAATTGAATACGGTAATTACGCAAATCCTGGAACGGCTTAAGCACATTGACGGCACCGGTCAATTCCAGGAAAGGCCGTATATATACGGGATCAAAATGGATCGTCGAACGCCGGTATTCATAGTCGGGGTCGACATTGGCACAGTGCAGCGTCATTCCGTTCAGAATAATTAAATCCCCAGGGGCCAGCACATAAATTTTGTCGCCGATCAAATAATTGCATTTGCCGCCATGAAAATAATAAACCTCGTATTGATTATGCGAATGAAATACGCCTTGAATCGGCCTGTTGATATTGTACCCGAATGAAAACGGATCCTTTGGAAACAAGCTTGTTTCCATAGTATCCCCCCTTTACACCTTAACTATAGAACATAAAAAATCCACTGTCTAGGAAAATCCCCCTTCAATTTCCCGCCGTCGCTTAAGCGCCGCGCTCTTGATTTGATATGTAGTAATAAAAAAAGAAAAAAACCGTTCCTCGGCATGCGAAGAACGGTTTGACTTGCAAGCAATTGGGATTAGACGTGGGCAAATTGCTTGTCTTTGGAAATTTTGCTCAAAGCTTCGCCGGCTTCATCTTCGTATTTGTCACGTACGGCCAAATCCCCCAGCGAGACGATACCCACAAAGTTCCCATTGTCGCAAACGCAAAGACGGCGGATTTGCTTCTGCGCCATCAGTTTGGCCGCTTCATCGACGGTCGTTTCCGGAGTTGCGCAAACGACGTCTTTACTCATCACCTTCTCGACAGCGGCGGAGCCTTCGTTTTTCTCGGCGTACCCGCGGAGCACAAGGTCGCGGTCCGTTACGCAGCCGATTAATTTATTGCCTTCGACTACGGGAATAAAACCGGTGTCCTCCTGCTTCATTTTTACCGCAATCTCATATACGTTATCTTTAAGTGTTACCGTTGCACAGTCGGTGGTCATGATTTCCTTTAACGTTCTAGCCAAATGAAATCCCTCCTCATCAATTTTATGAACGGCAGAAGAAACGAATTGACGAATCTGCGCCTACATTAGATTCTCCTGCATGAGGGGCAGCCATACGGCTGTTCGATTAGCATTTACCGGAATGCTTCATGTAATCAAGCGCCATCGAGATCAGCAGCTTGGCGCTGCCGCGCATCGCATTTTCATCGATATCGAATTTCGGATGATGGTGGGGATAGACGGCCTCCGTTTGCGGATTGCCCGCGCCTACAAACATAAAGCAGCCCGGACGCTCCCGAAGATAATAAGCAAAATCTTCACCGGCCATAATCAGCGGACTTTCAAATACTGCATCGTCTCCCAATACGGCAGCCCCTACCCGGAAAAATCTTTCGGCTTCCGCCGGGTCGTTGACAACGGGCGGATATCCCCATTTGTAGTCAACCGTGCAGGTAGCCCCGAACATGGCGCCAGTATGGGCGGAGATCTGCTCTAGCCTTTCTTTGACCTGCCGGCGGAGATCCTCGTTAAAAGTTCGCACCGTGCCGATAATTCTTGTTGTTTCGGCTATCACGTTAAAGCTTGTGCCGCCGTGAAGCGAACCCACCGATACAACGCAAGCTTCCGTCGGATCGGCCGAGCGGCTGACGATCGTTTGCAAGTTAACGACAAGATGCGAAGCAACGATAATGCTGTCCACCGTTTGGTGAGGCAAACCGCCATGGCCGCCTTTTCCTTTGACGTCGATAATAAATTCGTCTGCAGCGGCCATCAGCGGGCCGGCTTTGGAGGCGATTTTTCCGACCGGGAACGGGGTCCACAAATGAACGCCATATATGGCGTCCACTCCGTCCAACGCGCCGTCTTGAATCATCGGCACCGCACCGCCGGGACTGATTTCTTCAGCAGGCTGAAACAGGAAAACAACGTTGCCTTCCAGCTCGTCCCGGTGCTCCGCTAAAGCGGCCGCCGCTCCAAACAATGTCGCCGTATGCGCGTCGTGGCCGCAGGCATGCATGACGCCGGATGTGCGCGAAGCATAACTGCACGCTTTCTCATCCTGAATCGGTAAGGCGTCGATATCGGCCCGCAGCGCAACGGTCGGGCCCGGCTTGCCTCCTTGTAAATATCCGAGCACTCCGTGACCGCCAACCCCGGTTCTTACAGAGATGCCCAAAGCATCAAGCTGCTTTGCGATGAAAGCGGCGGTTTCCGCTTCATGAAACGACAATTCCGGATGCTGATGCAAATAACGCCGCCATTCGACCATTTGAGTGTACAGGCGGTCTACCGTTTCCTCTATTGCAGCCATCTCAGGAACCCCTCCGCTTTTTCCATATAATAATGTAGCTTAACATTACTAATTAGATTTATTTTAACAAATCCCTCGCTTTGTTTCATCCCGGTGTCACAGGAATTTCATAATTGTAACCAGTTCAAAGCCTTGTATGAGGGTTGCACAACTTTGGGAAACATACTATCATGAATAAAGGAATCGGTACATATCGATGAAAACTACACAGCTGATACGAATTTTAGGAGGTCTTTCCGTGATTATTGAAAATAGCGCTGTCAAAGGCTTAAAAAGCGACTTGGCTCATCTGGACCATGCGTCCGAAAAATTAGGTTTTGTGCGTTGGCAATGGGAGTACTACCGCGCTACCTACGATTTGAAAATCGTGGACAAACCGGCTAACCAAGAATACTTCTTGCGGATCAATACACGCGCCGAATCGGGAAAATTGGAATCTCCTCATGCCATTCTTGCCGTTGAAGACGTGTATATGGGACGCACTACTTTCCCTCATGGCTTGGATTATGAAGCGCCAATCCCTGACCAAGTGATGAAAATCGCTCAGCAGAAGCTGGCCGAATTAAAAAAAGAGCTTGCTGTATAACGGAGAGATTGCGGTATGAGCCCTCCACGCAGAGGAACTCCCGATTTTCTTTTATTATTTTTAACTTTCCTGCTAGTGTGCTTCGGACTTGCCATGGTATTCAGCGCTAGCTCGATGACGCAAAGCTACATACGGGACGACCCATGGTATTATACCGTGAGACAAGCTGAGTTCATTGCAATGGGTACAGTAGGCATGTTTGTTTGCATGAACATGCATTACCTCAGCTTAAAAAAATGGGTCATCCCGTTTTTTTTATTCGTTGTAGCCCTGCTGTTTCTCGTGCCGATTATCGGCAGAGAGGTCAACGGAGCCAAGAGCTGGTTTTACATCGGTCCCTTCGGCATTCAGCCTTCCGAATTCGCCAAGCTCGCGGTTATTATGTACCTGGCTGTGCTGATCAGCAAAAAAGACGAGAAATTCCGCAGCTTTCGCAACGGTCTGCTGCCCGCGCTTGTCGTATTGGCATTTGTTTCCGGTTTAATCATGCTGCAGCCGGATGCCGGATCAACTATGGTCCTGCTGATGGGGGCCAGTGTCATTATTTTCGTAGGCGGTTCCAATCTCAAGCATATCTTTTTCTTGGGAACAGCTGCCGCATCCGCCGCTTGCTTGCTGCTTTCCTTCTATTTGCTGACCAATCACCAAAGTTACCGGATCGACAGGTTTACCACCTTCCTCGACCCGTTTGCGGACAAGCTTGGCAAAGGTTACCACCTGGTCCAATCGCTGTACGCCTTTGGACATGGCGGCGTATTCGGAGCCGGGTTCGGACAAAGCATTCAAAAGCTGCATTATTTGCCTGCCGCGCATAATGACTTTATTTTCGCCATTATCGGCGAGGAACTTGGTTTTATCGGCAGTTCATTGTTTTTGATCGTCTATTTGCTGTTTATATGGCGCGGTTTGATCGTGGCGCTGCGCAGCACCGATATGTTTGCTACGCTGGCTGGGGTCGGCATCGTTTCGATGCTTGGCATCCAAGCGCTGATTAACATCGGGGGTGTCACAGGAAGTATACCGCTGACCGGGGTTACCCTTCCTCTGATCTCCTACGGGGGATCTTCGATTATTACGACGCTGGTCAGTCTCGGCATACTGCTCAGCATTTCGCGCGAGCAGAATAAACCCGATAAAGAAACGACAAAGAGAGCCTAAAAGGCTCTCTTTTTTTAACGATAAACAACTGTATGCGTTATTTAACCCGGTGTGCTTCCTCGTAGGAAATCGCGGCTTCTTCTTCTTTGAACGTAACGCCTTCAACCTTGACGTTCACTTCAACGACGGTAAGACCGGTCATATTCTCCACTGCATCGCGGACATTCTCCTGCAGCTGACGGCATACCTCTTGAATTCGGCTGCCGTAATTGACGATAATCCGCAAATCGATGGCCGCTTCAACTTGACCTACTTCAACGGAAACGCCCTTCTGCACATTTTTCCCGCTTAAGCGTTTGGCTAATCCTTCCGAAATACCGCCTGACATTGCAGCTACCCCAGGAGTTTCCAGCGCTGCCAAACCAGCGATGGTTGAGACTACATCATCTGAAATGCGGATAATTCCTGAATCTAATTGCTCGGACATTCGGATCAACTCCTTTTGGGTTATATTTCATATTGTACCGGGTCGGCAATCGGAACGCAACTTAAGGCAAGCTATTTATGCCAAAATTCAGCATTTCTTAAGAATTAAAGCGATCTTACCATGCCGCCGTCCACGTAAAAGACCGAACCCGTCATATAGCTGTTAAGCGGCGACAATAAAAAAGCGGATATGGCCGCAAGCTCCTCCGGTTTTCCGTATCGGCCAAGCGGGATTTCACCGGCCAGTTCCGCTTGCACCTGCTCGATGCCACGTCCTTCTCTCGCCGCCTTTGCCGAGTCGAGCTCAAGCAGACGGTCCGTCTGGATGCGTCCGGGGCATACGGTGTTCAGCAGTATGCCGTTTGGCGCCAACTCCGAAGCCAGCGTCTTCATAAGGCCAAGCACTCCGGTTCGGAATACGTTGGAGAGGATCAGGCCCGGAATCGGCGTTTTGATCGAGGTGGAAGCAATCGTAACCACCTTCCCCCCATTCTCCTGCATCAGCGGGTAAAAACCTCTGATTAGCCTCACAACACTCATCAGGGTGGTCTGAAACGCCTTTTCCCATGCCTCATCGTCGAATTGCAGGAATCCTCCCCCCGGCGGGCCTCCAGCATTACATACCAGCGCGTCCACTTGGCCAAAACGCTTTTGAGCCGTCTCCACTAATCTCTGGATGTCCGGTTTGCTGCTGACGTCCGCTTCAATTGCTTCCACCTGCACGCGATAAGTTTGCGAGATGGATTCAGCCACGGCTTGGATTCGCGATAGTTCCCGGCTGCATAACAGCAAATTAGCCCCTTCCGCTGCGAGCTGCTCCGCGATGGCCCGCCCCAAACCTTTGCTGGAAGCGGTAACAACCGCCGTTTTACCTTGCAATTTTAAATCCATTTGATATCCTCCCTTTCTCTTAACCACAAACGTATGTTCATAGAAAAATTTCGATCCGAACAATTTCTTGCTTTATTAGAAATAAACGGTATATTACAATAGATTTGCAGCAAAAATAGGAAAAAGCTCGGTCAACTTAAATATAGCATACGGGGTGCCTCAAATGAAATTAAACGGATTTACCATAGGCTTGCTGGTCAGCTTCATCTTAAGTGCTGTCGCGCATTACATAAAAGCTCCGTTTTTTACGACGACGGTGCAATTCATCATATCGTGTATCGCCATTATTTTTGTCGCCGGTTTTCTGGGCAAAGCGACGGAAAGCGTGGCTCATTATTCGGGTGAACGGCTGGGAGGCTTTCTGAATGCAACCTTCGGCAATGCAGCCGAGCTGATCATCTCGATTTTTCTGGTCAAAGACGGCATGTTTGGCATCGTCAAGGCCAGCATCACGGGCTCCATTATCGGCAACCTGCTGCTGGTGCTGGGCCTCAGCCTGTTTTTGGGAGGACTCAAGTTCAAGGAGCAGAAGTTCAATCAGAACTTGGCCAGCTACAACTCTTCGCTGATGCTGCTTGCCTGTATCGCTTTATTTGTGCCGGCGATTTTTGCAAGCAGTTTGACCAGCCACGAAAACAGCCGATTCAGCCTGATCGTTTCCGTCCTGCTGATCGTCGCTTATTTACTATGGCTGCTTTTCTCCATGGTCACTCACAAAAATGAACTCGCCGACGAGGTGGTGGAGCATGGCGAACCGGCCTGGTCCAAAGGCACTTCCATCCTGATGTTGTTTGTCGCCACCGTCATGGTCGCTTTCGAAAGCGAATGGCTTGTCAGCACGATCGAATCGGTGGCCCACCAATTCGGGCTGTCCGAACTGTTTATCGGGGCGTTTCTGATCGCGATCATCGGCAATGCGGCCGAACATAGCGCAGCCGTATTAATGGCGAGGAAAAACAGAATCGGGGCGGCCGTGGAAATCGCGGTCGGCAGCAGCCTGCAGATTGCCTTGTTTGTGTCCCCCGTGCTGGTGCTGGTCAGCTTTTTGTTTGGCAATCCGATGAATCTTGTGTTCACCACATTCGAAATCGCCGCGATCGGCGTCGCCGCGTTGATTGCCAAGTCCATTTCCCAGGACGGCCGCACCAATTGGTACGAAGGTGTGCTGCTGATCGTCGTTTATTTAATTTTGGGCATCGCGTTTTTTCTGGTGTGACAGGCAAAAAAAAGAGCAACCTTCGGGGAAGGTTACCCTTTAATATTTAAAGCCTCGTACAACTTGGCTAAATTGCGCTCCAACTTCGCTAGCAATTGCTTACCCGCCGCTTCCGAAATCAGTTCGGCCCGAATGGCAAAATCGATTTCCCGGGACAGTCCGTACATTTGCGTGTCCAACACTTCTTCGTAAAGGGGACACTTCCGGGTCGTCAAATTTTCCATTTGGACTTCGATCAGCTTTTCGATTTTATTGGCATCTTCCTGGAGAAGATTTAACGCTTTTTGCGATAATGTAAGCATAAGATCAGGCGATGACATCAAACTTCCCCCCTCTATGTAAAATCATCCACTGTTCTGTTGTCCTATTCACTATATTAGACGAAAATGAAGCTTTACACAAGAGAAAAGCATCCCCCATTCGGAGGATGCTGCAAAAAAAGCGATTAGTCTTGGATGCTGTTGATTTGCAAATTGTGCTTGGCAAATACTTCAGCCATTGCTTTCTTCGCTTCATCAGCGTCCGGACCATGCACGTGCAGATCGTAACTGCTTGTAGTCAGCAGTGTTGTAAACAATCCGAGAATACTTTTCACATCGATATACTTGTTATCATACTGCAGTACGATCGAAGATCTAAACTTATTGGCAGTTTGAGAAATTTCTACGATTGCAGCATTGTTAGCATTAGGCATTATAAATCCCTCCAATATTTACCATCCAGGCTTGTCGCCATTTGCTTATTATCATACATTGGAAAACGCTAACACGCAATAACCTTTATAAAGTTTTTTACAACCAGGCGTTGATTACACAGTGCTCTATTTCAAATTTTCCGGATTCAGCGGGAACAGCTCGGGAATCATAAACCGGCCGTCTTTCCGGATCAGCACATCGTCAAAATAAATTTCGCCGCCGCCGAATTCCGGCCTTTGAATAAGCACCAGATCCCAATGCACGGAAGAGCGATTGCCGTTGTCGGCCGCTTCGTACGCCTGGCCCGGCGTAAAATGCAAGCTGCCGTCAATTTTTTCGTCAAACAACGTATCTTTCATCGGATATAAAATATACGGGTTAAAGCCAAGGCTGAATTCGCCGATATACCTCGCCCCTTCATCCGTATTCAGCACCTCGTTCAGCCGTGCGGTGTCGTTACAGGTTGCCTCCACGATTTTCCCGTTCTCGAAGCGGAAGCTGATTTGTTCGAAGGTGAAACCCGATTGCAGAGACGGCGTATTATACGTAATCGTTCCGTTGACCGAATCGCGCACCGGCGCGGAATACACTTCCCCGTCGGGGATATTGCGGCGGCCGCAGCACTTAACCGAACCGATGCCTTTGATCGAAAAACGGATGTCCGTACCCGGTCCTACGATCCGCACTTTGTCGGTACGGTTCATCAGTTCCTGCAACGGGTCCATGGCCGCCGACATCTTGGAATAATCCAGGTTGCACACTTGAAAATAAAAATCTTCGAACTTGGATGTGCTCATATTGGCCGACTGGGCCATGGACGGGTTCGGGTAACGCATGACGACCCAGCGGGTTCGCTTCACCCGCTGCTCCAGATGAACCGGCTTGCGGTAATACAAGTTGTACAGCTTCGTCTGCTCTTCCGGTACGTCGGCCAGCTCGTTGGCATTCTCCCCGGCTCGAATCGCCACATAACAATCCATATCCTGCATCCGTTTCAGATCGATTTGCGCCCAATATTCAATCTGCTCTTTGGTCGCGGACTGCAGCAAGCTTGCCAGCACGGAGCGGTCCGCCAAATCGATAAACGGCTGTCCTCCCCTGGCGTAGACTTCCTCAATTAAACAACGGACAATTTCCCGCTCGGAGCCGATCATTTCAATCAATACTTTCTCGCCTGGCTGCACATCAAGGGAATAGCCGACTATATTGCGGGCCAACTGCTGAAGACGCGGATCTCTCATGGGAACATCCTCCTTATTTTTTAGTGCCGGACAGCTTTTTCTTGAACAAGCTTCCTAAATAAATCAGCACAACAAACACGATAAGCAAAATGAGCAGTCTGTCTTTATTTTGCCGGAAATGAAATAAATCGTGCCCGATCATCGTTTCCAAATATATCATCGGAAACTTGCCGATAATCGTGCCGAAAATGAAATTTTGCACGGAAACTTTCATCACGCCGGCGCCCAAATTGATCGCAAACGATGGCAAGACGGGAATGACGCGGCTGACCGCGATATAGAAAAAGCCGTTTTTCTCAAGCCGCTTGTTGAACTCGCCCACAAGCGCATTACCCTCGAGTTTGCGGTTAACCCAGTTGTAGGCGTAATAACGCGCAACCAGAAAAGCGGAAATAGCTCCTAAACAGGACATGACATAGTTGATGATAAATCCTTCCCAAAAGCCGAACAGCACCACGTTGGCAGCCGCTACGACGACAAAAGGCACAAAAGGAAAGATTGTCTGCACATAAACGAGCAAAACCCCGATCAGCTTGCCCGGAGTGCCCAAGTCCTTCAGCGTGTCGCTTAAATGCTCGATGTTCATATGTGTGATCCGGACTCCGTGCCGCGTAAAAAATATCTTATAGATTAAAAAGCAGGCGACGACGGCAATCAGTATGTACAACAGCGCTCTTACAAGCTTATGTTTGTCTAAAGTGGACAATCCCTATTCCCTCCTTGCCGATATCTAACTTATTGTAACACAAAAAAACCCTCATTGCTGAGGGATGAACGGTTGTTTTTCGTAATCTTTAAAATCGTAACTGGCCGTCACCTTCTCTTGTTTGGCAGCTCCTTGCAGGTTGTAGACCAGGTTGGTTTCGATGACCAGCTTGCTTGGCAGCTTGCTGCTGCGGTTAACCCACAAGTAATAGCTACCGTCCGCTGTAAGCGTCGTTAGCATCTGTTCAAATTCCGCCTGCGAAGCCTGCAGCGTCTCCGTCAGCTTCTTGCGCAGCGTCTCCAAGGCGGCATCGCTCAGTGCGCCTCCCGCTTGCGCTTGCTTGATTTGCTCCTCCACGCTGATACGACTTTGCTGTTCTCGCAAATCGTCGGCGATGAACCGTTTCATATCTTCAGGAGCCAACGTGATTTGCAGCACCGTTTCGCCGGCCTGGGCCGCGTGTGTCGTATCCCTTTTTACCGTTTTATTCGATTGATTAAGCTGCTCAAGCTTGTTCAGAGGATTCCACTGCTTTAATAACGTGGATTGCAGTCCGGGAGCGTTTTTGGCCTCCACCCATTGGTTCTCCGCCCTGCTGTACATGATTCCTGTAGCTCCGCTTGCACCCGCGGCGGCAATTCCTGTCCCGGCTCCGGAATCGGTTTGTCTTATGTAAAGCTGGTTCTGCCCCGCTAAGACGCCTTCAAAACTTAACGTTTTGGTGGCCGGGCTGCCTTGCGTGCTGACTTCCGAAACGCCGCTGAAAGCAAAGTTGCTCTTGCCGGTTAGCGCGGCTACGGATGTTTGCAGCAGCTGCTCGCCGTTTTGCCCGCCATCGTAGCTGCAGCCCGGGCAGAAGGCCATTAGCCCCATTCCCAGCCACCCTGCAGCAACAAACCGTCGTATGTTCATGTCATGTCCCCGCCCTTTCTGTGGTTAGGGTTTCCGGGGTGCGGAACGGTTATGCAGAAGCATATCTTTTGCAAAAACGGCATAAAAAAACGAACGTCGCCTAGCCCGTCCGTCAGCCTACTTTGATTTGATTGCGCCCGCTGTTTTTCGCTTCGTACAAAGCCATATCGGCCTTGTAAAACAACGTTTCCACGCTGATCTTGTCGTCCTGCCAATTCCACTCGGAGACGCCGCAGGATACGGTCACCTGAGGATCGGTTTCCGTATGAACCCGGGTCCGGATGCGTTCTGCAATACGGACCGTCTGTTCGATTGTCACGCCCGGCAAATAAATCGCCAGCTCTTCCCCGCCCCACCTGGCGGCAATATCGCTTTCGCGAATGCTCGACTTCATGATTTGACTCACCTGAATCAAAATTTTGTCGCCGATCTGATGACCGTACGTATCGTTGACGCGTTTAAAATGATCGATGTCGACAAGGATCAACGATCCGCAGAAATCTTTTTTCTGATGCACGCTGACTTGCTCGTCTAAATAATGCCTTACATACATGCCGGTCAAATTGTCGGTGATGACCATACGCCGCACTTCGGCATGCAGCGAAGCGTTTGTGATGGCCAGACCTACATGACCGCTCAGCACCTGAAGCAGCTTGTAGTTATCGTACGAGAAGAAATGCGGCTTGCTGTGAGCGACCAGCACGACACCCACTACGTCGCCGTTCACCATAATCGGGGAAGCCAGCAGCGAGCGGGCGTTGGTTACCTCCATCAGTTTGGAAGTGACCTTCGGATTGGTCCAATAATCCGATATGATAATCGGCTCCTTGGTGGCATAAACGATGCCGGAGAAGCCATAGTCCATCTTGAAAATCTCGTTGAACAACGCCGGAAGATTGCTGGCTTGTACGACCAGCCTTTCATTTTCCTTGTCCAGCTGCAAAATACAGCAAAAATCCGCCCCGAATATTTGAATAAGCTCGGACATCGCGAAATTAAAAATTTCGTTTAACCTCAAGCTCTGGTTCAGGCGTTTGGTTATTTCGTTAATCAGCCGCAACTCGCCGACAAGCAGGTTCGATTGCTCGTAAAGAATCGCATTCTCAAATGCGGTTCCCGCCGTATCCGCCAGCATCGAAATCAGCTGAATGTCCGTCGAATCGAGCATGTCCGTGGTTAACCCAAGACGCAATACGCCGTACACCCCCTGCTTCCCTGTCAGCGGTGCGGCGATGGTGGCGGCAACAGCGCTCCCTCCGGCGATTCCTCCCGCCTCGCTCATTTCGTAAAGAAGCTGCCCTTCCATAAAAGAGCGGGTGCAGATGTCGTCCCCCGCTCTGGAGAAATTAAGCGGCTTCACCGGAAGCTTGGAGTTATGTTTATCTTGCGTCAGAAACAAATCGACCTGCGCGGAAGGGTACAGCTTTTTCACATTGTCGATCATTTCCGTCAGCACGTGATCCACATCAATCAGGGAAAGCAGTTTTTTGGCAGTCTGAAACAGCAAATCGCGTTTGCCGGCATCCAAATAACTCGACTCATGAAGCGTTGTCAGCTCACGGCTGCGCTTTCGTTCCTGAGCGAGTTCCAAACAGCATAAAAACAGCGCTTTAACATTCTCCAGCCCGCCGATCAGCTGCTCCCGCCCGGTCTTCTTATGCGTTATTATCAATAACACGGCTTCAAGTGTGCCGTTTTGGACGATAGGCGCTGCACACGATTGCATATTCGCGAGACGTTCCGATCCGTGCTCATGAAATGCAACAACGGCCGGTTCGGCCGTTTCCAAACTCACCGATGCGGCGTTCCGGCCGATTGTCGCGACGCCCCAATCTTCGCATCTCAGCAGCACGGAATCATCATGGGAATTATTGACCAGGTGATAAACAAGTCGCTTACCAGCGGAATCGCATAAGATCAACATGCTGTAATCGTGCACAAGCATATCCGGCAGTTTGGTGATGCACAATTCAAACGCTTCAACCGCCATCTCAGGCTGCAGCCCGTTTAAGACCTCTGTTGCTAAAGTGTCCTGGATTTGGGAGCGGTCCTCATGTTTATTAAAAATCGATCGCTCGAGTTCGCCCATCCGGCAGCCTCTTTTCAACATCAAAAATTTACGCCCAAAATATGTTAATATTAATGATACTATGAAACTATAAAAGTTGCACTATAATTATCGTATTCAAACATACTTAAAATATTCATGATCACAGAACTTCACTCGTCCAAAAAAGCATTTAATCATTGGAGCATTTTACTTGACAATGCCTAAGTTCATCTTATAAAATTAGAAGTCGAGAATAAACATCCTCCAAAGCATTATGCAGGAGTATGTTTGGTGGAAGCCTGTGTCACCCTCACTGATTTGTCCGCACCGGGACAGCGGCTGAACTTTCCCGGATGATCGGCTAAGCCGTTGGACAATCGAGCACATGCTTCACCCGAGTCATTACAAAACCAAAACCAACTAAAAAGGAGCAAGTTTATACATGGCACGCTACACAGGTCCTAAATTTAAGTTAAGCCGCCGCCTCGGCATTTCCCTGAGCGGAAACGGCAAAGATTTGAAACGTCCTTTCCCTCCAGGACAACACGGTCCAGGACAACGCAAAAAATTGAGCGGCTACGGCGTTCAATTGCAAGAAAAACAAAAACTTCGCCATATGTACGGCTTGAACGAAAAACAATTCCGCAACCTGTTCGACAAAGCTTCCCATATGCAAGGTATCGCCGGCGAAAACTTCATGATTTTGCTTGAAAGCCGTCTGGACAACCTTGTATACCGTTTGGGTCTGGCTAACTCCCGTGCGGGCGCTCGTCAGCTCGTAGCTCACGGTCACGTGACTGTTAACGGTAAAAAAGTGGATATCGCTTCTTACCTTGTTAGCACAGGCGACGTTATCAGCTTGCGCGAAAGAAGCCGCAACCAAGGTTCCGTTAAAGAAGCTCTTGCTAACCGCAACTACTTGCCGGCTTACCTGGAATTCTCCGACAGCTCCATGGAAGGCAAATTCATCCGTTTGCCGGAGCGCGCTGAGCTTCCTCAAGAAATCGACGAAAAACAAATCGTCGAGTTTTACAGCCGTTAATATTAAAAAGCCTTGGCCCGCTGAAAAGCGAAGCCAAGGCTTTTTTGTTGGTTGTAGTTTTGGGTGTACTTTTGAGTAAGTATGCGCTCGTGCGAACAAAAGGCGCGGGTGAGCCCAATGCTAAGCGAAGCGACAGCAAGGGCTCACCATTCGCGCGAGCCCGAGGCACACAGCCGCTCCACGCATCACCCCGCCCACCGTTAAGCGCGGAGTGCCAGCTTAAGCGTCAGCGATAAGCGGCACGACTGGCGCGGGCTCGAGGCACATAGCCGCTCCACCGTGCGGGGTCCCGGGGTGCCTGAACGCCCGGGAGTCCCCCTTGGGGGATTGAGGGGGCTGCATACCCACGAACAAAAGGCGCGGGTGAGCCCAATGCTAAGCGAAGCGACAGCAAGGGCTCACCATTCGCGCGAGCCCGAGGCACACAGCCGCTCCACGCATCACTCCGCCCACCGTTAAGCGCGGAGTGCCAGCTTAAGCGTCAGCGATAAGCGGCACGACTGGCGCGGGCTCGAGGCACATAGCCGCTCTACCGTGCGGGGTCCCGGGGTGCCTGAACGCCCGGGAGTCCCCCTTGGGGGATTGAGGGGGATCAATCAAACTTAGCCAAATAATAATTTTTCTTGCCGCGGCGGACGACCACGTATTTACCATGAAGGCGATCCGCTTCGGTAATAACTTTATCCAAGCCGCTGGTCCGCTCCCCATTGATATAGACGGCCCCGCTTTCGATATCCTGGCGCGCCTGGCGCTTCGAAGGCGCCGCCTTCACTTCCAACAGCAAATCGATCAGCGGAATCTCGCTTTGCTGCACTTCCACGGACAAAACGTCCTTGAACGCTTCCTCCATCTCCTGCTGGGTCAATTGCGTCACGTCGCCGCTGAATAACGCCGCAGTAATATTTTCCGCGCTAATTCTCGCCTCGGTTCCGTGTACGAGCTCGGTCACTTCTTTGGCGAGCTGGCGCTGCGCCTCCCGTTTTTCCGGCTGATCCTTCAGCTTCTGTTCCAATTCGGCGATTTCCGCCTCATTTAAGAATGTAAAATATTTCAGGAACTTGACGGCATCGCTGTCATCCGTATTAATCCAGAATTGATAGAACTGGTACGGCGATGTTTTGGCGGCGTCCAGCCAGATCGTACCGGACTCGGTTTTGCCGAACTTCGTTCCGTCGCTTTTGGTAACCAGCGGCAAGGTCAATCCGTACGCTTTCGCCCCGTTCGTACGACCCATCAACTCCAGGCCCGCGGTAATGTTGCCCCACTGATCGCTTCCGCCGAGCTGCAGCGAACAACCTCTTTCTTGGTTAAGCTTGTAGAAATCATATGCTTGCAAAATCAGATAGCTAAACTCCGTAAACGAGATCCCCTTCTCCAGCCGGGAATCAACCGAATCTTTGGCCAGCATATAGTTCACGGAGAAATATTTGCCAACATCGCGGAGAAAATCGATGACGTTTAACGAACCGATCCAATCGTAGTTGTTGGCCGTTTGCGCCGGGTTTCCCGCAGCATCAAAATCGAGAAAACGCGATAACTGCTTTCTCAGCTTCTCCGTCCACTCGTCGACGATGTCTTTCGAATTCAGCGTCCGTTCGTTGGCTTTCCCGCTCGGATCACCGATTAAGCCGGTACCGCCGCCCACCAGCGCAATCGGAATATGCCCCGCCTGCTGGAACCTTCTTAAGCACAAGATGGGCAGCAGGCTGCCGATATGCAAGCTGTCTGCGGTCGGGTCGAATCCGACATACAAGGTCACGCGTTCTTCGCTCAGCTTTTTTTCGAGACCTTCCCTGTCCGTCGCTTGATGAATCAAGCCGCGAAATTCAAGATCCTGCAAAATGTTCATTGTGTTCATCTTCTCCTTCAGTTTAAAAATTGCAGCAAAAAAGCCTTCCGTCACAAAGGGACGAGAAGGCCTCACTCGCGGTACCACCCTAATTAAAACAGCAATCCGCCGCGTAAACGGGGAAATGTGCATGTTTTCACTTCATTGCTCGTAACGGGCTGCTCCCGGCAAAAAGCTACTTGCTGCGGTTCATACCGCGAATAACGCTTTCGCTTTCGCTGCTCCGGACGGTAATTCACCCTTCAAGCTTGTACCGGCTTGCACCCTCCGCCGGCTCTCTGCAACAATCGTCTTGCGGGTTACTGATGTCCATCAACGCTTTAATCCATATGAGATTAGAATCCAAAACGTTTATACCATACCGGACCAAAGTTGTCAAACAAGTGACGCAACGCAAATCTTCTTGCCGCAAGCGGGAACGCACATGTGCATCAAACGGGCTTTATGTTATAATGGGAGCGGATGGGAGGAACTTTTGGGAATGGAAAAACAGGAAAATCAGGAGAATCAGAAAAAACGGTCAAAAACCAAAAAACAGATTGCCCTGCTGCTTCTAAGGTATACATACCATAGTATCAAATGGCTGATTATTGCCGGATTCGTCGCTGCAGTACTTGGAGGAGGGGTCGCCGCCGGATATGTAGCATCCATGGTAAAGGACGAGCCGGTCCGTACGAAAGAAGAAATGGTTGCCAAAATGAACGAAAACGCCATTACCGGATTCGTATATTTTAACGATGATACTGTCGTGGGCCAGCTTCGCTCGGAGGAAGACCGCCGTCTGGCCGATCTTCAGGATATCCCGCAGTCGATCATCGACGCCGTCTTTTCCATTGAAGACAACGATTTCTACACTCACCACGGCATCGACATGAAGGCAACGCTGCGTGCCGTTTATCAAAAAATCTTGCACAAGCCGATACAAACCGGCGGCAGCACGATTACACAACAGCTCGCGCGAAGAGTGTATCTGACGCTGGACAAGGAAGACAGCCGTAAAGCCAAAGAGCTGTTTCTTGCCTTGCGGATGGAACGCCTGATGTCCAAGGACGAAATTTTGCTGGCCTACTTAAATAAGATTCCTTATGGAAACGGTTCATCCGGATATAACTTGTATGGCATTAAAGCGGCAGCAAAAGGGATTTTCAACATTGACGATCTGAAGGAGCTGAACACCGCCCAAGCCGCTTATTTGGCCGGACTGCCGCAGCAGCCGAGCAATTACTCCGCTTTTACGAGCAAAGGCGAATTTGACGGAGCCGCTTTTAAGCGGGCCTCCACAAGGCAGCAGCTCGTACTGAGACGGATGTTGGAAGAAGGCAGAATCAATCAGCAGCAGTATCAGGACGCGCTTCAATTCGATTTAAAGCAATCGCTTGCCCCGTCGGAGGAAAAAGCATACTCGACGTATCCTTATCTGATGATGGAAGTGGAGAAAGAAGCCTCCAAAGCACTGCTTAAAGCTCAGGATCCCAAGCTTGATCCACAAGCTTCTCCGGAGAAGTATAACGAAGCGCTCAAAAATGCCCAAGCGCAATTGCTGCGTGGCGGTTACCGGATCTATACGACAATCGATAAGCCGATTTACGATTCGTTCAGAGAAATTGCCGATAATTCCAAGTTATTCTCGCCTGACGACCCGAAAAACCCTGCCAAGGGCCCGGAACAGGTCGGCGGAATTATGATCGACAGTAAAACCGGCGCCATTCTGGGCATGATCGAAGGCCGCAACTTCTATCAGCAGCAGTTGAATCACGCGACGCAATCGCTGCGGCAGCCCGGCTCGACCATGAAGCCGATTGCAGCGTATCTCCCGGCAATCGATAAGGGAGCAATCGGCCCGGCCTCGATTATCGACGATGTGCCCGTCATTTTAAAAGATGGGACAAAGGTTGGATACCATATCCCCGAAAACTGGGATGAAGGGTTTCACGGCCTCATTACGGCAAGACGCGCATTAAACCAATCCTACAACATTCCGGCGATCAAGCTGTTTTTGGATGTTGTGGGCATTAAGGAAGCATGGGAATTCGCCAAAAAACTCGGCATCACTTCCATTACCAAAGACGATTATGTTGCACAAACGGGTGTTATCGGCGGTCTGAAGTATGGGGTTTCGGTAAAAGAGCTCACTGGCGCGTATGCTGCCATCTCCAATAAAGGCGTCTTTAACGAACCTTATATCATCCGCAAAATAACGGACACCAACGGAAAAATCGTATACGAACACGACAATAAGCCGACCATCGCTTTCTCCGAAGAAACGGCTTACATCATGACCGATATGATGAGAACCGTCATTACATCCGGTACGGCGACCGACATCATGAGCAAATTTAAACATTACGGGAAAGTTCCTGTCGTCGGCAAGACCGGTTCGACGCAAGATGACGCCGATGCTTGGTTTATGGGCTACTCGCCGGATATTACGATGGGCGTATGGATCGGATATGATTCTCCGGTCTACAAGCTGAGCAAAGCAACCGGAGGCACCAACCGCGCCAAAGACATTTGGGCGCTCGCGATGGATGCCGCCATCAATAAGCAGCCGGATTTGTTCGAAACTAAGAAATTTGTGCGGCCTCCCGGTATCGTGGACATGACAGTGTCCAGCGTATCCGGCAAGCTGCCAAGCGAAGCAACAACCAAAGCCCGCAAGCTGGTGACGGATATCTTCAATAAAAACTTCATTCCTACGGAAGAAGACAATATGTACGTGAAGCTGCCAATCATTAGCTACAATGACATCAACTATATCGCCAAGCAGACAACTCCTGCGGAATTTGTTGATGAAAGAACCGTCGTGCGCCGTGAGAAGTCCGTCAGTTCACTGCTGAAAGAAATATCTGAAATTCAAGGCAAACTGCCTCCGGACCGCCGCCGTTCGATCGACCGCTACAAACCGACCGATTACGAAGACGATGCGCCTACAGAGGAAGATCCGCGTACAGACGACGGCAAACCTCCGGCGCCTCCGACAACTGTGGTCGTTACCCGCAGCGGCAACAGCAATACGCTGACCTTTCAGGCCAGCGGAAGCGAAGATGTAGTTGGTTACCGGATCTATCGTTCAAGCAACCACGAGAACTTCCAAGTATTGACGGGCCAATCTATTAAAGCCGATCAGGAAGCGAAACTAACCGATCCAATTTCCGGCGCGGGAATATACGGATATTATGTAACTGCAGTTGATGTAGCCGGCAATGAATCCGTGCCAAGCAAGGCATCTTATACGGACGGTTCTTCCGTCGATCCGTTGTTCTTAACACCTGGGGATACGCCAGCTATTCCGGGCAAACCAGGTGATCCGAGCAATCCGAACAACAATGGCAGCACCGGCAATAATGGAATTAACGGAAACAACGGAACCACAGGAAATAACGGCACCGATAAGAAGGATGGACTGCCTACGCCGGTTCAACCGTCTGCCGTCGACAAAGAACCGCCTAAAGCGCCTCCCGCAGCACCGGCGGGGTTCAGCGTACATGCTGTAGGCGCAGGCATACAGCTCACCTGGAACCCTAATGAAGCTAAAGACAAGGTAAAGAAATACGTCGTCTATTTTAACGACAAAGATACGGGTGCCTTTACGAAGTTAGGTGAAGCTACGGAAGCCCTTGAGTTCAATTATTATTCCGTCTCGTATAACGGCTTCTATCAAGTGACGGCCGTCAACGATGCGGGAGAATCCAAGCCTTCTTCCGTCGTTAAATTCACGAAGTAACTAACGGGAATCAGCCAGCTTACAAAGGAACAGATATTAATAACCAGACATATAAAGAACCTTGAAGTCAGCTTCACAGCAGACTTTAAGGTTCTTTTGCGTACTGTAAGGAATTGCAATAAAACTATATAAATTGAACAAAAGAACTTCCAGAAAGAACAGAGTGCAGTGGAGAAAGGGAATTGTTTTGCCGGCGAGTTTTGACTTTGAATTCCTGCAATCCGCAGACCTATTCAATAAAAGGAATTCAAAACAAGCTGTCTGAAGCGGCAAAATAATCCCTTTCGGAACGGAACGGGCTTCCAAGTCATTTATTCAATTTATATAGATGGCATTCACATAACATCTCTTAACGATTCAAAAAAGAGCTGCCCTCGTTGGAAGGCAGCCCTCGTTCCGTGCGCTATTATGTGCTTCTGTTGCTACTTCATCTTCAGCAGATTAATCTTCCGTTGATTAATCTTCGATGGTCGACAAGTCGCCCGTCGGTAAGTTCAGTTCCCACGCTTTCAGGACACGGCGCATGATTTTACCGCTGCGTGTTTTTGGCAGTTTATCTTTAAATTCGATTTCCCGCGGCGCGGCATGAGCCGACAAGCCGACTTTGACGAATTTGGCGATATCCGCTTTAAGCTCCTCGGACGCGGTGTAGCCTTCGCGCAAAGCGATGAAAGCTTTAATGATTTCGCCGCGCATCGGATCCGGTTTACCGATGACTCCCGCTTCCGCAACGGCCGGATGTTCGACCAGCTTGCTTTCCACTTCAAAAGGACCAACCCGTTCGCCCGCCGTATTAATGACATCGTCCACGCGGCCTTGGAACCAGAAATAACCGTCTTCGTCCATGTAGGCGGAGTCCCCTGAAACGTACCAGCCCGGAATACGCATATATTCTTCGTATTTAGCCGGATTATTCCAGATTTTGCGCATCATCGAAGGCCAAGGGGTCTTGATCGCCAAGTTGCCCATACGATACGGCGGCAGCACATTGCCTGCATCATCAAGAATCGCCGCTTCCACACCGGGAATCGGCTTGCCCATCGAACCCGGGCGGATCGTCATCGCCGGATAATTACAGATCAGATGGCCCCCGGTCTCCGTCATCCACCATGTATCGTGAATGCGCTGGCCGTACACTTTGTGCCCCCAACGAATGACTTCCGGATTCAGCGGTTCGCCGACGCTTAGCACATGGCGCAGCGAAGTAAGATCGAACTGCTTCACCGTGTCGTCCCCCGCCCCCATCAGCATGCGGAATGCCGTCGGAGCGCTGTACCATACCGTTACTTTATATTTTTGAATCGTGTTATACCAGTCCTGCGGGCTAAATCTGCCGCCGCGAACCACATTTGTAGCCCCATTCAGCCATGGCGCAAAAATACCGTACGATGTTCCGGTTACCCAGCCCGGATCGGCCGTACACCAGTACACATCGCTTTCTTTCAAATCAAGAACGACTTTGCCCGTATAATAATGCTGAATCATTGCGTTATGAACATGGAAAACGCCCTTCGGTTTGCCGGTTGAACCGGAAGTGTAATGAAGGATCAAACCGTCCTCGCGATCCACCCACTCGACATCCAGCTGATCGGAGGCGCTTGCCATCTCTTTATGGAAGTCAACGATCGCTCCCTGCGCTTCGACATTTTCGCCAACAACGATAATGTGCTTTAAGTCGGGCAGTTCGTTAACGGGAATACGCGGCAGCAGCGCCGGGGTCGTAATGATGGCTGACGCCGAGCTGTCCTGAAGGCGATCCCTTACCGCCGTCTCCATAAACGCTTCGAACAACGGTCCTACGATCGCGCCTACCTTGATCGCTCCGAGCAATGCAAAATAAAGTTCAGGGGTACGCGGCATAAAAATAAACATCCGCTCGCCTTTTCCGACTCCGAGCTTACGCAAAACATTGCCGAACTTGTTCGAGTTCAGCTTCATGTCCAAAAACGTATATTGTTCATCACGGCGGTCATCGCTGTAGTATAACGCAACTTTATCGCGGAGGTCGGAATCCGCATGACGGTCTATCGCCTCATAAGCCATATTGACGTTTCCCGTTGAGACCCAAGAAAATTGCTTTTCGACATCGGCCCATTGAAAACCAGCGCGTTCTTCTTCATAACTTTTCATGTTGGGTGTAGCGGCTACGGGTGGAATCGTTTCAATATTATTGTGATCCATGGAAAAAAACCTCCTGCGGGATAATGCGGCGGCGGCATAAGCAAGCCGCACCGATGCTAAAACGCTTTCACTTCGTTCATAGGAACAGCTATCTCGTATTTTTACCAACATTATTATAACATAGTCGCTGGTGTTCGACTATCGCTTTTCTCGCTGCCCTATATTTGATAAAGTAGTATAGTAATGGCTAGGAAGGGGGCCCTGTTTATGGAACATTTGAAAATTTACCACCTTGAAGCCGTACCGTATCAGCAGACCGAGATTGTAGTTGAGGGACCTGTTGCCGCCGCTCACTTGAAAACGCTCGACATGCACCCCGATTTGGATGCCTTTCGTCGGCCTCGCGAACAATTGCAAGCACTTGTGGAAATTTCCGAGCTTCCCGAGGGCCGCATTATTTTATCACGGCTTGGCAATCAGATTATCGGTTATGTCACGTTTCATTATCCGGACGAACTGGAACGCTGGTCGGAAGGCGGAATGCTGGATTTGGTCGAATTGGGCGCTATCGAAGTTGCTGACGACTACAGAGGGCTTGGCTTGGGAAAACGTATGATTCAGCTTGCATTTACAGACGACCAGATGGAGAATTATATTATATTTACGACGGAATATTACTGGCACTGGGATTTGGAGAAAAGCGGTCTCAACGTATGGGATTACCGTAAAATGATGGAGAAGCTGATGAAATGCGTAGATATGGTCTGGTTTGCCACCGACGATCCTGAAATATGCTCCCATCCGGCCAACTGCCTGATGGTGAAGATCGGCAAGCGCGTCCCGCTGTCTTCCGTCGAACAGTTCGATCGGGTGAGGTTCCGCCAGCGTTTCATGTACTAAGGAACAGCACCGCAGGAGGTTATGATGAAGAAGCCATTATTTATATACGACGGCCAAGAAACTACATACAAGTTTAACGACGATCATCCGTTTAATCAAAAACGTCTGGTCATGACGGTCGACTTGCTGCAGCGCGTCGGGGCTTTGCCGGAAAGCGCCGTCATGGCTCCCGTTGCAGCCGCTGAAACCCAATTGCTGCGGATTCATGGCGACGCTTACGTTCAGGCTGTGAAGGCGCTAAGCAGCCCGTCCCCGGACCCGCTTTGGATCGCCCAAGCCGGCAAATTCGGACTGGATACCGAAGATACGCCTTTTTTCCCAAATATGCATGAAGCGACTTCCTTGGTCGTCGGCGGCTCGATCGCCGCTGCCGAGGCGGTCATGTCCGGCCGAACCGATCATGCCTTGCATTTGGGAGGCGGGCTGCATCATGCGATGCAGAGCAAAGGCTCCGGTTTTTGCGTATACAACGACGCAGCTGCGGCAATCGCCCATATTCACGACAAATATGATGTGAGAGTGCTTTATGTCGATACGGACGTGCATCACGGAGACGGCGTGCAGTGGCTGTTTTATTCCGAGCCGAAGGTATGTACGTTCTCAATCCATGAGACGGGCAAATACTTATTTCCGGGGACCGGCAGTGTAGCCGAACGGGGCGAAGGCACCGCATTTGGCACTTCGATCAATATGCCCGTGGAGCCTTATACCGAAGACGCTTCATGGCTGGACTGCTTTGACGAAATGCTGGAACGAGTCGTGCGCCACTTCAAGCCGGACATTATAGTGTCCCAGCATGGCTGTGACGCTCATGCGCTGGATCCGCTTGCGCATATTCACTGCAGCATGGATATTTATAAAGCGATGCCTGCGGCCATTCACCGCTTGGCGCACGAACACTGTGGCGGACGCTGGGTCGCCTTAGGCGGCGGCGGATACGATATATGGCGTGTCGTCCCGCGCGCCTGGAGTTTGCTGTGGCTGGAAATGAACAACGATCCGATGATTGCCCGGCTTAGCAGCGATCCGCAGCTGCAGCTGCCTGCAGACTGGCTTGAACGCTGGCAAAGCGAAAGTCCCGTCCCTTTGCCAGCTACCTGGCTGGATGACAAAAACGCCTGGACACCGATGCCCAGACGTCAGGTTATAACCGAAACAAACAACCAAATTAAAGAAGTGGCGCTGCTTTATGTGAAATAAGCGGCGCCGCTTTCTGCAAGCGTTACAATTTCTGAACCATGTCTTCGACGATCTGATACGAATTGTCCGCGGCAAGCACGGTGAACTCGGCAAAGTTCACATGCGCCGAACCGTCGGCCTTGTCCGACATGGAACGGATGACGACATAAGGCACGCCGTTCATTACACATGCCTGTGCGACTGCGGCTCCTTCCATTTCGGTACAGCTGCCTCCAAGCTCTTCATAAAGGCGGCTTACGATTCCGCGGTCAGCAATGAATTGATCCCCCGACAGCACCCTCCCCCGCAGCGCCTTGCCTACGGCAAGCTTTTCCGCCGATGCAAACGCCAGATCCGCCAATTGGCGGTCTGCAGCGAAAACCGATGTTGCTTCGTAAGGTATCGTTCCTCTCGGAAAACCAAGCGCCGTCACATCCATGTCGTGGTGCATGCATTCCGTGGAGACCACGATGTCGCCAATATTCAGCGACGGATCAAGCGCTCCGGCTACGCCGGTAAACAAGACGGCATCGACTTGGAACGTATCGATCAAAATTTGCGTAGTCACCGCTGCATTTACTTTGCCGACTCCGGACTTGCAAAGCACGACGTTTTTGCCGTAAAACAGCCCTTCCGTAAACGCAATGCCCGCTTTGGTCGTTTCAACGGTCTCGGTCAACTTGTTGTGAAACATTTCGATTTCTTCTTTCATCGCGCCGATCAGGCCGATTTTACGCAAAGCCATAACCCGAACCCCCCTCTCGTCTGAAGTAAGCCCCATTATGCATACCATGACCCAGCACGCCGGAAACGGACTTCCAAATCATTGGTTCTACTTATAGGGTCAATAAAAAGAAAAAAGGCTCATTATACATGAGCCACCGAATTTCTTTGAATAACTTCGTGCGGCAAAATGACTTGCGTCAAATCGCCTTCCTTGGTTTCTTTGTTCATCAGCTTCGTGAGCAATCTCATCGAAACCGCTCCGATGTCGTACATCGGCTGAGCGACTGTCGTCAATGTCGGGCGTACCATCGACGCCATGCGAATATTGTCCACGCTGATGACGGAAACATCTTCCGGCACACGCAAACCGTTGTCCTGCAGCGTATGGATCG
The DNA here is from genome assembly GCF_004307995.1 of Paenibacillus thalictri. Lineage (GTDB taxonomy): Bacteria > Bacillota > Bacilli > Paenibacillales > NBRC-103111 > Paenibacillus_AF > Paenibacillus_AF thalictri. Next base: position 234,256 of record NZ_SIRE01000010.1, on the reverse strand, counting down.
CTCCGATTGCCATTTCGTCGGTCGCTGCAAAAATAGCCGATGGCCTTTGCGGCAATTCGAGGAAATATTTCGTCGCTTCGCTGCCTGATTCGTAACGGTAGTTGCCGACTCTGACCAAATCTTCGGAAAGCGCAATGCCCGCTTCTTCCAAAGCTTTTTTGTATCCTTGATAACGCGCGTATCCGTTGGCCGGATCCTGCAGCGAGCCGCTGATCATCGCAATGCTGCGGTGGCCGTTTTGAATCAGCACCTGCACGGCGTCGTAAGCGGCCTTCTCATGATCGATGTCGACCGATGGAATTGTGTTATTCTCATCCGCCGTCGCGCATAATACGATCGGTACGGAGGAGGTTTTGAACGCCTGAATATGTTCTTCCGTCACAGCCCCGCCCATAAAGAGCAGTCCGTCCACTTGCTTCTCCAGCAGTGTGTTGATAACTCTAATTTCCTTTTCTTTCCTCTTGTCGGCGTTGCATAAAATAATGTTGTAATGGTACATGTTGGCGATATCTTCAATCCCTCTGGCAACTTCAGAAAAGATGGAATTGGAAATATCGGGGATAACGACTCCTACAGTTGTCGTCTTCTTGCTGGCAAGTCCCCGTGCCACCGCATTCGGACGGTACCCAAGACGCTCGATAGCTTCGAATACTTTCTTCCGGGTTTGCGGTTTGACGTTCGGGTTGTTGTTGACAACACGCGAAACGGTTGCCATGGAAACTCCTGCTTCTCGGGCTACATCATAAATGGTAACGGTCACGGTCATTCTCTCCAATATATTAAAATGCGAACTTGTGTGCCTTGGTTTCATCATACGACATATGAGCCGCCTTTTCAATGAAAACAAGTTTTCATAACCTTATAGTATCAAATATAAACCAAAAAAGCCAACCCCCGCGAGAGAGTTGGCCTGCGCTTTTGAATCCGCGGCGTTACGAGAAATCGTTTACAGAGATGTGATTTTTCGCCAGCTGCGATAATCTCCCGCGCACATCGGCGATCCACGCCTCGTCATCCAGCGATTTTGCAATCAACAGCAGATCGAGCAGTTCATTAATACGTTCCTGGATGATCGATTCGAGAGACGAGGCCAGGAGCTTCTTGTCCGACGCTCTCATCATCAGATGCGCAATTTCGCTATATTCGTCAAATAACAGCTGCCGCTTGTCCGGTTTGCTCCCGAGCTTGCCGATCAGGCTCGTAAGCTCCGGCTTCACCTCTGCGAACACCTCGCTTTTTTGACATGAATTGCACGAAAAAATCGGCACATTCTCAATCTCCACATTACTTTGATAAATGACGGTCCGCAGCCGGAACATCATTTTCCCCCCACACTTACAAGCCTTCTGCAATTCTGTCAGCTCCTTTAACCAACGCCCACGGCCTTCTATCCTTCAATAGTGTAAGTATTCTGCTTTTGGGGGCAAACTCCTGCCGCTAGCAGACTAGTAATATTTAGCACCGGACAGTCTATGATAAAGCCGGCTTACCGCAGGAATAGACAGGAAAAGCATAGCCAGCGCCGCGCCGATTCCATCATTAAGGAGATCCATAATATCTGCGGTGCGGCCGGGTACAAACCACTGGTGAAATTCGTCCGTTAGCCCATACAGCACACACAGCGTCACCGACAACAGCTTCCACCCGAAGCCAAGCGTCCTTGGCCCGCGCAGCCAGGCGAACGTCAAAGCAAGCACAAAATACAAAATAAAATGTCCGAAGTCAAAGCTCTGAATCCACGGAATGTATTGCTGTAAAAAAGGCAGCCAGTTATCCAGATCGTCTCCCGTCCGCGAGGATAAAGCGAAGATAATCCCCATCCAGATCAAACAAGGAAGCAAACGGAGAAAACCGGATTTCCGTGTCCGTCTCAATTTGAAAACACCCACTCTCTTAAAGTATTCAGGCCATTTTCCTCGGAAATCGCACAATTTGTGGAGATATCCGCGATATAAGCCTTTGCACCGCTTGTGCAGCAATGCATTTTTTTCATATTTTAAGCTTGATAGAGCGGCAAATGCAAGTTTTCCCCGCTGCTTATTCCTGCCATGCCGGCAATAGCTCGACAAACCGTGCTGCATTGTATAGACTCAACATGAATGCCACGTTGAGAAGGAGCGAAAGAAATGAGACTGAGCGGCAAACGGGTGCTTTGTTTTATTGATGAAGAATTCGAGGATTTGGAGCTTTGGTATCCGGTATACCGCGTTCGGGAAGAAGGCGCCGAAGTCGTTCTGGCAGGCGCTAAGAAGGGCGCCGTTTACCACGGCAAATACGGCGTGCCCGCACAAGCGGACGGAGCGTTTGGCGACTATGATGCGGGCGACTTCGACGGCGTTCTGGTGCCCGGAGGTTGGGCTCCCGACAAGCTGCGACGTTACCCGGAGGTACTTGATTTTGTCAGACGGATGAACGAAGCAAACAAACCGATCGGGCAAATTTGCCATGCCGGCTGGGTGCTGATTTCCGCCAAAATTTTAGCGGGCCGCACCGTCACTTCGACCCCTGGCATTCGCGACGATATGGAAAATGCCGGGGCCACTTGGCTCGACGAGGCAGTTGTGATCGACGGCAACCTTGTGTCAAGCCGCCGGCCGCCGGATCTGCCCCCATACGCCAAAGCGTTTTGCGACGTGCTCGCAGCGCGTTAAGAGACATTTTGACAAAAGACACCTTAACAAAAGACACCGATACGGTGTCTTTTGTCAGCATTAAAGGGACGTTTTTACGGCTCCCATACCGATAATGTCATACAGCTTCGCCATATCCACATGGGCGCGGACATGGTCGGCCAAACGGTCGAACGCAGCCGTCTTGCGGCTGTGAAACGAAACAACCTCGGTTACCGGGGGCAATCCTTTGGCGCTGCGCACTTCGTTCAGCCAGCTGCGGCGAAATGCATCGTTATGAAAAACGCCGTGCAAGTAGGTTCCCCACACCAGCCCGTCCTCCGAGATCGCACCGTCCGTGCCGCCGTTCAGTTCAAACAGCGGAGCGGCCTGCGGCGTTAGCCAGGTTGTCTGCCCCATATGAATTTCGTATCCTTCAATCGGAGCACCCTGCCATTCCTGCCAGCGCCGATGGCGGCTGACCGACGTGCCTGCGGCCCGCACCGTCTTTTTGTGGCGGTAAAACGTCGTTTCCAGCGGGAGAAGCCCAAGACCATCAACTTCCTCCAGCAGCGATTCCACCTGCTCAGGATCCTTTAACCGGACGCCGAGCATTTGATACCCTCCGCATATGCCGACCAGTCTGCTGCCGCCCGCTACAGCCTCTGTAATCGCTCTGGCAAGCCCAGAGTCGTACAGGTGGGCTAAATCCTCCAACGTGTTTTTGGAGCCCGGCAATACGACGATATCGGGTTCTCCGAGGTCGGACGCCTCCTGCACGAACCGGACGCCGACATCCGGCTCGGATTCCAGCGGATCGAAATCCGTAAAATTGGATATCCGCGGCAAGCGGATGACGGCTACATCCAGTTCTTTGCCGGCGCTGCGCGCATTATGACCGCGGCTTCTTTTATCAAGCACAACCGAATCTTCGGCTTCGATATCCAGTCCGGCCAAATGCGGGATCACACCCAGCACCGGAATGCCCGTCCGCTGTTCAAGCCAGTCAAGCCCCGGCTGCAGCAAGCTGAGATCGCCGCGGAATTTATTGATGAGGAAACCTTTGATTCTCCTTCGCTCGTGCGGCTCCAACAGCTCCAGGGTACCGACAATGGCGGCAAATACGCCCCCTCTGTCGATATCCGCCGCCAGCAGAACGGGAGCGTCAGCCCATTCGGCTACACGCATATTGACGATATCGCGGCTCTTCAGATTAATTTCAGCCGGACTGCCGGCCCCCTCGATCACAACGAGATCGTATGCCGCTCCGAGCCTGTCCAGCGCTTCGCGGACAATGCCCGCCGCAAGCGGCAAATAATCCTCGCGGTAACGGCGCGCGCTCATCTCCTCGTGCGGCACGCCATGAACGACGATTTGCGCGGTCATATCGCGGGTCGGCTTCAGCAATATCGGATTCATATCGGTTGTCGCCTCAATGCCGCAGGCTTCCGCCTGCATTCCTTGGGCTCTTCCGATTTCTTTGCCGCAAGCCGTGACATAGGAGTTCAGCGCCATATTTTGCGACTTGTACGGAGCCACTCTCCAGCCGTCTTGATAAAAAATGCGGCAAAGCGCCGCGGTCAGCACGCTTTTTCCCACATCGGAGGCGGTGCCCTGAACCATAATTGTTTTCGCTCTCAACACAAGGGGCCTCCTCATCTTATATTATGCCGCATTCGCAATATTGACCGGGTTCGATGGCAATGTCCCAGAACGGCTCTCCCCGCGAAAAAGCCAGCCAAGCGCGGATGGGGCCGCCGTGCGAAACGATCAGCACGTTTTTGTATCCGGAAGAGGCAACATCGCTCATAAATGAGCGCATCCGGGCCAATACATCGCTTAAAGACTCCGTCCCGCCCGGCGGCGCCGACGTTTCGGCATGGTCGTACCAATCGGTAAGCCGGCTGCCCAACTTGGCCAACGCCTCATCGTACGTCAAGCCGTCCAAATCGCCGAAATCCGTTTCCATCAGCCGTTCATCGGCAATCAGCGGACACTCCTCATTTACCATGGATCTGAGGAGTTCGGCGGTTTCTTGAGCGCGGCGCAGCGGGCTTGTATAGACGGCTTCGCAGAAGACGCCCGCTGCCGCGAGCCGGTTCCCTAACTCCTCTGCTTGTTTGCGGCCCGCCTCGTTCAACGGAATATCGCTGCGGCCCAAATATCGCTTCTGCACATTCCAATCGGTCGCTCCATGCCGGACCATAAGTGCGTTTACACCTTCGCCGGGCTTCACGTTGCGGTTTCCCCGCCGCCTAATAACGAGGCGGCCAGCGCTGCGACAAGCCGTTCGTTTTCCGGGCGGGTTCGCACGGCAATGCGGAAATACCGGTCATCCAGCCCGATAAACGTCGCGCATCGCCTAATAAATATGCCTTGCTCCGCAAGCCGCCGCTGCATCTCGTTGGCGGGAATATGGCTTGGACCAAGCGCAACCAGCAAAAAGTTGGCAACACTGTCGAAAGCGGTGCAGCCGAGCCCATACAAACGGTTTTGCAGCCAGCTTCGCTCCACGGCGATCAATTCCCGCGTCCGCCGCTCATATTCGTGATCCTGAAGCGCCAGCACTCCCGCTTTTTGCGCAAAATGGTTTACGCTCCACGGCATCTGCAGCCGCCGCAGTTCGCGGATCATAGCCGGTCCGGCTACGATAAATCCAAGCCGCAGGCCGGGGATCGCATAAAATTTTGTCATCGAGCGGATCACCACAATATGTTCGCTGGCGGCCGCTTCGCGGATCATCGTCACATTCGATTCGTCGGGAAAAAAATCGGCAAACGCTTCATCGAGCACAAGTTTGGCTCCATGCTTGTGCGCCTGCCGGGCAAGCTCGCGCAGCTCATCGCGTTCTCTGCGTTCGCCGGTAGGGTTGTTCGGCTGTCCGAGAAACAAAGCGTCCACCTGCGGCAATACATCGATCAGCTTGGACGGCTCGATGCGAAACCGTTCCTCTGGGGACGAAGTTACCGAGACGACGTCGGCCCCCGCCTTCTCCAATGCCTCACGGTACTCTGAAAAAGTCGGATCCGTAACGGCCGCCCGGCGAAAACGCAGCGCCCGCGGAAGCAGGTCAATCAGTTCGGCCGCACCGTTGCCGACAAGTATCGAATCGAACGGCACGCCGTATTTGGATGAGATCGCTTGGCGCAGCTCCCGGACCTCCGGGTCGGGATAACGCGTGATGTAATCCCACTCGTCCAGCAGCATGTGCCGCAGCGCGGGAGGCGGTCCCAGCGGATTAATGTTGGCGCTGAAATCGAGCCGTTCACCGGCTTTTCGGCCAAACGCCTCTTCGGCGGCCGCCCAATTGCCGCCATGCCCGTTTTTTTCCAAATCGATGGGGCCGCCGGTTTGTGATAACTCGTCTTTTTGCAGCATCTTCTGTATTCACCCGCCTTTTCGTTGATTCTCTATTTCTTGAAGACCCGGCTTATAGGATCAGCTTGCGGACGGCACGGGCGATCAAGCTGCCATATACAACATCAAATATGCCGCCGCCAGCAAGCCGGCCAATTCCACAGCTTCATTTAAGGCGCCGTACGTGTCCCCCGTCCAGCCTCCCAGCTTGCCCGTCACATAACGTCCGGCCAGCCAAGCAACGCCTAGCTGCACGGCGGTAACCGCCAACCACGACGCGGAAGGGACGATACATAAGCCGGCCAGACAAAAGCAGGAGGCCACGACCCAATCGCTTACGCGTGCAGCGGAAAAGTAACTGCCAAGCCCCCCTGCCGAACCGATATACGAGCCGCGAATAATGGCAGCGACCATACACCAGCGGCTGACTGCGGGAATCGTCACAAAGCCAAACAACAGCCCGCCGCTGAGCCACGAACCGGGCGCTGTTTGCGCCCCCGCAAAACCGCCGGTCCCGCAGGCCAGCAGCATCCATAATGCGGCCCATTTGAGCAGCAGCAAAAATATCGCGGCGATCACGCCCATCGCGCCAACCCGGCTGTCTTTCATAATTTCCAGCATACGCGCCCTGTCGCGGTGACTGCCGAACGCATCGGCAGTATCCATCCAGCCGTCCATATGCAGCCCGCCCGTCAGCAGCGTCCAAACCAGCAGCGCCACTGCCGCATTCAGCGGGGCAGCTTGTGCGGGCAGAAGCACTGCAACTGCATAAACAATAAGGCCGATGAACATCCCGACCAACGGATAAAACCTCAGACTGCGGCTGACTGTATGAGGCACATAAGGAACATGAAGCGGCAGCGGCATTTTGGTCAAAAATTGAAAAGCAATAACAAGGCCGTGCCACCATTGCGGTTTTGGTTCATGATTCATGGCCGCCACCACAACCAGCCTGCGAGAATGAGGAGTAACAGCATAATCAGCACCGCCGTTTTGTACATCATGCCAACTGTCAGAGGAATGTCTCCGCTGACAATGTTCCGATGCGCTTCCCCCATCCGCGCCCGCACGGAAACGACACCTCCGTAGCGGTTTTCTCCGCCGAGCTGGATGCCCAGCGCCCCCGCCACTGCCGATTCAGGGATGCCGCTGTTCGGGCTCGGATGTTTGGCGGCATCGCGGAGCATGGCCTGCATGGACTCTCGCGCATTCAGCTTTCTGCTGAGCAGCGCGACAAACCACAGCAAGCAGCCGGTTATTCGTGCAGGCACATAATTAAGCACGTCGTCAAGTCGTGCGGACGCCCAGCCGAAGTAACGGTATTTGTCGTTTTTGTAGCCGACCATCGAATCCAGCGTGTTTGTGGCACGGTACAGCAGCGCGCCGTACGGACCGGCGAGCAGCGCGTAAAAAAGCGGCGAAACAAAGGCATCCACGATGTTTTCGGCGACTGTTTCTACTGCCGCACGCGACACTTCTCCTTCCGGCAGCGTATCCGTATCCCGCCCGACGATATATCCCACACGAATGCGAGCTTCCTTCAAATCGCCCGCGGCAAGCGCGTCATAGACCTGCATCGCCGCCTCTTTAAGCCCTTTGACCGCAATCGTGGTCGAGATGAGCCAGATGGATAACAGCACGTGAACGATGGGATGCAGCATCGCGGCTGCTTTCAGCAAAACAAAAGATACGATCAGCGTGACCGCCAATAAAAAAAACACAAGCGCGATCCCGAGTCCCCGCTCCTGTGCCGGACTCATCCCGGAAACGCGAAACCGCCTCTCGAACCAGGCGATCGCTTTGCCGAAGCCGATGACCGGATGCGGCAGCCAGCGCGGATCCCCGACCGCCAGGTCCACGATCAGCGCGGCAATAGCAAACGTCAGCGTATTCACAGCTCGTCCAAACCTCCCGTTTGCTGTAATGCAAGCTGTCGTAAGTTTACCGGAATGCCGCACACGACAAAATAAGTATCGTCCGCTTGCGCCGCCAATAATTGATTGACCCTGCCCGCCAAATCCCGGTACACCCGGCCCAGCTGATACTCAGGAACGATGCCGTGACCGACTTCGTTGGTGACCGCGATGACCGGAAAAGGAGCCGATTTCAGCGTTGCCGCAAGCTGTTCGGCCTGGGCTAACAGTTGACGGCCCGTCCCCGGCTTGCTCCAGCGCTCTTCTCCCGAACCATCGTTCTGCAGCAGCAAATTGCTCAGCCACAACGTGATGCAATCGATCAGAACCGCTCCTACCGGCAGTTCGTACAGCCGTTTAACCGCTTCAGCCAACTCATATGGCGACTCCACCGTCTCCCAACCCGCTGGACGGCGCTTCCGGTGTTCTTCCACGCGATCTTCCATTTCGCGGTCATAAATTTGCGATGTTGCGATATAAACGACCGGTTTGCCGCTGCGTTCACCGTAACGCTCACCCAGCCGCTCGGCAAACGAGCTTTTTCCGCTGCGGGCGCCGCCGGTTACCAGGATGAATTTGTTGTTCACAGCCATGTCGTTTTTTCGGTAAAAGGCGTTCTGGCCGTTACCGGCGCATCGGCTGCGGGATATCCTACAAAAACCGAACCGATAATTTTGCGGTTATCCGGCGAGCCGATAAATCGATGCAAACGTTCGTCGCGCACAAGTCCGATACCGCGGGTTCTCCAGACAAGGCCAAGCCCATGCTCCGCCGCCGTCAGCCACATCGAATGAATCGCACAAGCGGCAGCATATTCGTTGTCCTCGGAGGAAGCCTCGTCGCCGGGAACCTTATCGGCTGTAACAACGATAACCAGCGGCGTATTTTCCAAAACCAGCAGCGATTCTTTGACAAGATGCGGTTTGGTAGGGAATCTTTCCTCCAAAAACTGCTTCGCCAGTTGTTCATAACGAAGTTTGGCTTCGCCGCGGATGACATAAAAATGCCACGGCTCACGCAGCCGGTCGTTTGGCGCCCAAGTGGCCGCTTCCAGCAAGGCCGCAATTTTGGCGTCCTCCACCTCGCGTGGTTCATAGGCGCGGACTGCCCGGCGATTTGCAATAATCGGGATCGTGCTCATCTATGTAGTCTCCTTCATGCTTTCCTTGAGGAAAGCCGGTAATGTTTAAAATTCCAACCCAAGCACGGCAGGTACGCCTTCTTCATAGTAATGCTTGACCGCCCGAATTTCCGATACGAGGTCGGCCTGCTCAATCACTTCCGGTTTCGCATTGCGCCCGGTCAGCACCAAATGCATATGACCGGGCCGGCTTGCGATCAGCTCCAGCACTTCCTGCAAAGGCAGCACGTCGTCAACCGGAAATCTGTCGATAGCCAGCGCATTGTTAATTTCATCCAAAATAACGACGTCCCACGGGCCGTGCATCACTTCGGATTTGGCCGTATCCCATGCAACGCGCAGCGCTTCGCGATGCTCCTCCGGCGTCTTTGTCCACGTAAAGCCAACCCCAAGCTGACGCATCTCTATGCCGATTTTACTTAAGGTAATTTGTTCTCCATAGGTGCGCTGCGGCGACTTGATGAACTGCAGGATCAGCACCTTGCAGCCGCGTCCCGCAGCGCGGACAGCCAAACCAAGAGAGGCGGTCGTTTTGCCTTTGCCGTCCCCTGTATATACCAGCGTGTATCCCTTCCGGGAGGCGCGGTTAGTCTTTGTTTCCTGTCCGTCCATCGGTACTTCGCCTCCTTGCTTGTCCGTATTCGGCGCAGCGGTCGACGAACCTTTTGGCCGCACCTTGGTTTGATGCAAAATGCATATGAGTGTATCCCGCCGTCACGGATCCGGCGCAGTACCCGTCCCATCCGGCCCCGCGCAGTCCTTTCGTCTCATAGGCATACGGATAATCATCGACAGCCGGAGCAAGGGTTGAATAATGGAATTCGTGTCCCCGGATCGATTCCCCTTCCGCCAGCAGCAAATTATTTCGCGCTGCCTTCACTTCGCGGTAACCAAGCGCCGCCAATTTGATCTGCATCCGCACTTCGGCGGGAATCAGCCCGACCATCGGATGGACTTGTCCTGCCCGGTCGGTAATGGAGCGGGTCAAATACATGTATCCGCCGCATTCCGCAAATAACGGCAGTCCCGACTGGACACGCCGTTTCAGATCGTCGTTTTGTTTTTTGTGCGATGCCAGCTCGGCGGCGAACTCCTCCGGAAACCCGCCGCCGATATATACGCCGTCCGCTTCCTCCGGCACCGTTTCGCCGCGAAGCGGGCTGTACTCGTAAAGCTTGGCCCCAAGCAGCTCCAGCAGCTCGAGATTTTCCGGATAATAAAAGTTAAAAGCAGCGTCCCGCGCTACGGCAATGGTCGGGGTAAACGACAGCGCCTGCCGCATTTCCTCAAACAGCCGTATTTCCGGCTGTTTCAGCGGTTCGGCAGATTGCGCCAGCGCCAATACCGCCTCCATATCGACGCCTTGCTCGACGACCTCGGCCAACCGCGCAAACAGTGGCTGCAGCTCCCCGCGTTCGACGGCCGGAACGAGACCCAGATGCCGCTCCGGCACCTGCAGCGTCTCGTCCCGACCAAGCCAGCCAAGGACAGGCAGGCCGCATTCCTGCTCGATTGCGGCTTTGACGATCTTGTAATGCCCGGCGCTGCCGCATTTGTTGACGATGACACCGGCGATGTTGAGGTTGGGGTCCAGCTTCTGAAAGCCAAGCACGACAGCCGCCGCGCTGCGGGCCATGCTTTGCGCGTTCACGACAAGCAGCACCGGACTTTGCAGCAAAGCGGCAATTTCCGCAGTGGAGCCTGTATTGGAGAGCGGGTCTTTGCCGTCATACAAACCCATCACGCCTTCAATGACCGAAATGTCGGCAGCTCGGGAGCCGCGCAAAAAAATGTCACGCATCGTATCGTGCGCCGTCATCCATGTGTCCAAATTACGCGATACGCGGCCTGTCACCGCCGTATGATAAGTCGGATCGATGTAGTCGGGTCCGCACTTGAAGCCCTGCACCTGCAAACCGCGACGCCTAAGCGCCGCCATAATGCCGAGAGTTACCGTCGTTTTGCCGGCTCCGCTGCCGGTTCCGGCAACGACAAGGCGCGGTCTATGCTCGCTCATATGTTTGCCTCCGTGCCCGCGGCACGATGATTAGTAGCGCCTTGCTGAGAAGTCGTCGCACGATCAGCATCCGCGTTTTCGGAGCCGCCTCGCTCCGTGCTTACGGCCATTTCGCGTTCGGCCGGATTACCCAAATCCGCATTTGAGCGACCGCTTCCGGTCCCTTCTTGGCCAAAAACAGCGCGAGCGACGGATATCGTCACGTTGCCGCTTTTTTTCTTCTTCAGCAGCCAATCTTCCGCACCGCTTGCAAGACGAGCAGCAGGCTCGCATACGCCGTAAGCCCCGGTATACTTAAACACCGTGTCCGAAGGATTCGGCAGCGTCACCGTGTTGAGCTGCTCGGGAGTATAAGTCGTGAGCGGCCATTTATATTTGGAGCATACTTCCAGGAGCCCCTGTTCGTCTTTTTTCAAATCGATAGTGGCGATGCCACGCACGCTTTTTATCGAAAGGCGCAGCTCTGCCAGCGTATCGCCAATCACCTGCTCGATTTCCGCCGCCGAAGTGCCGCGGTTGCAGCCGATGCCCAACACCAGCGTTTTCGGACGGTACAACACGCCATTACCAAGCAGCGCCCGCTCTTCGTCGCCGCTCAACAAGCGGTCCGTTACGACAAGCGCTGCGTCAAATTCCACGCTCATCGCCTCATCGGCGCTGCCGAACACCCAAATGTGCCCCGGCAAAGGTTTGTCGTACGTCCACCAGTTTGTTTCTCCGGTTTCTTGCACGATCACCACACGTTCCTCGTTAACGACCGATGCGCTGACCGGCGTCGCTTTCTCGAAGCTTTCGATTTCCCAGCCGAAGCTGCGGCCGAACAAATCGACAGGGATCGTTTGCTGCACATCCGACGCCGTCGTGATGACCGGGCGAGCGCCAAGCACTGACGCCACCTGACGGGTTAGCTCATTGGCTCCTCCGAGATGGCCGGAGAGCACGCTGATGACATGCTCTCCGCGGTCGTCGATCACTACGACGGCGGGGTCTTTCTTTTTGTCTTCCAAAATCGGAGCGATCATGCGGACCACCGCACCAAGCGAAATAAATAAAATAATGCCGTTATACCGTTTAAACAAGTCGGGCAAGATCAGCTTGACCGAACCGTCGAACAAAGCGATACCTTTCTCTTCTTCATCGCCTCGGGCGAATTTGCCCATATAATAAAGGTCAATGCCCGGGAACCGCTCCACAAGCTGCCTTGCCATCTCTACCCCGTGTTTGGTGATCGCTGCTGCGACAAACGGCTTACTCATGGCTTGGCACCCCTTTCCGGTAGCCGTGCGTAAACGATTTATCGTATAGTTTCGAGCGGTGCTCGTCGCGGTCGACAATCGACGGGTCAAGCGCCCAGCCTGCAAGTATCATCGCATGCATACGGATGCCGGCTTCACGCAGGTCGTTATCCAGATTGCTTAACGTTGTCCTGACGATTTTTTGGTCCGGCCAGGTCGCTCTTTGCACGACGGCCACAGGAGTGTCTTCCGACCAGCCGGCGGCAAGAAACTCTTTAACCACCTTCTTGGCCAGCGTTGCGCTTAAGAACAGCGCTACCGTACAATGATGGGACGCCAAGTCGCGCAGCTTTTCGCGTTCCGGTACAGGCGTTCTGCCTTCCGCCCGCGTCAGAATGACCGTCTGCGTCAAATCGGGAACCGTCAACTCCGCGCCTAGCGCCGCAGCCGAAGCAAAAACCGAGCTGACGCCGGGTATGATCTCATACGCGACATCTTGCTGCTTCAAGAGTACCAGCTGCTCCAAAATAGCGCCGTATACGGACGGGTCCCCGGTATGGACACGCGCCACCGACTTCCCGGCCCGTACCGCTTCCACCATACGTTCCACCATTTGCTCCAAGTCCATCCCGGAGCTTTGCAGCACTTCGGCATGCTCGCCGGCACGGGCAATCAGTTCCTCGCTGACCAGCGAGTCGGTGTACAGCACCACATCGGCCTGCCTTAAAATGTTCAGCCCTTTGACCGTAATCAAATCGGGGTCCCCGGGTCCTGCACCAACAATATACACCTTCGGTTCGATCCGCATTATTTTCTCACCACCATTAATGTCAAATATTCAAGCTCCTGGCCCTTCAGCTCCCGCACATCCCGCCAAACCAGTTCGTGCGGCGAAGTTACCTTCGTCACAACCGACGCCTTGTCGGCAAGCCCGAGCTCCTCCAAAATCTCAATCATCATATCCAGCACTTTGGCCACTTTAATAAAAACGATGGCTTCATGCGATTGTACAGCACGTTTCATCGCCTCGCGGTCATGATTCGCCGGGACGATCGCCACTTGATCGTCGCCGTCAGCAAGCGGCAGATCGAGACGAGCGGAGGCGGCCAGTACCGAGGAAATGCCGGGTACCGAGCTGACCGGCACTTCAGGATGTTTCTCCCGCATCAACCGCGCCATGTGAATGAACGTACTGTACAGATTCGGATCGCCTTCCGTCACAAAGGCGATATCTTTTCCCTCCCGAAGCAGCTGCCAGCACATATCCACCGTCTTATTCCACTCGCGGTCCAAAGCCGCTTGGTCGCGGGTCATCGGAAATACGAGGCCCAGCATTTCCTTCTCTGCCGTATCCACATAGAGCTCGACGATTTCCAGCGCGTACGATTTGGCTCCCATTCTTTTTTTCGGGTAAGCGATAACCGGGCATTCCTGCAGCATCCGGTACGCTTTGACGGTAATCAGCTCTGGATCCCCTGGCCCGACGCCAATGCCGTATAAAGTTCCCGGCTGTGCCGCTGTCGTTGTCATATGTCGTTCCTCCATCCGGTAATTACGTAAATCGGATTCAATCCTTCAAACCGGGTCATATCCAAAATCGGCTTGCTGCGGGCAATTTGCACTAGCGCCACTCGCACTTCATAGCCTTCTTCGCGCAGCGCCTTCTGCGTGTCCGCCAGCGTTTCGATCGTCGCCGCATTGACAACGATACGGCCGCCTACACGCAGCCGGCTGCAGCAGATATGCAGCAGCTCGCGCAGCTCGCCGCCGCTGCCGCCGATAAATACCGCGTCGGGATCGGGGAACCCGTCCAGCCCTGCCGGCGCTTTCGCCTGTATAGCGGTAAAATCGGCGCGAAACTTGCGGAGGTTCAGCTCGATATTTTCCATGTCGGCTTCATTTTTTTCGACAGCATATACTTGACCGCGCGAAGCCAGCTTGGCGCATTCCACCGCCACCGAGCCGGAGCCCGCTCCGATATCCCACACGATGCTGTCCGCCTTCAGCTTCAGCTCGGACAAGCTGAGCACACGCACTTCTTTTTTCGTAATCAGCCCTTTGTCGGGCTTGCGCTGATGAAATTCCTCGTCTTCGAAGCCAAAGCCGCGCCGCGCTTCGGCGCTGCCGCTCTTTCTGCGTAAAATGACGATATTCAGCGGGGAAAAGGTACTTGACGCCGCCATATCGGCAAGCGTCCAATGACCGCAGCGTTCGTCTTCACCACCGAGGTTTTCAGCGACAAACGCCTCGTATTCGTCCATCCCGAAATCAAGCAAATAACGGGCAATCACCGCGGGATTGTTCGTTTCGTCCGTCAGCAAGGCAATTTTCGCTTTGCCGTCAATACGCTGCGCCAAGCCGCGGATCGGCCGGCCGTGCACGCTCTCCAGCACCGCATCCTGCCAGCTGTCCCCTAGCCGGGCGAAGGCAAGCTGCACCGAGCTTAAATGGGGGTGTATTTGGACGGCCCCCGCGCCCGCTTTCTTCGCAATAAAGCCGGCCACGCCGAAAAAAAGCGGGTCGCCTGACGCCAGCACAACGATGCTGCTGCGGGTTCGGCGCTCCAGCAAATCGTCCACGATGCCGCTTAAGCCGCCTTTCAGCACGATGCGTTCAGCCTGACTTTCCGGGAACATCGCCAAATGCCGCTCGCCGCCGACCAAAACCTGCGCTTCCCTTACATAACTCAGAACTTGCTCGTTTAATCCCGATGCTCCATCGTCACCGATACCGATGATTTGTATCCGGTTGTTAACCACTACGTATCGCCCTCCCTAACGTATCGCCTTTCATAGTGACCAGCACTGTCTCTATCCTGATTCCGCCGCTCACATGATTCAACGCGTGATGGCAGGCGTATTCGCATAATATATCGAAAAACTTCATGAACCCCGCTGCCGCAAGCACATCTCCGGCATGCGAGGCCGTATTCGCCCCTTCGACGGCTGCCTGCAGTTCCGGATCCGCGCCGGCTTCCCGCGCCGCTTGCGCGAGAAAAGCAAAATCGACGGGCGCACTTTTGGAATGGACCATCATCACGCCTTGCGCTACTTTCGAAAATTTCCCCATCATGCCGACCAAACTGACGGTCTCCATGCCCAGTCTTTTCGCATGCAGCAAAGAGAACCCGACAAAATCGCCCATTTGGATAAAAGCTTCTTCCGACAGCTGGGGGAACATTTTCATCGCATATTTTTCGCTGCTGCCCCCGGTTGTCAGCACGACATGCCTGCAGCCGGAAGCCTTGGCGACCGATAACGCCTGCACGACGCTGGCTTTATAAGCCGACGTCGAAAACGGCACAACGACGCCTCGTGTGCCGAGAATCGATATGCCGCCGAGAATGCCCAGCCGCGCGTTCAGCGTTTTTTTGGCGATTTCCTCGCCGTCCGGCACGGAAATCACAACCTTGACGCCCCGTTCCACGGCATACTCGGCGAGCACTTCTTCCACTGCCTGCAAAATCATGCGGCGTGGTACCGGGTTGATCGCCGCTTCGCCAACAGGAACCGGAAGCCCCGGCTTGGTGACGCGTCCGACGCCGACGCCGCCGTCCAATTCAATGCCGTGGCCGGATGTCCAACCTACGGAGGCGACAATTTTGGCTTTGTGCGTTGCATCGGGGTCGTCTCCGGCGTCTTTGATCGTAGCGCATTGCGCCATGTCTTGCGTATATTCGCATTCGATCAGTTCGAATGTATGAGCAAACCCGGCGGGCAGCCAAACCTCGGCTTCCTCCACTCGCTGTTGAGCGATCAACATCGTAACCGCGCCTTTGGCAACCGCGGTCGCACAGGCACCGGTCGTAAACCCGTGGCGCATCGGTTTGTCATCTTGACCTTCCGACCGTTCGCTCATTTGGGACACCTCCGGCGCTGCATTATCCCCGCTTGTCCGCCAGCAGCGAGAGCGCATTCACCGCTGCAACGACAACTGTGCTGCCGCCTTTGCGGCCAATGTTCGTAATAAACGGAATATCGAGTTTGCGCAGCTCGTCTTTGGACTCCGCCGCGGACACAAACCCTACCGGCATGCCGATGATAAGGCTTGGCTTGGCATAACCTCCCTTGACCAGCCGGATCAACTCCAGCAGCGCCGTCGGCGCATTGCCAATCGCATAGATGCCGCCGCTTGTTTCCTTCAGCGCTTTGCGCATCGACACAATCGCCCGCGTCGTATTCAGCCGTTTCGCTTCTTCCATCACATCCGGATCGGATATGTATACATGGACGTCGCCGCCGTATTTGCGCAGCCGGTCTTTGCTGATGCCCACCTGCACCATCTGGACGTCGGCCACGATGTTTTCGCCGTTGCGAATTGCGGTGATTCCCGCTTCCATCGCCTGCGGATGAAACACTAAGCTGCGTCCAAGCTCAAAATCCGCCGAAGCGTGAATAACCCGCTGCACAACCCGGTATTGGTCATCGCTGAACGAATGTTCGCCCAGCTCTTCCGTAATGATTTGGAAGCTTTTGTCTTCAATTTCTTGCGGCTGTATCGTTAATGGCACAAATTCCGTTTTAAAATCCATCGCTTGACCTCCTGATTGAACTTATTTTATGTATCTGCCCTGAACCTGCTTGTACACAAGTTTGCAAGTTGGTTTCGGTTTTAGGCATTCAAAACCTGAATTTATCTTGCTAGAGCTGCAGCTTCTCCACTTCGGCGAGAACTCCGCCGAAATCGGTAAATACGGTGCCAAACTCAATCTCGGGACGTGATATTAAAATAACCTCGATCCCCATCGCCAGCGCGGTTTCCACTTTTTCATCGACGGCCCCGGTTGTACCGCTTTCCTTGGATACCATCACCGTGGTTTTGAATTGACGGTATAACGCTTCGTTCATCTCTTTGGTAAATGGGCCTTGCATCGCTATAATGTTCTTCTGCTCGACGCCAAGCTCTTCGCATTTCTCCATATTGTCGCGTCTTGGGAGCATGCGGGCCACTAAGCGAATATCGGGATCTTGAATCAGGTGGCGGGCAAAAATATGCAGCGTTTTGCTGCCCGTCGTCAGCATGACTGAACCCTTGCGGCGTTTGGCTTCCAAAGCAGCTTCCTCATAACCGGAAACGACCGTTAGCTGAGGATTGTCGCCATACAGCAAAGATGCGCGCTCAAAACGAATATAAGGCAGCCCCAGCTGCCGCGCCGCAACCATCGCATTGCGGTGTGCCTCTTCGGCAAACGGGTGGCTGGCGTCAACGACGGCACGGTAACCGCCCTCTTGCAGTAATTGCGCCATCTCATCCGCCGTCAACCTCCCCGTGCGGACGGTTAACCCGTGCTCCTGCAAACTTTTGGCGGCGCTATCCGTCACAACCGAACAGCATAAGGAGCTGCCGGTTTCTTTCAGCCGCAGCGCCAGTTCTCTGGCGTCGCTTGTGCCGCACAGCATAAATATCATACGGTTGTTCCTTTCCGAATGTATTTCATCATAATTGTCACTTATGACCAGCGATCATTTATTGTGATCATGCTTATGGTCGTGGTCATGAGCGTGTTCGTGGCTATGTTCATTTTCATGCGCATGATCGTGGTTGTGATTATGGTGATGCTCGTGAGCTTGTTCATGTTCGTGTTCATGTTCGTGTTCATGTTCGTGTTCATGTTCGTGTTCATGTTCGTGTTCACGCTCGTGCCCATGTTCGTGCTCATGGTCATGGTGATGATGATGTTCATGATGCGCAGCCGCTTCCAGGCGGTATTTGCAGTTGTCGCAGTTCATGAACGCCTGGCCTTGCACCGCTTCGGCCACACGGTCGAGCAGCAGCTCCACCAATTGCGGATGGAAGCCGAAGTATCCCGCCAATACGACATGCACATCCGGGTTCCTCTCGGCAAAAGCCGCCGTTAATTCTTCAATCCGCTTGATCAGCACGCCTGTAAACAGAAAATAAGGGAGCACGTAAATCGTCTTCGCCCCAAGCCGCAGACACCGTTCCAGCCCCTCATCATAAGAGGGTTCCGTAACGCCGATAAAGCAGCTTTCCGCCCATTTCACCGGCACCTGCTCCCACAGCAGCCGTGTCATTTTATAAAAATCGCTGTTTGCGTCGCTATCGCTGCTTCCCCGTCCGAGCAGCAGCACAGCCGAATTGGCGACTCTTCCTTCTTCTGCGCCGTTAGCGGCAAACCCCGCTTCGCTCAACCGTGTTTTTAAAATATCGGTGACTTTCCGGTGCACGCCGATCGGACGTCCGTAGGCAAATTGAACATGCGGATATTTATGTTTGGCTTCGTCGATTGCAGCAGGGATATGCAGCTTGGCGTGTCCGGCCGCAAACAATATAATCGGCACCAGCACGACCCGCGAAGCCCCTTGCTCTACGCAGCGGGCGATACCTTGCAAAATATTCGGCGAAGCAAACTCCAGAAAACATGTCTCAATCATAAATTGCGGCGCCATGCTGCGGACTTGTCCGGCAAACTGCAGCAATTCCTCATTTCCTTCGGGATCACGGCTCCCGTGGCCGACTAACAATATTGCGTCCATGTTAATCTCCCTTCATCAATCGCCGCAAACGGCATTCACTTCCACTTGCGGCGCGTGCTCCCGATGCAGGAAGCCCGCCACGTCGCCAACACGTTTGAAAAATTTATGAAAGCGTTCATTCGGATGGCCTTTTTCCGTATATAAACGGAAAATTTGTTCGACAACCGGCACGATTTCCTCCGCGGAAATGCCTTCGGCGACAAGCTGCGCGGGATGCGCATTGCGTCCGATCTTTTTGCCTCCAAGAAATAAATCGTAAGCGCCTCTGCGGAATACAATGCCGATGTCTTCCATCACCGCGCCGTAACAAGCCATGCCGCAGCCGTTGAGGCCAATCATCAATTCCTTTGGTGTTCTGACTCCGCCCAAAAGCCGATTCAACTGCTCCGCGACCGGAATCGCCTCATCTTTCTCCAAATTGCAAAAATCGCACGCCTTCACCTGCGCCACATCGCCTAACGGAAACACTAGCAGCTTCTCCTGCTTAAGCCGTCCGATCAGTTCGGCCGGATCTTCGGTCTGTACCCGCAAAATGACCTGATGGTTCGGCGTATATTCCAGCTCGCCGGTTTCTCCCGCCATATCGGCCAGCAGTGCCATTTGGCGTGCTGTGAACTTCTTATTGGCAATACCCGGGGATACGCCAACCTCAAAAATCGAAACTTGTTTGCGTACTGTAGGGACCTTTGGTTCCGTTTCCGTAAACGCGCCGCCGGATATAACGCCTTTCGCTTTTAACGTTTGCAGCGCCTGTTTAGCGAGCTCAACCGGATTCCGTGCGTTGCTGCGTAATGGTTGATCTGCTTGCGGGCGCGTTTGAGCACTCCAAACCGCCGCTCCCTGCGGCCTCGCTTCAACGGCGACGGCAGCGCCCCCAGACACTGCTGCGGCTGCCTCACCTTGAGGTGTCTCTCCCCAGAAAGGGATACCGGGCTCATAAGCGGGTTGGCCCGTACCGCCGGCTTTTGCCGCTTGAACGAAATCTGGCGTTTCCTCTTCGCTCTCCCAAAAATCTTCCTCATCCCTGTTCTGAAGCGCCCAAGGCTCCGCTTCCGGACGAAGCCGCTCATGCGGCTTCAGCGGCTGCTCCAGCGTATCCAGCGTATATTTGCGCTGATATCCGCGTGGGGTAATCATTTTTCCATGGTAGGCAAATGTAGACGAGTTGCCGATAATCACCGTCGTCAGCATGCCGATATCGTGCTCAAGCATAGAACCTAGCGTTGTCAATATGACTTGCTCACGATCGCGATAGGCGCTTTTCACCAGGCCCACCGGCGTATCCGGCGAACGGTATTTCATAATAATCCGCTGGGACTCGACAATTTGCCGTGTCCTTCTCCCGCTTCTCGGGTTGTACAAAGCGATGACAAAATCGGCCGAAGCCGCCGCTTCCACACGGCGCACAATTTTCTCCCAGGGGGTCAAATGATCACTCAGACTGATCGTGCACGCATCGTGCATGATCGGCGCCCCGAGCAGCGACGCGCAGGAATTAATGGCCGAAATACCCGGGACCACTTCCACCTCAACGCCGGTGTCGGGAGTCCAATTTTTGCCGATCAACACCTCGTATACCAATCCCGCCATCCCGTACACACCTGCGTCACCGCTGGAAATAACTGCCACCTTGCGGCCCATTTCCGCCTGCCGGACCGCCTCTTGCGCCCGGCTTACTTCTTCGGTCATGCCGGTCCGCACGATTTCTTGATCCGTAAGCAGTCCGCGAATCAAGTCAACATAAGTGTTGTAACCGATAATTACATCGCTTTCCTGAATGGCTGTACGCGCCCGTTCCGTGATATGTTCAAAATTCCCTGGGCCGAATCCGATAATAAGCAGCTTTCCTTTCATCGCTATCCGCCTCCTTTTTTACGACTCATCTTATGCTTCTGGTTCCGGCGCAGGGCTTGGAAGCCCCAGATCGGCGAAAGTCGCCATCTCATCGGTCAGCTTCAGCGCGGCCTCCATCAGCGGGAAAGCAAGCGCCGCTCCGGTCCCTTCTCCGAGTCTCATACCGAGATGCAGCAGCGGACGCAAACCGAGCTCTTCAAGCAAAATGCGATGGGCCGGCTCTACGGAAAGGTGAGATGCGAACATATACGCCTTGCATCGCGGCTCCAATCGAAAAGCTGCCAACGCCGCCGCTCCGGTGATCACTCCATCGATAACAACCGCCACCTTCCGGGCGGCCGCGCCGAGTATAACGCCGACCAGCGCAGCGATCTCCAGTCCCCCCACTTTGGCGATGACGTCGAGCGGGTCCGCAGGATCAGGCTTGTTTATGCGGATCGCCTTTTCGATTACGGCGATTTTTGCATTCAGCGCGGCTTGCTCCAGACCCGTGCCCGTGCCGGTCAATTCGCTCACGGAACGTCCGGTAAAAACCGCTGACATGGCGCTGCTTGGGGTCGTATTGCCGATGCCCATCTCCCCGAGAGCCATAACCGCGATGCCTTGGTCAGCCAATTCGTGAGCGGTTTTTATGCCGGTTTGAATCGCCTCCAGTGTTTCCGCACCAGACATAGCCGGACCTTTGGCCATGTTGTTTGTGCCGCCGCGCACTTTGCGGTTCACAATCCCTTCCGGGGTTGGGTCAAGCCGGCTGCCGACATCAACTACACATACCTCCGCTCCGAATTGCCGGCTCAGCACATTAATGGCCGCTCCGCCGCGGACAAAATTGCCCATCATCAGTCCCGTCACCGCAGAAGGATAAGCGCTGACGCCTTCTTCCGTCACGCCATGATCCCCGCACATGACAACTACCGCCTTACGTTCCAGCTTCGGGTCCGGCTTGCCCTGAATTCCGGCCAGACGGACGGCCATATGTTCAAGCTCCCCCAAGCTTCCAAGCGGTTTCGTCAATTGATTTAGACGATGCTGCATGGCCCTCATGGAAATTTGGTCGGGCTGGGTAATCTGTTCGATCGTCTGTTGTAAAATGTCCATCCGTTTCCTCTTCCTCTCTACCCTTACGCTCCATATCGCATCAAGCCATTTTGATTATCAATGGTAAAAGTGAACCCACCCTATAGCAGAATCGGTAAGACTTGTTCTCCGCCCTAAGAGGGCAAGAACTCATCTTAATATTCGCGCGTTGCTTATGCTTAAGTCCCGGTCTTCGCTCATACCGGTTATGACTTGGTCCCGCGCTGCATGGCTCGAATCGCCTCTACTGATTCCTTGACGGAATCGTAAACCGCTCGCCCGATCGCATTGCCAAGCGCAGTCGCCGTCCCCGCATGTAGATGAACGGCATCCGCAAAATATTGCGGGCTGGAACCTATGACTATCGCATCCGAAGTCGTTCCCGTTGCAATAAGCCCCGTGTTTGCATCCATGACCTGCAGATCGTGAAGCGCCGCCGCCTTCGCTTCCGTTGCCGCCACCGCTGCTTCTACCAGCGCGGAATCGGTCATCGCCCCTTGGACAAATATCATAATGTTGATCGTTCCGGTTTTGTAAGCGGCGTATACCGGCCGCGGCATACCGGCCCGCGCGGCATTCCCTACACCTGCCGTCGTACAAACGACAAGACCAAACCGCTCCCCGCACGCCTCTTGAACCGATGCATTTTGCAAATAAGCGGCCGTCATGAGTCCGATCGTACCTGCCGCCGGATAACCGTGAGATTGGATGATGTTCTCCATATCCCTCTCCGGGTAACTGCAATCGTAATCTTTGGATACGTGCACATTGATAAAATGATCGGCTTTCCCCAGGCCGCCTCCAACGATGGCGCTCGCCAGTACGGAAAGCATCGATTCGGAGCGGATCCGAATAAGATTGTGCTGCAGCTGCATCTTAAGACCTTCCCATACCTTCGGCCGATAGAAGGCCGCTCCTCCGGCAAACGGCAATGCCAACTTGGTCCACCCCGTTTCAACATTGGTAAAAAAAAATCGCTGCAACCGCAAAAAAATAGAAGCATTTCCGACAATGGGTCAGAAAATGCTTCTATTTACGTTAATAATAGAATAATAGATTCCATGCATAAACAAGGAATGTGTAATCCTACTATTAGGATAAACGCTGCAAGTTTTCCGACACCACCCTAATTCCCGTAGGTAACAGTGTCTTCAACATCAGGTAGGTCTCCTGACTCAGAGCTTCCTTTCCAGCGTCTTCCCGGAATGACTCCAGTGACTTTATGCAGAAAAGTTAATCGGCTTTATCATGCCGATGCTCCTTACAGTGGCGGGTCCGTGCCGGATTTAAACCGGACTTCCCTTTTAAGCCGAATCTCACAAATCATGCAATCCGGCACCTGATGGAAACAGTATTCAATTCTTTCATTAATGCTGCTCTTAACGATACAGTAACTATAACATTAGCCGGAAGGTGTGTCCAGAATCCGCATGAAGCCCGTCATGAAGTCCATAGGACTGCACACTAAATCAACTTGCACGGCGAAATACGCAAATCAGCGATGCCGCGTTTAGTTTAACCGACTTGGCTTACCGCCGCACGGCTGCGCAGGTCGTCGCCGCTTACTTTGGACAATTGGTTTAAAAATTCCTGCTGAAAGCTTCCCGGACCCGCATCGGAGGTAAGCGCCGCCGCTTTCTCCGCGGCAATGCCGTATGCGGCAAGCGCCGCTGTGGAGGCAACCAGCAAATTGTTCTCCACCGCCGCAAAAGCGCCGATGACCGATGTCAATAAACAACCGGTTCCGGTTACCTTCGTAAGCAAGCGGTCGCCGTTGCTGATCTTATACGTCGTTTCCCCATCCGTGACGATATCGTCTTTTCCCGTTACGACAACGACGCAGCCCAGCGTGCGGGCCGCTTTTTGCGCTAGTTCCGTGGCGCTTCCCGCGCCTTCTCCGGCATCCACGCCTTTGATCGCCCAATTTTCCCCGATCAGATTGGCTACCTCGGCGGCATTTCCGCGAAGTACGGATACGCGTATACTTTGCATGATCGTCCGGGAAGTTTCGGTTCTGTAGTTCGTCGCTCCCGCTCCCACAGGGTCAAAAATGACCGGGATGCCGTGAGCATTCGCCGATTTACCGGCCAACAGCATGCTGTTGACGACATGATCGTCCAATGTGCCGATGTTCAGAACCAACGCTCCGGCAATGCGGGCCATATCCTCCGCTTCGTTGGGAGCGTATGCCATCACCGGAGATGCGCCAAAAGCTAACAACCCGTTTGCCGTAAAGTTCGTGACGACAACATTGGTTATATTAAACACCAAAGGATTGCTGCTCCGCACCCGTTCCATAGCATCTACGAGACTTTGAACATTCATATGATTCAACCTGCCTTTACCCTTTATTGTAATGAGTCCTGAGTGCTTTGCCGCTCCTTTTTGGCAAGCGTGCGGCTCAGCATGTCCTTCTGCATATGTTTATTCAGCACACCGGCTACCGCTTCGCTTGTTTTGCAAGAAAACAATTGATCCATCATCAACACGGAGCTTTTTAGCGAGCTTTGCAAGATGCTGTTTTTTACTTTCAGAATCGACTGCGCCGACATGCTTAAATCGGTGATGCCAAGTCCCAGCCACAAGGGCAAAGCGCGGATGTCTCCCGCCATTTCGCCGCATACGCTCACCGGGATGCCCTGGCGGTGCGCCGCCTCCACCGTAAGTTTCAATAAACGAAGCACTGCGGGATGATACGGATCGTACATATGGGCAATCGCTTCATTCATTCTGTCGACCGCGAGTACATATTGCACCAAGTCGTTTGTCCCGATACTGAAAAACTGCACTTCATCGGCGAGCAGATCGGCAATTAACGCCGCTGCCGGCACTTCGATCATGACGCCGACTTCAAGGTTATTTTTAAACGGAATGTTCTCTTCCGTTAATTCGCTTTTCGCTTTCTCCAAAATTGAATTGGCCGCACGTACTTCGCTGATGGAAGAAATCATCGGGTACATAATTTTCACATTGCCGTAATGACTTGCGCGCAAAATGGCCCGCAGCTGCGTCTTGAACAAATCTTCCCGGTCCAGCGAGATGCGGATGGCGCGGTAACCGAGAAACGGATTCTCTTCTTCCGGAAGCGAGATGTAGTGAAGATTTTTATCCCCGCCGATATCAAGCGTGCGGATAATCACCTGCTTGTTTCCCATCCGTTCGGCTACCTGCTTATATACCTCAAATTGCTCGTCTTCCTTGGGCAAACTGTCGCGATCCATATACAGAAACTCGGTCCGGAATAAACCTACGCCGGTTGCGCCGTTCTTCACAACCAAATCCAGCTCCTTCACCGAGCTGATATTGGCCGCCAGATGCATCATCACTCCGTCTTCGGTCTGCGCGGGAAGATGAGCCAGCTCCTGCAGCTGCTCCCTCATGCTTGCCCATTCCCGCTTGCGAACCATATATTCTTCGGTCCGCTCCTCCGACGAATTTATATGAACGATCCCCTCTTCCCCATCGATAATTAAATAATCTCCGGTTTGTATCGGTTTCTGCAGTTTGCCTTCCAATCCCAACACATAAGGAATTCCGAGGGCGCGAGCCATGATCGCCGCATGGGAAGTTTTGCCCCCGAGCATGGTCACTACGCCAAGCGCAGAGCTTAAATCAAGATGCGCAAGCTGTGAAGGCGAGAGTTCCTTGGCAACGAGAATATACGGCTCATCAATCGGCAGCATCGGGCTCTCCAGCTTGCCTAATAAATGCTTCAGCAGCCGGTTGCCCACATCCTTAATATCCAAGGCGCGGTCTTTCATATACTGATCGTCCAGCAGGTCGAACATGCCGACAAATTTATCGATCGTCTCCCGCACGGCCACCTCAGCCGCCTTATATTGCCGCTGCATGATGCTTTGCACTTCGTTCATAAACACCGGGTCTTCCAAGATGGCCAGATGGGCATCAAAAATCGTCGATTCTTCTTCACCGATCAAACCCGCGATTTCATGTTTAATATGCTCGATTTCGGTCTTAGAGCATTGAATGCCCTCATAAAGCCGTTCGAACTCAACGGCCAGATCGGCAACATCAATCATTTTTTCGGGAAAATCCCACTCGAGTGCCGGGATGACAAAGGCTTTCCCCATCGCGATGCCGGATGATGCACCTATCCCCTCAACCAACAGTAGTCCCTCCCTCTCCCACAGATGATTTCAGCACAACGGACATTACTGAAGTCTGGCCTTTTTTCACCGACGTATAAGGAGCAAAGCTCCACGACTTAACTTGATTAACGTTTGTGATCAGCATAGGCGTCGCCAGCGATTTGCAATTCTTTTTCACTTTCTGCAGCTCGAAACGGACAAGCAATTGCCCAGGCTCAACGATATCGCCTGCTTTGACATATGCGGTGAAATATTTGCCTTGAAGCGCTGCGGTATCGATACCGATATGCAGCAATACTTCCAGCCCCTCTTCCGTCTTGATGCCAAGCGCGTGCAGCGTCGGATAAATTAATGTGATTTCGCCGGCGACCGGGGACACAAGCTCCCCTTTGTCCGGGATGAAGGCAACTCCGTTGCCGACAAGCTTGCCGGAAAAAATCGGATCCGGCACTTCTTCAAGCGGAATCATCCGCCCTTGCATCGGCGCGCTGAACAGCACCTGCTGAACGTCTTTGCCGATGACTTTTTTGATCTCCTCACGGATCAGCTCGGAATAAGTGCCGAATACAACCTGCACATTGCCGCCGCCAAGGCGAATGACGCCGGCTGCGCCAAGATGTTTCAGCGAAGTCGTATCCATGAGCCGGTCGTTCTCCAGCGTAAGCCGAAGCCGCGTTATGCATGCTTCCATTTTCTTAATATTTTCTTTTCCGCCCAGCGCTTGAAGAATTAACGGAGAACGGTATGGAATATCGCCCGCCCATTCCTCCAACTTAGATCCTTCTTCGCGCCCCGGTGTCGGTATTTGAAAACGGCGGATCGCCCAGCGGAACAAAAAGTAATAGACCAAACCATAACCGATGCCAAGCGGAATAAGCATCCATCCGTTTTTAGCGAGATGCAGGTTGATCAGAAAATCGATCGCCCCGGCCGAATAGGAGAAGCCATGATGAATATCAAGGGCGTAAGCCGTCCACATCGACAAACCCGATAATAAAGCGTGAAGCACAAACAAATAAGGAGCTACGAATAAAAAGGCAAACTCGATCGGCTCCGTTACGCCCGTCAAAAACGATCCAAGGGCCGCGATCAGAAAAGTCGCCCTGATCTTTGGCTTCAAATCCTCGCGTGCTTCATGGATAATAGCCAAGGCAATCGCCGGCAGTCCGAACATCATGATTGGATATAACCCGGCCATATAGATCCCGGCTGAAGGATCTCCGGCAAAAAAACGCGGCAAGTCGCCAAACACCATTTGCCCTTGCTTGGAGTAGGCCCCGATCTGGAACCAGAAGAAATTGTTGAAAATATGGTGCAAGCCCGAAGGTACCAGCAGCCGGTAAATGACGCCGTACATAAACGCTCCAAAGCCGTCTAGGCTTAATATCGCCCGCGACAGCTTTTCCATCAGCACTTGGAGCGACGGACCGATCTGCACCATCAGCCAAGACAACAGCAGCGCGACGATCCCCATTATAAGCGGCACGATACGTGGTCCGCCGAAAAACTGTATATATTCCGGCAGCTGCATGTTTTTGAACCGGTGAAACGTAATCGCCGCAAGCAACCCTATCAATATACCGCCGGGAACGCCCAACTGAAACGAAGGGCCAAGGTAATGCATCGTTACCTGCGTGAACATATAATAGCTGATTAAAGCCGACATCCCTGCGATTCCGGCGCTTTCCGTCAAACCAAGAGCCACGCCGACGGCGAAAATCATCGGCAAATATGTAAATACGATTTCTCCTGCAAAGCTGAATATATCCCCCAAACGTTCCAAAGAAGCCCCTTCCCAGGGCATGTTTCCGAGCCGGAGCAAAATGGCGCCGACCGGAAGGGCGATCGTCGGAAGCATAAGGGAGCGGCCAAACTGCTGCAGGTTGCCCATCCAGTTCATGGTCGATTCCCCCTGTTAATAAAAACGTTAGCTATTACGATGGTAATTCGAGACGGGCATTTTGTCAACGAGCGCTTATAAGCCCCCTAATGTGCCTTGTACTCGCGCATTGCACGCCTTCCTGTCGCTTCGCTTAGCATCGGCGCGCCGCGCTTTACAAATAGCGTTGATATAATACAAGAAGCGGGCCAATTGGCCCGCCATTATGCGCATATTTGCAATTTTTAAAATTGGCGGCTGTTGAAGCCGTAGCTGCTTGGCATAAAGCTGTTTATGCCAGCACCATATTGCTGAGTTTGTGCCGTTTGGGCTTGATACGATTGGGTCGGAGCTTGGGAATCCGATCTCAAGTAGGCGTCATGGCCCCATTGGTTGCCGCGGTAATTTGCCGTATGGAAGCTTTGCGGCGATTGCTGGTAGCTGGAGTAGGAAGACTGGTATGAAGTCCCCGTTCCGAAGTTTTGGTTGCTTTGGTTGTTTTGGGCCGTTTGAGTGTACTGCTGCTGCAAATTGGTCGGAGTTTGAGAATCCGATCTCCACTGAGCGTCATGACCCCATTGGTTGCCGCGGTAGCTTGCCGTATGGAAATCTTGCGGATTCGCTTGTTTTTGGTTGGTGTAATGGGATTGTACGAAGCCCACCGGCTGATATTTCGCTTGATAACCGCGATACTGGGAATTTACGGAACCGGCTTGACCAAAAGTGCTTTGGGACGCGTTGTTTTGAAATTGATTGTACATGTGTGTGCCTCCTTCAAAATTGGGGTCAGTCTTCACCAATGAGAACTTTTAAGCTTTTTCCCATTTCCGAAGCCTTTCTTATTGTCTCTGTCGGCCCGTTTTTTATGAATGAATGGAGGCTGGATATATAATGCAAAAAAACCCGTCGCTTGCGCGCGGGTTTCATTTCATATACGTTTGCTTAAAGCGGCTTTTACGTTCTGATGCAGCATACTGGCGGCGCTGCGGGGCGCCGCTTGCTTCGTAATCGCCGACACGATCGCTACGCCGTCGCCTCCGGCGGCAATGACCTGAGCGGCATTATCGTGACCGATTCCGCCGATGCCCACCATCGGAATGCTCCATCTTTTCTGAATTTGCCACATCAGATTGGTTCCGATCGGCTCTCCCGCATCGCTTTTGGTCGCTGTTGCATAGATCGGCCCGACTCCAAGGTAGTCGGCCCCTTGAGCTACAGCATATTCCGCTTCTTCCATCGTTCCCGCGGAAATGCCGATAATTTTGCTTGGGCCGAGCAATTTCCGCGCATCGCTGCCCGGAATATCATCCTGACCGACATGCACGCCGTCCGCATCAAGCAGCAGCGCGACGTCAACACGGTCATTGACGATAAACGGCACATGATATTTGCGGCAGAGGTCCCTGATTTGTCGGCCTTGCTCAAGCACTTGATGGAGCGGCGCATCTTTCTCGCGAAGCTGCAGCAGCGTAATGCCGCCTTCCAGCGCTTCCTTGGCCATCTCGGCAGCGGTCCATTTTCCGTTGCCCGACAGTCCCATAACCAAATATACAGGCAAATATTGTTTGATTCTTTGTCGCATCAACACAAATTCACATCCTACGTTCTTATACGTTTCGCGGATTTAATACGGCGTCTTCAACTTTGATGCACCGGTCCATAATGACTTCAAGCCCGCTGCGTTGGGCGATTTCCGCCGCTTCGTCGTTAAAGATGCCAAGCTGCAGCCACAGCACTTTGGCATGAATCGCAGCCGCTTCTTCGGCCACAGGCGGCGTATGCTCGCTGCGCCGGAAGACGTTGACGATATCGACCGGCTCGGGGATGTCTTTTAAAGACGCATAGCTTTTTTCGCCCAAAATCGTTTCCGCGTTCGGATTGACCGGAATGATCCGGTATCCTCTTTTTTGCATTGCTTCGGCGACCATATACGACGTGCGGTCCGGTTTATCCGAAAGCCCGACGACAGCGATGTTCCCTGCCCCGGCCAACATTTCTTTAATATGTTCCCTTGACGGATTTTCGAAAGCCATGTCTGCATCCCTCCAGATGGATTACGATTTTTTGTAAGATATCGCTTGACGTCCCATCGCTTCCCAGATAGCGACAAACTGTTCTTTGTCGATCTTCTGCTTTTCTTTACCGCTTAGCGGATCGTTGATATAAACGTTCTGCTCATCAATGCCAACGACCAGTACCGCATGCTCCATAAACGTAGTTTGAATCGGGCCGATCGGCGTATCCCAGATAACCCACTCCGAAGGAACACGGTAGTCGATCGTTGTCCAAGCGACAACCGGGATGCCGCTCAGTATTTGCTTCTCAACTTCGGCAAACGGCTTACGGGTCAGATCCACAGCGGTCGGAACATACTTTTTCAGCAGATCGATCAGAGCGGAGTGATAAATGCCAAAACCTCTTCCCCTAGTTCCGGTCGGATCTCCGACAAATCCCAAGTTGGGATTTCCCCACGATTGAATGCGCCCATCCTTATTAAATACGATTGGCGTTTTATCGTATTTCATTTCCGGCAGCAGCTCCATTTTGCTTTTGTTCACGCCGTAAAACTGGAGCAGCATCGTCAAACTTGTGATTTCGCAACCGGACGGCAGCTCGGGTTTCTGCCGCACCATAGGAGCGTCGATCATATTGGACGTCTTTGCCGGCGGAAGCTCGGCAGGCTCCGGAGCCGGATTAGCGGCAACGGTGGCTTGCCCCGTACTTTGATTGTCGTTAACCGGCGCTTCCGCGTAAGCGATCATGCCGCCCGCACCTTCGGCTTCCGCGAGCAGTTTGCCCGAAAACTTCGAATAAAGCATAAATGAAAAGACGCCGGCGGCAAACACGAGACCCGCGATGAGAAAAAAGCCCAAAGTCACTTTCATCCCGGCCAACAGTACTCTCATAGCTTTCCCCCTCCGCCCTAGTTTGTAAGACGTGCCGTTATGTTATGCGTCGACGAGTTCAATCTGAGCGCCGAGAGACAGCAAATGATCGAAATATTGCGGGTATGATTTGGCCACATGATGCGCATCGTTGATAGTCAATCCTTTTTCCGAACGCAAGCCAACTACCGTCAACGCCATAATGACGCGATGGTCGTAATGCGCGTTGATTTCAACGCCGCCCGTAACGCCTTCCGGCTTGCCGTGGATGATGATTTCGCTTTGACGCTCCTCCACGTCTGCCCCCGCTTTGCGCAGTTCGGTTACAAAATCGGTAATACGGTCGCATTCCTTATAACGCAAATTTTCGACATTATAGAAACGGGACGTTCCTTCCGCAAAGACAGCAGCAGCAACCATAGCCAGCACCGCATCGGTAAAATGATCCCCGTCGAATTCGCCCGCTTGCAAACGTTGGTTCCCTTGTACATGAACAACGCCGTTTTCATGCGTCAAATTAACGTTCATGGCGCGCAGTACATCAACTACCGCCTTTTCGCCTTGGCGGCTTTTTTCCTCGAGTCGCAGCACTTTTACATCCGAATGGGTTACGGCAGCAGCAGCCAAGATGGCGGCAGATCCCGGATAGTCACCTTGTACGACATATTTTTGCGCCGTATACTTTTGCCCGCCGGGAATTTTGAAATGCATCAAATCGTCGGAAGCTTCGATCTTGACGCCTGCTTGTTCGATCACTTCCAACGTCTGGCCAACGATGACCTTCGATTTCAGATCATGCAGCACTTCGATCTCGCTGTCCTCTTCCAATAGAGGCGTCATAAACAGCAATGAACTTAAAAATTGCGAGCTCACATTACCGGAAACGGTAATTTTACCGCCGCGCGGTTTGCCGCCGCGAATCGTAATCGGCAATTTGCCGCCGTTATGCTCTACCTCCACACCCATTTGCTGGAGCGAATCGATCAGATCGTCATGAGGACGTTTTCCGAGTGAATTCGGGTATGCGTTAATAAAGGTTAAATCCGGGCAAAAAGCCGCGATCGACATCAGAAAACGCAGCACGGCTCCGGCATTGCCGACATTCAGCTCGCCGATTTGTTTCGGATGGCGTCCGAAACCGGTGATTGTCATTTTTTCCTCGTCTTCGTGCAGCTCTGCACCCAAATCTTTGATACAGCGGCGCATCGCATCGCTGTCCTCGCTGTGAGCGGGGTAATAAATCGTGCTTGTCCCTTCGGCAAGCGCAGCAATCAGCATATAACGCGTCGTATAATTTTTTGAAGATAATGCATTGATAGTGCCTTCAAGCCGCTCTGTCGGTTTCACTAAAGCCTTCATGAATTCAATCTCTCTCCTATTCGCCTTCAACTGTTATAACCTATGTATGCAAGCAATCATTCAGCAACGCGACTTATGCCGTGTACGTTACGGAAGCCCGGCGTTCTCCTGCAGGCGGTAAGCGCACACACTCCAACCTGCCGATCCAAAAAGATCCAAGCAGGTTTACAGTCAGTGTACCATACGGAATCGTTCTTGGAAACCGTTTGGAGACGGCCCCGCAAAGCCAATAACGCGCAATTGGCGCCCAAAAATGATTCTCCGCTAAGCACATTAGATCTCATATCATGTAAGGGGTCAAATCCCGTTTGACACCTCGCTTTTGTTTATTCTATCATGAAAACAAATCCACCAAAAAGGCAGGTCATATTTCATGAAATCCATCAATGCCAGTCAGCTTCAATCCCGCTTGGAAAAAAACGACGTACCGGTTATCATCGATGTCCGCGAACCGGAGGAAGTTGCCCAAGGCATGATCGCCGGAGCGATACATATTCCGCTCGGAGAAATTCCCGCCAGACTTCATGAAATTCCGCAGGACCGGGAAACCGTTATGGTTTGCCGCGGCGGCAACCGCAGCAAGCGAGCCATCGAGTTTCTGGAAGAGCAAGGCTATACCAAACTGGTGAATCTGGAAGGCGGCATGATGGCGTGGGATCAGCAGTAACTATTACAGCCTGGACACGATTTCATCCACAACCTGCTCGACGCTGAATAACGTCGTATCGATGGTCATATCTGCAAAATCATAGGCCTGCTTACGCTGTTCCGCCAATTTGCGCACTTGTTCTTCGAAATTGCCTTGGAACAGCGGGCGGTCTTTGTCCGAACGAACCCGCTCTATAATGACCTCGACCGGCGCTTTCAGCGCGATGACAAGCCCCCCTTGCTTTAACGCCTGGCGATTGGTCTCCGCAAGCACTGCGCCGCCTCCGGTGGATACGACAAGACCGGAGCGAGCCATGGTACGAACGACGGCTTCCGTTTCGATAGTCCGAAAAGCAGCTTCCCCGCGTTCCGCGAATATTTGCCTAATCGGCATTCCCTGCTCCCGTTCCACCAGATGATCCGTATCTATCAAATCCCATCCCAGCCGGGCAGCCAATGCCTGGCCTACGGTCGTTTTTCCGGTACCTGCCATCCCTACAAGCACGATATTTTTCGACAATCTGATCATTCCTTCAGGTAAAGTTTTCTCCTATCATATCATAAGCCTAGCTCCGATGAATAGAAACGCGCTTTTTTTCATAATATCAGAATGTACCTATTTTCAGCGGAGCTGAACCATTCTGATATTGCAAGAAAAGCTTCCGCTAGAGCACGAATGTATCTTCATCGAAAATCTTCGATTCAGAGCTTTTCTTATAATATCAGAATGTACCTATTTTCAGCGGAGGTATAAACTCCATTATATGGAGCCAACCTGATATTACAAGGTCTGCGGTTCTCATTTTATTCAAGGAGAGATGGTAGCTATGCACTCAGCGCGTTCATGCCAGCATTCGGTCCAATCGTTAGGAACTTCGGCCAGCCCAACCCAGAAGAAACTGCATCACATCATCAATTCGGACACACCGCTGTGCCGCGAAGATGTCGTATGGATTCTTGAATATATTAAAAAAAAGGTGGCTGAGGAAGATCCTCACTTGCTGGACCTTTCCCAACCACGCTTGCTGCAAAACTTTCGTTTTTTTGCCGAAGTCGCGCTGATGCTTATTCAGCGGAGAAACGGCTTCGATCAAGAACCGGATCGCTTAAAAAAATGGGTGGCCGAGGCGTCCTACGGTCTGTTCGAGCAGGAACGCCGCTAATGTGCGCCAGAGCCCGGCGTACTATTCCATCCAGTTGAAGTGGAAAGAGCCTTCTTTGTCCAAGCGTTGGAATGTATGTGCGCCAAAGTAGTCGCGTTGCGCTTGCAGCAGGTTCGCAGGCAAACGTTCCGTACGGTAGCTGTCGTAATAAGCCAATGCGGAAGCAAATGCCGGTGCCGGAATACCGCGTGTAACGGCGATCGACACGACTTTTCTCCAAGCCGCTTGGTAGTTGTCGACCACTTGTTTGAAGTAGTCGTCAAGCAGCAAGTTTTTCAGTTCCGGATTGCGGTCATAAGCGTCTTTGATGTTTTGCAAGAAACGGGCGCGAATGATGCAGCCGCCGCGGAAGATCATGGCAATGCTGCCATAGTCAAGATCCCACTTGTACTCCTCGGAAGCCGCGCGCATTTGGGCGAAACCTTGTGCATAAGAGCAAATTTTGCTGGCGTAAAGCGCTTGGCGAACCGCTTCGATAAACTCGTTTGCGTCGCCGTCAAACGGCACGTTTTCAGGACCGCTGAGCACTTTGCTTGCTGCCACGCGCTCTTGTTTCATCGCCGACAAGAAACGGGAGAATACCGATTCCGTAATGATCGACAACGGAATGCCGAGGTTCAGCGAATCTTGGCTTGTCCATTTGCCGGTACCTTTTTGGCCCGCGGAGTCGAGGATCACGTCAACCATTGCTTTGCCGGTTTCCGGATCTTTTTTCGTGAAGATATCGGTTGTAATTTCAATCAGGTAGCTGTCCAGCTCGCCTTTGTTCCACTCGGAGAAGATGTTGTGCAGCTCGTCGGTGCTTACGCCAAGCACGTCTTTAAGCAGTTGGTACGCTTCGCAAATCAGCTGCATGTCGCCGTATTCGATGCCGTTGTGCACCATTTTGACGTAATGTCCGGCGCCGTCCGGACCGATGTAAGTACAGCAAGGGTCGCCGTTGACTTTGGCGGAAATCGCCGTCAAGATCGGCTCGACCAGTTGATAAGCGTCCTTTTGGCCGCCCGGCATGATGGCAGGGCCTTTCAAAGCGCCTTCTTCGCCGCCGGAAACGCCTGTACCGATAAAGCGGATGCCGTGAGCTTCCAGCTCTTTATTGCGGCGCTGCGTGTCAGGGAAAAATGCGTTGCCGCCGTCGATGACGATATCGCCTTTGTCCAGATGCGGGAGCAGCGAATTGATCGTGTCGTCCGTTCCTTTGCCGGCTTGGACCATGATCAAAATTTTGCGCGGCGTTTCAAGCGATGCCACAAACTCCTCGATGCTGTATGTGCCAACGAGATTTTTCCCCTTGGCTTCTTCAATAAGGGTGTCGGTTTTTTCACGGGAACGGTTGAATACAGATACCGTAAATCCTCTGCTTTCAATATTTAATGCGAGGTTTTTCCCCATGACCGCAAGGCCGACGACTCCGATTTGTTGTTTCGACATTTGGTTTCTACATCCTCTCGTCTTTATAAATATTAGATCGTCATAGCGCAATAGCCGCCGTCTACATAAACAAGCGAGCCGGTGACAAAGCTGGAAGCTTTATCGGAAGCGAGGTACACCGCAGCTCCCTGAAGTTCTTCCGCTTCGCCGAAACGGTTCATCGGCGTATGACGCATGATCGAATCTATCCGATCGGGAGACAAAATTTTACGATTTTGTTCCGCCGGGAAAAAGCCAGGTACAATCGCATTCACCCGCACGCGGGCCGGCGCGAATTCGCGAGCCAGAAACCGGGTCACATTGTTTACGGCCGCTTTGGATGCGGAGTAAGTAAACACCCGGGACAGCGGAATTTCCGAAGATACGGAGGATATATTGATGATGCTGCCGCCTTCGCCCTTGTCGACCATATGTTTCCCAAAAATTTGGCAAGCTAATACGACGCTCTTCAGGTTAACCTCCATGATGGAATCGTACTCCTCCATCTGGATGTCGAAGAACGGCGTTGCGCTGTTTTTGCCGGGGCAGTTCATCAATACGTCCACACGGCCTGTCCATGCGAGTACATCGGCCAGCAGTTGTTTCAGATCGTCCGCGCTGGTCGCGTCGGCGCTGAACACTTTGGCGTTGCCGCCGGCTTCGCGTACGCGTTGCGCGACTTCCTCGGATTTCTCGGCGTTACGGCCGACTACTGCCACATCGGCACCATGACCGCCGAGACCGACGGCCATCGTACCGCCCAAAGTGCTGTTTCCCCCGATAATCACCGCTGTTTTACCCGTCAAATCGAACAAATTCATGAAAAAAGCCTCCATTCTTTTCATTATAATCCACCAGGGATTGGGTTGGAAGAGCATATTGCATTTTCGTTATGCAAGTTTCGCTTGCGTTACTTCGTATGTGCTTTCTGGAACGCCGCGATAGCATCAAACTGATCCTTCAACTGGTTGTAGACCTGGCTGTAAATCCCCGTCAGCTCACGGTAAACACCATTATTCTGAGCATTTGGCTCATAACGACGGGTTACCTGCATCCAGTGGTGAACCTTGGAGAAATCGTTGATTTCGCCCATGGCCAGCATGCCTAGCTGCGCAGCCCCCAGACCCGAGCTTTCAATCGAATTCGGCACGGCCACTTCGGTATCCAGCACATCGGACATGATCTGCAGCCAGAACGGCGAGCGGGCAAAGCCCCCTGAAGCGCGCACTTCTTTCGTTTTGCCGCCCAGTTCTTCCAGCGCCGTAGCAACGGAATGGATGCGATACATTACGCCTTCCAACACGGCGCGGATCATATGTTTCTTCTGGTGATACAGCGACATTCCGAAAAATACGCCGCGTGCGTTGGCATTCCAATATGGAGCGCGTTCTCCGGCCAGCAGCGGCAAAAAGATCAGTCCGTCCGAACCGGCCGGCACCTCTTGCGCCAGCTGCGTCAAATAATCGTACGGGTCCATGCCGCGGCGGATGCCTTCTTCGGCTTCCGCTGTCGCCAGCTGATCGCGGACCCACCGGAACATGATGCCGCCGTTGTTAATCGCGCCGCCGACACACCAGAAATCCTCGTTCAGCGCATAACAGAACAACCGGCCTTGCGGGTCGGTCAGCGGTTTCTGCACGACGCCGCGAACCGCTCCGCTTGTGCCGATCGTCACCGCATAGATGCCCTGCTCAAACGCGCCTACGCCGAGATTGGCCAGCACGCCGTCGGAAGCGCCGGCTATAAACGGCGTATCCTCGCGCAGCCCCATCGCTTGCGCAAACTCCCGCTTCATGCCTTCCAGCTTGTGGGTGGTCGATACCGGATCGGGCAGCTGCTCGTGGCGTATTCCCGCCGTGCGCAGCGCCTGCTCGTCCCAATCGAGCGCGCGCAAGTTAAACAGCCCGGTGGCGCTAGCGATGGAATAATCAATCACCAGCTTGCCGAACAGTTTGGCGAAGATATACTCTTTAATGCCGAGAAATTTAAAAGCCGTATCATGAAGGTCGGGACGGTTGTCTTTCATCCACATCAGCTTGAGCAGCGGCGACATCGGATGAATCGGCGTGCCCGTGTTCAAATAAATTTGATGGCCGTTATGTTCTTGTTTAAGTATGGTTTCATAACCTGCTGCGCGGTTATCCGCCCAAGTGATGCACTGTGTCAGCGGATTGAGCTCGCGGTCGACCGCGATCAGGCTGTGCATGGCGGAACTGAACGATACGCACAATACCTGATCCGCGGAAATACCCGATTTTGCCACCACGCCGCCAATGGCGCCTACAAGGGCCCGGAATATTTCATCCGGGTCCTGCTCGGCGATATCCGGCTTAGGCGTATGCAAAGGGTATTCGATCGAATGCGAAGCAAGCACCCGTCCGTCACGGTCGATCACAAGTGTCTTGGTACTGGTCGTACCCAGGTCCGCAGCTATGATATATGGCTTTGCTGCTGCCGAAGTCATTTCACCAAGTTCCCTTCGCTGTCAAATTGAAGATCGTACGGTTCGGTCAAAATTTCGATATCCGGATGATTGCGCGCTTCCTCCAGCAAATTGACGGAAATCTCGATTTCCCCCAGATGAAGCGTATCTTTAATCCGCACCATGCGGCATTTGGTGTAATCCAAAATGTTGCACGTTTTGACCGCTGCTTTGATTGCGTAATAATCGTTCTCCAGCGTTGTCGCGATTTTGGTCGGCGCGCAAACAGTGGAAGTAAGGCCGTTGACGGTTGTGGCGTCGCGGTCCATCTGATCGACAAGCCGCTGGGTCGTAAAATCGGCGGTGCCGACGCCGTTGGCATTGCCTTTCGTTTCCGGCGTCAAATCAAGCACGACCATCTTCGATACGTCGGGTCCGCCATGCGCATAAGGCGTCGGATAACGCCCGGTCACGTTTGGATCCATGCCGTCGCCGCTGATGTTTTTGCCGATATAATCGATAATAAGAGCATCGATTTGGCCGAACAAAATTTTCGGCAGCCGCGCTTTCGCTTCTTCCAGCAGCTGCTCTTCGCGCGCTTCGATTTGCGCCGCAGGCAGCACCTCAACGCGGCACGTCTCGTCGTACGCATTTTCGACCAAAGCTACGCCGAACAAAATCGGCAGCTTGGCGAGCATAATATTGGCCATAGCCGGCACATTCTCGGCCATATATTTGAAACCAAGCTGGTGGCATGCCTCAGCGCCCTTCTGCTTGCCCAAACCAATCGAAATCATCTTCATTATGCCGCTTTCGATCCGGCCGCGGAAGGCGGTATGCGGTTTGACGCGGTTAATGACAACGATGGCGTCGGCTTCCGATGCGTATTTATCCACATAGACCGGCAGGCCGTTCGGGAGTTCGTCGAGCTTGACCACTTCCATCGTCGAACGAATCGGGGCGCCCATCGCTTCTTCCGTTACACCCAAATGGTGCAGCACTTCCTTCTGGCCTTCCGCTGTAGCGCCGCCATGGCTGCCCATGCAAGGCACGATAAACGGCTCGCCGCCCGCCTCTTTGATCGCGTCGATCGTCGTTCTCGTGAACTGAGCGATGTTGGCCACACCGCGGCTGCCGACGGCTACCGCTACGCTTTGTCCCGGCTTGATCTGATCGATTGCGCCCGGCTTGCGCAGCTCTTGGCGCAGATCCTCCGCCGGCTGATCCAGCTTGGCTGCGTCAAATTTTTGACGGATGCGTACCATTTGCGGAATCGGAATGTCCGCCAGCACTGTTCTTAAGATGCTCATTACATTGCGCCTCCTGATATGTTTTTGACAGAATCGCGGATCACCAGCTCAGTATGGAAAAAGATCGTCTCCTCCTGAGTTTGCTTTGTTTCTATAAAATCAAGCAGCCTTGCGGCTCCCTCCCTGCCGATGCGGTCTATGGGACGTCTGACTGTCGTTAACGCCGGGCTGGTATACCCGGAAAACAGCTGCGCGTCAAAACCGGCGACGGAAATTTCGTCGGGCACCTTAAGGCCGCTTTCCTGGATCGCTTTGATCGCGCCAAGCGCCATCTCGTCGTTGCAGCAAAACACCGCAGTCGGCAGCTCACCGGATATGCCCGAAAGCAGCTGCTTCATCGCATCATAACCGCTCTCCAGACTATAGCTTCCCCTAACCTGGTATTCCGGTATTACCGCGAGCCCGTTTTGAGTCAAAGCGTCCTTATAGCCTTCCCGGCGGGCCTGCGTCGATTTGAAGGTTTCTTTCCCTTCAATAATGGCGATCCGCTTGTGTCCCTGCTGGATCATATAGTCTACAATCCGGTAGGCGCCCCCGCGGTCATCGGGAATCATATTCATGACCTTGACCGGATCCACTTGCCGGTTCATCACGATTAGCGGAATTTCCTTGGCTTTCACATGCTCGATAAACGGCTGGTCCTGTTCGCTTTGGCTCATGACCAAAATGCCGTCAAAACTTTTTCTGGTGATGCCGTCATACGACTTGTAATCGTCGATGCCGCGTACAACCAAATTGTATTGTTCCTTAATGACATCGTTAACGCCTCTGACCGATTCATAAAAAAAGCCGGCCGACGTTCCCGTTTGAAGCGTTGAAAAAAAGAGCCCTATATTGTATGATCGATCAAGCACCAGACTTCTCGCGCTGTAGTTTGGCGAATAATTGAGTCCTTGGGCGAGCGCTTTAATGCGCTCCTTGGTCTCCGGATTGATCAGAGGGCTGTCGTTCAGCGCGCGGGAGACGGTCGTATGCGAGACGTTTGCAAGTTTGGCAATATCTTTAATGGTGACCAAGTCTACCACCCCGCGTTCATCATATCATAGTGGTGCACACGTTAACAACGGGTTTTGCGATTTTCGCAAAAAACATCGCTTGTGCGCAAAAAATGAAAAACTTTCAACCAGCACTTTCGAAAAGTTCGCCGGCGGCCGCTTATAAGAGTATGCTCGTCAGCAGAAGGTTTCCATTCCCCGGCAAAACAAATGGCCCGTGCAGAAGCATCGCACAGGCCATCGTTATTCAAGCAATCGTTCACATTTCCAGCAGAAGCATCTCATAGCGCAGGTCCTTCAACCTTTCCTTGCTTTCCTCGGCCGCCTTCAAATCGCCGGACTGCAGCGCATCGCTGAGCGTTGCCAGCTCATAGTCCAGTTCCATGCGCAATACGGGAATGCGCTGATCCGGACGTTTGGAACGGAATGCGTGCATCATTTCCTCTACTGTAACAACAGGTTCCTTTTGAAATAACACTTTATGCTCCACCCCCGATATTTCAACCATACGGATAATTTCCCCGAACATAATGTTCTCGATCAAAATTTGCCTGTCCTTGAACCTTTTCACCACCGCATGACCGCGGGTGTCGCCAATCATCTTCTCCATCAGCTCTGCCAACTTCTCGTCTTTAAACGAATAATTCCCGACAATTTTGTAACGTTCCCCAATGCGTTGGAACTTCAGCTTCACCAACTTGCGTCCGGTACGGATGGAGATGATGAATTGCTGCTCATTCTCATTCCAATACAAGGAGTAGCCTTCCTGGATCAGTGCCTTTATAAAGTTACGGATTAGCCGGCGATCAAAACGCAGCTCTAGGTTGCAGTACTCCACTTCGTGACTTTTACTCACGGCAATCCCCTCCCCATGTAGTATTTTCGCCAGGCAGCAAGGCCGAACATCGATTACAGACAGCCCGTCAGTTAATGGAATTTTCAGATAATTCTGTCTTACCTCTATCTTATTATGAATAGTATGATTTAGCAACTTGGATTATTGTCTTTTTTTTAAGGAAACCGAACCTAAATTTTGGTAAGCATGGGCAAAAAGCAAACCGCCCAGCAGATTTGAACTGCGGACGGTCTATTTTAAGCGCATTACGCCGGTTTTATGGCGTCGTCGTTGCATCCTGCGGGTTGTTTTTCTTGCGTTCGCGATCGTCGAGCTCGGATTGCAGATCAAGCTGGTTATCCGAGTTGATCGTATAAAAATCTTCGTTATAGCCCTTATAAATGCGCAGCCGTGTGGTCATCAACCGGTTATTGACGTATTTGCCGTCGGTCAGCTGGGCGTTCTGCCAGAACATATATTGATATATGTTCGTGTCGGACGTTGTGTCGACAATGATCGGTTTGGTCGATAAAGTGACGGTTGTCGTGCGGATGCTGCTCGTATCCTTGATATATTTTTGGATGGCTTCGATTTTCTCGTTGTCCACTTCTCCCGCAACGATATAGTTGTAACTGTTGCGCGGCCTGTTGTACGAAACCGTCGGCGCCTGGCGCCATTTCTTTTTCAGCTCGGATTCGCTGACATACAGCTGCTGGGTCAATTTTTCCTTCACAAATGTCAGGCCGGTCACGTCGATGCCCATTCGCTTCACATCCGACAATCTCCAATATTTGTTGGAATCGCGTATCGCCGTGTCGTTGCCGATAATCAGCGCCGGATACTCCGAGCCCAAATAGACATAAATATTAGAGAGAGGGTCTCTCATTTTGATTTCCTGATAGTCGATGTTCGGATCCTGGACAGGTTGTTCCTTATATAAACGGCTGTTGATATAAATCGTTTTCGTATCGTCTTTAAACGTAATATTGGCGCCGAGCAGATTGCCCAGCTCTTTGACTGGCAGATAGCTGGAGCCTTCATATACCAGCGGGTCGTTCTCCATCTTGATTGGCTTGCCGTCGAGCACGACGTTAAAGTCCGGACGCAAATACGCCTCAACCCTCTTGAGCACATCCTCTGCATACGCCCCTGCGGTAAAAACCGAGGCCAACAGCGCGCCGAAACCTAAAATACGGCCGATTTGCTTCACTTTCATGTTATTCTCCTATCCTTAAATATTGAAATAAATAAGTGCATCTGTACCCATTTTACCATGATACGCCATTTTTCGCATGTTGTCCTGTGCCTGGAGGACGAATTCATTCGTAAAAAATAGATTGACTTTGTCACTAATTCCGATAAAATAAGTTGGTAATAACCCGTGAATGGCATCCAAGGAGTGATAGTTTCGCATATGATAGAAATCGCAAATGTCTCGAAAACGTTCCATCAACGCACAGGCGGTTCGTTTACCGCTCTTGATAACGTATCGCTGACGATCCAAAAAGGGGAGTTTGTTTCATTGCTCGGTCCGTCGGGCTGCGGCAAGTCGACTTTACTTAATCTCGTAGCCGGACTTGAAACGGCGGAATCCGGCAACATCCATGTCAACGGAAAAGCTTGTACCGGCCCAGGCCCCGACCGTGTCGTCGTTTTTCAGGAGCACGCCTTGTTTCCATGGCTGACGGTTCTGGACAACGTGGCCTTTGGGCTTAAGCAAAAAGGCGTCGGCAAAAAAGAACGCGAAGCGCTGGCCATGGAGCAGATCAAATCGGTGCACTTAAGCAAATTCGCCGACCGGTATCCCCACGAGTTGTCGGGCGGCATGAAGCAGCGGGCCGCTATTGCCCGAGCGCTGGCCATGGACCCGGAAATCCTGCTGATGGACGAGCCGTTCGCCGCGCTGGACGAACAAACCCGGCTTGTGCTTCATAAAGAACTCGAAGAAATATGGCTGCGCACCCGCAAAACGATACTGTTCATTACACATAATATCCGCGAAGCCGTTATATTGTCCGACCGCGTGCTGGTCATGTCAACCCGGCCGGGCAAAATCAAGAAAGAATTTCTTGTACAAGCCGCCCGCCCCCGGGACATATCCGACTCCGTGCTGCACCATGTCGAAAGCAGCATCATGGAAGTGCTCGCCGATGAGCTGGAAAAAGTCGTAAAGGAGGAGACTGGCGATGAGTACAGCATTAAGAAGAAGTCTATTTCTGATCCTGCTGCTGATAGCGTGGGAGGCGGGATATAGAATATTCGACTGGGGTTGGAAGTTCCCTTCGGTATTTCAAGTGCTGCAAGCCTTTTACGACGGATTTGTCCACGGCAAGCTGCTGGAAGCCACCTTCGAGAGCGTAAGAAGGCTGCTCACCTCGTTTGTGATATCCATAGCCGTAGGCGTCACACTGGGCTTTCTGTTCGCACGATACCGGATTGTCGACGATACGATCGGCTTCCTGGTTGTCGCGCTGCAGACGATCCCTTCGATCGCCTGGCTGCCCTTCTCGATCATTTGGTTTGGCATGAACGACTTTTCGGTCATTTTCATCACTACGCTGGGAGCAACCTGGACCATGGCCATGTCGAGCCGCACCGGCATCAAAAACATTCCGACTTTGTACATTAAAGCGGCGCAGACGATGGGCACCGGGAACGGGTTTAAAATGTTTTACCAAGTCATGGTCCCCGCGGCGTTTCCACATATGATGACCGGTGTGCGGGTTGCGTGGGCGTTTGCCTGGCGCGCGCTTGTCGCCGGCGAGCTGATCGCCAAAGGCGTCGGCCTCGGACAATTGCTGCAGGACGGCCGCAATTTGGCAGACACCGCACTGATGCTTTGTATCGTCATCATTATTGCTGTACTGGGCACCCTTTCCGACCATTTCTGCTTTAAGCGGATGGAAGATAAGATTTTGCTCCGTTACGGCTTAGCTTCTTCGAAGAAATAAGGCTGACTCAGCTTACGTTATACGGGCTGTTCGCTGCACTACAGGTTGCTTGTGGTATGGAATGGGCATAGCCAACCAATCTTGCCGATTCCGTACCGTAAAATATAAATATATTAAAAAGGTGGAGAAAAACATGAAAAAACGTTGGACATTTAGCGTTGCCCTGCTGCTGATTACAGCCCTGGTGCTGGCAGCTTGCGGGAGCAAACAAGAGCAAACCCCTGCGGCATCGGGAGGCGCGTCTTCCGGCAAACCGGCTTCTTCCTTATCAACCGTAAGACTCGGTATTTTCAAAAACGTCACTCATGCGCCCGGTTATGTGGCGATCGAAAACAAATACTTCCAAAAATATTGGGGCGACAACGTTAAAATCGAAATCACCGCTTTCGATAACGGCTCCGATTTCTCAACGGCGCTGGCAACGGATCAAATCGACCTGGGTTTTGTAGGCCCCGGCCCTTCTACCAACCAATTTCTGAAAAGCAAAAACTTCCGTGTCGTCTCCGGATCCAACAACGGCGGCGCCGTATTGGTAGCCGCTAAAGATTCCGGCATC
The DNA here is from genome assembly GCF_004307995.1 of Paenibacillus thalictri. Lineage (GTDB taxonomy): Bacteria > Bacillota > Bacilli > Paenibacillales > NBRC-103111 > Paenibacillus_AF > Paenibacillus_AF thalictri. Next base: position 190,034 of record NZ_SIRE01000010.1, on the reverse strand, counting down.
ACCAATGTGAAGGATCTTGTCGGCAAAACGGTAGCGATCCCGACCAAGGGCAGCACGAACGAAATTTCGCTGCGCCTGCTGCTACAGCAAAACAACATCAAAGTAACCACCGATAAATCCGGCGCCAACATCATCGCCCGCGCCCCGGCCGACACGCTGATCGCTATGCGCCAAAAAGAAATCGACGCCACACTGATTCCCGAACCTTGGGGAACGCAAATGGAGCAAGAAGGCATCGGCAAAATTATCGTAGACTGGGATAAAGTGCCGCCGAACAACGGCAATTATCCGCTGACCATTCTTGTCGCCAGCGACAAGCTGCTGAAAGACCACCGCGATATCGTGAAAGGCGCCATTCAAGCAAACATCGACGGCATCGATTTTATTAAGAAAAATCCGGACAAAGCTTACGAGCTGATCAACAACCAGTTGAAGGCGCTGAGCGGCAAAGGAATGGACATTCCGCTGATCAAAGCGGCGATTTCCCACTTGAACTTGACCTCCGACGTCAGCAAGGAAGCGATCGAAGAAATGGCCAGAGTATCAATTGACGCAGGTTACATTAAAGATGTGAAAAAAGAAGAGCTTGACCTCAGCAAATTCCTTGATTTGAGCTTGCTGGACGAAGTTAAGAAAAGCAAATAAGCCATAAGGCATAAGACGGACTTTCGAGAGTCCGTCTTATTTTTTTGCGTATTTTAGCTTCCCGCTCCTTAGCCGAGCCTTTCCGCGAATGATTCAGATCGGTAGGCCGTAGCTTGTAGAGTTGGCGCTTCAAGCGCCGGGGAAGCCGAATATCGCCGTTTCTGCCGTTTCTCCGGCAGGAACATGCTGCCGGCATGTGGTATTTTAGGGGTAGCCAACTACGAAAGCGCATCCAATCCATCTTAAGGAGTGAATGGAGACATGCCTGCGGTTACGATCCGGGATGTAAAAACAATTTTGACGGCTCCGCAAAACATCAATCTGGTTGTCGTAAAAATCGAAACGTCGGAGCCCGGTTTGTACGGTCTCGGCTGCGCAACCTTTACCCAGCGTTACCTCGCCGTCGCCACAGCCATCGAAGAGTATTTGAAGCCGTTTCTGATCGGCAAGGATGTATCGCGCATCGAGGATATATGGCAGTCGGCCATGGTAAGTTCGTATTGGCGTAACGGGCCGGTGCTGAACAATGCGCTTTCTGGCATCGACATGGCCTTGTGGGACATTAAAGGCAAACAGGCGAATATGCCGCTCTACCAGCTGTTCGGAGGCAAATGCCGGGATGCCGCGGCGGTCTACACGCATGCCGACGGACGCGACCTGCATGAGCTGGAGGAGCGCGTTGCGGCTTTTCAAGAGATGGGCTACCGCTATATCCGGTGTCAGATGGGCGGTTACGGCGGCAAAAACCACAAGCTCCACTCCCCGGATTATGTTCCGCCCGGCGCCTATTTTGATCCCCAGGTGTATGTGCGCAGCGTCCCTGCGATTTTTGAACATATCCGCGGGAAATTCGGCTATGATCTGGAACTGCTGCACGATGTGCACGAGCGGCTTGCCCCGATTGAAGCGGTGCGGCTTGCCAAGCAATTGGAGCCTTATCGGCTGTTTTTTCTCGAGGATGCGCTGCCTCCCGAGCAGCTTGACTGGTTCCGCATGATACGCAGCCAATGCACGACGCCGCTTGCTATGGGGGAACTGTTCGTTCACCCCATGGAATGGACTCCGCTTATCGCCGAGCGGCTCATCGATTACATCCGCGTACATATCAGCGCCATAGGCGGCATTACGCCGGCGCGCAAGCTCGCCGTGCTGTGCGAAGCGTTTGGCGTGCGAACGGCATGGCACGGTCCGGGAGACGTCTCTCCCGTCGGTCACGCAGCCAACGTGCACTTGGACGTGAGCTCGCACAATTTTGGCATACAGGAATGGTCGCATGTCAGCGACCAGCTGCTTACCGTATTTCCCGGCACACCGGAAGTCCGCGGCGGTTATGTGTACATCAGCGATGCTCCCGGGCTGGGCGTCGATATTGACGAACAAGCGGCAGCGCGATTCCCATGCGTCAATAAACTGCCGGAATGGACGCTTGCCCGCACGCCGGATGGAACTTCCGTCCGCCCGTAATTCAGCATATATGCAACAAAACATCCGATTGCGAGGAGAGGTGCGATATGAAGGTGGCCGTAACCGGAGCCGGCGGTATGGTCGGAAGGTTCGTAATCCGCGAGCTGCTTGAGCAGGGCTATGAGGTCAGAGCCGTTACACTGGAACCGTGGGCGGATTGTCCGGTCGAGCAAAAACAAGCGGATATGCTCAATTACGAGCAGGTGTTAGACAGTTTCGCAGGGTGCGGCGCGGTCATCCATCTGGCCGCTTTCCCAAGTCCTGTCGGCCGTCCGGAAACGACGGTGTTTCACAACAATGTGATGGGGTTATATCACATGCTGCTCGCCGCTGGCGAAACCGGCATCGCCAGGGTGGCGATCGCATCCAGCGATTGCGCTTATGGTGTGACATACAGCTTTCAGGAAACCCGCCCCGTTTATTTTCCGGTTGACGAACGCCACCCTGCCGCTCCGGACAACTGCTACGGCTTATCCAAGCAAGTGGGAGAGCAGGTGGCCGGGAGCTTGGCTAAACGCTTCGGCATGAAAGTATCTTCACTGCGCATTACCTATGTCGTCGACCCGCAAAAATACGATGCTCCGTCGTTTATCCAATCAACGGAGCAGCCTGATCGAGAGCCTTGGAATTTATGGTCCTACTTGGACGGGCGCGATTGCGCGCGGGCCTTCCGTATGGCAATTGAAGCGACGTTTGACGGCCACGAGGTGTTTAATATCGCCGCTGCGGACCATCGCTGCGTGCAGCCGACCGAAGAGCTGTTATCGCGTTATTATCCGGAGATCAAGCTGACCCGGGCTCCTTCCGGTCACGAGAGCTTGCTGGATTGCTCCAAAGCGAAGCGCATGCTGGGATTTGCCCCGCAGTACAGCTGGAGACGCTGATCTATTGCGACGTATTGAATTCCTGCAATCCGCAGGCCTATCTAATAAAAGGAATTCAAAACAAGCTGTCTGAAGCGGCAAAATAATCCCTTTCGGAAAGCAACGGGCTTCCAAGTCATTTGTTCAATTTATATAGCGAAAAAACGAACTGCACCCCGGCGGCTGGAGATGATCCAACCGGTTGGAGGTGCAGTTCGTTTACATGAACCGGTATTAAAAGGTTGTTCAGCAATTATTGCGGCGGCGCTACCGGATAATCCTGCTCGATTTTCGGGATAATCGTGCTTTGCACCTTCGTATGGGTCGTGCCGTCCGTCGTGAGCAGCACGCGGTCCCAATCGGCCCCGCCCTTGCGGGAGTATACCCGCAGCACGTGGGTCCCTTCATTTAACGCAAATTGCGTATTGTCGAACGCCCGCTTCCAGTCCGCGTCCTTCAGCGTAACACGCTTCAGATCCGAATTGTCGAATTGAATGAATACGGAGCCATTGGAGGCCGACGAACCTGTCGAAAACAAGTGTACTTGGTAAGAATCGGCATGTTTCACTTTAAACTCGTATTCAACATAGGCGGTGCCGTTCGGAATTTTGTCCGGAGGCAGTACGTCCTTATATGCCGGGTCCAGCACTTTTGCGCTTGTGACATCGGGTACATTCAGGCCGACTTTCACGTATTTCCCGCCGGACACATCCGGCTTGTCGACAATGGCGATTTCGCCGTCCTGACTGGAATTGTAGGTGATGTCCTCCGCTTCGAACAAAACATATACATTTTCGTCGTCGGCATTTTTAAGATCCACATTAAAATATCCGTAAGGACTGCCCGATTGAACGATCGTTGAAGTTTTGTGCTGCAAACCAAGGGTATCCGTCACGGTCAGCGTTACGGTAAAGGAACCTACCTTTTCAAACGTATGCTCTACCCTGCTTTGATCCTCTCCCGCTACCTCCGGCGTACCGTCTCCGAAATTCCAGCTGTAAGAGGCAATACGGTCCCCCAGCTTCCGATCCGGATCGTAGGATTCGCCTGCGTCAAACGTGATCTTCAGCGGCGGCCGCCCTCCGGCCGAATCCGCCTTGAGCATGGCAACCGGAGCTTGGTTGGGATCTTTGTTTTCGATCAACGCCGTTTTTGTATCCGTACGACCCTTATCGTCGGTCACCTTTAAGTTAACCAAGAAGGTGCCAAAACGGTTAAACTGTTTAACCGGCGCGCTCTGTGATGAGAAAGTGCCGTCCCCAAAGCTCCATTCGTACTTCAAGTTGTTTCCTTTGCTCGAAAACGCATCAAATTTCACCGTACGCGCCCCTGTACCCCGCTCTCCATACTCGCTGGCATGGTCCACGGTAAATTCGGCGCTTGGCGCTCCGGCCGAATCCGGCGATGATTTGCCGGATACCGCGATCCGGTAAGTCTCCGACTTGAGCGGTAAGCTGACCGTTTGGCCGTCTACCCGCGCTCCCGCTACCTTTTCGCCGTTAACGGTCACGCTCTCCGCTTGAATCCCTACCGGCAAATTCACAGTCGCCGTTGCGTCCTGCGGCGCATCGGAAACTGTAAGCAGCCATTCCTTTTCGTTTAGAGCAAGAACGGCGGTGACCGGTACGTTTGCTTCCAGCCGCTTTACGCCGTTAATCCACAGCTGCCGGCCTTCACGCATCATCATGCCGCTAGGGACGCCGGATTGTTCACGTATCCAGGCAAATGTTCCGTCTGTCGTCAGATGGCCCGCCGTAGCAGACTGGCCGGAATTCATCTGCAGCAAATACGTGTCCTGGCTGTCCTCCATCCCCACTCTGGCCGCCGTAACCTCCGCCGTGCTTAAATCTTGAACGGCAGGCGCTTTCTCGTTAAGCCCTTGCGGGACTAGCACGGTCAAATATTGGATTTTATCGGCGTTCTGAGCCGCTTGGATATACGATTCGTTAATATCCTCCTTAAAGAGGCTGACGATGCCGCTTTTGGCTTCTACTTTTTGCGAAGACGGAAAAATGTAGGCTTCCATCTTGGCTTCGGCCAGTCCGTAATAAGGAATCGTGTTTTCCGTTCCTGGTTTTGGCTTTTCGGTCAGCTCCGGCGTGGCCTGCTTGGTGATCGCCCAGCGGGCGTGTGCCCCTTCGGCATGAAGTTCCCCTAGACTATGCAGGTTCATCGTCCAATCGGCGGCCCCGATCCGTGAAGATGTCTGGTCGGCAACAACAAAATATTGTTGGCCGGGAAAAGCGACCGCCCGCTTGTGCGTGCCCATCACCGAACGGTCGTCGGCGTAGAAGTCGCCTTCCTTTTGCGCAAAATCAAACCGGTCGGTATCGATTTCATAAGCCGATCGCACCGGCATGTACGGATCGGTTTCATTGCGGGTGCTGCGGCCGTTCATCGTAATCAAGTTGTGCGCCTGCGGCGTTTTCAGCCACGAATTAAAGGCGCTGTACTGACCGTAACCGGTATCCGTGGCAAACAGCGCATTTTTGCCCCAGATGTTAAAATGCAGCTGATCTTGATGCTGGTGATTGTCCGATTCCGGCGTCCCGTTAAACATCAGCCAAAGCGTTTTATCGCCTTGGGGCTCCATTGGAGAACTCCACTGGTTGCCCAGAACGGCATTCCCGCCAAATGGCTGCCCTGTCTTGGGATTAACACCTCCGTTCATAAACGTCGTCCGCGATACGGTCGGCGGTTTGGCGGCAATCGTCGCATCATAGGTCAAATATTCGTCAATGCCGATCTGATATTGCGAAGTAGCCCCGGTATAATCGGGCAAATATACTTGCGTGTTCGCATAACTCCACTGCAGCACCTCCGACAGCTTCAGCCCTTGTCCATACTGGGGCGCATCGGTGTTTTTATATAACCCGGCCGCCATATGGGTGGCGTACGGCTTGACGTAACTTTCTTCCGTATTCGGCAGCCAGCCGTTGCCCATGCGTGTTTTGACCGCCCATTCGAACACCGGCTGCATGTTGCGGATCAGCGTGTCCGGCGCAATATCGGCCGGCGCCTGATCGCCGGTAACATGTTTGTAATTCCATAAAAAAGGGATCAGATTGACAAGCGTAAACTGCCCGTAATGCGCGCCCTCCCGGGAAATGCCGTCCGAGCTGAATTGGAAATCGAACACATTGTATGTACGTTCGATGGCGATGTTCAACCAGTACTGCGCTTCCGGCTCATCCGCCAAAGTCAATGCCACCGTACCGAGGCCAAGCGCCGGCTTGGAGCGGTGATTATGCGGGCGCGGCGGCTGCGGCGTCATCAGCCAGTCGGCTATGAATTGCGCTTCTTTTTTCAAACGGGCACGCGCCTCCTGGCGTTCTTGTAACGACAAGTCGTTGAACAGCCAGTCATAAGCCGAAGCATAATCTTGCAAATAGGTCGCCCAGTAGATGTCACCGTCGTCCTTAGTCCTCTCCTCCACCGTACCGGTGTACATATGTATAAGCGCCGCTTTCGCTTGATCCAGCGCTTGCTTCTTGATGTCGACGCTGACCGCTGTATCGTCTTTGATCATCATATAATAAAAAGCAAGCAGCTTCGCTCCACGCGAACGGTCGTTTTCATGAAGCTGCGGGTCGGCGTAGTCGTAGCCTAAGTAGGTGTTGTTGACATCGGCCTCCATTTTCGCCCACAGCTGCTCGTAATAAGAGCCTTTCATCAGCCTGCGCGCCTGGTAGTCCGGCAATTCCTTATCGGTAAACCACAAGCTTGGATGCACCTCCTGTGCGGGTAACGCAGCTAGTTTCAGCTTTTTGTCCTGCAGCTTGCGAATCAGGCCGTCCATCTTTTTGTCTTCGTCCGATGTTTTGGACTCCGGCGGAATCAGCTTCGGATCGATGATGTGCAACCCGCTGTACGACGTGTAATCGTAAGCGCTTGCAATTTGCGGTGCGGCTAAAGCAAGGCAGACCATCAGGCCAAGCGATGCCGGGCGGTTCCATTTTTTTCGTTTCATCCCATACCTCCTGTAAAGCGAATGGTTAACAATCAACGAGCTACCCCTATTATACTTCCGTCCGATTTTGCCGGGGGCAGGTTATTTTTATGTAGGGTTGTGATTAATTTGGGGGAAATTGCCCCCTCAATCCCCCACGGGGGGACTCCAGGCGCTGCGCCCTGAACCCGCCGCCGGCGGAGCGAGTGTGTGCCCCGGGCACGCGCCTGTTGCTTATCGTTTTGCTGATGCAAAACTGATAAGCGCCGCGCTTTACTTTTGGCGGAGGGATGCGGGGTGCTACGGGGTGCTTCATCCTCGCGCATTCGGTGCGCCTTGCTTTTGCTTCGCTTAGCATTGGCGCACCTGCGCTTGCTGTAGTGTAATGAGGTAAGGCTCACCGCGCTATCTGTAACGGCAAGTTTTTGAAATAAAACAAGGACACTCACTAGAGTGCCCCCGGGCTAAAACCCGCTGTTTTCAGTTTTGTTTACCGACCGCTTCGAGACCGATATCGATACTTTCTCCGTATGCAGCTATTTTCATGGCTTAAGATCGTAGGAATTGCGATGCGATTTTTTTATGATGTAATATCGTCGAAATTTTGCAAAAGGCGCAGCTTCAGCCCTTTTTCGTTTGTTTTTAGTTCTTGCATGATCGGAATCGTCATATCGGTATTGAGGTTGTATTTCAGGCCTCAGTGCATAATGGCAAAAACGACCGGAAACAGGTCAAGCGCCTTTTGTGTTGGTCGGTACATGGTTTGTGAACGGTTTGTATCTCCTTCTATCTTGACGAGCAGGCTTGCTTCAACAAGTGATTGGAGCCGTGCGCTCAAAATATTAGTTGCGATGTGCTCGCGTGAAGCAAGAAACTCACGGTAATACCGCTTGTTATGGATAAGGACGTCACGAAGTATGACTAGGCTCCAGGGATCACCCCATATGTCGAGCGCATATACGATTGGACAAACTGTGGAAGGTCGCTTTTTCATGAGGCTGATTATACAATTCGTACTTGCATTTTGCAATCTTGTACTTGCATTTTAAAAGTACATAATTTATACTCGGTGTGTAGCCAACCATTAACGAGGGGAGATAATTTGCATGAATCAAAGTTACAGCACTTTTTTTAAGGTAGACCAAAGCCCCGAAGAAGTCTTCGCCGCTATCAATAACGTCCGCGGATGGTGGTCTGAGGAAATTGAGGGAACTACCGACGAACTCGGTGAATTTAAGTACCACCACCAAGACATTCACCGCTGCACTATCCAAATCACCGAGCTTGTTCCAGATAAAAAGGTCAGTTGGCACATTACAGACAACTACTTTAACTTCGTAGAGGACAAGAAGGAGTGGACGGATACCAACATTGTTTTTGAAATCGACAAAAAAGACGGCAAAACAGAAGTTCGCTTTACGCACGTAGGCCTCGTTCCCGCCTATGAGTGCTACTCCGTCTGTACGGACTCCTGGGGCATCTACATAAACGGCAGCCTTCGCGACTTGATCACCAAGGGTAAGGGCCAGCCCAACCAAAGCGAGCAAATTGCAAACAAACACGGCATAGCGAACTCTTAGAAACCCCATACCATAGCCCGCAGCTCGGCGCTTAGCAACCGAAGCTTTGCCAAGAGATTGCGCTGCTTCTTCTGAAAGCGTCGAGCAACGTATTAGCCATAGTCAACGCAGCCTTATGCGGGTTTCTCCCCAAAAATTTCGCCGTCACTTTGGGTAGGGTTCCCCTCTCAATCCCCCCACAGGAGAACTCCAAGAGCTGCGCCAATGTTGTCCGTTTAGCGATCAATGGCTGCTATTCAGACCGCGTACTGGCTGCATTAGCGCAATCATATCGGGCTTATGGAGTAAACCGGAACCATAACATGCTTGAACGCAGCAAATGAAGCGATTTCGATTCAACTTGATGAAAGTTGATCGTTGGTTGGCTGGCTGTAAAACGGACATCTTCGTTGCTATGGTAGGACTTATGCGTGCGAACATCATGCTCCAACGCTAACGGACCGGAGCGCCGTTATGTGGCAAAAAAAACAAGGTTTACATTTTTAACGGACAGGTGCGACTTTATTTGCCCAAAAAAGTCGGAGAAACCGCGATGGTAAACCAAATAAGAGCGCTGGTGTCCGTCCCATTGAGCAAACCTCAGATTTAGTTCACATAGCTGCGCCCATGTCCATTAGAGAGGGGGTTTCTCCAACGTCCGGGATGCACAATGCTTAAATGATGCCCAATGGGTGGGGGAACCACAATGAATCGACAGTCCCACTCAGTCCGTGATCCATCCGGATGGTTCTATGTCCGGAACGGGTCGCCGCCGCGCATAAAAGAAGCTTGATCATTCCTGTGACGATACTTTGATCCATCGGCTTCTTATCCTGACAACGGCGCTGCGCCCTGGACCCGCCGCCGGCTGAGCGAGTGTGTGCCGCGGGCCCGCGCCTGTTGCTTATCGTTTTGCTAGCGCAAAACCGATAAGCGCCGCGCTTTACTTTTGGCGTGGTGACGCGGGGAGCTGCGGTGTGCCTCGTCCTCGCGCATTTGGTCCGCCTTGCTTTCGCTTCGCTTAGCATTGGCGCACCTGCGCTCTACTTCGTGGGATGCTGACTTAAGATAAACGAAAATAACCCGACCGGATTAATGCCGGCGGGTTATTTCCTAAATCCATATGAGCTTACTCCGAACCCCTCAGCCTATTAGTACTATTCTTTCAATAAGCTTTTGGCACTTCGACCTTTTGGGTCAAGCCGTTCTCCGTAAAATAAATGTGTACGCCATGGTCCTGATCATCCATAAAATGCGACACATATTTGCTTTCGTCCTTGCGAATCGGCACAAGCAGCGTGGCGATCCGGTGGCTGCGGGCTTCGCGGGTGGCGGCGTTTAAGTGCCATTCGCGCGGCAAACCTTCGATTTCAACAGGATCGACGCCGGTGAACTCATCGGTTTGCGACAAGGTCAAGTCTCCGGAAGAGCTATAGACGAATCTGCCGTCGAGACCCGCTTTTTGGCCGCGCAGCTTGAAGGTTTGGCCGTCCAGCTTCATCCGGTTCGGGGTATGGAGCAGCCAATCGATTTTACCCGGCTGAGAAAGGTCGATCTGATCGACAATCACGATGTACGATTGATTGAAGAAATAAATTTCGCGCACATAACGGCTCAAGTAAGGCACGTGTTCTTGATACGCGGCTGTCGCGTTGCAGCGGGAATACGTATAAGCGTCATACGATGCGACTTGCTCGACGACACCTTTGGCCGCCATGTTGAGCACTTTGTTTGTACCGGCGTATTGCCCCAGACCGTCGATCAAAATATTGTTGGTCGAGCGTGTCGTCTTGCGCCAATTCATATGCATCGTGCTGCCAAAAGCGACGTAATGCCCGCTTTCGATGGCCAGCGGCTCGCCGAAGGCATGCAGCAGGAAGCCGTTTTGGTCGCCGTGGCTGTGGCTGATTGAGCCGTAAGGGCTGCTCTTGATCAGCAGCATAATATGATCCTCCGGCTTGTGCATATTGGCGTGAAACGCCACCCAGCCGATATCGCGGAACCACTTTACTTTTTCGATGTCCGATGGCTCCACTGCTTGAATGGCAGGGAAATCGTTGCGGTACATCATTTCGTCGAAACGGAAATCCCACCAGCCATAGTTATAGAACTTCATCTCCGAGTCGGTGTCGGTTTCTTTCACCCGCTCGTAGTACCATTGATGCCAGCCGTTTCCGGTTACCCCAGCGAACTGCCGCACGTTAAATCCGGTTTTTAAGCTGACCGGATCACCCAGCGTGGACTGGTCGCCAAAGCTGCAGCGAATCGTATCCGGGCTGAAGCAATACAGCGGGAAATCGGCGGTTTTTTTGAAAAATGGCCGCTCGTAAAAATTAATCGCCGTATATTTTTTCAGCAGGTTCATCGCTTCGGTGACAAAAGCCATCCCCGTCGTCCAGTACATCGGGCCTTCCGCCCAGCCGCCGTCGCTGCCGCCCCACGGAGAATATAAACCGGAGTAGTATTCCAATGTGTAATCAAGCCATTCCCGCGCCTTCGGCTCCTCGCCGAACATCGCGATACAGCAAGGAACAAGCACAGATGAAAGCGAACGCACCGCATGGCTGTCAAACGGGACCTGATGAATTTTCGATCTCTCGATGACATGGAAAGCGATCTGCTCGGTACGGCGCAGCAAGTTCGCCCGAACCTGCTCGCGTTCTTCGGCCGTCAACGTAGGATACAGCCAGTCGTAACCCCACGCCACAGCTCCCGCGATCCGGAAAGAAGCTTCGTCGTTATAATCCCGGGAAGTTGTGCCTTCCGTTTCCCAAGTCAGCACATGCAGCAGCCATGTTTTGGCCCGCTCCAGCAGCATCTCGTCCTGCAAAATAACGCCGGCCACACTCAGATGGCGTATCGCATACAACGTTTCCTGGCAATCGATGTACATCTGCCTCCACAGCTTGGCCACCCGTTTGTTGTTCGGATAACGCTGCGGTTCCGGCATGAGTTCCCGTTCAATCCACGGCTTGACGGAACGCTCGTAAAATGCGGACCAGCCGCTGCCCTCGGGATCTTCCTTTATTTTACTCCGGAACGTATCCAGCTCCGCAGCCTGCAGCCACAATCTGGGATGCTCCGCTTGGGCATGACGGTACCTCACTTCCCGGGAAAGAAGCGGCGTCTGCGGCAGATCCTCCGGCACCGTAAAGGAGCGCACCCCACTCCATCCGGTATATTCGTCTGCTCCTTGTTCCGTATCTTCGTTGGTTATTAAGGCATAACGCCAATAATGGGTGCCGGCAGGCAGCACATAATCCGGCGTATATAAATTGTAAGGGATCGGTCCGGCGGTTACCGTGTCGTCAGATGAAAAATCGGCGGTCGATGAAATTTGCAGCACATAACGGTCATTTTCCAGTTGTGCCGGCATCCATGTAAACCGGGGCGGATTTTCAAGCAGCTGCGTTGTTTCATTAGGTTCGTATTGTACCGTCAAAATGCCGCTTTGCGGTTCGTATAATGGCTTTTTCATAAAATGGCATCCTTTCTCTCCGAGGCCGCTGAAAAAGTGAACGCTGTATGAGCAAATCATACTTACGATCGCCAATTGTCCCCAAATTTCTTGAATTCACCTACTTGCAGCAGGTGAAATTCGGGGACAAAAGCGAACGCTGGCGCTTCTCCAGCATGATTTCGCTCACTCCGCTACTTTTTTGTGGCCTCTTTCTCTCCCTGTTTGTCCCTATTCTTGTACTAGCACCAAACCTTGATCGCTTAACATATAACGCATTTGCTTTTCTTCCAACTGAACGATCAGCATATCGCCGTCCATTTCCAGCTGGGCGGGAGAGCCGCTGCGGTATGCCTGCACATACCGGGCTTGTGTTCCATGCGTTCGCTGCACGATGACATAAGCGGCTTCGCTTGGATCAACGGATGTGCCCGGCGTTTCGCCATAATAAACCGTACCGCCGACCGGCATCACGGAAGCGTAATACAGCTCTGCCGCCTCATGAGTTCCTGTTTTCCATACGAGACCGGCCGCTGTAGATGTCATTCCGGTTACATGGATGTATTCATAACCATTTTCCGTACCCAATTTCTCGCCGCTGCGTCCCCACTGTGCCGTGTCGCTTGCTGGAATGAACGGATATAACGAATGGAAGAAAAGATCGATATCGTTTGCTTCGTCCAGCTTCGTTTCCACCCAATCGATCAGCAGATCGCCAGTCAGCAGCACGTGCCGATTGATTATGCAGCCTTCGTAAGCACCGGCCGAACGAGTCCAAATATATGTGCTTTGCGGCGTTTGTTCCCACTTGACGTATTCCCCGGTATGTTCCTTCTGCGATTTGGCGCCGACTGCAACCGTATTATGGCTGGCCGTTTGTGCAAACCAGCTCTTGCGCATCTCCGAACCGTAAGGCACCATGCCCATGTCCGGGGAAATCGCGCCTAAGCGGTGCTCAACGGAAACGTGGAGTTTGTCGTAATGGCCGTGCGATCCGCCGTGCGCGCCAAAATCGGTTAAAAATGACAGCGCATTCCCGGGTTGTCTGCCAACCGCAAATCCGGAATCGGGCAGCAGCTTGGACGTATTGTCCGGCACAGCGACTGACAAGTCCGCTTCGCCGTACACAACGGCTTCCAGCCCGCTGCGCAAAGGTTCGCCGCCCAATTGGCGGTACGCTTCTTGCAGAATAGGAACATAAGACGGCTGACCGTATTTAGCAAAACCGATCTCCATAATTTCGGCGATTTCCCGCGCATAAGGAACCCGCTTGTAAGGTCCGTCATGCAGCGCAGGCAGTTCGCCTTGCCCATTGGCAAGGTCCGCCAGCACATCGTACATTCCTTTAAAACATTGCTCCTGGTCACCGCGCAAATGGTACAAGTCGATTCCGAACCTTTCCGCCATTTCGACGGTAATCATATATGCCCGCAATACGAAAACATGGTAATACGTTGCGCCTTCAAATTCGAATTGATCGGGTTTGACGCCAATCGTCAAGTGATGCTGCAGACCGCCTTCACCGGCAATAAGCTCTTCCAGTTTCTTTTGCTGGCCTCTGGCCGCATAAACACAGGACAACGAAGCGTTCAACCAAGCCGTGTAATTGTTCTCCGGATTTTTTTTGTCATGGATCAAGATACGGCGGTATTCCACCATGCTTTCCTCCAGCATATCCAGAAATTTCTCCCAGACCGGCTGGTCTTCATTCAAACCCACTCCTTCATCTTGCAGCAGCAGATAAGCGCGGATCAGTGTCGTGGACCAGATTCCTTCGGTAAGCGCCTGATGGAATGCCCGGCCTTTCAACATCCATGGCTGTGCATCAGGGTGAACCGGATAATGCGGAAATTGTTCCGCGTATCGTACCAGTATGGTTTTCCCCAGTTCGGCATAACGCGCTTCTCCAGTACCCGCATAAACGGCCGCGGCCTGCAGCGCGTAACGGGCTATCGACTGATGTTTAAAAACAAGCCATGCCCCGCGGTAAACATCCTCTTCGATCCGGCAGCCATGCGGACAATGAAAGACGGTTGCATCCTCCTCCGCAGGATCAAACAACAGTTCCGTATGGTGTTCGGGGCACACATATTGATGCCACCAGCCTCCCGGCTCCTCGGGGATGGTTACGCCATGCTCCAGCACCACATCCAGTTCCTGCTGCAGCTTCAACAGTTCCTGCTTACACCAATCGGTACGGTTCATTTTTTCCGCTATGTTCATTGCACTCATTTTGTACAGCCTCCGATTTTATCCGAAATGATCTCTTTGTCGGGTTCCCGTTATGACATCGTTGACTTGATTGAAGATCCGGCCGGTTTCGCCGAACCGATCGCCACCAGCTTATCGGAAGGCATGGTCAGCGTCACCCGTGTGCCTGATCCTAGCTCGCTTTGTATGGAAAGCCCATACTTCTCGCCGAAAACGATTTGAATACGGCGGTGCACATTCATCATGCCGATGCCTCCACGGCGGTATCCGGATTGGGCCGGCTCGTCGGCCAGCTTGTTTTCGCTTAGCTGCTGCTGCAGCTTCAGCAGCTTCTCCGGCGGAATGCCGCTGCCGTTATCTTCGACGGTAACGATAAACAGCTCATTTTCTTTTTTGGCGTCGATGCGTATATAATGATGCGGTTCAATGCCGTTAAAAAACGCATGTTGAAAAATATTTTCGACAACCGGCTGCAGCGTAAGCCGAACCATTTTTTCCAGCAGCAAAGATGGCGGAATGACCACGTCAACTTCAAATTCGCGGCCGATCCGGTGCTTCAAAATGTTCAAATAATTGCGCACATGGTTCAGCTCGTTGGCTACCGTAATTTCTTCCAAATTCGTTTGCACCGAATACCGCAGCATAAAAGCCAGCGCTTCGACGATCTCCGAAATTTCCCCGGAATCCTTCACGATAGCGTAACAGTTGATCGTCTCCAATGTGTTGTACATAAAGTGGGGGTTGATTTGCAGCTGCAGCGACTGAAATTCCGCCTTATGCCGCTCCAGCTCGATCAATTGCAGCTCCAGCTCGTTTTTCTGGTTAATCAGTTCGGTTTCGTACACCTTCTTGATCATTTCCTGAAGCCGCGTCACCATCAGATTGTAGCTGTGAATGAGCCCGCCGATTTCGTCGTTGCGGCGAAATTCCCCGATGTACTGCCAGTTGCCCTTTTCCGTTTCGCGCATCCCTTCCTTCAACTCGCGAATCGGAGCGACGATTGATTTGCCGAACCGGTATGCAAGCCACAAGGCGACGATCAGCGTAATGAAACCGACGACAAGCGTTGTGGTGCGGATCGTCGCTATCGGCTTGCGCAGCTCGTCGACAGGCATCGATACGACCAGATGCCATTTGGAATAAGCGGATTCGCGGGATACGTACAGTCGTTCCTTGCCGCCCGCTTTCTCCGTAAACATGCCTTTGTCGTAAGTGAGCACATTTTTGCCCAATTCGCCGGCCAATTCGGTACCAAGCAAATTTTTGTCGGGATGATACACGTAACGGCCATTTTCGTCAACAATAAAGAAATATCCGTCCTTGCCGATGTCAAACCCATCCCAGATGTTCGACAGCTCCTGGACCCGAAATTCGATGGCCAGCACGCCTTTGTAATCGTAACTTGCCGCTCCGCGGATTTTACGGGCCATTGTGATGACCAGGTTCTTGTCCTCCGGCCTCACGCTTTCGTTCAAAATCGTCAGCGCCCCGTTGTCCGGCGTTTTTTCCACAAGCATTTTATATCGTTCGGATATGGCGCGCTCATCCAGCGCACGCTGATTTTGATTGTCATAAAAAATCGAACGTCCCTGATCTCCGATCAGATAGACGAGATTCAGCTGCCTGTACAGCGTAAATAACGGCGGCATGACATAACGATTGATCTGGTTGCTGTAATCGAAATAAGCGTATGAATCGTCTTTGTCGATTTCCAGGAAATTTCTCACATCCGAACTGGAAATAATCGAATTGCTGACCAGCTCGTAGGTCTGGAGATAAATATCCGTTTGGTACAACGCGTTATTGATCGTCTGGGACATATATTTTTCGACTTGGACATCCAGCGCTTTAGACGATTGAAAATAAGAGACAACGCCAACCGAGGTTAAAGACAATACGATCACGATAATAAAATACACATAAATTTGACCGGACAACGTGCGGGCTTTCATTATTCAATCCCCAGCTTATGACGGAACTCGGACGGCAGGCAGCCCGTATATTTCTTGAACGTTTTCGTAAAATGCGGATGATCGGCATATCCGACCTCGTTGGAAATGTCCGTAATCCGGTAATGCGGGATTTCCAGCAGTTTCTTCGCTTTCTCCATTCTGCGGCGAATCCGGTACTGGACAAACGTTTCTTGGGTCGTCTGCTTAAACAGCTGACTGAAATAGGAGGCGTTCAGCCCTATGTAGTCGGCCACCTCCTCCAGCGACACTTCCCTAGCCAGATGTTCTTCGATATACAGCTTTGCTTCCTCTACGGGATCTTTTGCTTTGCCTTTGCGTTTTTGCTTTAATTCGTTAAAAATATCCATAATCGCCGCTTCAAACGTATGCCAAGCTTCCTCTTCGGTTTCCACACCGTGAAAACGCAGGCCGGAAATAAATGCAAACACGTCGCGTGTATTCAGCTTTTTGATCAGCAGGGCGTAACACTCGTCCAGCAGATCGCAAAGCTGGCTTATCGTCAGCTGGTGTGCGCTGCATTGCTGCCGGAACGTATGAAGCAGTTCGTTAATTTTCCCAAGCTGCAGTGTCCAGATGGCGTCTTCCGTTTGTTCGGCCCAGCCGTCCAGCTTAAACACGGAAACAGACGTCTTTGTCTGTTTGGACGTATTGGCGATCAATTTGCGTAGCACGTCATGGATCACTTTTTTGTTGATTGGTTTCAGCAAGTATTCTTTGACGCCATAAGAAAGGCATTTTTGCGCATATTCAAAATCGCTGTATCCGGAAATGACGACAATTTGCATATTCGCCGTAAACTCCAATTCCGTCAGCTTGCTGCACAACTCCAGCCCGTCCATCTTCGGCATACGGATATCGGTAAATAAAAAATCCGGGCGATCGTTCCTGATTTGCTCTAGCGCATCTACACCGTTTTCAGCTACTCTGATTTGAGCGATCGGCAGTTCCGATTGCTCGACCAGTTTCTCAAGCCCTTTACGAATCATCGGCTCGTCATCCACAATGAGTATGCGATACATCATCAGCCGCCCCCTTAATACCTTCTGTCATGAATTTTATCCTGTTATAAGTAGTGCTCCCCACGCGTTAACCGCGTGAGGAGGCTTGTTGGCAACGCTTATTTTCTTCTCGATTCCGTAACGATAATTTCCGGATATTTGCTCTTGTTGTTGTATTTGTCAGTTGCTTCTTTAATGACGTCGTTACCGCCTTTTTGCTTCCACTCGTCGATTACTTTCGGCCAATCGGAAATCGGCTCTTTGCCATAAACCATTTTGACCATATGAGTGAGCAATACGTTAGGCGGCGTATCGGAGTTCGGCGCAACATCCGGGTTCTTCACCAGCGCATCAAGACGCGGCTGGAAGTCGATGCCGTCGCGGCCCTCTTTTGCAAGTATTGTATCATAAACGTTCATCAATTTCTTGCCTTCATCCGTCAAGCTCAAAGTACCTTTGTTGTAAGTGGTGTCTTGAACCATCCACAGGAATGCTTGACGGTAGCGCTCTTCGTCTACAGCAGCCGGTTCGGTTGGCGTTTTGTAGTTGATTTTGCCGTTTTCTTCGGTATACGTTTCGCCTTTGACGCCAAATGTGAAGAATTTCTCAGCTTCGTCGCTTAGCATCCAGTCGAAGAACTTAATGATGTTTTCCGGATTTTTCGCTTTTTTGTTGATGAAGTACGTTCTTGTTACGGAACCGTACAAGTAGTAGCCGCCTTTACCGTCCGGACCTACCGGAGAAGGGATAACTTCCAGCTTCGCCGTCGGCACAGTCGCTTTTAATTGGGCTTCCCATTGCAAAATTTCGTTGGCGTTCATCGACCACATGCCGGCTTTGCCTGCAAGGATGGTGTTTTTGAATTGCGTCGGGTTGATCGTCGCAAATTCTTTGTTGATGAGGCCCTCATCGTACATCGTTTTGTAGGTTTGGAGCGCTTTTTGCATATTTTCCGTGTTGAAGAACTTCGGCACGATTTGATCGCCTTGCTTCATGGATTGGGACAAGTACGGGAATACGTCATAAGAGCCAAAGAACGTATCGGCATATTTAAAACCTTCGCGACCCATGAATGGATTCTCAACACCGAGTTTCTTGAATTCGCGCAGTACATTCATCGTTTCGTCTACCGTCTTCGGAACCGGCAACCCTGTCTTGTCCAGCAAATCTTTGCGGATCCAAGTAGAGCGGCGGGAAGGATTGGACAAGAACTCCGGAATACCGTAAATCTTACCTTGATATTTCATCCGTTCCCAAGCTTCCTGAGGAATTTTCTTCAGCAAGTTTTGGCCGTATTTTTGCAGCAGATCGTCTAGCGGCATAAACACGCCGGCTTGGATCGAACCCGCCATTTCTTTACCGTTAATGCCGCCGTCGCCTTGAACGACATCCGGGATGTCATTTGTCGCGAACATTTGAATCATTTTTTGCTCGTATTCTTTGTGGGGGACAAGCACGATATCAAGATCTGTGTTTGTCATTTCCTCGAGTTTTTTCACCCATTTGTCTTCGTTGATGTTTGGCGATTTCTCTACATAAGTAAAGTTCAGCGTACGCATCGACATCGAGAACTTCGTTTTTTCAGCCGGTTTGGCCGGAGTTCCTGCAGCCGCATTCGTATTGCCTCCGCTTGGAGCCGCAGCAGGAGCCGGTTTGGCTTCCGGGGAACATCCTGCGAGCATGCTTGCAGCTACCACAGAAGCCGCGCTAACTTTAATCCACTTTTTCATAGTACCCCTCTTTTCGTAAAATGATGTTATAACCGACAGCGCTTACATCGTTTGCACATTTTCATTATTAATCCCATGCATTATTTTCACAATGGAATGACTTTGGCTGCTATTGTCTTTTCTTTAGGTGAGAGTCTGCCGGGCGAAAAAAAACCTAGTGACTATTTATTCATCTCCATGCTGTATTCCGGCTATGGGATGGCACTCCACCGCTCATGAATAAATACTCACTGCAATGCATCGCCCAGCAAACCGAGGCCGCTGAAAATGTAGCGGAGTGAGCGAAATCATTCTGGAGAAGCGCTAGCGTTCGCCTTTGTCCCCGAATTTCACCCGCTATATGCGGGGACAATTCAAGAAATTCGTTGGACAATCAACGATCGGAGGAATGATTCGCACATGCAGCGTTCACTTTTCAGTGGCTTCGCAGACTCTGGTGTTTTCTTTAGGACTTGATCGAGCCGATCATCATGCCTTTGACAAAATGCTTTTGCAGGAACGGGTAAATAATGACAATGGGAATCGTTGCAACGATAATCGTCGCCATCTTGATGCCTTCAGGATCCATATGAGCAAGCGCGCTGAACTGCGAAGAACTCGGGTCGACGCTGATATCGTCGGTCATGATCAGCTGGCGCAGCTTAACCTGCAGCGGCCATAAAGCCGGTTTATTGATGTAGTATAACGCGTTCATGTACGTATTCCAATGACCGACCGCATAAAAAATACCCAAGGAAGCCATAACCGGCTTCGACAGCGGCAATACGATGCTCCAAATCATGCGCATCTCGCTGCAGCCGTCCATCCGCCCGGAGTCGATAATTTCGTTAGGCAGCTGCATGAAAAACGATCTCATGACGAAGAAGTTAAATGCGCTGATCGCGCCGGGAATCAGAAGCGCCCACAATGAATTCGTAAGGTGGAGCCACTTCATCAAAATAAAGTTAGGAATCAGCGGCGCTGAAAACACCATCGTAATCAGAACAAAAATAACGATATATTTGCGTCCGGCATACTCCTGGCGGGAAACCGGATAAGCCAGTGAAGCCGTTGCAAGCAAGTTGATGATCGTCCCGACAATGGTAATGTACACCGTCACGCTGAAGGAACGCCAGATCGATGCGTCGCCGAATACGTATTGATAGTTAATCCATGTGAAGTTAACCGGCGTAAATACGACTTTACCCGCTACGATGGCCGTCGAATCGCTGAGCGATTGCGCCAGCACGTTCAGAAACGGCAATATCATGATCAAGGACAGCAAGCTCAGAAACAGCAAGTTAAAAGCGTTAAACGTTTGCTGACCGGCACTTATTTTTTTCATTCGAATCACCCCTAAAAAGTGCTTTTCTATCGTAAAAGCTCGGCTGCTAAGCACGTGCTTAGTACAAGCTCTCTCCCGTTGTTTTTCTGCTGAACAGGTTGCCGATCACAATCAGCAGCAGCCCGACCACCGATTTAAACAAGCCGATTGCCGTGGTGTAGCTGAACTCGGAGCCCTGCAGACCGGCCCTGAAAATGTACGTATCCAATATATCGCCATGTGACATATTAAGCGGATTGAGGAACACATACACCCGTTCGAAACCGAAATCAAGGAACTTGCCGATATGCAGCAGGAACAAGATCATAATGGTCGGCAGCAGCGAAGGCAATGTAATCGATAACGTCTGTCTCCAGCGGTTCGCCCCATCCACCTCGGCGGCTTCGTACAGATCCGGATTAATGCCCGCCAGCGCGGCCAAATAAATGATTGTGCCGTAACCCGAGTCGCGCCATATGCCCGACCCGATGAGAATCGTGCGGATCCACGACTCTTCGCCGAGGAAGTAGACCGGCTCAAAACCAAGCAGCTTGATGAACTGGTTGACAATCCCTGTCGATGGGGATAAAATGCCTACGGCAATCCCGCTGACGATAACCCACGACAGAAAGTGAGGCATGTATACCGCGGTTTGCAGCACTCTTTTGTAAAATACGAGCCTTAATTCATTAAGCAAAAGCGCCAAAACAATCGGCGCCGGGAAAGCGATCACCAGATCGTACAACCCGATCAGTAGCGTATTGGACAAAATTTTCAAAAAGTCCATGTTGGAAAACATCCGCTCAAAATGCTCCAGCCCTACCCATTTGCTCTTCCATATCCCGTCGAAGATTTTGTATTCTTGAAAAGCGATGATGGAGCCAAGCAGCGGAAAATATTTAAAGATTAAAAAATAAATGATTCCCGGAAGTGAGATAAAATATAAAGCTTTATACTTCCACATATAGGAAAATAACCCTTTATTCGTAGCCGATTTGTAGCTGATATTATCAGTTGCTTGCACCTTGCCTGCCATGCTCGTCCCCTCCCTCAAGTTTATTCTCGATTGTCGCGACCGCTTTCTTCATTGATATCATGTAAACTCTGACTCCTCCCAACCGGCACCGTAAACTGCTGTTATTCGTGAGTGTGCCGAGCCAGGCTGCGGCTTGGCGAAATTGCAGATTACGTTTTATACCTATATCGTAACCGGAGCCTTGTAGATCGACAATGGAATCGCTTTCTGATGAATTGTGTTTTTTTTAGGTTTCTTTTTATAGCCGTTATGCTATAGTGGGAACATATCTTCCCCAGAGGTGAATGGCATGAACTTTAACGGCTTTTCCGCACAAGATTTTGAAACATTTACCATCGATGGTCTTGAACCTCGAATGCATGCAATACAAGAACGTATTCAGCCCAAATTCAGAGCGATCGGCGAAACCTTGGCGGGCGACATGTCCGTTATGTCAGGCAGAGAAATGTTCGTGCATATCGCCAAACATGCCCGGCGTAAAGTAAACCCGCCGGTGGATACGTGGATGGCGTTTTGCGCCAATAAACGGGGGTACAAGCAGGTCCCGCATTTTCAGATCGGGCTGTTTGACGACCGGCTTTTTATGTGGCTTGCTTTTATTTACGAATTGCCCAATAAACAAGCGATTGCCAAAGCGATGCTGCGCCAATTAAATGAAGTGAAGCAAACGCTGCCGGGCGAATTTATGCTTTCTTTTGACCATATGAAAAAAGATGCCGTATCCGCGGCTGAACTTAACAAAAAGGAACTGAAGTCGGCGATTGAACGGTTCCGCGACGTCAAAAGTGCGGAGCTGCTGATCGGCAGACAACTTTCGCCGCAGGACGCCGCCGTTACGGACGGTGCCGCTTTTATCGAAACCGCTGTCGGCGTCTTTCAAACCTTGATGCCGTTGTACAAGTTAGCCTGCGACGAAAAATTTAGATTAAATTAAGCTTTTCTAAAGGAATATTTAACACATATTGTATACACTAAGGGTGCAACACCAGCTAACAGGCAGTACATAATCCACAAGGAAAGGTGGCTACCGAAAAACATTGTCGCGTATGTACAGTAAAAAGCTGATTGCCAGCGCTATGGCTCTAACTATATTGCTAGGCGGCGGGCTTGCTTACGGTTCTGCTCAGCAAGCGTTCGCCGAAGACACGAATTCTGCCAATCAGCAGCAAACGCAAAGCAAAAAAAGCGAAGCAAACTCGGGCGAGCTGAAGCAAAAATTCGGCAAACGTCAGATGTCCAAACGCAAGGAAGGAAACTTCCCGATTGTCAGCGAAGCGGCCGAAATTCTCGGCATGGACAAGGATGCTTTGGACAAGGCGCTTGAAACCAAGACATTAACCGAAATCGCTAAAGAAAAAGGCATTTCGGAAGACGATCTTGTGGCCAAGCTGCAAGCCGAACGCAGCAAAAAAATCGACGAAGCCGTGCAGTCCGGAAAAATTCCCGCCGACAAAGCGGAGAAACTCAAAGCAAGCATGTCCAAGCATCTCCGGTTTATGGTCAATAAGCCAAACCTGCACCAAATGGACCGCGAGCGTTTTATGAAAAAACATCCTATGTTTTTCCATGGAGTGGACAACATTGCCGGCATTCTTGGCATGACAAAAGAAGAATTAAAAACCGAGTTGAAATCGGGCAAGTCCATCACTGAAATTGCAGCCGCAAAAGGCATTGCCAAGGAAGATTTGATCGCAAAAATCAAAGAGCAGATGACTCCGGTTATCGAAAAAATGATTGACCGTAAAAAAGAAACAAAGTAGTACCTTGCATTGCACATCGTTTCCATTTCGACCCCCAAAAAGAAAGCTGCCGCTCCCCCAAAGCGGCAGCTTTCTTTTTGTCGCGTTCTGGCGTGTTCACAATTCCGTCATAACCTTCTTATATAATAGGAGCGATGATCAACCGCCCTTAACGGAAGGTGTGAGCCTATGCGAATACGAAACCGCCATATTCCGGCCGCTATGCTGGCCGTCGCTGCCATCTCCTCGGCCATTGCCGCAGCAAGCCTGAATAACGATAACAGCGCCGCCGCGTCTGCCGCAATCCCGGCGCCAGACGGACAAGCGTTATATGAGCAGCATTGTCTGGCATGCCACGGCACCGATGCCCGCGGTATGAGCAAATATCCAAGCCTGATCGGCAGCGCAAAAACGAAAAATTTTGATCGTGCTTATAGTTTTATTAGCCAAAATATGCCGCAAAATGCCCCCGGATCGCTGAAGGAAGATGAATACAAAGCGATAACCAAATACGTTTTGTCGCTGAACGGAGTTCCTACCGATTTCTCCGATATCGATTCCCACTGGGCCCGCCAGGACATTGTGGAGCTATTCGACAAAAAGTATGTGGACGGTTATACGGTTAACGGAAAGCTGCTGTACAAACCGGACCAGCATATTACACGCGCCGAATTCGTCCGCTATTTGGTTAAAGCCAAAGAGCTGTACCTATCCAATTCGGACACGGCGGGCTTAACGGATATCGATTCGCTGAAAAACAACAAGATTTATATCATTACCGCGGTGGAGAACGGGCTTGTGGACGGTTATCCGGACCATACGTTTAAACCGAACAACCCGATTACCCGTGCCGAAATTGCCGTATTGCTAGCAAGGAGCGAGCTTTTGAGCGCTGGCGCCGCAGATCGCGGATTTCAAGATATCCCGCATGGTTACTGGGCGGAGAAAGCGATATTCGCCGTGCAGCAGGCGAAGCTGTTTGACGGCTACGAAGACGGCAGCTTCCGCCCCGACAATAAAATGACCCGCGGTGAAGCGGCAGCGGTAATCAAGCGGTTGGTGGACGCTCCTTAAAGTGCAGTACCGCCGGCCATGCCGCATAAGCGCATAAAAAAGAAGCTTCGAAAGCCGCGGTATACTGCGGTTTTTGAAGCTTCTTTTTGAAAAGGAATCTTAACAGATTCCCGCTTCGTATCAGTTTTTCGAAAAAGCGCCTTGGCGCACTCTCGAGGCGATGCGGTCAAGAGCGTGAAACCGATACAGCAGGTAAAGCGCTGCGATCGACAAAATCGCTCCGGTCCAGAACGGCAATTCATGGCCGGAATCGTAAACGGCGGCGCCAAGCAGCGGGCCTGCAATACGGCCCAGGCTGTCCATCGAAGAATTTAAACCTGAAGCGACGCCTTGTCCGACAGGCGTTTTTTGCGAAATCAGCGAGGTGACGCACGGACGGATCAGCGCATTGCCTGCTCCAAATACCGACAAATAAATCGCCGCCGTCACTACGCTCGATGACAGCAGGATCAGCAGAAAGCCGGCAGCGGAAAGCAGCAGCCCGATCGCAATCACTCGCTGCTCGTCGCCTTTCTTAATATAACGGCGCACGACGCCACCCTGAATGGCCGCGCCGACCACGCCGCTGACCGCAAAGATAATGCCGAATTGAAGCGGCGTAGCGCCGATTTTATCCTGCTCGAACAGCAGCAGCGTAGCCTCCAGCCCAGCCAGCGAAAACGATACGAAAAACGAAAGGATGTACAAATATTTATTGACGCCAACAAAGGCCGACCACCGGGACTGCTTTTCCGTTTTGCCGCGTTTCTCCGGCGTCAGCGATTCCGGCAGCATAACCAAAGCAAAGAACAGTGTGGCCAGCGCCAGCAGCGACGAAGCAAAAAACGGAACATGATGCCCCCACTGGCTTAAAATCCCGCCAAAAGCCGGTCCGAAGATGAAGCCGAGACCAATCGACATGCCCACCAAACCCATGCCTTTCGTGCGGTTTTCCTCCGTTGTTATATCCGCCACATACGCCACAGCGCAAGCCGTAGCAGCTCCGGAGAACAACCCGCCGCATACGCGGGACAAATACATAAGCCATAAGTTATCCCCGGATATGCCAAAGATGAAAAAGCTGACGCTGAAACCAGCGAGCCCGATCATAATGATAGGCCGTCGCCCGTACCTGTCCGACAGCCCGCCCCATAAGGGAGACATAAGAAAAGACGCGGCGGAGTAAACCGACAGCAGCAATCCCAGATGTACGGTACTGGCTCCCGATTCGGTAACGACCTGCGGCAACACAGGAATGATAATCCCAAAGCCGATAAAAATGGTCATCAACAGCACCATAATGACGGCAAGCTGTTTTTTCATACTTCAAGCCCTCCAATATTCGCTTATGAAATGATTCCCAGCTGCATACCAAACATATGTTATCACAAAATGCGATTGCATGAAAATACGGCTAAAAATCATGCCCGCTCATGGCCAATCTGCTTACCTGCAATTAGACGGACACACTTTGGTTAGATTTACAAAATATTGAGAAACTATATCTTCGAATATACTTGCATCCGCGGCAGTTTTTGTTATACTCAAATCTGGTTTATTTCTGTCGAAAGAAGGGCTGTCAAGGTGGATCACCATCGAACTCCTCTATTTACAGCGCTGAAGCAGCATGCCGAGCGCAACCCTATTCAATTTCATATCCCCGGTCATAAAAAAGGTGTAGGCATGGACCCGGAGTACCGTGAATTTATCGGCGACAACGCCTTGTCCATCGACCTTATCAATATAGCTCCGCTGGACGATTTGCACCAGCCGACCGGCGTGATCGAAGAAGCGCAGCGGCTTGCCGCAGACGCTTTTGGCGCAGATCACACGTTTTTCTCCGTCCAAGGCACAAGCGGCGCGATTATGACGATGATTTTGACCGTCTGCGGCCAAGGCGACAAAATCATCATTCCGCGCAACGTGCATAAATCGGTGATGGCGGCGATTATTTTTGCAGGCGCCAAACCCGTATTTTTGAAGCCGGTACGCGATGCCAATCTCGGGATCGATCATGGGGTCACCACCCATTCGGTCAAACGTGCGCTTGAAAGACATCCGGACGCTAAAGCCGTGCTGGTCATCAATCCGACCTATTACGGGGTTTGCGCTAACTTAAAGGAAATCGTCGATCTCGTGCACAGTCACAATATGCCTGTACTGGTCGATGAAGCGCACGGCGTACTCATCCATTTCCATGACAAACTGCCGATGTCCGCGATGGAAGCCGGGGCCGACATGGCAGCAACCAGCGTGCATAAGCTCGGCGGCTCGATGACCCAAAGCTCGGTGCTGAACGTTCGGGAAGGAAGAGTCAACGCTCAGCGTGTGAAAACGATCATCAGTATGCTTACGACGACTTCCACATCGTACATCTTGTTAGCTTCGCTGGACACAGCCAGACGGAATCTGGCGGTCAACGGGCGGCTTATGGCCGAAAGAGCGCTTGAATTGGCGCATCACACCCGTAAAGCGATCAACGAAATACCCGGCCTTTACTGCTTTGGCGAGGAAATTCTCGGTACCGAAGCGACTTACGACATGGATCCGACTAAAATCAACGTACACGTAAGAAAGCTGGGCATCACAGGATATGACGTGGAAAACTGGCTTCGCGAGCACTACAACATCGAGGTAGAACTCAGCGATATGTATAATGTTCTCTGTCTTGTAACTCCCGGCGATACGAAGCAGAATGTCGATATTCTCATTCAAGCCTTCGTCGAACTGTCGAGACAGAACTACAACATTCGTACGGAAAACGAGCTGGTCATCAAAATTCCGTCTATTCCGCAGCTGACATTGACCCCACGCGACGCATTTTATGGAGATACGGAAGTCATTCCGTTTAAACAATCCGCGGACCGCATTATTGCCGAATTCATCTATGTGTATCCGCCGGGCATTCCCATTCTCCTCCCAGGCGAAGTCATTACTCAAGATCTGATTGACTACATCACGGAGCATGTGGAAGTCGGACTTCCCGTGAAGGGACCTGAAGACCGCAGCATCCAATTTGTCAAAGTCATCGTAGAAACGCCAGCCATATTTTAAATACGTCAAAATCCGGCCCCATTTGGCATTGCGCCTCCGGCGGCCGGATTTTTTCATAACTTCAATTAGCTCAGCTTGGGCCAAGCGCTTTCGATCCACTCCACCACATCGGCAATAGCGTGTTCGTTATGGTGTTTCCCCCGCCGATTCGCTATGCGGTGCAGTTCAGGCACCGCGTTGTCTACGGCAACACCCACCCCTGCCCTGGTCAGCATCTCCAGATCGTTCATTTGGTCCCCTATCGCTACGCAATGTTCAATCTTCATATCGAGATGATCCAGCAAAATGTCAAGGGCATGCCCTTTTGTCGCGTCTTGGGGCAATATTTCATAATACTTGCCGTCCGAACGGACAAAAGTCACATCCTCCTCCACTACCCACGCTTCCACCGTTTTCTGCACGTCATCCAGCAAGGCGGGTTCCCAGGCAAGCAGCACCTTGTGCCAAGGCTGCGGCAGCGTATGATAATCGGTTACCGTTTTTCCGTAAAAACCTTCGATTTGCCGGTGCAGGTCCGTAATCTGATTTTCCTGTACGAAATAAGGCTTGCCGTCGCAATAAATCTCCACACCCAGACCTGGAAAATGCCCGGTCAGTCTCGCCAGCAAATTCGGCACCGATGCCGGCAGTGTCTTCTCCCACACGGTCCGCTCCATGGCATAATCATAAATGACAGCACCGTTGTACAAGATAACCGGCGCGTTAATCGGCAGCTCTTTCACATATTTTTGCGCAGAAGACGTAATTCGACCGGTCGCTATCGTGAACCGTCCCCCTTGCTGGGCAAAACGGTGAATAGCGCGTTTATTTTCTTCACTGATCGTCTTACCGCTGTTCAGCATCGTTCCATCCATATCGGTAATCAACAGACATCCGTCCAATTTCCCCATACATGAATCTCTCCATTTCGTCTCATTATTGTAAAAACGCCTTCATAATGCTATGATAAATCTGATGCGTATTGAAAATGATTCCAGAAGCTTTGATTCTAGAAACCAGTCAGGCAGGTGTAATTTTAATGGCACAAAGCGCTTATATCAAATTCGTAACAGGCTCTGCCGTTTCATCCATGACGCTCGACGAATTAAAGGAACAACTGCTTGGATACAAGGAACAGCTTGCTTTGACCGGTAAACAGCTGGGCTGGGACTATGCCGATGCCGGCTTTCCTTATACGATTGAAACCAAGCCCGAGGGCGAAGGCAAGTGGTTTTATTTAAAGGGTACTTCCTCCCTTTATAAATACATTGTGCTTGGCGTCGGCTCCGATCCAAACGGAGATGAGCAAAAAAATTATGTGCAGATGGTACTTCCCGATGACTGCACGCATGGCGACAAAGCCAAAGGCAACGAGCTTTGCAAATATTTAGGTCGTCGCTTCAAAGCGGAGCTGCATCTGTTTAACGGTCGCACGATGTACTTCAACCCGAGAAAATAGCCGTGAACACACGAAAAAACCCTTCCGCTTAATGAAGAAGGGTTTTTGTTTTCGCTTATTGTTCTTTGTCTTGCTCCATGAGCTCTTCGTACACTTTGACTACGCGGTCCCATTCCGCTTCGTCTTCTATAGTTGCCAAGAAGGCTTCATCGTTTTCTTCCTCGATACGGAAAATAACACCGTCCGCTTCAGGTTCGTTGCGATCCAGCAACACGGCGTAAGCCTGGTCCTTCACCTCAAAAGTGTAAACCATGACCATTTCATGCTCATTGCCGTCCTGATCGGTTACGATAAATATTTCCTCATCATGCTCATGATCATGGCCACAGCCGCAATCGTCATGTTGATGATTATGATCGCTCATCGAATGACCCCGTTTCTTGTAAAATTAACAACTCCCATCACATAGTATCATGTTCACGGGATGAGGTCAACGAAGGAACGCGCAGCTGTGATCCGATCCGTTATTCGGATACGATCACTTTTTCGGCTACCACCGTATAGTCGCTGGAGTCATCCAGCTTCACGGAGAATTTCACCTTGTAATTGCCGGCTTTCGAGAACGTAACGGTAAATGGCCACGGGTACCAGAAATTATCCTTCTGCGCCCCTACCGTCTTCTCATGAGGAGCGACAGCTTGCTCTCCGGTTGGCGTTTCAATAGAGATTTTAAACGAGCTGATGCTCGTATTTAAGCTGTCGACTTGAGCAAATACCGCAAAATCTAACGTATCGCCTTTCTTCACTTTGCCGAACGGCTTCTTGATCGAATAATCTTTATCGACCTCCGAAGCGATGATCATATGTACATTCGGCTTATAGATGTTAATCGTAGAATTGGCATTGTCCCACTTCACCAGCGACTGCAGCGAATCGGCCAGCGCTCTTACGGGTATCATGGCATTGTTTTTTATAAGAAAAGCGGGTGCATCCCCATCTGCGAACTGCTTTTCCACATTGTTAATGTATACCTTTGCCTTGCTAAAGCCTTCGTAGTCTCCCCAGAGCGGGCTTGCTGCTACCGTTGCCGTTCCAAGAAGGGAAAGCGTTAATGCCAGAACAAGCATCCGACGTGCTTTCATAAAGTAACCCTCCATCATGACGTAAGTGCATTATCTATAACGTTATACTCACGATGTCCCAAAGAGTTGCGCGGAAAAAATATTTTTACATAAAAAAATCTATATATGGTGCTCTCAACTCAATTATCGATATTTTTTCACAAAATATGCTATAAATTTCAAGCTCTTGTCGATCATAAAGCCCTACGGCCGCAACGGTTTAAAATCTGAACTAAAACTATTTTAATATTTTTAAAAAGAAAAAAACTTGAAATGATTGGTATCCACATGATAGATTATAAAAGATATGCGAGGGTCCGCGTTGTAATAGAAAGTGGGGGTATTTATCGTGAGCCTGCAAATTCAAATGCTTGGAACCGGAAGCGCTTTTGCCAAGAAGTTTTACAACAATAATGCGTTGGTATATTGCAACGGATATACTTTATTAATCGATTGCGGCTTTACAGCACCCCGCTCCTTATATGAGCTCAAGATTCCATTAAACCAGATTGACGCAATCTTAATCACTCATATTCATGCCGATCACGTCGGAGGGCTGGAAGAAATGGCTTTCCAGCTTAAATATGTATTTAACACCCGGATAAAGCTGATCGTTCCTGCGACGATCGTAGATCCGCTCTGGGATACTTCGCTTAAGGGCGGGCTGAGCAATCCTGCCGAGGGCATGACCGGACTTGACGACTATTTCGAAGTTATCATCGTGGATGAAGGCGACATAATCCCTCTCCATGACGGCTTTAACATTGAATTGGTTCTCACGGAGCACATCCCTAATAAACCGAGCTATTCAGTTTATCTCAATGACAATACGTTCTTCAGCGCGGATATGAAATTTATGCCGGCGCTCATCCATCATGTTCATTATGAACGGAAATGCAAGTACATTTTACACGAATGCCAGTTGTTCTCTCCCGGACTGGTTCATGCTACGCTTGATGAATTGTTGACGCTTCCCGAGTCGATTCAGGAGAAAATACTGCTTATGCATTACGGGGACAATATCAGCCAATTTGTCGGAAATACCGGACGAATGGAGATCATGGAACAACATCGCATCTACCAATTCCCATAACTCAAGTTTGCCCCGTTATTCCGAACGGGGCTTATTAATTTTCCATAGCGGCAGGAGGGATTAAGGCGGTCGGCAGAGAATTGGTATCTTGTACCACGGAATATGACTAGTCGTTCCCAGTAAGGAGTAATGTCTGATGTACTTACGTACTTTAATTGCCATTTATTCCGTCGTTATCGTCATTTCCTCTATGGCTTTTGATACTGTCCGCAACCCTGAGATCCTCGCGCTGCTTGGGCTGCTGTTTGTACTTTTGCATTATGTGAAAAAAGACAGCTTCTATATACAGGTATTGCAATTTGCGCTGCTTGCCGGGATGCACCTCTTAAGCGGCTCAAATATGGTTTTGATCTTATATCTGCTCCACCTGGGCAAACAATTTCAAACCATTCGCTCCAAAAGATGGGCGTTTGCATTTTCGGTCGTCTATTTTATCGTTTTTGCCATCGTTTCTGCTTACCATAACCCTTTGTATTATACACACTTGTACAAATCGCTCTTTTATACTTTGTTTTCCGGCGTTTCATTTTCAATCGCTTCTATATATGTATATAAATTTGTACAAATCTTGCGCTCGCATGCGCAAATCCTTTTGCACGAAAAAGAACGCCTGTCGGCCTACGACACACTTACCGGGCTTATCAACTTCGATGAATGCCACCGCAAGCTGGAGAAGCTTGTCGAGAAACAAGAGCCTATCGTGCTGATATTGCTGGACTGCAAGGACTTGAAGTCGTTAAATTCGGCCAACGGCTTCCACGGGGTCAATAAGCTGTTGAAGCAGGTTGCCCAACTGCTTGGCATTATGTTTCCGGACGCTTTGTTTACAGCGCGGTACGGAGGTGATGAATTCGCCATCGTCCTGAGGGCAAATCAAGTCGATGCGCAGCTCTCCTACATTTCGCACCAATTGGCTTCCGAGTTCACCAAACTGACCGGCATTCAAATCACTTACGGTACGTCCATCTACCCCAACGACGCGCAGTCCAAAGACGATCTGATCACGATTGCCGAAAAAAACATGTTTGTCATGAAACGCGAAGCATGGCTCAAGCAAGAGGAGCAAATGTTTCGCTCGGAAAAACTGCGTGTCGTAGGCGAACTGGCTTCGGGAATGGCGCACGAAATCCGCAACCCGTTAACGACCATTAAAGGTTTTTTACAAATTGCCAAAGCAAACGGTTACAATATCGAACAATGGTATGGGCTGATTATGAATGAAATTGACCGGATGAGCATGCTTACGGGAGAATTTTTGCAATTTTCGAAACCCCAGCCCAAACAATTTAAGCTGGGCAACCTGCAAGGCTGCGTGCAGCGGGTCGTCTCTTTGATCGAATCCGAAGCGACCCGGCTTGGGCACAGCGTAAAGACTGAAATGCCCGATGATGAGGTTTTATTGTGGATGGACCAAGACAAGATGATTCAACTGCTGCTTAATATGGCCAAAAATTCTTTTGACGCCATGCCGCTGCCCGGTGAAGTCACCTTCCGACTCACAACAAAGTCCAAACATACGGTTATTGAAATTCGCGATACCGGAATTGGCATGACAAGCGAAGAGCTTGAGCAAATATTCACCCCCTTCTATACAACCAAAGAAAACGGAACCGGGCTGGGCTTGTCGATCTGCCACAAAATCATTCAAGACCATCAAGGGAATCTCGAAGTACAAAGCGAAAAAAACAAAGGAACGTTGTTCACCATTACGCTCCCGCTTGCAGATATGAATTAAAACGAACTTCCGAAGTTAACACGTCAAAGTACCCGGCTCGCTGGCAAGCCGGGTACTTCCGTTTCTTTAAGGCTCAGCCGCGCTGTCGCCGCCGCTCCGGTTTTCAATAATTAATGTGCCGCTTTGCTCAAACCAGGTTGTCTTGATGGGCAGTAAAGCCGAGGCATCTTCGATGGAAATCACCGGCTCCTGCTCTTCCATTCTGATCTTCTTTTTCAGCTTGCCCTTCCCTCCGTTTAAGGTAAAAGCATCCGTATCGAGCAGCAGATCGACTTTATTCGATGGAAGTTTGATTTGATACTCCTTGTCTTGATCGGCTGCTTTCACTGTCTCCATGGAAGCTCCGAGCTGCTGTGTCAAATAGGAAACCGGCACGTATATGCCGCCGTCCCTCTGGTACACTTTGCGCTGCGGGTTGACGCCATGTCCGTTATAATACAATCTCACCAGCGGCCACTTTTTCATCCCGTCACGCTGCAGCATGGAGCTGATTCCTTGCTGTTCAAACGGCGGTGCAGACGGTTTCGGCTTCTTATCTTCAAGCTGGTACCAATGGTCGTAGAACGGAGTATAGGCCAAACGTTTTCCGGCTTTATCGTATGCCCAGACTTGCAGATTGACGAAGGCTACTTTGTCAAGCGGAGGCATGTCGGCAAGATCGACAGTTAAGGTAATCGGTTCTTTTGATGAGGTGGATGTTTCGTAAAAACTCCTTTGAGGAAAAATATCTTCTTTTGTAAATACGGCAACTTTCACGGAATAATCGATCTCTTGGTGTTCCGTTACAGCTGCTGAGGAAAATTGAATGCGGTAAAGGGATTGTGAAGCATCTTCTTCCGACTTTTCCTTCATGAAGTCGGTTACTTCGGGAGTGCGAATATCGGCGTAGTCGTCCATCTTTGCCACGGAAGTCCAGTATTTCAGCATTTCCGGCTTGTCGGTAACCGGCGGAATGTACTCATTCTCATGACGCAGCATCCCGACGATATCGCGGTTCGTTTCAGGCTGCTCCATGGCGCTAGGGCCAAACAACATCACGTAGTCCTCCGCCATAATTTCACCCGGATCCCAGCGGTGGTTGTAAGGCATTTTCTCGCCGGCAAATCGTACCGGGTAACCGTCGAGCTGGCGAACCTTGGCCCATTCCGACGTTGAGGTCACTCGCGGAGGCGTTACGCCTTCTTTCTTTTTCAACCAATAATACGTAAAATGATGGCCATACTCGTGAATAAGCGTTCTGCGCACAGGAATTCGCTCTACCTCGTACAATGAGATCGACTTGCGTTCCGGATCGTATTTGCCGACCCTGAAGCCGCTGTTTCCTACACTCTTATCCTGGTGCAGCTCCACCGATTTTAATTCGGCCAATTCGCTGCTATGCCCGGCCTGCAGCAGAAGCTCATACAGTTCCTTTAACTGCTGCGTATCCCACATGGGCGTATCGCTCGTAAATCGTATTCCTTCGGGGGATGTATACTCATAGGTGCTTGCGGTGCTTTCCGCGGCGCTTGCAGCGCCTCCTAAACCGATGCAGCAAAATATTGCAACAGCCCAAATCCATTTTCTCATCGGCATTCCCCCGTTGCATCTTGGTTGTATGCGTTTTCAATAATAATCCATTTTATCATATCCATAGGACCAAAGATACTGCTTTACGATAATTTAATACTCTGAAATGAATCCGCAGACACATTTTTTTGATACATTTAATCATAGCAACCCGCGCAGGTTAATTGTATACTGTCATTACATGCATGAACTCATATTGCGTTAAGTTCAGCCCACTTCAGAGCAGGAGGTCGCCAATATGCCATTGTCGGCTGAAGCGTTATTTACGGCAGCTCATCACCGGATTGCCGATTTTTTGTCGGAAGAGCATTTTTCCCGATTACAACAGGTTATGCAAATGGAGAAAGTTGCGGAAGGGCAACGCCTGTTCTGGGAAGGCGAGCTCGCCGACCGCTGTTTTTATGTAAGCAAAGGAATCGTGAAAGTATCCAAAACAACGGAAGACGGCCGGGAGCTCATATTGCAGCTGCTGTTCAAAGGGGGTTTCTTTGCGGAAATCGGCGGTTTTGGAGACGTCAATTACAGTTGTACCGCTGAGGTGCTGAAATCCGGCGAGATCGGAATCGTCACCCAACAGGACCTGGACGGGCTCATATATCAGTATGGCGGCTTTGCCGTGCAGTTTATGAAATGGATGGGCCTCACCCATAGAACAATGCAGTCCAAAATTCGCGATTTGATGCTTTTCGGCAAACCGGGGGCGCTGGCTTCAACGTTGATTCGTCTGGCCAATTCACATGGCGACGTATCCCCTGAAGGTATCCGCATCAAACTGAAGCTGACCCATGTGGAGCTCGCCAACATGATTGGGGCGACCAGGGAGAGCGTCAATCGGATGTTATCCTCCTTCAGGGAAGAAGGCAAGCTCAGCATAGACAACGGTTATATGGTCATTCACGACCTGGGATATTTCAAAAACATCGTAAAATGCCCGGATTGTCCCCCCGAAATTTGCCGGTTTTAACGTTCAAGTGCCTGCCGTGTCGCGAGTCCTTTCTTGGCGGGCAGCCATTTGCAAAGCAAGCGTGTAATCATCTTTCGAACCGATGGCAAAAGCAAACTGCGAATCGACCTGCTGCTCGTTCAAGAAACTTTCCGAAACGCCGCCCCAAGCGATTTTTTGCAGCATATCCGGCAGACGTGTTTCCCCTTTGGCAAACATGTCTGCAACCACTTCGCCGCAGCTGTGATGATATACCGCGTGCAGCGGACAAGGTTGTCCGGCAATCACCGGAACCGCCGCGTCATACGAAAAATATTTGCGGTGCTCCCACAGCAAACGTCCCGCCTTCGCCGATATAAACGGCATATTTCCGCCGGCAATCCACAAATCATCGTGTTTGGCCAGCATAAAAGCGGCATGCATCCCTCCTAACGGACCTTTACCCGGCAAGTAATCCGTAATGATGCGGATCGATCTATCCAATACCGGTAAAAACATCATGGGTTCATTGGTCACGACTATAATTTCGGAGCAAAGCTTCTGCATCTCGCGAATCTGCTTCTGGATCACCGTTTCCCCGCCAAAAGGCAGCAGCGCCTTAACCGCGCCGTTCATTTGTCGATTGTCCCCTCCGGCCAATAAAACACCCGATAACATAAGGACCCACTTCCTTTTTTACTCATTCGTCCGATCTACTTGTAACTATAAACCGATTACATGAATCTGCATGTTATATATGTCACAGAAACAAGGCCTATTTCTAGAAAAAGTGATAATTGTCACATCCGTTTGGCAGAGGATCATGTATCTTAAGATCAACGAAACCAGTGCGGAAGGGGTTGCTTCAATCATGATCGATGTACTGCAAACAAGCGTAAAAGGCGTTCATAATACCGATTTTTTCTCGGAAGAAAATATGAATAAATTGAAGGAAATTATGTATGAGCACAAAATGCCTGCGGGCTCCCGGTTGTTTTGGGAGGGGGATAAAGCTGACAAGCTGTACTTTATTAAACGCGGCAGAGTCAAAATAACTAAATCCAGCGATGACGGGAAAACGTTTATTTTATATATGTACGGCGAAGCAGATATGTTCGGACAACTTGATCCGTTCCACAATTCGACTCACGGCTTTAACGGGGAAGTGATGGAGGACAGCACGATCGGCATCATTCAGCAGAAGGACCTCGAAGTGCTGCTGTGGCAGCATGGAGACCTGGCGATCGAATTTATGAAATGGATGGGGCTCATGCACCGCATGACCGAAACCAAGTTTCGCGACATCATGATGTTCGGCAAGCCGGGAGCGCTTTGCTCCACGCTGATCCGATTAGCCAATACGTATGGCAAACCTCATGGAACCCATACCGTGATTTCCAAAAAATTGACCAACAGCGAACTTGCCGATATGATCGGAGCGACACGGGAAAGCGTCAACCGGATGCTCAGCGATTTGAAGAAAGTCGAAGTTATCGCTTACGAAAACAACTATATTATCATCAAGCGGCTTGATTATTTGCGCGATGTCTGTCAATGCGAGAATTGCCCGAAGGACATGTGCCGGATTTAAAAACAAGAAAGAGGCTTTTCCCCAGTTGGCGGAAAAGCCTCTCTTATTCTAACCGGTTATTTGTGCGGTTCCAGCAGCGAAAGCGGAAAACTGGCTTCCCGGTCAGCCCCCATCTCGCCCCAAGCCATAATTCCATTGACATACTTCAAATGAAACGGCTCATCAAAACCTTGCACCCGGTATACGCCAGGGAGAAATCCGGCTGCATCCAGCGTATAGGCCTTTGCCGTGTTGTATTTGCTTTGCAGTATTTCTCGCTCGCTTGGAAATTGGGCGTGTTTCATCTGCTCCATAAGCAGCTTTAATTCCGTTTCCAGCTCATCTCGGGTCATTTCGCTAAACCGCTTTTTCACTCTGCTGCCCCTTTCGACGAAATCCGACTGATTTTCAAGGAAATATACGAAAAATCAACAAAACTTCTTAACATTCTGCATAGGCGTTTGATGTATAATTGAGATAGTAATCCATAGGAGGTGCCATTTCTTGATAACAGAGCTTTTGCTTTCCAGCAAGAAGATCCCTGTCAGCTTTATATCCTGTGATCAAAAAGCGATTCCCCAGTTAATTCGCATGCTGCAAAACAATGAATGGCGAAATTCAAGAGAAGGCCTTCCCGAAATTGATGAAATTGAACATATCGAATTAGTCGGCAATCATGCTATCCTTCATTCAGCCAAAGCCAATGAACAAATCCATGTACCGCTCTATTAGAGAGCGGTTTTTTCATTTTCTTTTCTAAAGATTTTTTTAGATTAGCAAGTGCTTTTGGCTTATTGCTTGGTAAATGGCCTTCATTTATGATAGTTACGTAAACTTAACCGAGGTGTTGTTGCAATGAATAGAGAAAATCAACGCAGCTTTTTCCGTTTGGCCTTTGAACATCCCTTATGTGCGGAGTTGAAAATCATCGGCTTGCAGGACGGACTTGAAACAAAAACGGGAAAAATCGCCATTCACGACGTAAGTGCCGGCGGAATGCGCTTCTGGTCAGACATCGACTTTACGAACGAGCTGAACGTTCTTTTTGAAGCCAAATTTATTGGTCTCGGCAAACCTTATAAGCTGCTCGGGCAAATTTTGCGGATCAAAGAAGTAAAACCTCGCATCTATGAATATTCATCCAAATTTTCACTTAGCGAAGCGGAAGAATCCGCATTAATCAGTTTATTAAATGCGATGTCCATCAAACTTCGCAAGATGAAAATGTTATCCAGCTGCAGCTTTTGCACAAACGAAGAGCTGGAACTATTTCAGCTGTTATAGTTTACGAGGCTCCCCAAACATACCGGCAGCTAAATATTGCTTATCCTGACTAAGCGGCCACAGCCAAGTGTTAAAATGTGTTTTCTCCGGCAGCAGCCGGTCGAAAGCATCTTTAATTCCCGCCACCGCTCCCGGCAATCCGTATTGACCGAAGGCGCCAAACAAGCTGCGCACTCGGTCTTTTTCCGTCCGGGCCATATACATCTCATCCATAACGCTTTGCGTCTGCTCATCCAGCTTAATGATATCGGTCCATAAGACGACCCGCCCTCCCGGCTTCACACTGCCGAACAGCAATCGGTTATAAGCTTGTACGCAACGCGCGTAGACAGAGGAAAGCTGCTGTGAAATGAGATTCATTCCCGGTTTGTCGTATTGCTCCAAATAAGGGGCTAACGTAAGCAATGCATCGATAAAAAACAACTGTGTATACACAGGGGAAGAGATCACAAGATCATATTGCGGTTTACCCGCTTCAGGCTCCGCTTTCTCGAATTGTCCGTAAGCATCAAGCAAATAATTGGACAGGCGGCCAATATCGGCCTTTTTCTCCAGCATCTCCATCAGAGTGCCCATAAAGTTCATCCGTTCCAGCCCGATAAAATCGACGTTTGTTTTTAAGCTGATCTTATGGGCGAGCGTGCCGGTGATGTTCTGCACCGCCGCTTGGCTTCCCGTATTGCCCATATCGTAGTAGTCCACTTTATTCGTATACGCAGCGAGCTGCACCAGATCGATATCCGTCCAATGTCCGGTACCGAATACCGCCACATCGACCGGCTCCTGCAGCTGCTGCAAGGCGCTGAAAATCAGCCTCTGTATCTCTAATCTATGATACTCTGCATTTTGCTGCAGCTCTTTTTGCAATTCCTCGTGTGTCCCGGTATTTTTCATCGTAAATCCCTCGCCCTATCGTCCATATGTACATTCAATGGTACTTATTATATCATACTGCTGCTTGATGTGATCAAGATTACAAAAAGAAAAGAATCCTTAAAAATTAAGGATTCTCGTTCAAACATATGACCTGTAGTGGGCTCGAACCACTGACCCCCACCCTGTCAAGATGGTGCTCTCCCAGCTGAGCTAACAAGTCGTGTAAACCATTTCGTCTGGTGCATAAGCTATTATATGACAAGAATAACGAATTGTAAAGAAAAATGTTGAAAATTCCCGAATTCAGGTCCAGCCCTATGAAAGCCGGACCTATTCGCACGTATGACGCGGGTTTCCGATACCTGAACGTGAGTCCCGGGCGCTCACCCGGGCGACGCAGATTTCACTTAATGGTCGTACCATGGATTCAAATGAATCAGCACCTCGTCGACATCGTTATGTTTTTTCTTAATTGTGCTTTTAATGAGCCGGGAAATATCGTGGCCTTGCTGAATCGTCAGCTCTCCGGGCACGCTTAAGCGCACATCGATTAAAATATAATGGCCGTGCTCACGGGCGCGCAGCCGGTCAATTCGTTTCACTTCGGGAATGGATTTGATCAGAGCCTCATATTCGGCCAGTTTTTCCGGGCTGACCGTTTTCTCCATCAGCACGTCGATCGATTCTTGTCCCATGCTGACGGCGAGCTTTAAGACTAGGATTGAGACGATAATTCCCGCAAGCGGATCTCCCAACGTCAAATAAGGGATGTTGTAAGCTGCGCCTAACATAGCTAAGCCAATACCGGCAACCGCCGCCAGAGATGCGTAAATATCGGCCAAATGGTCATATGCGGTTGCAATCAAACCTTTGCTGTTAGCCTCTCTGCCGATACGAATCGTGTAAATGTAAAGCCACAGCTTCCAGACCAACGAAACAAGCGCCGCGCCTAACGCAATGATACTGGCCTCACCTGGCTCTTCAAATAACGCGATAATGGCGTGATACCCGATAAACAATGCGGCAATGGCCAAAATCACGGCCACTACGGCGGAGCCCAGCACCTCTGCTTTGCCATGACCATACGGATGGTCTTCGTCCGCAGGCCGTTTCGATATTCGCATCGCGCTTAACGCGGCGGCGGATGCAATGACATCGCCGGCATTATGAACTCCGTCGGCCAGCAGCACCTGGCTGTTAAAGAAAAAGCCGACAACCAGCTTAATGGCCGTTAAGCCGACATTGCTGATCAAGCTGACCCAAACTGCGAAAATGGAAGCATTGTTCCCTGAACTCATCAATTGTTACCTCCGCCAGAAGTTTTTCCCCATGGAAACAAAAAACCTCGACCGGTGTGGTCAAGGTTTGCGCTTATTTTTGAAATTTATCATCACATTGTTCATGTTAGATCACCACTTTTTTTAGTCAGCACAATAGCAAGTACGATAAATTATAGCATGTTATGGGAACCGGTGTAAAGAAAGCTTAGCCCATATGCCAAAAGACCGGTTACTTAAAGGTTTGAGCGTTCGTGAGCACGCCATTTGTAAAATATAAATACTGGACTGCCGAATAACCGTAACGGTACACCCACTGTTCCATGTTACCGTATGAGTTGACGTTGTCCGGTTTACCCCAGGACATGAGGACCTGTTCCCTAGTCATGTTTGTTTGAAGTTTCTGCCTTCTAATTAAATCCTTCATCTCTTCAGACCAGTTGTAGTCGCCAAAAGGATCTTGGATGAAAAACGCAGTTGTCAGAGAGTTGAGCGAAGGAAACTCGAAATCGACCGTTTTGCTGCCATTGCTTAAAGTCACATTTAGTCCGTTATAGCTGACCACGGATAACTTCTCGTACTGATAGAACTTATCGTCTTCGCTACTATTTTTGGGATACGGCAAACTGCGGGCCCATAACGTATCGGCCGCCTGCTTCCAGAAAACTTCTGCAGTTAAATCCGTCTTCAACTGCTTAACCGCATCATTGATCTTGTTTTTATCGCCCCATGAAACATCTTTGGAGAAATCACCCGCAGTCAGATCGATCCTCCGGTCTTCTCCCCAAGCGGCTTGTATGTCCAAATAATCGGTCAAAAACGGAACCGGCGCATACAGCACATCTTGCTCTGAAAGAATAGGATAGTCCATACGGCTGGTGTGCGGATCCATACCTCTGCCAAAATAAGAAATCAAATCGTTGTTTGATCCGACCAGAATGATCCGGTTGGGATGATTGATGCGCAGCACGCCTTCCAAAGGCTGGGCCGACATTCTCAGCTCGCTGAGCAGCGGCCATAACGGGATATATACAACATCATTGCGGACGATGGGAGGATAATCGGATTTCAGATAATTGCCGTTAACATAAATTTTGTAACCGTCCTGCAGAAGATTGACCGGTTTACCCTGATCCCACGGCCCGTCATACCATACATCGCTGTAAAAACTCGTGCCTTTAACGGCAGTTCCATTCCCTTGCGGTATGCCGTTCTCCAGATCGCCCATATAAACAAAGTGATTGCCTTCCCATTCAAAATAAGGGTGGCCCATAATCTATAACGTACTATCCTTAGTCTGAACGACCGCATGTTGTTTTTCCTCGTTCCACTCCACCTTGGAGCCAAGAGCCTCATCGATAAATTGCAGCGAAACGAAAGCTTGTCCGTCTTCCAATGCCGGAGGCACATCCAACGTCAGCGATTTCCCGTTCACTTGAATTGCTGGATCCCCCAGATCCAGCTTCACGGACAACCCATCTTTGCTTAAGGTATAAGACTTCTGTCCATCCACCGTAAGTGAAAGGTTAAGAATTTTGGCTAACTCGCCTAGAGGTACAAGCATTTTGCCGTCAATAAAAATTCCAGCATCCCAATTCACCGCTTTTGGCTCTGCCGGATCGGCGGCAAAGACCGTACCTCCAGCTCCAAATATGAAAGCAAAAGACATAAGCATTACTACACAACGACGAAAAAATACATTCATAAGTACGGTACCTGCCCTTCGAATAGATACCCTGAGTGTAGTAGATATTTCCATATTTTTCAATACAAATCTGGTATCTCCCATTTTGCATCGCGAGAACATAAAAAAAGAATGCCAAAAAGTTTAGGAAAATACCGTTCAATCATGGACAGGACGATGAACAAACTATGAGTTTACAAGCCGAGTTTTGTCATGTATGCTATATTCAAACTAGCAAAAGGAGGTGAACGCATGAATGACAATCAACTAAACCGTATAGAAGAAATGCTTGGAGCACTTATCAAAATGGTCGGAGAGAATAATAGCAGATTAAAGACGCTTGAGGACAAATCAGATAGGTTGGAGTCCAAAGTCGATAGGTTGGAGGACAAAGCAGATAGGTTGGAGTCCAAAGTCGATAAGCTGGGATCGGATATGCAAGAGGTCAAAAGCAGCGTTAAAGAATTAATGCAAGGTCAAGAAAGGCAAGATCGTATTCTTGAAATGCTTTCGGTCAAATCGATTGAGACCGACTCATACATTCGAGATTTCAAACGAAAAATGTAGAAGCCCACTCATCCAAATGAAGAGTGGGCTTTTGTTTTGAGCGATTAAAAAGCAAAAAAGCCTTGCTACACAAGGCTTTTCCTGTATGACCTGTAGTGGGCTCGAACCACTGACCCCCACCCTGTCAAGATGGTGCTCTCCCAGCTGAGCTAACAAGTCGCATTCACCGCTTGTTTGTTTCCCTTGCGGTTTTTTTATAATAACAGGCCAGGCAATAGATGTCAAGACTTAGCGCCCGTCTTTTTTCAAACCGTTTGCTTTCTCAACGTAGTTCATACAAGGCTGGCCCGACGATTTAAGCACAACCGCGGATGGCAGTTCGCCGGTTTTGAAGCCAAACGCTTTGCAGCCTCGCGGAAAACGCGAATCCCATGTCACATAAAAATGTTTACATCTATAACAGTTAATCCGAGCGGCTGCTTCCTTCTGTTGATTCATGGATACCTATTACCTCGTCGATTGAAAAAATTCGATCCGTTCCCCGTTTACACCGCAAAAAAAGAAATAGCGCGATCCATCGCGCAATGCGATAACGGTCAGCATGTATACTTTACCATAATCCGCCTTCGATGGACACAAAAAAATCCGGTCCCGCGCCGCGCGCCAAGTCCGGATTTTCGTTACCGCAATATACGTTTTTTCACTTGAACATTGTTGCCGTGATGACCATATTTCGCTTTTACATCTTTCATCTTCTCTTGCATCGTCACAAGAATGTCCTTCATGCGCTGGCTCATTGGCTTAACCGTTTCCTTTACTTCGCCGTTAACGACGATATCAAAAACTAACATATGCCTCTCGCTCCCTTAATTCATCGTTTGGTCTTAAGTTCATTGTATTGTACGTTCATTAAGGGAGCATTAAATCCATGTGCGCAATTTGTGAACACGACTATTTTTTTACGGCCAACCCTTTTCCCCGCGTCAAAATACACGGAACCCCAAAGCCGACGGCGCCCGGCTCCGCCATTTTCTCCAAGTAACGCAAGCCCCGTGCGCATAGCCGGCATTTATCGCAAACATCGGACGTAACCACTTTCATGCTGAACTTCGACCGGTCAATGCTGCTTGGCGGCATATTTTTTTTGACAGTTTTATTTTTGACCATGGCTCGCTGCACCTCTTTTGGCTATACCTTGACGGGCATACGTCCCGTAGTATTATGTATGCAGATCGCCATAAAGAAGCGTGGGCAGGTGCCAAGGGTTTCAAAAATAGAAGCAGCGCCGAGATTTGGCAGTGTGGGCCTGCCAGTTTAACTCAATGATTTTGTTTCAGGCAATCCGCTACAAAACGTTTGGTCTGCTCAATCGCTTCATGCAGCTGCGGAGTTTCCCCCTGAAACGGGTGGACCGTGTTAAAGGTATGATTGCCTCCTTCAATGACGACATGCCGGGCGGAGGGATACTGAGCAAGCAATTTCTCCGTACCTAACAACAAGCGGTCGTGGTCTTTGCTGCCTTGAATGAAGGCAACCGGAACCTGTATATGCGCGATTCTTCCGATAATATCGAACCTGTCGCGGTTGCTTTCGATGTCATCGATAATAACTTTATCCAGCGGCATTTGCTGCTGAGTGCGGCCGTTTAACGTATAAGAGCGCCCGACGGACTTCATTTCATCGATGTTTTCTTTGGAATAGATGTTGACGTTGGCGATCCCGTTCCAGCTAATGACTCCAGCGACCTGGCCGGGATTGTCCAAAGCATAAATCAGGCTCGATCCGGCCCCTTTGCTGTGCCCTAACAAAAAGATCGGAGCGCTTTTGACAGCGGCGGCATTTCCAATGCGTCCTGATGCGACCGCTAGTACAAGCGTATCGACATCCTCGAGCTCAAGCGAATACGTATTTTTCTCAAATTTCTCCAACTCGGTAAACTCCAGCAAATCCGCTCCGACCCCGTTATGGGAAAAATTAAACGTAACGACGTCCATGTTTTCCGCGAGCCGCTCGGCTGCATAAGGGAAAAATCCCCAATCTTTAAATCCTTTAAAACCGTGGCAAACAATTAATGTAGCAACCGCCTCCGATCGTGCCGGAAATACGCTGCCGCGGATGTTCCTTTCTTGCTCCAATTGCAACTCAAAATCAAGCGCCATAACAAACGCCTCCTTTGGTGGATTAAATGCCCAGCATCTTTTTGCCTCTTGGCTGCGTGCCTCCGGGATCGGGTTCTAACGTAATGCCGATCGTATCGAAATCTTTCCCGGCTTCTTTTAACGTATAGGTCATAATCCCGTTGCCCTGCAAATCGACTCGAAATGTACCGCAATTGCTCCGCTCGCCTTTTTTGACCAGCCATACTTGATAAGCCTGCTCCCCTTCCAGCGCGGGAAGTCCGCTGGTCTGCAGCACAAGCTGTGTCGTAGCGCCCTTTTGGGCTATCCAGGCCTTGCCTTTAGCTTCAGGATGCGCTTGGTCAAACGATTTCAGATCATATTGGGCTACAAATTGCGACGGCATTAATTCCGTCCGCTCGGCCGCTTGTTCCAGCCGCTGCATCTGGTTGATCCCCCACCAGCTGGCAGCTCCGATGATTAATAGGCAAGCTGCGGCAATCGAAGCGGCCCGGCGTGCTTTCCCCGGCCGGCTAGTATGGACCCATATATTTTTGCCCTCAGCGCT
The DNA here is from genome assembly GCF_004307995.1 of Paenibacillus thalictri. Taxonomy (GTDB): domain Bacteria; phylum Bacillota; class Bacilli; order Paenibacillales; family NBRC-103111; genus Paenibacillus_AF; species Paenibacillus_AF thalictri. Next base: position 145,299 of record NZ_SIRE01000010.1, on the reverse strand, counting down.
TTCCTCCATATTTGCCTCAGGGTGGCTGCCGGTAATTTCGCCAAGTATTTCCGCTTTCCAATGCGGCGGCGGTTCCACTTCGTCCAGCTCCATGGGCAGCATCTCCCACGTCTTCGAAAGCTCGGCAAGCTCTTCTTGGCATGAAGAACATGCCGATAAGTGCAGCTCAAATTCGTTTCGCTCATGATCGTCCAGGTCATTGACAAAATAAGAAAACAATTGATCGCAGGGATTGTTGACTATGTTCATTCGACCCCCTCCTCCCTTAGCGGCGCCAGATGCTTGCGCAATATTTTTAGCGCCTGATGCAAGCGGCTTTTGACCGTCCCCAGCGGTTCTTGGTTGTGCTCGGCGATTTCGCTGAGCGTATAACCTTCCCAATAAAAAGAACGTATCAACCGGACCTGGGAATCCGACAAATGCTCGTACGCCTTTTCGATATGTTCCTTAAGCCAGCGGCGCGATGCGGCTTCCTCGGGTCGAATCAGCGATTTCTCCTGCAGCTTCTCCCAAACCGACGTTTCGATCGGAACGATGTGTGGTTGTCTGCGCAGTTTCCTGAGCTGGTCGATACATATATTCCGGGTAATGGTCAGCAGCCAATTGATAAAAAGTCCTTTGGCGGCATCATAGCCTTTTTCGGTAGTCCACAAACGGGTAAATACGAGCTGCACGATTTCTTTGGCCAACTGCTGGTCTTTGCATGTTTTGATCGCAAAAGAGTACACGAGCCGGGCATACCTGTCGTACATCGTCTCCAGAGCATCGCTCTGCTTGTTTAAGATCATGCGCATTAACTGCTCGTCGGAATATTGTTGCATTCATGCACTCTCCAAAATTCAGCAAGCACCCCATAACAGGTAACGCTGCACATTGTGCTTCCGGTTTTTTATACAGTCATTGTACCATCACTCCAAACAACAAAAACAGTCCGAGATGAAAAAGGAATGAAGTTTCCTTTTCTCTGCGGACTGCTGATGTTATTAATTTCGGAAATTATCCGGCCTGGAACTATTTGACGATAATTTTACCCTTCATCGATTCTTTATGAGGCTCGCAAAAATACGTATATTCCCCCGGTTGATTGAAGGTCAACGTATAGGATTCTCCATCTGCAAGCAAAGGTGTTGCGAATAACGGTTTACCTTCCACTAGCGCATCGGAGACAACGTTATGTTTGGCGATCTTGTCCTTGTTCGTAAACGTAACGGTGGAACCGACCTCCACCGTCAATTCCGGCTGCGTAAACTTAAATCCCGCAATATCCATCGCATACGCTTTGCCCTTGGAGGTTTCCGGCGCAGCGGACTGCTTGGACGATGTGGTCGGGTCGATGACATACCATACGCTGCCGACGCCTTGACCGGTCACATCGCCTGGTTTAGCGTCTTTCACCCAGTAATAAAGCGGGGCTCCTTTATATGCCGTTTGTTTTGTGCCGTCGTCGCGGGTTATCACAGTGAAATCAGGCGCCTTCAAATCCCCGCTGGAAGTGATGTGTTCCGAATAAAAGATCGGCCAATTCGCTTCGCAAGTTCCTTTGCATACACTTTTATTTTCCGTATCTTTGGTGTATAAATAAAGCGCCATTCCTTTGCCGTCCGCCAAATAACTGCCCAACTTCTCATCTTTGGCGACCGTGACCGCGGAATAACTTGCCGCATACCAGACGTTGTTTACGCCTTGTCCTTTGGTGTCGCCCGCTTTCTCGTCTTTAGCAAAATAATATAACGGCATGCCTTTATAGGTAGTCTGCTTTTTCCCGTCTTCGCGAACGATCGATTTAAAATCGCCCGCGTTCAGCTCGGCCGGAATTTGCATATTGTCGGCATAATAGATCGGCCAGTTTACGGCGCATTGATCTTTGCACATGCTCATATTCTCCATATCTTTCGTATACCAATACAATGTGCTGCCCGCAGAGTCGGTCAGGTACGCGCCAAAATCCGGATTGGCCGCGATGTTGATCCGGGCGTACTGCGTTTCCGCCGCCTTCGCGGCGTCAATGACTTTCTGCTCGGCCAACGTATCGGCCAGCGTTTTGCTTCCGCCTTTCACCTTCGCCTTCAGCGCTTCAAGCGTAGCGGCGGCGATGTGCCCATTCCGCAAGCTTCCGGCCCCCGCAACTTGCGTCAGCCCCTGTTTATTGGCAAATGCCAGCACGCCGTCATATGTAAAATCGCTATCCTGCTTGTAACCAAGCGACTCCAGCAGCACCTTGTAATACTGCTGGGCCGTCACTCCCGCCGACGGTTCAAACGTCCCGCTTCCCGTACCGCTCCAGCCTAGGCTCGGATTCGCTTTTAAATAACCCAGTATGGCTTTGTTTGCCTCGCTGACCGATGCGGCGTCCGTGAAATTGTCCATCCCTTTATACGCAAGCGCCGTTTGTTCCAATCCTTTCAATCGTAAAAATAAGATCGCCGCCTGCAGTCTTGTGGTTGCTTTCGCCAAATAAGCATCGGTAACGCCGCTGCCCTCTCCTTGCAGCATCCCTAAATCCGCGGCGACTTGCGCGTCCGTTTTGACAACGGGCGCTACCGCTTCCGTGCTGCCGTCCGCAGCTAAAACCGGAAGCGCGGAAGAAAGCGCAACTGCGGTCCCCAATACGAAAGCCGTCATTTTTTTACTTGTCATCACCAGCTATTCCTCCCCATATACATTGTTTTCCAGCCTATCTGTAAAGGCTTTCAAAGAGAAATAACGGAGCAATCCGGCAAACGGTTTGTTGAATGCCAAAAAATGTTCAAACAAAAAAATTCTGCGAGGCAAACTGCCGCACAGAATTTTCGTCTATGTATACTGTTAGAAAAGAAACCATTCCACATCAATCCAAAAGAATATGCCGAAGACCGGACTCGAACCGGTACGGTAGTCACCTACCGCAGGATTTTAAGTCCTGTGCGTCTGCCTATTCCGCCACTCCGGCTAACAAGGGCATTCATGCAGCCTTATCATGGTGGGCCCTGAGGGACTCGAACCCCCGACCAATCGGTTATGAGCCGACCGCTCTAACCAACTGAGCTAAGGGCCCTTATACATAAAAAGGAGTATTGGTTGCGGGGGCAGGATTTGAACCTGCGGCCTTCGGGTTATGAGCCCGACGAGCTACCGGGCTGCTCCACCCCGCGTCATTGCCGTCTTCACAGCGGCAAAAATAAATATACACCAGTTCAATGTATAAAGTCAAGGAAAAATTTATACCATATATCTTACGCCAAAACGCCCTTTTTTCGAGCGGTACACTTCCACTTCCTGCGGACATTCGTACCCGTAAATCCACCAGTCCTCTTCCATTCGTTTGGCAAGGCAGCCGGCTTGAAATTTGCTTTCATACAGTTTGACCCAATAAACCCACTTTATATTCATATATAAAATCACTCCTGTTATGGAAAAACTGAGGCATTTATAGGATAACCAAAAAAGCTTCCTTGTTACCAAGGAAGCTTTTCCAATTTTTGAAGCCCACGACTGTCCGTTGAGCCTTCTATTATAAGTGCATATTAACTGGCATGATGCTCGCGCTGCTCCGACTGCGCCGCTTGCTCGTCCAAATCCCGCTGACGATGGGCGATGCGGCTGGAAGCCGATGAGGCGATGCTGGCTACGAGATCGTCAAGAAACGTATTGACGCGGCTGCCGATCTTCGTATCCAGCTTTTTAATAATGCCCGTCTTTTGCTTATCCAGATGGCCGAATGTCGTAATCGCGATGCTGCCGTATCCGAAAACAGACCCGAGGGCAAGCGTTTCGTCACAACCAAACAACCCTTCATCCGTCTCAATGATCGACTGCAGCGGCTCGGACAGCATACCTTTTTCAGCCAATACGTCAAGCTCGATGCCGACAAGAATAGCGTGCTGAAGTTCCCTTTTATCCAATACGGCCTTGATTGATTCTATACATGTATCTAACGTGAGATTAGGGTAATAAGGAAGCTGCATTTCTCTGACGATATAGGCGATATCCGCGAGTTCCACACCACGTTCCGCCAGCTTCTGATAAACCGCTTCCTTCACTTCTTTGCTGTGTACTTGACGTTTCATGATAAATCGCCCCTTCCGCATCGTATACTCGAGATGATAGCTCCAAATGTGTACTTTCTGTGTACACCGAGGAGAATTTTATTATAACATGTCCTGCGCCATTCTGCTCATATAATATGTAGAAACAGACACGCAGGGAACGACAGGGGCGACCATCTTGGAAAATTTACCGCTTGAACTCACCCAGCAGACGTTTGGAATCACCTGCCGGGGTCGTGAACACTTCGTACATTTTAATGGTTAACTGCATCTCCATTTGTTCCGTCGTGCCGTTTAAGTAAATATTATTTTCGCCGGTGGTCAGCTTGCCGGTGCCAAGAAAACTTGCCTGAGTCGTGCCGACCAATCGGCCTAACGTATCGAAGGCGTCAAACTGCAGCTTGGAGAATCCGGAATCGATCTGAACCAACGGATCACGCTTCATATTCATATCCAATCGTAATTTATAGGAATACGTCATGGAATTTCCAAGCCGGTTGTAATAAGGCGTTATCGTGTAGTAGTCGATTTTGACATCAAACGGATATAATGAAAACTGTTTGTCGTCCAGACCGTCCTGCAAGGCGACGCTGTATGCGGCTATCGTCGATTTATATGGCGAGACTGTAGCGGCATCTTGAATTTTGATGCTTAAACCTTTACCCGTTTCCGAAGCCGGAAGCGTAAAAGAATAACCGACCACCAGCGAAGAGTTTGGCAAAATGTTCTGTGTTGTTACGTTTTGCCGGTTGCCCGAATACAGAAATCCATCGGCGCTTTGCAGGTCTGTTTGAAATGCCGGTACGGCCATCGGCCTGTCGCTCTGATTGGTCAGCTTGAATTTGGCCGTTATGTTTTTGGAGCCTTCGCCTTCATTATCGTTCATGCGAAATTCGATCATCGATACAGCCATTTCCGGATGGATGACGTCGCTGATTTGATCGAATTTCATCGGCGTACCCAAGGTGTAAGGCAACGCCGCGCTGCCATTTAGGTCCGCGCTGCCGGGAAGTGCGATATTCACTCTGCCCACACTGTAATTAATCGGCCCGCCGCCCGTACCTTGAGCAAACGTCTCGGTTGTCAGCACGTTTAAGCTGGAAAGCACGGAATCCAAATCGGTATTGATAACGTAATGAATGTATTTCTGCTCCTTGGCCTCCAACACAATCGAACCCGGCTCGCCGCGTTTGCCGCTGAATATTTTAGTTGAAGTTTTGCCGTCCACATTAAAATCCGGTACCGTTTCCCGGCCGCCCGTCGGATTGCTGACTAGAAGCTGAACCACATAAGAAAGTCCTTGGGATGTAATTTCCTTGTTAATGCTGACCGGCTTGTATTCCAGCGGCGATATGTAAGGAAGAATGTTAAACGTATTTCCCCATTTTTTCAGCATCGACTTATCGGTGATGAGGGTATCGCCGCCACGCCATTGACGTTCTCCGACCGGAATCGCTAACATGAGCGTTTCCGCCTTCGGATAAGCATAAACATCGACATCGGTCCAATTGATTTCGGACAATGTTACATTATCGCTGCGGTCGATTACGGACATATAGCTGAGCTCTTGTGTTGTTTTCGGCTGGATCGATTTCGAATTTGCCGAACTTGGCTGAAGCGTATATTCCACGCCTTCTGCCGTTTTCACCCGCAGCTCGTAAGTGTCAGGCACACGAACCGTTTGTGCGGCCTTGTTACTAACACGCACAACAACGCCGATGCGGGTCCCGTTTAAAACATGCTCGTTGAGCGTTGATTTGACTTCCACATCCAACTGCTCGTTCAGCTTATATTTGCTCGCAACATCCATAGACAAGCTTGCTTCCTCAGCCATTCCTTGTTCGGGAATATCCGAAGCGCTGACGCCCATCCCGCACGTAAGCAGCGATGCGGAAATTACAAGTGAACCCGCCGTTTTTCTCCAATTGATTGTCAAGATACTCTCCTCCACCTAAGCACAATATTATTTCGCAAGCTGCACTTTTTCTTTATCTTTGAGTTGATGTTGTCCGGAGACGACAAGCTGCTCGCCTTCTTTCACCCCGGAGGTCACTTCCTGGACGGTTTCATTCAGCCGGCCCAGCGATACTTTACGCCGTTCCACAGTATCCCCGTTTAAAATGTACACAAAAGTATCTCCGCCTTCGCGCACAACCGACAACGTGGGCACCGATACGACAACCTGGTCGGTTTCTTCGGTCAGCTGAACTTGCGCTTTCATCCCCGGTTTCAGCTTTTTGTCTTGGTTAGGCACCTCAAGCTCAAGCGAATACGATTTCTGGGACCCCATGACATCGGACAAATAGCTGATTTTACCTTTTGTTTTATCCACGCTGCCAGGCACATAAAAAGTGAGTTCGCTTTTGCCGCGGACCAGCTGCGCGGTCGCTTCCGTCAGCTCCGCTTTGATTTTGATCGGATCGAGCTTCTGCATCTGCGCAACTTTGAAGCCTACCGGAATGGTCATGCCGACGTCAATCGGCAGATCGGTAATCACGCCGCTGGTTGGCGCTTTAATTTCCAGATTGCCCAAGGCGCGATCGGCTTCGCGCAAGCTCAGCGACGATGATTGCGCCTGCTGTTCCAAGGCGGCGAGAGAATTGGTGCTCTCTAGTGTTTTCAACTTGTCTTGGGAGCTCTGGATATCAAGTCTCATATTGCCCAGTTGGGTTTCGGTCTGCTCCAATTGAATTTTGGTGACAAGCCCAAGGTCGTAATCGTTTTTCATTTTGTTGTATGTTTTTTCCAAATCTTTAAGTGACGCTTCGGTTTTGGCAATGCCGTTTTTCAGCTCCTGCTTGGAGTTGGCCAAGTCTTCCTTCGACTTCGAAAGCTGCAGCTCCGAGCCGCGGACGGCCACTGCCGCTTTTTCCTTTGAAAGCTGCACATCGGTCGGATCCAGCTTCACAAGCACTTCGCCTTGCTCCGCGTAGTCGCCGCGTTTTTTGAGAATTTCCAAAATATCTCCGCCGCCCTTGGCAACGACATCCATCTGAATGGAAGAGGCGACATCAGCCACTTGTTCGATCGGATCACCGATTTTTTGCTTTTCGATCTTGCTTACCTTGACGGTTTTTAATTGCACCTCCGCCGGCTTATCTTCCGTCTTGGCGGGCGGTTGGGCGGCTGTACAGCCCGCCGCCAGCGCCGAACTAAGCAATATTACGGCAGCCCATTTGGCAGTTTGCTTTGTTTTACTCAGAAACAAGGTATTCATCGATTAATCTCCCTCTCCTTACGTACATTTGCAGTAAACGGACAGCCCATTTCTCCATTAATGAAGCGGCGCCGCATCCACCTCGGAATGGTCTGATTTTTGCTTTTTATGAAACAGCCGCGACATTTTGTCTTTAAATTTGTAGACCAGCTCATAAGCAATCGGTACGATAAGAAGCGTCAGCATCGTTGAGGTGGTCAAGCCGCCGATCACGACTACCGCCAGCCCTTTCGATATGATCGTACCTTTGGAGAGTCCGAGCGCAAGCGGCATTAAGGCAATAATCGTCGCACCCGCGGTCATGATGATCGGACGCATCCGGGTCATGCCCGCTTCCACTAAAGCGTCGCGTATGGACTCGCCGCTTTCGCGCAGCTGTTGAACGCGGTCAACCAATACGATCGCATTGGTAACAACAACGCCAATCAACATCAAGAAACCGATAAGCGACGTGATGTTAATCGATTCTCTCGTCAACACCAGGCCAAGCAAGCCGCCAATCGCGGCAAGCGGCAAGGAGAACAAAATCGCAAACGGCGCGCTTGCATTGCCGAAAGCCAGCACCATAACCAGATACACAATAAAAATAGAAGCAAACATTGCCATAAACATCTCTTTAAAGCTTTTTTGAATATCGTCGGTAACGCCTTTCACCTGTGTGCGGACCCCGCTTGGAAGGTCGACGCTTTTCAGCGCTTGCCCAACCTTGTTGCTGACGCCGCCTTTATCTTTGCTGTCGATATTGGCGGTGACACTGACGATTTGTTCCTGCGCTTCTCGGTTGATCGCAACCGGCGCATCGATCTGCCGCACTTTCGCCACCTCATTAAGCGCAATGGTTGCCCCGGTTGGCGTTTTGAGCGTAAATTGGCCGATTTTGTCCAATGAGTTTTTATATTTCGGGTCAAGCTCCACTCTCGTCTTATACAACACGTTGTCGAAACGCAGATCCCCGACATCCAGCTTCGTAATCCAGCTGTGGACGCCGCCCATAATTTGTGATGAAGTCAGCCCGTACAGCCTTGCTTTGTTCTGGTCGACGGTAATTTCCACTTCGGTTTTCGATTCGCTCAAGCCGTCTTTGATTTCAACAAGCTCCGGAAATTCCTTCAGCTTCTGCGTAACCCGCTCGGCCGCCACTTTCAGCAAGTTGATATCGTCACCGATCAGTGCATAAGAGAAATCCGATCCGCCGGAAGGTGGTCCTCCTGTCAGCAGCACGCCTTCCGCTTCAGAACCCTTGGGCAGCGAATACAATATTTTTTCTTGGAACTCCTTGGCGATCGCCTTCGCATTTGACGCTTTGGACGCTTCAGCGAAAAAACTCGCCCGGTAAGCAACCCGGTCCGTGCCGCCGTTGTAACCGATCAGCGATTCGATATAGTCGAACGCCGGCTGGCCGGCGGAATCTTTGGCTTCGAGCATCATCGTCTCGATTTCCCGAACCTTTTCGTTTAACGTTTCGATTGTCGTTTCGCGAGGCATTTTGATCGTAAACTGCATCAGCTTGTCGGATTCGCTTTCCGGCATAAACGACACCGCCAGCTGCGGAACCGTCGAGATGACGGTGACGGCAAACAGCACAAACGCCAGCAGCGACATTTTGATCGGATTTTTCAAAGACCACAGCAGCGTGCTTTTATATTTCAGCATCAGTTTTCCCGTATGATTTTCGTCGTGATGACCGATCTTGTTTGATCTTAGCACCATCAGCTTAGCAAGCATCGGAATGACCGTCAGCGCCACGATCAGCGACGACAGCAGCGCACACACGATCGTTATCGCAAAGGGGCGGAACACTTCGCCGATGACGCCGCTGACAAAAGCGATAGGGCCAAATACGCCGACGGTCGTAATCGTTGATGAGGTGATGGCCGCTGCGACCTGTTTGGTCGCAAACCGGATAACGGATTCATCGCGCTGCTGCGCTTTTTGCAGCTGACTGAATATATTTTCGATCACAACGATACTGTCGTCGACGACCCGCCCGATCGCAATCGCCATGCCGCCCAAGGTCATAATGTTAAGCGAAATGCCCAACGGCGCCATCACCAGCAGCGTAATAAGTATCGACAAAGGAATGGACACAAGCACGATAATCGTCATACGCAGGTTGCGTAAAAACAGCAATATCATTAATGAAGCGAGTATGGCGCCCATCGAGCCTTCCTGCACCATGCCGTGAATGGACTGCTTGATATCCGTGGCGCTGTTGTAAATCGTATGGAACATGATGTTCGGGTAATCTTTCTTCCAGCCTTCCATCAACTGGTCCGCCGCGGCGCCGAATTCAACGGCGTTAGCGCTTTTGGTCTTGTACAGGTTAACGCCGATTGCCGGTTTGCCGGACAAGCGCGAATAAAACTCGGATTCCTGGATCGCTTCCACACGGGCCAGCTGTTTGAGCAGCACCGTATCGCCTTTCGGCGTCGTAATTTTCATGTTTTCCAAGCCATAAATCGTATTGGCGTCGCCTTTGACGCGCACCATCTGAGTATTGCCGTTAAAATCAACCGAACCCGCAGGGCTGGAAACAAGCCCTTCCTGAATCAGCTGCGACAACTGCGCCGGAGTCAGGTTGTAATTGTTCATAGCGTTCAAATCCAGCTTGATGTTGAGCACCGCTTCCTGGTTGCCTACGGAGTCGACATGGTCAAGCCCTTTGAGCGAATTGAAGCCGGGCAATATGACATCTTTATACACCCGGTCAAGCTCGTCTTGGTTCATGCCGTTCTGGGCATAAACCGATAAATAATATACCGGTTCGGAAGCAAAACCAAGCGTAAGCACTTTTGGCTTCTCCGAGCTCTGCGGCAGCTTCACGTTGCCGATCAAGCTTTCGACGTCTTTTTTGACATCGTCGGGTTTCTTATCTTGTTCCAGCTCAATGATGATTTGCGAAATGTTGTCGCTGGACGTCGAACGCAAAGTCTTGATGCCTTCCAGTCCGGCAATCGCCTTCTCCAGCGGCTTCGTAATGTCTTCCAGCACGTCTTTTGGCGGCGCCAAATATTGCGTGGACACAACGACAACCGGAAACGAAATGTCCGGCATGCTTTCCACCTTTAATGTCGACGAGGCAAATACCCCTCCAACAAAAAGCAATACGATCAAAATAATGATAGCCGCAATATTTTTCATCGAAAAATCGGTTAACTTCAACATGCTCCCCTAGTTCCTCCCATCCATTCCTTCCATCCTTGCAGCTTATGTATGCGGGTAATGAAATTACTCGTCCCTATGCCTGATTCATTCCTCCTCTATGAAAATTCAGCAGCCATATTATTAAAGTTAATAAGTTTATTAACGATAATAACATACAATTCCCTTAAAAAGTGGCCATGCTGGAAATATGTACCCTTGAAGATTTACGCTTCATTTTTCCATATTATGCTGGTTGTCATGATGTCATTGTACTTGATGCAAACCGTTGAAAGCGCCGGGCCAGGGGCTGATTTTCCGCAGCGGAAAACTCCGTCTGGAGACGGAGAACGCCGGCACAAATCCAACTCGCCGGAAGACACAGAAACACCGCTCCCCTACAAGAGATGCGGTGTTTCATGCTACGCTGCCGATTAGTCTGTCGTCGTAAACCAGTCGATTTTTTGCGAGGCGAGCAGTTTTTTCTGCCCTTGGAATGAGTCATATACGCTCAAGCGGTATGTTTTTAACGTTTCCAGCTTGAAAATAAGATCTTGGTCGGTTTCGATAATTTCAAAACCGTCCGTTTTGCCAAGACGAATTTTCGTATCTTTGGTACCGTCGTTTGGCTTGGCTCCATCAAAATCTTTGAAATCAAATTCGCGTGTAAACGTCTTATTTCCTTTCTCGTCGTCAAACGTAAACACAAGCTTGCGGCCTTCGGTATTTGTTTCGACAAGCGCATCTTTAGTCAGCTCATAATTGAAGGTGAGCTTTAATTCGCCCAGCTTCAGCCAAGTCGTAATATGGTTTACGGTGAGCGTATAAGGAGCCAGGTCCACCTTGGTCAAATTGGCTTGTACCGCAACGCGTTCTTGCGGCAGCCAATAGGCCGAAGCGTTGATGTATCCGTCGGGCACGGCGTCTTTCTCCGAAAGTTTTCCTTCCGTTATCGCTTCGCCGATAATGATATGCATACCTGAAGGCGATACGCCTTTAGGCACGTTGGCCGAAACAAACAACAGCGCTTTGCCGCCCGGTTTTACTTTGTTCTGGATATTGGTGACGGCCGCCGGATAAATCGAACCGTCCGGCGCTTTAAATTGAGCGATCAGCCGGGTGACACCGGTGTACCGTTTTTCAAGGTTCGCTACCTCCAGCTGCGCCAGCAGCGTGTCCGTCGTATCGCCCTGCAGCGTCTGCACGCTGCGTACCTGGTAACCCGCGCTGCGTCCCAGATGAGAAGACACGAAGGTCTCCCCTACATTATTGTAAGGCATATTCATCAGCTCGGAGCTGCCCGTAAATTCGAGCAAATCGTTGATGACCGTGTCGCTTTCCTTTTCCTGAAGCACCAGCTTCACCTTGGAAAATGTATAAGTATAAGGCATCTTACCGATGAACTGGTAATTCGCTTCGCTTCCCACAGGAAGCCCAATGATTTTATCCGTTTGGATCAGCTTGGCTTCTACATTAACCGCATCGTCGAGTTCGAAATATCCGGTCAGAGCGGGAATCGGCAGCGCATCGCTTTGCTTGTTCTGCAGAACCAGATTCGCCGTCAGCATGTCCTGATCTTCCCAAGGCAGGCGGTTAAACGTCATCACTTTAGCGGTGTACAATCCTTTTTTGGTCGAAAAATTGTACTCTTTGCCTATGTCTCCCCCGTCCGTTTGCGATACGGCAGGCAGCTCATAATAAGCTACGCCAAGGTTCATTTTTAAATCGGCCACGTTTTCCACTACCACCAGCTGCCAATCGTTAGGCTGAACGGCGATCGGGATTGTGCCGGACATTTCGATTTCTTTGTCGACCTGCGGATTGATCGTCAAATCTTTGATGTTTTTGGCATCCAGCGGGTACAGATAACCTTCGCTTGTCCGCAGCGCGAACTGATACGCCGGAATCGCAATGCTTTTATTGCCGACATTTTGCATAATGACAATAACCGTCGCGTTGTAGTCTTTTTCGTTTTTGCTGACCAGCAGCTTTTTGATGCTTGTTTTCATCGGAATGCCATTCATCTTGACGATACGCGAGCTGCCCGCCGGGGTAACGACGGAGTAGCTGTCGGGTACGCTGATTTCGCCGATTTTGCGCTCAAAGCTCGGCAAGCTGAAATCCCATTTGATAAATTGAAACACAAGATCCGAAAGCTCGGTTTCTTCGTTAACCGTTGCATAAAAACCGATATCCATCGTTGCCTTTGGCGTGACCCGGTTTTTATCCTTATCTTTCGGCAGCATGCGTACCGAAATCTGATTGCCCGATTTGGTCAGCAAATGGACCCAATAATCGATAAACATCAGATCGGCGGCATCGTTGTTATGAATCGTAACGGTAAAAGCCACATTTTTACCGCCCTGATCGTGCAAAATGTTTAAATCTCTCAGCTCGAAGTAGCTGTTGTCCGTAATGTTCACGGTGCCCAGCGTCGGTATGCCGCCGTCATCCGTTCCAGACGCTGCGCCGCCGTCGGCATAAGCCGGAGGAATTGCGCCGATCATCAGCGCAATCCCCAGCAGCAATACAAGAAGCCTCGTTCGTGTTCGGTGCATGATGCCGGCTCCTTTCTATTATCTCATAATCGCTTGGGTCGAGGTCGCTCCTCCGATATTAATCGGGGCGGTCGGGTTGTCTTTCATCTGCTGCAGCGCGGCATCTCCTTGCGACTGCCACTGTTTTAAAGCATCGCGGATTTGCGTTTTGCCCTGCACGACATCCTGGAATAAATTACGTCCGATATCGCGGACTTGGTAAATGTTCGGTTTCTCGCGATATAATTTATAGTCGTCCTGGCGGCTGACCGGAATCAGCTTCGTGAACGCGTCCATGTTAAATTCGATGCCTTCTTTTGGCTTCAAAAACTTTTTCCGGGCTACGAGCTGGTACGAGCTTCTTGCTTTTAATTTGGCCCACTCTTCGCCGTTGATGAACTTGATAAATTTCCATGCATCTTCGGCATTTTGCGCTTTCGCGTTAATGCCCATAATGCCGTTCATCCCGATATAACCTCCGACATTAGGAGCTTCCGGGTGAGTCGGAACCGTTACGACATTCCAATCGATCGGCGTAAAGCCTTTAATGTTTTGCGCGCTTTTGTTGGCGTTGATGATTTGGTCGAGCTGTCCGTAGTTAATGATCGACATCGCCACCCGGCTCGATAAGAAGTCGTCATGCTGGAACGGATTAAAGTCCTCTCCGTTCGGATTCATCATCCGTTCTCTCATCTTGCTTTGGTCTTGCGGCGCCGGAATAATTTTATCGTTGTTGAGCTGGAGCATCGTCTTCCAAATCTTTTCCCATTGATCGGAATCGACCGTCATTTTCTCGCCTTTGTCGTCAAACAAAGTGAGCTGCAGCGGAGCCGTATACATATCCATCGAATAGAACAAATCCCCGCCGGAATACGTGTTGAAGGAAAATCCGTATTTGCGGTTGTCTCCGTCGCCTTTTGCCACTCTTCTGGCCAGTTCAAACGTTTCTTCCCAAGTCATGCCGTCTTTGGGGTAAGGTGCGCCGGCATCGTCGAACATTTTTTTATTATAAATCAGTGCGGAGGAGCTGAATGTCGGGGCCAATGCGAACAGCTTGCCGTCTCCTTGCTTTTTTAAGCCGTCGATTACAGCGGGCACGATGTCCGTCGTATCGAATTTGTCCTTGGCGATCAGCGCATCAAGCTGGGTCAGCATATTGCTGGACACCAAATCGTTTAGCTGCTCGTAGTTGGTGAGGATCACGTCAGGCGGGTTATCGCCTTCCATCGCCTTTTTCAAATTTTCCATCGGATCTTCCGGCTTCTCGCCGGGGTTCGGTCTGGCATACCCATAGCGGTATTTCTCATCCATCGTCGGGATGATTTCGATCTTAATGTTCGGGTTGGCGAACTCGAATATTTCGGTAAACTGCTGGCGGAAATATTCATCGTCTCCATAACCCATGCTGGAGGCGATACGCAGCACACGTTCTTTCTTAGAATCGTCCGAACCTTGATTTTTGCTGCATGCGGCAAGCACCGGTATGGTCATGCCAACGGCCAGCGTGAGCGGTACAGCCCTCTTTATCCATCGTTTCAATGCAGGTTCCTCCCATTTTTTATAAGTTGAACCCAAGCCTTGGAGGGACCGTTCCATTCCGTAAAAGGATGGTCTTGCCCGCTCCAGACTTTTGGTTGCACTTATATATTTCTTTATATTTATTTGATTGCTCATTTGGCGAGCTTCTTAGGCGGACGGATCATAATCGTTTCACCGTCGAACTCCATGGAAGCTTTCGTATCAATCCCCAGCGCCTGCAAATAAGCCTTCGGTATTTGCAGTCTTCCCGCTTTGTCGAGCACGACATATTCCTCGTGAACGTCCTGAATCGATTGTTCGTCGGAAGCCGCCGCATCCAGATTCGGGTTGCGCTTGACGAATTCCGTGCTTGTCATCCCGTCGCGGATGGCAATGACACGGTCCACCTTGCTGGCCAGCGACAAATCGTGCGTAACAATGACGATCGTCACGCCAAGCTCGCGGTTGAGCTTGCGGAATATATCCATAATCATATCGGACGTTTTCGTATCGACCGAACCGGTTGGTTCGTCGGCGAGCAGCATCTGCGGACGGTTCGCCAGCGCAATCGCGATCGCCACCCGCTGCTGCTCGCCCCCTGAGAGCTGATGCAGCTTGTTGTGAATGCGTTCCTTCAGCCCGACCCATTCAAGCAGCTGCAGCGCATAAGCGCGATCGTATTGTCCGCTCAGCATCATCGGGGTTTCCACGTTCTCAAGCGCCGATAAATAAGAAATCAAGTTGCGCGCATTGTTTTGCCATATAAAACCGACCGTATTGCGCTTATATTGTACGAGCTGTTCGTCGGTGATTTTCAGCAAATCCCATTCGCCTACCTGCACCGAACCTGCCGACGGGCGGTCCAAACCGCCCAAAATATTCAGCAGCGTCGATTTGCCGCTGCCGCTGTTGCCGATAATCGCCATCATTTCCCCGGCAGCAACGGAGATATTAAGCCCCTGCAAAGCGACAACCTCGATTTCGTCGGTTTTATAAATTTTGACCAAACCTTCGCATGTAATCACAGGTCATCACTTCTCCTCTCCCAGTTTGACGGCCTGATGCACGCGCAGCCGGCGGATATGCAGGAACAACAGCGCAGCCCCGGTCAACATCATAAATCCGACGACAATATACAGCTGATCCGTATCGCGGGCATTAAATACGACCCTGAACGGCGGTACCTGGGTTTTGACGTTTTCCGTCGTTTGCAGAAACGGCAGGAACAAATAACTCGTCAGTTTGCCGATGCCGATGCCCAGCGCAATCGACAGACCCGCGGTAGAAATCTGCTCCAGCAGCAGCATGCCGGTCAGCTGTCTCCGCGACAGTCCCATGGCCCGCAATACGCCAAACTGCACGACACGGCTGGACAAGTTGAAGAACCAGTACAACACGTAGCCGATCAGCGACACGATGACGGACACAAGAAAACCAAGGCTGAGGATACCAAATACGCCGCCTCTGGACGGATGTTTCTTCTGCGTAATCAGTTCGTTGCGCACATCCTGCACGCTTGCAATTTGCATGTTTTTGGCGGCCAGCGCCTCGACAATCGGCGTTACTTTAGCGCCTTCGTCCATTTTCAGCCATACTTCATAAGGAACGATGGAAGCCTGATCGTATATATATTCCAAATTGGTGATGAAAAAAGGCGTCTGATCCGGATATTGACTTGGCCAATACGGCACTGTCGCCACAACAACGAATTCAAGCTGCTGCTGGGCCACCGTAATATTGATTAAGTCGCCTTCTTTAATTTGATATTTCTGGGCGAACGAGGTCGGAACAATTACCGCTTGCTCGTAAGTGCCAAGCAAATTCAAATATTGGTTCGGATGTGCTTTAAATAAATCTCTCCGGAACCAGCCTACTTTGGCAAAATCGACATTGTCGATACCCAGTACCATGCCTTGGCCAAGCGTTTTGCCCCCGGCTACGACGTTGCCTTTTGTTTTCAGCACCCGTGCCGCCTGAGTCACCCCCGGCAGCTCGCGGAACACTTGAAAAGGCGGCTCTACGTAACGCAGCTTGGGTGGCGGGCCTTCTCCTTGACCGCCCGGTCCCCCGGCTCCCCCGGGAGCGCCGCTTCCTGCCCCGGAACCCGCTCCGGCACCGCCGGCGCCCGAACTGTTTCCTCCGGAGCCATTGCCTCCGGAACCGTCTTGAGGCGAAGCGTTAGGATCCGGCAAATCGTCCGAGAACCCTTCCCACACCGTCTGAATAATGACATCCGTGCCGTATTGATATAACGTGCGTTCCGTCGAGTTCAAATCGATCGTCCGCGCCGCCGACGAATTGTACACCCCAAGTCCCAGCGTCAAAATAAGCAGCAGCATAAGCGGATAATACGCTTTGGACGAACGGGACAGCTGCGTCAGCGTCAAATAAACGGGCACCGGCACAAAACGTCTGCTAAGCCAATTGCCGAACTTTAAAAGCCATGGAAAAATGCGCAGAAAAAACAGTCCCAGCGCAATAATCGACAAGGCCGGCACAAAAAACAACAGCGGATGCACTTGCAGCTGGTCGCTGGTCAGCCCTGTTTTGACCGACAGCACTTGACGTTGGTCGAACAAATAATAGCCGTAACCGACCACTCCAAGCAGCGCGATGTCCAAATACCAGCGCTGCCACACCGGAGTCCGGTCCGAGCGGGCGAGCTGCTTTTTGTAATCGACGATGGAAGCTCTGGCATATACGATGGCTGGAATAATGCTGGCCAGCAGCGCAATCACAACGGCGGCTACTCCGTACAGCAGCGATTCCGCCGACATGCCGACAGGGACCGCCTTGCGGTCGACGAAGGTCAGAAATCCGCTGGAGGAACCGATGCTTTTGGCCATAAACCAGCCAAGCAGCGGTCCGACCAACAGTGCAATACCGCCGAGTATGATGCCCTCCAGCAAATAAATCCAGATGATTTGCCGGGTGCTGCCTCCGCGGCTCCGCAGTACGGCGATAACGCTTCGCTGCCGTTCGAGCGACTGGCGCGCATTCATGACGATATAATAAAAAACCATGGCGATCATCGGCGCAGCCAGCGTAAACAGCAAAATTTGCAGCTGGATGCTTTGGGTCTTAAACTCTCCCAGCATAGGCAAAAACGAAACGTCGACTTTCGTATTTTTCAGTTTCTGAAATAAGACGATATCGAGCCGCTCCAGCTTATTCTCCAAAGAAGAGATCTGACTCGTCTGAATATCTTTCAAATCAAACGCGTAATACCAATTGGCCAAATTAAGCGGAATTTTCTTTTGCTTTAATATGTAATCGTTAAACAGCGCATCGTTTACGTAAAACTGGCCAAGCACACTTTCCATCCCTTGGTACCAATACAGGTCCGCATCCTGCTTTTCCTTAAACGTCCCGACCACCTTCACCCGCAGCGGGGCGATGCCAAGTCCACCGGTAATCGGATAGTTAAAAACATCACCGACATGAATGTCTCCCCGGTACATCGCTTCTTCATGGATAATCGCTTCGACGATGCCGTTCTGCAATTTATCCGACGGCAGCTGGCCGTTCGCCAGCTCGATATGCTCGTTTAAATCGGGCTGCGCCACGATGGTCATCTGCCGTCGCTTGCTGGGGTCCACTTTGGAAGGATCCTCCGGCGAGATCTGGCTGCCGCGAATCGAATAAGTGCGAACATAAATGCTGAATGGGAAACCGATGCTTGCAGGCAAATCTTCGTGTATGTATCCGTCGACGTCGGCCAGCGCTTCCAGATCCGCTTTATCGCTGCCGGCCGCCTGGTAGCGCAGCAGCACGGAGCCTGCCGGAAAACCGCCGCTTTTTTCCTGCAGCGAACCGGCAACAACCCTTTTGAGCGAGCCGTCCGCATACATCGGAATGCTTGTCGTAAACGCAACCGCCATAATCAGACCAAGCAGCGTGCTGGCAGTGAGCCATCTCGTATTCCACATTTTGCGGCGCAAAAACCGCAGCAACGGCAGTTTCATATTAGCGGCCTACTACTTTCTGCCCCGGGGTCAGCCCTTTGACAATTTCCACATCCGTCGGCGTCTGCTGGCCGATTTCCACATCGACCTCCCGTTTGTTGCCTTTATCGTCAATGAGTTGTACATAATTGCGTCCCGAATAGGAGCGCAGCGCCGCATTCGGGATCATCACCGCATTTTCTTTGCGCGAGAGAATGACGGAGACGCTTAACGGCGTTCCGCGGTTGAGTCCTTGAGGAAATTCGTTCAACTGCACAAGCAAGTAATTGTCGATCGAATCCGGCTGGTTCTGTTGTCCGTTCGGACCCGAACCAAATCCGCCGCCTTGGGAATTTGCCGTTTGCTTCGGGTTGGGCAGCTGCAGCACTTTACCCTTGTGTTGTCCCGACCCGTTAATATCGACGATAGTCTCCATGCCTACAGCAATTTTCTTCAAATCGTCCTGGTTGTTGATCGAAGCCGCCACCGTCAGCTGGTTCAGGTCGGCAACGACGGCAACCGCGTCGTACGCTTTGACGGTATCGCCTTTTTTCATATAGACGGAAACGACGGTGCCGGAGAAAGGCGCCTTCAGCTTCGCCTTCGTGACCGTATCTTCCAACTTCAGCATATCTTCGCGTTTAAGCTCAAAATCGATTTTCGCCTGCTCCAGCTGTTCGGCGCTCATCTCATCGGCTTTGCGCAGCGTCTCGATCATCTGCAATTCGTCTTTGCGCAGCTGCAGGCGCTTCTGCTTTAATTGGGTTTCCTGATCAGATACATCGAGCTCGGCAATCATCTGTCCTTGCTCCACAGTATCGCCGGTTTTCACATAAATTTCCTTCAGACGTTTGTTCGTATCGTCCGTAAAATACAAATCTTCCTCTTTAGTCGCCATCAGCCGTCCGGAGCCCCGCACCTTCGTTTCGAGCGTATCCGTTTTGACGGTATATTCGGGTTTCTTGGAAAGCTTGGGCGGATTTACAGTCGGAAGCGTCTCCTCCATCTCTTCCTTTGGAAGCAAGGAGCACCCGTTAGCGGTCAGCAGCACCGCCGCCGCACATAAAATCATGACGGGTCTGGCCGGTCGTCTAACCTGCCAAAAATGTTCCATCCACCATTTCGAAGACACGGTCGGCAACCTCCATTATTGTAGTATCGTGTGTGGTCATACAAATGGAAATGTGCTCATCCGCTATAATATTGCGAAATACGGACATCACTTGCGCCCCCATTTGAGAATCCAGCTCCGCGGTAGGCTCGTCGGCCAATATGAGCGACGGACGATGCGCGACCGCTTTGGCGATGGCAACGCGCTGCTGTTCTCCGCCCGACAACTCGAACGGACGGTGATGCATCCGTTTGGTCAAACCGACCAGTTCCAAACAATATGCCGCGCGGGCCTTCCACTGCGATTTGGGCACTCCGGCCATCCGCAAGGAAAGTTCAACGTTCTCGTATGCGGACAACAATGGCATCAACGCGAAAGACTGAAATATAAAACCAATCTCCTTGCGCCGGATGACCGTTCGTTCATCGTCACTGCAGCGGTGAAATAAATGCTCCTTAAACTTGATTTCCCCGCTGCTGGGCGTATCAAGTCCGCCGATCAAGTTCATCAGCGTCGTTTTGCCCGATCCGGAGCGGCCTTTTAACATCACCAGCTCCTTCGGGTACATCGAGAAGTTGATTCCTTTTAATACGTGCAACCGATCTCTCCCCACTTGGAACGAACGCTCTACGCCACGCACAGACAAAATCGGCATGCTTTCTTCCGTTTCCGGCTGCAAAACCGTGTTCCCGCCGCTGGTTAGCGCAGTATCTCCTTCCCGGTCCGGTTGGCTGCTCTCTTTGTTTTTGCCGAACCATCTCGCCATTCCTTTCTCCTCCCACTGGTACGATGCTTCCTGTATTGGATAAGTATAACAAACATATAGACGATGCGAGTTACGAAAAAGTTACAGCATTCAGCAAAATTTATTCGTTTCCTTGCATCGCGCTTGCATGAAAAATAAATATTTATTAAAATAAAAATACGAACATATATTCCTATTTCAAATCCCTTTAAAGAGGTTAACCTATGACAAAACAGGTCACGTTCGAACCGATACGCTCCAAGCAGGCGCTGAATCCCGTGAATGCGCCTTCCATGCCGTTTTCCTGGTCGCTTAACCCGTACCGCGGCTGCCAGCACGGGTGCAGTTTCTGTTATGCCCGCTCCACCCACTTCTTTATGGGTATGGATACGGACGACACGTTTCAGCGCCATATTTTTATAAAGGAAAATGCCCCTGACGCGCTGGAACAACAGCTTGCCAAGCTGATCCGTTCCAAGGGCGGGCTTGCCAAGCTGGGCAAAGTCGCGATCGGCACGGCGACCGATCCGTACCAGCCTATCGAAAGCAAAGAACGGGTTACCCGCCGCTGTCTGGAACTGTTCGCCTGTTACGGCGTACCCGTCAGCGTGACAACCCGCTCTCCCCTGGTGCTGCGGGATCTGGATCTTCTAAAGCAAATTCCCGACGCTACGGTCAATCTCAGCATCAGCACCTTGGATTCATCCGTGTGGAGAAACTTCGAACCGTTTACCCCCTCGCCCTCGCAGCGGTTCAAGACATTGGGCACTTTAGTCGAAGACGGCATTCAAGCGGGAATATTTATGGCCCCCATACTGCCCGGGATTACCGATTCCGAAAGCACTTTGCAGGCCTTTATACAGGAAGCCGCAACATATAACCCCCGGTTTGTGATGGCGAGTTATTTAAGATTGAGCACTCGTGCGGTGAAGGTATGGTTTTTTCAAAATCTGCAGCAATGTTATCCTGAGTTGGTTTCATTGTATGCGCGCTGGTACGCGGAAAGCGGACGATTACCGGGAGAATACCGCAATAACAAACACCAAATGATCGATTCGCTGCTCCAGCAATCGGGATTAACCGCCCATGTTCCATACAGCCAAAACAACCGTCCAGCGGATTTGGAAAATGCAGCCACTCCCGTGCAATTGGAGTTTTCTTTTTAAAGAAATGCGCTTTTTCGCGCCGTTTTTATCAGATCAAATAAGCCTTTGGCCGCTTGTTTGTCGATTTATATTTCGCATTGGAGATATGTCCCAGTTCCTGGCACATTTTATACATTGCCCCCAAATTGGAGGATGTGATACCTTTAAACAAGTGTCGAATCCAATACGGATCACGTATTGGTACGGGGGACGCTTTTACATGGGGTGAATGTGCGACTTGTCAAACTAGGGAAAACCTCTTCCCGAACCCGTCAACTAACCTCGGAGGCTATAGGAGGTACGTTTTGAAAAAATTTACTCACACCATGCTGCTTGCAGCTGCCATGGTCTCTTTGCTTATGACAGCCACGGTAGAGACGCAGGCCGCTCCCTCGCAAGAGGATAATGTCAAAGTACAAATCAACGACGAGCTAGTGCAATTCTATGACGCGGGACCTTATGTAGACGAAGAAAACCGGCTGCAGGTACCGGTCCGTTATTTGACGGACAAGCTCGGACTCTCCTTGGATTGGCAGAAGGCAGGAGAACAGTACAAACTGACGATTGCAGGCAAACAAAAAAACATCACATTGACTACAGGTCAATCCGTTGCGCTCGTGAACGGCCAGAAAGTGAATATGGATACCGGCGCGAATTATAAGCAAGGACGTGTATACGTACCTTTCCGGTTTATCTCCGACGCTCTTGGCATCCGGCTGCAATGGGATGCGGATAACCGCATTGCGATTATGAACGAAGACGGCCAATACCACGCTCCGGCTTGGTACGCGCAAAAGTATGAAAAGACGCTGGATATGCGGGCAACCGCTTATACCGCTTCGGCTGCTGAGAACGGCAGCCACGCAGCGCTTGATTACTTCGGCAACCCGCTGGAAGTCGGCACCATTTCCGTGGATCCGTCAATCATCCCGTTGGGCTCCCTCGTTTATATCGAAGGGTATAATTACGACGGTTTGCCGGAAGGCGGAATGGTCGCCAAAGCCGCCGATATCGGCGGTTCCATAAAAGGCAACAAAATCGATATTTTTGTGCCCGGCAACCGAAAACAAGCTTTATCTTTTGGCGTTCAGAATGTGAAAGTATATCTGATGAAACAGTAGGATTCCCCCGAAATCCAACATAAGTACTCCGGGAAATAACGTTCCAAATTGACTTTTCAATTTGGAACGTTATTTTTTTACACAATCTCCAGGAATGCATTTGGCCTATATAGGGGAAACCAATACAGTCATTCCTATACGCATTTCCCGGAGGTGGAATCCGTTTGAACCTAAAAATGACGTGTGTCATTGCCGTTCTTCTGCTCGGCTGCCTCGGCTGGATGCCGTTAACCGCCGCGGCGCCGCAAAGCGAGGTCGTTTGGAATGTGGAAACGGATCAGAAATTGATCGCTCTCACGTTCGATGACGGTCCCAATCCGGTGTACACTCCGCAAATTCTCGATATTTTGCAGCAATATCAAGCGAAAGCGACCTTTTTTGTGCTTGGCAAAAAAGTGCAAGCTTATCCGCAAATCGCGATTCGCGAGGTAAATGAAGGCCATGAAATTGCCAATCACACATTTGACCATCATTTTCTCAAAAATGTATCGCCTGAAAAGCTAAAGGAAGAAATCCGGCAAACCCAAGATGTAATTTTCGATATCACCGAGCAAATTCCGCACGTATTTCGGCCACCCGGGGGATTCTATAACGATGCCTTAATCGACTTGGCCCGGGAAGATCACTTTACGGTGGTCATGTGGTCATGGTATCAGGACACGAAAGATTGGAAGAAGCCGGGTGTGCAAAAAATCGTCAATACGGTGTTAAACAACGTCCATAACGGAGATATCATCTTATTTCACGATTTGGAGGGAGACTGCCGGCAAACGGTAGAAGCGTTAAAAATCATCCTTCCCGCCCTTAAGGAACAGGGTTACCGGTTCGTTACCGTTTCCGATATGATGAGAATGACTAAAAAGTAGCCGTTATTTCATGCCTTTGGCCATTTTGACAACCTCTTCATCCGTAAGTTGTCTTCCGGTTATGCTAATATAAGTCCCATTTTCCAGCCAGTTAAACATGAAAAAATCGTCCTGGGTCGTAATATACACGGCTTTGCTGCCGCGAACGAACACTTCTTCCGTTTTTTGCGGCATGTTGACACCGGTCGAAATATTTCCATATTCCGGCATTTTATATAACGTGACACGCAAAAGATGCTCTTGATCATTGATATAAGTCAGAAGGGCATGATCCGCTTTGCTTTGTCCTTCATGCAGCCATACCGCGGCTTCGTCTAACCGGTATCCGGCCGGCAAGTAACCGGGAACTAATGCGATAAAGCTGGTATATTGCTTAAGTTCGTTTTCGGTGACCTGGACGGCCTTTAATTCACCGATTACCCCGGTATTGCTTTCATTTTCATTTTGAGAGGCAAGGACTACCGCATTATTGCCCGGAGCGGAGAACGACCCTTGGCCCGGAACAAGAACTCCGAACACAATGCCGCCAACCAACAAAATAAATGTAATCATTGCGATTACGCCCGTTTTTCGGATAAGGCTGTGAATTTTCCGCTTTTTGCTCAGTAAAGCCGATGTTTCGTCCCAAGCCTGGGCAATGTCCACACCTTCCATCCCTTGCGACGATTCAAGATCCGCTTGGCCGCGGAGAACGGAAACCCGTTTGGCTTCCGCCCACAGCCTTACCTTCATCCGCAGCAGTTCCGCGATTTCTTCCGGCCCTTTGTCCTTATAGCTGGCTGCAGTTGCTTCCATAAAAGCAGACACCAGCACCTGCCGGCAATCATTCGGTTCAAGAGCTTTCAGAGGTTCGACGCACCCGACGGTCCGAACATAATGCTCAAACAAAGCCCGCTGCACCGCTATTTTCTGCAATATGACGTTCCCCTTAAAGAGTAGCAGCCAATTGGATTCCATTCTTATTTATCACCCGCACCCGCGTCTACTTACGGTCTTGACAATCCGCTCGCCAGCTTCTCGAGATCCTGACCGCTGATTTCCCCTTGCAAGTAAATATTGATATCGTTATCGTTCCATTCCAGCGTTTGGATTCCGCTCTTATTATCCGATTTCGCCCGCTGGCCATCCGGCATATTCCCTATGCTGCTGAATGCGCGTTTCCGAAAAAGCACTTTTAACTGCTTCCCGCTGCCCTGATCTTCATAAATCAGCCGAACCGCACTCCCTTTGGTTTCCCCCATGGAATAATGAACGACGGCTTCCTTCAATTCATAACCTTCAGGCAAGTAACCGAGGACAGGCATTGAAAATTGAGCTTCCCGGTACGCTTGCTCCAGTGTGACGGTCACACGGCGAAACGCGCCTTCATCAGGCAGATCGTGATTGTCCTCCGGCGGTGGAGGCGGCCCGTCATCCGGGGGCGGCGGCGGTGTCAACGCCTTGCTTGGATCCGGCTGATAGGTGCTGCCGGCATGTATGCTGACGGAGGTTCCTTTCTTTTTATAAACCATCTCGTACATGGAACGAAACGCTTCGGTCGTTTGCAATGAATGAAACAGAACCGCCCCCAAACCTAACGAAGCCGCAGTCACCGCGGCCCACTTGAACGTACGGCGCCATTTCCGCAAACGCCGTTCACGCTCCAATTTCTCGCGCATTCGAAGCCATGAAATCTCAGGAGCCGGCACAGGGGGCAACGCGCCTTCCTCACTGTCCTGTAAGGCGCGCTCCCACAACCGATCAAACGTTTCGTCAAACCGGTCATTACTCATGGACCACCCACCTTCCATTCCTGCTCGACTTTGCGTTTGACCGCTTCCCTGGATCTGTGCAGCGCCGTCCTTACGTGTTCTTCGGAAACGCCAAGGCGCGCCGCCATTTCTTTATAACTCAGCTGCTCCAGCCATCTCATTTGCAGAACATGCCGGTATATGGGTTTTAACTGCCGGATATACCGGATAATCGCTTCCTTCAGTAACTTGGCTTCCACTTCCGATTCGGTCGAATACGGGTCCCCTTTACCCGTTAATAAGGTATTATCTATAAAGACGTCGGCCGGAAGCAGTTCGTCACGTTTTTTTTGATTTTTTCTCAAATAACTGATTGAGGTATTCCGCGCAATGGTGCGAAGCCACGGAATCAGCTTGCATTCCTCCACCTCATGCGGACATTTGCGAATAATATTTAAAAATGATTCCTGGATAACATCCTCCGTGGACGGATGATCTCTGAGCATATACATCACGGAGGGATAAAGCAACTGGTAAAATTGCTTGTACAATTGCTCCTGAAGCAGCGGGTCAAGCAAGCGAACATCCCCGGTCAGCAGGATAAGCAGCGATTTGGACATGGCTCCTCCGTTGATTTCAATTTCAAGGGTTACCTAACTCTTAACGCATGAAACGCCAAAATGTTACAGTTTGAGCAAATAAAATTTCAATTCGCAAGTTTGGAGTCATGATTTGAACTAGGATGTGATTGACGTGCAGCTTTTCCCAGCATCAATTTAATCCATATAAACGAAGAATGGGAACCGGGTATAATACGTGTTATCGGGCGAGGTAAAACAGAAGACACCTTCGAAGAAGCGATCGATTAGCCAAACGATTGAAGAAGAAACTTATGGAGAAAATGATCGAACCTTGTCGTTGAAAAGGAGAACTCTTGCGTGAAGAGCGATCGAAACAGCTCGCGAAAAAGGGAAGGAGCGAAAAGTCCTTCCCACATTTGTTTTGATAAGGGGTTACGAACATATCAAGCGGAGGGACTGTTTATTGCTCCTCGGAATGCCATGAGATATCGGTCAGTCCGGTTCGAACACCCAGTCCCCAACCAAACATCCCTTCCCGGCTCGTTAGCTCGGCGCGAATCGTATAAATTCCCGCTTTCCAGCTAACCGGCAGCTTTATATGATCGGGACGAATTCGCCCGTCGCTTTCCGGAGGGGCCCATTTCCATTCGCCTTGGTATACTTCCTGTTCATTCATGTATAAACGCAATTCATCGCTGAATCCAAAAGATAACATCGTCTCCTGATCTTCGGATATAGAAAAAGTGCTTCGGACTTGGATGGTAACGTCTCTATCCGCTGGAAATAACCGGTTTATATTCAACGTGCCGTTTTCCTCGACAGCCGCCTTCGTCCAGCTCATATCCGCTGGAATTGCCGTTCCATAT
Organism: Paenibacillus thalictri; assembly: GCF_004307995.1. Lineage (GTDB taxonomy): Bacteria > Bacillota > Bacilli > Paenibacillales > NBRC-103111 > Paenibacillus_AF > Paenibacillus_AF thalictri. The sequence continues at coordinate 118,752 of NZ_SIRE01000010.1, read as the reverse complement.
GGATAAGGCCCGGATACCAACCATTCGGTAACATAGGTTTCGGACATTAATCGGCTTAAATCGTCTGGAGCTTCAAGCGTCAATGCCGAACCCGTATCCTCCACCGTCAAATGCCGGACATAAGAAGGCAAATACCCCCATACCCCAACCTTCCCGGTACACGGACCATGCAGCAGATTCGGGATGAACAGCTGCGGCGATGACGAATCGCCTACATACACGGCGGCGCTCCGCCCCTTGACCTCAACGGCCAGTTGGGTCCACTCTCCCGACGGCATCGGCGCGGGAGCTTGATAGCGGGGACCGTTGTAAATTTGCCATGTCGACGATCCGTTCATGATCGGATCATATTGGATTTCACCCGGTTCGTCATCAGTGCCTGGCGATACATAAACCAGTTCGAAATTTTGCGCATCCCGCGCTCCAAAAACAAGCCCCACAAATCCGTAAGGTCCGGGACAGGCCATTTCAATCTGGAGCCTGTAGGATTCGGCGTTCATTTCATCGAGCAAAAGAACCGGGGCAGCAAGATCGTTGTTCTCAAAATAAAGCGCGCCGCGGCCCTTCCATTCTCCTGGTATTGCCCCCGACTCACCCAAGCTGAGCCGGCTTAAATCGCCATGCAAACTATTAAAAAGAACCGACATATCGGCAACCCCCGATTCCAAATTTTACATATTTCCATCATACGGAACATACGTTCCCAAGTCAAGCCAAAACACAAAAAAAGCGGCCTCAAGTCTCATCTTGAGCGCCGCTCCCCTTGTGCAACCGCGATTCCGGTTCATCTTATTTTTCGCGCAAAACCCGGATAACCGCATCTGTCACTTCATCCGTCGAACTTGTACCGCCCAGATCGGGGGTTTTCACTCCCGACTCCAATACCCGTTCAATCGCATCCAGTACCGCTGCGCCCGTATCCAGCTCGCCAAGGTGATCCAGCATCATCTTGGCCGTCCATATTTGTCCGATCGGATTAGCAATCCCTTTGCCCACAATATCCGGGGCCGAGCCGTGCACCGGCTCAAACATCGAAGGAAACTTGCCGTTCAGATTAATATTCGCCGCAGGCGCAACCCCGATACTGCCCATAATGGCCGCACCGATATCGGTCAAAATATCGCCGAACAAATTGCTCGCTACAATCACATCGAATATATGGGGACGTATCACAAAAAAAGCGGCGAGCGCATCGATGTGCACCGAGTTGGTCTCCACTTCCGGATGACGTCCGGAAATCTCCTTAAATACCTTGTCCCAAAACGGCATCGAATGAATGATGCCGTTGGATTTGGTCGCGCTTGTTACACGTCCGCTTCTTTGCTTGGCCAGCCGGAAGGCATATTCCATGGCGCGTTCCGTACCTTTTCTCGTAAACACCGCGCTTTGAATCGCCACCTCGTCGTCGCCCCGGTGAATTGTTCCCCCGATTTCCGAGTACTCCCCTTCGCTGTTCTCGCGCACGACCATAAAATCAAATTCGCCGGGATGTTTCAGGGGAGAAGCCAGACCTTTCAGCAGCTTGGCCGGCCGGACATTGATCGACTGCTCAAACTCCCGCCGGATTTTAATCAGCAGCCCCCACAACGATACATGATCGGGAACAACGGCCGGATTGCCGACCGCTCCCAAAAATATGGCATCAAAGCCTTTTAATATGTCCAGACCGTTGTCCGGCATCATCACCCCATGCTGCAAATAATAATCACAGCTCCACGGAAATTCCTCGTAAGCAAACTTGATTCCGCCATGCAGCTCAGCAGCCGCATTCAGCACCCGTACCGCCGCCGGCACAACTTCCCGGCCGATTCCATCCCCCGGGATAACGGCAATGTCCCACTTCTTCATCCACCCATTCTCCTATCTGTGAAAATAGTGACTTCACGTCATAATCGCGAGTTGTTCCCGCTTCACCTCAAACATCACGGGCTCTCCCGTAAAATGACGCTTCATATCCTGAACCATGAGTTTGCCGATGCGCCGGCGCGAATCCGCATTGACACCGGCCAGATGCGGCCTTGCTATTACGTTGTCCAGCCTTCTGAACTCGCTGTCCGCAGCAAGCGGTTCCGTTTCAAATACGTCCAATCCGGCATAAAACCGGTTTTGGCGAAGCTCGGCAAGCAGTGCCTCCTCATCGATCAAATCGCCTCTGGCCGTATTGATGAGCAGCGCCCCGTCCTTGATCCGCTTCAGCTGCCCGGCACCGATCATACGATACGTTTCCGGCACCTTCGGTGCATGCAGGGAAATAATGTCCGAGCGGGAAAGCACTTCGTCGAGCGGAAGCAGATGCACGCCAAGCTCGCCTGCAACTTCTTCCGAAACAAACGGGTCGTACACCAATATCGCTCCCCCAAACGGCTGCAGCAGCTTGATGACCTCGCGTGCCACCATGCCAAGGCCGATCAGGCCGACCGTTTTGCCCCGCAGCTCATACGACTCCATCCCTTCATGTTTCTGCACTTGCCCGCCCCGCATGGCACGGTCGACCGGTATAATCTTGTGTCCCAGCGCCAAAATGAGCGCAAGCACCGATTCGCTGACCGAGACGGCAATCGCATAATTGCTGTTCAGCACGCGGATACTGCGGTCGTAGACAGACCAGGTCGGAAACACGGGGCGGATCGATCCCGCCATTTGCGCGACCAATTGCAGCCTGCCGGCTGCATCCAGCACCGCATCGCTAACCGGAGTGCATCTCCAGGATGTGATCAGCGCATCGGCCCCTTGAATTCGGGAGATCAATTCCTCTTCGGTAAAAGGACGGTCAAACGGGTTCCACTCCACCTCGCCAAGCGATGCCAATTCGGCAAGCGTGTGTTCGTCAAAAAATGCCGGAGCGAGATGCCGCGGAATTTGCACTAACAGCTTATTCATCATATTACCATTCCTTCCTCGCAGAATGGAATAGGGGCAGACTGAGAAAACCATCCGCCCCTGCTCCTTGCATTAGGTTATTTTTTCACTGTTTTCTTAGCGTCCAAAGCTTTTTGGTAAATTTCCAAATATCGTTTCAGGTTCATTTTTTCAAGCGTGCCGACATAATTGTTCCATTCCTTCTCGATATCGGCGTCGCCGATTATAAAACGGGCCGTCATCGATTTAAAATAGTCGTTGATCGTCTTATCGAGCTCGGCAAGCTGCTGCGATTCCGATGTCGGGAAGAACAGCGGAGGCACAACCTCCTCCAGCTTCGGCTTATACGGCTCATAGTTCTTTTTGGTGATATCGTAATACATCTTCTCTTTATCCGGCTGTTTCAACACCGCTTGACCGGCATACCAATCTTTGTCGGTCCGGTAGTTAAGACCAAACTGTGCCCAGGATTCGTTCTGCACGCGTCCAAACGGGATGAGCAGCCGATATGTCGCCGGATTGCCGTCACGTCCGAGATCTCCCTGCTTTGCCGGTTCCCATGAAGATCCCTTTACACCGAAATTGGAGTACAGGTTCGCTTCAAAATCGTACATCGCGTCGGCCCATCTCATCGTGGCCTCGGGGTATTTGTTGGCGCTGGTCATGATGAAATGGCCGCCGCGAATCTTATCGTACGCAAGCCATGTCGACTTCTGGTAGCCGCTTGGCCCTTTCACCGGCGCGATCGGCTGATAATCGAGCCAGCGGTTGCTTTTGCCTTCGACGATCGTAATGTCGGATGGAGAATGCGCCGGAATCGCTCCGCCGATGGCGATATCGGGATTTTCCGCGATTTTCTTCAATCCGTCCTTGTCTAACGTAAACGACTCCTTGGACAACAAGCCGTCTTTGTACAGACGATTCAAATACTTGAGGCCCTCTTTCCACTCGGGCTTATTGTACACCACGTCGATTTTGCCGTCCTTAACCAGCATCCGCTTGTCGCCGTCGTCGTAAATAAATGAATTCATCAAAAATACGTCGATCGCCGATTTGGAAGGACCGCTTGCGGAAATGCCGCCGACGAGCGGAATTTCGTCCGCCTTGCCGTTACCGTTCGGATCTTTTTCCTTAAACGCCTTGAGCATCTCGTAAAATTCTTCCGTAGTGGTCGGTTCCTTTAGCCCCAGCTTGTCGAGCCAAGGCTTAAATACATACATTTTGTAGTCAAGCGAGCAGTGGTAGCAGTCGTTGATATAAGGCAGGCTGTAGATTTTGTTGCCGGGCGCTGTAACGGCATCCCTAGCCTCCGGCATCTCCTGGAATATTTTTTTCGTGAGATCGCCGTATTTGTCAATCAAATCGGTAAACGACACAAACGTTCCTTGATCGCCGTATATCATCTGCTGCTCGGGAGAAACGCCCGCGTTCATAATAACGTCCGGCAGATCGCCGCTGGCCAGCGCAAGATTAAGCTGATCCTTATAGTTCTTCACATCGGCGACTATCCACTTCACATGAATATTGGTTTTGTCCTCCAGCCATTTCGTATACCCGTTTGTATCAAAGTTTTCAACCAGCGCGTTGCCTGCAATAAACACTTTGAGCGTGATCTTGTCATTGACGATCGGAAACTTGCCCGGCGGATTGACCTTGGCGGCATTGGCACTTTCCTTTTTGCCGGCATCGGCCGAAGCCGGAGCCGATGGCGTCGTGGACGAAGGCGCTGACGGCGCCTGGGACGCTGTAGGAGCCGAAGCATCCTTCGAACAGGCGGACAGCAGCAGCGATGCGGCGAGCATCGCCGAAATCAGCGTCATTGCGGTCTTTTTCATTATTGGACCTCCTTAGAGCTTTCCGTAGGAAAGCTGGCATCGTAAGCATTACCGGGCTTTCCGATAGGAAAGCCAGCATCGTAAGCGTTACTAAGTTTTCCGAAGGAAAACTAGCATCGTAAGCATCTACCGGGCTTTCCGTAGGAAAGCTGGCATCGCAATCTCTTGGGCTTTCCAGCGGAAAGCCTTCTGCGCAAGTTTACTAACCCCTTCAATGTGCAACGTCATAACGTCCTTACCCTTTTATCGAACCAATCATCACCCCTTTGACAAAATGCTTTTGCACAAACGGATAAATAATCAGCACAGGGACGGTGGCAACCACAATCAGCGAATATTTCAGCAGATCGGCCAATCCCTGGCGCGCTACCAGGTCCTCTTCGCTTACCACCATACTCGGGTCGATCTGGTTTTGCACCAGAATGCTGCGCAGCACAAGTTGGAGCGGATATAAACCGCGGTCCTTCAAATAAAGCAATGCGTTAAAATAAGAGTTCCAATGACCAACCGCGTAAAACAGCGCAATGACCGCAACAATCGGACCGGATAAAGGAATGACTATGCGGGTCAGGAACTTCCAATCGCTGCAGCCGTCCACCTGCGCAGCCTCAAGCATTTCATGCGGAATGTTGGTTTGAAAATACGTCCTTGTAATAATGACGTTAAATACGCTCAGCGCCGAAGGCAAAATCATCGCCCAACGGGTATCGAGCATACCCAAGCTTTTGACAAGTAAATAGTTCGGGATGATGCCGCCGGAAAACATAATCGTAAACACAAAGATAAACATGATGCTGCCACGGAACACAAAATCTTTGCGGGACAACGGATACGCCGCAATAATCGTCAGCACGACGTTGATGACCGTGCCGACTACCGTGTAAATCAGCGAGTTCCCGAAGCCGATCCAGATAGCGTTGTATTCAAAAACCGCCTTATACCCCTTGAGCCCCGGGTCAACCGGCCACAGCCACACTTTGCCCGAAATAACCGCATCGGACGAACTGAAGGAAGCGCTCACAATATACACAAGAGGATACATCACGGTGATGAAAAACAGGCTGAGCACGGCGTAATTGACTACATTGAATATCCGGTCGCCGGTTGCTTCTTTTACGCTGTTATGCACATCGTCTCCTCCTCTTTACCATAAGCTGCTCTGGCCGAGTTTTTTGGCGATCCGGTTAACGACAACCAGCAAAATCAAATTAATGAAATTTTTAAACAAACCGATGGCGGAGGAATACGAGAAGTTAACGACATTGGATGCAAGCCCCACCTTATATACGTAGGTGTCGATTATTTCTGAGGTGCTGAGATTCAGCGGATTTTGCATGAGGAAAGACTTTTCAAAACCGATTTCGAGCATACGCCCAACATCCAGAATCAGCAGGATGACTGCGATCGGCAGTATCCCGGGAAGATCGATGTGCCACATCCGGCGCATCTTGCTTGCTCCATCGACGACCGCCGCTTCGTGAAGCGACGGATCAATGCCGGCCAGCGCCGCCAGATAGATGATACAGCTGAAGCCGACGTTCTGCCAGACGCCCGACCAGACATAGATGCTGCGGAAATAGTCGGCGTCGCCCATCCAGTTGACGGCGTCGAGACCAACCGCCTTTAACAGCACGTTGACGATCCCGATTCGTGGATCAAGCGCCTGCATGATGATGCCGACCATGACGACAACCGATATAAAATGGGGAGCATAAGTCACCATTTGCACCCATTTTTTAAACTGTTCATGCATCACATAGTTGAGGCTTAACGCCAGAAGAATGGGAAACGGAAAGCCGGCCGCAAGCTGGTAAAAGCTGAGCGCAATCGTATTCCACATAATATTCCAAAACTCGTAGGATTCGAAAAACCGGATAAATTGCGATAACCCGACCCACTGGCTGCCCCATATGCCTTTATTGGCCACAAAGTTCCGGAATGCGATCTGAGCTCCATACATAGGAAAATATTTAAAAATAATGATGTAGGCAAAAGGCAGCGCCATCAGCGCATACAACTGCCACACCCGAAGCATGTCGCGAAACAGCTTCTTTTTACTGCCGATGCCGGCCACGGCTTTTGCCGATTGCTTCTCGCTTACCGCTTCCACATTTCCACACCTCCCGTACTGCTGGTCACCGCAGCTATTTTCCCGCGAGCAGCGCCTGCGCCAATATGATTTCAGCCACTTCCATCGTTTTCAGCGCATCGCCAAAATGAGAAGGCGGTAAAGTCCGGTTTTTCACACCATCGATAAACTCGCGATTTTTCGCTTGGAACCCGCCGTATTGGAACAGCTCGCTGCCACCGCATATTTCATGTGCGTCATATTCGATCCCGGCCGTATCCCCGTCGGCGTACAAATAACCCTTCCGCTCATGCTCGGCTTCGGCGCAAATATTGGGTGCGTGCATCTCCACTTCGAAGATCCGTCTGCCGCTGGACCAGCTATTAATCAAATAACCGGTAGATCCGTTGTCAAAATGCATCGTCGCCGAAATGTAGTTGATATCCGGCACGCCGACCCGCTTGGTGGTGCTTTCGACTTTGACCACTTCTCCCCCGCACATCCAGCGTACGGTGTCGATCGAATGCACCGTGTCGTCCATCATCCGGTCGCGGGCGTGGAGGTAAGGCTCCATCTCCGATTTATAGAAGCGGCACACCGCGTGGGTAATCGGCCCTTTTTTGAGGCATTCCTCGCGCAGTTTGACAACCATCGGCGAGCTGCGGCGCTGAAAGCTGACCTGTGTGATGCACCCGTTTTTTTCAGCGGTGTACGCAAGCGCACGGGCCTGGTGAATCGTGATCCCCAGCGGTTTCTCGATACATAAGTTGATTCCGCGCTGCAGGCACCACATCCAAATATCAAACATAATGTGCGGCTGTCCGACCGCATAAACGGCATCGGGCTTCGTTTCTTCGATCATTTGACGGTAATCGGAATACCGCCCGGCAATACCGTATTTATCGGCCGTCGCCTGCAGCGCCTGCGGCGAAAGATCGCATACCGCCGCAATCTCCACATCCTCAAAGGAAGCCAGCGACGGATAATGTACTGAATTGGCCATCCTTCCGGCGCCGATCATTGCTATTTTCACTTTCTCAGTCATTGTGAAATCCCCTCTCTAAAAGAGCCTTTCTAAAATAAGCTCCATTCGCAAAATGTAGGTTTCTGTTCAATTTTCTGAAGCTTGCTTGGTTATGCCCCTATTCACGCAAACAACGATTTGGCGTATTGAATATCTTCACGGATCAATCGTTCCGTCTCCTGCTCGTTTGTGTATTCGGCCGTCAAGCAGATGACGCCTTGGTAGCTGCGTTTGTTCAAATACGCCGCAGCCCGCGACCAGGATGCAAGTCCCTGCCTGCCCGAGGTAAAGTAACGTTTCCATTCGGCCTGCTCCGCTTCCGGACCGCTTGTTCTTTTGTAATAGGCGTTTTTAAAATTAACCATGCACAGGTACGGCCACACGATATCCAGTCCGTATTCCGGCTGCTGTCCGGCCAGCGCATCGTGCGCGGTGTCCCAGATCGCGCCGACCTTGCCCGGGTCAAGTCCGTCCAGCAAATGCAGCAGGCCCATCGAGTCGATGATATGGTTGCCGTAGTGCTGCTGGTTTCCGATCTTGACACCATATTTCTCGCATAGCGGCAGCAGCGATTCCAAGTGGCGGCGCGCTTTTTGCTCGGACAACATGTAGCCGTCTTCTTGATTGATCGACGGCATAATCCGGATCATCGGAATTCCGGCTTCCGCGCAGCCGGCAAATACATGTTCATCCGGAGTGCTGGCGATGCTGAATATAGAAAGGCCGTGATCGGCAAATTGCTTTACGAGCTGAGGCAGCTGGCTGGCTTGGGCCGGCTCCAGCTGATAGCCGTCACGCAGCGGAAATTCAACCCCGTCAAAGCCCATCTCTTTCACCATTACGCACAAATCCCAAACCGACGGCGACTTCCACGGCTTAGTAAATACGGAAAACGATATATCGCGGTCAGACATGAATAAGCACATCCTTTTCACCAAAAAATGGGTATTTTCTATAATAGTAAACGCTTCCATTCAGTTAATATCATCTTAGTTCAATTCAATCATTTACGTCAATATTTAAATTAAGTTTAATTATAAAAATATTTTTAACTGGATCATTTCATCTAAATACGATAAATTTCGACGCAGAATCATACCGGAGGCGGAGACATATGTCATTATTAAAACTAATCTGGCTGCCGTTTTTTAAAACACTCTGCTGTTGTTTCTGTTCTCGTAATAATCGGGATTATCGCCCAATTTGCGCAGCACCGGATCGGTGATTTCGTTTAATTTGTCCATCGTTTCGCGGCTGATCTCATACGATGCCGCAGCCGCATTAAGCTGAAGCTGGGCCGCATTCCGGGAACCGACAATCGTTGTTGTGACCGCCTCATTGGCAATAGCCCAAGCCAGCGACAACGTAATCATATGCACGCCAAGCTCGCCCGAAAGCGCCTTAATATCCCGCAGCGCTTGAATCATTTCAGCTTCTGCGCCTTCCTCGCCATGCCGTGTCCCGGCTCCCCGGCTGTGATGAAAATGCCGTGTCCGCGCCTGCTGCGGACGAATCTCGTCCAGGCTGCCGAACTTGCCGGCAAGCAGTCCCTGCTGCAGCGGCATGTAGCCGATGATGCCGATGTTGCGTTCCCTGCACAACGGCAGCACTTTCTCTTCAATGGCCCGCGACAACAGGTTGTAGGCCAACTCGTTGGCCACTACCGGAACGCCGGTATGAGCGACCTCCTCCATCTGCTTGACGCCGTGATTGCTGATGCCGATATGGCGGATTTTTCCTTCCTGCTGGAGCGTCCGCAGCGTTTCAAACACCTCCTGCACGTTCGGAGGACTGGCGATCATCTCGGGATCGTTTGTAAAATGCTTGACGGCAAGCGGATTGATCGGCCAATGCAGCATGTACAAGTCGATGTAGTCGGTTTGCAGCCGCTTGAGGCTCGCCTCGCAATGCGCCTTGAGGACGTCCGCACGCACGTGGGCGGTGCTGATTTTGCTGCCGATGACCGCTTGATGTCTAATTCCCTTTAGCGCCTTCCCAAGCGAGATTTCACTGTCTCCGTCATTGTAAACTTCGGCCGTATCGAAGTAATTAATGCCTTGCTCCAAAGCCAGATGTACGACCTCGTCCACGTCCTTCTGGTCCTGCTCCCCCCAGTAGCTGCCTCCGCCGAACTGCCAACACCCCAGACCCAGCACGCTGACCTCCAAGCCGGACGAGCCCAGCTGACGTTTCTTCATCGAACCACGCCTTTCTTCAAAATAAGATTCCCTTTAAAAGCCCGATCGCCGGTCGCCACGATGGCGAAAGCGTTCCGCGCCCGCTCGTAGAACGCAAACCGCTCCACATAATCGTAATCCCGGAAATCGCTTTCAAAGCTTTGAATCGTTTGCTTGTACAGCTCCCACACAGGCGGCTGCTGATCCCCGTCCTGCAATGCCATGACGACAGCAGGGCGTTCGACTCTGTAATCCAGCGGAAAAAAAGGAATAATCGCCTCCAGCAGCGCGGCAATCGTATGCCCGTCGCTGCGGATCAGCCTTTGTGCGTTGCTGGCTGCCGGAAAATTGCCGTCGGCCAGTACAATTTCGTCGCCATGCCCCATCTCCATCAACGTTTTAAGCAGCTCCGGCGACAATATCGCCGGGATTCCCCTCAGCATCGACTCGCCTCCCTCTCTGACTTCCGCCCAACAAGCGGATGATCTGGGAACATTTTATCACTAGACGCAATCTTTTGTAAATATTTAAATTATGTTTATGAAATGGATTGTGCATCCAGCTATTTATGTTATAATCGTTGTACTTAATAAATAATTAGGGTGCTAAAATGACACTTCTCGAATTAAAGGATCAAAAAGGCAGCAAACTTGCAATTTTGCAAACGCTTCGAGTGCATGGCAGCATGTCGCGCATCGAACTGACCCATTTGACCGGCCTCAGCCGGGCGACCATTTCCATATCGATTGCCGAACTGATCGAATGCAATCTCGTGTATGAAACCGACAACCGCCTATCGACTAAGGGACGGCCGGCGACAACGCTGGAGCTAGTACCGAATTCCGCTTACATCATAGGGGCCGATCTGGACAATAAATCATGGACGCTGGGAGCTTTCGATTTATTGGGCAACGTCGTCAAATCGGCTAAAATTCCCGTTCAGACATTCGATCCGGAGGATTCGTTCCGGACGCTTGCCGAGGAAATCACCGTTTTTGCCGAAGGACTTGACAAAAGACCCGTCCCGCTGCTGGGGCTCGGCGTTCCCGGACTTGTCGACGCCGGACATAGCATTATCCGCAGCGCCGCCGATTTGGATTGGCAGCATGTAAATGTGGCCGAATTGATGAAGAAAGAAACCGGCTGGCCGACTGTCGTCGTCAACCGCCACCGCGCCAGAGGACTGACCGAATGCAGATATGGAGCGGGCCAGCAGTTTCGGAACATGATCTATATCGGAGTTGGGATGGGGATCGCCGCCGGACTTTATATCGACCGCCAGCTGCTTTCGGGTTCGCTTGGCGGCGCGGGCGAGATTGGCCATACGACGATCGAACCTAACGGCCCGCTGTGTCCCTGCGGCAATCACGGTTGCCTGCAGATGTTATCGGCCGGTCCTGCCATCGAACAGGAATACCGCAAGATGGTGCGGGCTTCCGACGATGACAATTACTCCGGCCAGATTGTGGATTTGCAATCGCTGAAAGCGCAGGACGTCTGCGCCGCGGCAGAGGAAGGAGACGTGCTTGCGGTTCAAGCCGTCCGAAATGCCGCAAGTTATTTGGGCATTGCCATGGCCAATCTGCTAAATACGTTTAACCCGGAAGCGGTGATTTTGGGGGGAACGGTGCCAAATGCCAGCCCGCTTTTTGTCGAGACGGCCACCAAGGTGATGAGGCAACGCGCAATGCGTCCTCTAGCGTCCGATACCATTGTCGCCACCTCACAGTTCAAAGATATCGGCGGGGCGCTTGGGGCGGCCAATTTTGCATTCGATAAAAATATATCGCTGTCCTTTTTTGCTTAAGCAAGAGGCGCGAACAATACGTTAGGAGATCACTTTAAGAGACATGAGAGAGAATAAATACGACAACCACGATTTTTTCACCAAATACAGCGCGATGGCTCGATCTGTCGACGGACTGAAAGCAGCCGGAGAATGGCCCGCCTTTCGCGCGTTGCTGCCCGATCTGAACGGCAAAAAAGTGCTTGATCTGGGCTGCGGTTTCGGCTGGCACTGCCGGTATGCGCGGGAGCAGCATGCGCGTTCGGTCGTTGGCGCCGACATATCGGAGAATATGCTGGAACGCGCCAGAGCGGCGACCGACGATGAGGCCATCGAATACCTCCGCCTGGCGATCGAGGACATCCGTTTTGCCGAAGCCGAATTTGACGTTGTGATCAGCTCGCTGGCGTTTCATTATATCGAACGTTTTGATCAAGTGTGCAAGGAAGTACATCGCTGTCTTACACCGGGCGGGACATTCGTATTTTCCGTCGAGCATCCGATTTTTACGGCGCTGGCGGCTCAAGATTGGCACTACGGCCCGCAGGGCGAACGGCAGCATTGGCCGGTTGACCATTATCAGGATGAAGGTCCGCGTTTGGCCAGATTTTTGGACACCGATGTCGTCAAATACCATCGGACGTTGGCAACACATCTGAACATCCTGACGGAATCGGGATTTAGCATCCGCAACATTTCCGAGCCGGGTCCAACCGAAGAGATGCTGGCAGCCATTCCGGAAATGAAAGACGAGACCCGCCGGCCGATGTTCCTGCTCGTTTCCGCGATCAGAGATTAGCGCCCCAATCTAAACAACCCGCCTTGGTGCAAGGGAGGCCACTGAAAAAGTGAACGCTGCATAAGCGAATCATGCTTACGATCGCCAATTGTCCCCGAATTTCTTGAATTTATCTGCTTGCGGCAGGTGAAATTCGGGGACAAAAGCGAACGCTGGCGCTTCTCCAGCATGATTTCGCTCACTTCGCTACTTTTTCAGTGGCCTCGGTGTGCAAGGCGGGCTTACATTTTGGCAGCCGGAATCTCCACGATCCGTCCTCCCGGAGTCGCGAAAGCATTCCCTCACTCTCTGGCGGAGCAAAGCGGCTTCGGATAAAGTACAATGGAATTATATCAACCCCTCAAAGTTGAGCCGCTTTGGGGAGCCAATTGCGGGGTATGGGAGGAACGCGGATGAACAATTTAGTCGCATTCACGTTGCAAATGATGGATGGAGATTTACAGAAGATAAGCGCTTCACTCCAAGGTTTGTCGGATGAGCTTGTTTGGAGGCGCTTCCGTGAATCTACCAATAGCGTCGGTAACTTAATCTTGCATTTGGCGGGAGCGGAATACCAGCGCGTCTCAAGCGCGATCGGCGGCAAAGAGTTGGTCCGCGAGCGGACGCTGGAATTCACAACCGAAGGCGGCTTAAGTGCGGCTGAGCTTTTGGAAAAGCTGCGGCTTGTAAGGACACAATCCAAAGAAATATTGGCGGCAGTCACCGACCAAGAGCTGGACCAAGAAATTCCTATGTATTTCAAGCCGGATGATTGGCAGCGTATGCTGCAGCACAGCCCGAACTATAACCCCGATCCGACCTACAAACCGCAAAAAACGCTGTTTGTCTTGTTTGGCCTAGCGAACCATTACAGCTATCATACGGGACAAATCGTTATGTTGGCCAAACAGTTTCAACAGAGCAATGAGCAAATTTTGCAGTTCAAGCACTGATCCGTTTTCGGATCAAGCATTCCAAGCTGTTCGCTTGTGCATTAAACCTGCGCTTGATTTCGAAGCAATAAAAACACGTCACAGAAGGAATATTTTGTGACGTCAGAATGTTGACAAAGCCCTGTTTTTGGGGCTTTTGTTTTTTTGGAGGGCAGAATAAGGTTAAACATGAAGAATTCTGAACTTTCCGGATAAATAACGAAAATCGCCTCTCATCTTGTTTGCTTGGCAAGATGGTTGACGATTTCAGATCACGTACATTCCGAAAGCAGTGGATATATGTAGACGTCCCGCTTGGCATTGTACTTAAATCTCCATTTTTAATAAGACCTTTGACCGATATAATGCCCTGGCACCAATCACCGTATAAATGTGCTTCCATGAAGCATCTTACAAATCGCCGAGGTAAGATATCCCGAATCTAAAGCAACGGCTTCCAGCGACGTCTCAAATCTGAATTTTTGAACCTCGTGCTCCAAACGTTCAAGATACGGCGTGGAATCGTGTGGCGGTCAAGGAGGTTCAGACCTGCTTATCCGTTCGAGTCATATTACTGGCTCTAATACCGTAGTAGCTACGGCCAGTACGTCCCGCGTCATTGCCTCAGCCGTACGCTGCCCAGGGTTGCGGCTCCACTGCACGGCTGATCCGAATATCCCCCAACTAATCACTTCCGCAGTCGTCTCGATCATCTCTTCTGCAACAGAAGCCTGCACCCTCTCCTTCTCACGGAGCCATCGGAGCAGCAGCCGTTCGATCTCCTTCTGAATTGCAACCTCGAACATCGGCTCGAATTGGACGTCACCTGGTGTCATATACTTGCGTAAACGCGCCAGAAATTCGAAAGTAACTTGAATTAGCGTTCGCAAATCGCCCGTTCCTGTAAGGGTGTAATCCGGCAAGCGCATCTCCACGATCTTGCGAAACTTGTCGCTCATCCAGCATTCCAGGAACGCGTATTTGTCTTGGAAATGAGCATAGAAGGTGGCCCGATTAACCGTCGCATGAGATGCAATATCTTGTACCGAGATAGAATAGATACTTTTCTTCTGCTCGAGCAAGTCCATAAAAGATTGCAGCAGCAGCTGACGCGTCCGCTTCACTCGAGGATCGTCTAAGTTGACTGGCATATTCGACATCGCTCCTTCCGGCGTTACAAACCCGACAAATCGGCATTCATGTCGTTTAAGCAACGGAACCGTTTAAATGCTGGTTGTTCGGATACCGCAATCCTATTACCATTTATAAAGTATAACATATCCGAAATTGACGGTTAACCAACACTGTCGAATAAAAGACAAAGAAAGGTGATTGACATGATTATTGTAACAGGAGCGAGCGGACAGCTCGGACGTATGACGGTGCAGAAGCTGCTAGAACGCATGCCAGCCGAACAGATCGGCGTAAGCGTGCGCGATCCGCAGAAAGCTTTGGAGCTGCAAGGGAAGGGCGTACGCGTACGCCAAGGTGACTTCAACGACGCCGACAGTCTCACATACGCCTTCGAAGGCGCGACACAAGTATTGATCGTCTCCGCTGATGGCTTTGGTGATGCTCTCGTTCAAAGTCATCGCACGGCGATCGAAGCAGCCAAAAAAGCCGGCGCGAGCCGAATTGTCTATACGAGCCACATGGGCTCGTCTCCGTCGTCGCATTTCGCGCCGATGAAGGATCACGCCGCCACCGAGGAGGCGCTCCAAACCTCAGGCGTGCCCTTCATATCGCTGCGCAACGGCTTTTACACGGCATCGGCACTGATGTTTCTCGGCGACGCCATCTCGACCGGCGTGCTGGCCGTTCCAGAGGACGGTCCAGTCTCCTGGACCGCACACCTTGACCTTGCCGAAGCGGCAGCCATCGCCCTGAGCGAACAGTGCTTTGACGGTTTGACGCCCGGACTCACCGCGACCGAGGCCATTGATTTCACAGGTATCGCCGCCATCGCTTCAGAGTTGTCCGGCCGCCCGATTCAGCGCGTGGTTGTTTCTGACGACACATATCGCGACACGCTTATGTTGCACGGTGTCCCCGAAGCGCACGCCAACATGCTGCTCGGCGTCTTCCGCGCCAGCCGTGAAGGCGAATTCGCGCACATCGATCCGACGCTCACCAAATTGCTCAACCGCTCGCCGCTTTCCGTGCGTGACGTCCTGAAGACGTCGATTGCCGCTGCGAATTAACCCAGGCTGACTCTAACGCCCAAAATTTGCGTCATTTATACTACGGTTCTCTGCGCTGTCGTTCTCATTTGATCCCTTACGTTCCTAAAATGGTTCCATATTATTTCCCTGCACTATTTAAAAGCCACCTCTGGAATGAATGATTTGGCCGGTAATCCATTGGGAATCGTCGCTTGCGAGAAAAGTGATTAAACGTGCTGCATCTTCAGGAAGACCGATTCGGCCCATAGGAAATCGCGGCAGCAGAGCTTTTTTTACCTCTTCGGACATCCAGCCCGAGTCGGTAGGACCGGGATCAACAGCGTTCACTGTTATACCAAGCGGTGCCAGCTCTGCGGCCAACGATTCGGTAAAAACAGAGATGGCACCTTTTGTCGCAGCGTAGGCAAGATTTCCAGGCATGGGGCCTTTACCCTGACCGGAAGTGAGGTTGATGATTCGTCCACCGAATTTGCTATGGGAGGAATGAATATTTTTCTCTGCCTCAATCATGCGGGCGAATTCAGCGGATAACATGAATGTCCCCCTAACGTTCACAGCACAATGTGCGTCGATGAGAGCCTCGTTTAATTGACGAAAATCTGCATCGACGCTATACGTAGCGTTATTAACGAGGATGGTCGGAAAACCAACCACTTTCCGTACTTCTTCCAGTAGTAGGGACCTTGAACCCGGTAAGGTAAGGTCCAACTTCATATGTCCAACTTTTATACCCAGTTGACGCAGTTCCTCAGCGAAAAGATCAGGCCAACTTTCGTCGGCATCAATTGGGTTAATGTTTTTATCGTAATCATACAAATGTGTAAAAAACAGGCTGGCGCCTTCTGCGGCAAATGCCCGGCAAATAGCAACTCCGATTCCACCGGGACGACTCGCCCCCGTGACTATGGCGATTTTTCCTTGCAATCTGGTCATTATATATTTACCTCCCGTTATGAGAAAACGAGAGCACCGTTCATCGTATGGAGATGGATTAATTCCGCCGCATATATAAAAAAGCGGATACATCAAGTATCCGCGCAACGGGTTGATCAAACGGTTGCTCGCATCCCTTGAATGGTTGAGGATCAGCATGACGAACCGGACCATTGGCAAATAACCATGACCGAGTCACGCGATCTGATACAATCAAACCATTACAAGGTAGTCCACATCGGCTAGCGAGCCCCCTTTCATTCATCTCCAATATATTTAGATTATAAAATAATTCCAACGTTAGTCAAGATGCAGCCGTTATTAGCCCAAACCTGCCAGTCAGTCTAATACTAACCCTTACATAACGCTAAAAGCCGAACCATATGCAGGTTCGGCTTTTTAGCAGGTAATTCTCTAAAGCAGTTTAACGGTAACGTTTGATAAAATCGACGGCCAGCTGAATATCCGCTTCCGGATGCTCGCCCGCTTCCCTCTCTATGGTCAAATACCCTTGATAGCCGATCTCCTGCAGCGCGGCGAAATACGCGTCAAAATCAACCTTGCCTTGCCCCAGCGGAACTTCTTCGAAAAACTTGCCTTCGTTTGCGATTTGCGCCAGCTTTTCATGACTCATTTTGGCATAACCCAGCGCCCCGTAAATTTCGCGCGGATCGACGGCCGCTAACCGGATGCCGTCTTTTACATGCGTATGTACGACATAGTCCTTCAGCAGCTTCACACCTTGCACGGGATCGTCGCCGGTCACCATCACCATGTTGGCCGGGTCAAAGTTAACCGACACTCCGCGGCTGCCCAGCGTGTCCAGAAACGCTTTCAGATGCGCCGCCGTTTCCGGTCCCGTTTCAATCGCAAAAAACGCCTTGAGCTGCGTCGCATAAGAAGCCAGCTCCTCGCAAGCCCGCTGCATCTCTTCGTAAACTTCAGGCTGCTCCTCAGGGTTCGGAACGATGCCGATGTGCGTAGTGACGATATGGGTGCCGAGATCTAACGCAAGATCGAGAATACGCTTGGATTTCTCGATTTTTTCCGGATTTGCGGTTTTATCTTGGAAGCCGTGACCGCCCAAATCGCCAACCAAAGCAGAAATCTCAAGTCCCAACGAAGCGATGTACTCGCGCAGCTCTCTGCGCGCCTGCGGCGTTAAATACGCCGGATCCATTTCGCCTTGAACCGCATAAATCTGTACTCCATCGGCTCCTACCTGCTTGGCTTTGACAAGCCCCTCACGCACGCCGCTGCGGAAGCTTTCTACAATGACACCGATTTTGTTCGTTAATTTCATCGAAAGGCCCACCCCATTGGTTTAAAATTGGATTTCGCAGCCCTTTTCCGCCGATTCATAGACCGCACACAACATTTTCATCACTTCAACGCCATCCGCCACCGGACTGATCGGCTGTTCGCCGCTTAAGCAGCAGCCCACGAAGTGGTCGATTTCGCTTTGAAACGCTTGCACAAAATCAAATGTGAGCGAGTCCACTTGCGGCTGCACATTGATGATTGTATTATGTTTTTCCGTGACGATGGCTAGTTCCGGCTCAAGTTCTGCGCCACCCTTGTCTCCGAAAATTTTGACGGAAATCTCGTCTTTTTTGGCATGCAAGGTAAAGCTGACGTCGACCATCAGCGAAGCCCCGTTCTCAAACCGGATCAAAGCGCTGGCCAAATCCTCAACATCGTTATGCAAATTGTAATCCGCCGACTTGTAGAAGGACAAATTTTGCACATTGGAGCGGTTGCCCAGCTTCGCGTATGTGTTGCCGCTAACGGACTTCACCTTCGGCCGGCCCATCAAATACCAGCAAATATCGATCACATGTACGCCAAGATCAATCAGAGGGCCGCCGCCGGAACGGGTTTTGTCCGAAAACCATCCGCCCGGATTGCCAAGCCTGCGCAGGCAAGTCGCCTTAGCGTAATAAATATCGCCCAATTCGCCGGCATCAAGAAATTTTTTGATAATCCCGGTGTTGTTGGCGTACCTGCGAACAAAACCGACTTGCAGCAGCTTGCCGGTCTCCTTCACCGTCTGCTCCACCTCAAGCGCCTGCTCCACCGTTTGGCACAGCGGTTTTTCAACCAATACGTGTTTGCCTGCCTTCAAAGCGGCGATCGCGATTTCCGCATGCGTGTTGTTCCATGTGCAGATGCTCACCGCGTCAATTTTGGAATCGGCAAGCAGATCGTGATAATTGGTGTATACTTTCTTGATCCCATACTTCTTCGCTTTGCGCTGCGCCCGGTCTTCATCCAGATCGCAAATGGCGTTCAGCTTCACCCGCTCGTTACGCTCATATGAATTCAGATGCTGCTCCGAGATCGATCCGGCGCCAATGACTCCAACGGTTAATTTGCTCACGATGCGTCGCTCTCCTTTTTTCGTGGGGATAAAGCAAAATAAACCCGGAACATGCAAATGATGTCCGGGTTCTCTCTTTGTCTCTACCCTGCGTATATGAAATATGAAATCATTTCCTGTCCACAAGTTATTGTAAAATATAACGATCCGATTGTAAACGCTTTTTCAATAAGCTCCCGCTTAAAGTGCAGTAAAAAACCCGCCCGATATCATCATCAGGCGGGTTGTGCACATTTAGTTATTGCCGTATTCCGCAGGGTTTTGGCTCCATGCTTGCAGCAGGGCCATGTCCTCCTGCTTGATTTTGCCAAGCTCAAGCGCCGTGCTGAGCAGCGTCGAGTAGCTGGACAGCGAGCCAAACGGGACGCCGGCTTCCGTAAACGCTTCTGCCGCTTTTTCGAATTCGTAGGACATGATCGCTTGCACACCCAATGTTTGGGCGCCCGCGGCGTTAACGGCCAGCGCAACTTTCAGCGAGCTGCCTCCAGTGGAGATCAGGTCTTCGACAACAACGACTTTTTGGCCTGGACGCAAAACGCCTTCAACCAAGTTTTCTTTGCCGTGGCCTTTCGCTTTGTCTCTGACGTAAATCATCGGCAGATTCATCTTTTGCGCCACCCATGCCGCGTGCGGAATACCGCCCGTTGCCGCGCCGGCAATGACTTCCACGTCCGGATACTTCTCTTGGATGACCGAAACAAAAGCGTCTGCAATCAATTCGCGGATTTCCGGGTACGAAATCGTCAGACGGTTGTCGCAATAAATCGGCGCTTTCAGGCCGGATGTCCAGGTGAACGGCTGATGCGGGCGCAGCGCGACCGCTTCGATGTTAAGCAGCGCGGCGGCGACTTTTTGTGCAATAGTTTCCGTTGTCATCATCTATATTACCTCCGTTTTTTGAAAAACAGAATGAATGGATTCCGTTATCGATTCCAAAGCCTGCCGCGGATCTTTTGCTCCGGTAATGGGTCTGCCGATTACGATATAATCGGTTCCCTGTTGAAATGCCTCCGGCGGTGTCATAATTCGCGACTGATCCCCGATATCGGAGCCTGCCGGGCGTATTCCCGGAGTTACCGTAAGGAAGGAGCTTCCGCACGCTTGCTTGATTTTGACAACTTCTTGCGGAGAAGCTACAACCCCTTGCAGCCCTGCAAGTTGCGTCATTTTCGCATAACGAATGACCGTTTCGTCCACAGGCCCGGGCACACCGATTTCATGATTCATCACCGACTGGCTTGTGCTGGTCAGTTGGGTGACCGCAATGACGATCGGCTTCGCCGATCCTTTGCTGCCGGTCAGACCTTTATCGACGCCTTCCATGGCCGCTTCCATCATCGCCGCTCCTCCGGCCGCATGCACGTTAAACATGTCCACGCCCAGCCGGGTCACGCTCTCCGAGCCCCCTTTGACCGTGTTCGGAATGTCGTGCATCTTCACATCAAGAAATACTTTGTAGCCCTGCTCCTTAAGCTTGGCGACAAACCCTGGCCCTGCCGCATAAAACAGCTGCATGCCGACCTTCATCCAGCATGGAATACCCTGCAGTTGGTTCATCAACTGCTGCGCTTCTTCCGCTGAAGCATAATCCAAAGCGACCATAATCCGCTCGGCGGCGTTTGATATTAACGTCATTTGCATCCTGCTCTCCTCTCCAAACATACGGTTAGCACAGCGGCGTGAAGCGAAAGCCTAACTGTGCTAACCAATTTGTCCGTTATGTTATACGTTAAAAACCGGCATCGGGCGCGATTGGAAATTGATCGCCTCAAGCATATGCAGCAGCGCGCGCACCGTATCCAGCGACGTCATACATACAACGCCGTTTTCCACCGCTTCGCGGCGGATACGGAAGCCGTCCCGCTCCGGAGTTTTGCCTTTCGTGAGTGTATTGACCACAAAATGCGCTTCTCCGTTGCGAATCAGATCCAATATATTCGGTTCGCCTTCGCTCAGCTTATTGACCGTAGTCACTCTCAGACCCGCGTCCTTAAGCGCTTTGGCAGTACCGCCGGTAGCGACGATCTTATATCCGAGCTTGTCGAAGCCGGACAAAATTTCAATCGCTTCCGCTTTGTCTTTATCGGCGACTGTCGCAATGATCGAACCGGTCGGCGGAATTTTCATGCCGGAACCAAGCAACCCTTTGTACAGCGCTTTGGAGAAGTTCTGGTCACGTCCCATAACTTCGCCCGTCGATTTCATTTCCGGTCCAAGCGTCGTATCTACGCGGCGCAGCTTGGCGAAGGAGAATACCGGCACCTTGACGGAAACATAGTTGTCTTCCGGCCACAATCCGGTTTCATAACCGAGCTGCTGCAGTGTTTGACCCATAATGACTTTGGTCGCTACGTTAGCCATCGGCACCTTCGTCACTTTGCTCAAGAACGGCACGGTACGCGAGGAGCGCGGGTTTACTTCGATGACGTACACTTGGTCTTGGAATATGACGAACTGAATGTTGACAAGACCGACAACTTTAAGGCCTCTGGCGATTTTTACGGTAATGTCGATAATTTGCTGCTTGATCTCGTCGGAGATCGTTTGCGGCGGATACACGGCGATCGAGTCGCCGGAGTGAACCCCAGCTCTTTCCACGTGTTCCATGATGCCCGGAATGAGCACCGTTTCCTTGTCGCAAATCGCGTCAACTTCGACTTCTTTGCCCAGCATGTAACGGTCGATCAGAACCGGATGCTCCGGATTGATTTTCACCGCATATTCCATATAACTCAACAGTTCTTCGTCGGAGTACACAATTTCCATTGCGCGTCCGCCAAGCACGTACGACGGACGGACAAGTACCGGATATCCGAATTGGGAAGCGACCGCAACCGCATCGTCCACCGAAGTGACAGTGCCGCCTGGCGGCTGTGCAATGTTCAAGCTGCGCAGCAGCGCTTCGAACTTTTTACGGTCTTCGGCAGCATCGATGCTTTCCAAATCCGTACCAAGAATGCGCACGCCCGCTTTAGACAACGGCGCCGCCAGATTGATCGCCGTTTGGCCGCCGAATTGCACGATAACGCCGATCGGCTTCTCATGTTCGATGATATTCATAACATCCTCGAAGAAAAGCGGCTCGAAATACAACCGGTCGGATGTGCTGAAGTCGGTGGAAACCGTCTCCGGGTTGTTATTGATAATAACCGCTTCGTAACCGGCGGCTTGAATCGCCCATACCGCATGTACGGTAGAGTAGTCGAATTCGATGCCTTGACCGATACGGATCGGACCGGAACCAAGCACAAGCACCTTTTCTTTGGTCGTTTGCGTTACTTCGTCTTCGGTCTCGTAAGTCGAGTAGTAATATGGAGTGGTCGCTTCGAATTCAGCGGCGCAGGTGTCAACCATTTTGTACACCGGCTTCAAGTTCAGACCGATACGGTATGCGCGAACGTCGGCTTCTTGCGTCAAGTTCAAGCCTTCGGCCTCGTGGCGGATTTCTGCGATTGCACGGTCGGTGAAACCTTTGCGTTTGGCTTCCCGCAGCAGCTCTTCGGTCAACTCCGGCTGCTTCAGCTGCTCTTCGAACTGAATCATACCTTCGAGCTTGCCAAGGAACCACCAGTCGATTTTGCTCAATTCTTGAATTTGTTCAAGTTGATAGCCGCGGCGGAATGCTTCGGCAATCAGGAACATACGTTCGTCATCCGGTTTTTGCAGACGAAGTTCGAGCGTTTCCGTATTCAGTTCCTCTGCGCCTTTCAGATACAAGCGGTGAACGCCGATTTCCAGGGAACGGATCGCTTTATGAATCGACTCTTCAAAAGTCCGGCCAATCGCCATGACTTCGCCTGTCGCTTTCATTTGCGTGCCCAGCTTGCGGTTTGCCGCTGTAAATTTATCGAACGGCCAGCGCGGAATTTTCGATACAATATAGTCAAGGGTCGGCTCGAAGCAAGCGTAAGTTTGGCCCGTAACCGGGTTAACAAGCTCATCCAGCGTGTAGCCAATCGCGATTTTCGCCGCCATTTTGGCGATCGGATAACCGGTTGCTTTGGAAGCAAGCGCCGACGAACGGCTTACGCGCGGGTTTACTTCGATGACGTAATATTGGTAGCTGAAAGGATCCAGCGCAAACTGCACGTTACATCCGCCTTCGATGTTCAGCGCACGGATGATTTTAATTGCCGCGGAACGCAGCATTTGGTACTCGCGGTCGGACAACGTTTGGCTTGGCGCCACGACGATGCTGTCGCCGGTATGTACGCCAACCGGGTCAAAGTTTTCCATGTTGCACACGACGATACAGTTATCGTTTGCGTCGCGCATCACTTCGTATTCGACTTCTTTCATGCCGGCGATGCTTTTTTCGATCAAGCATTGGCCGATAGGGCTGTAACGGATACCGGAAGCGACGGTTTCCAGCAGTTCCTCTTCCGATGCGCAGATGCCGCCGCCTGTGCCGCCAAGCGTATAAGCCGGACGTACAATGATCGGGTAACCAATCTCGTTTGCAAAATCAACAGCCTCTTGCACCGTCGTCACGATGACGCTGTCCGGCACAGGCTGTTCCAGCTCGCGCATCAAATCGCGGAACAAATCGCGGTCTTCGGCACGTTCAATCGCTGTAAGCTGCGTTCCGAGCAGCTTGACGTTCTCCCGCTCCAGCACGCCGTGGCGAGCCAGCTCAACAGCCATATTCAGTCCCGTTTGGCCGCCCAATGTCGGCAGCAAGCCGTCGGGACGTTCTTGACGAATAATTTGTGTGACAAAATCAAGGGTGATCGGTTCGATGTATACTTTATCCGCCATGTTGGTGTCGGTCATGATGGTGGCCGGGTTGCTGTTGATCAGCACCACTTCCATGCCCTCTTCTTTTAACGCTTGGCAAGCCTGTGTTCCGGCATAGTCGAATTCGGCAGCTTGGCCGATGACGATCGGGCCGGAGCCGATCACGAGAATTTTCTTCAGTTGATTATTTTTTGGCATAGTGTAATTCTCCTTTCAACTCGGCGGAAACGGGAGCCGGTTTGAATTTGGCCGCGGTGTATACCTGCGCCTGGCGCGGCAGCTGCGGGTTGTCCTGCTTGAACTTGCGGATCGATTCAAGGAAATCGTCGAACAGGTAACTTGAATCAAATGGTCCCGGAGCTGCTTCCGGATGGTACTGCACGGAGAACGCAGCATATGTTTTATGACGCAGACCTTCGATGGTCTTGTCGTTGTTGTTGATATGAGTCACTTCCAGCTCAGTGCCGGCGATGGAATCTTCTTTTACCGTGTAGCCGTGGTTTTGCGATGTGATGTAGCAGCGGCCGCTGATCAAATCTTTAACCGGGTGGTTGCCGCCGCGATGTCCGAATTTGAGCTTGTCGGTGTCGGCGCCGCAAGCCAGCGCGAACAGCTGGTGTCCAAGGCAGATGCCGAAAATCGGCAATTCGCCAAGCAGTTGACGGATCATTTCTACCGCATGAGGCACGTCTTTTGGGTCCCCAGGGCCGTTGGACAGCAGAACGCCGTCCGGCGACAAGCGGCGGATTTGATCGGCTGTAGCGTCTTGAGGCACGACAACAACGTCGCAGCCGCGTTTCACCAGATCACGTACGATGCCGCTTTTGGCTCCGAAATCAACAAGCACGATTCTTTCTTTGGAGCCTGGGCTGCTGAACACGCTTTTCGTCGATACGCGGGAGACTTGATCGGTCATCAGCGGAGTGGATTTCATCTGCTCCAGCAGTTCAGCCACCGAACGGGTCGATGTCGTCAAAATCCCTTTCATCACGCCATGGTGACGGATACGGCGGGTCAACATGCGTGTGTCGATTTCGCTGATTCCGATAATGCCGTATTCTTTCAGCAGCGTGCCGAGCGAATATTCGCCGCGCCAGTTGCTGGGCACATCTTCATGTTGTCTGACAACAAAGCCATGAATGAACGGGCGCACCGACTCGAAATCATCGCGGGTAATGCCGTAGTTGCCGATCAGCGGGTATGTCATCGTGACGATTTGTCCACAATAGGACGGGTCGGACAATACTTCCTGATAACCTGTGATACCTGTATTAAACACGACCTCGCCAACGGAGTCTCCTTCGGCTCCGAACGACTTGCCCGTAAATAAAGTGCCGTCTTCCAACAATAATCTTGCTTGCATAATTTATTTTCAGCTCCTTTGCAGTTTCGCGCTTCGTTAATTCGCCCAGACCGTTTTACCGCCTACGATCGTACGTACCGGCCAGCCTTTCAGCTGCCAACCGGTGAACGGCGTGTTGCGGCCTTTCGAAGCGAACTCCGCAGGATCAACCGCTTGTTCCGTGTCCAGATCGATAATCGTGATGTCTGCCGTTTTTCCTGTTTCCAGCGTGCCAAGCGGAAGTCCAAACACTTGCGCGGGAAGGGAAGTCATTTTGTCTACTAAAAACTGCAGCGTCCATTGTCCGGTCGCCACAAACTTGGTGTACAGCAGCGGGAACGCCGTCTCGAAACCGACGATGCCAAACGGCGCAAGCTGCATGCCGCGCGCCTTTTCTTCCTCGCTGTGCGGCGCGTGGTCAGTGACGATGATATCTATCGTGCCGTCAACCAGCCCTTCGATGACCGCTTGCACATCTCTTGGCGTACGCAGCGGCGGGTTCATTTTCCAGTTCGCATCCATGTTGTCCGGAATATCCTCATCCGACAAAATGAGATGGTGCGGGCAAACCTCCGCGGTAACTTTGATGCCAAACTGCTTGGCGTGGCGGATCAGGCGTACCGACTGCTCGGTGCTGACGTGGCATACGTGATAATGCACGCCGGTTGCTTCCGCCAGCAGTACGTCACGGCCGACATGGATCGCTTCCGATTCGTTCGGGATGCCCTTCAGCCCGTGCTTGCGGGCAAATGCGCCCTCGGACACCGCTGCGCCTTCGACCAGCGTGTTGTCTTCGCAGTGTGCGATGATCGGCAGGCCGATCGCCGCCGCTTCGCGCATCGCGTCTTTCATCATCTGTGCGCTTTGCACGCCGACGCCGTCGTCCGTGAAGCCGATGACGCCTGCATCCTTCAGCGCGGTAAAATCGGTCAGTTCGCGGCCAAGCTCGTTTTTGGTGATGCAGCCGTAAGGCAAGACGCGCACAACACCTTCCGTTTCGGCTTTGCCGAGCACATATTTCACCGTGTCTACTGTGTCGATGACCGGGCGCGTGTTCGGCATGCAAGCGATTGTCGTGAAACCGCCGCGGGCTGCCGAGCGAGTCCCCGTTGCAATCGTTTCTTTATGTTCAAAACCCGGCTCGCGCAGGTGAACGTGCATATCGATCAGTCCCGGCGTGACCAGCTTGCCCGCCGCGTCGATCGTTTCGTGTCCGGCCGTATCCGGCAGTCCGGAAGCGGCATCTACGATTTGCCCTATTTTATCGCCATCTATAAATATATGTTTGGCCGCAGTATCATTGGCGGCTTGAACTACACTTGCGTTAAGTATCCAGATGCCCATAAGTTCCTCCCGAAAATATTTACTATTTTAAAGCTGTTAGGAGTTTGGTTGTTGCTTTTGAATTTTTATTCGTGCACTGTGTATGGAGGGGTAAGGGAATGGTACGTAAAGTTTACGTCCGCTTTGAAAACCGTGTTTTTACCATAAGATCAATTCGAGAAAAACACGGTTTTCATTGGCGGTGGAGTACCGTCCCTTTCCCGTAATACACATCAGTCACGTTTAATATTTCACAATCGCCAATCAAACTCCCTAGCTCAGCGCCCGCTCGATGACCGCCATCCGAATCGGCACACCATTAGCAATCTGCGTGAACACCTTCGACTTGTCGCACTCCACCAGCGCGTCATCCAGCTCCACATCGCGGTTGATCGGTGCCGGATGCATGATGATCGTATGCGGCTGCAGCTTCGCCGCTCTTTCCACCGTCAAGCCGTACTGCTCGCGGTATTCCTCGGCCGACTTGATCATGCCGTTTTCGTGCCGTTCCAGCTGCACTCTCAGCATCATGACCACATCCGATTGCAGCGCTTCTTCCATTGATACATATGGCGCGTATTCGCCCAGCTCGGCAGCTCTCATGTTGTCCGGCGCGCAAAACTTTACCTTTGCCCCCATTGCGGTCAAACCCCATAAGTTCGATCTGGCTACCCGGCTGTGCATAATGTCGCCGATAATCGATACCGTCAGCCCTTTGATCTCGCCAAAATGCGCCTGCATTGTGTACATATCGAGCAGCGCCTGTGTCGGATGCTCGTTGTTGCCATCCCCTGCGTTGATGAGCGGGATGTTGATTTTCTCCGCGAGCTCCTGCAGCACACCTGTCGGCTTCAGCCGGATCACACCGGCGTCAATGCCCATGGACTCCAACGTTTTTACCGTGTCGTAGATGGATTCGCCCTTCTGTACGCTGGACACCGCCGCCGAGAAGTTAAGCACTTCGGCGCCCAGGCGTTTCTCCGCAACCTCGAAAGAAAATCTTGTTCTCGTGCTGTTTTCAAAAAACATATTTGCCACAAACCGGCCTTGAAGCTGATTTGTTACCTTTATGGAGTATTGTTCCCAATATGCGGCCCGATCCAATATGCTGCGAATTTCTTCTTGTCCCATCCCTTTTAAGCCAAGCAAATGTTTCTCCGTCTTCATCCGAACCATCGTCATTTGCGTTTCCCTCCTTTGGCATATAAAGCGACTTTGTCCTTCTTGTCGATTTCTTCAAGCAGCACTTCGATTCGTTCCATCTTGGAAGTCGGTACGTTCTTGCCGACGTAATCGGGCCTAATCGGCAGTTCGCGGTGTCCGCGGTCAATCAGCACGGCCAGTTGAATCATTTGCGGCCTTCCTTGATCGATCAGAGCATCCATTGCGGCCCTTACCGTACGTCCGGTATACAACACATCATCGAACAAAATGATTTTGCGATCCTGAATCGCAAGCGGTTCGCCCGTCTTGACCGACTCCACCGATGGAGCTTTCACCCGATCGTCGCGATAAGAGGTAATATCCAGCTCGCCTACAGGCACGGGGACCGATTCGATTTCATGAATCCGCTGCGCAACGCGCCGGGCCAAATAAATGCCGCGGGTGCGAATGCCGATCAGCATGCAGTTGTCCACACCTTTGTTTTTTTCCAGAATCTCGTGGGCAATCCTTGTCAGAGCGCGGCGGATTGCCGTTTCGTCCATAATGACCAGCTGTTCATCCCGTTCCAAGGTGAACACCCTCCTACAGTTGCGTCTGTGTGCCATACTTCCGGGTCCGTGAGAGCGCAGCTTCGAATATTGACCTCTGCGCAAAAAAGCTCCCTGCCCATAAGGACAAGGAGCTTTCATCCGGTAACAACCGCCAGAATGCTGCGCAGCACAAGACCAGCTTGATACGCGCACGCCTGTTCCGGTCACAGCCATAGAGATGGCGCATAACCGGGCGGTCATCAATCTTTTTAAACATCGGACACCTTGTCAGTCTCACGGGACTGTCTTTAAAGGTTCTATTCAACTAAAGGGATTATCCCACTTTCGACAAAAGAAGTCAATCCTAATTTTTTGCGGAATGGAACAACGGGCTGTCTTAATATTTTCCTTGTTTGCTTGGAAAAAATGATGCTTTCTGCTACTATATTTTAAAGAGGTAGTTCAACTTGTTACTTCATAGTATGTCGGATCAGCCGGCATCCATTTTGACGAAAAAAGGAGAATATTAGCATGTCCGAAATGAATACGATGGAAATCATCAATTTTATCAAAAACAGTGTAAAGAAAACGCCTGTCAAAGTTTACATAAAAGGCAACCTTGACGCAATCGATTTTGGCGCGGATGTAAAATCGTTTATTACAGGCAATACCGGCGTTTTATTCGGCGAATGGAGCGTCATCAGCCCTGTGATCGAAGCCAACCAACAAAACATCGAGGATTATGTCGTTGAAAACGACCGCCGCAACTCGGCGATCCCGACGCTGGACTTAAAAGGCATCAACGCTCGTATCGAGCCGGGCGCGGTCATCCGCGACATGGTGTCCATCGGCAACAACGCCATCGTCATGATGGGCGCTACAATCAACATCGGCGCATCCATCGGCGACGGTACTATGGTTGATATGAACGTCGCTATCGGCGGCCGCGTGCAAGTAGGAAAAATGTGCCATATCGGCGCAGGTTCCGTATTGGCGGGTGTCATTGAACCTCCTTCCGCACAACCTGTAGTCATTGAAGACGACGTGCTGATCGGAGCCAACGCGGTTGTTCTCGAAGGCGTACGCATCGGCAAAGGTTCCGTTATCGCCGCCGGCGCCATCGTAACTCAAGACGTTCCGGAATACAGCGTTGTTGTAGGCGCTCCGGGCCGCGTCATTAAGAAAGTGGACGATAAAACGAAATCCAAAACGGAAATTTTGCAGGAGCTTCGTCAACTGTAATATACACCGCAGGCCGGAGGGATTCCCTCCGGCCTTATTTAACGATAAGCGGCAATCCACCCCTGTTTCTGCGGCGGACCGATCCTTGTAGGATTGAGATAATTTGAAGCGGACAAGTAATTCCTTTCGGAATGGAGCGGACTTCCAAAACATGGGTTCAATTTATATAGTAAAAAAAGCGAGGATAAAACGATGACCACCCAGGCAAGCTCATTTGTAGAGCTGCGCAGGCAGCTTCATCAGATTCCGGAACCCGGCTTCCAGGAATTCAAAACACAAGCCGTTCTGCTTGAACGAATTGCCGCATTGCCCCAAGAGCATCTGGAGGTTCGGACATGGCGGACCGGCATCTTAGTCCGTGTGAAGGGCACCGCTCCGCGGCGCACATTTGGTTATCGCGCCGATATGGATGCGCTGCCGATTGAAGAAAACACTTCTTACCCGTTTCGCTCCCAGCATCCGGGTTACATGCACGCCTGCGGACACGACCTGCACATGGCCATCGGCATGGGCGTTCTGAGCGCATTTGCCAAGCAGCCAATGAGCGACGATCTTGTACTGGTGTTTCAGCCCGCCGAAGAAGGCCCGGGAGGCGCCTTGCCGATGCTGGGCAGCCAGGAACTGCAGGGCATGATGCCTGACCAGATGGTGGCGCTGCACATTGCGCCCGAATATCCGGTCGGCACCATTGCAACGAAGCCGGGTATTTTATTCGCCAATACTTCCGAATTGTTTATCGATCTAACGGGCAAAGGCGGCCATGCCGCATTTCCTCATCAAGCCAACGATATGGTGGTAGCCGCCGCGCAGCTGGTTGGCCAACTGCAAACGATCGTGGCCCGCAACATCAATCCGCTGGATTCGGTCGTCGTCACGATCGGCAAAATCGAAGGCGGCACCAAACAAAACATTATCGCCGAAAAAGCGCGCCTGGAAGGCACGATCCGCACGATGTCGATCGATACGATGAGACGTGTGAAAGCCCGGATTGAAGCGCTGGTTTCCGGTTTGGAGACCGCTTTTGACTGCAAGGCGAGTATTGATTACGGTTCGAACTACTGCCAGGTGTACAATAATCCGGCCGTTACCGAAGAATTTATGAATTTCGTCCGCACCGACGGCGCGATGAATCTGATTGAATGCACGGAAGCGATGACCGGGGAAGATTTCGGTTATTTCCTGGAACGTATCCCCGGTTTCATGTTCTGGCTTGGCGTCGACACGCCGTACGGCCTGCACCATGCCAGCATTGAACCTAACGATCAGGCGGTCGATCCGGCGATCGAAGTCATCGTCCGTTATTTACGCTGGAAATCCGCACAGTAGCGTACTATCTCCGCTATGCTCTATGTGAAAGCGAAACGCAACCCAAGCAAAAAGCCGATCAACCCCTCATTTGACAACGGGGCGATCGGCTTTTTTTATAGTGTCGGAAAGGCACGCAAGCCCCCCGCTCGTTTATCCGAGAGAGGCTCCGATTAGAAGTTTTTCTTATTTTAAGCTTTGTACAAACCGCTCCAGCCGGTTCAGCGCTTCTTTTAACGAGTCCATCGAATAAGCATATGAAATGCGGATAAATCCTTCGCCATATGATGAGAATGCATCCCCCGGCACAACGGCTACTTTTTCCTGCTCCAGCATCTTCATCGTGAAATCCATCGAACTGAGGCCAAATTGCGCAATCGACGGAAAGATGTAAAACGCCCCTTCCGGCCGTTCCGTAACCAGCCCGATTTCAGCCAGTCTGCGGTGCACAAAATCTCTGCGTTCCCGGTATGCCTCTTTCATCGGTTCCGCGTCGTTTACGCCGCCGGTTAGCGCTTCTAATGCGGCATATTGGCTGATCGAGCTGGCGCACGTCAAATTGTATTGATGCACCTTCACCATGTGCTGCGTTAAATAAGCGGGAGCAAACGTAAAACCGATCCGCCATCCGGTCATGGAATGCGATTTGGACAAGCCGTTAATGACAATTGTCTTGTCTCTCATTCCTTGGAAGGAAGCAATCGATCGATGCGGTCCGTCATAAATCAACTCGCTGTAAATTTCGTCGGAGATGACAAAAATCGATTTATCCTTAAGCAGCTTGCCGACCGCCTCCAGCTCAGCGGCATCCATCACACGGCCGGTCGGGTTGGACGGATAACACATCACGATACAACGTGTACGCGGCGTAATGGCTTTCTCAAGCAGCTCCGCAGTCAGCTTAAAACCTGTATCTTTGGTGTCCACCAATACCGGAACTCCCCCGCTTAGGCGTACTAGCGGTTCGTATCCGGGATAAATCGGCCCGGGCATAATCACTTCGTTGCCCGGCTCCAAAATCGTCCGCAGGGTGATGTCCAGTGCTTGACTGGCCCCGGCGGTAACGATGATTTCCTTGTCGGGGTCGTACGACAATTCGTATTTTCCTTCAACAAACGCCGCAGCGGCGCGGCGCAACTCAATTAAACCCGGATTGACCGTATATACGGTTTTATTGGCGTCAATCGCTTTTTTCCCCGCCTCCAATATATGTGCCGGCGTCGGGAAGTCCGGTTGGCCGATCGTCAGCGATACGACGTCCTGCATAGCCGCGACCATATTGGAAATTTTACGGATGCCGGAAATTTGAATGTTCTGCACATCTTTATTAACTAACGATTCTAAAAGTGACATGCGTCCTTCACTCCCGTTCCCCATTGAATTTGCGAAATTGCCCTGATCTTGCCGTGATGCGCGTCCTGCTCTTATTGCATTCGCAAGCGCTCCAGCAAATGTTCCATTTCTGCCGGCAGCGGCGCTTCAAACCGCAGCTGTTCCCTTGTCCTCGGATGAGTAAACCCAAGAACCGCCGCATGCAGCGCCTGTCCTTCCACGTCCATGGTGATACCTTTGCTTCTCCCGTAGGCCGGATCCCCGACAAGCGGATACCCGATAAACTTCATATGAACCCGGATCTGATGTGTTCTCCCCGTCTCCAGCTTCAGTTCCACCAGCGTATGACCTGAAGCAAACCGTTCCAGCACGACAAAATGCGTAACCGCACGTTTGCTGTTTTTTTCCGTTACCGTATACAGCTTGCGGTCCTTTAGATCGCGTCCGATCGGAGCGTCAATGGTTCCGTTATCGTGAGGCAAATTGCCATGGACAATAGCGATGTATTTCCGGTCCACGTCGTGATCTTTCAGCAATCCGGCTAAATGCTGGTGCGCCAGATCGTTTTTGGCCGCCATCAGCAGGCCCGATGTGTCTTTGTCGATCCGATGTACGATACCCGGACGCATCACTCCGTTAATGCCGCTAAGGTCCTGACAATGGTACATCAGCGCGTTAACCAAGGTACCCGAATAGTGGCCCGGAGCAGGATGCACAACCATCCCGCGCGGCTTGTTCACTACGATCACGTCAGCATCTTCATAAACGACTTCGATCGGGATCGGCTCGGCTTCGATCAGCAGCTGCTCCGGCGGAGGCTCAACCAGTTGAACGCTGTCACCTACAGCGATTTTATAGTTAGACTTGACCGTTTTGCCGTTTACCGTAACATGGCCGTCTTTAATCCACTGTTGAATCAGCGTACGCGAGACGTCCTCTTCTATCGATTCGACGACAAACTTGTCCAGCCGTTCGCCTGCATCTTCCGTATCAGCCGTCCATTCCAGCCGTTCTTGCTCTATTTCGTTAATCAAAGCTTATCTCCGTTCCCTTCTCCAACTAATCAGAGAATCCAAAAATATTAAAGCGACACCGATACAAATTGCCGAATCGGCGATATTAAAAATCGGGTACGTATAGTCCACCGCCGTGCCAAACCAGTTGAATTGAAACCGGAACTGCAAGAAATCGACCACTTGTCCAAACAACGAACGGTCGATAAAATTACCCAGCGCCCCGCCAAGCAGCAGCCCAAGCGCAATGGGCATCAACCGTTTTTTCTCACGGCGCATTTTTTCCAAGTACCAGATTACGCCAACAACAACAACCAAGGTGATGATGACAAAAAACCACCGCTGATTTTGTAGAATGCCAAAAGCGGCGCCTTTATTCCGGTGGGACGTAATTTGAAAAAACTCGCCGATCACCGGTCTAGTCTCGCCAATGGCCAGCCTGTCGACAATAAGCCACTTGGTTGCCTGATCTACAAGCAATACGATAAGTGCGTAAATATAATATCTCAAGGGTTCATCTCCTTATTCCGTTTCCCCGAAATAGCAAGGAATTACCTCTCTAAAATAAGCGCAATCCGTAAAAGCTAGCCATATGAACTTGCTGCTTCCCTTATTATCCGATAGGCGATCCGCTAAACAACCCATCTCATTTTATACATGTTCTTATGAGTTAAAAGGAGGCGTGCTTTTTGAACCCGTTATCGGCCCAACAGCTTACCGAGCTGAAGCAAGAGCTGCTCCGGCAAAAGCAAGATCTCGAACATCGTCTTGAACAAAACAAATCATACGGACTTTCAGAGTCGATTGCCGAGCAGACCGGCGAACTCGCCGCATATGACAACCACCCGGCCGATCTTGGGTCGGAAGTGTTTGAACATAGCAAAGATTTAGCCTTAAATGAAAGCTCCGAGCATCAGCTGGAAGATATCGGGGCCGCTCTTTCCCATATGGATGCGGGAAATTACGGTCAATGCGCCGTCTGCGGCAAACCGATTCCATTTGAAAGACTTCAAGCCGTGCCAACAACCGAATATTGTATCGAGCATTCCCCCGATACGCACCGCACGGATCGGCCCGTGGAGGAAAAACTGCTGTACCCTCCATTCGGGCGGACCAGTTTGGATGAGCGTTCGGATCAAAATCAATTCGACGGCGAAGACGCTTGGCAAATCGTCGAAAGCTGGGGAACCTCCAATACGCCTGCCATGCAGGAAAACCCTAATATAATCGACGGGTACAACGACATGTACATTGAATCCGACGAAAATGACGGATACGTCGAATCGCTCGAAAGCTTTCTTGCTACCGACATCTACGGCCACGACGTCATGGTGCTGAGAAATAAAGCGTACCGCGAATATATGGACGGCGGCGAAGGTGAAGGTTTGCTTGAATAGGGGGGGACGACCCCCTAAATCCCCCTGGGAGGGGGACCCCAGGCGCTGCGCCCTGGACCCGCCGCCGGTGGAGCTCCTTCGTGCCTCCCATTCAGCGTTTGTCCCGCTGCTCGTCGCTATCGCTTGAGCTTGCGGGACACGCTTTACTTTGGGCGCGATGATGCGGGGTGCTCCTTCGTGCCTCTTTTTTCAGCGTTTGTCCCGCTGCTCGTCGCTGTCGCTTGAGCTTGCGGGACACGCTTTACCTTGGGCGCGATGATGCGGGGTGCTCCTTCGTGCCTCCCATTCAGCGTTTGTCCCGCTGCTCGTCGCTATCGCTTGAGCTTGCGGGACACGCTTTACCTTGGGCGCGATGATGCGGCGTGCTCCTTCGTGCCTCTCATTCAGCGTTTGTCCCGCTGCTCATCGCTGTCGCTTGAGCTCGCGGGACACGCTTTACCTTTGGCGCGATGATGCGTGAACTGCTCTTGTGCCTCGTACCCGCGCTTGTTACGCCTGCTTATCGCTATCGCTTAAGCTCGGCGCGCCGCGCTTTACCTTTGAGCGTTCAGTTCCATTCGATCCTGCAAGCCAATTCCTTCAACTGATAAACGAGCTGTCGGCATATTCCACATAGCCGACGGCTCGTTATTTCTCTACATACCCGTTACTGCATATTACGCCTCGGTGCTGATTTTCTCCATCACGGACGCGCAGCGTTTGCACAGAGTCGGATGCTCATGGTTGTGGCCGACTTCCGGTGTAACAATCCAGCAGCGTTCGCATTTTTCACCTTCTGCCGGTACTACGAGAACGGACAGCTGTTTGAAAGCCATCGCTTCAGACGGCGCAACTGCGCCTGCTTCGAATACTTTTACTTGAGAGACGATAAACAATTGATCGAGCTCATCGAACTGCGACAGCAGTTGGGCCGTTTCGGCATCCGGGTACAAATGTACAGCGGCGCTGAGCGAGTTACCGATCAGTTTGCTTTTACGCGCTTCTTCCAGAGCTTTCAGGACGTCGTCGCGCAGGGCATTGAACTTGTCCCACTTGGCTTCGAGTTCGGCGTTATATACCGAAATGTCGACAGCCGGGAACTCGGCAAGCTGCACGCTGATTAAATCGGCACCCGGGATGTATCTCCATACTTCGTCTGCTGTGTGCGGCAAAATTGGCGCAATCAGCTTAGTTATTGCCAGAACCGTGTCGTACAATACCGTCTGTGCCGCTTTACGCTGAGCATTGCCCGGTTCGTTTACGTACATCCGGTCTTTGATGATATCCAAGTAGAACGCGCTCATTTCCACTGCGCAGAAATGGTGCACAGCTTGGTATACGATATGGAACTCGTATTCGTCATAAGCTTTGATTACACGTTCCGCCATGCGGTTTAAGCGGATGACGGCATAACGGTCCAACTCGCTTAGTTGCTCGTAAGCTACGCGGTCCGTTTGCGGATTGAAATCGGACAAGTTGCCAAGCAAGAAACGCAGCGTGTTGCGGATTTTGCGGTACACTTCGGTAATTTGGTTCAAAATGTTATCTGAAATCCGGTGATCGGCCTGATAGTCGACCGAAGATACCCATAAGCGCAAAATATCGGCGCCCAGCTTGCCGCACACGACGTTCGGATCGATCGTGTTGCCCAGCGATTTGGACATTTTCCGGCCTTCGCCGTCCAGCGTAAAGCCATGGCTCAAAATGCCTTTATAAGGTGCGCTGCCGCGTGCGGCGACGCCTGTGATCAAAGATGAGTTAAACCAGCCGCGATATTGGTCGGAGCCTTCCAGGTAAAGATCGGCCGGCCACTGCAGCTCGGGACGTGTTTCCAGAACGGCCACATGGCTGGAGCCGGAATCAAACCATACGTCCATGATGTCGGTTTCTTTACGGAAATGTGCAGTGCCGCATTTCGGACAAACCGTTCCAGCCGGCAGCAGCTCCGCTTCGTCTCTCAAGAACCAAGCATTTGAGCCTTCCTCGGCGAAAATTCCGGCTACATGTTCGATCGTCTGTTCGTTGACGATCGGCTCGTTGCAGCTGCGGCAGTAGAAAATCGGAATCGGCACGCCCCATGCCCGCTGGCGGGAAATACACCAGTCGCCGCGTTCGGCGATCATGTTGTGCAAACGCACCTCGCCCCATTCCGGCGTCCAGTTTAGATTTTTGATTTCCTCCAGCATTTGAGCGCGGAATTGATCGATCGATGCAAACCATTGCTCTGTCGCACGGTAAATGACCGGTTTTTTCGTACGCCAGTCATGCGGATATTGGTGCTGAATCATACTGAGCTTCAGCAGATGTCCGGAGTTTTCCAGCATTTCCGTAATCATTTTGTTGGCTTTATCGTAAAATACGCCTTCAAAACCCGGAGCTTCCGCCGTCATATGCCCTTGGTCGTCAACCGGACACAATACGCCCAAATTGTATTTTTGGCCAATGGCAAAGTCGTCTTCGCCGTGTCCCGGCGCCGTATGCACGCAGCCCGTACCGGCTTCCAGCGTCACATGCTCGCCGACCATCACAAGCGAGGTGCGGTCATAGAAAGGATGACGGCACAATACGCCTTCCAGCTCGCTGCCTTTGTACTCGGACAATACCGTTACATCGGACCAGCCGATTTCTTTGGCCGCCGCTTCCAGCAAACCTTTGGCCAAAACATATTTTTTCCCGCCCGTCTGTACCAGGGCATATTCATAGTCCGGATGTAGGCTGATGCCCAGATTGGCCGGCAGCGTCCAAGGGGTTGTCGTCCAGATGACAATCGACGCATCCTCCGGCAGCTTGCCTTTGCCATCCTGCACCGCAAAAGCGACATAAATCGAAGCCGAGGTTTTATCCTTGTATTCGATTTCCGCTTCGGCCAGCGCGCTTTCCGAGGATGGGGACCAATACACCGGCTTGAGTCCCTTGTAGATGTAACCTTTGCGCACCATTTCGCCGAATACCCGGATTTGCTGAGCTTCATATACCGGATTTAACGTAATATACGGTTGCTTCCAATCGCCGCGGATGCCCAGACGTTTGAATTGGGATTTTTGCTTTTCTACCGATTGCAGAGCGTACGCTTTGCAGTAATCGCGGAATTCGGGAATGCTCATTTTTTTGCGGTCCACTTTGCCGCTGTTGGCAATGGCTTGTTCGATCGGCAAGCCATGCGTATCCCAGCCGGGAACATACGGCGCGTCGTATCCCTGCATCGTTTTGGAACGGACGATAATGTCCTTCAGCGTTTTATTTAGCGCATGCCCGATATGAATGTCTCCGTTGGCATACGGAGGCCCGTCGTGCAAAATAAATTTAGTCCGGCCTTTGCGGCTCTCCTGCACTTTTGCATAGATGTCGATATCTTCCCAATGCTGCTGCATGTTGGGTTCAGCCTGCGGCAAATTCCCGCGCATCGGAAAGTCGGTTTTCAACAAGTTTAACGTTTTTCCATAATCCATGATTTTTGTTCACTCCCTTTGTCATTCACAACGCAAAAAAAAACCCTCATCCCCAAAGGGACGAGAAGTCTCGCGGTACCACCCTTATTAAGACAATGCCAGCGAAGCAGCGAGCAATCAGCCGCCTCCGCAAACAAGCCTTCACTTGAAAAGATTGATAACGGCGTCCAGCCGGTCTTCTTTACTGACGCCTTCCGGCGCGTTCAAAAGACACTCCTGGGTGATCTTCAGGCAGCACGTAAGATTAGGCTTGCACCATGACCCTAATTCGCTGACAAACGCGACGTGCCTTACTCTTCCCAGTCATCGTTTTCCTGTTGTGTTACCATGCAGTATAACCGAAATACGCGAAAATAGTCAACCTCGCGCAAAGCAAAGCTCTTATTGATTCTCTTCGATCGTCACGCGCTCCAAGGAACTCCAATCTTCCTTGCTCAGCAGCTCGAGCTGCGCTTCCAGCAAAGTGCGGAAACGTGTCCGGTAGATCGAAGCCTGCTTTTTCAATTCTTCGATTTCCATCGCAATTTTACGGGATTTAGAGATCGATTCGTTTATAATCCGATCGGCATTTTTCTCCGCTTCCTTAATGATCAGCTGCGCTTCCTTCTTGGAATTGTTCTTCACTTCGTCGGCGGCTTCCTGCGCTACGATAATCGTTTTGCTGAGCGTTTCCTCAATATTGGCAAAATGGTCAAGCCGCTCTTGGAGGACAACCAACTGACTCTGCAAGTCTTTATTTTCGCGGATAAGCGCTTCGTAGTCTTTGATTACCTGGTCCAGGAATTCATTCACATCATCTTCGTCATATCCGCGAAACGATCGGCTGAACTCTTTATTATGTATGTCGAGCGGTGTTAAAGGCATTGTGTACCCTCCTAAAAATAGGCTGTTCCATTACACGTTATTCGACATGAATATCCGTATTCCTGCCAAGTCCTGCAAAAATTAAGCCGGACTATACATATTTTCCAACCTTCACGCGAATTCTTCCTTTTTTCGACATACCTTCCACTTCCAGCAGCTTAAAACGGCCAAACCCTTGGAGCGATACGACATCGCCTTCCCTTAAAGCAGCGCTGGGATCCTCAACTTGCTTCCAGTTCACTTTGCATCGTCCGGCTTTGATCGGCAGCAATATTTTGGCCCGACTCAGCCGGTATACGTCGCTGGCGATCCCGTCAAGACGCAAAGAGGCCACCGACAGGCTCATCTGCTCCAGCTGCTCGGCTGCGGTTCGCAGCTCGGAAAGCGGCAGCAATTCGGTAAGCACATGAACGCGGTGGACCTGCTGCAAGTTCAAACGAAGATATTCCGCGATTTCCGAAGCGACTAAGATATGGGCACCGTCAGGCAAAACATGGATGTCACCTATTTTGTCGCGTTTCATTCCAAGGCCAAGCACGGACCCAAGATAATCTCCATGATCCAATGAACCGATCTTGCTGTCCTCCGAAGTTACGCTGAGGACGCTGATCGCCATATCCTCGTCGTCCAAATACCGGTATTCCGGAGCGATTACCGCCCGCTTCCGCTCGGCTTGCCCATATCCGCCGTCTAGCCGGAAATTGACATCCGGCTGCCGTTGCGCCAAAGTCGATACGATAAATGCTTGCCGCGGGTCGAGAAAGTCGGTTTTTTTCACCACATGCTCGAAAGCCGCCCGTTCGATCCACTCCGCGGCCTTATCAACAAAACGATGCTCATCCGGATGAAAATGCGAGTAAACGTTTGTTAAGTCCACTTAGATCACCTGAACACCATTTGCAGCACAGCTACAATGCCTTCGCCCACAAAACGGATCGCAATCAGCGCAACGATCGGGGAAATGTCGATCATGCCGCCGATCGGCGGAATAAACCGGCGAAAGATGGACAAATACGGCTCGACCAGCTTGCCTAAAATTTCGCCAATGAAGCTGTCTCTCGCTGCGGGGAGCCAAGAAAGCAGCACATAAGCGATAATCATGTATGTATAAATTTCTATAAGCGTTGAAATATATCCGTAAATATTGATCAAGCTGTTCACCTCGGCATTAGATTAGGCCTCAAGTCTCATTCATTATTATTTCCGAAATCGAGCCGTGAATTTCAACCGAATCGGGAGTGCACAAAAAAATGTTCGGTCCGATCTTGGAGATCGAGCCATTAAGCGCATAAACGGTTCCGCTCAAAAAATCGACAATCCGTGTCGCTTGATCGGCACGCACGCGCTGCAGATTCACGACAACCGGGCGGCGCGAACGGAGATGGTCGGCGATTTCCTGCGTTTCCTCGTAGGAACGCGGCTCGTTAAGAATGACCTTGACATTTTTTTGCGAATGAATGCTTACAACATTGTTGCCCTTATTCTTATTACGATTTTCAAACGGATTGGTTTCAGGTTCTTCAACCTGCTCTACAATTCGTTCGCGTTCAATGACTTCTTCTTCCTCCTGCAGTCCGAGAAAGTTCATAAATTTATTCATGACGCCCATGTCCTCTCCTCCTCATTTTTGTTATTTTCCGACCAACACGCTCCCAAGTCTGACCCAAGTCGCTCCTTCTTCGATCGCCACTTCAAAATCGTTAGACATGCCCATCGACAAATGGGTGGCTTCCTCAGGTAGGATCGCAGCGCGATTCAATTCATCCCTCAAGTTACGCAATTCGCGAAAAACCGGTCTTGTCGCCTCTGCTTCCGCCTCGTAAGGAGCCATCGTCATCAAACCCGCTATACGAATATGCTTGCAATTCGCAAGCTCTCTGGCAAATGAAAACAACTGATCGGGCTCCAGCCCGAATTTCGTTTCTTCCCCGGATACGTTAAGCTGGATCAAACAATCGGCCTTCAAGCCGAGTTGCCCCGCTTTCTTATCCATTTCTTTCGCTAATGATATGCGGTCAAGCGAATGTATATAAGCGAACCGGCCAATAACGTCCTTTACCTTGTTGGTTTGCAAATGGCCGATAAAATGCCATGTTCCTTGCGTTCCGAGTTTTTCCCATTTCTCCGCGGCATCCTGCCAGCGGTTTTCTCCAATATGGGACAAGCCTGCTTGCAGCGCTTGCTCGGTCGCTTCCAGCGAAACATATTTGGTGACTGCGATGACCTCAACATCCGACCGGCTGCGCCCGCTTCTTTCACAGGCTGCGGCTACACGCCTTTCCACATCTGCGATACGCTTCTCCAGCGCAGTTCTAGCTTCCTGCAAATCCAAAACCCGTTCACCTCTCATGACGCCTAATCATGCCGATCCATGCTGCCATTCTTCCTGTCGTCCCGCCTTCTTTGCGATGGGAGTAAAACCACTCGGTATGACAACTTGTGCATAAAGTAGACAATTCGATATGCGTCGGCAATATTCCTGCTTTTATCATAATTTGTCGGTTCAATTGTTGCAAGTCCAGCATATATTTCCCGCCGCCCTTATCCCGGTATACATGAGCGGCTTCGACAGGCGAAGAATCGGAAAGCTCGCGCATCGTTTCTTGGACTCGGCCGATCACCTTTTCGTCCACTTCGTAACAGCAGATGCCGATCGATGGACCGATCGCAGCATGTATTTCGGCTGGATTGGAGCCGTATTCTCTCTGCATAGCCGTTATCGTCTGACGGGCGATCTGCAATACGCTTCCTTTCCATCCCGCATGCGCCAAACCAACCGCTTGATGCACGGGATCGATGAAATACAGCGGCACACAGTCGGCGAACAGCCCATGCAAAAAAATACCCGCTTCGCAAGTAATAAAGCCGTCTTTGGCCTGAAGCGCATCTTCGCGCGAATATACGCCTTTGCCCCCATCTGCCGCGGTGACGACGGCGATCTCGCAGCCATGCACCTGCTCCGCATAAGTTGCATCCTTTGTACTAATGCCCAGTGCCTGCGCCAATCTTTCGCGGTTCAGCGCCACATCGGCGGGGCTGTCCGATACATGATAACCGCAATTTAGCGAGCCGTAGGGTCCTTGGCTGACACCGCCTATACGTGTTGTAAAACCTGCACTTACATATGGAAAACGCTCTTGCCAAGAGCGGATTGTGACCATTTCCACACCGTTGGCCGCAGCAGCGATCTTAAATGGTTCCATGCTTGTCCTCTCCCTCCACACCCACTATACAATAAAGACCGCAGAAAAATAAGCGTCCCCGGGCCCATTCAACAAAAAGCCTTAATTAACAGACCCGTGGAGCTTACCCGCGGTAAGCCTGATTATAATCGTATGTCTCGACTTCATCCGATTGTTTGTAATTTCGCGTCTCGTCAAGTTTGACAAGAACGACATCCATCCCGATCTTGACGATCTGTTTCCAAGGAATAACCATGTCCGTCGAACTTCCGAACAAACCGAAAAAACGCCCTTGATTTGGTACTACGATCGAATCGATTCGGCCGTTGCGCAAATCCAGCTCCAGATCGCTGATTTGCCCGAGTTTTTTGCCGTCCACGATATTGATTACGTCTTTTGTTTGGAAATCGGATATTTTCACAGCGATCACCACGACTTCCCGAAGATTTTGATATAACATTATATGTCGCAGCCCAGCAAAATGTCCCTTTGCCCATAAGAAAAACTAGTTAAAAAAACCGCCTCCGGCCTCAGAGGCGGAAGCGGTTCTCATATGCGCTAGTGCTGGAACTATTGCTTTACATGCTTTTGCATTTGCGATATGGCTGACTTTTCGAGACGGGATACTTGGGCTTGCGATATGCCGATTTCGTCGGCCACTTCCATCTGCGTTTTGCCGTCAAAGAAGCGCATCGAAAGGATCATTTTCTCGCGGTCATTCAGCTTCCGCATCGCCTCCCGCAAAGCAATGCCTTCGATCCAAGATATATCTTTGTTGCGGTCGTCGCTAATCTGGTCCATCACATAAATCGGATCCCCGCCGTCATGATAAATCGGTTCGAATAACGAAACCGGATCTTGAATGGCATCAAGCGCAAACACCACATCTTCTTTAGGCACATTTAGCGCTTCGGAAATTTCGTAAATAGTCGGTTCCCGCGAGTTCTGGTTTGTCAAATTATCGCGCACCTGAAGCGCCTTGTAGGCAATGTCGCGCAAAGAACGAGATACGCGAATCGGGTTGTTATCTCTTAAATACCTGCGGATCTCGCCGATAATCATCGGCACCGCATAGGTTGAGAACTTCACGTTTTGGCTTAGATCAAAGTTATCGATGGCTTTCATAAGACCGATACAGCCGACCTGGAACAAATCGTCGACAAATTCGCCGCGGTTGTTAAAGCGCTGTATGACGCTTAATACGAGCCGCAGATTGCCGTTTACCAATTTCTCTCTTGCAGATCGTTCGTTATGAGTCTGAAGCTGAACGAATAATTCACGCATTTCGGCGTTAGTCAGAACAGGCAATTTCGAGGTGTCTACTCCACAAATCTCGACTTTATTCCGTGTCACTCGTGATTACCTCCCAAGGAGAAACATTACTGTTAAT
Source organism: Paenibacillus thalictri (assembly GCF_004307995.1). Classification (GTDB taxonomy): domain Bacteria; phylum Bacillota; class Bacilli; order Paenibacillales; family NBRC-103111; genus Paenibacillus_AF; species Paenibacillus_AF thalictri. The sequence goes on along the minus strand of NZ_SIRE01000010.1, from coordinate 75,548 downwards.
TATCCCCTTGGTCCGTATTTTTATGCGTCGCGCTTTGTGCAGGCGGCATCTTTGGAAATCGCTTTCAAGCAGTAAATAGCTAGAAAGATTTCGCTTTCATCGGCTTGAAAAAAATTTATTCCCGGTCCCTTTACACCATTTTATTGAATTCCTTACGCAGCCGTTTAATGATTCTTTTTTCCAGCCGGGATATGTAAGATTGGGAAATACCCAGCATGTCGGCCACATCTTTTTGCGTCTTCTCTTCCCCGTCCTGCAAGCCGAAACGCAGCTCCATAATGACTCTTTCCCGCTCCGAAAGCTTATCCAGCGCTTTATGCAGCAGCTTGCGGTCAACCTGCTCTTCAATATTGCGGTAGATCGTATCGTTTTCGGTGCCCAGCACATCGGATAACAGCAGTTCGTTGCCGTCCCAGTCGATATTTAGCGGTTCATCAAACGATACTTCCGTACGGATCTTGCTGTTGCGGCGCAAATACATTAAAATTTCGTTTTCGATACAACGCGACGCATACGTGGCCAGCTTGATTTTTTTCTCCGGATCAAAGGTATTGACCGCTTTAATAAGCCCAATGGCCCCGATCGATACCAGGTCTTCGATATTGATCCCGGTATTTTCAAATTTCCTGGCGATATACACGACCAGCCGTAAGTTTCTTTCGATGAGCATCGCACGAATGGCTGCGTCTCCGGATGGGAGCCGTTCCAGCAAATACTCTTCTTCTTCCCTCGAAAGCGGGGGCGGCAGCGCTTCACTGCCGCCGATGTAATAAATCTCCTCGCCCTTCAGTTTTAACGCCATAAGTACACGGTAATAAGCGAGTTGTACGCGCAGCTTCCATTTTAGCAGCATAACGTAAGTGCCTCCTTGCACTGGATGTGAGTTAAGATTGAATTAGCATAGGATGAATAATAGCCTGGTACGAATTATCGGAGCTCAGCCTGCCGCCGTCCAAACCGATCAGCACCTTGGGGGAATCAAACGTTTTGTCATTGTGTGTAATAACAACCCTATCCGGTTTGATCGCAAGCATGAACTGCGTTGATTTGTTAATGCCGCGATAAGGAACCAGCCGTAACCGGTCCTGCCATATGAACGGCTCGCCGTCTTCCGTTCCGATCGCCGATATGATTTGATCGACTTCGGCTTCGCGGATTCGTTTCAGCCACGATTCGGGAATGTACGGATCCCATTCGGACGCCTCCATAATCATCACCGGGGTGCGCGTAAGCGGGTCATACAGCTGATTGCCCGTATCGATAAGTCCGCTGCAGCAAGCTTCCGCCTGATCGATAAAAATGTGAACATGTGCAATAAACGAGGACACTTCCTCCCGTTGTCTGGCGCTTTGAAGCATGCTCCGAAAAAAAAAGATTGCCGGCATCAGCAGTACAGCCACAAATGTAAATCCAATCGTCACTTCATGACTCAGTCCGCCCGACTGGCTCAGCGCAATGCCACCCAGCACTTCACTGGACGATTCCAGAAAATAATGAACTCCGAAGATCGCCCCGGCAACGGCAAAATTGATCAAATAAAACATTCCGAGATTGCGTAAAAAATACTGCAGGCTGACAAAACCAAAAGCAACTGCAAGCATAATCAACGCAAAGCCGAATTTCACAAAAAACGTAAATAAAAAAGACGTATCCGGAATAAACATGAAGACGACGTAACAAGCGCCGACAAACGCGGATACAATGAGCCGCCACCAGGCAAACCGGATTTTACGCACTTTGGCCGTTGTATACAGCAGTGCGCCGTCGATCACAAAATTAGTAAGGAAAATAAGATCAAGGTATACGATCATGTTTATTTCCCTCTCCACAATCTGGATAAAACCTCGTATTCTTTTGACTACAGACAAGTATATTAAAAACATAATCCGAAGTCTGTCTAAACGTGCCGTGGGAATCCAACTTTTTTTGTCGAAAATAGCTCATCTCATACCTTCGCGTTTACTCAATTGCCCACGCGTTGGACAAGCCGCTTCCGCAGCGCTGCATGCCTCGGAACCAGTCGCTGCGCCGGGTTTTCCGTTATCGCCAACTTCCCTTAAACGTAATCCGCAGGGGTTCGACCGACCGTCATACAACGCAACAACGCCCGCTTGTTTCCGATGTTTTCCGCTGTTTTTCCCGGTCAACGACAAAAAACCTCCTTCGGACACCCAAAGGAGGTTTTGCTCATTGGAAAAACGATAGTTTATCTTACTTATCGCTGAAATTATTGCGGTTGCGATTGCGCAAAAACGTCGGAATATCAAGCTGATCGTTAGCCGCCGGTTGTTGGCCGCCGAACGGACGTAAATTGTTGTTATTGTTATTGGCTCTTGGATCCACCGGCTCCGGTTGCGAAGTGCCGCCTTGCTTGCGGTTCAGCGGAACCACACCGCGGTGTTCAAATCCGGTTGCAATAACAGTTACCATGATTTCGTCTTTGAGACGCTCGTCGATAACAGCGCCGAAAATCATATTCACTTCCGCATCGGATGCTGTTGCCACGATATCCGCAGCTTCGTTAACTTCATACAGCGAAAGGTTCGCGCCGCCCGTTATATTCAACAGCACGCCACGTGCACCGTCGATCGACGTTTCGAGCAACGGACTGCTAATCGCTTTTTTTGCAGCTTCGGCAGCACGGCCTTCGCCGGTTGCTATTCCGATCCCCATCAAAGCTGAGCCGCGTTCGGTCATAACCGTTTTTACGTCGGCAAAATCGAGGTTAATTAAACCCGGGATTGCGATCAAGTCGGAAATCCCTTGAACACCTTGTCTCAACACATTATCCGCTTCGCGGAATGCCTCAAGCATCGGAGTTTTTTTATCAACGATTTCAAGCAGCCGGTCATTCGGGATGACAATCAGCGTATCCACTTTTTCCTTAAGCGCCAATATGCCTTGCTCGGCTTGATTTGACCGTTTTCTGCCTTCGAACGTAAACGGTCTGGTTACTACGCCTACCGTCAAAGCGCCGCATTCCTTGGCAATTTCGGCGATAACCGGCGCAGCGCCCGTACCAGTGCCTCCGCCCATACCGGCGGTAACAAACACCATATCCGCGCCGCGCAGCGTATTCATGATGAGCTCACGGGATTCCTCAGCCGCCTTCTTGCCGACTTCCGGATTTGCGCCGGCTCCGAGTCCGCGGGTCAGCTTATCGCCGATTTGCAGTCGATGCTCCGATTGAGCCATATGCAAGGCTTGAGCATCCGTATTAACCGTGATGAACTCTACGCCTTTGACTCCGTTTGTTATCATCCGGTTCACGGCATTGCTTCCGCCGCCGCCAACGCCGATTACTTTTATTTTTGCTAACTGGTCCATGTCCAGATCCAATTCAAACATAGCGGTTATAATCCTCCTAAAGATAATCTAGTGAAAAAATTTGTTCAGTCGGGCCGGCCTGCAGTAAGTACATTCATTTAATGACATTAAATAAACTCGCTCAGCCAATTTTTGAGTCTGTCAAAAAGCCCGCTTTTCTGCACATCCGAAGACGTTGTCACTTTTTTGTTGCCGCTTTTTTTCGCATGGCCTGGTTGACGGGATGATCGGATGTACTTCGAAGCGTACTGAATAATGCCTACACCGCTTGTATAGGATGGATCGCGAACGCCTATAAAATCGGGGACCGCTATGCGGACCGAAGATTGCAGTTCGGACTGGGCTATAGTCAGCATACCAGGCATGGAGACTGTCCCGCCCGTTAGAACATATCCGCCGGGAATATCTCCATACCCCATTTTTTGCACTTCAAGATGGATCAAATGAAAAATTTCTTGCACCCGAGGTTCGATAATGTTAGCCAAGTCGACTTGGGAGTACTCCTTGTCCACATTGCTGCCGATGCGATTCACCTTGAACACCTGATCCGGGGCCGCGTCCTCATATACGGCGCAGCCGAATTTCAGCTTAATTTTCTCGGCAATATCCATCTGCGTGCGCAAACCGATCGATATATCGTTCGTTATAAATTCTCCGCCGACAGGCAGTGTCGTTGTCGCCACAATATTGCTTTCTTGAAAAATGGCAATGGTGGTAGCTCCGGCGCCGATATCAACCAGCACCGTTCCGATCATTTTCTCATCTTTGGACAAAGCAAGCTGGCCGGAGGCCAGCGACATCAAGATAAGTCCGGATACTTTCAAACCAGCTTTCTCAACTACGCGAAGCAAATTATGTATGCCTGTTTTAGCGCCTGTTATAATTGTCGCTTCCACTTCAAGCCTGACGCCAATCATACCTCTAGGATCGTGAATGCCTTCCAAGCCGTCGACTAAATATTGATTGGGGACAACGCCGATAATTTCCCGTTCCGGAGGAAGAGCAATTACTTTGGCCGCCTGAATCACCCGTTCGATATCTTCTTCGCCGATCTCGCGATCTTCATTAGACACAGCAACTACGCCGTGGCTTGTTTGCAAAGCGATATGATTTCCCGAAATTCCGACGTGCACCTCCGCAATCTGGATTCCCACCATTCTTTCCGCGTGATCGATTGCGCTGCGGATGGACTGCACCGTCTGATCGATATCAACAATGGCTCCTTTGCGAATTCCTTCCGAGTCGGCAGCTCCAACTCCAATTATATTAATGGCTCCGTTAATAACTTCCCCAATAATAGCACGAACTTTGGATGTACCGATGTCCAAACTAACAATGATGTCATTGCTGCTCAACCTGTGGCACCTCCTGTAATAAAAAAGAATAATGGCTTTTGCAGCAAAGCCTTTTGTAATAATTCAACACTGTAACTGAATTCCCTCTTTTTTTCTCTATTTTTTATTGCATAAAATTAAGCGCAAAACAGACACCATACGCTCAATTCTAGCATTATTTCAAATGGTTGAGTAGTCTTTTTCTGTTTATCTCGCCGTTTCTTTTGAATTCGGCTTCGCAGTATCCTTTGGAGTAGTTTTAGCGGCATCTTTGGCCGGGTCTTTTGAAGTGTCTTTAAGCGGATCCTTCTTTGGGTCTGAAGTTGCACCCTTCCCATCAGGAGGGGTCTTTTTACCCTCTTTACCGGGTTGGGCCGCATCCTTAGACGGATCCTTTGCAGGGTCCTTAGATGCATCTTTTGTAGAATCCTTGGATGGAGTATCAAACGGCATATGATTATCCGCCTCCAGCAGCTTTAACACCCCTGTAGAAATACTATTTTCTTTCAAATTTGTAATATAGAGGTCGAGATAAGGCAGCTTATCCGGCAAATACGAAATGGTCGTCTGCACCTCGAACTGAGAGCGGGTGTACATCTTGATCTTATCCGGATACGATTCCGACGGATCGGGTTTAATTTCGGATATGTCGGAAAAATACGATGGGGATATTTTAGCCATCACCTGGCACAGTTTAACTTTATTCGGATCATCCTTAGCCCAGCCTGTAAGCAGGGGCTTGTCTATCGTCACGTTGCGCTGCTCAATGGACACCGCGCTTCCGTCGGCAAGCAGCACTTCTTTTTTTCCATCCTCTGTAAGCTGGAACGCAACTCTCGGATACTCCTTGACAACAACGTGAATGACGCCCGGAAAACGTTTGGAAACCTGTGCGCCCTGCACCATCCTCAGCTGCCCCAGCACCTTTTCCATCGTACTTGACGAAATAGCGAAGAAATGATCTCCCGGCTTAGCCGGCAGCGCCTGCTTGATAGCGTCTTCAGTCAGCATCTCGTTGCCTTCCACTTCAATTGCCGAAACTTTGCTCAAGGAAGACTGAAAAAACAATATAATTAGTAGGGTTACAAAAAAAATAAACAAAAACGCCAGCAGCTTGCGGCTGCTGCGTTTGCGCGTATTCGGCTTCTTGATTGCAGGAACTTTCATGAGCGGACTCCTCAAGGCTTGCGAAGCAAGCTGGCTTCAAAATGGATCCGGCTTGCGGGGCAAGCCTGCTTCGTATGGTGATATCGGGCTTGCGGAGCAAGCTGGCTTCATAAACGCACCGGCTTATGTAAACCGCCAAACATCCCTTGTCTTCCGTTTTCACGAAAGCAAGGGATATTTCGGCGTTCGTCTTCATACTAATAAAATAAGCGGTTCTTCAACGATTCTTTATGGAAAGCGTATCGCTTATATGGCCTATATTAATAATTTCGTTAGAATAAGTGCTATTCAGTAGGTACAGGTGAAACTCTGTGTATTTGCGCTCCCAAATGTGCCAACATCCGTTCAATACAAGCATAACCCCGATCGATATGATGAATTTGCTCCACTACCGTCGTTCCGTGTGCCGCCAAACCGGCCAGCACCAAAGCGGCTCCCGCTCGCAGGTCCGTAGCTTCCACGGTAGCTCCGTAAAGTCTCGGAACCCCTCTGATAAACGCCGAGTTCAAATCCACCCGGATATCGGCTCCCATTCTCGACAATTCGTCAACGTGTTTAAACCGGCCTTCAAATATCGTTTCTTTCACAATGCTGACACCGTCTGCAAGCGACAACAACACCATGATTTGGGCCTGCAGGTCGGTAGGAAAGGACGGATGGGGCGAAGTGATGATGCGTTCAACGGCTTTGGGACGGGCGAGGCTATTAATGTTCATTATATCACCGTTAATGGAGATTTGAACACCTGCCCGTTTTAAAACATGAACAATAGAGGTTAAATGAGAAGGATTGATATTTTCCAGTGTAACGTTTCCTCTGGTAACCGCGGCCGCTACCATAAATGTGCCGGCGACGATCCGGTCGGGAATGACGCGATAAGTACACGGAGTCAGCTTCTTAACGCCTTTGATTGTTATTGTATCGGTTCCTGCCCCGATAATCTCTGCGCCCATGGCATTTAAGAAGTTTTGCAAATCTTGTATTTCCGGTTCTCTTGCCGCATTGGAAATGATCGTATGCCCTTCGGCCATGCAAGCGGCCATCATAATATTTTCCGTCGCACCGACGCTTGGCAGATCAAGCACAATCTCCGTTCCTTTAAGTCCGTTTGAGGTGCAGACGATGGTATTGCCCGATTCCTCAATTTCTGCTCCAAGAGCCTGCAGCCCTTTGAGATGAAGATCGATTTTCCGTTCTCCGATCGCACATCCGCCCGGTTGATACACCTGCACCTTTCCGAAACGGGCAAGCAAAGGGCCCATCAAAAAAATCGACGAACGCATCTGGCTCATTAATTCTTCGGGAATATGATGCGAAAACGCAGTCGACGTATTCAGCCTTACCGTATCCTGATGGTGTTCCGCCTGACATCCCAAGGAACGCAATATGTCCAGCATTACCTGAATATCGGACAAATCAGGCACATTCACTATACTGACTACGCCGTCGGCCATCATGCTTGCTGCCAAAATGGGCAAAGCGGCATTTTTTGCGCCGTGAATCTTAATGGTTCCCGAGAGGGGCCTCCCGCCTTCGATAACCAACTTCTCCAATGTTACACCTCCGATTTACCTCTCACCCACCATTAGCACTTCCGGATGAAGCTCGATACCGTATGTTTCCAGTATCTTTGCTTGCACCTTACCTATCAGGGTGATGACGTCATCGGCTGTCGCCTGACCGGTATTTACGATAAAATTGGCGTGCAGAGTCGATACTTCCGCTCCTCCCACCCGCATTCCTTTCAAACCCGCCTGTTCGATCAGCTGCGCCGCGTGACGCCCCGCAGGATTGCGGAATACACTTCCCGCACAAGGGAGCGGCAGCGGCTGCGTGCGAAGCCGGCGGTCTTTGTATGCTGCCATCGCCGCCGCGATCTCTTTGCGGTCGCCGTACTCCAGTTCGAAGACGGCTTCTGTCACGATGCCGGGTTTTTCCTGAAGGATCGAATGTCTGTATGCGTATTTAAGATCGTCCCTCTGAAACGTTACCAATTCACCAGTATCCAGCAAGATTTCAGCCTGCTTGATTATGCGTGAAACATCCGACCCATGCGCCCCGGCATTCATGTAAACGGCTCCGCCCACACTGCCCGGAATACCTCCGGCAAATTCCAATCCGGTTAACCCTTCCTTGCCAGCCATTACCGAAAGCTTGATGAATGAATAGGCTCCCCCTACGATGACAGTGCTGCCCTCAAACCGAACGGTTTCCAATTCGGCGCCCAGCTTGATGACGACCCCCCGGATGCCTTTGTCGGCCACCAGCATATTGGAACCCCGGCCAATGACGGTCCAAGGCACACGCAGCTCGTGAAAAAGGCGAACGGCGGCGATCAGCTGATCTTTGCTGCGCGGGATCAGCAGCAGATCGGCGGGACCGCCTATTTTCCACGTCGTGTACGAAGCAAGCGGTTCGTTCAAGCGAACCTCGCCATACTTGCCGGTTTGCAATTCGTTTAAAGCTTGCTGCATTGGGTAAAACCTCCTTCACAGACCCCGGAGCGCACCTGGCGTCTGTCACGGTTATGGTGTAGTTTATGTTTGTTGGAAATAGAGTGTGACAAATGCCTAAGAGCTTTCCTGCGGAAAGCTCTCTTCGTAAGCATTTGCTGAGCTTTCCTGCGGAAAGCTCTCTTCGTAAGCATTTGCTGAGCTTTCCTGCGGAAAGCTCCCTTCGTAAGCATTTGCTGAGCTTTCCTGCGGAAAGCTCTCTTCGTAAGCATCTGCCGAGCTTTCCGCAGGAAAGCTCTTCATATAATATCAGCGACTTGTCCGTGCAAGCCGCCTCCACCCGGGTATGACTATAAGCGGGCGGCTTTGCCGATCAGCTCGACAATCTTATCGGTTCCGTTGGCGTGGCGGCTTGCCGCCATCTGCGCACGCGTCAAATCCCTTGCTTCATAAGTGGAGGCTACTTCCGATACAAGCGATTGCGGTGTAAGATCCTCTTCAAAAAGCACGCGGGCGTAGCCGATTTTGCGGAATGATTCGGCATTCAGGATCTGATCGCCACGGCTCGCTTGCCGGGTCAGCGGAATGAGCAGCATCGGCTTTTGCAGCGCCAAAAATTCAAAAATCGATGTAGAGCCGGCACGCGAAACGACCACTTCAGCCATCGCCATCAAGTCGGGAAGCTCGTCTTTCACGTACTCAAACTGCTTGTAGCCGCGTTTTTTATCCAGCTCCGGCACGGTATTGCCTTTACCGCAAATATGGATGATCTGGTACCGTTCGAGCAGTTCGTCCAACGCGCCGCGTACAGCTTCATTAATCGCCTGCGCCCCTAAGCTGCCGCCCATCACGAACAGCACGGGTTTCTGCTTATGAAAATCGCATAACGCATATCCTCGCTGAGCTTTGCCCTCCAGCATCCGATCGCGGATCGGCAGGCCGGTGCATATCGCTCTTCCGCCCTTGATATGGCGAAGCGTCTCGGGAAATGTAACGCAGACGCACGAAGCAAAAGGAATGGAAATTTTATTGGCCAGCCCTGGAGTAAAATCGGATTCATGAATAATGACGGGAATCCGGTTCAGCCAAGCTGCGACAATGACCGGAACGGACACGAAACCGCCTTTGGAAAATACGGCGCTGGGTTTAATCCGGCGCAGCAGCCTGTACGACTGCCCGACGCCTTTGATCACTTTAAACGGATCCTTTAAATTTTTCAGATCGAAATACCGGCGAAGCTTGCCGGACGAAATCGGATAAAAAGGAACTTGTTCATGACTGATAATATCCTGCTCAATACCGTCTCTGGAGCCTATGTAATGCATTTCCCAGCCGAGCTGCTTCAGCCTGGCGATCAGCGCCAAATTCGGCGTGACATGGCCGGCCGAGCCTCCGCCGGTGAATACGATTTTTTTCATGGGAGTTAAAATCACCTCGAATACCGGGATATGTTAAGCAGTACGCCGATTGAGGCGAGTATAAGCGTCAGCGACGAACCTCCTGCGCTGATCAGCGGCAGCGTAATGCCCGTTACCGGGAACATGCCGATGACGACGCCGATGTTGATGATCACCTGCACGCCGATCATACCAACGATGCCGGTTGCCAGCAAGCTGCCAAATGTGTCCGGAGCCGTGATGGCGGTGCGCATGCCTCGCCACACAAGCAGCATAAACAAGATAAGCACAAGTGCGCCGCCGATAAAACCAAGCTCTTCGGCAATAATCGAAAAAATAAAATCGGTTTGCGGTTCCGGAAGATAGCTGTATTTTTGCCGGCTCATGCCAAGGCCCAGACCGACCAATCCGCCGGGTCCGATCGCATACAGCGATTGGATCGCCTGATAACCCGCGCCAAGCGGGTCCTGCCACGGATCAAGAAACGCGGTAATCCGTTTCAGCCGGTACGGGGCGGCGATAATCAGACCGACCAATCCCGCCGCGCCAACCATGCCCAAATAAGATAAATGAAGCAAACGCGCGCCGGCGATATAAATAATAAGCAGCGACGCCCCGACAAGCACCGCGCCGGTGCCCAGATCGGGCTGCAGCATAATCAGGCCGAAGGCGAGTCCCATCAGCGCAAGCGGTGGAACGAGCCCTTTGGTAAACAGCGTAATTTTCGACTGCTGCTCGGAAAGCAGCTTGGATAAAAAAACAATCATGCCCAGCTTCATAAATTCCGACGGCTGGATGCCAAACGAGCCGATGCCCAGCCAACTGCGCGCGCCGCCGCGAATGACTCCGATCCCCGGGATCAGCACGGCGACAAGCAGCACCAAACAGACGATTAGACCAACTTTGGCGTACTTTTTCCAAATCCAATAATCCGTGTTCATCGTGACAAACATCGCGATCACGCCGAGAACCGCAAAAAGCAGCTGGCGCTTCAAATAATAAAAGTAATCGCCGTGCTCGTGAAAAGAAAGCACGGCGCTGGCGCTGTACACCATGACAAGGCCTATGGTCAGCAGCGCAAGCGTGCAAAGCGCAATCATAGCATCCGGAGCAGACCGGGCTTTTCCCATACCGCGACACCTCTACCCTTTCGGTTTAAGGAACGGGTACCATCGCCCGGCACAGGCTTGACCCAGTCCCTTTATAAAAGGTTATGCACGGACTCCTTAAACATGCGTCCCCTTTCTTCGTAAGAAGGAAACATGTCCCAGCTGGCGCAAGCCGGCGAAAGCAGCACCGCATCGCCCGGCTCGGCCATAGCGGACGCTTCGCGCGCCGCTTCCGTAATGGCGTCCTGAGCATTAGCAGTATCGACCGTTTTTACTCGGGTTAAGCCTGCAAGTTCGGCGACTGCGCGAATTTTGTGGCGTGTTTCGCCAAGCAGCACGATCCCTTTGACACGCTCGCGGAGAATTGGAAGCAGCTCCATATAATCCGAGCCGCGGTCAAGGCCTCCGGCAATTAAAATAACCGGCCGGGACAACGCATCAATTGCTTTAATCGTAGCTAAAGAATTAGTAGCTTTGGAGTTGTTGTAAAACATCACGTCGTCCCGCACGGCAACCTGCTCCAGCCTATGCTCAACGCCTTTGAATTCATGCAGCACTTTGGCAATAACGGAAAGCGGAACGCCGGATGTCAGTGCCGCAGCTGTCGCCGCAAGCGCATTTTCGGCATTAAAGCCGCCGGGAATACCCAGATCGTAAACATCGATCACCGAATGCGCCTGGCCACCTTTGCCGCGGTATGTAATTTGCTTATTTTCATCGATATAAACGCCATAAGGCAGCTGCTGTGAACCGGAGAACGGCAGCACATCCGACTTCAGCTGGGCGGCAATGGCCCGGCATACTTCATCGTCCCAATTGAGGATAGCCGTATCCTCCGCTGTCTGGTTGTCGAACAGCTTGGCTTTTGACGCAATATAGTCTTCCATCGACCCATGATAATCCAAGTGTGTCTCCGCTATATTCAGCAAGCAGGCAATACGCGGACGAAATTGATCCGTTCCTTTCAGCTGGAAGCTGCTGAGCTCGACAACCATCCGGTTGTCCGATTCGGCCTCAAGTGCCGCTTCGGTTAAAGCACGGCCGATATTGCCGGCCACAATCGGTTTTAAACCGGCCTCCTGCAGCATCAGTCCGATCCACGTCGTGGTTGTCGTTTTGCCGTTGGAACCGGTAATGCCGATGATTGGCGCTTTGCAGATCCGGTAGGCAACCTCCACTTCGGTGACAATCTCGATGTTTAAGCTGAGCGCCTTCTGAAGCGGTTCGATCGTGTAAGGGATGCCGGGATTTTTAACGACAAGCGAGACGCTTTCATTAATTAAGCCGGGCGGATGAGAGCCGCATATAACAGAAATACCCAAAGCCGTTAATTCATCGGCTTCAGGGCACTGTGAACGGTCCTTCTTATCGTTGACCAAACAAACGGCTCCCATTTCGTGAAACAGCTTGGCAACGGCCACGCCGCTTCGGGCCAATCCTAAAATAACGACCTTGCGGCCGCGATATGCGCCTAAATGCTCCATGTTGCTTTCAACACCTCTTAATAAATGTATAGTCCAATCCCTGCAAGCACGACGCCCGCCAGCCAAAAGGTGACGACCACACGCCATTCGGACCAGCCTGACAGCTCGAAATGATGATGAATCGGGCTCATTTTGAACACGCGTTTGCCTCTTGTCTTAAAGGATGTCACTTGAATAATGACGGAAAGCACTTCCACGACAAAAACGCCGCCAATCACGGCAAGCAGCACCTCTTGTTTGGTCAAAATCGCCGCCGCCGCAAGCCCGCCGCCCAAGCCAAGCGAACCCGTATCGCCCATAAACACCTTGGCCGGGTGCGCGTTAAACACGAGAAAACCAAGCACCGCGCCTACCGTCGCCGCACAAAAAATCGCCACATCCGGTTTGGTAATGTTCATCGCCACAATCGCAAACGCCCCAAAAGCGACAGCGCTTGTACCTGCCAGCAGCCCGTCAAGTCCGTCCGTGAAATTCACGGCATTGGACGTGCCCAGCATTAAGAACGCCACAAACGGATAATACAACCAGCCAAGCGGCACGTTCACGTCAAACAGCGGGATGTGAATATCGGTGCTGTGCCCTTTTTGCACAAGCAGCACGCAGACGATCACGGAGATCAACAGCTGGCCGACCAGCTTTTGGCGCGCCGTCAACCCCAAAGAACGTTTGAACAAAATTTTAATATAATCGTCTAAAAATCCGATAAAGCCGTAACCCAGCGTCGCAATGAGCAGTATCGCGGTATCCGAGCTGTTGTCGGAAAAACGCAGCACGGCAAGCATAAGCGCCAGCATAATGATCGTGCCGCCCATCGTTGGGGTTCCGGCTTTTTTCAAGTGCCCTTGCGGGCCGTCCGTACGGATCTGCTGGCCAAACTTCAATCTGCGCAGCAGCGGTATAAATAAAGGTCCCATGATGACGGCAAGCAAAAACGCCGCCCCCATAGTAAACATAACTAATTTAAACTCCACGATGCGATCCCCCCTGCAGGCCTGTTACAACCTGCTCCAGCTTCATGCCGCGCGAACCCTTGACAAGTACTACATCTTCGGGCCTGACTATCCGGGCTAAAGCCGTCACCAATTCATTTTTGTCGTCAAATGCCTTTACTTTCTCTGGATGAAATTTTTTGCTCGCTTCTTCGGCAATATGCTTGGACAACGGTCCGAATACAAATACGGTCTCCACCTCGCCGGGATCCAGCAGCGCCCCCATGCTGCGATGGAATTCCGCTTCACGCGGACCAAGCTCCAGCATATCGCCCAGCACGGCGTATTTACGGCCATAACCCTGCAGCTCGTGAAGCAGCTGCAGCGCCGCCCTCATCGAAGTCGGACTGGCGTTGTATGCGTCGTTAAGTATCGTCAAGCCGGAATCCGCCTTAATCAGCTCAATCCGCATGCTCGTAAGCTGGAGCGACTCGAGGCCTTGCGCCATCCGTTCAGCGGTGACACCCAACCGCTGTGCCAGTCCGATGACCGCTAACGCATTGATGACGTTATGTTTGCCCAGCAGCGGGATATAGAAATCGACACCGGGACAAGCGTTAACCGCAAACCGGGTTCCTTCCACTTCCGCCTGTATGCTTACCGGGTAAATATCGTTGTCTTCGGACGTTCCGAAGCGAACTTTTTCCGGTGGTGTTGATAACCCCATCTCTTGGACCGCCTGCTCGATTAATGGCTCATCACCTAAATATACGAACAACCCACCCGGTTTTAGACCGTGTAAAATTTCCGTTTTTGCTCTGGCGATCTCTTCTCTGCTGCCAAGCTGCAGCAGATGAGCCTCCCCGATATTGGTAATGATAGCCGCATCGGGCTGCGCAATATCGGACAAAAGCTCAATTTCTTTTCTGCCGCTCATGCCCATTTCCAGCACAGCCACTTCCGTGTCCTCTTCAAGCTGCAATAAGGTTAGCGGCAATCCGATATGGTTGTTCAGGTTGCCCATCGTTTTATGAACACGGTATGTCGTCGACAGGACAGCGGCAAGCATGTCTTTGGTTGTCGTTTTGCCGTTGCTGCCCGTGACGCCGATAATTTTGGTATTCAACTCGGACCTGTAAGCTTTAGCCAATCTTTGCAAAGCCGCCAGCGAGTCGTCAACAAGAATAATCGGCAGGCCTGCAGGCGCTTGACCATGCCCCTCCTGCCATAACGATGCTGCCGCGCCTTTATCTATCGCATCCTGCACAAAGTCATGCCCGTCGAAATGTTCGCCGACAAGCGGCACGTACAAACTGCCCGGCTGGATCGCACGGGTATCCTTCGATACGCCGGCAATCAGCTGATCCGGGTCTGCATCAGGTACAGCAGTCCCTCCGATCATCGCAGCGATTTGCGCAAGTGTTCTCCGAATCATGGGAATCGTCTCCTTATCGCTTCTTTGGCAACTAGACGATCGTCGAAATCGTGCTTCTCGCCCATAATCTCCTGGTACGTCTCGTGGCCTTTCCCCGCAATCAATACTACATCGTTCGGGCTCGCCAAATCAATAGCCTTTTGTATCGCTTCACGGCGATCGTCAATTAATTCATACCTGTCGGACGCAATGCCCGCTTCGGTAAGTCCCGGCTCGATGTCGAGCATAATCGCATGCGGATTTTCGGATCTTGGATTGTCCGAAGTCACGATCACGTAATCGCTGTATTCGGCTGTGACTTTGCCCATCAGCGGCCGTTTCTTGCGATCGCGGTCGCCGCCGCATCCGAATACGGTAACAATTCGCCCTTCGGCAAACTGCTTGATCGTGGAAAGCGCATTGTCCAATCCGTCCGGCGTATGTGCGTAATCGACCAGGACCAAGAATGGCTGGCCCGCTTCAACGACTTCCATCCGTCCTTCTACCGCCGGCATATTCTCCAGACTTTGAGCAATCCGCTGCAGATCAATGCCTTCCACCAGCGAAGCGGCGATCGCGCCAAGCACATTGTATACGTTAAACGTGCCTACAAGCCTCATGTTTACCGGCACCGTGCCTTTAAACGTATGACATACAAAGGTAGTGCCGTTTGAGCCCATTTTGATATCGGTCGCTCTAACGTCAGCATCGCGATGAATGCCGTATGTAATGACCTGCGCCGTCGTTAATCCGGCAAAATAACCGGAAGTTTCCTCATCTGCGTTAAGAATCGCAAACTGTCGGGATTCGGCGTCCGCCGCAAACGTGTTGCCAAGCCGTGAAAACAGCAAGCCTTTTGCAGCTCTATAATTATCCATCGTCTGATGATAATCCAGATGGTCTTGGGTCAAATTGGTGAATATCGCCGTGCGGAAACGGCATCCGATCACTCTTCCCGCATCCAATCCGTTGGAGGTGACCTCCATCACGCAATAGTCGCACCCTGCATCGCGCATCTTTCTCAGGTTCCGCTGCAGATCGACAGACTCTTGGGTGTTCGTGCCCGTATTAGGAATCCGCTGCGCGCCGATTTTCGTCTCAATGTTGCCCATAAGCCCGGTAACAGCGCCGGTATCGCTTAGGATATGTTCAACAATATAACTTGTGGTCGTTTTACCGTTGGTCCCGGTAATGCCGATCACTTTCAATTCATTGCTGGGATAACCGTAAAAGTGGCTGGCCAGCACCGTCATCGCATACCGGACATTCGGCACGATGAGTTGCGGCACATCCGCATCAACCGGATGCTCGCAAAGCAGCGCAACCGCGCCGGCTTCGACGGCCTGCCGGGCGAAGCCATGTCCGTCAAACACGCGCCCTTTGACGCAAATAAACATATCGCCGGGCTGCACCTTGCGGTTATCCATCTGAAGACCGCCAATGACCGTCCGATCGTCTCCGATCACCCGGCCAAGAGCCAGTCTGGACGCCAATTCGTTAAGGTTCATGGGAAGAAGCCTCCTGAGAGCTTTCCGAAGGAAAGCTTGCTTCGTAAGGATTTGCTGAGTTTTCCGTAGGAAAACTACTTCGTAAGGGATTACTGAGCTTTCCGAAGGAAAGCTTGCTTCGGAAAACAAACGATTCTCATTATACCATTATGGACAAGATTTGTGGGCTTCAAAAAACAATTCCAATTATTGGGCTCCAGGAGCCGTTTGACCGTCGCTTGAAGGCTTATTGGGTTCCGGCTCGGACGAATCGGCCAAAAATATCCGGATCGTCGAACCGCGTTCCACACGTGTGCCCGGCTTCGGTACCTGGTTGACGACCGTGCGGCCTGCACCCGATTTGGCAAGCAGGAAATTCGAATTCAGATCCTCGTAAATGTCCTCCACCGTAGCCCCTACCAAATTCGGCACCTCCACAATCGGATTGTCGCCGTATACATACTTTCGCGGCAGCTGGTCTTGGCGTGGGGGCACCTGCAGGTAACGAAGCGATTCTTCCATAATACTTTTGACGAGCGGAGCGGCGATCAAGCCGCCGAATTGGAGGCCTTGCGGGTCGTCGACCGCTGCGTATACGACAACCTTCGGATCGTCCGCCGGGGCAAAACCGATAAACGAAACGATGTGTTCATCGGCGGAATAACGGCCGTTCACGACCTTTTGCGCGGTCCCTGTCTTGCCTCCGACCCGGTAACCGTCAATAAATGCATTTCGGCCGGTTCCGTTGGCTACGACACTTTCCAGCGTTTCTCTCACCGTTTTTGAAGTTTCCGGAGAGATCACTTGACGCACCAATTCAGGCTGCACCGTATCGACCACATCGCCGGTTTCGCCATTATACCACGCCTTAGCCACATGCGGTTTAAAAAGCTTGCCGCCGTTAATCGCTGCGGACACGGCCGTAATTTGCTGAATCGGCGTCACCGAAACGCCTTGGCCAAATGCCGTAGTCGCCAGCTCGACAGGACCGACACGCGAAGGCTTAAACATAATGCCGTTTTCCTCGCCGCCAAGGTCGATGCCGGTTTTTTTGCCGAATCCGAAGTTGCCGATGTATTCAAACAGCTTATCTTTCCCGAGGCGCTGCCCCATCACGACAAATCCGGGGTTGCACGAGTTTTCTACAACCTGCAAAAACGTCTCGCTGCCGTGCCCTCCGCGTTTCCAGCAGCGGAGCCGGGCACCGGCCACTTCGATGGAACCGGGATCGTGAAAATACTCGCTGAGCTGCACTTTTTTCTCTTCGATCGCCGCCGCCAGCGTAATGATTTTAAAGGTCGAACCGGGCTCGTAAGTCATCCAGATCGGCAAATTGCGATTGTATGTTTCCACCGGATAATCCTTGATGTGGCTTGGCTCGAATCCGGGTCTTGAGCCCATCGCCAAAATCTCGCCGTTATTCGGATCCATCATGACTGCGATAACGTCTTTGGCTTGATATTTCAGCATGGCCTGATCAAGCTCCCGCTCCAAGACGGATTGCAAATGATTATCGATGGTCAGCTGTAAGTTGAGCCCGTCTTTTGGTTTCGTATACTCGTCCGATGAGCCTGGCATCGTTCTGCCTGCCGCATCGGCCAAAAAGGAAATACTGCCCGGCAAGCCGGTCAGTTCTTTATCGTATTTGGCTTCCACTCCGGTTAATCCTTGGTTGTCGATGCCGGTAAAACCAAGCACATGGGCGGCAAGCCCGCCAAACGGATAATACCGCTTGTTGTCCTCGGCCACCACGATGCCCGGCAAACTCATCGCGCGGATTTCCTGCGCCTTTTCCTGCGTAATTTTACGCCCGGCCGGTTGAATCCGCACGATCAGTTGTCTTTTCGTAATCATGTTGAACAAATTTTGCTCGGACGTTTGCAAAGCGGCCGCCAATTTGGCGGCAGTTGCTTGGGGATCCTTGACCTGCGCCGGGATCGCCATAATCGAAGGCGAGCTGATATTGTACGCCAGCCTAACACCGTTTCTGTCGACAATCTCCCCGCGCTCTGCGGCAAACGGCACGTTTCTCCGCCATGATTGCTCTGCAAGCTCAGTTAATTCGGGGCCAATCCACATTTGTACGTAAGCCAGCCTAATCACCAAGGCGGCAAATAAAATCGTTCCTATAATCAGTGCCGCGTATAGCCGCCTGCGAACCGTAACGCCGGAAGCTCTCATGAACGTATCTACCCCTTTCTTACACTGCAAGTCCAGATCGTTTCATATCCAGACTATTCAGGACAAGTTAGGGTTAGAACAAGCTTACCGGTTTTGCGGAGCAACTTTTTTTGCCGGATCGCTCCCGCTTGTTGTATCTTTTTTGACTGCAGCGTTTTGCGGCGCCGTATTTTGCGGTTTGACGGCTCCCGGAGGCGCTTTTTTCTTCACTTGCGCCGTTTCCTGGCTTTTTGCATCTTTCGACAATGCCGGCAACTCCTGCATCAGCTCGCTGAAGGGTTTTAACTCCAGGTTCAATACCGCCGAATCGCCTTCGCCGGATAAGCTCTGCGAAGCGACATAACCTTCACCGGACGTAACACATTGCACCTTCAGGAACGAACATATTTCCAGCGCGTCCCGCACCGATTTTCCCGTCATATTCGGAATGGAGATCGCCCCATCCTCCTGCATGACGATGTAGATGTGCTGAGAGACGCCAACCTCCGTTCCCGCATCGGGAAATTGATCCACGACCTTCGGACCGTTTCCGATTGCTTCTACGGATACGCCATATTTATTTACTGCCGCTTTGGCCTGATCAAACGAAAGCCCGTTTAAATTCGGCACGCTCATTTTGCTGTCTTTATCCGTTGCTTTCATCTGCTGCGTGGAAGAGGGAACTCCCAAATAGTGAAGTGTTTGGGTTACAATTTCTTTGAAAGCGGGAGGACCGATTTCACCCCCGCGGTGCCAGTTTCCGCCAATATCAGGGTCATCGGCGATAATCGTCAGCAAAATCCGCGGATCTTCTATAGGCGCATAGCCGGCAAAGGAAACAACCCACTTGTTTTCGGCATATCCTTTTTCCCCGGGATTTACTTTGTTGGCCGTCCCGGTTTTACCTGCTACACGGTATCCATCGATATAGGCCTTGCGCCCGGTACCGATCGATTGGTCAGATACGACCTGCTCCAAATACTCCGTAACTTGCTGAGCGGTCTTTTCGGAAACGACTTGGCGTACCACTTTCGGTTCGAAAGACTGCACTACTTCCCCCGTTGTCGGATTCACAATGTCCTTCACCACGTGCGGCCACATCAGCTTCCCGCCGTTAGCGACCACGCCGTAAGCGGCAGTTTGCTGAATCGCAGTGACCGTCAAGCCTTGACCGTAGGTGGAGGTGGCGAATTCTGCGGGATATTTCATATTAACAATACCGGAAAGTTCGCCGGGGATATCTATTCCCGTTTTTTGGCCGAATCCGAATTTGGAAATGTAGCTGGACAATCTTTCCTGCCCAAGCTTCTCAAGTCCCAGCTTGACAAAAGCGACGTTACTCGAACGCTTCAATCCCTCCAGATACGTGATCGTACCCCAGCCGGACAGCTCCCAGTCGTGCAAACGGCGGCCGGGAACTTGAATGGAACCCGACACGTACTTATCGTTAGGATCAAACAAACCTTCTTCTACCGCTCCGGCCAATGTGACCAATTTAAAGGTCGAACCCGGCTCATACTGCGAAGCGATATTATGATTGATGAAATCGCTTTGCGCTTTCGTTTCCCAATATTTATTCGGATTATAGTTGGGATAACTGACCATGCCAAGGATTTCCATCGTTTTCGGATCGGCGGCGATCGCCATCATCCCTTTGGGATGATATTTTTCCTGCATTTTATCGAGTGCGTTTTCCATATAAAATTGAATGTTCTTATCAATGGTCAGCCTTACGTTGCTGCCGTCGATCGCAGGCTGAAAAACCGCTTTGCTATCCGGCAGCTCTACGCCTTTCTGGTCTTTCTGGTAGCTCAAAAAGCCCGGCGTGCCGCTGAGCACCTTGTCATAGGCGGCTTCCAGCCCCGTGACCGCCTTGCCTTCTTTATCGCTATAACCTAACAAGTGAGATGCAAGCTTGCCTCCCGGGTAAAAGCGTTTTTGATCTTCCAGTAAATAAATGCCGGTTGTTTTCGGCTTGACGCCTTTCGGGTCCCTCGCTTTTGCCGTTTCCTTCAAATCTTCGGCCAATTGGCGAACCTTGTCTGCAACTTCGGCGTCGATTTTCCAGCCTTCGTTGCGAATTTCAATTTGGGACAACAAATTGCCGTCTTTATTTTTCGTATTGATACGAGTGCGGATTTTATCTTCCAAGGCGGCGATATCTTTCGGGTCGTCGGAAATTTTCAAAATATCGGCCAAACCCTTCACCGTTTCATCCAGAACTTTCCTGTCGATAATGATTTGCGGGGCCAACGCTACCGTATAAGCCGGAGCATCTTCGGCCATCACTTTATTGTTGCGATCCAAAATTTGTCCGCGTACCGGTTTGATTTCCTTGTCGGTTTCCCATTTCTCCTTGGCGGCTGCAAGCAGCCAAGGGGATTCCACCACTTGCACCCAATACACTCGGCCTACGAGGGCAATAAAAAAGAGGGTGAATAACCCTCCCAGCAGCAACGAACGACCTTTTACCTTCTTAGTCATCGTCAGTCATCCTTTTTATTTGTATTTAGAGGTAGTTTTGAACTCGTTTAGTCACTGATCTAAGGTGTGCCTCCTGCAACCGACTTGCCGGATGTAGCAGCGCCGGCATTCCCGCTAGGTTGTCTGTTCGGAATGCGGCTGATTTGTTTATCCTCCGGCTGCACCATACCCAGCCGTTTGGCTTCCTGCAGCATGCGGCCCGGGCTGGAAAGAGCTTCCACCTTATGTTTTAAAGCGCTATTTTCAGATTCGAGCTGGCGAATGGACACTTCCATCTGTTGAATTCGGGTATTCATTTCGTATATTTGCGCGTATCTCCAAATAATGACACCGGCTACGAGAACACAGACGACAACAGTGAACAAATACAGCAGCTTTTCTTGCATCGGAAGAGATTTGCTCCTGGTTACGACCGTTTTCTTCTCTTTCACTCTGACTCGCTGGCTAGATTTTTGCTCAACCGCTAAGCTCCCATGAATATAGGCCGGCATTGTTTGACTCCCCTTTCTGATTTACCTTCCACTTTATATGTGCACCGTCAATTACAATTTTTCGGCAACTCTCAGCTTGGCCGAGCGCGCTCTTGGATTTGCCTCAAGCTCTAACTCCGTCGCTTCAATCGGCTTCCGGTTGACCAGCTTGAGAATGCCTTTTTTCTCACAAACACAGATAGGAAAATCGGGCGGGCAGGTGCACCGCTCCACATATTTCGCAAATGTCGTCTTGCAGATGCGGTCTTCGAGAGAATGAAACGTTATGACCGCAATTCTTCCGCCCGGGGCCAGACAGCGGATGCCTTGCTCAAGCGCTTCCTCAAAAGCCCCAAGCTCATCGTTGACCGCGATGCGCAGCGCCTGGAAACTTCTTTTGGCCGGATGAGGCCCGCTCCTTCTTGCCGCGGCGGGAATTCCCTCCTTGATCAACTCCACAAGCTGGCCGGTCGTTTCGATCGGCCCTTCCTCACGCGCTTTGACAATACGCGCCGCAATTTTCCGCGAAAACTTCTCCTCGCCGTATTCAAAAAGAATTTTGGCGATTTTCGCCTCTTCCCACTCGTTAACGATCTCTTTGGCCGTCAAATCCGCATTCCGGTCCATCCGCATATCAAGTTCGGCGTCGTGGTTGTAGCTAAATCCGCGATCAGCTTCGTCCAGCTGCGGGGAAGAAACGCCAAGATCGAACAAAATGCCGTCCACCTGAGGTTTCCCATCCTTGACCGCCTCGGGTATCGAATATAATTCTTCTTCCAAATGACGAAAATTGCTGCGAACCAGCTTCACCCGGTCGCGGTAGGGCGCCAGCTTGATTTGCGCATTGGCCAGTGCCGCGTCATCCTGATCGAAAGCGATCAAGAGCCCCGACTCGTTAAGCTGCGAGGCGATCAGCGAGCTGTGCCCGGCGCCTCCAAGGGTACAATCGACGTATACGCCGTCCGGCTTCATATGCAAGCCTTGAACGGACTGCTCCAACAATACAGTTATATGATGAAACAATAGCGGGTCCTCCTGTTGTGCGTTTACAGATCGAAGTTGAAATCGACCAATTTCTCGGCAATTTCATTAAATGATTCCTCCGATGCTTGAGAATAGCTTTCCCATATTTGCTTGCCCCAAATCTCCACGCGGCTCGATACGCCGATGACGACGCATTCCTTCTCCAGCTTGGCATGTTCTACAAGCATGTTAGGAATATTAATCCGCCCCTGCTTGTCCAGCTCGCATTCAGTGGCGCCCGAGAAGAAAAACCGGGTAAATGCCCGCGCATCCGATTTCATCAGAGGCAGCGCCTTCAGCTTCTGCTCCATAACGTGCCATTCGGACATCGGGTATACAAACAAACATTGGTCAAGCCCGCGTGTAACGATAAACGTGGATCCAAGCTCCTCGCGGAACTTAGCAGGGATGATCATGCGGCCTTTATCGTCGATACTGTGCTGATATTCGCCCATGAACATGCTACGTCACCCCTTTTTCACCACTTTACCCCACTTTCTACCACCATTATACCAAAATAATTCGCTACGTATATAAAAAATCCTGCCTCGGGGGCAGGATTTAGCAATTAATTTTCAAATGTTACAGGTTAATGTACGGAATTCCACACATATTGAGCGAGCAAATTGTAGATGGCTTGCGCACTTTCCGCACGGGTTGCCGGTGTGTGCGGCTCAAACTTGGCCGCGTCTTTACCTTGCAAAAGTCCGGATTTTGCAGCCGTATCCACCGCTGTTTTAGCCCAGCCGCTGATCTGCGCCTGATCGGCAAATCCGCCTTGCAGAGCGGCGGCTTGCTGCAGCTTGGCTCCCTTGTACTGCGCCGCGCGCACCAGCAGCGCCGCCATTTCCTCGCGGGAAACCGGCTCGTTCGGGGCAAAGCGGTTGTCATCTCGCCCGTTGACGATGCCTGCTTCCGCTGCCGCCGCGATACTCGCCGCATACCAGTCTGCCGGCTGCACATCGGCAAACGACGATTTTTGACTCGATGTGAGACCCAGACCACGAACGAGCAGCGTCGCGAATTCCGCACGGGTAATTTGCGCCGACGGGGCAAACTCCGTTTCATTCACGCCATTTACGATATGCTGCGCGCTCATCGTGCGAACGGCCTGCGCCGCCCAATGGCCGGCCGGCACATCGCTATACTGCTTATCGTATTCCAGCACGGCATATGGGCTGAAATGGCTTAGCTCCGCCTGCAGCATGCCGTCTTTCATCTGTCCGCCAACATATTCGGCCGTACCGTCTTCATGAATGTAATATACGCCGAGGAGTTCTGGTCTTGCGTTCGGATCCACCTTAAAAGAAACAACAATCGGCTGTTCGAATTGCGTTAAAGCGGACTGTTCCCCATTTTTTAACGTCAATGTCAGCGACAAATCGAGCATATCGCCTGCGGCTCTGACCACCGCATGTTCCGCCTGGCCTGCTTGCTGAAGCAAATTATCTCTGGTTGCCGGGTCAAGAGGGCTAAAGCCCAACGTCAGATCCGCATCCTGCAACGCTTCCGCTCCAAACGGCGCTGTCAGCTTTTGCAGTGTTTCTTTACCAATCGAGACGGTGAATTGCCCGAAATGGATCAATAAGCGGTTTTGCTGCAGTGAATTCGAAATATTGCCCGGCAAAGCGACGGCTTGTTTGTCCGCCGGCACCGTCACCGCAGTCGCGTCCTGCTCTGTTTTTAGCTCGGCGGCCGTTATCTCGAACCGGCTGCTGTCAGCCTGCGCGACTTCTCCTGCCGGAGCACCATTTGAAGCTGGCGGGCGTGAGCCTGAGCTGTATAAGCGGACAAACACCTTCAGGTTCGCATCCTGGGCATAAGCGCCGTACGTCGCATGAATCACCGTTTCTCCGGTGCTGCGCGCGGTGATAAGCCCTTGCGCGCTGATCTCGGCTACCTCAGGCGAGCTGGATGTAAAACCGCTAAACGCTGTGACATCAACGGCCGGAGCGCTGCCCCAATTTTGCATCACCGTAACTTGCGTTTGCTTCCCTATTTCCAAAGTGCTTGGCACGCCTTGGACGGCAATACCGTTATATTTCTCCCAACCGTTCAGATCGATCAACTGCATCCGGTCTATAGTCTGAAAAGCCGTTGCTCTGTACGCGTTGGCGCCCGATTCAAAAAGTACGTACAGCTTGCCCGAGCGGTCCAGCATGCCTTCCGTCATCGGAGGCGAAACCAGCACGGGGTTGACTTCTTTTTTGCTGCCGTTATCCAAGAACCATAAAGGCACTGTCGTTTGCCCGATCACAACCGTTTGGTGCGGCGCTTCGTTCAGTACATTGTTAAAACGCAGCAGGTTGCTTAACTTGGCCCGCGAGAACGATTGACTGAGGACGATCTGATCGTCCATAAAATGAACGCCTTGGATGTCCACATCCGTTGCCAGCACGTAATCGGGTACAAAAGGTTTTACCGCTCCGGTATTGGTCGTATCCAGCGGCTGATTGACAGACAACATATCGGTGTCCGGATCGAGCTTATAACCTACCAGCCAAGCTCCGAACTGTTTGCCGTCCCGGTTGTTCAGCTTATGGGAAGCATCTGTCGGATACGTCGCCGAATTTTCTTCATAAAATTCTCCCGCCCACAAAATGCCGTCCTTGTATTCAGCATAAGACGCTCTGGCGTTCGTCAAAAACCGGTCGGCAAAGCGAACTTCGCCCGCATCCGCGGCCTGCACAATATCATTCAGCGGAATACGGTACATATAACCGCCCGATGCCAGCCAAAGGTTGCTTTTGCTGATCGTCACCCCGCCGGCGTGCCCCGTATAAGGCGTATTATCTTCCTGGTACACATTGATCGATTTGATCAAAAGATTCGTTTTGGCGTCAACGACCGACAACATGCTTGGTCTGCCGTCTTCGCGATAATAAGAAACGACGATCCAGTCTCTCTCCTTGTCATACGCAACGCCTTGCGGCACAACGTCCTGGGCCAAGCCCGGAACAACAAGGCCGGGTTCGCTTAAGTTCCAAAAGTCGGGGCTTGACGTTTTATCCAAAGGCAAGCTGCGGTCGGTCTGCGTCATCTTTTGATGAGTGGGTACCGCCGTAACGGGAGTTGACTTGGGCGAAATGTTGCCATATACATCGGCCGCAGCCACCTCAAACGTATAGGTCACGTTGCCGGTCAGAGCGGGAACTGTCACTTCTTGTTTGCCGGCCGGCAAAGTTAAATCCAACACTCCGTTTTTGTAAATCCGATAAGCAGCCAAATCCGGTTCTGTATTATCCGCCCAAACCAGCTTGACCTCCCCCGCTCCAGCAGTGGCGGTAACACCCGTCGGCGCAGCCGGCGCCTGCAGATCGGAACCGCTGACATCGGGAACTTGGCCGTCCGTCAAATAACCCGGAGTCGCTTTCAGGTTGGTGTTCAGTTTTCTGACCACCTTGGTGCCGTCTGTCGGGTAACCGTAGTTGATGCCATTGTCCTGAACCACTTCTTTGCCGGACGGGTTATACGATGCTTTGACCACCTCGTTTTGGCTCGGGTCCAGCAAAGTTACCGTTTGCGGGTTCGTGTTGATCAAACCGCTTACCCCGTTCATGATGCTGATGTGATCCTCGCGTATGTACTTATCCGTGTAGGAGGCGTAATAGTAATGGTTAAAATCCGCCTTTGTCAAAGCGCTGAGCTCGCCTTTCCGCGTCCAGATCAGGAACGTTTCTTTCGGGCCGATGACGGCCGGGCCTTCAATCGCTTGTTTCCACGTGTTGGCCGGATCGGTATTGCTGATGGAAAGACTGTAACCGCTCAAATCGATGGCTGCATCGGTTGTATTGTACAGCTCTGCAAACTCATAAGCGTCGAATCCGGCGTAATGGTTATCCGTGTCGGCAACGAGCTCCGTGATCAGGATTGCCGGAATGCTGCCGACGGCCGGCACGCCACGCACCGCCGCCGATTTGGCGGACTCGTTGTTCGATTTGTCGTAAGCGGACACTGCGAAGGAATAGGCCTTGCCGGCCGTCAACGTTGTAAGCGCAGCGGAGTAGGTCGATGCGGACACGGTCTGGCTCAAAGTTCCGTCCGCATACACCTTATAACCGCCCATATCCGGCTCTGTGTTTGGCGCCCAGCTTACGGTAACCGTTCCTGACGAACTTGCCGCGGAAACGCCGCTTGGCGCTGCGGGAGCCACGGTATCCACCACTGCCGTCGGCGTCGCTTGGACGATCGAAGAGTCTGCCGATTCATAGCCGTCGGCATTGACCGCCGTAATGCGGAATTGATACTGCGTATCATTGGTCAGCCCATTTACGGTATAGGTGATGCCCGACACCGTAGCAGGTTGGGCGGCGCCCACCCGGTAGACGTTATATCCGGTGATATCGCTTTCACTATTGGCGCTCCACGTTAACGTCACTTGCTGGTTGCCGGGTTGTGCGGCAAGTCCGGTCGGCGCTTCGGATGCCAGTTGAGAATCCAGCACCATGCCGGGAGTGGCCGGCTGATTGTTGGCGATTTTGCGCATTTCGTTAGTCGCCGTCGTTGCCGGGTAGCGGTAGGTGACGCTTTTGTTCGCTTTCCCCGTTCCATCCACCTCACCGTTTTTGTTAATGTAAGCTGTCGCCACCAGATGGCTGCGGTCCGAAGCGCTGGTCGCTTTGCCGACGGCAACAAGACGTTCTGCGTTGTTGCTTAATCCTTGGGCCGAGGTTGTTAGATTAACCTCATAGACCTGTGCGGACGTCAAAGTGACTCCGTAGTTTGCATTAAAGTCGCTTAAGGCGTTTGGGCCAGAAGGATTGTTCAAATTGTCCAGTTTCTTCAGCCACAATACCATCGTGCTTTTCGGTTGAATGGTTTTGCCGAGCTGCCACGCATTGGAGGTGTAGTAAAACAAATAATACTCCGATAGATCAATCGGGTCTGTCGTATTGTTGTACAATTCGACGTACTCAAAAGCTTCATTGGCCCCGCTTGTGGCAGGTACGATCTCGGTAATCAGCAAATCCGGTTTGACAGATGCCGCATTCGCTTGTGACAGCGGATACATTCCCCCAAACGATGCGGCGAGCATCGTCATCACCAGCATGACGACCACCCATTGTTTCGCTTTTATCAGCTTCATAAACACCCTCCCTGATCTTTGGCCGAGAGAACGCAAAAAAGCCCGGTGTACGATGAACAAAACACACAACCGGAATATGATTCCGCTGTGATGTCATGCTTATCGTGCAATCCGGGCTTCTCCTGTTCTCTAGCCGATCGCAAAATGTAATTGACGAGATCAGTATACTCCCAACTGCATCATTTTGAAAAGGGGGAAATTATTCGGGCCGGTCGGCGTCCTCCGATTCGCTGCCGCTCTGCCGCAAAAAGACCTCTTTGCGCAAACTCGCTTGTTTCAGCCTTCTTGCGCGGATGAAATACCAGAACGGGGCCGCTATGACTGCAAGCAGCAGGGCAATAGGCAAAGCGCCCACGATAAAAAGGACAAGCGACTGCACAATCGTAACAATCGCCGAAATGCTGAAATCAAGCGCCCCTCCGATTCGTTTGCCGAACGGCGAGGCGTCCGACAAGCCGAAGCTGCTGGCCGCTTCCGCTTTTTGATACAGCCGGAGCTCGATTGTGGACATCGCGACATTTTGATCGATATACCTCATACGGCCTTTCATCCGTTCGATTTCTTCTTGGACTTTGGCCAGCTCATTTGAAAAAGCCAGCAGTTCATCGGTTTTTGTCGCTTTCTCCATAAACGAGAGCAGCCTTGTTTCTACAACCTGCTTCGCCTTGAGCCGTGAATCGAGATCCACGTATTCTTCGGACACATCTTGCCCCTGGACGCTGCGCTGAGAGAAAAGGGATATCGTTTCCAGCTTGTCGAGAAGCGAAGAAAATCCGCTGGCCGGCACTTTGATCGTGAAATTCCCGCTTTTTTCATTGGTGCCGGTATTTTCGCTAAATTGCAATACATATCCTCCGGATAATGCCACAACATCCTGCACTTTTGTCCGGGCTTCTCCGTAATTGTCCGTTCTCATGACAAGATTCGCTTTATACATGATTTTCCGGTTTAACGCATCGGGAATACTGGCAGTCGCACTTGGAGAAGCTGTCGCCATGGCGGAGCCTGAGCTTGATTGATTTGCTGCAGACGGTCCCCCTCCCGCCGAGACCGCTTTGGCCGCGGATTGATCGACATTCTCCGCCGTCCCATGCTGCAGCGAATCGGCTTTTGCTTCTGTGTTGTACGATGTTGACTGCGAACTCCCCGCTTGCTTGGAATCGGCACTGCTGCACCCCGCCAGCAGCGCAGTCAATAAAAGCATTCCGCACAGCGGCGCGGCTGCCTTCTGAAGCATAGTCCTTTTCATTTAAACGACCCCCTCGATTTGTTCACAACGCCTCATTTCTCCTGTTTGACGCTGTATAACTTCAGACGGAACCGATATGGAATATGTTTCATAAACAGGAAAAAAACCGCACCCCAGCTCTTCAAGAGGGAGTACGGTTTTACAATGCACATTGCTATGAAAGCTATTTCGGCTTAGTGCTCCGCCCAGCTGTCGAGGTACGCTTTTTGCTGCTCGGTCAAGCTGTCGATGCCCATGTTCATCGCAGCAAGTTTGAAGCGGGCCACTTGCTCGTCAAGCTCGTAAGGCACGTTGACGACTTTGTTGCCGATGTTTTTGTAGTTGTCGTTGACGTATTTCAAGGACATCGCTTGCAGCGCAAACGTCATGTCCATAATTTCCGCCGGGTGGCCGTCGCCGGCTGCCAAGTTGACAAGACGTCCTTCAGCCAGCAAATAAATTTTGCGGCCGTCTTTCAGCTGGTATTCTTCGATGTTGCGGCGAACGGTGCGCACCGAAGTGGACAACGCCTCAAGCTCCGGTTTGTTTACTTCCACGTCGAAATGTCCGGCATTGGACAAAATCGCGCCGTCTTTCATCACTTCGTAATGCTCGCCGCGGATTACGTCACGGTTACCTGTGACAGTGACAAAGATGTCGCCGATTTTGGCGGCTTCCAGCATCGGCAGCACAGTGAAGCCGTCCATATAAGCTTCTACCGCTTTAATGGCGTCGATTTCCGTCACGACAACGTTGGAGCCCAAACCTTTGGCACGCATAGCCACGCCTTTACCGCACCAGCCGTAGCCGTTGACCACAACGGTTTTGCCCGCAGCCACCAGGTTGGTTGTGCGGTTGATGCCATCCCATACGGATTGGCCCGTACCGTAACGGTTGTCGAACAAATATTTGCAGAATGCGTCATTAACCGCAACCATTGGGAATTTCAGTTGGCCTTGCTTTTCCATCGCTTTAAGGCGCAAAATACCGGTTGTTGTTTCTTCAGCGCCGCCGCGCACGTTTTTGAGCAGATCTTGGCGCTCCGTATGAAGCGTGGATACCAAATCGCCGCCGTCGTCGATCAGCAGATCCGGCTGCGTTTCCAGCGTCTTGACCAGCAAATCTTTGTATTCTTGCGGATCCGGGTTGTATTTAGCGAATACGGTAATGCCGTCTTCAACAAGTGCTGCGCAGACGTCGTCTTGCGTGGACAACGGGTTGCTGCCGCAAATCGCCACTTCCGCGCCGCCGGCTTGAACGACTTTAGCCAAATAAGCAGTCTTGGCCTCAAGATGGAGCGAAATCGCCACTTTTAATCCTTGAAACGGTTTTTCTTTCTCAAATTGCTCGCGGATTTTGTTCAGCACAGGCATGTGCGCATTAACCCAATCAATTTTCAGGTGCCCTTCCGGCGCCAAAGACATATCTCTTACAATGCTGCGATCTTTTGTATTCATTTACTGACCTCCATATGTATTAAAAAATTTAAAGTTCGCTAATGCGGTGAAAGCCGTCCGGCTCCAGCGGCGATTCCATCAGCTCGCGCAGCCAGCGCTCACCGTAGCGGTTTAAATATGAAACCACGTTATAAATGCGTTCTTGCGGCCGGCCTTGCGGCAAAACGGAAAGTTGAATGCGGGTAAGCTGTCTGAGCGCCGCATCAAACTGTGCACGGTAAGCGTCGGAAGCTTTTTGCTCAAGAAAATCGATCTGCTCGACAATTTTGCCGAGGTTCGTTTCGCCCAGCTTTTTAAGTCCCGGATTAATCCCGGCGATGAGGCCGACAAGCGGCTCGTAACTCGCCTTAAACTGGCGGCGCACCTGCTCGAATTGCTCGTCAAGATGGAGCGTATCTTGAGCCTGCAGCCACGATTCCCGTTTCTCTTCAAAACGGTGGATCACATCTTCGACCGTCAGCCCGTATTTGCCCATATGTTTGGTTACAGTGCCTTCCATCAGCGTCACTTCCACACGCGGAACAATCAGCGGCATGCGCATGCCGAGCTGGTGAAACGCTTCGCCCAGCTGCGCCCAATACGCAATTTCCCCGGGACCCAGCACTGTGCCAAGCACAGGAAACAAATATTCTTGCATCAAAGGACGGGTAATTACATTATTGCTCAGTTTCCCCGGCGCTTGGCGGGCGTAATCCAGCAGCTGCTCTTTGGTCAGAAAGCGGTCATGGCGGCGGGTGCTGAAGCCGTCATCCTGAGCGTATAACAATACGCGTTCCCCTTCGCTGCATACAAACAGATTGGCATTGCCTTGTTGAATTTCGACCTGCGGCGTAAAGCCAAGCTCCTGCACCTTACGGGCGCGGTTCTCAACGGCGGCCTGCAGAGGCCGGTGTTCCTCAATCAGCCGCTCGAACATCGAGCTTTCCAAAGCACGGAGATCAGGATCGTCGGAATTGATGAAAACAAGCCCGGTTTCCCGGAACAGCCAAGCCATCATTTTGCCAAAAAAATCGACGAGCGTAGCGGAACTTGCCGCAAATTCTCGCAGCTGCTCCATCAATGACGCTTTAAACTCCGTCTGCATCAAACCGGCATCGAGCTGGTCCAGCACGGATTCCCACTGTTCGGCGGCAATCTGCAGCCGGCTCACGGAACCACGCTTGTCTCCCGTTCGTTCCAGCTTGATTTTCTCAACACGAAGATCGCTTGTCAACTGAAAAATATGATTGACTTCATCGAAGTCATGGTCTTCTCCGGCGATCCAAAAAACCGGGACCACCGTCCGGCCTAATTGAGCTTCCGCTTGCTTCGCCGTCTGCAGCAGCGTAATCGCCTTGTAAATAACGAGCAACTGGCCTGTAAACAAGCCGGCCTGCTGTCCCCCTACGATCGCAAGCGTATCGGGCCGGGACAATTTGTCGATCGAAGCAAGTGCCGCTTCATCGGCGCCGATGCTCCGATTAAAACGGGTTAATACACGGCACAAGCCTTCCCGGTCGACGGAAAAACGGCGCTCGTCATCCACCCATTCGGCGCGGCGAACCCACTCTTCCTGCTGCCAGACGTTATAATCGAACAGCGGAGCTACTTTACCGAAGTCCCGCAAATAAGCTTCGGCTAAAGGCTGGGTTGATGTCCATTCCAACCTATGTATATTCATCGGTATTTTCCCCGCTCCCTTTAAGTGAGAGTTCAAAAAGTCGGCCTTTCAGCACCGAGGCTGGTAGTTCGCTTGACTGCGAACTGCTCGCCCATGCAACCAGGAAGATTGCGAGAACCTGAAGAAAGAGGAGCGGAGTGCAGGCAAAATCTGCATGAGCACCGGACCACGGACTTAGAAGGTGAACGCAAGATTCGATGCCGTTTCGTTTCCTGACTTGCTTCGTGATCAAATGACGACTTTTTGAACATCCTTTTTAATAACGAGTCACTTACTTATAGTAACATATTTGATTGTACACATATGTTGCAAAATCGTCAAAGAAATAAGACGTCCCGGAAGACGCCTTTTCGATCTGACAGGTCAGTAATATAAGTGGCACGCTACATAATGATCCGGCTCAACTTCCATATACTCCGGCATGACCTTGGCGCACTCCGGCATCGCTTTCGGGCAGCGCGTTCTGAACGGACAGCCGCTGGGCGGGTTTAACGGATTGGGTACTTCACCCTGCAAAATAATCCGCTCCCTGCGGCGTTCGATTTCCGGATCGGGAATCGGGATCGCCGACAGCAGCGAAACCGTATAAGGGTGCAGCGGATTGGCGTACAGCTTATCCGAAGACGTCACCTCGATCAGCTTGCCCAAATACATCACTCCGATCCGGTCGGAGATATGTTTAACCATGGCGAGATCGTGAGCGATAAATAAATAGGTCAGGCCGCGCTCTTTTTGCAATTTCTTAAACAGATTGACCACCTGGGCCTGAACCGAAACGTCCAAAGCGGAAATCGGCTCGTCGGCGATAATGAACTCCGGCTCGATGGCTAACGCCCGGGCGATGCCGATCCGCTGCCGCTGTCCCCCGGAAAATTCATGGGGAAACCGGCCCGCATGTTCGTCGTTTAGCCCGACGTCGCGGAGCAGCTGCAATACCCGCTCCTTGCGTTTGGCGCCGGACGACAGCCCGTGGATATCGATTCCCTCGGCAATGATGTTGCCGACGGTCATCCGGGGATTCAGCGAAGCATACGGATCCTGAAACACCATCTGCATGCTGCGGTTAAATTGCTTTAGTTCGGCACCCTTCAGATGAGTGATGTTTTTGCCGTCAAAAAGAATTTGCCCGTCCGTCGGTTCGTACAGCCGGATGATCGTCCGCCCTGCCGTCGATTTGCCGCAGCCGGATTCGCCGACCAGCCCAAACGTTTCCCCCCGATTGATCGCAAAATTCAAATCGTCCACGGCTTTTAACGTTTTCCCGCCGCCGACTTGGAAATGCTTCTTCAAGCTGCGAACTTCCAAAATAGGTTCAGCCGCCATGCTTAACACCTCCCGCTTCCGTAGGACGGTCGACTTTCGGCGCTCCCGGATGGAGCAGCCAACATGCGGCGGTATGGGTTTCGCTGACCGGAATAAGGTCCGGATCATTGTCCACGCATACCTTCATCGCATAAGGGCATCTTGCCACAAAGGAGCAACCTTTCGGGGGAGCGAACAAATCCGGAGGTGTCCCGGGGATCGGCTGCAATTCTTCATCCGCTTTCTGATCCAAACGCGGCACGGAACGGAGCAGCCCCCAAGTATAAGGATGCCTTGCCTTAAAAAACAATTCGTCAACCGTAGCTTGTTCCGCCACCTTGCCCGCGTACATGACAATAACGCGTTGCGCCGTTTCGGCCACGACGCCCAGATCGTGCGTAATCAAAATAATCGATGCGCCAAGCTGGTCGGACAGCTTTTTCATCAGCTCCATAATTTGCGCTTGAATCGTCACATCCAGTGCGGTCGTCGGTTCGTCGGCGATCAGCAGCTTCGGGTTGCAGGCCAGCGCAATCGCAATCATGACGCGCTGCCTCATCCCCCCGGAAAACTCATGAGGAAACTGGTTGATCCGCCCCTCGGGGTTGGAGATGCCAACAAGCTTTAACATCTCCACCGCGCGCTGCTCGGCTTGTTTGCCGTTCATTCCTTGATGTTTAACCAGCCCTTCGGCAATTTGTTTGCCGATCGACATCGTCGGATTCAGCGAAGTCATCGGATCCTGGAAAATCATCCCCATTTCCGAGCCGCGAATTTTCTCCATCTCTTTATTCGACAACTTGACGATATCTTTACCGTCGAATAACACGGAACCGTCCTTAATGACGCCCGGAGGCGACGGGATGAGCCGCATAATCGTCTGCGCCGTAACGGACTTGCCGCAGCCCGACTCGCCGACAATCGCCAGCACTTCGCCCTTCTTCAGGTTGAAGGTGACTCCGCGTACCGCCTGAATCTCTCCCGCGTAAGTGGAGAATGACACCTTCAAATTGTTGACTTCCAGTATATTCATAAATATTGCCCCCCTAATTCCCCCCTCGGGGGGACCCCAGGCGCTGCGCCCTGGACCCGCCTGACGGTGGAGCTACTTTTATGCCTCAAGAGTCAGCGTTTTGTCTTGCCTTGCCCTCGCTTTCGCTTGGCTTAGGCAAGACCCGCTTTTACTCCGGCGTGATGACGCATGGAGCAGCCGTGTGCCTCTTACACGCGCCTTCGGTGCGCCCTTGCTTTCGCTGGCGCTCAAGCTTCGCCGCACCCGCGCTCTACTCCGACGTGATGACACGTGGAGCAACTGCGTGCCTCTTACCCGCGCCTTCGGTGCGTCTTGCTCTCGCTGACGCTCAAGCTTTGCCGCACCCGCGCTCTACTCCGGCGTGATGACGCATGGAGCAGCCGTGTGCCTCTTCCTCGCGCCTTCGGTGCGTCTTGCTCTCGCTGGCGCTCAAACTTCGCCGCACCCGCGCTCTACTCCGGCACGATGACGCATGGAGCAACTACGTGCCTCTTGCCCGCGCCTTCGGTGCGCCTTGCTCTCGCTGGCGCTCAAGCTTCGCCGCCCCCGCGCTCTACTCCGACGTGATGACGCATGGAGTAGCCGTGTGCCTCTTACCCGCGCCTTCGGTACGCCTTGCTCTCGCTGACGCTCAGCTTCGCCGCACCCGCGCTTTACTCCGGCGTGATGACGCGTGGAGCAGCTGCGTGCCTCTTACACGCGCCTTCGGTGCGCCCTTGCTTTCGCTAAAGCTCTAGCCTCGCCGCACCCGCGCTCTACTCCGACGTGATGATGCGTGGAGCAACTGCGTGCCTCTTCCTCGCGCCTGTTGTGCCTTGCTTTTGCTTCGCTTAGCATCGGCACGCCGCGCTTTACTGCCAGCTCTTAGTTACTTACTACTACCCCTCCCGGAGGTTGCGGGAGGGGAGGGTTACCCGTGAATATGAATTCATCCCGAGGAACGGAGGGTAAGGAATAGGTGCGAAAAGTTTACGTCCGCTTTTGAAAACCGTGTTTTTACCGCTACATCCATTCCAGGAAAAACACGGTTTTCATTGGCGGTGGAGCGCCTTTCCTTACCCGCAGTTCCGCCACCCGATGAATCCATATTCCTCCACGCTCCGCTTCCCCGCCTCCCGCAACCTCCGCCTTACCTCCGCATCTTCGGATCAAGCGCGTCCCGCAGCCCGTCGCCAAGCAGATTAAAGCTGAGCAGAATCAAGCTGAACGCCAACGTCGGGATCAGCACGCGGTGCGGATGCAAGCGGATGGCCTGTACGCCGTCGGACAACAGCGAGCCAAGCGAAGCCAGCGGCACTTTAATGCCAAGTCCCAGGAAACTCAAGAACGATTCGAAGAAAATCGCATTGGGCACCGCAAACGTAAGCTGCACGATAATAAGACCCAGCGCGTTCGGAACCAAATGCCGGGCGATGATTCTTGCCGAACCCGCGCCCAGCGTTCTAGCGGCAAGCACATATTCCTGCTCCTTCAGCTGCAGGATTTGACCGCGGACAAGCCGCGCCATAGGCACCCAGCCTACGATGGCATAAGCCAAGATAATCGTCCACACCCCCGGACCGATGACCATAATAAGCAAAATGGCGATCAGCAAATAAGGAATGGAATATATGATTTCAATAAAACGCTGCATCAGATTGTCGACTTTCCCGCCGTAATAAGCGGATATGCCGCCGTATAACACGCCGAATATCAAATCGACAACGGCCGCGGTAATACCGACAAAAAGCGAAATCCGCGCACCCCACCATACGCGTACCCACATATCGCGCCCAAAATCGTCGGTGCCAAACCAATGCGCGGCGGACGGTCTTAAGTTGCGGACCGAATAGTCCTGTGTCGCATAGTCGTATTTTTGCAAAAAAGGACCAAATATCGCCAGCAGCGCGATAAGTGCCAGAACATACAAGCCAAACATGGCCAGCTTGTTTTTTTTCAGCCTTCGCCACGCATCCTGCCAAAATGTAAGCGACGGCCGGACAATGGCTTCTTTTCCGTCTCCCGTTCGGGAAAGCGGCTCAAACTGCTCTTGGGTCAACTCCATCATCAGGCCCCTCCTTTGCCGAGTCGAATTCGCGGATCCACTAAACCGTAAACAACATCGGTCAGAAAGAGGACCAGCATGAGGATAAACGAATAAAAAATCGTCAACCCCGTAATCATCGTGTAGTCGTTCGAATAGATGGATTGGACAAAATGTTTACCGAGCCCGGGTACGACAAAAATTTGCTCGACAATCAACGTCCCGGTGATCAAATTGACAAATATCGGGCCAAGCACCGTCACGACGGGCAAAATCGCGTTGCGGACCGTATGTTTGAACACAATCGAACCTCTGGAAAGCCCTTTGGCTCTTGCCGTTTTGATATAGTCTTGATTGAGCACATCAAGCATCGACGTTCTCATCATTCTCGCCACAATCGCCATCGTACCGAAAGAGAGCGCAATCGAAGGCAGGATCCGGTAGGACGGACCGTTCCACATGCCCGGAGGCAGCCAGCCCAGCTTTACCCCTACAACATAAGACAGCAGCGGCGCCAGCACAAACGAAGGGATAGAAATACCGGCAACGGACAGCAGCATCGCAATATAATCCGGGCCTTTGTTATGGTTCAAAGAGGCGATAATGCCAAGAAACAAACCGATCACTACGGAGATGAGCAGCGCCCATAAACCCAGCTCCAGCGATGCCGGAAAACTTTGCTTGATGATGCTTGTCACCTCTTGAGTCGGAAAAGAATAGGATACGCCAAGGTTGCCATGCACCGTCTCGTTCAGAAACTTCAAGTACTGCTGCCACACCGGCTTATCGAGGCCGTATTGGGCGTACAAAATCGCCCGCTGTTCGGCCGTAAGCTTCATGACTTCCTCCCCGAAGGGATCCCCGGGCAAACTTTTCATTAAGAAAAAAGTAAGCGTAACGATAAGCCATAACGTAATTACCATATACAGCAGTCTGCGCAACGTAAAACTCAGCATAGATTCCTATCCCTCAATCCGTAAATAGATTCAAGAAGCGGCGGGCTTAACGCCTGGATGCGGCAGGCTCAAGGAGAAAAAAGAGCCGTTCCAACAGTTGCAAGAACGGCCCGGAAGCTCCTAACACGCGCTTATTTAATATAGGTCCACTTGAGCTCCCATTCTTTGCTCATCGGCGGCAGGATCAAGCCCTGTACGTTCGTTTTGCGGGCATAAGGCCTTGTGCGGAAGTACAGCGGCGCCAGCGGCATATCGTTCATCAGCAGCTTTTCCGCATCGACAAGCATCTGTGTTCTTTTGGCGGCGTCGACTTCTTTATCCGCACTTGCTACAAGAGCGTCATATTGTTTGTTTTTATACTGCATATAGTTAAAGCTGGCATTGTCCGAAACCCACATGTCCAGGAAGGTCATCGGGTCGTTGTAGTCGGCTCCCCAAAGCGCGATAAGCGCTTGAAAGTCCTTTTTGTTCTGCATTTTTTCCACACGGAGCGCAAAAGGCAGCGGTTCGCCGTCAATATCCACTCCTAGATTTTGCTTCCACTGCGCTTGGATAAACTCAACCGTCTTTTTGGCGACATCGGTATCGTCAGCCGTCAGCTTGAATTTCGGCAAGGCCGACAAGCTCAGCTCCTGAAGTCCTTCCTGCAGAAGCTGCTTGGCTTTGGCCGCATCGAAGGCAGCCACCGTATCGCCCGCCGTTTTGCGGAACTCGCCTTTATTGCCGTCCGACATCGTGACCGGAACAAGGCCTGTTGCGCTCACCGAAGCGCCGCCAAGCACAATATCGATCATCGATTTTTTATCGATCGCCATGGACAAAGCTTGACGTACTTTGGCGTTTTGCAAAAACGGCGCGTATTGAGGATTTTGATTAAACATGATATACGCCGTGACAAATTCGTTTTTGATCGCCACATCCGGCTTGTCCTTGTACATGGTGACCTGATCGCCCTTTAATTCGGTCAAATCGACCTGATTGGTTTCGTATAGGTTTAGACCGGTCGAGGAGTCTTTCACGACGTTGACCACCACTTTGGTCAGCTTGACATTCGCAGCGTCCCAATATTTATCGTTTTTCACCATCACCAGCTGCTGATTGTGATCCCATTTTTCCAATTTGAATGGACCGGCCCCGATGACCGTGGTCGCTTCCGCCCCGTATTTATCGCCTTGCGCTTTCACAAAGTCCGGCTTCTGCGGGAAAAAGATCGGCATGGACAACTGATCCGTGAAGAAAGCTACGGGCTTCACCAGTGTAATCTCCAAGGTCGTATCCCCTGTCGCTTTGATGCCTAGAGCCGCTTTTTTCGCTTCAACCTCTTCGGGTTTCGCTTTGTTTAATTCGCTGCCGCCCTTAATCCAGGTCATCATCGTCGCATATTTGGCTTTGGTTGCCGGATCCAAGGTGCGTTTATAGGCGAATTCAAAATCGCTCGCCTTCAAAGGTGTGCCGTCCGCCCACGTTAACCCGTCGCGCAGCGCGATGGTGTATACAAGCCCGTCTCCAGAAATTTGCGGCATCTCCTTCGCCAGTCCCGGTGTCGGCTTCCCGTCCTTATCCAAGCGGTACAAACCTTCATTGATTGCGTTTAATATCGTAAAGGTAGGGTTGGTCGTAGCGATCGAACTGTCCAGCGCCGGCGGCTCCGCGGCAAGATTAATTCTGAACTCCTGTGCAGGGGCCGCGGTATTGGCCGACCCTCCTTGATTTTGCTGTCCACCGCCGGAGCAGCCGGCAATTGTGCCGCCCAGCAGCCCTGTTACCGCCGCTATAACGGCAAGCTTTTGAACATTCATGAAAATCCTCCCTTTGCGTGCTGTTGATCAAATTCCGGGTAAAAAAAGAAAGAAGCCTAAAATTAGGCTCCCAAGTTTTGTACTAAATATTCATGTTTATTCGTTTTTTTCCTCAAGGTCGGTTCGTTTTTTGGAATTTCTGACCTTATCAATCGCATTAGTCAGTTCTCTGTACACATCCGTTTCCACTTGCATCCGCAGCTGCGTCTTGGCGAACACTTCGCCCACGCCTGTTGAAACATACTTGGCAGGAAGCTTATTCAAGGCGATGGCCATCACGTCTTCCTGTGATTTTTCATCCATCGATTGCAGCTCCGGTTTGATGTGCATCAATTCCTTAAGACAGGTCTTTACAATTTCTTCCATCAAATTATGTACTCCCATAATTGCCCTCCTATGAATTAGCTGATATAAACATACTTGCCGACACCGATCACCAGAAGCAATATATAACATACGGAAAGCAGCATAAAACCTAACCGGAGCAGCACTTTGGCGATTTTTGCGAGATCTACGGCTCCTTTGGTTCGATTCTGCAAATTGCCAAGCAGTCCTGCACACACAAGGAAAAACAGCAGCAGAAACCAGAATCCGAAGCTTGTTCCGAAGATTTGCTTAATCATCATCGATACTGATCCGATCAGCAAAACGGCAGTCACATCCATCGACGTACGGGTGGCTCTTTTTTTATCTTTTGTTATACCATATAAGATTCCCCACAAAATAATGAACACAATAAACGGAATAACCGCCATAAACGAATAAATTTGACTAAACCACTGAACGATCGCATCCAAACGGAATCACCCGCCACTGTATATTAATGAGGTGCCTCTAACGATTTAACGATCCGGTATACCGTCTCATGAACGGGCATCGGATGAGCGTATCGCTTGGCCTCTTTCAGCAGACTGCCGGTTATGGAGTCGATTTCGGTGAGACGGCCTGCGGATAAATCCTGCAGCATGGATGACCGGTTCAGCGCTGTTTGGGCGCATACGCCCAGCAGCTGCTCCCAGGTCGGTCCGGGCGGCTGAATATGTTTCAACGACGCCAGCTGCGAAGCTTCTTGCAGCAGCTCTTTCATCAGCGATTCGGAATATGGCTGCTGCGGGAGTTCCCCGTTTCTCACCTTTAAGATGGCAGTAAGCGGATTAATTACGGAGTTTACGATTAATTTGTGCCAAATCGTGCTCAAGATGTTGTTCGACATAGAAACAGAGAATCCTGCATCATTCAACGCCGCAATCAGTTTTTTTTGCGCGTTTTCCCGAAATTCGGACGTATCGCTGCCCGCTGCCTCCGGTGAACCGATCAGTGTTGTACCTCTTCCTGTATGTTCTACCTCGCTATCGGATCGCTTGTATGCGGCCTCGGTCGTAATGGCGATCAGGATGCGCTCGGCGGGAATGTATTCCGACAACAACTCTACATGCCCAATGCCGTTCTGAAAGCAGACAACGCAGCTTTTTTCCGTCAGTTGGCGGCCGATGGAGGCGGCGAGCTGCGGTGTGATATGCGATTGTTTAACCGTGAGCAGCACATAATCAAGCTCGTAGTCCGGTTTCTCCAGTATAACGTCTTGAAATGCAATGGCTTCCGGAAATGCTTGCAGACTCCCGCCATGGGGCTCTATCACCCGGATGCCGCCGCTCTGCAGCCGTTGGGCTTGGCTTTCCGTATGCGCGACAATTTCCGTACCCGGCAGTATAACCTCCAGCCTGCCGGCAAACAGCATCCCCAGCGAGCCCGCTCCGACGATCCGGATCTTCATGCCGTTCCCCCCTTTTCTTTAGTAACATATAACACGTCCACCCAGGCAACCGCTACTTTCCAATATATCACAAAGCTCAGACACTTTGAAAAACAGCCGTTACTCATCCCGATTCGTGAATGGTTCCCGATGTCCATGAAAAAAGACCCCGGTTGCCCCTCATCTGGAGCTATCCGCGGTCTTTGTTTCTAGGAGTCTATGATTACTACTTCGGTAATTCTCCTTATTCAATACGTTCCAAATTGCCATTGGCGTCCATCTTGAACCTTGGCTTGCCTTCGTCTTCTTCTTCCACCAAAAAAGCAAGCTTGCGGGCACGGTCCATAATTTGAATCAACGCCTTGTAGTCGTCGTTGACGACACGGTAATCCGTCTCCACTTCGTTCACCTGTTTGCTAAGCCGGTCATTTTCTTCAACCAAGCGGTCCATTTCCAGCTGCTTGTCGTTCAGTTCTTTTTCCAACATTCGCAGTTGTCTGACCATCTCTTGATAGGATCCTTTCCATTGGCGCAAAAAGCGAATAACAGCGTCAATCGAAATCGACTCCTCACTGAACGCGTCTCCCCGGATAGCGCCAAATTCGGCGGTATCCAATGTGGCTACAACTCCGGACACATTCGCTATGCTGTGGCTTCTCTTATGTTGATTTCTTTTTTGTCTCTGAGCTTTGGCAATTTGGATCGCGGCTTCATATCTTTTGCGAACGAAACTGTTCCAGCGAAAACCGCAAGCAGCTGCGGTACGGCCTATTTTTTCCCCTACCTCTTCAAAAGCGGAAAGTTGAGTGCTGCCTTCGCGAATATGCCGCAAAGTTACCTCCGCCAAAATTAAATCGTCTTCATCGCTCCATGCGTCTTGTCTTATTGCTGACATGTAGTCAAGCCTCCTAACGAAAAGGTAATAACTGGAGTTCCGTTTATTAATCTCTATGCCCATAGTAGAGTTCATAGAATCTTTTTCTACTAAACGGTATTGCCAATTTTCGGGCGGCTCATACATGTTTTTGCGGTTTATGGGGTAAGCTAACGACAGCCCCGCAGACGGGAGCTTTATGAGCAAATGGACGTACACCCCGGCGCCGCTGCAAAAAGTTTAAAATTTCGTCACGAGTTTGACGTTTACACTACTAGACGCCGGAGGTATAATGTACAATAGTGAAAAATGAAAGACAGCGTAGGAGAGGGGGATTCGAAATGGATCGAATGTTCCGAGTGCTTGGTTTTTGGACGCTCGTTATCGGGCTCATGGGACTCGCAGGAGATATGGTTCCGATGGCACTGATATTTTTTGCGCAAACAGCGGTATTCGTACTGTTGGGCTACATGAAGCTAACCGAACGCAGTTACATACTGATTTTCTGGGGTTACATGTTTTTCGCTTTTCTTGGCTTTTCTTACTGGTCATTCTTTAAGCTTGAATTGTAATCCTGAGCTTACAGCTCACAAAAAAAAGGCGGTCCGCATGCGGATCACCTTTTTTTTGTTTGCACAAGCACCTTAAACAACTCGCTCATCTGGTCGCTGAGCAGAAGCTGGCGAATGGCCCGGTTTTTGCGGGCCGCCGGGTGGAAAGGATCGCCGCCGGCTACATTTTGCAGCTTGTTTAAAATGCCGCATTCAAGCAGAAATTGCTTTTGTGTCCGCAGTGAAGAAAAAAAACCATGCTCCTCTCCCTTGCGCATACAAGCACTGAAATTCACATGAGCGGTCATATCTTGTTCCCCCGGATAAGCATAAGGATCGTCGTAAGCTTGATGTCCGCGGTAACATAAAAAAGTTCCGTTCATACGGTGCGAAGCATAAAGCTCGTGGTTTGTATCGCCGTAATCGATGGAGATGATTTGACCGTCCGCCAAACAATCCGCCACTTGGCCGATCCACTCCATTGCGCCCAAATTGATCTCGATCCATTGCCCCTCAAGCGGAGTAATTCCTTCTTGTTTTATATAACCCGCAAGTACGGGGTCTTCCAGCAGGAGCAGCCGGTTTTCAAAGCTTTCTTCCGTTTCATTCCAGCCCACGTGCACGTGATGCCAATTTCCTTGAAGATACACAAGCCGATCAACCGGGAAAACGTCAAGCAGTTCATTGGACAAAATGACGTTGCCTTG
Organism: Paenibacillus thalictri; assembly: GCF_004307995.1. Lineage (GTDB taxonomy): Bacteria > Bacillota > Bacilli > Paenibacillales > NBRC-103111 > Paenibacillus_AF > Paenibacillus_AF thalictri. The sequence continues at coordinate 32,881 of NZ_SIRE01000010.1, read as the reverse complement.
GTAAGGCCCTTCCTGCAGCCATTGCTCCGGCAGCACAAACGAAGTTACGGCCGCATGGGAGGCCAAGGTTTCCCGCTGAAGCTCGCGGTGATATGCGCTGGTCTCGACACTTATGTATTTCAATCGGTCATATAATGACGGAAACTCATCTCGCAGCTGATCGAGCAATTGTCCGGCAAGCGCACCGGTGCCGCCGCCCCATTCCACGAGGGTTACCGTATCGTTCCCGCTTGTCTGCGCGGCCAAATATGCCGCCAGCATTTCCCCCATCACGCCGCCGATCGATGAGCTTGTGTAGAAATCGCCGGTTTTGCCAACTTTCGGCCGGCTGCTTGTATAATAACCAAACTTTGGGTGGTAGAGGCATAACTCCATATACCGCTTAAACGAAATCACTTGATCCGGCTGAAGCCGGATCTCGGCTTGTATCACTTCGCGGAGCGCTTGCCCGCTGCTTTCAGCCATCGTAGTCACACCTCTTCATCGTATTTCTGTTACAGACAAAAAGAAAGCAAATCGCTATAATAAGTGAATATACTGCATCATGTTCAGAACAACTTAAGGAGACCGTCAAACATTATGTTGAAGAAATCGGCAATACTAGCCGCAATTATAAGTTTAGGGCTGCTTGCTTCCGCTTGCACCGATCATGCCAAAATTAAATCCGATCTGCTGACCGCCGCGGCCAAACAATCGGAGCTGGCCAGCTACCGGTTTGAAGGTTCCGCCCTATTAAATCTGCACCTGAACGCCGATCCGTCCGCTCCGCTGACAACCGCCCTGCTTTCATTTGTAAAAACAAGCAAGCTGGAATGGAAAGGTGTTTCCAGCTCCGAACCACGCATGGAAACAACCTTGAAAATCACTCCGGAAAATGCCGGCAATACATCCATGGAAATTCCCGCCCTGTTTAAGGACGGCAAATGGTACTTCAGCTTGCCGCCGATCCATAAAAATGGCGAATTCTCGGTCTTGGATATGTCTAAAATAACCGGAAACCAAACCGGCAAACTGAGCGGTTCCGAAGATTTGATGTCCGCCTTGTTAAAGCAAGTGCTGGGCGCGGTCGACGCCAAATGGGTGAATCAAACCAAAGAGCCCGTCACGCTCCCGGACCAATCATCTGCACGGCAGTATACGATTGAAATGAACGAAAGCAATGCCAAGGAGTTAAATACGGCACTGAATGCCGCCGTACCCGGGATGACCGAATGGCTGAAAACCAACGGCTGGGCAGCCGGACTTATCAACCCCGGACAAATCGAACTTCAAGCGCCAAGCAGCTTAAGTTTTGCCGTAGACGAGAAAGGATTCATCCGCGAACAGCGGTACCAGCTGTATTTCACCTTGAAACAGTCCTCAGGCAAGCCGGAACAACAACATGTGGAACTGCGGCAGTATATATCCGATGTGAACACGTCTCCTGCGTTTGAAATGCCCGTTCCAGCCGATGCCAAACCGCTAAACCTGCCGGCGGCACCGTCCAAGCAGCCTTGACGCCTACTGGCTGTTAGGCGCGCCATAAAAACATTTCGAGCTTCAGCGTCCCATGTTGTTCCCATGCCACGGCATGGGAATTTTTTTGTGAGCATGGCCTTGTCCGCCGCGGAGAAACTATAGATGAACTTATATCTCTGCGAGGTGACTTTTTATGCCCTTTGCCAAAGTCAACGGGACACGGCTCCATTATCATACTCAAGGAGAAGGGCCGCCGATTATTTTTGTGCACCCTCCGCTTTTGTCGGGCAAAATTTTCACGTACCAGATGGTCCAGCTGTCCTTTGACCATAAAGTCATTATATTCGATATTCGCGGGCACGGCGAGAGCGCCTTGTCGGAGGCCCCTCTGACCTATCCTTTAATCGCGGAGGATATTAAACAGCTGCTTGACTATCTTGATGTTGAACAAGCTTATATTTGCGGTTATTCAACCGGAGGGTCGGTGGCTCTGGAAGCGATGCTGACGTATCCGCAAAAGTTCCTTGGCGGCATTATGGTCAGCGCCATGTCGGAGGCAAGCGATTGGATCACATCAAGCCGAATATGGCTGGCGACACAGTTCGCTCAGTTCAATGCGCATAAGCTGCTCTCTGCGGCAATTACGGCAGGCAATGCGGATATGCCGATTACATTCAAAAATTTGTATGCATCGTCGATAAAAGGAGATCCCCGGAATGCGGCGGAATACTTCAAATACAGCGGCAAATACCGCTGCACGCACCGTCTGAAGGAGATTAAAGCACCGATGCTGCTGATTTACGGGGAAAAAGATGCGGCATTCCGCAAATACGCCCGTCTGCTGCATAACGGCTTGCGCCATCCGACGCTTTATTTTGTCAAAGATATGCCTCATCAACTTCCAGCCAAGGCCGGCGACGTCATAAGCGAACTTATAGAGGGATGGATTGGGCTGCAGGAGGAAGAAGCCGCAAAGAAACTCATTGCCCAAGTTCCGGGAGATTGGATGACCGAAGGCCAAAACCAGCCTTCGCCTCATATTTACATGTAGCGTTTCGGACAAATCCGATTTTTCAGTCATGTTTTGACTGCGAATATGATAAGCTTATTGAGAACCCGAGTATCTTGTCTTAAAGCAAAAGTTTCATCAGCCAGATGAACGCCTTTGCGCTGCGGTTATCCGTTTTAGCGGCGGCGGCTTTTGCACAGCTTCATAAGATTAGGCATTTGTTTACGGGGAGCAATGAGCAGCAGACAAAATATGGAGGAGCTTGGGATGAGAAACCGTTACCGGGCTGCGTGGATGATATTGATGTGCTGTGTGCTCGGTCTGCTGCCTCTTGGTGCAGCGGCCGAGACCGGCCTGAACGAAGCGAATAGCGTGCTGCAAAAAGGGCTGACCTTATACGAAATCGATCAGGAATTGGCCCGCATCGATGCCGAGCAACAACGTTTGCAAGGCCAACAAAACGAAATCAAGCAAAATATGATCGATCAACAATCCCAAACGGAGCAGATGAGAGCGCATGCGGCCCAAGTGCTGCGCGCTTATTATATCGGGGACCGGGATGCGATCTGGATGCTGCTGTTTTCTGTCGATTCTTTATCCGATGCGCTGACAACGCTGGAATATTTAAGTATGATCATCAATAACGACCACCGTTCACTACAGCAGTTTGCCGATAAAATAAAAGAATTAAACCGGCTGCGCGTGCAGCTTGAGCAATCTCAAGCGGATTTGGATCAGACGAAAACCCGTTACATAACGCAAAAAGATCAGATCGTTGTGCTCCAGAAGCAGCTTGACGAAGAGCTCGCCAAGCAACAGGAGCCGAAACAGCTGCAGCAGCAAATCAAGGACTTGACCCAGGACTGGCAGGATAAGGGCGTCCCGCTGTTTCGAACTTATTTTCAAGCGCTGGCCGAAGCCATGAAGCAGCTTCCCGAACTGGCTACGGCAGGCAACGGCAAAAACTCCAACCTGATTTTAAACGGCTTTAATCAGACGTTCCAAATCACCGACCAGGAGCTGAACCTTTTCCTACGCCAAAAAAATAAGCTTTTCGAAAATATGTCCTTTCGGTTTACCGGACAAAAGGTCGTTGCCGAAGGCAAACAAGACGATACCGCCATATCGATCAAAGGCCATTACGTCATAGACTCGCAAAAAAACAAAAATGCGATACTTTTTGTGGTCGATGAGCTGCTGTTTAACGGCTTCCAGCTGCCGCAAACGACGATTTCCTCGCTGGAGAAAGATTTCGATCTCGGCATTTATCCGCAGAAACTCGCCTCCTTCCTGCAGGTGACAGGCATGTCGATGGAAGAAGGAAAACTCAGCATACAACTCAAATTCGCCCTTTAGACTTGAAAAGGCTGGTGCACCCATTGAAACGAATGTACGCTTTGATAATGGATCTGCCGGACGCCAAGCGTCCCGGATTTTACGCTCAGATTGTAAAAGCGCTGGCGGCAGACGCGCCGCCCTTCGATCGGGACAAAGATTTGCTTATCTACGACGAGCCGCTTATTCGCGATGAGGCGGGCGGTATCATGAACAAATACCATGTCGAATACGAAGAACTTGAGCTGATTCTGCTTGATGCCGGAACCGAGCTGGCTCCAACGTTTACCGACTTCGGTCTGGTCACTCGCCTCGAACATGCATATGTCTATGCGGACCAGATCCTTTTGTTCCGTCTTTCGGAAGGGACGGAAGACAACCGCCGGCTTGCCTTGCTGCAGATGGAGGAGCATCTGCAAGCGCGGTCCACAAGAAACGGCGAATCTTATTATGCCGTCGAAGCGCATTTGGCGGATCTGATGAGCGGCATCGCTAAGGCGTATAACTGCAGCATTCAGCTTATCGACTGATATTGGGCCGCGGCGCCCTTACAGCAGCTGATCTTGCTCCTCATCCGCTGGCTGCTGCGGGTTCAACTGTTCCACATCCATGCCTGCAAAATTTCTGATGGCTTGCCTAAACTGTTCGTCGCTGTTCATCGCTTCCAAATCCTGTTCCTCGTTTGCGAACTGATCTGCCATCGGGTATCCTCCTCTCTTTTACACTTGCATAGGGCGGCCGCGGCAAGATTTAGTCTTGTTTGGAAATCGAACGCAGCGCTTCCCGGAAATCGTCGTCTTTGTTCATGACCGGCGCTTCAGGAATCGAAGCATCCTCTTTGCCGACGCTCTCCTCTTGGGTGGAGAACTGGCGCAAAGCTTGTCTGTATTGGTTGTCGTTATGTTTTTTATAACCTTTAACCGCTTGCTGCCGGTTAGGGCCGCTTTCTTGGGCCGTCATCTCACCGCCGCTGGCCGTTTCCGTACGGTCAGGCTGGCTTGGCTCCGCTTGTAAAACCGGCTCACCCTGCTCCGGTTTGACCTGTACGCTCTCGGCCTGCACCTTGTCCATCTTCGGCTCGGCATCTGCCGTCGGTTTTCGAGCCATGTTCGCTTGGGAATTGCCCTTCTTAGCCGCCCGCATATTGTAGACGACCAAAAAAATAATTGCGACCACTACAACCGCTATAATTGTATACAACATTATGTTTTTTCACCTGCCCCGCCCGATGTTTTGTAGTTAATGCAATTTTTTGGCGAGCTCCGCCACCCGTCTGCCCAGCGCCCGGCCAAGCGCCAAATCGTTTGCCGTCGGCAAATTGGGGGGATCGGCCGGCGACAACTCCACCGGGCAGCTCACGCCTACCCCGTAATAAGACCCGTAAAGCGCGTTCTCCTTAATGTTCCCCGGCAATCCGACGATAATCATTCCCTGGTGCAGCATGGGCGTTATCAGGTTCAGGAGGGTCGTTTCAATCCCTCCATGGATCGTCGCCGTCGTACAAAATACAGCGCCCAGCTTGCCGATCAGCTTCCCGTTTGCCCACAAATACCCCAGCCGGTCAATCCATGCTTTCAGTCCCGCGCTGATCGAACCGAAATGGCCGGGACAGCCCCAGATGATCGCATCCATCTGCTCCAATTGATAGATGTCCGCTTCATGCACATGATGGATCCACACTTCAGCCCCTTCCGCTTGGCGGGCTCCTTCCGCAATGGACTGCGCCAGCGCATCGGTGTGGCCGTTTTCACTGTCGTATACAACATAGATTTTCATAATAAGCCCCTTTCTTTAACGTTAAATCATTTGACAGGTTCACCGACGAGTTCTGCTTTAGCGGTAGGGAGGCTGTGCGCCTGTTTTTTCTTCGGGTTGGAAATAAACAAAGACAGCACCAAGGAAATGATAGCGAATATGGTGGCGACGACAAATGCGTCATTGATTCCTTTGATGGTCGCTTCCTTCATAGCCAGGCCATACAATGTCGATATGGCCAGCGGTTCCGCCGCTTGAACGGGAACTCCCGCCATGGCCGCCATCGCCGCTGTAAGGCCTCCCAGCATGTCCACGATCTGCGGCTGGTTTGACGTAATATTGTTGCTGTAATCGCCCATATGCACCGTCGTACGCGAAGACATGACGGTAACCAGCAGCGCCGTGCCGATGGAAGCGGATATTTGCCGCATCGTATTCGACATCGCCGTGGCGTGAGAACTGAGCTGCTGCGGAATTTGATTCAAACCGGCCGTTTGAACGGTCATCATGATCAGCGACATGCCAAAGCTGCGCACCGTATAAAGCATTAATATATGCCCGTATGTGCTCTCGGAAGTCAGCTTGCCAAATTCCCATGTTGTCAGAGCGGTAATAATCAATCCCACTATGGCCAGCGGTCTGGCTCCTATTCTGTCGAATAAGGCTCCTGAAATCGGCGACATCACCCCCATCAGCAGCGCTCCCGGAAGCATTAACAAGCCGGACTGAAGCGGCGTAAAACCGCGAATGTTTTGCAAGTAGATCGGCAGCAGGATCATCGCCCCAAACATGGTCAAATTGATCGCCGCTCCGATAATTGTCGTTAACGTAAAAATATTGTATTGAAACACGCGCATTTCCAGCAGCGGCTGATCCACTCTCAGTTCCCTCAATACGAAGATCAGCGTAAAGATAGCCCCCAGAATCAGAAAACCGATGACCACAAAGCTGGACCAGCCCTTGCTGCCCGCTTCGCTGAAGCCGTACAACAAGCCGCCGAAACCAAGCGTCGAGGTCACTGCACCCCAGCCGTCGAATTTCGGAAAGCTTGGCTTAATGATATTGGCAATAAAGCGAAAGCCTAACGCCACGGACAATAATCCAAGCGGGACCACCATAATAAACAAGATCCGCCACGTGTAATTTTGTACGATCCAGCCGGCCAGCGTTGGCCCCACAGCCGGAGCAAAAATCATGACAATACCAATCGAGCCCATCGCCGTGCCTCTTTTTTCAGGAGGAAACACCGTCAGGAACACGCTCATGATAAGCGGCATCATGATTCCCGCCCCGCATGCCTGCAGCACGCGGCCAAGCAGCATCACCGAAAAATTCGGCGCGATCGCGCAGACGACCGACCCGATCGTGAATATACTCATCGCCAGCACAAACAACTTTTTGGTGCCTAATGTAGCGATCAGATACGCCGATATAGGGATTAACACCCCATTGACAAGCATATACGCCGTAGACAGCCATTGCGCCGTCGTTGCGGAAATATTGAAGTCTGTCATCATATGCGGAAGCGCGACATTCAGCAGCGTTTGATTCAATATGGTCACGAAAGCGCCGACCATCAAAACGGCAAGCGTTCCTCCGACTGCAACTTGCTTCTCCGCCATCTCCCGGCCCCCTTAAATATGAATACGTACCGTAACGCTCATTCCCGGAGCCAATGCCACACCTTTATAGCCGTCCAGCACAATCGTAACGGGCAGCACCTGCGCCACCTTCGTATAATTTGCGTTGGTATTGGAGGAAGGCATCAAGGAAAACGTTCCCGTTGTCGTAAGCCCGATTTTGTCCACTCTGCCGCTCAGAACCGTACCTGGAAAGGCATCGACGTATACATCGACCGTTTGGCCCAGCTTCACGTTGTTGAAGTTCTTTTCCTCAATATTGGCCGTGACCCACAAGCTGTTCAAATCGTAAGCGCGCGCTAGAGCGGAACCTGCAGACACAAACGAATTGGGCACAACGGATTGTTGAACGATCGTTCCGCTGACAGGGGCTTCAATGTCCACCTTTGTTGGAGTCGGCTGTCCGAGCAATGTCACACTGCCGACGCGTTCTCCGGAATTGAACGTTTTACCCACTTGACCGCTCCAATCGGTTAACTTTCCCGAAGTTGTAGCCGCGATCGTCACCTGTTGTCCGTCTACATGAGCATTGTCCGTACTTATGTAATTGGCGGACTGGTTGTAATAATAAACCGCAGCTCCCAACCCGGCGATGATCAGCAGGATCACGATTACGTTGACTAGCAGCATTTTCGTATTCATCATAGGCCCCCTCATTTAGATTGATTTACCAGTAGTTATGTTGTTTATTAAAGCCTTTTTTTATGCAAAAAATCCGAATTTTAGACTATAATAAAGGTGGACCGTATTTACTTAACCTATACCATTCGACAGGAGGGTCCAACCCATGCTTAAACGTTTTTATTTACCGCTGTTCATTTCCCCAGCCGCTTGGGAAAAATCGGGGATACGTAAACATTTTTACGATTATGTGGGCAGACATCACGGTTTTTATTGAAAACGTAAAGCAAAGAAGCCCCCGGGCCGCCGCATCTCTTTGTTAGAGATTGGCGGCCCGGGGGCTTTTTACTGATTATTAACTATAAATAAGTCCGTTACAATAAATCCGCGGCGAGCTGAGCCAGATGCGAGCGTTCGCCACGCTCCAGCGTAATGTGTCCACTGATCTGCTGCTCCTTAAATTTCTCGACTACATAAGTCAAACCGTTGCTGGATGCGTCCAAGTAAGGATGATCGATCTGGTCGGGATCGCCGAGCAGCACGATTTTACTGCCTTCTCCAACCCGCGAAACGATCGTTTTCACCTCATGTTTGGACAAGTTCTGCGCTTCATCGATGATGATAAACTGGCCGGGAATGGAACGGCCGCGTATATAAGTGAGCGCTTCGACCTGAATGCTGCCGAGACCGGCAAGCACCTTGTCGATGTCGCCCGGTTTTTTCGTGTCAAATAAAAACTCCAAATTATCGTAAATCGGCTGCATCCACGGACGAAGTTTCTCGTCTTTCTCGCCCGGTAAATAGCCGATATCTTTTCCCATTGGAACTACCGGTCTTGCGATCAGCAGCTTTTTATATTTCCGGTCATCCTCCACCTTCATCAAACCGGCCGCCAGCGTAAGCAGCGTCTTGCCTGTTCCGGCTTTCCCGGTTAACGTGACAAGCGGTATGTCATCGCTCAGCAGCAGCTCCAGCGCCATCCGCTGCTGCGCATTGCGGGCTGCGATTCCCCAGATCGGCTCATTGCTTAAATACAGCGGCTCCAGCTTTTTCCCCTCTGCATTTACCTTCAACAAAGCGGATTTCGAGGTGCCCATCTCGTCCCGCAAAATTACAAATTCGTGAGGATGCAGCGGGTAACCGAGATTCAGGGCAGGAACGCTTAAAAACCGGTACGTATAAAATTCGTCGATAACGGAAGGATGAACGCGAAGTGTCAAATAACCCATAAACATGTCTGAGGCATTAACGATCCGATCCGTTAAATAATCTTCTGCCGGCAGTCCGAGAACATCCGCTTTGATACGTACAAGCGTATCTTTGCTGACAATGATAACCGGCCTTGGATCGGTCTGTTCCTGCTCTTCCAGATGATAATTTAATGCAACCGCCAGAATGCGGTTGTCGCTTGTTATTTCCCCAAACACCTCTTGGAGCTTCATAAAGCTGCGGTGGTTGAGTTCTACCTTGAGCTTGCCTCCGTTGTCCAGCTTAATTCCGTCATGAATGCGGCCTCTTGTCCGCAGATTATCGAGCATCCGTGAAATTTGCCGGGCATTACGTCCGATTTCATCGGCATTCCGTTTCTTCGAGTCGATTTCTTCAAGCACGATGGCAGGTATAACCACTTCGTTATCCTCAAACGCAAAAATCGAGTTTGGATCCTGTAAAAGCACATTTGTATCCAAAACATAAATTTTTCTCATATGAGTCCCCTCCTGTGAGCTTTCCGTAAGCGGAAAGTTTGCTTCGTAAGCTTCTGCTTAAGCTATACGCGAGAAACGCTTGCTTTCAAAGCATGGCATCTTGCCTTTTGGTTATCAGCTTGCATACCAAGAATCCTGCTAGGACAAACTAACCAAAGCAATTCAGGAATAGAAAGGAACGATGGTATATGAGGATAGCTGTGTTCGTTATTCTGCTATTGGCAGTGCTGTCAGGCTGCAATCAGGCAGCGAAAAATGGAGTTTCCTCCTCCCCAGGTAGTAATCCGAACGGGCAGATACAGGTCAAGCAAACCGCCCCGCAAAAAAAACAGATAACAGACCCTCAAGCGGTAGCCCGGCATTTGGAGCAGCTTGCCGACAGCGTCCCGCAGGTAGAAGGCGCAAATTGCGTCGTATTCGGCAATACGGCCGTTGTAGGAATCAATGTTCCTCCCGATGTCGATAGAGCCCATGTCGGGACCATTAAATATTCCGTAGCCGAAGCGCTCCGCAAAGATCCTTACGGTGCCGACGCGATTGTCACAGCGGATATGGATCTGGCGCAAAGAATCAAAAACGTGCGGGATCAGACGATGAACGGGAAACCGATCAGCGGTTTCGCCCAAGAGCTCGGCGCTATCATCGGCCGCATTGTTCCGCAGATGCCGCGGGATACGTCGAATCCGCCGCCCAATCCAAAGCTGGGCGATCCTAATTTATAACCGGCGTATATCTAAATTAGACAAAAAAAGCCTGCGACTGTAAAGTCTAGGCTTTTTTCATGGCGTCAAACACCTGCGTGTCCAGCTTCTCAGCCGCACGTTTATCGTAGGTTTTTTCATATTCAGGCGCAACGGAAATACGGGCGCCGTAAAACATCGCATCGCGCACCGCAGTGATGCCGATATCAAAGCAAGCAAGTTTGAACGGGACGCCTTCAAGCGTTTCCGCTGCCACCCGGGCTTCGCCATAAATGGCATGGACCGAACCTGCGCCGACAAACGTCAAGTTGACCAGCGGATTTTTGCGGATATTCGCCACGATGCGGGAACGTTGATCCAGCGCAAACCGCACGGTTCCCGAATCCTTGGCAAAAAGCCAGGAAATCGCATTGGTGCTAGGCGCACCGCTTTCATGATCGATGGTGCTGAGCAGCGCAAAAGATTCTGCCTGCAGTTCTGCAAATAATTGCTCCGAAAGAACTGTGATTGTTTCTGCCATTAAATCTCCTCCTACAAGTTTTGCGATAGCAAAACTACTCCGAAAGCATAAGCTGAGCATTGGTGAAGCCAATGCTGACATCGTAAGCAACTGCATGTTGTTACACTAAAATTATATCATATCCGAATCCATGCTTCTACTGAGCGGATGCGCAACCTCGTACAAATAGGCATTTTATGTATCCGGTGACACTCCCTTCACGCAATATATCCTTATTGTATCGCGGGTCCCGGACAGTTATGTCATTCATTATATTTAGGATTGGAATTAATATCCGAAAGCAACTGGTCGGCGAGTTCACGGTCGAACATTTGGATTTTGCTTTTACCGTCCAGCTCGTACCTTACGTGATACATCGTTTCATCCGCACGGTCCACTAGGAAGGAATTCAGCTTATGATCGTCCCGCAATATTTCTTCAAAAAAAGCAAGCGTATCGCGGGCCGCGCCATCCTCTTCCCGGCCTTCCGCAACCAGTTTGATTTGCAGCCAATTAAACAGCGCATCCTGAAGATTCACCTTAAGTCCCCTCCTCTTGCAATAACATTACGTGGTAACCTTGATTCAGCCATGCTATCATCAGCGACAGCCAACTGCTGACCGGCTCGGCAAAAGTATCCTTGTCGAGCAGCGACAACAGCGACTGGCACTCAGCTATACCAAGCAAACGATCCATGTAGGCTTCGGCGCAATGCGACAACTCCATATCCCCCGTCGTAAAATGAATCTCTTCGCCATTATCGAGAGAGAAGGGCAGCTCATCCACCCCGCATGCCAACAAAGCATCGTCGCTCAACAGCAGATTGGCTTTAAAACTTAACAGCAGCCGCGGATGCAGCGCTGTCAATATGCGCCGAAAATGCTGCGCTTCCGCTTCCGGCTGCAGCCGGATACGCTCGGAACCCAATATGGCGCCGCTCCCGGGAACTAGCGGTGTCAACCAATATGCAGACATCCCCTTCTCCTCCTGTGCAGACTTATTTTTTTGCGGCGCGGTCCTGAACCCAATAACGGATTCGGACCATAAACATAAGTCCGATCGCAACCGCCAAACAAGGGACGATCGGCAGTTCGGCGTCAACCTGGAACACCAGCAGCATCACACTGCCCACACCCAACAGCAAATAAACGATCAAACTTTTCAGTACAGGCAGCTTGCGGGTACGGAACACTTTATTGTAAACATAAGCAACCATAATATAAATCAGTACAAAGGCCAGCCACGGATGCTGACGAAACCACTCATACACTACGGCCCCATCCTCTCTCATTTATGTCCAGCTTTCATCTTACAACAATCTTCCGGCAAAAAAAAGAAGCGCTGGCATCGGCCGGCGCTTCCTATCCGTTTGCTTAAGCGTTCGCTTCCGCCATCTTGCGGTGCTTCTCCGCTCTTTCACGTTCGCTTTTGTTTAATATTTTTTTGCGCAAGCGTACCGATTTCGGCGTAATTTCGCAATATTCGTCATCGTTCAAATATTCTAAAGCCTGCTCCAGCGAATACAGACGTGGCGTCTTCATCTTCACCGTATCTTCTTTTGTTGCGGAGCGGACGTTGGTCAGCTGCTTTTCTTTACAAATGTTAACGATGATGTCATTGTCGCGGTTATGCTCGCCAACAATCATCCCTTCGTACACTTCCGCACCCGGCTCCAGGAACAAGATGCCGCGGTCCTCTATGGACAAAATGCCGTATAACGTCGCGCTGCCGTTTTCGCTCGACACAAGCACGCCTTCATGGCGGCCGCCTACGCCGCTGCCGGCATAAGGACCATAGCTGTCGAAGGCATGGTTCATAATACCGTAACCACGCGTCAGCGTCAGGAAATTCGTCCGGTAGCCGATCAATCCGCGGGCCGGGATCAGGAATTCCAGACGCACATTGCCGCTGCCATTATTGATCATGTTCACCATTTCCGCCTTACGGCTGCCAAGGCTTTCCATAACCGAACCCATACTTTCTTCCGGCACGTCGATAATAAGGCGTTCGACCGGTTCCATCTTCTGACCGTCGACTACACGGATAATAACCTCCGGCTTGGAAACTTGCATTTCAAAGCCTTCACGGCGCATATTTTCGATCAGAATGCCCAAGTGCAGCTCGCCGCGTCCGGATACGATAAACGCGTCCGGGCTGTCGGTGTCTTCTACACGCAAGGATACGTCAGTCTCCAGCTCTTTATACAGACGCTCACGAAGCTTACGGGAAGTAACCCATTTTCCTTCACGGCCGGCAAACGGACTGTTGTTTACGAGGAAAGTCATTTGCAGCGTCGGCTCGTCGATTTTCAGAACAGGCAATGCCTCCGGATTGGCCGGATCGGCAATCGTTTCGCCGATATTGATTTCTTTAATCCCGGCAATAGCGATAATGTCGCCGGCTCCGGCTTCTTCAATCTCAACCCGCTTCAAACCTTGGAAACCAAACAACTTCTCAATCCGCGCTTGTTTCATGCCGCCTTCGCGGGTCATGACCGCTACCGGCTGGCCTTGGCGAATTTTACCGCGATTGACGCGGCCGATGCCGATACGGCCCAAATATTCGTTATAATCCATCAGCGTGACTAAAAATTGCAGCGGCAAATCCACATCTTCCGTTGGCGAAGGGATATGGCTGACAACCGTTTCATACAAAGCTTCCATGTTGGAGTCCTGCTTTTCCGGTTCCGGATGCAAGCTTGAAGTCCCCATCAAAGCAGATGCGTAAACGACCGGAAACTCCAGCTGATCGTCATTGGCGCCCAACTCGATGAAGAGGTCAAGCACCTCGTCCACCACTTCGGCAGGACGCGCGTTAGGACGGTCGATTTTGTTCACGACAACGATTGGCGTCAGGTTCTGCTCCAGCGCTTTACGTAAAACAAACTTCGTTTGCGGCATTGTGCCTTCAAACGCGTCGACAACAAGCAAAACGCCGTCAACCATTTTCATAATCCGTTCCACTTCTCCGCCGAAGTCGGCGTGTCCGGGAGTATCCACGATATTGATCAAGAAATCTTTATAATGGATTGCCGTATTTTTTGCCAGAATGGTAATGCCGCGTTCCCGTTCCAAGTCGTTGGAATCCATAGCCCGTTCTTGAACGGCTTCGTGCTCGCGGAAAGTCCCGGATTGCTGCAGCAATTTATCTACGAGTGTCGTTTTGCCATGGTCAACGTGAGCAATGATGGCAATATTGCGTATGTGATCTCTGGAATGCATTTATAATAAAACCCCTTTGTTTAATTTAAGCAAAATAAGCTCCACTTTCGTACTATACGTATATTTTACGCAAAAAGCAAGGAGATCAGCCAATATTTATATGATATTTACAATCACCATGTTTTGGAACGGCGTGTAATCAGCACAATACCCACTACCAGCAACCCGATGACGATAAAATAAACGCCTAATGTAACCAGCAGCATCATTCCGAACAATGCCGCCGATACGACAGCCAACACGATGGATGCGGTCATCACTCCTCGCGGAACAAAACGTTCGAACATCTGATATTCGTAAAGTCCCACGGCAACGCCAAAAATAAATCCCGGCCAAATATACTTCATAAGGTGCCAGCCAAACAAATTGCACAAAAAAAACATAACGGCGTATGTAATGAGCATCCCGCCGGGAATGACGACTGCAGCCGGAAGCATTTTCCCAAAATATAACCAATGTAGCAAACCACCCGCGGCCAGCACAAGCAGAGGCCAGAGCAGCCAGCCCAGAAAAGAAAACACGCCCACCTTGCCCAGCAAAAGTACAACCGCGATCGCAATAAGGATAATCCCGATAGAATAACGGTTACGCAGCATCTTTATATTCGTCCTTTCCTCTCCAAATTCGACACTCTTTCACAAATAGTGTATCCGAACCATGAATAAAATGCCAGAAAAACAAAACACCGCCTGCTCTTATCGAGCGGGCGGTTCCGGTTATGTATCCATATTAAGCATGTTTGGCTTTGCGGGAAGCAAGCCGCTTAAGCACACCGATCAAGACGACCGCAATGGTCGTTACCGCCGGAATCATCCAATGAACCATCTCCGAGTTGCCGAACAGGAAATCCACGACCGCATGGTCTTTCATGAACATTTCACCTGCGGTATATCCAAGGATCCCTGCGCCAATATAGATCAGAATCGGATACTTGTTCAGAAGATTCATGACCAGCGTACTTCCCCAGACGATAATCGGGATACTTAAGCCAATCCCGAGAATGATGACAAGCAGGTCATTATCGGCTTTGGCGGCAATTGCAAGCACATTATCCAAGCTCATGACAAAGTCTGCGACAATAATCGTCCAAACGGCTCCGCCCAGCGTAGAAGCTTCCTTCACATTCGCGTGGCTGTCATCGTCGATCAGCAGCTTAACCGCGATCCACAGCAGCAATAACGAACCTGCCGCCTGAATGTAAGGCACACTTAACACATACACCGCTACTACCGTCAGGATCAAGCGCAGCCCGACAGCGCCAAACGCTCCCCACCAAATGGCTTTATTGCGCTGGGAAATCGGCAGCTTTTTACTTGCCATGGCGATAACAACCGCGTTATCTCCGCTTAACACAATATTAATGAGCATAATTTGCAAAAACAATAAAAACCAATCCAGCATGATACGCTTCCTTTCCCTAGTTCAAAGTGACAACTTGTTTTACGCTTCCAATTTCAATATTACGCGGACGAGCGACCAGGGTTTCATCTTTTTTAAAATAAATTTTCAAACCGGTCCGGCTCGCCCGGTCCCACTTGAATCGCCTCCGTTTGCTGCACGGTTTGCTCGATCAGTTCGGGCAGCCACGGCAGGCTGCGTTCGATCGCCTGTACGACTTTCAGATTCGGGTTCGTGCTGGGCGACGGCGGCAGGAATACGGTGCAGCAATCTTCATGCGGCAGTATGGAAATCGGATAAGTTCCAATTTGCTCCGCTATCGTAATAATATCCTGTTTATCGGTAAAAATCAGCGGTTGTAACACGGGAATGCTGACCGACTGGCCGATGGCATGTAAACTGGGCAGCGTTTGGCTAGCCACTTGACCAAGGCTTTCGCCGGTGACGATCGCCATGGCCCCGCAGCTGCCTGCAATTTGTTCGGCGATGCGGAACATCGTTCTTCTCATGATCGTAATTAACAAATTATCGTTATAATCCTGTACCAGCCGGGTTTGTATTTCCGTAAAAGGCACCATATGCAGCGTAACCGGCCCCGCATATTCCGCCAGTTTGCGGACAAGATCCTTGACCTTCTCTTGCGATCTTTCACTGGTATAAGGGTAGCTGTGAAAATGAATGGCCTCCAGCTCAAGTCCCTGCTTCATCGCCAGCCAGCCGGCAACCGGGCTGTCGATCCCTCCGGAGAGCATTAGCAGCGCCTTGCCGTTGGTCCCCAGCGGGAAACCGCCGGTGCCTTCCACCATCTTGGAATACACAAAAGCTCTGTCCTCGCGAAGCTCGACGCGAATATCCACATCGGGCCGATGAACGTCCACCTTTAATCCCGGCACCGCCTGCAGGATATACCCGCCGACAAGGCGGTTCATTTCCTGCGAATCGTAAGGAAAGTTTTTGTCCGCGCGCCGTACGGTCACTTTAAATGTGCCCGGTTTGACGGATTCGCTGGTTAACAAGGATAACGCTTTGCTCCTGATCGTATCCAGTTCGGATTCCGTATAATAAACGGGACTAAACGACGAGAGACCAAACACCTTCTTGAGTTCCTGCGCGACCCCTTCGTACGGTTCTCCGTTTAACGTCACATAAACGCGGCCGAACTGCTGCTCCATGACGATTTTGCTGAAAGCTCTTGTTACTCTGCGTATATCCTTTACTATTTTATGCTCAAAACGATGGCGATTCCGCCCTTTTAAAGTCAGCTCACCTAATCTGATTACAATGCCGTCGGGCAACATGTCTTACCTCCGTCTGTTCCTCTGTCCTGTTGTCCCGCTAAGCTGCATAACAACCCGCTTCAGCGCGCTAAGCAGCATTTCCGCGTCCTGAACCGAATGCTCCAGCCCATAGCTGATACGCAACCCGCTGATGGCGTGCTCACGATCGCAGCCCATTGCGGTCAGCACCCGGCTGGGAACCGTTTCCCGGGAAGAACATGCCGAACGTGACGAGACGAAAACCCCGTGTTGTTCTAAAGCATGTACTACAACTTCCGACTTCATACCCGGATAAGAAAAATGAACAATATGCGAAGCCATGTCTTCTTCATGCTTCGAACCGTTTATTTGCAGCTCCGGGATTTGGCTGATTCCCTGAACCAATATCTTGCGCAACATGCGAGTCTGCTCCAGAAAAGTTTCCCTGCGTTCATCGGCAAGCCGCGCCGCTTTGGCCATACCCACGATGGCCGGCACATTTTCCGTGCCCGACCGCACTCCCCGTTCTTGTCCGCCGCCACGCAGCAGCGGCTCCAGTTCGAGGCCGGAACGGCAGTATAGGAAACCGGTCCCTTTGGGCCCCCGAAGTTTATGGGCGGAACACGACATCAAATCGATGCCTAGTTCCTTCGGCCGCACAGCCAGCTTGCCGTATGCCTGCACCGCGTCCACATGGAACAGCGCTTTCGGATAGCTGCGCAGCAGTTCTCCGATCTGTGCGACCGGCTGAATACGTCCCATTTCATTGTTGACATACATCACGCTGACTAATGCGGTATCCTCGGATAAACTGGCCTCAAGTGTTTTCATCCGTATTTGGCCGGTTTCATCGACAGGCAAATAAGTGACGCGAAAGCCATCCGCTTCCAATCTTTGAAATGTCTCGTAAACGGAAGCGTGTTCGATTGCAGTCGTTATAATATGCCGCCCTATGTTGCCGTTGCGGCGAAGAGCCCCGAATATGGCCAAATTGTTGCTTTCCGTACCGCTGCCTGTAAACAAAATATCGGCCGCGCTTGCGCCGATCGTTTGTGCGATCGCCTGCCGCGCCCGCTCTATCAGCGCTTCTGCATCCACTCCAAGCCGGTGAAGAGAGGAGGGATTGCCGTAATGTGTTCTCATCACTTCCGCGACCGTATCGACCACTTCATCATAAGGAGGCGTAGTTGCGGCGTAATCAAAATATAACATTCCTATCCCCCGTAAATGCAAACTTTCATGAAAACATGAAAAAAAGGCCATCTTTAAGCCTCTTTTCATTAAAGCTTAAATCAGGTCCTATGACAAGTCTGATTGGTAATTGGACTTCAAACCTAACACTTTACCGATATATTGCTGGGTTTCTTGCGGCAAAAGATGCAGCTTGCTCATCAACTCGTTGTCATTGGCGATGCCAAGCTTATCTACCCGCCCGGGCCCTGCATTATATGCGGCCAAGGCCATTCCTTCATTGCCGTTGTATTTAGCCAGCAGATGGGACAGGAACCCTGTTCCGGCCGAAATATTTTGCAGCGGGTCAAAAGGGTCCGTCACGCCGTAACCTTGGCCCGTTTCATCCATCAGCTGCATCAGCCCTTTAGCTCCGGCTCGCGAAACCGCCTGCGGATTAAATGCCGACTCGGCATGGATGACCGCTTTGACCAAACTCGACGGTACGCCAAATCTTCCGCTTGCCTGCTGTATGTAAGATTCGAAATCGGTCGGCTTACTTGCCGCCGTATTTTGGCTCCAATACCCGCTTTTTGCGAGCAATGCGTCCAGTTGTCCTTTTACTCCTGATTTGGAGGATGGCGCATCGTCTTCATTGGCAGCGGCGGCGGACGGGTTCATCAGCTGCTGAAGCATTCCGGAGAAGGTTCCTCCGCTGGTCTCATTGCCGGTACTGGTGTTTCCATTGGATAGCAGAGTAGATTTGTTCAGCAATTCCAGCTTCAAAAGCTCTTTCATGACACTCGGTTCAATGTTCATGGGCAACTCCCGGCGATTAGTATATGTCTTTATTTTACACACAACCGCGGCAAAGAACTAGCCCCTTATCTTAAAAAGCTGAAAAAGCAGAAAAAACTGCTGCCTTCTAACCGGCAGCAGCAATCCAACTGGACTTTCTACACATAATTGGACGTTAACAAAATGTACCCGCCAAGAGATATAAGCCCAAGTATCATAGCACTGGCTCCAAGGAAACGGCTGCCCTGCACAAAAGCGAAAAATCCTAGCAGAATCGCTGTAGAACCTAATGGAGCAGGCCATTGAAACAAGGAAATTACGGCAAAAATGATTGCAGCATAACCTACAGCTTTGCTTTGCGTAAATAAATTATTCCCTCTTGCAGCTTCTTCCTCCGCATGTTCCCCTCTAGGCAATACCGTACGGCCAAATGGAACGGGCGCCGCATCCGCGGCAAACTCAACGTCGGAATCCCCTAATCCTGCTTCCCGCCGGATCTGATCCTTCTGAAAGAGCGTTTTGTCATCCTCTTTCATTTCGCGGCTTTGGGCTTAAACGTATGGCAGCAAGTGCTGCGCGAGTCCGCCGCTTTGTCGGTATGATCGTCATCAAAGCTTTCTCCGGCGAATTCTTCGGTAAATGTGGCGTTGGCATGCTTGTCGATATCAATCATAATCAGATCGGCACCGCAGCGGTTCCCCTGCGCCCAGTATTCGCAGTTGGCGACGCTGCACTTCACTATCGGTTTATCCATCGTCATCACCCCGTTAACCATGGTACCCGGTTTCGGGGACAGAATATTCTCCCACCGCGCCGTACCGCCGCAGCTGGCATAATCTAACGCCAAAAGAAAAGAGATGCCCGTAAATGAGCATCTCTGACGTGTATAGTCAAGAACACTTGAGACAATTCGAATAAAACTTAAACCCGCTCGCCTTGCATTCTTTTTTGCGTAATGTAGTCGGTTTCGTAATAGGACAATTCCTCACGAAGATCTTCGAAAATTTTGGACAACTCCACAGTCAAATTCCGCACATCGCGGCTTGGCTTTTTGCGGAAACGAATGGCATCCTGACCTGTATACGCATAACGGCCATCTTCGGAATAACATTCATTTTTCGGATAAAAGAAGTTGTTGACGCAGCTGTGATACACTTCGTACAGCACTTTCTCGGCGTATTCGGTGTTGAAAGTCGGACGGCGCAAAGCGACTCCAAGCTTCTCATAAGCAACTTCGCTAAACACGAGCAAATGTCTCGTATCCTGCAAATAAGCACGGTAAAACTCTTCCATCGCCCCATCGTTTTCCACGTTGAGCAGCGGAAGCGAATGTTGGTTCAAAAACGTTTCCATTTTTTGAGTTGCTTCAGCGAGTTTCGCTCTTGTAGTTTCACATACATTTTTCACATTATGCACGGCCATTCACAAAAGACCTCCTTGAGAATCGTAAACGATAATACCACTTTGATGTTAAGCAAGTACTTTACTCTCATCCTACCACAAATCGACGTTAAAAGTAATATGTAAATAAACTATTCGACGATTTTGAAATTTTTGAACATACAATCTGCTCTCAATGGAAAAATGTGTTCCTGTAAACGGAACGACAATCGGGAATTCTAACAGCAACATGTTTGGCGTTGTCATATAAGGAGGCATTCGGCCTATGAACAAAGGAAAATACATCGTATCGTTTGCGCTTCTGCTGGCAGGCGGAGCCCTGCTTTTTCCCCGTGGGGAGCAGATCGGACCTGAGACCGTAAGTCCCGCATCCGAAATCAGCATGAAGCAGCAGCTGTTGGACCGCGACGTGTCGCTGACCGATGAGCTTTGCCGCAACCAATGCAGCATCAGCTTTCAAAATACGCTTGGCCATATCCGCCAATCCGCAGATGTAAGCAGTGCGCTGAAGCAGCTGCAGCAGCTGCATCCGCATATGCAGCTGCTGATTTATTCCTGGAAAGATCAGACTTTGGATCAAGGCGTCAAAACAGGGGAACTCGACAGCGCCGTCAGCGGACAAACACGCGAACTTATGGAACAAGCCAAGCAGTCCGCGCAAAACGGCAAGCCTTTTAAATCCCAGTCGGTCCATGTGAATGACCATACTTATTTGGTATTGGGAGAACCCTCGGAAGGCGGCGCGTCTTTAGTTGGGGTCGTTCAGCAGACGATCTTGAAAGAGGTTAGCGAACATCAGAAAAAAAACTTGCGTATTGTTCCTTATCCTTCCGATAACCGCTACAAGGTCGAATCCGTCGATTCCAGAACGCTGCAGGACGTGAAAGTGGATCATCCGGAAGATAACGAAGGAACAAGCCATTATCATACAAACCAGGTTGTGGTCAGGTTTAAACAGGAGCCTACGCAAGCGGAGCTGGCGCAAATCCAAGCGGAAATCGGGGCCGGCGGCCACCGCAAGCTTGGGTATACGTATGTATTCGAATCCGCGCACATGGAAGCAAAGCAACTGATGGCTTATTTTGAAAAATGGGACGTCGCTTATGTAGAGCCGCATTTTTTATATATGACCAACGATGTCCCGAGAATGGACTCGGAAACGCCTGCCAGCGACGCCATTGTGCCAAACGACGTATTGTATCAGCGGTATCAATGGAATTTGCCGATGATTGAAACGGAGAAGGGCTGGTCGGTTAACAAGGGGTCTAAAGATGTCGTAGTGGCAATCGTCGATACCGGGGTGGATCTGAATCATCCCGATCTGCAAGCTCAGCTGGTATCCGGCATCAACGTTGTTGATCCGAAGTCTCCGCCGCTGGACGATGTCGGTCATGGAACCCATGTCGCCGGCGTCATCTCCGCGCTGGTCAACAATAGTTTGGGCATCGCGGGCATGACTTGGAACAATCCCATCATGCCGGTCAAGGTGCTTGACCAGACCGGTGCGGGCAGCACGTATTCAGTTGCCCAAGGCATTATATGGGCTACCGATCATGGCGCTAAAGTCATTAATATGAGCCTCGGCAATTATGCGGAAGCCCAATTTTTGCATGACGCCATTCGTTACGCCTATGACCATGACGTCGTATTGATTGCCGCAAGCGGCAATGACAACACGGATCGCCCCGGCTATCCCGCGGCTTATCCAGAGGTATTTGCCGTGGCGGCCACCGATGCCAAGAACAATAAAGCCAGCTTCTCCAACTACGGCGATTATATCGATGCCGCTGCTCCCGGCGTAAACATCGCCAGTACGTATCCGCACAATCAATACGCGGCATTGTCCGGAACTTCCATGGCCAGCCCGCATGTGACGGCTTTAGCGGCATTGATCCGCTCAGTGAACCCGGCGCTGAAAAATACCGAGGTCATGGACCTCATCCGCCAAACGGCGCAAGATCTCGGTCCTCAAGGGAAAGACAAATATTTCGGATTCGGGTTGATCGACGTTGTTCAAGCGCTAAACAGCGCAGGCCAAAGCCAAAATTCGCTGACCAATTGGCCGCAAACGACCGAAAGAGAACTGGACGCCATCCGCGAAAAGTTCGGAAACGAACAACAAACGGCCCCTACCCCATAGCTGGAAACTTAAAGCCCGATATCCCTGAAAAGGGCCCATCGGGCTTTAGTTGATCTCACGGGTTATATCCTCGCCAAGGTCTGGCGCCATGCACCTTCCGTATTCCTCTCCTCCGCGCGGCAGAAGTTACAGATGAGACGAGCAGCGGCGCTGTATCTTATGAACGGTGTTTTCGACAGGTTTTCCGCATGAGGGCCAACTTGCCTTAAATGATCCAATATACTCGAGACAAAGCCGGATTGGTCCAAATTTTCCTTTTATTTGAAAGGTTAGTTTTACTTTTTGGTCTTTGGGTACTTTGATGGGGTACCGTTTTCCGTTTCGGATTCTGTATTTTTCCTCTGGCTGGCGTTACTGGGCTGTTATTTTGCTTGTTTTGCCTGGGACTCTTTTTTACAGTCTTGGCAGGAGGCGAAGCTTTTGTCATGCCGCTTTTTTGAATCGGTGCTCTTTTCACCCGTGCCGGTTGCTGGTGCCTAGGCGGCTTCTGCGCTTGGGATGCGGCGGAAGGAAACGTTTTGACTACTGTGCCGGTTTTGCCCTTTATTTCACTGCTTTGGCCTGTGGAGAGCCGTTGGGGAGGGGCCGAACCTTGCATCTCCTTGTCTTTCCGTATGTGTGAAGCCGTCATATAGGGAGAATCTCCGCTCCATTCAGCAGCTTGTTCAGTTTCGTCAGCGGCTTCAGTTTCCTTCTCCTCCCTTGATGCTTCGGGGACGGAATGTGCAAACCATTCATTTTCGCCGGATAGCTTAGCGGTATCAAACTGCTGCTCGGATAATTCAGTGTCCCCCGCTTCTATGAACATGGTTCCCCACGGAGTCATGTCAAGGTATCGCGCGTACAGCTCGGCACCGGGAGATTGTGGATGCCAGCACTTCTCAGCGCCGCTGAAATGAACGATTTTATTATCGTATTGGCGATCGGGACAGGAAAGATTAAACAGATTAAACCGCAGATCGAGCTGCAAGTAATTTTCGCCAAAAACGGAGTTCAATAAGTCCTGATCAGGCAAAGTGCTGTTAGGGTATCTCCATAAAAAGTTCAGCATGCCTTCATACCAATCACGCTTATTGCGGATATTATTCAGCTCCAGCAATAAGATTCCCGAATTAAAGTAATTCTCGGGACTCAAACCGCAAGGGATAATATCGTGTGCGACTTCATGGATCCCTTGGTCCCAGACGGCTCCTAAATACGCATCGTTTAATTCGATATTCCACAGCTCGGCTATATCCAGGTTCACCAAAACGTCGCAGTCCAAATAAATGATCTTTTCCGTTTGCACTAGCTGGGGGAGCAGCAAACGATACATACTGGCCATTGTCCATATGTTAACCGCCTTCACATTGCTGGCAGCCTCAAACAGGTCCATGGGAATGTTCACATGAATAAAGTCAATCGTCTGATGAAAGCTTTTCACCAGTTGTATAAGCTTTGTTTTGTTAGCTTCAAGCAGCGTGTCGTCATGCAAAATATGAACCCGAATTTGTGATTCTGTATTGTAAAACACGGAAGCAAGCACGACACCGGCATGTTCTGCATAACTCCCGTCCTTGTCATTAAAAGCCAACGCCAGTTCAATCAATTTCCGTATCACCTCTCCACTATCGGATGAATTGTCCCCCAAATGCGCCGGGTATATATACCTTAACCACTGTATGTTTGCCAAGCACAATTGGAGTAGACAAATTCCCTGCGAAAATCACCTATATTCCAGTCCGGTGCGCTCCATGAAAACCTTAATCAACGCAAAAAGCCAACAACCGGATACAGCCGGTTATTGGCTCAAAAAGCGTTCTGATATTTAAATAAATGCGTGGTTGGAGAAGTTTGCCGTAAGCCGGGTTCTGTGCTTCCAGTGGTCGTAACGGGTACCACCCTCCCACCATTGAAGCGACAATCATCTATCTACGCGAACCATTGCTGATCCGCTCCAGCGACCAACCCGAACGCGCCCCAGGCGAGGGCTGCCGTTCAAGAACGGCTGCGTTCCATTAGGTCTTGCTCCAGATGGGGTTTACCAGGACGTATGTCGCCATACCTCCTCGTGGTCTCTTACACCACGGTTCCACCCTTGCCTGATCGCGGAAGTACATCCGCGCCATCGGCGGTCCATTTCTGTGGCACTATCCTTCAGCTCGCGCTGACTGGACGTTATCCAGCATCCTGCCTTATGGAGCCCGGACTTTCCTCTCGCGGCCTTAAGCCGCCAGCGATTGTCTGCCAAACTTCTCTTGCGCAAAAGCCAGTATATCAGGGATTACGCCAAAATACAACTGCAACTGCTGGAACAGCTTCCTTAAACAAACTGGAACGGCTCCGTATGCACTCCCGATGCAATAACTTCAGTCGCATATTTTTGTTCAGCCAGCTTTGCCTGCAAATAGTCGGCTACGCCACGCTTCATGATTTTTTCGATATTATGACCGGGATCGATCAAAGCGATCCCTGCAGCCAGCGCATCATGCGCCGTATGATAATCGATATCGCCGGTCACCAGCACATCGGCTCCCGCAAATAACGCATGCCGGACGTAGCGGCTGCCGGAGCCTCCGAGCACGGCGACCTTTTTCACCTGGCGGTTCAAATCCCCTACCACACGGGCTGCAGGCACATCAAAAGCCTGTTTGACCAGGTCAGCCAGCTCCTGCAGCGTCACTGCTTCAGACAGCTTGCCGACACGCCCTAGGCCGAATGTACGGCCGTTCAAATCCATCGGATACAAATCGTAAGCCACTTCCTCGTAAGGGTGCGCCTTCAGCATCGCTTGAATGACTTTGCGCTCGATGCTTTGAGGCACCACGGTTTCGATTCTGAGCTCCTTGACCTGCTCCAGCTTGCCTTGCTTGCCGATAAACGGCTGTGCTCCCTCTTGCGGTAAAAATGTGCCCGTGCCTTCGATATTGAAACTGCAGTGGCTGTATTGGCCGATCCAACCGGCGCCAGCCTGAAATAACGCCATCTGCACTTTTTCGTGGTGATCCTCCGGGACAAAAACAACGAGCTTTTTCAATTTATCGGTATGCACGTCCTCCAGGTGAGACAAGCCGGTCAAACCAAGCGCTTCGGCCATCATATCGTTAATGCCGCCGTCTGCGACATCCAGATTCGTATGTGCGATATACACGGCAATATCGTGCTTAATCAGCTTCTCATAAAGCCTTCCCGCAGGCGTGTCCGTTTGCAGATTGGAGAGCGGCCGAAAAATAATCGCGTGATGCGCGATGATCAAATCGACTTGACCGCTTATCGCTTCCGCCACCACATCTTCGGTAACATCAAGGGCGACAAGCACCCTGCGAATTTCTTTTTGCAGCGAGCCTAACTGTAATCCGATCTTATCGTCCGGCACCGCGTAATGCTTCGGCGCGAGCCGTTCCATTAATTGAATGACGGTTTGACCTTTTGCAAACATGCGAGCACCTCCTCTATATGTTGCATTATTTCACGGATTTCTTGCTCCTTTTGCCGGGAGGCGGTATGTTCGGAGCGGCTTAATTGGCGGCAAATCTGTGCGAGCTTCGCCAGCTCCGACTCCCATTTTCTGATCCATACGGGGTTCGGATTTCGCAGCAAATAAGGTCCCATGCGAAGCAAATCTTGTTTGGTCACGGAAATCTCGCCATTTAGCATAAACGGTTCGTAAAGCCCGTCTCCGGAAGCACCAAGCTGCTTCGGCTGCGCGGTTAAGATCTCGTAAATTTTGCCGTCTTCCTCCAGGATCTGCTCGGATTGAAGGCTCCAATTGCTGCGCAGCAGCCATTCCCGGACAAATTCTTCGCCTACATTGGGCTGTAAAATAAGCAGCTCGACGCCGCTCAGCTTTTCTTTGCCCGCTTCCAGGATCGACGAAATCAGACTGCCGCCCATGCCGGCAATCGTAATTACATTCACCTCTCCCGGTTGTATTACCGCAAGTCCATCCCCTAATCTGGCTTGTACCTTATGCCCGACACCGGACTGCTCGATTTGTTTAGATGCCGCTTCGTAAGGGCCGGTATTCACTTCACCGGCGATCCCGCGGCTAATGGTTCCGTTTATAGCCAAATACGCAGGCAGCAGCGCATGATCGGAGCCGATATCGGCCAATTTGCCGCCGGAAGGCACCCGTTCCGCAATACGCTGCAATCGTTCAGACAACCTTATCATGTTATGCAACCCACTCTGTCCATTTTTTACGGAGCGCAAACAGCATGATGCCTCCTATGATGATCTTGCCCATCAATGAAAGCTGGAGCACTTCGCTGCCCAGCACCTCCGAATACATAATACCGTAAAATTCCGGCATAAACCAAACGATACACCCCAGCAGCAAAAAGACGATGCCGGCTTGCTTCAGCTTCTGATGCACGAGCCAGCCGATCCAAACAAACAGGAAACTCAGAGGAATCCAGCTAAGCTGCAGCGTTCCCCATGTAATCGTATCCAGCTGATGATGCAGCAGCCAGCCATAAGCGAAGACAAGCCCAACCCAGCCGCACAGCTGAAAAATGATCAGCCGGCAGGCAATGCCGCTCATAATCCAGACGAAACTGCAAAAAACAACGTGAGCGACTATCGTATTTGGCGTATTCAGATCATGCTGCTTCAGCAGGTACACGCCGATAAACAGCAAAAATAAAGACGCCACACCAAACAAAATATGGGAAAGCAACGGCGACTTTTCCCGTTTTACCGCCCCGATAACATAACAAATAATTAAAAAAACAATCGATACGCCAATTTGCAATGGAAATTCAAAAGAGTTAAAATTAAGTGAAACAAAGGATATGATTGCCAAAAGGCCAAAAACGATTATCCATATCTTCCAGTTACTGTCTCTTACTGCTTTTGGCGAAATGCCTAACCATCCACCGGATTGTTTCTGGTTATGTTCTTCCAAATACAAATTCAGCAAAAAGTCGCAATAATGCTCAGGCAGCAGCTTACTGCGCCGCCAATGCTCGATTTCCTTAACGATAATCTTCTTTTTTTCATCCACAGATCATTCACCCCGGGCGGCAATGTGCAAAAAAATTCCAACACCCTAATTTTATCGGTCGGGGCCGTAGAAAAAATTAGACCTTAATGCCGTTTCCGGCAGAAAGGTCATGGGTGAAAACTCATTTATTCCAGGAAATCCTTTAATCGTTTACTGCGGCTTGGATGTCTTAGCTTACGGAGCGCCTTGGCTTCGATTTGACGAATGCGTTCGCGGGTAACGCCGAACACTTTACCCACTTCCTCCAGCGTTCTTGTGCGGCCATCATCCAGTCCGAAGCGCAACCGAAGCACATTTTCTTCACGCTCGGTAAGCGTGTCAAGCACATCCTCCAGCTGTTCTTTCAGTAGTTCATAAGCCGCGGCGTCGGCAGGAGCAAGAGCCTCCTGATCCTCGATAAAATCACCCAAATGCGAATCGTCCTCTTCACCAATCGGCGTCTCCAGAGAAACGGGTTCTTGAGCAATTTTCATAATCTCGCGGACTTTATCCGTGCTTAAATCCATTTCCTTAGCGATTTCTTCCGGCGTTGGTTCGCGCCCCAATTCTTGCAGCAGCTGCCTGGATACGCGGATCAGTTTGTTGATCGTCTCCACCATATGTACCGGAATCCGGATCGTTCTCGCTTGATCCGCAATCGCACGGGTAATGGCTTGACGAATCCACCATGTCGCGTAGGTACTGAATTTAAACCCTTTGATATGGTCAAACTTTTCAACCGCTTTGATAAGCCCCATATTTCCTTCCTGTATCAAATCGAGGAACAACATCCCCCGACCCACATAACGCTTGGCGATACTGACTACCAGACGCAAGTTCGCTTCCGCCAATCGGCGTTTCGCTTCTTCGTCGCCTTTTTCAATCCGCTTCGCCAAATCGATTTCGTCTTCCGCAGACAAGAGCGGCACACGTCCGATTTCCTTTAGGTACATACGGACAGGGTCGTTGATTTTAATACCGGGAGGTAACGACAGATCGTCGTCAAAGTTGAATTCGTCATGCTCGTGATCGTCGGGATTAAGCACCGGATCTTCATCATCATCGGACTCGTTGCCTACGTCAATCCCCAGCTCGGAAAGATGCTCAAAAAATTCATCGATTTGCTCTGGATCTTGATCGAAAGGAGCAAGTTTCTCCATAATATCTTTGTATGTCAGGGACGAGCGTTTCTTTCCCTGCTCGATCAGTTGTTCTTTGACCTGCTCGAGGGTCAATTCTGTCTCTATTTCTGTGCGCTGATCGTTCGCCATAAACGTGTGCTCCCTCCTCCCTAAGAATAAGATGAGGCCATCTTCTAAAGAAGTTCCGACTGTTCTCCTAGGGTAATAATCTTTTGGCCTTAATCAGTTCCAGGCCGATTTGTGCTGCTAACAATACATTTCCTGAACGTTCTGCTTCAGTTCTTGCTTCTTCTTTTCGCTTTAATTCCTCTTGGTAATAATGCTGCTTGATCGATTTGATATAATCGTCAATCACTTTCTCGCTGGTTGCGTGACTTACCCCCATATCGGCAATAAAACAAGCTGCGCTGACCAAACCTTCATCTTGCAGCGTTGAAATGTAGCTGCTTACGTTAGGTTCATTCCCTTGCGCATAATAAGAGTATAAGTAAGCAGCGAGCGCTGCATGAGCTTCCACGTGAAATTGCCCGCCAAGATGCTGCTCCACGTACTGCGAAATTTCGCGGTCGTGCATCATCACTGCCAGAAGCTTCTGCTCTGCGTTATGGTATGCCGGATGCAGCGAGGGGGCCCGTTCTTTCACGGGTCCATTATTCATAACATTATTCCACGGTTTGGCGTTATTATCCCCATGATTTTTGTTTTTTTCTGTCTGAAGCCGGATTTCATTTAAGTTTTGCCATAAAATTTCATAGGAATAATGAAACTCAGAAGACAACTCCTTCACGTAATGTTCCCGTTCAACGGGTGACGTTACGCCGGCAACGATCTTCAGCGCATGCTGGATATAACGTAGTTTCTCCCCATCCTCCTGCAGCTTATAATTTTTGCGAAAATAAAGAAGCTTATATTTGATCGACGACACGGAAGCTTCGATAATCTCCCGTGCAAATCGTTCAGAACCGTAAGTTTTAATGTACTCATCCGGATCAAGACCACTCGGCAGCACGGCTACCTTCACTTGGCATCCGACTTTTTCGAGGATCGCGATGCTTTTATAAGCGGCGTTCTGACCGGCGTTGTCCCCATCATAAGAGACGATCACTCGCTCGGCATTGTTGCGGATTACCTTCGCCTGCTCATCGGTAAGTGCGGTCCCCATCGTAGCGATGCCATTTTCCACACCCGCTTCCCATGCTTTAATCACATCGACGTAACCTTCGAATAATACGAGTTCCCCCGACTTGCGAATATGCGGTCTGGCCATATGAAAATTGTACAAGGTGCGGCTTTTGTTAAACAGAATGGACTCCGGACTGTTTAAATATTTCGGCTGCACGTCGCCAAGCGCCCGCCCGCCGAATGCAATAACGGCTCCCTTGGCATCGCAGATCGGAAACATGATGCGGTCGCGGAATTTGTCCACATACCCGCCGGCCTCCTGCCTTGCGCTGAGCAGACCTCCTTTTTCCATCAAAGCAAGATCGAAACCGCGTTTCTCCAGCAGCTGTGCGAGTGTATCCCATCTAGGGGGCGCATAACCGATTTGAAACGTGTCAATCAGCTTGTCGGAAAATCCGCGTGAACGCAAATAATTCATCGCAGGTTTGCCCTCATCCGTATTTTTCAAAATATACGGGTAAAGCTTGGAAGTAAATTCGTAAGCGGCCAGCAGCGACGTTTTCTCAACATTTTGCTTAATAGCCTGTTCGCTTGGCTCATCTCCAACCCCTACTTCAATACCTGCTTCCTTAGCTAGCTCGCGGACCGCTTCGCCAAAGCTGTAGCCTTCAACGCCCATAATAAAATGAATGGCGCTCCCGCCTGCGCCACACCCAAAGCAGTGAAAAATCTGTCTTTCCGGAGTTACGGTAAACGACGGTGTTTTTTCCGAATGGAATGGGCACAGCCCTTTTAAATAATGCCCCTGCTTGGTCAAATGAACATATCTGCCGACCACGTCTACAATGTCGTGGCGTTTCAGAACGGAATCAATGACGTCATTGGGAATACGCCCGTTACTCATCCTTACCACCTTCAAAATGGGTTAACACTTAGGTATATTCGCCTTGTCTCCCTCATTCTCCTGCAAGAGAACCAAAAGTTTTGTCAAACTTTGTAGAAATGTTTTCCGATCGTCCGCTGAAAACGCTCTTGGCCCTTTCGTATGGTGCCCCGCTCTGCGTTTTTTTGCCTGTTCATGTCGACGGTCCAGTAAATAATCGATCGTTTTGTCGGTATATTCCTGCCCTCTGTTGGACAACACAAACGCTTTTTTTCCGAGTCCAATGGCTGCCAGACCAAAGTCCTGAGTCACGAGAATATCGCCCGCTGAAATCCGGTTGGCGATGAATAAATCGACCGATTGATCCGAACGGTCCACCTGAACGATTTCTACCCCTTCCGCGGCGGCAAGCCGATGATCGAAAGAAGCCACCATCATCACGGGGACATGAAACATGGCGGCTGTGCTCACAATTTCAGATTTCACCGGACAGGCGTCAGCGTCGACAATGATTTTGAAACTCATCTTTCGTCCCACCGATTCTTGTGTAACTCTCTTACCGTAATATTATATACGCTGAAAACTTAAAAAATCCTGCTTGAACGTAATGAAAAAACAAAACTCAGCCGATGCGCTCTAAAATGACACTTGCCGTTTCTTCCACCGCCTTGTTGGTCACATCAATGACCGTACAGCCGATGCGGCTCATAATTTGCTGCGCAAATTCGAGCTCCTGGCTGATCCGCTCCAAATTGGCATAGCTTGCGTTACCGGGAAGCCCCAGCATTTTTAACCGCTCGCTGCGGATTTTATTTAATTTGTCAGGGTTGATCGTAAGCCCGAATATCTTCTTGTTGTTGACCGTATACAACAGATCGGGCGGCGTGATTTCCGGAACAAGCGGGACGTTGGCCACCTTGTACGTTTTGTGGGCGAGAAACATCGACAGCGGAGTTTTGGAGGTGCGGGATACGCCAACCAGCACGATATCCGCCTGCAGAATTCCGGTAAAGTCGCGTCCGTCGTCGTATTTCACGGCAAACTCAACCGCTTCCACCTTCTTGAAGTAATCTTCGTCGAGCGGATGAATCATTCCCGGTTTATGACGCGCTTCCTGGCCAAACGAATGCTCCATCGTCTGCAGCAAATTGCCCATTAAATCGATGGTCTTGATATGATGCTTACGGGCTTTCACCAGCAAATATTCGCGAAGCTCGGGTACTACAAGAGTAAATACGATAATGGCGTGCTCGCGTTTCGCGGCTTGAATTAAAAGTTCGATTGCGCCGCTATCTTGAATAAAAGCTATTCGCCGAATTTCGACCACTTTTGGATAAAATTGCGTCGCAGCCGCTTTAACCACAGCTTCGCCGGTTTCACCAGCGGAGTCGGAGGCGACAAATATGATAAGTTTTTGCTGACTCAATATAGGATTGACCACCTTCCCGCGGGATAATTCCATTATATGTCACGTTTATAATCCGTATTTCTCCATTTGCTCCAGAAAATTTCGCGATTTTAGCCGAAGTCCAAGATGGTTGTCCATGTAGCCGCGCAGAAGCGTTTTCAATTGTTGCTTTGTTTCCGGTTTCACATCCGTTTGCCCTAAACGCCGTATATCCATTCTCGAAAAAAGCCGCAGTAGCTTAAGCACCGCGCCGCTTAGCGGCACCGTCTGCGGGTCCGATCTGCGGCACGATTTGCACAGTATGCCTCCCAAACCGAAGCTGAATGCCATTTCGCCCGCTGTTTCCCCGCAGGATACGCATTGATCCAATTGCGGGGTATATCCGGCGATCGCCAGCATCTTCATTTCGTAGATATGTACGATAATATCTGCGTCTTTGCCTTCGGTCATCGCTTGAAACGCGGCTTTCAGCTGCTCATACCAATAAGGTTCGTTCTCCTGCTCGCCGATCAGTCGGTCCGTCAGTTCGGCCAAGTATGAGCAGCAGGCCGCCATCAGCAAATCTTCTCTGAGCATGTGGTAAGATTGTATGATTTCAGCATTGTTTAACGTGCCCATCTGTCCGTTTTTGAAAAACACAAATTGTCCGCAGGTAAAAGGCTGCACAACCGCGGCATACCGGCTGTTCATCTTTTTGGCTCCGCGGACCATTACGCTAACCTTTCCCGCTTCTCTGCTGAACAAGGTAACAATTTTGTTGCCTTCCCCGTAATCTGTGCTGCGGATGACGATGGCCTCCACTCGATACAGCATCCGGCACTCCTCCAATAACCCCGTACCTAATAATTTAAAAAATCAGTTCGTCCGGATCTTCTTCCGGTTCCTCGCCAGGCTCGTCTTCATCGGGCTCTTGACCCCCTGCCTGCTTGTACAACAGGTAAGCATCGACATCCCCAGTCATTGCGAAATACTTCCAGGAAAAATCTCTCATGGGTATCATCCTTTCCGGAAAATGCCTGTGGCTGTAACACTTATTAGGATGATACTTGCGGGAAGGAAGTATGCGATGAAATTTCTGGGGGGAGGGGACCCCCTAAATCCCCTAGCAGGGGGACCCCAGGCGCTGCGCCAATGTTGTCAGGTTAAGCTTATTTTATAAGTTGCGTCTTTTTGTTTGTGTAAATCGGTTGGCTTTGCTTTGTTTTTCACGTTTGAAATTTCGGTTGGGGATGACAGGTACTACATTACGTTGTAG
>NZ_SIRE01000009.1 GCF_004307995.1 Paenibacillus thalictri | reverse complement strand
CGGCGCGCACGCCGCGGGAGCGGCAGCCAGCGCAGCGGCTGGGGCGCACCCGCCGCAAGCTGCGCTGGCCGGGCCGCCGCCCGCGGCGCAGCGGCAGCGTCGGCGCGGCACTGCAGCGCCGACGTCAGCGCGAGCAGCGCGGCGCCAAGCAGCACGCCCATCAATTCATTGCCGACGCCGTAATAACGGGCGCCGATCATCGTATCGTACCCCAGCAGCGAATGCTGCATGGCATGCGCCCCGCGCAGCGTATCGCCAACAATCAGGACGGTATTCAGCAGTCCGCTCCAGGCCAAAGCGTAACCGAGATTTTTGCCCGGCAGTTTGGCGAGCCCGTACGCCATAAGTCCGACCACGGTAAGCGAGCCGGCAAGCACCAGTGTAAACGGAAGTTCTGCGAACCAGCCCATCCACAGCAGCGCTGCGGGGATCAGCAAAATCACAAACAAAGCGGTGCGAATGGCCTGCCGGGCCGCTTCATTTTGCCTAAGGGCTATTTGTGTTCCCCTCTGTGCCCCCCATTTCATGGAAGGTCTAACCGCCGTTAACAAGGCGGCCAGCAGCGCCAGCACCTCGAATACGGCTAGACTATAAAGTACAGGCGGACGCCACTGATAAATGTCCGCAGCCTTTTGCACTTCTCCCAGCAGCTGTACATAAGCTACTGGATTTGCCTCCGACCTCATGGCAAAGCCAGTCATCGCCTCCGGCCGTTCAAGGCCAAACCGCGCCAGCAGAGACGGCGCAAGATCCGTATAAGCGACAATGCCGGGGCGATGTGTGGTTTCCGAAGTCAGAAGTCCGCCCGGCTGATTGTCCCGGTATCTAATCACCGGGGACAGCTGCATTTTGAGCGACTGGGCATCGGAATTGATCTTCGGCGACACAATCCACAACTCGTCGTTTTCCCCCAGCTTATGCATGATGTCCCCAACAAAGCCGTCAAGCCCGGCCAATACCTGCTGTTTGAGGGATGCGAACCGTTCCTGGCTGTAGGCTTCCTTTTCTTCATATAAACGCTGCAAATCGCCTAATTCAACCATCGTTACCATAGGGGAATTCGGTTTCAGCTGCGCCAGCAGAAACGGATAATTTACGCTGACCCCATATGGCGCAAGCGGATTTCGCCGCAGCACGCGATCGTCTGTGGCTCCCCCGGAGATGAGGCCCGCCCGATCCATGACGGCAAGGCCGGCGTAACGGCGCAGCAGCCCCTCTTGTCCACTGTGGACAATGCCGGTGTCGGCGTTACCCCAAGCTTCTGTGGATATGCCATGGCTGTGCAGAATCGATCCGAGCAGCCCCGGAATCGCTGTGGATAATGACAATTGGGTGAGACGCTTCACCGTGCCGACATAAGGCACAACCAAACCCGAAGGCTGCTCGCCGCCAAAACGGAACAGCAGCTCTCCTCCTGTTCCGGCCGCAAGCCTGTGGCCCGGATCCACTACGTGAGCGTTAGGGCTCGCTTGAGCCGGAGCCCCCGCGCCCCAGGAGACATATACATCCTGCATGCCTTTGCCGGGTGTTCTTATGTTCATAGCGCCCCATGAAGCTTCCTGGCGCAGCCGGTATAAGTGAGGTTTATCTTGCAGAAGCGGTCCCTGCAACTCTAAAAAGGACAATCCGGGGACCGATACGATCACGGAGACACCGTTTTGCCCGATGTTTTGTGCAGCTGGATAACTGTCGGTTCCAGCTGCCGCGGGTGAAGCGATAAGCGCTGGGATAAGTGCGCCGGCAACGGCGATACAATATGATGTTATCTTTTTTCTTAACACGATAACGACCTCCAACTGTGCATATAACCATCGCAGCCAACAGCCGCAACAAGCAGCAAAGTATTCCATTACCGGCTACTGTCCCCTGTTCTTGCGCTTTTATGCAAAGGAAGGATGTTCTCGTTTAGACCCCATTGTGGATGATAGAAAATTAACATTCGGAAGATATGCAGATGTGGATAGTTGATTGGAATCTTAATTTTCCGAAAATTTGGGGATAACTTGCCGTTGATCCGATACCTAACGGATAGTGGATAACCAAATTAACGACTCCGGCCAGCCGTAATGCGCGTCAAAGGTGGATAACTGAAACAAGTACCGCTTGAAGATAACCCGTTTTCGACAGAATGCGCGAGGGCAGCAAGACAGAAAAAGCATGCTTGGAGTCACTATTAACATACCCACACGGATATCCACAAGAAAAATCGTAAAAATCACCGCAAATTTATTGGTTTTTACCACATATCCACCGAGTTATACACATTATCCACAGTTTTTCTCTATAAATATTATTCGACTTTTTATGCATTTACATTCCCGCTAAAAATGTCGAATTTATCGCCTTATCCACATTATACACAGGGCCTGTGGATAAGTGTGTCCACAGCCCTTGTGAATATGTTGTGGAATTGTAAAATCGCATGATGGAGCCGTTTCTCCCCGCAAAAATCGCAAAAAAGCCCGCCGTCTCCATTAAGAGACAGCAGGCCTTAGCGTATGTACTACGCTATTTGTGTTTAAACCGACCATGACTCCAACTTCAGCTGCGGATCGGCTTTCATCTCCATCGACGAATATTGGCCTCTTTCCCATTTCAGAAAAGCCGCGGCGCCAATCATTGCCGCGTTGTCGGTGCACAAGCTCAGCGGCGGCACAAGCAGCGGCAGTCCGCGTTCCAGACAAAGCTCGCCAAGCCGGTTGCGCAATCCACGGTTCGCAGCCACTCCGCCTGCGAGAAGCAGCTGTTTGGCGCCGTATTCTTCCGCGGCGCGCAGCGCCTTGGCCGCCACAACTTCGATAACCGACTCTTGAAAGCCACGTGCCACATGCGACGCTTCCAACGTTTGTCCTTTCATGCGGGCTTGATTGATGACGGCAAGAACGGCTGATTTCAAGCCGCTGAAGCTGAAATCGTAGGAGTCCGGCTCCAGCCACGCCCGCGGCATGGAAATCGCCGCCGCCGATTCCAGAGCAAGTCTGTCGATATGAGGACCACCGGGGTAAGGCAACCCGAGGGCGCGCCCCACCTTGTCATACGCTTCTCCCGCCGCATCATCGCGAGTTTGCCCGATAATGCGAAAGCTGCCGGGCGATTCTACGTACACAATTTCCGTATGGCCTCCCGAGATGACAAGCGAAACCAGCGGATACTCCAGCTCGTGCACAAGCTGATTGGCATAAATATGCCCCGCAATATGATGTACGCCGATCAGCGGCAGCCCCTGCATGAACGCAAGCGATTTGGCCGCGATCATCCCGACAAGCAGAGAACCGACAAGTCCCGGCCCTTGCGTGACCGCTACCGCCGACAAGTCGCCAAGCGTCAATCCCGCTTGCCGGATCGACTCCTCAATGATCCAGGTGACCGTCTCGACGTGCTGGCGCGAAGCTACTTCCGGAACGACCCCTCCGAAGCGCTTATGCGTTTCGATCTGACTGGACACCACATTGGAGCGAATGATCCGCCCGTTCTCCACAATAGCGGCCGACGTTTCGTCACAGCTCGTTTCTATCGCTAAAATATACACCGGCTTGCCTTGATGCTGCTTATTCATAATATCCTCGCATTCTATTCAACCTTCTTGAATCCCGAAATTCGCAATCTGCATGTTCGCAAATAGACGGCAGCCTTGCCCTGCCGACCGGTTACTTGCCGCTCCGCTTCGCCTTCGGCAGATCCGCCCACATGATGATCGCGTCTTCTCTATTGTCCGTATAATAACCACGTCTGACGCCGACGGATTGAAAGCCCAGCTTCTTATATAAGTTTTGAGCAATAATATTGGATGCCCGAACTTCAAGCGTCATACGGATCGCACCTAGAAAAACAGCCGTCCGCTGCATTTCCCTCATCAGACGTTCTCCCAGCTTTTTGCCGCGGAAAATGTGCTTAATCGCTACATTCGTTACATGCGCCTCGTCCATAATCAGCCACATACCGCCATAACCGGCGATTTCCTCGCCGTGTTCCATAACCAGATAATGCGCGAAATGATTGCTTGTCAATTCGTTCTGAAAAGCGCCTGCCGTCCAAGGCGTCGTAAACGCCTCTTGCTCGATATCGCAAATCGCCGGAATGTCGGCGAGCCGCATGGAGCGAAACGCGACCGGATCCGGCGCGGACGGATTATGTTCCGCAAGATGTTCCATATGCGGGTACCTCCTGAAAGTTATGCGTCAACTAGACGTCGGATGCTTTTTGCTTCAACTTCACTTCAGCTTCGGGCAGCTGCGTATAATTCGGTACGAATCCGTGTATATCTTCCGTTTGTCCTTGCTGAAGACGAACAAGCGCCAACCGTCCGACATCTTGCGCTTGCAGCGCATGTCCTGCAACGATCGAGCTGGACGGGTACAGTTCACTGAAACGCTGTAAACTGTCCATATGCATCCCTGTTTCTCCGACAAAAAGAACCCGGTCCGGACCTGACGACTCCTGCCCTGCCATCTGCGCAAGCTCTTCCACCCATGGAGCGATCAGCCGGATCGCATCCGGGGCCACACAGCGAAGCCCGGATTCCCCGGTTTCATAAACAGCGGAAAAAGCCTGTCCGCGGCGGGCGTCCATAAGCGGAACAACCCAGCATTTACGCGTTTCCTGCGCTTCGGGCAGCCTGCAAGCTCCAAGCGCAAGCGCCTCCAGACTGGAGACGCCGATGAGCGGCAGATTGCGCGTCCATGCGAATGTTTTGGCTACGGTCACGCCGATGCGGATCCCCGTATAAGATCCCGGCCCTACCCCCGCCGCCACCGCTTCGATATCCGCAGGCTTCAAGCCTAGTGTTACAAGCATTTCCTGGATTGCTGGAATTAAATACATGGAATGATTGCGTTCCACATGAGAGCTTGATTCCAGCAGCAATTCGTCGCCCCGGAACAGGGCGACCGACATGTCGGCGGTAGAAGTGTCCAGCGCAAGCAATATAGGGTGAGTTGATGTCGTTTGTATCATATTAAGATTCCGTTCTCCTTTAATTCCCGGCACCAACGGCCATAAGGCTCTCCGTATGGGGTCAGGTGAAACTGCCTGTC
Source organism: Paenibacillus thalictri (assembly GCF_004307995.1). Taxonomy (GTDB): domain Bacteria; phylum Bacillota; class Bacilli; order Paenibacillales; family NBRC-103111; genus Paenibacillus_AF; species Paenibacillus_AF thalictri. The sequence continues at coordinate 312,127 of NZ_SIRE01000009.1, read as the reverse complement.
CTGTTCGCCGGCGTATTCAATCCGTATGGCCAGCCTGTCGGCCGGCAGCAGTTCCTCAACCAGCTCGGACCATTCAATCAGCGTTACGCCAGCGCCGTAAAAATATTCATCCAATCCTAGCTCTCCCGCTTCGTGCAAGGAAAGCCGGTAGACGTCCATATGAAAGAAAGGGAACTCTGTTCCCTCGTATTCTTTAATAATGGTAAAGGTAGGGCTGTTTACATTGTCCCGCACGCCGAGGCTTTGCGCCATTGCCCTGGAAAACCTTGTTTTTCCCGCGCCAAGATCGCCGTCCAAGGTGATGACTGCACCCGCTTGGCAATGCGGCGCAAGATGTGCGGCAAGCTGCTCGGTCTCGGCTTCGCTATGCGCTTCGTAGAGGTAAGTGGACTGGGATTCCGCCACATGCTTCATTCCTTCCCAAAATGGTTGTAACCCCGCTTCGGCACCGCTTCGAGCAAGCCGTCGCTTTTGGCCATCCGTACCCCGTTGTGGTCGCCGGTAATATAACCGATAACATGCAGGCTCAAGCCCGCCTCGCTAAATTTCAGCTGCGCGTCCAGCGCCCGATCCGCCGGCATCGTTCCGATCAGCAAATAGTCTTCGCCGCCGTATAATACAAAATCAAGCGGATCTTTGCGTACACTGTAAGCGTGCGCCTGCAACTCGGCTGCAATGGGAATCCGGTCCTCGATAAGGTCGACGCCTCTGCCCGAAGCCTCGGCAATTTCCCATGCTTCGCTGGCGATGCCGTCGCTGACGTCGTTGAGCGCATGGCAGCTTCCAAGCTGCTGCAGAAGCCTGCCTGCCGTAATTTGCGGCACCGGCCGGGTGTGGGCTTGAACTAGCGGAATCTGCAGCGGTTGGAAACCGCCCCATTGTTCCGCAGGCGTGTTTTTTTGCAGCAAAAGATCGAGCCCTGCCGACGAGCAGCCCGGATAGCCGGTGACAAAAACGATGTCGCCCGTTTGCGCTGCGGAACGCAGCAGCGCCTTGCCGTTCTCCACTTCACCGATGACCGTTACCGTAATCGAAATACCGCTTAAGGAAGAGGTCGTATCCCCGCCGATGACGGCTACATTCCATAAATCGGCACACTCGTACAACCCGTCATAAATCCCTTGCAGACGTTGTTCTTTGGCATTCTTCGGCTGACTGATGGAAATCAGGGCATACTTGGGAATCGCCCCCATTGCGGCGATATCACTTACCGCCGCGGCCATTGCTTTAAACCCGACGTCGCTGTCGCGCATCGTAATGGTTTTGAAATGGATCTCCTCCACCATCGTATCGCACGTCACGACCATCTGCATGCCGGGTGTCCATTCCGTAACCGCCGCGTCGTCGCCTATGCCTGCAACAACTCCGTTTGATCGCAGTAAAGAAGGCGCCTGCCGTCCCGACGTCCACGCGCGAATGAGATCGAACTCGCCCTTGCTCATTGTTTCAACCGCCTTCATCTTATTGCTCCTATTATAGCCCTATGACCGCATAGCCGCAATATTTTCGCGAGTTGTCCGGACAACGGCAAAAAGACCCTGCCCGGCATACGGCGCCAAAGCAGAGTCCTGGTACTTTTGATCCGGTTAATGTATTTCCTGGAGTTCTTCCACTGCGACCACTTTGGCATCGGCCGGATTGTTTTCCGTGTGCACCTTTGCAGTCTTCTTTTGCGTATCCACACTATCGATCCAAACGGAAACGCCGTTTAATTCCACAGCGATGATATTTTCAGAACCTAATATTTCTTGAGCGCGGAACACCTGCATCGCTTCATCCCCTTATTTGTCATTGTCTTCTTGGTCTTTTGCAAAAATCGAATCGTTCTCCATCATCGTATCCGTTGTCGATTCATCGATAAGTCCGTTATGGAGCGTCACGTTGCCCCCGCCAAGCCCTTCGTTGACCATCCGGTCGACGTCCATAAAATAATCCTCGCGTCCTTGGTGTTCCGCATTTGTCGCTTTGTTCTCTTCTGTCATCTTTTTCTCCTTATCATCTTGTTTTTTTATCCGTAGGTTGTCCTCCATCGAGGACCCCCATTCATATCATGTCGAAGGCTGCACATACTATGCGTGAGAAGCGTTTGTTTGCCGACAAAAAGGAGGAATTGCCGGGTGCATACCGTATGGAAAGGCGCGATCAGCTTTGGGCTCGTTCATGTGCCGGTTAAGATGTTTACGGCTACGGAGGATAAAGATATCTCGCTGCGGATGATTCATAAAACCTGCAGTACGCCGCTGTCGTACGTTCGTAAATGCCAAACTTGCGACAAAGAAGTCGAATGGGATGAAATCGTCAAAGGATACGAATATGAGAGCGGAAGGTTTGTGTTATTCGATAAAGAAGAGCTGGAGCAAATATCCGGCGAAGCCAATAAAGAAATTAAAATATTGGATTTTGTCGATTTGACGGACATCGACCCGGTTTATTTTCAAAAAACGTATTATCTTGCTCCGGGCGAAACCGGGGCCGGAGCTTACAATCTGCTGCTTGAGTCCATGAAGCAAACGGGAAAAATCGGCATCTCCAAAGTATCCATCCGCTCCAAAAGCTCTTTGGCCGCCATCCGTGTCGTCGACCGCTGCATCGCTATGGAAACGATGTTTTATCCGGACGAAATCCGCTCCGTGAGCGCAGTTCCCGGCTTGCCGGAACAGGTCTCCACCAACGAGAAAGAACTTACGATGGCGAAGATGCTTATCGATCAATTATCCGCGCCATTTGATCCGACCAAATATACGGACGAGTACCGGGCCGCCATGCTGGATGCGATTAGCCGTAAGGTCGCCGGGGAACAGATTCATGTCGCTCCGGAGCAGCAGAAGACCAACGTGATTGATCTAATGTCTGCGCTGCAAGCCAGTTTGGAAGCTATGAAACCCCAGGAAGAACCGGTCAAGGCGAAGCCGGCTAAGGCCAAAAGCAAAAAAACCGGCATGAAGGAATCCGGTTGAGATGGAGCTGCCCAAATCACCAATGACCCCCATTTACAGCGACGAATTGCCGGAAGGTCCCGGCTGGGGTTTTCAGCTGAAATGGGACGGCGTGCGGCTGCTTGCCGAAATCGACCAAGGCGATATCCGCTTGTACTCCCGCAGCATGCTGCCCAAAAATAACGTGTATCCGGAAATTACCGATACGCTGCGCCAGCAGTCTTTAAAAGGAAGTTATGTGCTGGATGGAGAAGCGGTAGCCTTTAATTTACTCACACAAAAACCGGACTTTCCAAAAATCCTTCAGCGGGAACGTTCCGCTCCCGGTAGTGGGGTCCGGTCCAAAAGCGGCATCATGATTATTTATGTGCTGTTTGACCTGCTTTACGATCGTGGCGAAGATATCCGCGAACTGCCTTATCAAGAGCGGCACAGCAGGCTCGCCAGGCTGTTTCCGGACAAGCAGGCCCAGCTTTTTGTTTCCGACTTGTTTGATGACGGCGCTGCATTATGGGATTGGGTGGAACAACGAAGCTGGGAAGGCGTCGTCAGCAAGAGATTGTCTTCCACCTATCGGGAGGGCAAACAGCATAAGGACTGGTTTAAAAAGAAAACCGCCGTTATCCTGCAAGTTCAGATTGTCGGTCTGACGATCCGCGGCGGGCAAGTCGCGTCGCTGGTGATGCTGCAAGGCGGGGCATTTTTCGGGAAAGTCTCGCTTGGTTTAAACGTCAAGCTGAAGAGGCAGCTATTGGAGTGGGGAACGCAGCATGGCGGCGGGGAGCCGCTGTTTGCTCCACTTCCGCCGGAGTTAAAGGGGGAGCAAGTTTTGTGGCTTACGACTTGGTTTCCGTGCACCGTGACAGGGCTGGAAGTGACGGCCGGCGGGCTGCTGCGGCATCCGAAGCTGGTCAGTTTTGAGTTAGTTCCCGGGCAGCCAATCGTAATATAATCGGGCATCTTCAGAAGGAGCGTATATCTATGGCAATTGCAACCAAAGGAACGGTCACGATTGAAGGGCATGAAATTAGCATCTCCAACCCCGATAAGCTGCTATGGCCGGAAGCCGGCATCAGTAAAATCATGTACCTGGAGAAATTGCTCCAGCTTGCCCCTTACCTGCTGCCGTACTGCAAAGACAGGTATTTGACAACGATCCGTTTCCCGAACGGCTGGAGCTCCAAGTCGTTTTATCAGAAAAACTGTCCCGAACCAACTCCCGCTTTTGTCAACACAGCCGTCATGGAGGGAATTCAATATGTCGTGCTTGACTCCTTGGCGACTCTGATCTGGCTCGGCAATTTGGCCTGCCTTGAATTTCACCCGTCGTTCCATTACGTCGATGATCCGCTTCCCGCGGAATGGCTGATCGATATTGACCCGACATTGGAGGAAGAACCGCGGATCATGCAAGCTGCCGAAATTATCGGCGAAGTGCTGGACAAGCTGAACATCCGCTCCGTCCCCAAAACCTCGGGAGCCACCGGAGTCCAAATTTACGTGCCGATCCAAAAAGGCTATTCCTTCGAGCAGTTGCGCAAGATCGGCCATTTTGTCGGAGCTTACGTCGTTGAAAAATACCCTAAGCTGTTCACGATTGAGCGGTTGAAAAAAAATCGCGGTACGCTCATCTACGTGGATTATTTACAGCACTGGTACGGCAAAACGCTGTCCGCCCCCTACACCCCAAGAGCGCGCCGCTATGCGACCGTTTCGACGCCGCTGTTATGGAAGGAAGTGGCCGGCCGCTGCGACCCGAGGGAGTTTACGCTGCTGTCGATCGGAGAACGGCTTTCCCGCGTCGGCGATCTCATTAAACAGGTCCCGCCGCAAAACCTGGACCCTATTCTGCGGGTAGTGAAATAGTCCGAGCCTAAAACAACGGCGAAAACAAACGAGCCAGCACCTCAAGCGCCTTCTGCGTTCTGGAGCGCTGCTCGAATTCCTCCAGCTTCAGCTTGCGGCTGTTCTTCATATCCTCCTTGAAGTCGCTCTCCAGCCTGCGCAGCGTATCTTTGTCATATACGACCGCATTCAGCTCAAAATTGCTGAAAAAGCTGCGCATATCCATATTTGCCGTCCCCACCGAAGCCAGCAGATCGTCGATCAGTACCACCTTGGCGTGGATGAAGCCGTTCTGATACGAATAAAATTGGACGCCGGCCTGCATCAGTTCCTCCAAATAAGAAAGCGATGCATAACCGACAATTCGCGAATCGGGTTTCTGCGGATACACGATGCGCACATCCACGCCGCTGATCGCCGCCGTCTTTAATCCCATCATGATGCTTGGATCGGGAATAAAGTAGGGCGTCGCGATCCAGATTCTTTTTTTGGCGGTCGTGATCGAACCGAAATACATCTCCAGAATCGAGTCCCAGTGCGCGTCCGGGCCGCTGGTGATGATCTGCACATAGTTGCGGCTTGTCAAATCGTGCTCGGGGAATAACTCGGAATCGGACAACTTCTCGCCGCTGACAAACAACCAATCGGTAATAAATGTATGCTGCAAGTAATAGACGGAATCCCCTCTTAAAGCCAGATGAGTGTCCCGCCAAAATCCGAGCTTCGGATCTTCCCCCAAATACTCGTCGCCGATATTAATCCCGCCCAAAAAGCCGATCAGACCGTCCACCACAAGAATTTTGCGATGGTTGCGATAGTTCATCCGCTTGTCGAAAAAAGCGATTAACGGCCTTAAAAAAATATGTACTTGTACCCCGGCCTGCTGCAGCTCTTGAATATAACGGCTGGACAACTTGTAGCTGCCGATGCCGTCGAAAATACAGCGCACCGCAACGCCTTCCCGGGCTTTCTGAATAAGCAGCTTCTGAAACTTCATGCCGATCTTGTCATGACGAACCGTATAAAACTCCAGGTGAATATGCGATGTGGCTTCACGGATAGCCTGAAGCATCGCTTTATAGGCAGGTTTCGCGTTCGTCAGCACCTCCACCTCATTGTTGCGGGTGAAAGGCGAGCCGGGAATATTGTTTAGTAACGCAAATAAGCGGGGTTCGTACACAAATCCCGACTTATGCGCCGCATCCGAGCTGATAATCGCCCGGGATATTCTGACAAAATCGCGCCGCAGCTCTCCGAGCGCCTTCACGCTTTTGCGCCGCAGCTTTTTACGATGGGTATACTCCTTCGCCATGAAATAATACATGACAAATCCGACAAGCGGAATGACAAATAGCACCATCAGCCAAGCGACTGTCTTGGACGGGCGGCGAAACTCAAGAACAAGTACGGTCGCTATTTGGAAAATAAACAAAATAAGTGCGATAACTAGCCATAACACGCGCTCTGCTCCCCTTATGGTTCGTATGTCATGCTCGCTTTAGCTTTAACTATCCCCGCCCGGTATATTCAATGTTTGGAAAAACAGTAATATTTTTAGGGAAACGGTGAAAACTATACCGAACTACAGCGGAGAAAAGGCGGCCTGCTCATGATTAAAATACATCGAAAGCACAAGCGAAAGCAACAAGAAGAACAGAAACAGCACTCGCTCGAAAATTTCGATTACCGCTTCATTAGCGAGCTTAAAGATGTGCCCATCTTTCTTACTCTGGAAGAAAACAAGAATTATTTAGAAAAACTGTTTGAAGAATGTTACGACTTCGTGGTTCGTGAGTTTACCATCCAAGACGGAGCCAAAGCGATGCTTATCATGATCGACGGCCTCGTGAACACCGAATTAATCCATGATGCGCTTAAAGCCATCATGATATCGGAGGGGCATGAGCAATTCGTTGACAATCTCGCCCTCCATTCCCTGCCGGTCACGCAAATGAAGCAGGTGAACAACTATTCCGATCTGCTGCTGGCCGTGCTCAGCGGAGACCCCGGGCTCCTCATCGAATCGAACAATAAAGCCCTGATTATCGGAGTTCGCGGGTACGAGAAACGTTCCATCAATATGCCCGAAACGGAGTCGGTCATTCGCGGGCCCAAAGAAGGGTTCGTCGAATCTCTATGCACCAATACATCGCTGGTCCGGCGCAAACTGAAAACGCCTCGGCTCAAAATGAAGTACATGACCATCGGCAGCGAAAGCAATACCAGTGTTGTCGTTTCTTATTTGGACGGCATCGCCACCCAGACGATGGTGGATGAAGTTGTAAGCCGGCTTGAAAAAATAAAAATCGACGCTGTTCTCGAATCCGGATATATTGAGGAATTTATTCAGGACAACACCTATTCTCCTTTTCCTCAGGTTCAGAATACGGAGCGCCCCGACGTTGTGGCGGCCGGCCTTCTGCAGGGCAGGGTTGCCATCATGGTGGACGGTACCCCTTTTGCGTTAATTGTTCCGTTTCTGTTTATCGAGTCGATGCAGGCTAATGAAGACTATTTCGAACGTTTCCAGATCTCTTCGTTAGTGCGCATATTGCGGTATTTGTTTATGCTGCTGTCGCTTACGACACCCGCTCTGTATGTGGCGATGACGACCTATCACCAGGAATTGCTGCCTACTACGCTCCTGCTTTCTATTGCCGCTGCCCGGGAAAACATTCCGTTTCCCGCGGTAATCGAAGCGCTGATACTGGAAATCACTTTCGAAGCGCTGCGCGAGGCCGGTATCCGGTTGCCCCGAGCCGTCGGCTCCGCCGTCAGCATCTTGGGAGCGCTTGTCGTAGGCCAGGCGGCTGTAGAAGCCGGCATCGTTTCCGCGCCGATGGTTATCGTGGTATCCATCACAGGTATCGCCTCCTTCACCATCCCGCGCTTCAACGGCGCGATCGCTATTCGCATGCTGCGTTTTCCGATCCTGATCGCCGCATCGTTATTCGGTCTATACGGCATGCTGCTGACCTTGCTTGTGATATTGGGACACATGGCTAATTTACGTTCGTTCGGAGTCCCTTATTTGTCGCCGCTCGCCCCTTTTTCCTGGACAGACGCCAAAGATTCCTACGTTCGGGCTCCGTGGTGGGCTATGGGCAACAGGCCTGCCGCTATGCCGATGAAGGATGAAGAGCGGGTTGGGCGCCGTATTGCCGAGCAGATATCGCAGTACGGCGGTCAAAAGGGCAATCTGACAGTCAATGGGAACGATGGGCAAGATCAGAATCATCCGGGAGGACAAAGCGGCCAAAATGATCAAAGCAATCCGCAAGGGGCAGAATCATCAGATTCCGATGACAGCACGAAAAAAGGAGATCCGTTATGACATGGCGCAAAACCTTTTGCTCCGCTGCCATTTGTACCTTAATCTTGTCCGTCCTTCCGGGCTGCTGGGACCGGACTGAAATTAACGATTTGGCCTTCGTGCTCAGCTCTTCCGTTGACAAAGGCAAAGACGGCACCGTGCAGTTGGCCTATCTAATCCCGCTGCCCGGACAGATGGGCGGTTCCAAAGGCGGAGGCGGAGGCACCAGCGGTGAAAAAAGCTACTACGTCGATTCCGATGAAGGCCAAACCTTTCGCGAAGCGACCCTCCGTATGCAAAATCGTATGGCACGGCGCACATTTATCTCCCATCGCCGCACCATGATCATCGGCGAGGAATTTGCCAAAGATGGCGTCGGTAATTTATTCGATTCCGTGATGCGAAATCCCGAAAATCGGCTGACCTCTTATATGGTCGTCTGCAAAGGTCTCGGCGTCGAATGTATGAAAGCCACACCCCGGATGGAGCTGTTTCCTTCCGAAGCGATCCGTGAGCTCTCGAAAGCGAAGGGCACGATTAAATTAAATATGAAGTCGTTTGGGCAAACGCTGATTTCTTCAAGCGGTGATCCGGCACTGGTGTACATGGGCGTCAAGGAGTCGAAAAAAAGCGAGAAAACATCCAAAGAAATCGAAGTGCTCGGCTATGCCATTTTTCGGGACGATAAAATGATCACCACGATGGAGGGCGACGCTGCGAACGGTTTAATCTGGCTGCTGGAACCCAAAACCGGCTACATCGACACGATCGAGATAGAGAAGGGAAAACAAATGACGATTCAGCTGTACGGAGGCGTAACGGATATCACCCCGTCCATCAAGAACGGAAAGCAGCATTACATTATCAAGTCGGAAACCAGAGCGCGGCTATTGGAAAACAAATCGGATCTGGATATATCCAACGTCGAAACCACTGCCAAAATAGAAGGCGCAGTAGCCCAGAGCATCAAACGCGCGCTTCAGAAGACCGTTCAAGTCAGCAAAGAAACCGGCGCGGATCCGGGCCAGCTCTCTTCCCGATTCAGAAATAAATATCCTGAGGCATACAACGAGCAGTTTAAACCTGACTGGAGGCAAGCGTTAAAGGAAGCGACGTTTGAGTATGAAGCCGCCGCCCATCTTACGGACATTGGGATGGTGTATGACAACATGGTCAAATTGGGGGAGAAAAATCAATGAACTCCATTTTTTGCATTTCATTTCTTGTCATGATGTTATATTCCATCGTGATCGACTGCAGGTATTGGAGGCAGAGGAAAGCAAGCCAAAAATGGATATACGCGATATTCGGAAGCTTGTCCCTTGTTATGTTTTTTAGCTGGATGTTCGGCTTTAACTTTTACCTGCCGACGACCTACTTTACCAGGACGCTTTCACCTTGGGTATATTCGATTACCCATTCTGATTAAACAAATCGATTTCATAGGCAGGTGAAGCTATTGTGGATTCAAAGCAAATCATCAACCATAGACAAATTTGCTGGTTGATCGGCGCTCTTGTTACAGGAGGAGGCCCGCTGCTCATTCAGCGGGACTTGTTCATGCTCAGCAGAATGGATGCCTGGTTTTCGTTTACCTTGCCCATCTTGTACACCGTGCTTATGAGCTTTGTACTTTATCGCTTGAATATTGCGTTTCCGGGAAAAAATTTTTTCGAGATTGCCAAGCTGCTGACAGGCAAGGTTATCGGAAGCATTATTAATCTGCTTATTGTCATCCACCTGACCCTGGTCATGATGCGGGATCTTCGGTCGCTGGCCCAATTTATTTCGTTCTTGCTCCCCAGCACGCCAAAGGAGATTCTCATCCTCCTGTTTATCATGGTCATGATGTATTTCGGCACAACCAGCATTGAGGTAATCGCTCGTGTAAACGACATTTTCTACCCCATTTTTCTAGCGATCATTGTGCTGCTGCCGATCCTGCTGGCCAATGAAATCGACATCGGCTTGTTGCTTCCTACATTAACGACCCCGGGCCCTGCGATCCTCTCGAGCAACCTGCTCAGCACCGGGTGGTTCGCCGATGCGATACTGATCAGCGCCTTCTTGAACGCCAGCAGCAACGGAGACCAGCTCAGGGCCTCGTTCCGCCATGGAGTGATCATTTCCGCTCTGGTATTGACCATATTTACCCTTATGGTCATTATGGTGTTCGGATCGGATATGCCGGCCAATATGGTCTATCCCAATTTGTCGCTGGTGCAGCAAATCAACATCACGGACTTTATGGACCGAATGGATTTGATTGTGACCAGCGTATGGTTTCCAATTATCGCCTGCAAAATCATAGTCACTTTCCTTGCTCTGTTGACCGTAATTTCCAGCTTCACCGGAAATCGCGACTACCGATTCTTCAATAAGCCTGTCGCATTGTTTTTGTGCGTTGCCTCTATTGTGAGTTTTAAAAATATTACGGAATTGTTTAACTTTGCCAACTATAGCTTGCCGATTGCGATATTCCTCTTTCAAGTTCCGCTGATGCTGGTTATGTATATCCTTACGATGATTCATATTAAAAAAAGCGCTCCTGATCAAGCGCGCACAAGCCAGGCCGGGTCTCCCGGCAATGCGAACTCGCCGCCTTCTCAGGGTGAACAAACATCAAGCCGCTCAAACGGTTCAAATCAACCGCCGCCTTCCGGCTCCGGGGATGGAATATCCGCTGAGCAGCGGGTGCCGCTCGGCAATATGCTTGATAAAATGTCATTCCGGCGGCTATCCGTACTCACCGTCGCGTTGGCCGTTTGCTTGATTATTTTGGTCATCGTGGGCATTACGTGCCACACGCGGAACTCAGCCGTAGGCATCGCCTGCGCACTCGGCTATGGCGCATGCATACTCCTGCTGCTCGCTGTCAGCTATATCGAGGTAATGAAAGCGCGCAAGCTGGAGACGAAAAACGGGGCTTAGCTCTTTTCTATGCTAATGACATTGATGTAAGGGATGAGCACCCAATCCCGCTCATCCTCTTCCGTTGTCGGAATGAGCAACTCGACAAAGTCCGTACCGGTGCGGAGAATCTTTCCGGTAATGTTTCCGCGATACGTGCTGCGGACAACGACATTCGAGCCGGTATGTTTAGGCGGTGTTCCGAGCAATACAATCTCCTGCAGCGAACCGGGGATGAAATATTGCTCCTCAACCTTAATGAAGTGCAGTCCGACCTTTTGCAGTACGCCCGGCTCGCTGGAAAAGTCCTTTGCTTCAAGCGCAATATCTTTTTTGACATGTAAAGCAAGCCGTTCCATTAATGTCATGCGGCTCGGTTTTAAAAAGGAACGCATCGTTGGCAGAACCTCCTTCGAAGCTGTTTCTCCATCTCCACCAAGTGTATGACGATCTGAATGTAGTCATGCCGGAATCTTTTTGAACATGCACTAACAGCAATAAAGGAGTTGTCATGAAATTAACCAAGTTTCACCATAAACTGACCTTCGTCATCATACCGGAGGCCAATCAAAGCGTATACCGCATTAAATTGCCGCGGCTCGCCGCGTACGCCATTGCTGCAAGTATCGTCGTCCTGCTGGCTGCCGCATGTGTCGTTTATTGGGTGCACATCAAATCCGTTGTAGTGTCCCAACTATACCGCGCTCAGAATCATAGCAGGACCGTGCAGCTTGAGCAGGATGTAGCAAGTAAAAGCAAAACAATCGAGGAACTGAAAAACGAGATTTTCGAGTTGTCGCAGCAAGCCGCCGAAATGAAAGGCAAGGTCGAAGAAATTAAGAAGCTTGGCGACCATCTCAAAAGTGCGGCCCCCGCCTCTTCAGCGCAGGCCAATCCTCTGCCTGTGAGCGCCGCCGTCGCTTCATCCGAGGGGGGCATGGGGGGACCCGCTTTTCCTGTGACATCGGCCCAAGCCAAAGAGCTGGCTCGCGAAACCAAAGCGCTTCTGACAACGCTGGGCAGCGAGACCCGCCAATTGCACAAAAATCTGGCATTGGCCCAGCAGCGCGAGCTGGAAAAGCAGCTGAAGCTGCGTACCACACCGTCGATATGGCCGACCCGTTCCAAAAAAGTGACTTCGCCGTTCGGCTACCGCAAGGATCCGTTTACAGCCAAGCTGAGCTTTCATCGGGGAATGGATATTGCGGGGCCGACCGGAGACCCGGTATATGCGACCGCGGAAGGCGTGGTGCATACCGTAGGTTTCGATAAATTTCACGGCAATCATGTGGTCATCGACCACAGCCGCGGCGTGCGGACCTGGTACATGCACTTAAGCAAAACCGCTGTCAAAACCGGCGAGCCCGTGCGCAAAGGCCAGAGCATCGGACAGGTAGGATCAACCGGGCGCAGCACCGGGCCCCATCTGCACTACGAGGTGCAACTGCATGGAAAAAGTGCGGATCCCGCGCCTTATTTACCTAAATAACTATTTAAGAAAAGGTGGAAGATCGTCTTGTTTAATAAGAAAAAAACACATCTCAAAACGGGTGCAACGGATACGTTGATCGGCGAAGGTACTGTGTTTACCGGAAAGCTGTCTTCCGAAGCCGGGATTCGGATTGAAGGGCAAGTGATCGGCGATATTATCTCCAAAGGCGAAGTGACGATAGGCGAGAAAGGCGCCGTACACTCAACCGTATCCGCCAAAGATGTCGTCATCGCCGGCAGCGTTAACGGAAAAGTCGTAGCCGCCAAACTTACGATCACGCCAACCGGACGGATGATCGGATCAATCCAGGCGGAGAAGCTGGTCATTGATCAGGGCGCTCTTTTTCAAGGTACCAGCGATATGGCTGCCGCCCGTCAGGAAGCGCCGGAGAAAACGGAACGGGGCGGAGTGGCTTTGGAAGCCTCGCAGCAGGAGCCGCAGCATCAGGAGCCCGCTCCCGCCCTTGTCTAGCATCTGGGAGCGCTGCCAGCAGCAATGGGCGTGTCTTTTGCATAGAGGCGGTGTATAATGGGGAGACAACGCCCGCCGAGGCTTTCTCAGCGGTATGCGCTGTGTATCGACGCATAAACTCTCGGGAGAAATGACCTATGCCAAAACAAACGATCCTTTTTGACCTGGATGATACACTTATTTATTGCAACAAATTTTTCGATTTGGTCGTCGACCAGTTTGTCGATCAACTGGAAACTTGGTTCCACGGATACCGCATCACCTATGAGGAATTAAAGAAAAAGCAAGCCGACATCGACATGGCTCGGGTACTCAAACTCGGCTTCTCGCCGGATCATTTTCCTCAATCGTTTGTGGATGTCTATAACTATTACAGCAATCTGACCGGCCGTGACCGTCAGGAAGACGAGATCATTCGGCTCCGCGAGCTTGGCGCCTCCGTGTACCGCCATCAGATCGAACCTCTGCCCTATATGGAGGAGACGCTGATGGAGCTGCAGGGCGAAGGACATTCGCTGCATTTATACACCGGCGGCGATCGCTCCGTGCAAATGAGGAAGGTGCGGGACGCCGGACTGGAACGCTTTTTTGGCGACCGGATTTATGTAGCTCAGCATAAAGCGACGCCATTTCTCGAAACAATTATCCGAGACCGCGCATTGGAGCTTACATCCACATGGATGATCGGCAATTCCTTACGCACCGACGTCATCCCCGCGCTGGAAAGCGGCATTCATTCCATCTTTATTCCTGCGGAAACGGAGTGGGCTTACAATAATGTCGAAATCAACGTGAAGCCCAAAGGCGCTTTTCTGACGGTGCACACACTCAGGGAAGTGCCTGAAGCGATCGACACGTACGTCGCATCGTAAAAGCGGCAAACCATCACAACGCCGCGGTTTCCTCCGCGGCGTTTGCTATATGCCACCGGTCGCCGGACCGCCAAATGCAACGAAAAACCCGGCTTAAAAACCGGGCTGGCGCGAGCAGCTTTGTCATAGACTTTGCAGTTTTGGTTATCGCGTTAAGCCGACAGCCTGTACGACGATGCCCGCCTGCTTTAACGAGCCGCTGACCGCAGCGGCAAATGGTACCGCATGCGCCCCATCGCCATGTATGCAAACCGTGTCGGCTTGAATGGAGATATCGATGTTTTGCACGGAACGCACTTTACCTTCGCTCACCATGCGAATGACTTGCCGGGCCGCCTCCTGATCGTCCGTCAACACAGATCCGGGTATACGTCTTGGCGTTAACGAGCCGTCTTGCTGGTACGTGCGGTCCGCAAATACCTCGCTTGCCGTCCGCAGACCCGCTTTCTCTCCCGCCCGGATCAACTCGCTCCCGGAGAGGCCGTACAAAACCAGCTCCGGCTCGACCTTATACACGGCCTCCGCAATCGCTTCCGCCAATCCGCTATCGGCGGCGGCCATATTGTATAGCTCTCCGTGCGGCTTCACATGCCGCATCACGCCTCCCTCCGAACGGACAAACGCCCACAACGAGCCGATCTGATACACAGTCATTTCATAGGCCTCCTGCGGGGAAATACTCATTTTCCTGCGCCCGAAACCGGCCAAATCCGGCAGACCCGGATGCGCGCCGATCGCTGTGCCATATTCCAGCGCAAGCTTCACCGTTTGGCGCATCGTCCCTGGATCTCCGGCATGAAAGCCGCAAGCGATATTCGCCGAGCTCACATACTTCAGCATCTCCGCATCGTTTCCGAGCGTATAGGCGCCGAAGCTTTCCCCCATATCGCAGTTCAGATCAACATATTTCATGACCGGTCTCCCCTTACGTATCAGGTGATTAAGTGAAGCTTAAATCAACTGCATCCGAATGCTTTTTTTCAGCACATTCATATTAAATTCCGATATCAGCAGTTCTTCCTGCGCTTCGTGCAAATCAACCATTTTGAAGCGCACGGCGCCGCCCATCTGCAGTTGGGCAAGCAGCGGCAAATCCGCCGTAATCACTTGAGCCGCTTTCGGATAACCGCCCGTCGTTTGGCGGTCTGCCATCAGTACGATCGGCTGCCCGTCCGGCGGCACCTGCACGGTGCCAAAGGTGACCGGCTCGGATATCATTTCTTTGTTTACAGCAAGCTGCAGCGGCGGTCCTGCCAAACGGTAGCCCATTCGGTCCGATTGCGGCTGCACGACATAAGGTTGAGCGGTCAACCGGCTCTTGCTCTCAGCAGTAAACGATTCATACTGCGCGCCGGAAATGATGCGTACGGTTGGGTTTGCTTCATAGGGAGGGATCATTTCGCGGGTGACCGACCAAGAGGCCGCCGCTGAGGATGCACCTTGCAAACAGCCGCTTAGACGGCCGGCGATCATACCTGCGAGCTGCGAGGCCGGCTTAACCTCGAGCTTGTCTCCCGGCTGGAGCGCCCGTCCGCGGAATCCGCCAAGTCCTGCGCGAATATACGTCGATTGGCTGTTCATGACCGGAGGCACATCGAACCCGCCCGCCACAGCCAAGTAACACCGGCACCCCAACCGGGCAGCGCCGAACTGCAGCACCGTTCCTTCCCGCACATAAACCGGCCTCCACATCGGGACGGGTTGTCCGTCCGCTTGCGGATTCATCTCGGCGCCGCATATGGCGATGAGCGCCGGCTGTTCAAATACAAGATGGGCTCCCGTCACGGTCATCTCCAGCGATGCTTCCGTCCCTGCGTTTCCGACCAGCAGCTGCGCCGCCCGATGGGCAAACGAATCCATCGCCCCACCGACGATAACCCCGTATCGCTGCAGCCCCCATCTGCCCAAATCCTGCAGGGTCGTCAGCATACCCGGTTTGCGTACATGGATACTCATATCCCTTCCCCCCATTCCTCAAACGTTTGGCGGGAAATAGGATAAAACCGGATCACATCGCCCGCTTCCACCAGAACGGGAGGCGACTGATCCGGCACAAATAAGGAGATTGGCGTTCTGCCGATCAGCTGCCAGCCTCCCGGCGATTCCAGCGGATAGACGCCTGTCTGTTCCCCTGCAATGCCCACGCTTCCGGAAGGAACCGCCAGCCTTGGGGTCTGCCTGCGCGGGGCGGCAATACGCGGATCCATGCCGCCCAGATAGGGGAAACCCGGGGCAAAACCGATCAAATAGACCAAATACTCGGAAGAACTGTGGATATGCACCACTTCCTCCGGCGTAAGCCGGTTGATTTCAGCCACTTGATCAAGATCCGGGCCATATGCGCCGCCATAACACACCGGAATCTCCACAAGTCTGCTTTTACGATCTGCGGTCTCGCTGAGTTGTTCCATGATCCGCTGCAACATATCCCGTACCCTCTCGAACGGATAACGTATTTCACTGTGAGATCCGGTAATATCACGCTGCAAAAACATACGCGCCGGATCGTATACGACCGCTACCGATGTAAAGGCGGGAATCACTTCCACCATCCCGTCGAATGGATGCAGGGATAAACATTCAGACACCGCACGGACCTTCTTATGGGTCTCTTCATCCGCCTGTTCGCCGAGCCGTATGATCATGGAGTTATCCCCAAGCGGTGATATGTCCAAGTATCGGATTGGAGTCCCCCCCTTTTCCCTTCTGTTCTTCCATTTTATCATTAGCGGCCTAAAGCGACCAAACCTCGTATCCCCAACTTAATCCCGCTTCAGAAGCGGTTAGCGGTCAACCTCTGCTTTTTACACGAAAAATAAGCAATGTTTTACAAATTTGTTTGCAACACGGGCATCCCCGGCCCCAGCTTTCGGTTCGCTCCGCCGCTTAAAGCTGATCTTTAAGGCTTGCCCAATCCGGCAAGCATCTGAGCCGCTTTATGTTTTGAAAGATTCCATGAAGCCCACGCTTGCGGCCTCTCCGCACGTTCGCGCAATCGCTGCAAACCGGCCTCGAACCCCGGCAGCTCGGGATGGTCACGGTACAGACGGATGAGCTGCGGCACGGCGTCGTAAGACAAGCCGGCCAAATAAGCAACGTCGATATTCCCGGAAGTCTCATACCGGGCGATGTTGTTTTTGGCGATCACCGCATCCACATTGATGTAATTCAGAAGCAGATAAGACGCAATCGCCGCCAACATATACGGCTTCGCCAAAGAAAACCGTTCACGCGCAAGTTTCACTAATGCCAGGACAAAAAGCACAAGCAGAAATACCATAAATGCATGTACCAACAACCTTGTATAGGTGTAGCCGTACGCTTCCTCATACATCGACAGCCGGTAAAATGCCGAGAACAACATCACGCCGGTACAGCACACCAGCACGCCCAGCAGCAGTCTGACCGCTGCGTATAACTTGGCGCCGGTTTTGTTTACGCCATGAAGCACCGCCATCAGCAGCGTAAAATTGATGACTGTTACGACGACCAGCTCGGCAAAGCCCCGTCTTGCATATTCGGCATAAGTCATATCTTCGGGCAGCAGCGTTCCTCCGCCTCCGAATAAATAAGAAAATTGCACCAGTGTAAACAACACATAAACGCAATTCAGCGCGGCAAGCACGGTCACCGTTACGACCGGATCGAACCTCATCCCTTGGTTGAGTTCGGCCGGTGCTGCTATAACTTCAGCTGTGGAGCGGCCTTGAACAAGCAATCCTCGCACATAACAGAACAACGCCACGGCGATGAGCAATATGAGCATCCCATGGCGAAGCGGGGCGCCCAAATCGAGATGCCCGAACAGATCCGGCAGCTCACCCAAAAGCCGGCTGAACATTTTATCCGCCGAAGCAAGCAACGCGACGACAACCCCCAGCAGCGGGACGGCAATCAGCAATCCCAAGCCTACCTTGACTGCGCCTTGAAAGCGGCTGGCCGTGATTCTGGCCCGCAGCGCATCGCCGATCATACGGAACGGCTGGGGCAGTTGGCGTATGCTTTTGGCTATCGCCTGGTCAAGCACATCCATGTAGAACCGGCCATTCTGCCAATCTCTTCTGCTGCCGCCGTATAGCTTGGTCGTATGCGCGGCAATCAACGCCGGAATGGCCGCCGCGTTGAGGAAGCGGAACAGCTCGCTCCATACGAGCGTATAGGTCAGCGCAAGCAAACCTACAGGCACCAGCGGAAGATGATGTTTGCCGAACCGCAGCGGCATCGCTTCCGGCGACGCCAAATAGAAATAGGCATATATAACGGCTGTGAACAGCAGACAGGATACGCCGAACTCCTTGTCGTAGAACAACAGGTCAAACACGATTCCGCAACACAGCGCCAGGATAAGACGTTTCCGATCAGTGGATTGCATGAAAAAAGCAGCGATGGACGCATTCATCTGTAAGCCAAGCCTCCCTTACTCAAAATAAAATCGGACCTGTCTCGCCGCATAGCGGGCAAATGCTTCCGCTTCGGCTTCATTCAGCTTCTGCTCCAAGCTGATGCCATATAAATGCCTTTGGCCGCTTCGGCATTCAGCCGCAGCCCAAATCAGCGCATGCCAACGCCGCGGCAGCCGGAGCAGCGCATCCTCTACCGCCTCTTCGTCAGTACCGTCCTCCCCTCTTTCCAGTTGATACATCAAGCGCACCAACTTCAGCACCTTTTCCGCCAGGTCTTTATGATTCTCGGAGTGAATGAGCGACGACGCCATCTCGCCTGCAAGCTGCTCGGTCCAATGGATTGACATATTCATCTTTCGAAACCTCCCTATGGTTTTCATTGCAATCGGCTCTGCGGGCTGCATATCCGCCCAGTCATGGCCACAGAAAAAGTGAACGCTGTATGAGGCAATCATGCTTCCGATCGCCAATTGTCCCCGAATTTCTTGAATTTTCCTGCTTGCGGCAGGTGAAATTCGGGGACAAAAGCGAACGCTGGCGCTTCTCCAGCATGATTTCGCTCACTCCGCTCTTTTTTCAGTGGCCTTGCCCAGTCAGGCCTATACTTTTATTGTAGTTTGTAAAATAGGAATAAAAAGAGTAAGTTTATATCATGAAATTTCATATTTTCCGTTTTAGGAGGTAATCCATGAAACTGGAAAGCCACTATATCCGCTTGAGGCAGCAGCTGCCCTCTTCCGCAGAGACCGCCTCGCTTGACATCACCCTTGACGAAATCGCCGCGGCGCTTGGCTGTACGCACCGCAATGCCGTTCTGCTGCTCAAAAGGATGAGCGATAACGGCTGGATCTCCTGGTCTCCGGAACGGGGCCGCGGCAAAAAATCCAAATTGACGTTTCTGGCTCGCACGGAGGATGTCATTATCCAATTGGCGCAGGATCTGGTGCAGAAAAAAGATCTGCGCGGCGCTCTGGAGCAAATGAATGTGTCGGAGGTTCCGGCTACGCTGAAGGATCATTTTCATAACTGGCTGAACGGGCATTTCGGACATTCCAGCGAGCTGCGCAACGATAAGCGTATCGACAGGCTCCGATTCCCCGTCACTTCCAAAATCGCCACATTGGACCCGCTGCATATGAATTTTGCCGCGGAATCGCAAATTGTGAATCAGTTGTTCGATAGTCTTGTGCGGTATAACCGGGTGAAGCAAACAACCGAACCCCACCTGGCGCATGCTTGGGAAACGGATGACGGACGTACGGCCTGGACCTTTTATTTGCGCAAGGGAGTCTTATTCCATCACGGACGCGAGCTGACCGCAGACGACGTCGTTTATTCGCTGCATCGTCTCAAAACCTCGCCTTCCCGCCTGCTGTACCGCTGGGTGTACGAACAGATGGATACGATCGAAGCGTTGGATCCGATTACCGTTCGCATCCGGCTGCACGAACCTAACGAGCTGTTCCTGCCGTTTCTGGGAACCAACCGCGCCTCGATCGTACCGAAGGACATATGCGAAGAGCGCGGCGACCGGTTTGGGTCCGCCCCCATCGGCACCGGACCTTTCCGTCTCAGCAGGCACGATGCGTCCATCAGCGTGCTGGAGGCGTTCCCGTCTTATTTTCAAGGCCGGGCCCATCTCGATGAGGTGGAGCTGTGGCATCTTCCGGATATGCAGGCTGCGGAAGCGCCGGGTTCAATGGAGAGCTTTCAAATTATTCACAATTACCGGCTCCCGGAGGAGCCCTCGGAAGGCTGGAACCAGGCGGAGCGCAGCGGCGCAACCTGCAAGTTTGTTACCTTTAATTTGCTAAAGCAAGGGCCGCTGGAAAATGAGGAAGTTCGCGCCGCCGTCTACGAGACGTTGTCCCCCGGTAGCTTGCTGCGGGAGCTGAAGGCGGACAACGCCGCCCCGCTGGTAAGCTTTGTCGGCGAAGCTGCGGATGACGCGGACCATGGCGCCGCTAACGATCCGGAAGCCAGCCGTACCAGGCTGTTTCAAGCCGGTTACCGCGGAGAAACGATCCGGCTTTGCACGATTCCCCACTATGAGCAGGACGCCTTGCTGCTGCAGCAACTGGCCCGGCAATCCGGGTTGAAGCTGGAGGTGATGCTGCTGCCTGTGGAGGATTTTAAAGGGGAACGCCGGCTGCATGCCGATTTGCTGCTGTTTTCGCTGATCCTGGACAACGATGTGGAGCTGCGGCTGATCGATTTATACAACAGCATGCAAAACCATCTGAAACCCGAGGTCAAAGCGCTGGTGCGGCAAAGATTAAAGCGGATTTTGGGAGAGCCCTCGCGCGAGCTGCGGCTTGAGCTTTTCAGGGAGATTGAAACGGCGCTGACCGACAGGCGGCAGCTGCTGTTTTTATATCGGCGCAATTTAAGAACGGTGTTCCATTCATCGGTGAAAGGAATTTCGCTGGACTCGCCGGATAATGTACAGTTCAAAAACATTTGGTTCAAGCTTTAATCCTCCCGCCTCTCGAATACAATGAAATAAGCAATCTTTGTGTTGAAAACGCAAGGAGAGGAGCGGTAGATTATGCCGGCTGGGAAAAGCACTATTTTGTATAAGGATGCGAGATTCGGCTTTACGCTGAAAATCCCCAAATACTGGGGAAGGTATTGTGTGCTCAGCAAAAAAAACAGGTTCAACGATGCGGAATATACGGTTCGGTTCATTTTTCGCTACGGAGGCAAATTATATGGCCCGATCTTCAGCATCATCGTATTTAGAATGACCAAAGCGGAGTGGATCGCTCAAGGATATGGGGATTCGCCGCTTGTTTTTATCGCTGAGCGCGACGGCTACGTATTCGCCTACGATACGCCCGAAGAGCTGCCTTACGAATTTGTCGATCCAAAAACCGGCGACTACGATTACAAAAAATACCGCAAGCCGATTCAAATTTTGAAGACGATGGTCAATAAAGACGTACAGCGTATAATTGGCAGTATCCGTTTCCCCCATGGAGCGATCACGAACAAATCGAAACCTTACATCGCCAGAAGGATCAGATCCTGCCGCTGCTGAATAGGTAGATTCGCGGTAAATAGAAAAAATGTGGCGGAAGACTTGCTTCCGCCACGGAAATTATAATAGCTTAAATGATGAGGGAACCGCCCTGCGTCAGCGTGCTGCGGATTTGGCCCGAATCCAGCTCGCCGAAACTTTTGCTTTGCGACAATGCCAGATACGCCGCTACCCCAGCCGCTTCGCCGGTCTGATTCATGTTCACCATGACACGCACACCGCCAAACGCCTCCTCGTCGGCATCCAGCATCCTCCCCGCCACAATGACATTGCGGAACGGGCCATCGGGCAGCAAGCTGCGGTACGGAATCTGATAAAACGTCGGGTCCTGCTCCAGCGGCCCTCTCCAGCGGCTGACCTCTTGCGGATACCCCGGACGAATGTAGACCTGCTCGCCGTCCAAATATTTGAATGTGAGGCCCGGCTTCTCCTGATGATGCACATCAACCCGGTAGCTGCCGTTGGCGATGGCGTCGTCGAACCGTTTCCCGTACAGCACATCCTCCCCGGTTAAGCGGTAAGCGCAGTTCATATGGCGCGTTTCCCGCGTGCCGATATACGAAGGCAAAGAAACTAAGGCAAGTTTGTTATCCGGCCCGTATTTGCGGACCAAATCCATAATCGCCCGCACCTGCCGCCGCCCTTCCATCTCGCTGAAGGTCAAATCTTCACCGTCGGCGCTGTTCTTATGGTAAACCCGTGTGCCGGCATACATGTACGTATCGCTGCTGCCCGGCACGTGCCGTCCCCACCCGAAACCTTCGGGAATCCCGAACTCATCCTTATACTGCAGCCGGGCCTGGTGCAGATCAATTCCCGTTAACTTGTCAGTGCCTGTTACCGAATCCTGGATATCGCCGTTTGCTCCCCATCCGCTCAGCTTGGCGCACATCGTGGAAGGCTGGAAATGGGAGGACAAGCGGTGACTTAAGCCAAGCCGTGCGCACAGATCCCCATCCCCCGTAGCATCGATGAAATAGTTGGCGGCAATAGCGCCCCGCCCGGATTTATTTTCAACAATAACCGCCTTAAGCTGTCCGTCCTCCACATGCGGCGCAACAAACATCGTATGCAAATACGGCTTGACGCCAGCTTCGTTAATCAGCTCATCCAGTTCGATTTTTAATTCCTCCGTGTTGAGCACATAACCGACGGAATGGCTGCGCTGCTCTTCGTCCACCGCGTCTCTGCGGCGAAGCCGCTCGACGGTCTCCAGCGTCATGCCCGCAATAATTTGCCGTTGAAACACCGTATCGTAAATCGTGTGCCATACATTAACCAATCCCGATGCAGCGACGCCTCCAAACGCATTTTGCTTCTCTACAATGACCACCTTGGCTCCAAGCCTTGCCGCCCTGACGGCGGCAAACACCCCGGTACAGCTGCCGCCGAGCACACAGACGTCAGCTTCATAAAATACCGGAATTTCCCTTGCCTTCTCCAAAATGTGCATACCCGCTTCTCCCTTCGGCCGTACTCGGCCCGTTACTTGATATAACCCAAACTTTTCAGCGCTTTATCCGCCTCTTGCATATAAAGCGGCAGCTGATAGGTTTTGTTCAGCGTATCGATGAATTGGCCGTATTCGGAAATCGGGCGTTTGCCGTACATGAATTTAATGACCTCTTCTTGTTCAAAACGATTCTTGTCGTCAACGACCACACCCGCCGGGTTAGATACCAGACCGGTGTATGTTTTGACCATCGGCAAATTGTAAGTAAAATCGATATATTTGGCCTGATTCGGGAACTTCGTTTTCAGATAAGGACCTTCCGTCCGCCCGGTGAGCTGCACCTGGAAGGCATATGCCGTTTCGGAAATCGCCGGCAGCAGCTTCATCTGCCCGTTCGCCATTTCATAATGCTTGCCCTCCACTCCAAAGTTGACCAGCGTCTGGCCTTTGCCGGGTTCGGTAATATAGTCCAGATACTCAAGCACTTTGTTCAGCACTTCCGGCTTCTTCTCCAAACTCTTCGGGAGAGCAATCCGGCCAAACACGTTGCCTTCGTCGTAAAATCCGCCAAATGTCCCGCCCGGCCCGGTCAATGCGCCGATCGGCTGCCAATCCGCATTCGGATTAATCTTTTTGTAATCGGCAACATAGTTATCCTTCGCCAGTTCTCCCCATGCGCGGTAAATCGCGCCGGCCAGTCCTTGGAACGCTTTTTGCTGGTCTTTCAGCCCTTTGTTGGCCATCAGCTCAGGATCGACAACCCCTAACTTGATCAGCTCGGAAATATATTTAATCGCCTCTGTCGTCCGCGGATCGGTAGTCGAATAAGTCACCTTGCCGGTATCGATCGTGAAATTGCCGGGAATCGGCACGCCAAACGCGGCAAATATCGGACTGAACGCATTAATCGAGGTAAAATCGCCGACCCCGGTCAAGCCGTAGGTGTCCTTTTTACCGTTGCCGTCCGGATCCTGCTCCGTGAACGCCACCAGCAGCTGTTTCAATTCGTCGAGCGTTTTGGGCTCCTTGAGGCCCAGCTTATCCATCCAATCCTTGCGCACCCACAGCGCGTTCTGCTGCTGAAGCCCCCGCTTGAGCAGGGAATACTGCTTGCCGCCGACTTTTCCTTTGGTTAAATCTTCAGCGGTATACGTCTTTTTTACGTTTGGCATCTTCTCAATGTACGGTGCCAGATCGAGCAGCAGTCCTTGCTTCGCCAGCTCTTCCAGCTGAACCTTGGTCACTTCAAAAATATCGGGAGGCGTGCCCCCGGCGATCTTGACATTCAGCTGCTGCGCATAATCGCTGGTCGCGACGTTGAATTCCAAATCCATGTTCAGCGCCTTGTTCAGCTCCTGAAGGATCGGATCCTTATCCGGCGTTGGCACCCCGGAGCCCGATACAAATACGCTGACCTTCACCGGCCCTTTAGCGGAGGGAGCGGCAGTTCCCGCAGCCGGCGCGTCGGCTTTTTTCCCGGACGAATCCGCAGTTTGGCCCGCAGCGGGAGTTTGCTGCACACCTCCGGAGGAGCACCCGGCGAGAGCCGCCGATAATACGGTTAACACGGAAAGAGACCGGAACAACCCTTTGTTCATACGATTACCACCCTTTTATATTGAATTATGTTAGCCCTTAACCGATCCAAGCAAAACACCTTGTGTAAAATATTTCTGGACGAAAGGATACACGACAAGAATCGGCAGCGCCGTTAAGATAACCGCCGCCATCTGCAGCGATTCGCTGGGCAGCGTCTGCTCTAAAGACGCCATCTGATCGGGATTTAACGCGCTGGATAAAATACCGCGGAGCACGACTTGCAGCGGCTTTTTGGACGTATCGTTAATGTACATAATGGCTTGGAAAAATTCGTTCCAATGATTAACGGCGTAAAACAATCCGATCGTTGCCATAATCGGCATCGACAATGGCAGCACCAGCTGGACGAAAATACGCAGCTCGCCCGCTCCATCGATACGCGCCGCCTCGTATAAGCTTTCCGGCAAGTTTTCAAAAAAAGTTTTCATGATTAATAAATTATAAGTTGTCACGGCCAGCGGAATAATCATCGACCATACCGAGTTGATCAGTCCGGTGCTTTTCACAATTAAATAGGTCGGAATAATGCCGCCGTTAAACAAAAAGGTGAACACGATCAGAAACAGCAGCACATTTCTTCCCGGCAGAAACTTTTTGCTGAGCGGATACGCCATCAGCGAGGTGAGCAGCAAATTGACCGCCGTACCGACCACCGTAATAAATACCGTCACCTTGTAAGCGCTTGGAATGAGCGAATCGCTTAAAAAAATGCGGTATGCATCCAGCGTCGCCGCGCTCGGAATGATGACAAACCCTCCATGCTTTACCAGCTCGCTATAAGGCGTCACCGAAACGGAGACGACATACAGCAGCGGGAAAACGATGCTGACTGCAAACAACGACAACAACAGATACACGAGTCCGAGAAACCACTTCTCCTTGACCGACATTACCATACGCCTTCACCCCATTTTCTGGCGATCCGGTTGGCGGAAACGACAAGAGCAAGGCCGATGAGCGATTTAAACAAGCCGACCGCGGCGCCCAAGCTGAAATTAAGCTGCTCCAGCCCGACCCGGAATACCCAGGTGTCGATAATGTCCGAGACCGGATAGACATGCACGTTATACATGATATAAATCTGGTCAAAGCCGGCATCCAGTATGTGTCCCAGTTTCAAAATAAGCAGCAGCACAATGACACTGCGAATCCCCGGCAGCGATATATGCCATAACATGCGCAGGCGCCCTGCACCGTCGCAGCGGGCCGCTTCGTATAAGGTCGGATCGACTCCGGCCAGCGCGGCCAAATAGATGATGGCGCTCCAACCGGCGGTTTGCCATACCTCGGAGCCGACCAGAATGGTGCGAAACCAGTCGGTCGATTGCAGGAACGGAATCGAATGGCCGATATAATCCTTGATCCATCGGTTGACGATACCGCCGGTTTCCGACAAGAAAGCAAAAATCATGCCGTAAATGATCACCCAAGATAAAAAGTGGGGCAAATAGCTGACCGTTTGAATCCACTTTTTGAATCGGGCGTTCCGTACCTCGTAGAGCAGCAGCGCCAGCAGAATGCCCGGCGGCATACCCCAAACAATTTTATACAGGCTGATCAGAAACGTATTCAGCAGAATTTGCCCAAAGTACGGCGAGTCGTAGAAATAAGCAAAATGTTTATACCACGGATCCGCCCACGGACTGTCCCAGATGCCATCCATAATGTTGAAATCTTTAAATGCGATCACCGCACCCCACATAGGCCCGTAACGGTATACCGCATAATACACGAGTCCCGGCAGAAGCATCAAATATAACGTATGATACCTCCACACCACTCGCAGTCCTTTCGTCATTCGCTTCCCCCCAAGCTCTCGCTTTGTCTTGCCGGCATACTTCGTATTCTAACCGCTGATCTTCGGGGATGAATATACGGATAGACGACGATTATGTCAGGAAATCACGGATTCCCCGCAGATGACCGGCGCCATCGTTGATTTACTGACAATATCGCTGATTTTCGGATATTCGGCAAAGCGTCCAGTTGCTATACTTAAGATGCACCCTGTAAAAAATCGGCTTATCCGTAACGTCAGGTTGCAAGAAGCTATCTGCAGCGGGCTTGAAGCAGCCGCGAAATTCCTTGTCAACCAGCACATATCATGATTCCCGGGGAGGATCACAGATGACAGAGGCCTCTGTATTAATTGTTGACGATGAGATTCCGATACGCGAAAGCATGCGCATGTTTCCATGGGCGGAGCATGGCTTCCGGCTCGCCGGCGAAGCGAGACATGGGCGGGAAGCGCTTGAACTCATTGAAAGCAGCGCCCCCGATATCCTGATCACCGACATTATGATGCCTGTCATGGACGGGATTAGCTTAATGAGAAAACTGCAGGAACGGGAAATCGGACTCCCGGTTATTTTGCTGACCTGTCATAAGGAATTTGATTATGTCCGCGAAGCGCTTCTGCTTGGCGCCAAAGATTATTTGGTCAAAGGCATTTACCGCGATCAAGAGCTGCTTGAAGCGCTGAATAAAGCGCGCAAAACGATTCCGTCGGCACCGGCCGCTCCGTTAAAACCGGAAAAGGCGTACAGGCTCGAGGTAAGCCAAGCGATCGATTATGTAATACAGCATAAAACCGAAACGATCAATTTGACGGATGTGGCTGCGCAGGTCGGTTTAAGCGTTAATTATTTCGGCGCATTGTTCCGTAAGGAGACCGGAGAATATTTTCAAGATTACGTCAAAAGGATCAAGCTGGAGCAAGCGGCGGAGCTGTTGAAGAACAGCACCCTGAAGGTCTATGAAATCGCCGAAAAAGTCGGCATGTCCAATTACCGTTACTTCACGGAAATATTTTGCAAACATTTCGGTAAATCACCCAGGGAGTATCGCAGCTCATGAACCGGTTCCCGCAAATCCGCATGGGTATTTTCGCCAAGCTGATGGTTCTGCTGACCATCCCCACCGTGCTTGTGCTCTTCGGGCTGCTTTACACCGTAACGGACAGCTCCAAGGATGCGCTAATCGCACAAAAATCAAACGACCAAAATTTATATATCGAGCGGACCGGCCAATATTTGGACCTGTATTTGCAGAACATCCGCAATATTCTGCTCAGCGTCTCCCAGCATCCCGTGTTCTCCAAGCCAGCGGATAAAACGGAGATTGAAAATACGCTGCGCACATACTCTCAAAACAACCAAGGACTCATCAATCATATATTTGTCAGCACCCGCGACGGAGTGGTTTATTCCAGCAGCCCTGTGCTGTTCGACATTATCGGTCATCCGGAAATCGCCCATCTGTTCAAGATCGCAGACGAAAATCCGGGCGTTATTTCCTGGAGCCGGCCCTACTATTCTCCGCTCTCGACCGAGATGACCATCTCGTTTGTGTTATCCGTTAAAGATGCGCTGGGTAACGACAAGCTGACGATTGCTGCGGAGCTCGATACGCTTTCATTAACCCGAGAGTTGGGAAGGTTCCTGTACGACCAGAATCAAAGCTACGTATTATTTAATACTTTCGGCGATGTGATCGCTTACGATGGCGACGTATTAGCCGATTCAACTCCCGGCCTATCCGACCGGCCAGCTTCCTCGGAGCTGCTGCGGCAGCTGCTCGAGCTGCCTAACGGCATTCATAATGTGAATACTCCCGCAGGGACCGTCATGGCGACCAAAAGCAACCGCAACCGGCTTGGCTGGTATTTCGTTTCACTGACAAAAGAAGAGATTTTTCAGCAAGGGGTGCAGGGCTTAACTTCACGTATTTTAAAGTTAGGCGTATTGTGGTATTTCTTATTGTTTGCCTGCGTGCTTGTTGTCAGCCGTCAAGTGACGCTGCCGATTCGCAAATTGGCCAAGCAGATGGACCGGATTAAAGACGGCAGACTGACGCTTCATTCGGATATGGCTGACCGAAGCGACGAAATCGGCCTGCTCGCACACAGCTTCCAAACGATGCTTAAACGGATTCAACGGCTGGTGGAAGATATCGAACGGACGGAACAAAAGAAAAAGAATATTGAGCTGAGGTTCCTGCTGAACCAAATCCGGCCTCATTTTCTATACAACACCTTGTCATGCATATCCAGCTTATCCCGGCAAAATAAAAGAGAGCAGGTTGAAGAAACCGTCCGCTCGCTGATTCTCATATTGATGTACAGCATCGACCGCAAGAACGATTTTGTCCCGCTGCAGCACGAACTGAATACGCTGAAAGCCTACGTGCAAATCCAACAGATGAGATACGGTTCCGGTATCGTTTATGAAGATCAGGTCCCGGAAGAACACGAAGCGTTCCTTGTTCCCAAAATGATCCTTCAGCCTCTAGTGGAAAATTCCATATTCCATGGTTTGGCCGGGAAAGGAGAAGGCTTAATTTCCTTGCAAACGGAGCTGAACGCTGACTCGCTCAGCATTACGGTGTCCGACGACGGGGAGGGAATGTCTGAAGAAAAAATCGCGTCAATGATGAGCGGATTGAGCGATTTGGAGAATGAAACCGCAAAAACAACCGAGAAAATGTCGGGGATCGGTTTAACCAATGTACTGGAGCGGCTGAAGCTGCATTATGGAGACCGGTCTGGGGTGAGTATGAAATCGGTTGTCGGCAAAGGCACATCGATCACGTTAACCATTCCTGTTGACAAGCACCTTTGAATTTCAATGTCCCTTCTCTTCTACTCTCTTTGCTCCTTACTTTGCCGGGCTTTGAAAACACGTAATGCGACAAATGAAATATGAATACTGGAATATGTCCTGAGCCTATCCACACTTGCTTCACATGTGGATAGGCTCTCATACTTGGGACCTTAAAACAAAGACCTCCCCCATCCCTCTTATGGCGTCGAGATATAAGATCACTGCACCCTCCTTAGTTCAGCTACAGCCAAACACATCTTTATGGGTATAAAAACGCTGAATTCACCTAAAGCACCGGCTATCAATTTTTAATATACATGATAATAGAATTGATCTGGCCATAGTGAAGGAGCGGTGCGTTCGTGTCACAAGCTAATTTCCCAAATATAACACCCGCTGTATCAGTTAATTTTGAGGATGCGATCAACTTGCTGCTTTCTTCGATCGCGCTCGAGGAACTCGGTCTTAGCCATATCGCCAATAGCGAAGGCGAAAAGATGCAGTTTGCACTGGGCACACTCCCTGGAGTCTCCTCACCGCCGGCGTCACTTAGCGATATCCTCTTAGTAAGCGATAGCGTACGCGATACGATTAAGGAAATAAATTTAACCGAGATGTTTTTAGACTCCAGGCTGGAAAAAGTAGCAGCTCTGGCAAATCTCGCTGTAATTGCTGCCACAGGCAGCACGGGACCGACGGGGGCTACTGGAGCCGTTGGGGCGACGGGTGCCGGTGGCGGAGGAACTGGAGCTGCGGGCGGCACGGGTGCGGACGGGGCGACGGGAGCTGCGGGGGCCACGGGCGGCACGGGCGCGGATGGTGCGACGGGAGCCGCGGGCGGCACGGGCGCAGACGGCGCGACGGGAGCTACAGGCGGCACGGGCGCAGACGGCGCGACGGGAGCTACAGGCGGCACGGGGGCTGACGGCACGACGGGAGCCACAGGCGGTACGGGGGCAGACGGTGCGACGGGCGCTGCGGGCGATCCGGGAGCGACCGGTGCGATGGGAGCCACAGGCGGCACGGGCTCAGACGGCGCGACGGGTGCCACAGGCGGCACGGGCGCAGATGGCGCGACGGGTGCTACGGGCGGCACGGGCGCGGACGGTGCGACGGGCGCTGCGGGCAGCACGGGCGCGAACGGCGTGACGGGTGCCTCGGGCGCGGACGGCGCGACGGGTGCCACAGGCGGCACGGGCGCAGATGGCGCGACGGGTGCTACGGGCGGCACGGGGGCGGGCGGCGTTACGGGAGCCGCGGGCGCGACGGGCGGCACGGGCGCAGACGGCGCGACGGGAGCTACGGGCGGCACGGGCGCGGACGGTGCGACGGGCGCTGCGGGCAGCACGGGCGCGAACGGCGTGACGGGTGCCTCGGGCGCGGACGGCGCGACGGGAGCCACAGGCGGCACGGGCGCGGACGGCGCGACGGGAGCTGCGGGCGGTACGGGGGCAGACGGCGCGACGGGAGCCACAGGCGGCACCGGCGCGGGCGGCGTGACGGGAGCTACGGGCGGCACGGGCGCGGGCGGCGTGACGGGAGCTACGGGCGGCACGGGCGCGGGCGGCGTGACGGGAGCTACGGGCGGTACGGGGGCAGACGGCGCGACGGGAGCCACAGGCGGCACGGGCGCGGGCGGCGTGACGGGAGCTACGGGCGGCACGGGCGCAACCGGAGCTACGGGCGGCACGGGCGCAGACGGTGCGACGGGCGCTGCGGGCGATCCGGGAGCGACCGGTGCGATGGGAGCCACAGGCGGCACGGGCGCAACCGGAGCTACGGGCGGCACGGGTGCAGATGGCGCGACGGGCGCTGCGGGCGATCCGGGAGCGACAGGTGCTACGGGCGGCACGGGGGCGGGCGGTGCGACGGGTGCGACGGGCGGCACCGGCGCGGGCGGCGTGACGGGAGCTACGGGCGGTACGGGCGCGAACGGCGCGACAGGAGCCACAGGCGGCACCGGCGCAGACGGCGCGACGGGAGCTACAGGCGGCACGGGGGCGGACGGCGCGACAGGAGCTACAGGCGGCACGGGTGCAGACGGCGCGACGGGAGCCTCGGGCGGCACGGGCGCGGACGGCGTTACGGGTGCTACGGGCAACACTGGAGCAGACGGCGTTACCGGTGCAACAGGTAACACTGGCGCGGATGGCGTTACGGGCGCTACGGGCAGTACCGGTGCCGACGGCGTTTTGGGTGCCACGGGCAGCACTGGGGCAGACGGCGTTACTGGCAGCACAGGAGCAGACGGCGTTACGGGCGCTACAGGCAACAATGGTGCGGATGGCGTTACCGGCGCTACTGGTACCACCGGGGCGGACGGCGTTACCGGCGCAACAGGAAACACTGGCGCGGACGGGGTTACTGGCGCCACTGGCAGCACCGGAGCTGACGGCGTTACCGGCACCACGGGTATCACTGGAGCTGACGGTGTTACGGGCGCGACAGGCAACACAGGATCTGACGGCGTTACGGGCGCTACTGGCAACACCGGAGCTGGCGGTATTACAGGCGCGACGGGCAACACTGGAACAGACGGCGTTACAGGCGCGACGGGCAATACCGGGGCCGACGGAGTTACCGGGGCCACTGGCAGTATTGGCGCGGTTGGAATTACGGGCGCTACTGGTACCACCGGGGTGGACGGCGTTACCGGCGCCGCAGGTATCACTGGTGCGGACGGCGTTACCGGCGCTACTGGTACCACCGGGGCGGACGGCGTTACCGGCGCTACGGGCAGCACTGGCGCAGACGGCGTTACAGGAGCTACAGGCAACACCGGGGCAGACGGCGTTACGGGCGCCACAGGCATTACTGGGGCAGACGGCGTTACAGGTGCAACAGGTACCACTGGTGCGGACGGCGTTACCGGCGCTACAGGCAACAATGGTGCGGATGGCGTTACCGGCGCTACAGGCAACAATGGTGCGGATGGCGTTACCGGCGCTACTGGTACCACCGGGGCGGACGGCGTTACCGGCGCAACAGGAAACACTGGCGCGGACGGGGTTACTGGCGCCACTGGCAGCACCGGAGCTGACGGCGTTACCGGCACCACGGGTATCACTGGAGCTGACGGTATTACAGGCGCGGCGGGCAACACTGGAACAGACGGTGTTACAGGCGCGACGGGCAATACCGGGGCCGACGGAGTTACCGGTGCCACTGGCAGTATTGGCGCGGTTGGAATTACGGGCGCTACTGGTACCACCGGGGTGGACGGCGTTACCGGGGCCACGGGGACCACTGGCACGGACGGTGTTACTGGCGTCACGGGCAGTACTGGCGCGGATGGCGTTACGGGCTCCACAGGCATCACCGGTGCAGACGGCGTTACGGGCTCCACAGGCATTACTGGGGCAGACGGCGTTACAGGCGTAACAGGTACCACTGGTGCGGACGGCGTTACGGGAGCAACGGGCAGCACTGGGGCAGACGGCATTACTGGCGCTACAGGCAACACTGGTGCGGATGGCGTTACCGGCGTTACGGGTACCACGGGCAACACTGGGGCAGACGGTGTTACTGGCGCGACGGGAAACACTGGAGCAGACGGTGTTACAGGAGCTACAGGCAATACTGGTGCGGACGGTTTTACTGGCGCGACGGGCAACACCGGTGCCGACGGCGTTACAGGTGCTACGGGCAACACTGGTGTGGACGGCATTACTGGCGCGACGGGCTCCACCGGGGTGGACGGCGTTACCGGCTCTACTGGCAGCACAGGAGCAGATGGCGTTACCGGCGCCGACGGGGTTACCGGGGCCACTGGACTCACAGGCGCGGTTGGGCTCTCCGGGGCCACCGGAGTTACTGGTGCAGTTGGACTTACAGGATCCAACGGAATCACAGGCGCAGCTGGGGGCACCGGTGCTACTGGGGCCACGGGCGCCACCGGTGCAGCTGGACTTACAGGAGCCAATGGAATCACTGGTGCTACAGGGGAAACTGGAGCCGTTGGAATCACTGGCGCGGTTGGGCTCTCCGGAGCCACCGGAGTAACCGGTGCAGTTGGACTTACAGGAGCTAACGGAATCACTGGCGCTACAGGGGAAACTGGAGCCGTTGGGCTCACGGGCGCAGTTGGGGTCACCGGACCTACCGGAGCCACAGGTGTCACTGGCGCGGCCGGGCTTACAGGAGCCAACGGGATCACTGGCGCTACTGGTGTAACTGGAGCAGTCGGAATCACTGGCGCGGCTGGGCTCACCGGTGCTACTGGTGCCACGGGCGTCACCGGTGCAGTTGGACTTACAGGAGCCAACGGAATCACTGGCGCTACTGGTGTAACTGGAGCCGTTGGGCTCACGGGCGCAGTTGGGGTCACCGGACCTACCGGGGCCACAGGGGCCACAGGTGTAACTGGAGCCATCGGGATCACCGGAGCCACTGGTGTAACTGGAGCCATTGGGCTCACAGGGGCAGTCGGACTTACAGGGGCAACAGGCTCTACGGGTGTTACAGGCGCGATCGGACTCACGGGGGCTACGGGAGGTCAAGGGCCAAGTGTGTTGGCTGAAGGATTCTCTGCATTCATTCCCTCACTAACTACTGCTTCTACCACACCGGTACAGCTCGGAAACTGGACCGTAACAACTCCCTATTACACCGGAACAGGCTTTAATACTACAACGGGAAGCTATACCATTCAAAATACAGGCAGGTTTGCGATTGTTGCCACCATTAACTATTCCACATCCGCTACCTTATCTCTTAGTCTTGGAGCGGGAGTCAATCCTTCTTTCTCGGTTCAAAGAACATCGCCGACCGCAACGACATTAATAAGCGGTTTATTCCCTATCCTGGACGTCAATGTTGCTTTGGTATTAACTTTAAGAGTTATTCTTGGAGATGGAACTGTCACCTTGGCGGGAGATGTTTCGCTCAATCAAGGAGATGTGATCGGCCTATTTTATGTCCCTAACGGCTTAACTTTATCCCTTAACCTCGGCGGTTCAACTTCTGGAGGTATTGTCTGGTCCGTTCATCGACTCACCTAACCTAACCGTCGACATGCCCGTCAACTGCTGCTTCTTCCCACTTGTAAGATTACTATAAAACAGGCTCTTCTTGCGCAGCCGTCGGCTGAACAAGAGGAGCCTGTTTTTCCAATTTTATAAGCATCATCGCTAAATTCAAACGGCATTAATCACTGCCGCGGTTAAAAAAGCCCTTTTTCTTCTTTCCGTGAAGCTCGGATCTCGGCATCAAGGGAAGCGGCTTTGGTTCCGTTCTGGGGCGTGCCCCCGGAGCCTCTTGGTCCGTAAGCGCCAGCAGCTTGTTCCTCCGCATCTCGGAAGCGGCCGCCGCCTCGGCTATGGCATCTTGATCATTAAGCAAGTGCTCCAGCACCCGGACTCGTGAAGTCAATACATCCACTTGGCTTTGCAAAGTACGCACAATCATAACCAATTCATTGATCTGGCGATCTGCGCTTGTTTTTTCCAGCACAAATCCTGGGCTTACATCGTTCACCGTATCTTCGGTCTCATCCCCGGACAACAGGGCTTTCATCTCTTCCGTGGAAACAATATCTTTGGCCATCATCAGGACAAGCTCCTTTGTACGCATAAAAATTAAGTTATCCATTCTGTCTAAAGAAACTGCCATCAAGCCGTTGACTATGGCAAGTTGGAAGAGCCCATCAAATAACGGTCGACTTCGCGAGCTGCACCGCGTCCTTCGTTAATCGCCCATACGACCAGACTTTGTCCCCTTCTCATATCGCCGGCGGCAAAAACCCCCTCGACATTGGTCGCAAATTTATCATACTCCGCTTTGGCGTTAGTCCGCTCATCTTTCTCCACGCCAAGCTGGTCCAATACGGTATGCTCCGGTCCGATAAAACCCATCGCCAGCAGTACAAGCTGAGCAGGATACACCTTCTCGCTGCCCGGAACTTCGGCCGGAACAAAACGGCCCTGATCGTCTTTTTTCCATTCGATCAAGACGGTATGCAGCTCCTTGATATGCCCGTTTTCATCGCCGACAAACTTCTTCGTGTTGATCAAATATTTACGCGGATCCTCGCCTTGAAGCGCCGCAGCTTCTTCTTGGCCGTAATCCATTTTATATACGCGGGGCCACTCCGGCCACGGATTGTTAGGCTGGCGGGTATCCGCCGGACGCGGCATGATCTCAAATTGAGTTACGCTTCTGCATTTGTGACGGATCGAGGTGCCTACGCAGTCCGTTCCGGTGTCGCCGCCGCCGATAACGATAACATCTTTGCCTTCTGCGGAAATATGGGCGCCGTTCTGATGTGCGGAATCCAGCAGGCTTTTGGTGTTTTTGGACAAAAACTCCATCGCCAAGTGAACGCCTTTCAGCTCCCGTCCCTCGATTTTGAGATCGCGGCCGTTTGTTGCTCCCCCGCACAATACCACAGCGTCGTTCTGCTCTTTGATCTGGGCTGCGGGGATGTCCTTGCCAATCTCCGTGCCGGTCACGAAAGTCACGCCTTCCGCTTTCATCAGATCGACACGACGCTGTACGTAGGTTTTGTCCAGCTTCATGTTGGGAATGCCATACATCAACAGTCCGCCGACGCGGTCCGACCGTTCATACACCGTCACCGTATGCCCCGCCTTGTTGAGCTGGTCGGCGCAAGCCAGACCGGATGGACCGGACCCGATGACGGCGACTTTTTTACCGGTGCGCGTCTTCGGCGGATTGGGCACAACCCAACCTTCCGCGAATCCTTTATCGATGATCGATTTTTCAATGTTTTTGATCGTTACGGCGGAGCCGTTCAAGCCGACTGTGCACGAACCTTCGCATGGAGCCGGACAGACACGCCCGGTGAACTCCGGAAAGTTGTTCGTTTTATGCAGCCGATCCAACGCTTCGCGCCATTGTCCGCGGTATACAAGATCATTCCATTCGGGAATGAGATTGTTCACCGGACATCCGGAAGCCATGCCGCTGATCAATTTTCCGGTATGGCAGAACGGAATGCCGCAATCCATACAGCGGGCGCCCTGCGTCCGCAGATTCTCTTCCGGCATGGGGACGGCAAATTCCTTCCAATGCGAGATACGCATCAGCGGAGCCATTTCCACTGGGACTTCGCGTTGATATTCTATAAAACCCGTCGGTTTTCCCATTGCTAACCCTCCGTATGGTTGTTAGTTTCCGCTGACGCGGGAGACATCTCTCATGTTCTCCTCAAAAGCAACCAGCATCGCTTCCTGCTGGCTTAAGCCGGATCTTTTCACACGCTCGATCGCCTCGAACATCCGCTTGTAATCTTTCGGAATGATCTTGACGAATTTCCATAAATAAAGCTCCCAATTGAGCAGGATACGCTGAGCGACGTCACTGCCGGTAAATGTGGCATGATGCTGAATCATGTTGCGAACCTCTTCGGATTCGTAAATCTCCTCCATTTGCTCGAGCAGCACCATTTCTTTATTGCAGCGCTCAGCAAACGTGCCATCCTCATCGAGCACATAAGCGATACCGCCCGACATGCCTGCGGCGAAATTGCGGCCGGTGCCGCCAAGCACGACGACGCGGCCCCCCGTCATATATTCGCATCCATGGTCGCCGACACCTTCAACAACGGCCCGTGCGCCGGAATTGCGGACGGCAAACCGTTCGCCTGCGATCCCCCGGATGTAGACATCGCCGTCCGTGGCACCATAAAGTGCCACGTTACCGATCACAATGTTCTCTTCAGGCACAAAATTGGCGTTTTCCGGCGGGAAGATGGCGATTTTGCCGCCCGACAAACCTTTGCCGACATAATCGTTGGCGTCTCCCTGCAGCGACAGCGTAATCCCCCTGGGAACAAACGCACCGAAGCTCTGGCCGGCCGAACCGTTAAAATGCAGGCGAATCGTGTCATGGGGCAGTCCTTCCAAGCCGTACCGCCGAGTCACTTCACTGCCGAGAATCGTTCCGGTGACACGGTTGACGTTACGAATCGGAAGGATCGCATGAACATGTTCTTTACGTTCGAGAGCAGGACGGCAAATGTCCAGCAGCTCGGTTACATCCAGTGACCGGTTCAATCCGTGATCCTGTTCCATGCTGCAGAAACGCCCGACTTCCTCCGGTACATCCGGCTGATGAAGCAGCGGTGAAAGGTCGACGCCCCTAGCCTTCCAGTGTTCGACGGCTTGTTTGGTTTCCAAAATTTCCGTATGTCCGATCATCTCTTCGACGGTTCTAAATCCAAGCTCGGCCATCAGCTCACGCATGTCCTGTGCGATAAAACGCATAAAGTTGACGACATGCTGCGGGTCTCCGGTAAATTTCTTGCGCAAATCCGGATTTTGCGTTGCTACGCCGACCGGGCAGGTGTCCAGATGGCATACGCGCATCATGATACAGCCAAGCGTTATCAGCGGCGTCGTAGCAAAACCGAATTCCTCCGCTCCCAAAAGTGCGGCAATGACCACATCGCGTCCGCTCATCAGCTTGCCGTCCGTCTCAACAGCAATCCGGCTGCGCAAGTTGTTCAGCACCAACGTCTGATGCGTTTCCGCAAGGCCAAGCTCCCACGGCAATCCGGCATGGCGGATCGACGTCTGCGGTGAAGCCCCGGTTCCTCCATCGTAGCCGGAGATCAGCACGACGTCCGCTTTACCCTTGGCGACCCCGGCGGCGATCGTCCCTACGCCGACCTCGGACACAAGTTTGACGCTGATACGGGCGCGCGGGTTGGCGTTTTTCAAATCGTGGATCAACTCGGCCAAGTCTTCAATCGAATATATGTCATGGTGTGGAGGAGGAGAAATCAAGCCGACGCCCGGGGTTACGCCGCGGCATTCTGCAACCCACGGATATACCTTGGATCCCGGCAGCTGCCCGCCTTCGCCCGGCTTGGCTCCTTGCGCCATTTTGATCTGAATTTCGTCGGAATTCACAAGGTAATTGCTTGTTACGCCAAAACGTCCCGAAGCGACCTGCTTGATCGCACTGCGGCGGGAATCCCCATTCGCATCCGGCGTAAAGCGGTCCGCGCTTTCCCCGCCTTCGCCGGTATTGCTTTTGCCGCCGATCCGGTTCATCGCGATCGCCAGCGTCTCATGCGCCTCCTTGGAAATCGAGCCGTACGACATGGCGCCCGTCTTAAAGCGCTTCACGATCTGTTCGACCGACTCGACTTCATCAAGCGGTACTGCGGGGCGGACCGACTTGAAAGCAAAAAGCGAGCGAAGCGTTCTATACTTCTCGTTCTCGCGCTGAATCAGTTTGGTGAACGTTTTGAACAAGTTGTAGTTATTTGTTTTGACCGCCGTCTGCAGCGCATGGATCGTCTCCGGCTGATAGAGATGGTCCTCGGCATTCTGTCTCCACTGCAGTTCTCCTCCGGGATCAAGCACCCGGTCGCGGCCCTCTTGCTGAGAGAAGCCTCGCCGATGCCGCGCAATCGCCTCTTCAGCGATCGATTCGACGCCAATACCGCCTACCGGCGTATACGTCCATGTGAAATACTTGTCGACAACGGCTTGGTTTAGGCCTACCGCTTCGAATATTTGCGCACCGCGGTAACTTTGGATCGTGGAGATGCCCATCTTGGCCAGCACTTTGACGACGCCTTTCGTAACGGCCTTGATGTAATTGTATACCGCTTTCTCGTGCGTAACGCCCTGCAGCAAGTTCTGGCGGATCATATCGTCGAGCGTTTCCAGCGCAAGATAAGGATTGATGGCTCCGGCGCCGTACCCAAGCAGCAGCGCAAAATGATGAGTTTCGCGGGGTTCGCCGGTTTCCAGCAGCAGCCCGACCCTCGTGCGGGTTCCTTCCCGGATCAAGTGATGGTGCAGCCCGCTGACGGCGAGCAGCGCCGGGATCGGAGCCAGTTCGGCGTTGACGCCGCGGTCGGACAAAATAAGCAGCGTCGCCCCTTCCGCAATCGACTGGTCCGCAGCTTCATAAAGCTCGTTTACCGCCCGCTCCATCGCGGCCGTCCCGCCGTCCGCCTGGAACAAAATCGGCAGCTCGGCGACCTGAAAGCCGTCGCGTTCGATATGGCGCAGCTTCGCCAGCTCTTCATTGGTAAGGAACGGCGATGCCAGACGGATCTGCCGGCAGCTCTCCGGCTCCGGCCGGATCAAGTTGCGTTCCGGTCCTATTGTAGTGCCCTGGGCGGTAATGATTTCTTCAAAGTTCGCATCAATTGGCGGATTCGTCACTTGGGCGAACAACTGTTTAAAGTAGTTGTAGAGCAATTGAGGCCGCTCCGACAATACGGCAAGCGGCGCATCGTACCCCATCGAGCCGATCGGATCTACGCCGATCTTGGCCATCGGCTCAAGGAACTTGCGCAGCTGCTCGAACGTATAGCCAAACGCCTGCTGGCGCTGCTGCAGCGTCTCGTGATCCGATTCCGGCACTTGCGGAGCTTCCGGAAGCTCTTCCAGCGAAATCAGATGCTGATCAAGCCATTCGCGGTAAGGCTTCTCGCTGACGATGCGGCGCTTGGCCTCCTCGTCGGACACGATGCGGCCCTCTACGGTATCGACCAGCAGCATGCGTCCCGGACGCAGCCGTTCCTTGCGGACGATTTTCTCCGGGTCGATGTCGAGCACGCCGACTTCGGAAGCAAGCACGATCAGATCGTCGCTGGTCACGTAATAACGCGCTGGACGAAGTCCGTTGCGGTCAAGCACGGCGCCGATAATGCTGCCGTCCGTAAAGGATATGGCAGCCGGACCGTCCCACGGCTCCATCAACGTGCTGTGATATTCGTAAAACGCTTTCTTTTCCGGGGTCATCGATTCATGTTTGGACCAAGGTTCGGGGATCATCATCATCGCGGCATGAGGCAAGGA
Organism: Paenibacillus thalictri; assembly: GCF_004307995.1. Classification (GTDB taxonomy): domain Bacteria; phylum Bacillota; class Bacilli; order Paenibacillales; family NBRC-103111; genus Paenibacillus_AF; species Paenibacillus_AF thalictri. Next base: position 272,408 of record NZ_SIRE01000009.1, on the reverse strand, counting down.
GCGGCCGGACAACATCAGAAACTCAAGGCAGTTATCGAACATCTGCGAATCGGAGCCTTCTCCGTCGATAATCGGCATGATTTTCTTAAGGTCGCCGCCGAACAGTTCGGTTTCGCACATCGCCTGACGGGCGTGCATCCAGTTGACGTTGCCCCGCAATGTATTGATTTCGCCATTATGGATGAGATAGCGGTAAGGATGAGCTCTTTCCCAGTTGGGGAATGTATTCGTGGAGAAACGGGAGTGTACAAGCGCTAAAGCGGTCTCAACCGCGGGATCCTTCAATTCGATGTAGTAGCTGCTCACTTGTTCCGGGGTCAGCATGCCTTTATAAACTATGGTGCGGCTTGAAAAACTGGGGAAATAACAGCTAAGATCTTGTACTCGGACGGCATTCTCAATCAGCTTGCGGATGACGTAAAGCTTCCGTTCAAATGAGAGATTGTCGCTCACATCCGCGCTTGCGCCAATAAACACTTGGCGGACAAACGGCTCCACCGATCGGGCCGTAGCGCCAAGAGATACATTGTCTGTCGGAACTGTCCTCCAGCCCAGCAACTGCTGCCCGGTCTCGCGGATGCTCTCTTCGATCAGCGCCTCGCATTTCGTGCGGGCTTCCGCATCCTGCGGCAAAAACGCCATGCCGACGCCGTACCTTCCGGCCTCCGGCAGCTCGATGCCTTCTTTGGCGCATTCCCGCTGCAGAAAGCCATGCGGTATTTGCAGTAAAATACCTGCGCCGTCCCCCGTATTGGTTTCCGAGCCTTGTCCGCCGCGGTGGTCCAAATTGCAGAGTACGGCAAGCGCCTGTTCCAAAATTTCATGCGACTTGACACCTTTGATGTTCGCTACAAACCCGATACCGCAAGCGTCATGCTCAAACTGCGGATCGTACAGGCCTTGTTTGGCGGGCAGTCCGTTTCTCGTCATGGTGTGCAACCTTTCCTTTCTTATTTTTCGTGGCAGAGCATGAACAAATGAAGCGGTTCGCTGTTTTTTCCGTGCGAAAATACAACGAATGCCCGCCATAGCGCCGGGCAAACTACACATGTGACAATCCGGTGAACCTCTAAAACTAGTAGAATATGAATATATTAACATTCGAGATACATTATATCAATTTAAATAAATCAGATTTTTCTAAAATTATGCACTATTCCGTCATCGATTTTTCGTGGCGGTTTAAGCTTGGCCGAAAGGGTCTGCAGCAAATATGAAAATTTATTTACATATTTATAATTTAGCAGTGTACGTTCCATACCATTTCCAGTAAAATAATGGACAGAGAAACAGGATCCGCCGGGGCTGACATGCCGCTCCTGCGGTAGAGCACGGAAGGAACTGAAGCGCGCCCATGTTATCCGGATCCCTTAACAGCCTCTTCGAACCCGCAAAATCCGCGGCCATACCCATGCAGATGATTGCCAACTTATTTGAGCATTCCTGCGTCGGTTTTTTTCTAATTGAACTGAGCGGTAAGTTAGCCGCTGCCAATCCCGCATTTTGCAGCTTAATCGGCAACCCCGAAAGCGAGCTGCTCAAGCTGGATATCCAATCCTTCACACATCAGGACGATCTTCTTTTATGTCTCCATCAAGCCAGCCTCTTATTGGACGGAACCATCCCTTTCTATACGATGAAGATGCGTTACGTTTGCCGCGAGGGAGAGCCCGTTTGGTGCCGTTCCACCTTCACCCTGCTGTGCGAAGAGGAATGTCCCCGTCTGATGATGGTTCAGGTTGAAAACATTGATGAACAAGTGAAACTCGAGCAAGAGCTGCTTGCATCCGTCAAACGCATGAAGAACGTATACGAGAGCATTGCGGAAGCCTTTGTCATGCTGGACAGACAAGCCCGCTATACATATCTGAATAAATACGCCGAGTCGCTGCTGCGCAAAAAACGCGAGGACGTGCTTGGCGAATGCATTTGGGACGTCTTCCCGGCTTTAACGGGCAAGGCATTTCATCAGGAGTTTTACAAATCGTGGAATGAAATGAAAGCGGGCTCGTTCCGGTACTACGATGAGGAACTGCAGCTCCGGCTGGAAGTCCGGCTGTATCCTTCCCGCGAAGGCATGGCCGTTTATTACCGGGACACCGGAAGCGCCGGTATGAAGGACTGGGACGGTGCTGGGTTTGCAGAACTGCTGCGGTCGTTTTTCGATCATTCGGCTGATGCCATCGGTATACTGGATTCGGACAGACGTATGCTCAAAATCAACAAGACATACGAGGACATGTTTGGTTATACCTATGCGGAGCTGCGCGAGAACCCGCTCTTGACCGTTTACGAGACCGCGCATCCGGAGCTGAACCGTCTGTTTGAAGAGGTAAAACGGGGAACTCCCGTTTCCGATTACGAAATGAAGAGCAAGCGGAAGGACGGCAGTTCGCTTGACATATCCATGTCCATTTCTCCCATCTACGACGGCACAGGAGAAGTGATCTCCTTTTCCGTTAAGGCGAGGGATATCAGCGATAAGAAAAAGTCGGAGGAAGCGCTCCGCCAGAGCGAAATCAAGTACCGGCTCATCACGGAAAATACGTCCGATCTGGTTACGCTTGTCGATGCGAACGGCGTCATTGTGTACGCCTCCCCTTCTCACGAAGTGTTGTACGACATTTCCGTATCGTCTTTGAACGGTTTGTCTTTGTTTAACGCAGATGTCGTCCCGGAGTCGATGATTCTTGCCATGAAACCGTGGTTTCGGCACATGCTGGAAAGCGGCCAGCCCTCGCTGGTTGAAATTCCGTTTCTCCGCCGCAACGGACAAATATCAATCATCGAAACTTACGGAAGACCTGTCAGGGACGATCGCGGCGAGATCGTTTTATTCGTTCTGATTACCCGCGACATTACCAAACGTGCACAGACCGAAGCGCTGCGCCGGCAATCCGCCAAGCTGTCGACGGCTAGTCAGCTCGCTGTCGGGATCGCCCATGAAATCCGCAATCCGCTGACCGTTTTGAAGGGCTTTACCCAAATGATGAACACAACCGGCGACTTCAAAAAGCAGTATCTGGAAGTCATGATGCACGAATTCGTGAGGATCGAGCAGATGATCAGCGAGCTTCTCGGGCTTGCTCAACCTCCTGTCGTTCAATACGGCAGAATGGCGCTTGCCGCGGCTCTTGATTTTTCCGCGAACCGCTGTAGTTCCGAGTTTAACTCGCGCGGCGTACAGATTATCACGGCAGTCGCTCCCGACCTGACCGACTTATGGTGTGACGAAAAGCAGCTTAAGAAAGTGTTCGGCCATATTATTCAAAACGCCCTGGAAGCCATGCAGGGCAATGGCGATCTGCAAATCACCGCGACGCGGGACGGCGGTTACGTTCGGATCGTCTTCCGGGATCAAGGACCCGGCATACCTCAAGAGCTGATCCGGAAGGTCGGCGAACCGTTTTATTCGACAAAGGCCGGCGGCTTTGGTCTCGGACTGATGATCAGCCAGAAAATCATCGGCGATCATCACGGATCGCTGCAGATCGAAAGCGAACCCGGACAAGGAACGACCGTTGTACTGCTGCTTCCCGCGCACTAACAACGCCGCTACCTGCAATGGCGGCTAATATTTCAGACGAGGATGAAACCGCCTCCAAGCCGGCGCAAAGTCCTTTTAAATCCATTGCCGCAGGCTTCCGGTTATGATACGATGTACGTCTGTTAAGAATATCCGGAAAGGTATTTCACAAAGATGTTCCTGCATCAGACACTGGCTTTAGGACATGTAACGGAACCTTTATACAAGCTGAGGGTGGAACTGCATCCGCTGGAAGCGGAGCTGCTTGCCTCTCCCTCATTGCGCCGCTTGAAACATCTTCACCATTATGGCGCAAGTGCTTTATGCACTCCCGTCACGCATTCGCGGCTCGAGCATACGATTGGCGTGTGGGCGCTGACTGCCCGTTTTTTCCCGGACGAACCCGAGCTTCGTGTGGCGGCGCTGCTGCATGATATCGGGCATCTGCCGTTTTCTCATGCAGCGGAAAAACCGCTGGGTTTGAACCATCACCGCTTTACGGAAGAACGTATTGCCGGCGGGGATATCTCCCCTATTTTGCGAAAATACGGTTTCGATCCGCAGCGCCTCATTGCGCTCCTGGAGCAAGATACGCCGCTCACAGGCAAGCGGCCCCAGATCGGCTTCGACCATCTGGACAGCTTCTTAAGAGATACCGAAGCTGCCGGAACGTGCAGATTGGCCCCGTCCCTGATTATCGGCCGTCTTACAGCCGGTTCCAATGGAATTGAAACGGATGAGGAAACGGCCGGAGTCATTATGGACGCGGTGCTTGCCGATCATTCGCAGTTTCTGAGCGCTCCGATGATGGCCATGGACGCCCTGCTTTCCAAGGCGGTGCTGCTGCATGCCGAAGCTCATCCCGACTGGACTCGGCAACTGCCCGGGATGACCGATTTCGAGCTGCTTTATGTGCTGCAAACCAGTCAGGTAGAGCAAGTAAGGCAGCTTGCCCATCTATTGATATGGGAACCGCATCGCATCCGCACGTCCAAGGAGCCTTTTGAAGGTTCGATCCGGGTGATGCCTCACAAAGTATACGACAATCAACCGTTTGTTGGCGGCTTGGCTGCGTCGGACATACTACCAGGCGCGGCCGGCGCGCTTGAATCGCTTCGAAAGCTGGTCTCAGCGCATTATATCGGCTGGGATCCCTTGCCATTCGCTTAACTTCACTTACAGAGAGGAATGTCAAAACACCGTGGCTCAACTCTATTTCCGATATGGAACGATGAACAGCGGCAAATCGATCGATGTGCTGAAGGTTGCCCATAACTATGAAGAGCAAGGGAAAAAGGTGCTGCTCTTCACCCCGGTCGTTAACAACCGTGACGGCGTCGGCAAAGTCGCTTCAAGGATCGGTATGCAAAAGGAAGGTATCGTCGTTGATGAACAGATGGACATGGTCCAGCTTGCCGCTGCCGAAAAACCGAACTGCATCCTGGTCGACGAAGCCCAATTCCTATCCAAGCAGCAGGTGTTGCAGCTGGCTGAAATTGTCGATGCGCTGAACATTCCGGTTATTGCTTACGGGCTGCGGGCCGATTTTGTCGGCGATTTGTTCGAAGGCAGCTATCACTTGATGGCGCTCGCGGATAAAATCGAAGAAATCAAGACGGTCTGTTGGTTCTGCGATAAAAAAGCGACGATGAACATGCGCTGCAAGGACGGAATCCCCGTCTTCGAAGGCGAGCAGATTCAGATCGGCGGCAACGAAAGCTACATTCCGGTATGCCGCAAATGTTACTCCGTCAAGCGAAAACAATCCCGCCAGCAATAAACCGGCGGTAACCAAAAAAGAACGAGCGCACGCCATGCGGCCACTGAAAAAGTAGCGTAATGAGCGAAATCATGCTGGAGAAATGCCAGCGTTCGCTTTTGTCCCCGAATTTCACCTGCCAAAAGCAGGTACAATTCAAGATATTCGGGGACAATTGGCGATCGTAAGAATGATTCGTTCATGCAGCGTTCACTTTTTCAGTGGCCTCGCACGCCATGCGGGTCTCGTTCTTTTTGTTTTCGCGGTGGCGGAAATGCACTTCGCAAAGGGGCTTGGGTTGGATTTATGACTATTCCCGATATTTCGGGTTTCTCCGCTGACGGCTCTCAGCGAACCGCCCTTTTTAGGAACCTATCCTTGTATTGGCCGGGAGTAACACCCGTTTTTTTGCGAAAAATGCGGATAAACGCCGTCGTATTCGTGTAGCTTAGTTGTTCGGCGATTTCCGTAACCTTCATTTCCGTATTCTCCAGCCACGACTTGGCTAAATTCATCCGATAGTCGGCCACGTAATCGCTGAAATTGACACCCCATTCTTTTTTAAATACCCGGCTTAAATAAACGGGATGGAAATTCAAGACCGCCGCGCAATAATCCAGCGACACATCCTGACCGTATCGTTCCCGAACGATATTCACCATCTCTTCGGCTATATGGGTCATCTGTGGCTCGACCTGCGGCTTCGTACGCGTAATGATTTCGCCGCCAAGGTTATCCCCGTAATGTTCCTTCAATAAAGCCGATTGTCCGCCGTCTTGCAAAACCTGAGGCTGTTCGCCGCCGCCATATAAGTCCTGGGTCCCCTCTTGAGGATACGCAATCTCCCCGATCCGATTCTTCTTCGCTTCAGTTGGGCCTAGTCCTTGCTTATATTCCGGCAATCGCAGGAACTGCGAATACATGCGGCGGCATTCGTAACATACAGCCAATACCGTCAGTCCCATCGCGGTCACGCCGATCAGCCGCATCACCGGAGGTACATTCGGGAATATGGCCGGGTAAGCGGTCAGTCCGATACCTAGAACAAAAACGGCGCCAAGAATGAATCCGAAACCGATCAGCCGAAAAAAGATTTTAGACACTGTAACGATCCTCCGCTTTCACGCCATCGCCAATTCATGACAAATCCGATATATACGATGGATATTATTTATGTCATTAATTATTTATCTAGCAGAAGTATAACAGATGAAGGCAATTTTAGAAATACAGTCCGCCAAAGGTGCCGTCAGGCTAACTGCCCATGTATTTCCCGAACCAACCCGTGTGCGTATTCATAGAATATGTTATCAGGATCGGACAAAGGTGGGAGGATCATGACTCAGGAGCCGAAGCAAGTAAACAAGCTGAGTCTTATTGCCGCGGGTTATTTGCTGGTATGGTTTATCGGTAGTTTCTGGGGCATCGCCGCTGTCAAAAGCGGTCTTCTGCAGCATGTATTCGGCATTGAGGTGGAGCCGGTCAAGCCTTATTTGTACTATGCGTTTTCCGGGGCTATCGGCGGTACCTTGTATGCGCTCAGGCTGCTTCAGGAGTATTTTGGCAAGGTGGACATACGCTGGCTTGTTTGGTACATTACTAGGCCGATCATTTGCGCAGGCGCCGCGCTAATTATGATTGTGATGTTTCAAAGCGGCGTTATGATGCTGGATGCGGGCGGCTCCATCAGCGCAAAGATCAGCATCGCTTTCCTCGTCGGTTACGGCTTCGGCAAATTCATCGACAAGCTTAAGCTGTTGACCGAAACGTTATTTAACGGGAAACCGGACTCCACCTCTTCAGGGCCCAATCCCGAGAAAGGTTCAAAAAAGGACGGCACCGATTAAGCTCGCGCATGGCGGCCGGGACGCGGGGCTCAGCGGCACATCCGGGAGCGCTCATGGCGGCCGGGACGCGGGGCTCAGCGACACTCCGGGAGCGCGCATGGCGGTCGGGACGCGGGGCACAGCGGCACATCCGGGAGCGCTCATGGCAGCCGGGACGCGGAAGACCCGTTCTGGACAGGAACTCATCCGAATGGACAACGGACTGAGTGATGCTGTCGATTCATTGTTCATTCTCCCCCAACGTTGGAGCAGCCTCCTCTCTAACGGACATCAGCGCTGCAATTCAAACAAAATCTGAGCTTTGCTCAACGTGAACGGACACCACAGCTCTTATTCTGCCTGCTATCGCGTTTTCCCCGACTTTTTTGGGCACATAAAGGCGCCGGTGTCCGTTAAAAAACAAACCTCGATTTTTTGGGCCACATAGCGGCGCGCCTGTCCGTTAGCGTTGGAGCGTGACGTGTGCATGCATAAGGCCAACCAGAGCGACGATGATGCCCAATACAGGCAGCTAGCCAAAGATCAACTTTCATCAAGTTGAATCGAAATCGCTTCATTTGCTGCGTTCACTAACATGCATTTTATGATACTAGTTACTCTGAACCTCTCCCGCATCCTCTAGAACGCGGGAGGCAAACCATAACCGCTTGTAATCAACCCACCCCAGCGAACTGATGGCTGCCCCATTCAGCTCTTGCGGATAATGAATAAATTGCTGCCACCGGTATAGTGGCAGCAGGCTGCATGCCTGAATCAGCTCCGCCTCCCAATGCCGGTACGCATCCATCCGCTCCTGACGGGACGCATTTGTTCCGATCGCGGACAGGCTGGATCGCCGCCGGGCGCGGAGATCGGCAGGGGCATGGCGGCATACCGCGCTGCCGGGATTGTCGAATTGGGCCATCAGAGCCCATTCGGCGTCTTCGTCGACCGGCTGTTCCAGCAGCAGCATGTCCGCTTTGTCCATCGTCTCCGGCAGGTACAACTCCTCGTAGGGGATAAAATGAATATCCAGTCCGATTCCTGCCGCGGCCAGCTCGTTTTTCAGCCATGCCGCATCCCGCTCGTTGCCGGCTCCCTTGTAAGTATACATCCTCAGCGTCAGGGGCTCCTCCATGGCACCCGGCCATGTTTCCGGCCTCCTCCCGGCACTCTGCGGCTTCGCAGGAACAGGCAACCTCACATCGTCGGGAGAAGCGCCTCCCACCGCGGTCATGGCAGGGCCAAAATCCGCGGAGACTAACGGAGCCAGCGCGCTTAGGCAGTCTTTTGCAGCGGAAGCCGGCGCTTTGCCGGACGCATACGACACCAGACTGCCGGCTTCAGCGCCGCGGTTGCCGCCCAGTTCCAACAACAGCCGTCTAAGGTCAAGCGCCCCGGCGATATGCCGGCGAAGCTTCAAGCTCGCCAGCGGACCGCAGTTTGAGGCATTTAATGTCATGTACTTGCACCCGTGGTCGATTTGGCGCTGCTCCCTCCAGCCTCGTTCCTGCCTGGAAGCGTACGGATAATGCTGTAAATTGACGTTATGCTGTTCCAGCTCGGCTTCTGCCGCCATGTTCTCGTACAGTGCGGGCAAGCACCATAACTCGACTCTGTCGAGCTGCGGGCGCCGACTGTAATACTCATTAAACGCTCCCAGTACAAGATGATGCTCATCATGCCGGACAACTCGGAACGGTCCTGTGCCGGAAGGCGGAACATCGCTTCCGGGAACGGCTGCGGATCTGCCGTACAACCGGCCCGGCACGATGGAAGCGGCCGTTGAGGCCAGCCGGCTGAGCAGTCTGCGGTCCTCTGCATCCAGTTCAAGTTCCAGCTCATAATCGTGTATCAGGCTGATGTTTCGGATGTGCGCAAACAAAGCCCGATATGGCGAAGCGCCGCTCTGCAGCCGAAGAATCGTCGCTTCCACATCGGCGGACGTCACCCATCCCCCGCTATGAAACGGCGCGTGTTTATGCAAATAAAATATCCATTTGTCCGCATTTCTCGAATGCTCCCAATGATGTGCCAACGCCGGCACAAACCGCTGCTGCCGCCGGTCGAATTCCACCAATGTATCAAACAGCTGGCGAATCAGGTGCAGTTCGGTTCTGCGTGTGACAAACGCCGGGTCCAGCATGCCGACCGATCTGTACGAAGGCACGCGGAGTGTCTCGATGCGCCGTTCGGATACGTTTTCGACCCGATAGCCAAACGAACCGGCCAGATGCAGCATCACCTTCTCCGTTTCCTCCCGCCCAAGACGGCCGCTCTTGATTAACGCCAACGCTTCCGCCTCCCGGCCCGCATCCAAATACCGGTGCGCCTGCAAAGCCAGCACCTGCTGTGGTGTCATCAAAAATGCGAGCTGCGAGCCGTTGCCTCTCCCCAGCCCCGGCTGCCAGGCAATCCAGCCGGCTTCGCTCATGCCCCGCATCAGCAGCTTGACATTGCGCTGTGTACAACATAACAAGCCAGCCAGTTGATCTGCCGTCACCGGAATGGATATGTGCAGGCGTTCTGGCGCAAGTTTGCCATAAAGCGCCTCATAATGCTCCAGCAGTTTCATAACGCTTCCCCCGCTATGGATATGGATGATAGACATCTCTTATCCGTTTTGCTCCACCTTCACCGCTGCAAGGAAATGTCATTTGGGCGATAAAAGGGGAAATTCATTTGACCCGAGTTTACACTTTTTATTCCCCTTTTTTCAAGTACAATGTGGGATTATATAGCCGAGATGGCAACTACCAAAATATCGAATCTTGGGGAGGTGGCTTCGATGCCGGAATCCGGCCGAATGCCGGTGATCATTATCGCTTGGGTCACTGCGATATGTATTCTAGGGGACTCTATGCTGTATATCGTACTGCCCGTCTACTGGGAGCAGTTCGGTTTGGACGCGTTATGGCAGGTAGGTGTGCTGCTGTCGATCAACCGTTTCGTACGGCTGCCGCTGAATCCGCTCATCGGTCCTTTGTACCGGCGCATCACCAAGCGCAGCGGAGTATTGATCGCTGTTGCGTTAGCCATCGTCACCACCTGGTCGTACGGCTTCCTGCACGGCTTCTGGGTGCTGGCGGCGATGCGCGCCTTATGGGGAGCGGCTTGGTCGCTGCTGCGGCTGGGCGGCTACTTGACCGTGCTGGAATGCGCATCGGAACGTACCCGCGGCGGACTGCTCGGTACGTATAACGGGCTGATCGGGGTCGGCAGTCTGATCGGCATGCTCGCCGGAGGCGTGTTGGCCGACATCGTCGGGGTCCGGACGGTTTGCGCCGTCCTTGGCGTGTTGACGTTGGCCGGGATTCCTTTTGTTCTGCGGTATATTCCCGCCACGGTTTCCGTATCGCACGATTCGAGTCCGGCCCCTGAATCGGAGAAGACTTTCCAATGGCGTCACCGTGAAGCCTTGTTTGTGCTAACCAGCGGCATTGTGATTTCCATCGTTTATTTCGGGATGTACACTTCCACTATGAGCAGGATGGTGGAAGAACATACGGCGGATGCGCTGCTGCCGGGGCTGCTGATCGGGGCTGCGACGCTGACGGGGATCGTTCAAGCGATCCGCTGGAGCTGGTCGCCGTTCCTTTCGCCTTGGATCGGCCGCTTATCCGACCGGATGCCAAGCCGTCTGCCGCTTTTTGTCGGCTCCTTGCTGCTCGGCGGCGTGATTTTCGCCCTTCTGCCGATTCAGCTGCCGGTCTGGCTGTGGCTTGCCGTCCTGCTGGTCGCGCAGCTTAGCAATACGGCCGTATTGACGCTGATGGACGCGGTAGCTTCGGACACGGCATCGCGGACGTCAAAAGTCGCTTTTATGACCGCCTATACCACAGGAACCGATTTGGGCGCGGCCATCGGGCCGTTTATCGGTTATGCCCTCGCCGCACAGCTGGGGCTCGGCAGCATATATTGGCTCAGCGCGGTGCTTCTGCTGGCGGTCGGTGCGGCTTGGGCTGCCGCCTCGCGCAAAGCGGGCAGACGGCCCGCGGTTACCGGCAAGATGTAAGCGCGAACGGAGGCGCAGATCAAAGCCGCGCCTATGAACACCCGCAGGGACAGCGGCTGAGCGAGCCATCCCTGCATAACGACACCCGCGTGGGGTTTGACCGACAGCCGCACAGCGCAGCGCCACAACTCACGCTTGGGATTCGCGTACATTAGAAACGCCTCCAAAACCACTGTGCAAGTGGAGTTGGAGGCGTCTTTTTAGATGCCTATTCATGTCAGAGCCGGGATAGCCTCTTCCTGCGGAATGACCCACCAGTGCACGTGTATGTGCGTAAGAAAATTAGATACTTGTCGTCTGGTACCCTTCGTTAAGACGCATTTTGGCGATGTACAGCACTTGACCCAAATGCTCGGAGAAATGCGAAGCGGCTTGATGAAAGACGAGCAGGTTGCTTCTCTCGTTGCCGCGCACGTTCTGAGTTTGCTGCAGCAGCTCGGGAGTCGCCTCATCCAGTGTCGTGCACAACAGATCAAAAGCTTCGTTAAGCACCTGTTCCAAACGTTCTCTCGTCAAATTCGCCGTCGAATCAAACTCAGCCGCCCGATCGCGGTCGTACGGGCGTTCCAGCATACTAGCTCCAATCCGTTCATGAATGTTACCGGCGATGTGCAAGACCAGGTTGGCCACCGAGTTGCTTTCGGGTGTCGGCCTCCAGTTGAGCGCAGCTTCGTCCAGTTGGCTGCATGCTGCCAGCAGCCGGCGGCGGATTTCACCGAATTTCCCTGTTAAAAAACGTTTGTGGAAGGAAAGATCGTCCATGTTATCCATCATCTCCTTGCGATAGATTCACAGTCATTTTACAACTACCGCAAGATGGGGACAACTTTTCTTTTTGATCCGCTTGTGATCGGCTTATGAGCGGCTGGAACGGCTGCCGCTGCAACGCGAACCGCCCCGCCGCCTGTCGCCGCAGGCACTTTCTGCATGAATCCGATTGACCGGCATCAAAAATCGGAACTGCATCCTAAGCCGGCGTAAACGGGTCCCTTAGTCAAGGACACTCTGAAAAAAAGGACTAGGAGGCCTTTAAGAGATGATTCCTGTACTGATCAGTTCTCTTGTTTCAGCACATGCTCCTTGAAATAGTCGCCCCAGTGCGGGCTTCTTCCGTCCGCATCCTTAAATCCGTATTCACGGGAAAGATCCCAGGAACTGCAAACCGTTCCCACTTTGGCGGCAATGTTCGGATCGGCTGCCAGCGCCGCCACCGCACGGCCTACAAAATACGGCGTTTCCGAAGCGATAAAATGCGGCTCCTTGGCCGCTCCTTCCTGCCAGTTCTCCTCTGTGACGCCGAACAGCTCAAGCATCGATTCAGACCGCAGAAATCCGGGGGTCAAAGCAAGCGCCGTAATTCCATGCTCTTTCAAGTCGGCCGCCATCGCTTCCGCCAGATGAATCGCCGAAACTTTGGCTAAGCTATAATACAGATTGCCGCGGTAGTCATAATTCGTCCCGTCGGTAATTTCGATAATCAGTCCTTGCCCGCGGGCAACCATAAGCGGAGCGGCGTAATAACTCGTGATCATATGGGAATGAACGGCGCGGCGTTGGATCAGCAGGCCGTCGCCAAGCGAATGCTCCCAGAACTTTTGACCCCATACCGTCAGTCCGTCTCCTCCCCACACATCGTTGACGAGCAGGTCGAGACGCCCGCCCTGCTCCAGCTTAATGCGTTCGAACAAGGCTTGCACCTGCTCTTCCGACGTATGGTCCACCTGCACGGGAATGCCAACCCCGCCCCGGCTCGTTATCAGCTCGGCCGTCTCTTCGATCGTCTCGGGCCTCTTCATATCCGATAAATTTCCTCTCACGCTGCGTCCGGTGGCATAAACGGTCGCTCCGGCTTCTCCCAGCGTAACTGCAATGGCCCGTCCCGCCCCTCGCGTCGCTCCGGCGACAACAGCGACTTTGCCGCTTAACGGTTTCATCAAACCGGCACCTCCTTCGATATGGTTCATTATTCCCCAACAGCCTTATCATAAGCGAGCATATAAGACACCTGTTGTCATATTTATTTGGTACAATGAAGAAAAGAAGCGGTTGACACTAACAAACCATGCTGAGGAGGCCACGCCATGCGCGCCGATCGTCTTGTATCGATTGTTCTGCTGCTGCAAGCCCATGGCAAACTAACCGCAAAGCAGCTTGCCGAAAAACTTGAGGTGTCGGAGCGGACGGTACTGCGGGATATGGATGCCTTAAGCGCTTCGGGAATACCGGTATTTGCGGAACGCGGACCCGCCGGCGGATGGCAGCTCACGGAGGGCTTTCGGACCGATCTGACAGGGCTCAAGAAAGAAGAAGCGCAATCGCTGCTGCTGCTCAGCCCCTCTCACCTGCTGAACGATCTCGGTCTGCAGCAAGTATTTGAAGATGCCCGTTTGAAGTTGGGCGCGGCATTGCCGCCAATCTACCATAACGACCTGAACCGGGTACGTGAACGCATTCACGTCGATGGAGCCGGCTGGTTCGCTTCCCGCGATCCGGTTCCCCATCTGCTGACCATTCAGGAGGCGGTGTGGCAGGAACTCAAGCTGCGGATTTTGTATCAAAAACAAGACGGGCCTACAGAGCGTATCATCGAACCTTTAGGTTTGGTCGCCAAAGGCAGCATCTGGTACGTCGTCGCAGGCACAGGGACGGACGAGGAGAAACGATCTTACCGGGTGTCGCGTATTCTTTCCGTGCAGGTGTTGGACGAACGGTTCTCACGGCCGGCCGATTTTGATCTTGCCGAGTACTGGGAGCAATCGACTGCGCAATTTCATGCCAATTTGCCGCGTTTTCCGATTCGCGTGAGGACAACGAAAGCCCATCTCCCCCGGATAAAAGCAAGGCGGTTTGTCCACATCGAGCGTGTGGAGCATATGGACGACAACATGCTGAACGTCGATTTACGCTGCGATACCATCGATGTAGCATGCGAGATGCTGCTTACTTGCGGGCCGGAAGTGGAGGCGCTGGAGCCTCCCGAGCTGCGTCTTGAGCTGGCCAGGCGAAGCGAAACGTTGTGGCGCCTGTATCGTAAGGAAGAAGGACAATAGCTGCCGCGGTGCTTACACAGCACCCATCGGCGTACGCCAAAGGAGGGATCAGGATGGAGTCAAACGATCCGCTTGAATATGAAGCCATTGTACTGTATGACGGGGTATGCGGTTTATGCAACGGGGTTGTGCAGTTCCTGCTGAAACGGGACCGCAAGATGAAATTCCGATTTGCGGCGCTGGAGTCCGAATACGGACAAAAGCTGCTTCAGCGGCTGGAATTGCCTGCCGACCTAAGCAGCTTTGTGCTTGTTGAAAGCGGCCGCGCTTATCTCAAGTCGACCGCCGCGATGAGGCTTTGCCGAAAACTTCCCGGCCTGTGGCCGCTGCTTTCCGTAGGTCATCTCGTACCGAGGCCGATGCGGGATGGCGTCTATGACCTCGTTGCCCGCAACCGGTATCGTTGGTTCGGCAAACATGACGCTTGCCCCCTCCCGCGGCCGGAATGGAGAGAACGGTTTCTGGATCAACAACGGCGCTAGAAGTCCGTGGAACTCTGCAAGGCGGATTCGTTAAACAGGCGAATCTTCAGCGGCATAAATCATTATCCCACTCGGCGGCCGGATTGCCTGACAGCCATCTTATTTCATTAATTTGCCGATCGTCTTGAGCAATTCGTCGATCACTTCGTTATCGCCTTCTCCAAGCCGCTCCACGACACAACTGCGCATATGGCCTTCAAGCAAAATTTTACCGACACTGTTGAGCGCAGACTGAATCGCGGCGATTTGATTTAACACATCGTCGCAGTAGGCGTCTTTTTCGATCATACCCCTAACTCCGCGAATTTGTCCTTCTATGCGGTTCAACCGCGATGCCAAATTATCTTTCACCTTGTCCGAGTGATGGCTCTTGCGGCTGCCGGGGTCGATATGGCATTCGCTTCCCTCCGTATGCTCGCCGGAATGTATGTGTTCGTTCATGATTGTCACTCCTCGCTTCCGCAAACCTGATTAGTTCTATTATGACACCTTACGCGAAAAAGGTACACCCGCCATTTGCTTGCGGCCAAAAAACCTGCAACGGTGACAGCAATCCCTCTTTACAGCCGCTTCGCTGATTGTATATGATAAAAGTAATTATGAAACCACATTTCATCTAACGAAACAAAACCTTATATTGAATTAAGGAGATGGGAACGATGTCCGATTCGTTTCATTTTGTCAAGTTGGATCACGTACAGGTCGCCATGCCTTCCGGTGAAGAACAGGCGGCCCGCGAATTTTACGCCGGCATCTTGCTGATGCAAGAAATAGAGAAACCCGAGAAGCTGCGTCCGCGCGGCGGAGTTTGGTTTGTCTGCGGCGAGCAGCAAATCCACCTGGGCGTAGAGGCACATTTCGTCCCCGCGCAAAAAGCCCACCCCGCTTTCCGGGTGAGCGGATGGCAAGCGCTTCGCAGCAAATTGCTGGCGCTCGGTTATACAGTCAAAGACGATGATGAAATCGAAGGAATCTCCCGTTTTTTCACCAACGATCCATTCGGCAACCGATTGGAGTTCATCGAACACTTGCCTTAATAGCCGCATACCGCGGCTTCTCCGCCATGACAGTCATCTCAGTCGCTGCTCCCTCCGCCGTCATCGCCGCCGCTGTGGGAATCGCCATGGCTGTGACCATGGTCATGATGACCATGATGGCCATCATGTCCGCTATGGTGGCGATGATGACCGTGATCGTGGGAGCGGTGATTGTCATCGGCAAAACTGTTGTAAGGATATGCCCCTGTATCGCTCCCTCTTTCATTATGCTTTCCCCGGCGACGCCCAGGTCGGCCGGCTGCCCGTACAAGCAGGATAATAACGATAATAGCTACGATGATGATAAACGCTGAAATCCCCATGGGTTCGCCTCCATTTGGTTTGTTCGCTTACAAATTGCTTCCTTGTGCGCCGGATATACGGGTAAAACTCAATATTTGACAAAAGGATTTGCCGGGCCAATGGTCGAATATTGTACTCTTGTTTATTTTATTCGGAAATGGGGCGGCTTTTTATGAACATCATTCATGTAAGCACCGAGCAGCAGCTTGAACAGTGCTTGAATATACGTAAAAAAGTGTTTGTACAGGAACAGCAGGTCGACATTGCCATTGAAGTGGATGAGTTTGACCGTTCTCCCGATGCATGTCATCATGTGCTGCTGACCGTCAACGGCGAAGCGGCCGCAACCGGGCGCATGCGGCCCTACGACGGTGAAACCATGAAACTGCAGCGTATCGCCGTGTTGAAAGACCAGCGCGGTACGGGCGCAGGGCGCGAAATCGTGCTTGCGCTGGAAGCCAAGGCGCGCGAACTTGGATACCATCATACCATATTGGACGCCCAGGTGCAGGCGGCGGCTTTTTATGACAAGCTCGGTTACACCGTAACCTCAGCGGAAACGTTTCTTGACGCGGGAATTCCCCATGTCCGGATGAAAAAGAACATCTCGCTTTAGCGCTTTTTAAGAGTGCGGGCGAAATGATAGTTTCACTGGATAATTTCCCTTCAACATGGGAATCCTTTGTTGGATCATGATTTTCGACGAGGAGGAAAACCGATGGATCAGGAAGAAATCCGCGAGCTGGAGCCTAAGTATACGGGCAATCAGCGGCATCTGACGGAAGGCGAGGCGGCTGCGATCAAAAACGATCCGGCCAATCAAGCAGACGAGGACGACGACCCGTTTAACAGAATCATTAATTTGGCGCTGACGGGAATGAATGACGAATAGAAGTTGTACAGCCAAAAGCGATCCCTGCAACCACGTGGCTGGGGTCGCTTTTTCGCGTGCTGTTCCGCTAATATGAGTGTTTTATAATGCGTCTATCATTGTTTTACCTCCGGCGATTTGGGACAATAAGGCCCGAGGTGAAAAATATGAAAAGAACCATTACGATATTAGTCTCATCGATTGCCATTATCGTTTTGTTATTGTTCGGTACATACAAATTAATGAATTCCAGGACATATCAGGTATTGGGCAGCATCACCAGTCAAGCGGATACCGGGCGCAAAGCAGTAGCGCTCACGTTTGACGACGGCCCGACCGGCCATGTGGAACAGCTGCTGCCCCTCCTGGACAAATACCATGCTAAGGCTACGTTTTTCCTGATCGGGAAAGAGCTGGAGAACCATATGGAAGAAGGACGCAGCATTGCCGCGGCCGGACATCAAATCGGCAACCATACGTATTCCCACAACCGGATGGTGTTTAAATCCCCTTCCTACATCCGGCAGGAAATCGAAAAAACAAACGCCCTTATTCGTGAAACCGGCTACCAGGGTGTCATCGACTTCCGGCCCCCTAATGGGAAAAAGCTGTTCGGGCTGCCCTATTACTTAAAAACCCATGACATGCGGACGATTACCTGGAGCTTGGAACCGGACACCTTCTATACATCCGTTTCCGATAAGGTGGATTATGTAAACAAATATGCAGTTCCAGGCTCGATTATTTTGCTGCACCCTATGTATGATCAGACGGGGAATGAGCTTGCGGCTATTGAGGGCATCTTGGACGGTTTAAGCAAACGGGGATTTCATTTGGTCACGATTAATGAACTGCTGGAATGACCCAGCCCCGTATGAGTTCCTACTCCGCGCGGAATGTTCCTTTTTTCATTTACAAAAACTTGCCCTATCGGTGATACCCGCCTTTTCCGTATAATAGAGGCACTTACTTTCGGAGGTGTTCAATATGTTAAAAAACAAAACCGTAATCCCACTTTATACGATTCAAAATGAGGATATTTTCCGGTAGAGAGGATACTTATACAATCAGACTGTACACGATACATGTCGGGACGGGTATGATGTGTCCATCTGCCGGCTATCGAAGGGGCGGACCCGACTGATGATGAATTTAACAGCAACACAGGTTTTTAGAACGATGGGATTTTGGACGGCTCTGGCGAATGCAACGATGTTTACGACTTACGCTGTATACCAAGTTGTTGCATTAGGATTAAATCCGCTTCAATTGCTGCTTGTAGGCATGGTGTTGGAGGTAACGGTACTTATTTTTGAAGGCGTCACCGGGGTGATCGCCGATCTGTACGGCCGTAGGTTGTCGGTTATTATCGGCATGTTTGTGTTGGGGTGCGGCTTTATTCTCGAAGGAAGCGCAATATGGCTCGGCAACCCTCATGTATCGGCATTTATATGGCTGCTGCTCTCACAGGTGGTTTTTGGCATTGGCGCTACGCTGATTAGCGGCGCGGATACGGCGTGGATCGTCGATGAGGTTGGGGAAGAACAAGCGGGCCGCGTTTTTCTGGGCGCGAAGCGGATCGGCTTATGGGGCACATTAATCGGCATTGCGCTCAGTGTGGGCATCTCCTCGCTTGGGCCGAACCTGCCTTATGTGGCGGGGGGCGTTCTGTATTTGGCGCTTGGTCTGTTTCTGTTTGCCGCCATGAAGGAGACTCGATTTATAAGAGCGGAACGCGGAAACGATACATCTCATTGGGCAAACATGAAAACCACATGGCTATCAGGCGCGCAAGTCATTCGGCGGCAGCCGATGCTGATGATGATCTTGGTTGTTACCTTGTTCAGCGGTGCCGCTTCGGAAGGTTATGACCGGCTTTGGCAAGCACATCTGATCGTCGATATCGGGTTCCCGTTGGGTGAGCAGTTCACGGCAGCTATATGGATCGGGATGATCTCCGTGATTTCCACCTTGCTGAGCCTCCCCGTCATGCGGATCGCCGAAAATCGGATCGACATGAGCGATGAGCGAATCGTCTTGCGTGGCATGATCGTGCTTACTGCAGCCAGGATCGCCGCGATTGCGGCTTTGGCATTCGCTCCCGGCTTCGACTGGGCGCTTGTCTCCGTTCTGCTCATCGAGATCGTACGCACGCTGAACGGCCCTTTTTACGATACCTGGCTTAACCTGAATATCGACAGCAAGTCGCGGGCAACCGTGCTTTCCATGATGAGCCAGTCCGATGCGCTCGGACAGACGGCCGGCGGTCCGGTCGTCGGCTGGATCGGCAACCGGCTTTCGCTGCGCGCCTCGCTTGCAGCAGCATCCGTGCTGCTTGTGCCGATCCTTTCGGTCTACAGCCGGGCCGCCCGGCATAAGCGCTAACAGTTATTATGTAAAAGGACCTCGCGGGAATATAACCGCCAGGTCCTTTGTGTATATTTTGGAAAAGTGAACTCAGCCTCAAGTTTCTTATGACTCAGCAATATAGTCGGGATTGTCAGTGATGATGCCGTCGACACCCGCATCCAGCAGCGGCTGAACCGCTTCGCGCGTGCGCACCGTCCAGCAGAAAATGCGCAGTCCTGCGGCATGCACCGCTTCGACCAGCGATTTTGAAGCGAAGCCGAGATACGGATTGACATAATCGGCGAATGCAGCCGTTTCGGTAAGCTTCTCCGCGGTCAGCTCGCTTTCGTCTTCGACCAGCAGTCCCACCGGAATCTCCGGCAGCAGTGAGCGAAAACGTTTGACCGACTCCTCGTCAAACGATTGCACAATGATGTGGTGCTCGGGACCGCACATGCCGCTTGCTTGCAGCTGTTCGGCCAACGCTTGCTCCAATCCTTGGTGCAGCTCGGGCCATTTCAGCTCGATCAGCACGCCGGCTTTCCCCCGGCACAGCTCCAGCACCTCGGTCAGCAGCGGAATGGCTTCCCCAGCGTACCTGCCGCCTTCCTGAAAGCGGCAGCCCGCATCCAGCTTGCGCAGCTCCGCCAGCGTCAGATCGGCCACACGGCCGGTGCCGTCGGTTGTACGGTCGACCGTATCGTCGTGGATGACCACCAGTTCGCCATCCTTGCTGAGCTGGACGTCCAGCTCCACCATATCGGCATTCATGTCCAGCGCCAGCCTGAAAGCCGCCATCGTGTTCTCCGGCGCATATCCTGCCGCCCCGCGATGAGCTACCGTGACGACGCGCCCGAGCTCTTGCTTTTGCGCTGGCTCGTGCTCTTGTCTGTGTGCCTGCTCTAGTTCGCTCCCATGCCCCTGTTCTTGCACTTGTCCCTGCTCTTGCAGCTGCACTTGTCCCGGCTCGTGCGCTCTTCCCTCATGCCCACGTACTTCCGCCATGTTATTTCAACGCCCCTTCGGTTAAGCCGCCGATAATATGCTTTTGCGTGAAGCCGTACAGCAGCAGAATCGGCAGCATTGAGATGAAAAATCCGGCAAAAGCGAGGTTATAATTCGACGAATATTCGCTTTTGAAATTGTAGATGAACAGCGGCAGCGTCCAGAAGTCCGGATGCCGGTTCAAAATGATCAACGGCAGCTGAAAGTCGTTCCAAATCCACAAGCTGTTCAAAATCAATATCGTCGCAATGATCGGCGTCATCAGCGGATACACAATCCGCACAAACGTCGCCCATGTGCCGCAGCCGTCGATTTTCGAGGCCTCGTCCAGCTCCAACGGCACATTTTTCAGAAAACCGACACATAAGAAGATGCCCTGGGCAAAAGCAAGCGTCACATACATCACGATCAGCCCGTTCTGATTCAGCAGCTTCAGCATGCTCATATGCCGGTAGATCGGCAGCATGACCGCTTGAAACGGCACAAACACGCCGGAGATAACGACCAAATACAGCAGTTTATAATAGGTGCTGCGGAAGTTCCGCGAAATTGCGTAAGAGACCATCGGAATCAGCACCAGCATGATGACAATCGAAAGCACGGTCACATAGACGGAATTACCCAGGAAGGTGAAAAATTCGCTTTTGTTCACCACTTCCATAAAATTGCCCATGTAAAAACTCGAGGGCAGCGAGAAAAAGCTTTTGGCCGTTTCCTCCTGCGTTTTCATCGCAATCGTCAGCGTAAGATACATCGGCACGATGATAAACAGCATCCCGATCGCCAGTATCACATAACGCAGCGTACGCAAGGCAATATGTTCGTTCATTGCTGGCCAACCTCCTTCCGGCTGAGCAGCTTGATCTGGATAAACGAGATAATTCCAATCAGCAGGAACACATAGATCGCTTCCGCCGTGCCGTATCCGAATTTCATTTCGTTCATCCCGTGACGGTAAATGAGGAAGCCGATCGATTCGGTCGCATGGCCGGGGCCGCCGTCGGTCATCGCCACAATGTAATCGAATACCGTCAGCGCGCCTTTGATCGCCAGCACCACATTAACCGTCAGCATCGGAATCAGGAACGGCAGCGTCACGGAGAAAAAGCGCTGCACCGGCGTCGCTCCGTCAATAACCGCCGCTTCCTTCAAATCTTTGGGCACGCTCGCCAGTCCCGCGATAAAAATGACCATCGGCACGGCCACGCCCTGCCAAATATTTGTAAAAGCGACGCCGTAAATCGCCGTGCTTTTGCTGCCGAGCAAGTTCTGCGACAGCCAGTCGATGCCCAGCGCCGTGCCGATCGCCGGGAATACGGAATAAAAGATCCGGTTGAAAATGAGCCCGACCGTAATCGTGCTGAGCACGGCGGGGAAGAAATAAACCGAGCGGATCAAGCCGCGCAGCTTGATGCTGCCGCTTAAGAAGAAAGCAAGCAGCAGCGCCAAAAACAGCTTAACGACAACAACCAGCGCCATATAGAGAAACGTAAATTGCATCGATTCGAGAAACCGGCTGTCTTTGAGCAAATCAATATAATTTTTCAAACCGACGAATTTATAAGAAAGGGAAAAGCCGTCCCAGTTTGTCGTACTGTAATAAATCCCCATCCCGACAGGCAGCACAAAAAAGAACAAATACAGCAGCAATGTCGGTACGGTAAGCATAAAAAACGTGAAGCCGGATTTGCTTCCGGACATTTTTCGCGTCGCCTCCATCATCCACCTCCAGGCATCTACCCATGCGCACCGGCCATTCAAGGACCGGTGTATATTCGCTAAACGTTTCGTGCGCAATCGCACATGTACAGGCATAGCGCCGCAGCGCAGCCGGTCATCCATTCATGCAAATTGATACAAAAAGGCCCCCTCGACTTCAGTCAGACCTGCCGCGGGGGCTTTCCTGTTATGCTTATTGGTTCAGCTTATTGTAGAAAATCGTATCCAGCTTCTTCAGGTAACCGTCGATATCCCCGGTGGCCAGCATCTCTTGAGTTGCCTTACCTACATCTCCGTTGACTCCTGTAGGCCAGACGCGCTCAATAGTCGGAAATACTTTGCCTGCAACGATCAGATCGTTCAGCGAGTTGATTTCTTTGGTATTGTTTGTAACGCCTTGGATGGCTGCAGGATAGCCGCCTGCATCGACATATTTCTGCACAACTTCCTTGGACGACATGTATTCCAGGAATTTCTTCGCTTCATCTTGGTTTTTGCCTTTGGCCGGCAAACCGATCGCCGTATCTACGGATACTTGCGCTTTGGTGTTTTCCGCTTTCTCGGCCGGCAGCGGGAACATCGCGAAGTTCAGGTTCGGGTTCGATTGCTTGATCGTTTTGACCGCCCAGATGCCGGTATACAGCATCGCCGCTTTACCGTTGGCAAATTCGCGGAGCGCGTCGTCGTAACCGGTGCCCAGATTGTCTTTTTGCGCGTATTTACGCAGGTCGTACAGCTTTTGCGCAAACGGCTTGAAGTTCGGATTGTCCGTAATGTGCGCTTTGCCTTTCATCACGCTGTCGAGGAAGTTCTCGACGTCCGGCAGCATAAGGCCCATCTTGGATACGACTTCCTGACGGATGGCGTTCCAGTCTTTATCGTAGAAATAAATCGGCGTAATGCCGGCCGCTTTGATTTTTTCTGCGGTTTGGATCAACTCATCGTACGTTTGCGGAATTTTCAGGCCCAGCTTGTTGAAAATATCGACATTATAGTGGACGCCAAGCGTAGCGACGGCAATCGGCACCGCGTAGTTTTTACCGTTGATCTTGCTGACATCGGCAATGGCCGGCTGCACGTTTGCCATAAACGGAGTACCCGTCATGTCGACAACCCTGCCGTCTTTGGCCATTTGCTGGAATACCGGGTTATGCGGATAATGGGTGAAAATCGGCGGCGCGTCGTCGGTCGACACACGCATCATCCAGATGTTTTCCGGATTCGGCACATTGTTTTGCTCAACGGTAATATTCGGATTTTTGCTTTGAAAATCTTTAATCAAACCGTTAACGGTGTCGACCATTTCCGATTTCATCTGGAAATATTCGATTTTCACCTGCTTGCCGCCTGCCGCGGGAGTGGTTGAAGGTGCTGCGACCTGCTTTGAAGCGCTTTCACCGCCTGCCTTTGGAGCTTCAGCCGGGCTACTGCCGCCGGAGCATCCGGCTACGACGCCAAGCGATAAAGCGAGTACGCCCGCTGTCCATTTTTGTGCTGCTCTCATGTTTGTAATGACCCCTTTCGATCGTTGATGTCATTCAGTATACACTCGGGTTCATGCCGTAAAATATGAGATAGCTGATTCGTTTTATATAATAAAACTGATTACCCGGACCCTTCCTCCCATTGTTTCTTGAGCTTTCCGGGCGTTTCGCCGTAATATTTCTTGTACATCTGGATGAAATAGGAATAATCGTTAAAACCGACCGAGCTTGCCACTTCGGCAATCGATAAGGCCGTACCGCCATCCAGCAGCGATTTGGCTTTCTCCATCCGCACAGAAAGCAGAAATTGCGAAAAACGCATGCCCGTTTTCTTTTTAAACAGGCGGCTTAAATGGGCGGGAGCGGTAAAATAGACGTTTTTGGCCAAATCGTCCAGCACGATGTCCTGCCTGTAGTTCTCGCTCACATAATGCTTCATGTCTTCCACCATGTCGGTCTTCATCCTGCCCTGCAGCAGCCGTTGTCCAACCGCGTTCAGCGCATCAGCGAACACGGCGGCGATGTGCTGCGCATGGTCATATTCGTGGAGATCGATCGGCTCCAGAAACAAAGATGGCCCGCCATCCTTTTTGCCGGCCAGCTCAATAACGGAATTAATCATCGCCGTCGCCTTGGCGCACATATCCTGGTAAGCGTTGACGGATAACTCCAGCTTCGGCGCATCCGCCAAATATCCCCGCAGCAGCTCGACCGCCTCCTGAATCTGGTATTTGACCGTCTTCTGGTATACCGCGGAAATCCATTCCTCAAGCAGCTCGTAGCGGTACGGGCGGTTTTGCTTCACATACGCTTCGTCAAAAACAACCCGTTCCGCCGATAACAGCCGGTACAAAAGGGCGCTTTTCGCCTCCTTATAAGCAGCTGACAGCTCTGCCAAGTCCGTGTGAGCCGCGCTGATCCCTGCGTATACGCGGCTTTGCGTCCGATTGCCGTACGCCGCGACAACGCGGCTTACGGCGCGCTGAACCATAGCGCCCCACTCCGAGACGGCGGCTCCACTCCCGTATATCCATGCCACCGTCAAATCGCCGTGCCGCTTATCGCCGATCGCCAAATAGTCCGCAGCGCCGCCCCAGTGCTCACTCCGCAAAGCTTCGTGCAGCCCCGCTTTATCCGCCGCAGCGGAGCGAATCACCGTCACCACATAAAAATCGATGCTCCGCCCTTCGCTTATACCCGGCACAGCCGCTTGATCGTCGTACAATATGCCGGCGAGCTGCGCTTCCAGCCGTTTGGCCGCGGAATCCACCTCCCGTTCTTGAAAGCGGTCCAGCAGCTCCCAGATCTGCTCCTTATCGACGGGCTTGAGCAAATAATGCTCGACCTTGTAACGGATCGCCTGCTGCGCATAAGCAAAATCGTCGAAGCCGCTAATAATGACATTGGCCGTCCCTGGGCAATTGTCGTACATATATTTAGCCAGCTCCATCCCGTCCAGCAATGGCATGCGGATATCGGAAAAAACAACGTCCATCGGACTCCGTTCCAGCAGTTCCACCGCTTCCCTTCCATCCTCGGCTTCGAACACCGCGGCTTCGATGTTCCAGTCCTGGATCATCTGCACAACCGCTTTTCGGGCAAAATATTCGTCGTCAACCACGAGTACATTCATGCTGTTTCGCTCCCCTTTACGATTGGGATCGCCAATTCGACCGCCGTCCCGCCCTGCTCGCGGAGACTTGCGGCGATCCAATAATTTTCCCCGTAAAAATGTTTGATCCGGGCATTGACGTTGCGCAAACCGAAATTGTCTCGGGCGTCCAAGCTGCCCGCCTGAAACGGCTTTTCGAATATGGCCTTCAATTCGGCCAGTTTCTGTACGCTCATGCCTAACCCGTCGTCTTCGACGCGGATGAACAGCAACTGCCCCCGCTTCTCGATGATGATCGCCAGCTTTCCTTTGCCGCCCTTCGGCTCAAGCCCGTGGTAGAAGGCGTTCTCCACCAGCGGCTGCAGCAGAAACTTTAAAATGCGGCACGGCAGAAGCTCCTCATCGACCCGGTACTCCACTTGAAATTTGCCCAAGAAGCGAATTTGCTGGATGTGGATGTAATGCTTGATCTGTTCCAATTCCCTTTCGATCGAAGATTCGTCGCCGGTTTTAATATTGTAGCGGTACATGCTGGACAGGCTTTTGGCCATCGTGGAAATATCGCCGACCCGGTGCAGCTCGGCAATGGAATGAATCGCATTTAACGTGTTGTACAAAAAATGCGGGTTGATTTGCGCTTGCAGCATGTTCATCTCGGCCCGCTTCTGCAACTGGCTGGATATGATTTCGGTTTCCCTGCTTTCCTTCAAACGGTGGATCATATCGTTATAGCTACCTACCAGTCTGCCGATTTCGTCGGTCCGGTTCTCATGGATGGCCACGACGTCGTAATTGCCGGAATCGACCAGCTTCATCGCTTTGTTTAATTTGTGTATCGGCTTAATGAACCGTCTGGAGAAAAACAAAGCCAGCACACCGGCGGCAATCAACGCAAACAAACTGAGCAGCATATAATTCCGTGTGTTTACGATAAAAGTTTGGTCGATCAGCCGTGTGGGCACATAATGAATGACCTGCCAGCCCGTCCAGTCGTTGATCGTGCTGCTGAACAAGTACGTATCGCCGTTGTTCAGCTTAAACGTATTGCGGCCATCGTCCAACCGGCTTGCAAAAATCGCTTCGATCTGCTTGTTCTCGGATTCGTCGAGCGGCTGGGATTGGTAAATGATGCTGCCGTCCAGCAGCACGATCGTCCCCACTTCGTTGTACGTACTTTCGCTGCTTCCGAGTATATTTTCCAACGATTTAAATTTGATGTCGATTTTGGTGTAACTTTCCTTATCCGAGGTCAGGTTGATGTCTTTCAAATACCGCACGATGGACAGCAGCTTATCCGTGTTGAACCTTCTTTCGCTGATATAAGGAGCCGAGATCACGAATTTTCCCTGCTGCAGCGCCTGCTTGTTTAACGACTGGATAATCGGCTCCATATCCGGTTCGAAAGCAGCCACACTGCCGTAAATCCGCCGGTTCGGAGCCATCATGGAAATGGCGGCGATGTTTCCGTTCATCACGACCAGTTGGTCCATCGCCCTTTGCATGTAGATGGAGTCTTCGACATATTCCTTGCTTTCCAGCTGGACATTTTTTGTAATAATGACACTTAGCTTCGGATCGGTTAAATAAAAAAACGAATTGCGCGCGATATTGGAAATAAAATCATTCACGTTCACATTCGTCCGGTTGTTCAGCTGGTGAAGGAAATCTTCATAGTAGCTTTTCGTCTGGTTGTACAAATTTACTCCGTAAATGAGCAGCGCGGACAAGACCGGGACGATGATAATCATGATGTAGGAGAGCAGCAGCTTCGTTTGAAACGAAACGGGCCCGCGGGTTTTGCCGATAAACGATGCCTTCATCCTGCACACCTCTTGACTGCGTTTTTGTATTCGCTTTCACTTTGGAAATGAAACGGTTCTATGCCACAAATCGACACTTTCAGTCGAATAGTAAAGTATTATAGAACCGGCTTACCGCAATGTCAATTGCGAGGCGGGCTGGGAAATACAAGAAAAACCGTCTGGGTAAAATCACCCTGACGGTCCTTTTTGAGCGGTGAGCTGCTTTTTGCGCGTTTGTTGGGGATGAGCAGGAGATTCCGACCGCCCATTAAAATCGAGTCCCTATGAACAATATAGAGTGGTCGGACCCCGATTTTAAAAGCGGACGCTAGCGCTTCTCCACCCCCCTGCTCATCCCTTTGGTCCAGCCTGTGCTAGAGCCCCTAGACCCCCAGCACTTTGCGAATAGATTCGAGAACCCTGTCCTTCTGAAACGGCTTGACGACGAAGTCGCGCGCTCCCGCGCTGATCGCCTCCACAACCATCTGCTTTTGCCCCATGGCGGAGCACATGATGATTTTCGCCTCGGGATTCGTTTTACGTATTTCCTTCACCGCCAGCACGCCGTCCATTTCCGGCATCGTGATATCCATCGTCACCAAATCCGGTTTATGCTGATTATAGGCTTGGACCGCTTCCAAGCCGTTGCCTGCTTCCGCGATAATTTCGTGTCCGTCCTCGCTCAACATTCCTTTCAGCATCGCACGCATAAAAGCCGCATCGTCCACAACCAATATTTTAGCCATAAAGCGACATTACCCCCTGAATATAATACTCATATTGTCGCTCATAGCTATTAGGAAACTATTAGGCCGATACACGGTCAAATATTAATATTCTTAACAATTTGCTAAAGTTCGCAGAGGATCCATATACTTATTGCGATTTTTGCTTCGTGATTTCGATCAGCCGGTACAAGGCATCTTCAATGTCTTTGTTTTGCTTGATCTGCCGGGACAGTTTACTGTCGATGCTGATCAAAGTAACGACCAGCACGAGCAGCAGGATGACCATGGGCAGAAGGTACGCTTCCATTCCCACGCATATCGGCTCCTTTCGAGATAAAATCGTCGATCTACAACTTCGCCGCTCTTTTGCTCTGAAGCGCCAAATAAAGCACAAACAACGCCAGGATGACCGCGATGCCAAGGATGGAAGTGTCGACGCTGATCTTCATGCCGCTGACCTGGGTATACAAGGTGACGCCGATTAACATCAGCGCGTTTTCCACGAAATTTTGCACGGCAATTGTTTTCCCCGCTCCAACCATGCGATGCCCTTCATCCTGGAGCACCGCGTTCATCGGAACGATAAACACCCCGCCTGCAAAACCGACAATCAGCAGCAAAGCGATCGTTGCATACAAATTCGTGATTAGCGGGAACAAGAGAATCACGACAAACATCAGCAGACCGTACCAGTACACGTTGTAAAATTTGCGGACCGGCATAAGCAGCGGCGTAACCAAAGCGCCGATCATAATGCCAACCCCGGTGACGGCGACCAGCATCGAGATCCGATCAAGCGATTCGATCCCCAGATGAAGCGGAATCCAGGCGATGATAGCAAGCCTCAAGGCCGCTGAAGACATCCAGAAGGAACCCGTGCCAACCAAGGAGAAGCGTGTTTTCGGGTCTTTAAACAAACAAGCCAAGTCCTTGAAAAAAGCTAGAGCATCTTTACCGTAATGTATGTTCGCATTGCCGGGAATTTTCGGAATAAGCAGCGAGAGGCCAAGCGAAACGCAGTACAGCGCCAAACATGCGGTCAAAGCCCAAGGGATCGATTTATCGGCCAAAACACCGCCGCACACCGAACCGGCGAGAATGGCCATAATGGTGTACCCCTCGATTTTGGCATTTGCTTTCAGCAGCGCGTGCTCATCCGGAGCGAGCTGCGGCAAAATCCCGTATTTGGCCGGCGAATATACCGCCGCGCCCATGCCTACAACCGCATAACTGACCGCCGGATCAATCCCGGCGAACAAACAGACGATGCCAAGGCCCTTGATCGCATTGCCAGCGAGCAATACGCGCGATTTGGCGTTGCGGTCGGCGATCGCCCCAACGAAAGGGGCGAGCACCACATAAGCAAGCAGGAAGGCTGCCTGCACCACGCCGATGTAAAAGCCGGGAAACCCGCCCTTAGCAATGACGGCAAGCGTAATAAACAAAATCATATTGTCGGCAAACGCCGATAAAAACTGCGTGAACATCAGTGTTCTTAGCGCACGCTGGTTTGTTGTTTGCGGGGACACTCCAGGCATGATATTCATACGGCATGCGCTCCTTCTTCTTCCGGCGATGATTTGGACGTGCGATCGGCTTCCTCTTGGGCGATTTTCTTTAAGCTGACATAATCGGTCTTGCCGCTGCCCAGCAGCGGCAGCCGTTCCGTTTGCACCATACGCGAAGGAGCGAGCAGCGGCGGATAACCGCCGGCTTTCAAATATTCCTTCAACGCCGCAAGCTGGCAGACGGGACCTGTGTAGAACAACACGACCTGCTCGCCTTTCCGCGGATCGGGGATATTCACTGCGGCCACCGCGGCGTCCTTGAAGCAAAGGGTGCTGACTTCCTCGACCAAATTCAGCGAGACCATCTCGCCGCCGATTTTGGCAAACCGCTTCAGGCGGGACTTGATCGTCAAGTAACCTTCATCATCCATTTCGACCACATCGCCGCAATCGTACCATTCGGGACAAGGGACAAAACCCGCGCTGTGAATCAGGTAACCTCTCATCAGGTTTGGCCCTTTGACAAACAGGTTGCCTCCCTCGATGCCGGGTACCGGCTCGATGCGGTATTCAACGCCCGGCAGCAGCTTGCCGACCGTGCCTTTGCGGCATTGCAGCGGCGTGTTCAGCGACAGCACCGGAGCAGCTTCCGTTGTGCCGTAGCCTTCCAGGATGCGCAGCCCGAATTTGTCAGCCCACAGCTGCCGCACTTCGTCTTTCAGCTTCTCCGCACCCGCCACAACCAAACGCAGCGAGTAAAAATCGTATGGATGCGCCGTCTTGCCGTAAGCGGCCAAAAATGTCGACGTACCTAGCAGGATCGTTGCATTTTTATCATAAACCAGCTCGGGGATGACTTTATAATGCAGCGGACTCGGATACAGATACACCTTCATGCCGGTCAGAAGAGGCAGCAGCGTGCCCGCAGTCAATCCAAAGCTGTGAAACATCGGCATTGCATTGAACATCTTATCCTTCTGGGTAAAATCGATCACGCTGCGTGCCTGCAGCGCATTGGCCAGCAAATTGTCATGGCCAAGCACGACGCCTTTGGGCTTGTTCTCGCTGCCGGAAGTAAATAAAATCACTTCGCCGTCTTCGTGCAAAGCGCGTTTTTTCAGTATATAATCGACCAGCGCCCCCAGCTTGTCGCCGCTAGCAACCGCCGCGCGAATATCCTCCAGGTAGACGATCGTGCGGCCTTCCTGCAAGCTGTCGATCACCGGCTGCAGCTTCGCTTTCTCCACAAACAGCCGCGAGGTGAGCACAGTCCGCACATCGGCGGTTTCGCAAGCGTCCATTAACGCCTGACGCCCCGCGGAGAAGTTCAGGATCGCCGGCGACACGCCGAGCCGAAAAAGCGACAGCAGCGCGGCGATGTGGCCGATGGAATTCGGCAGCAGCACAGCCGCCGTTTGCTGCCCGGCAAGCAGGCCGGACAGCTTGCGGCTCAGCGCGTAAGCAGCGATAAGCAACTGGCGGTAAGTCGCCTTTTGCGTGATATCCTCGCATATTTGCACAGATGCACCGTTTGTCTTAACCGCATCCAGCAATTCGTTGAACAAGTTAACGCCGGTTTTCGCGCGGCTGCGGAACAACTGCTCCTGCAAGCTGATCTGGATCAGCCGGGCGGCACGTTCTTTCTGGCGGCGAAGCGGCTCATCTTTGCGAAATTCGATCTTAAACGGGTCTCCGATGGACACCGACACCTTCGGAAACCATACTTGTTTCACTTTTCCCGCCAAGTAGGATAACTTGGAGCGCTCGAGACCGTTAATGGCCGCCGGGTACAACGCTGCGCCGGTTTTCAGCGCAATATATCCGATACCCGGATAAATTTTCATCATGCCGCCGGTTGTCGTAATGCGGCCTTCCGGAAACAGCAGCAGCGGCGTGCCCTGCTGCACCACCTTGACCATCCGGCGCACCGAATACGGATTCAGCGGGTCGACCGTGATATGCTTGCGCAGCCGGATCAGCAGCCCGAACCGTTTGGCAATATCGGTATTGACGACAAACGTCACGTCCTTCGGCAAATAAAGCGCCAATATCACCGCATCCAGCAGCGATACATGATTGGGCATCACGATGGCCGGCTGCGTCAAATCAAGCTTCTCCAGTCCGGCCACTTTCGGTCGGAAACAGATCCTAACGAACATCCGCAACAAGGCAGTAATCAGCGGCATAACCTAACCCCCATAACTGTTGATAGTTACATTATATGGGAGCCCCTAATTGTTTTATAGTACTAACTTTTTATAGTACCTGCTGTATGGCCCTGAAATAATCGATTGTCTCGCGCAAACCCGCCTGCAAATCGTAACCGGGCGTCCAACCGAGCTGCTGCTTCGCCTTTGAATGGTTTAACAAACTGTCCGTAATATCTCCGCTGCGCTTCGGATAATACAGCGGAGGAACGTGAACTTCAAGCAGAGAAGAGATGAGCTCGTAAAGCCGGTTCACGCTTGTCGGCCGGCTGCAGCCGATATTGAAGATTTCGTTGTCTCCTTTGCGCAAAGCAAGGAGGTTGGCCGCCGCTACGTCTTTGACGTACACAAAGTCGCGGGTCTGCTCGCCGTCGCCATAAATGACCGGCGTATCCCCCAAGCTCAGTTTGCCGATAAAGATAGGAACAACGCCCCCTTCTCCCTTGGGCGTTTGCCTTGGACCGTATACATTGGCATAGCGGAAAATGGTGAAAGCAAGCCCATAAAGCTGCTGGTATGCGCGGATATATAATTCCGGGCTGAACTTGGATATGCCGTAAAAGGTCAGCGGCCGGATGGGAAAGTCCTCGGTAATGCCGCCACCATCTTGCTCCGCATCCCCATAGACGGCGCAAGACGACGAATAGACGATTTTTTTTACGTTGAATTTACGGCAACAGTCCAGCAATCGGATCGTTCCTACAATATTCGTGCCGGCATCTCCGACCGGATCTTTAAGGGAGGAGGCGACATCCACCTGCGCGGCAAGATGAATCGCGTAGATCGGCTTTTCCTTCTCGAACACCTCTTCCAGATTGCTCGCGGAAATGTCGGTTTCGTACAGGACTACCCCCGCCGGCACAAAAGTACGGTTTCCTGTCCGCATAATATCCACAATCACCGGTTCATAACCCTCAGCAAGCAACGATTCGACGATGTGCGAACCAATGAACCCCGCTCCGCCTGTTACCAGCACTTTCGCCAACTTCTGATCCCTTCCTTCAGCTTTTCTGCACCGCTGTGTTTCGTGTTTGATCGGCTAGCCATTTGGCGTATGCCAAAGTATGGCGCATAATATCGTTGTGGTTGACAACGTACTTGCGGGCGCTGTCCGTTAATTGACGACGCATCGCCTTGTTATAGAACAGTTCGGCGATATAAGCAACCGCCAGATCGGCCCGGTCCAGCGGATAGATCAGCCCCGATACCTGATGTTTGACGATTTCCCGGCTGCCCCGATTGTCCGAGCATACCATCGGGCATTCGCATGCCGCCGCTTCCAGCAGATGATAAGGATACCCTTCGGAATAAGAGGTCGACAACAGGACTCCCCCGGATTGGGCAATCAAGGAATAATAAAGCGGCATCTGTCCGTGGGGCACGTTGGATAAAATCCGGATATCGGCGGTCAGACCGTATTCGGCGGCTTTCCCGTAGAAATCGTAAAGCTGCGGTTTGACCGACAAATCGCTCACCGCCAGCAGTTTAGCTTTTTTGTTGATTTTCTTGATCTCTTGAAAAATGGACAACAGCGACTTCCAGTTTTTGTTCTCATCCAAACGTCCGACCCAACCGATCAGCGGTTCCTCCGCCCAGGACTTGGGCAGATGGAAATCGATCAGCAAATCCTCTATGTTCTCCCGCTTTAGAAACACGGTGGTATCCAGCATATTCCTTGCTACGTAAACGGGCAGTTCCGGCCGGTTGCTCATATAATCGCGCGCCAGCTGGGCGACATATTCGCTGGGCACGACCAGCGCGTCAATCCGGCCGCCATCCTCGCCCACATTGATCCGGTTCAGCTGCTGGGCAATCGTTGTATCGTAACCGTGAAACTCGAAGATCACTTTGCCCTTATAATCGATGCGGGAAAGCTGTTCAAAGTTATAGAACGTATTGACAAAGGTCACACAATCAAAGCCGTAATGCTCGATATACGAACCCAAGTCGTCCTTCTGCGCCGAGACGCGATGCGGGATGCTGCGGTAATTGGGCAGTCCCATTCCAGGCTCGTAGAAGTAGGCATGCGACGGCGCACCCAAAGCGTTTAACGCTTTCAACCTGTAATGAAGCGCCGTTTCCACCCCGCCCTGATAGCAGCCCCACACAATCGTCAGGTTGCTTGGAAACGCTTGTGAAGAGTGCAGAACCCATTGGCGCGCCGGATCGTCTGCAGAAGGCAGCACCGGGTATACGAACGGGAGTTTTGTTTGCGACTGAGCCTTCTGCACCTCGTCGACGACAAGCGGCCTGTCTGTCCGCAAGAACGGCGACGCTTCGGCAGGATAAGTCCGCAGCTTGCCCCCGCATTGCATAGCTAACGAAGCCAGGTCCGCAGCATCGTTTGTTTCGTCAAGCATCCGCTCCACAAGCCGGCGGCTGTACAGCTGCATGAAGTCGGCCAGCAGGCCGTCATCCGTTTCATCCATAACTTGTTTGATGTGTGCCTCGAAGCCGTCTTTTATAAACATCAACCGCGGATCGGGATCGATAACCGCATAATCGAAGGCAAGGTTCGATTTCGTCAGCCAGCGCAGCGCATTCAGCAGTTGGACGTGCTTATTAGGTTTACCGGAGCCGGGATTCAGCGATTCGCCGGCCGGCTGTGCCGATGCGTCAAACAACGTATCCTCCGGGCTGCACAATACGATCCGGCTATCGGGATTGTACTTGCGAATGTTAGCCAGCTGATTCGTTGCCATCACATTGTGTTTCCGATCAGGCAGTACAAAACAAATCAAAGTCACCCCTCCTCACCCGCTATTCGTTTTACTGTATGAGCAGAGTGGACGCTTCGACACGGCGATATGCCCACCTGTGCCGTGAACACTTTTGCCTCCGGCTTTTTTTATTCCTTTTTTCCGGTATATCTGTCCATTCCGGGCCAAGTGACCTTACATACAATGTAGAAATAATCCGGGAATGCAGGTAGTCGTACAGGCATTTCCTTTCATTCGAGAAAGAAGACGAATCTGGAGGCACCCATCATGATCAAACGACTGCGAACGACGAATCGCAAGAAGCGAATGCGCAAACCGCGGCGAGCCGCATCATCTATCAGAAAAAACATGAAAACACCGGCCAATCAGGAAGGCCGGATCATTGATTACCTGGCATACAAGGAAGGCCACGAGGCCGGGCTTGCCCAAGGCTTCGAAGACGGTTACCGGCAGATGTATGCGGAGGACCATTAGGAAGGAGGTGGCAACAACGATGAAGAAAAGCAGCCCTCGCAAAAGGAGCTCCCGAAATCGCCCCCCCAGTCTTGTGGACAAATTCCTGCATTACGACCACAGCTACGCATCCGGATTCGAGAAAGGGTATCATCAAGGCCGCGCGGACGGAACCTCCGGTTACCTCAAGTCTCTAGAGGGAACCAGCGTCATCATTCCTGTCTGCAACCGCAAAGAGTCGTTAATGGCTTACGTGGACAGCAAGCGGGCGGACGCAAATCATGCTTGCGAGCTGATCGTCATCGACAATGGATCCAGCGACGGGACCGCCGACTATTTGCGGAAAAGCGGCGGCAAACTCCGGTATTGGATCAACTCCAACGATATAGGGGTTGTCGGCGCTATCAATCAAGGTCTGATGATGGCTAGAGGGCAGACCTTGTCTATTTTGTGGAACGAAGCGGCTTTGACGTCCGGCCGGCTGAACGATTCTCAAGAGCAGGCCGGTGAAGGGCGGACCGATGTGGCGGACATAGGCGAAGATGCCGGCACTTATGGATTATGTATGCCTAGAGAAACTTTCCGGAGGCTGGGATACTTGGATGAATTGTTTGAGCAGCCGGAAATCGCCGTAATGGATTACGCCGTCCGGGCTTTCCTGCTGAACATGATACCTAAGCTGCCGGACATCGCTTCCGTTTCCATTCCCCATTCCGAAACGGATCGTCTCTATTTCCGCAGCAAGTGGGGCCGGCGTATCGAGAACGTATTCGAATCCGGCTGGACGCCGGATGGCCGCATCGGCGACATCGGCGCTTTTTACCCGACAAGCGTTACTGTAAAGAGCATGGGTCCGGCCGTCTATCGATTAGAGAACAACCGGCGGTATAAGCTGGAGTCCGAAGGTGCCGGAATCAGCGCTACCCGCCTATCCCAGTTGGACATGAAACGTTGGCCGCTAACGACAGAAGTATCTCCCGAGCACTGCATGGATGACGACGACGGTTCCCTTGTCCAAACCCCCGACGGGCAAATATATCAAATTTCCCAAGGAAAGCTGCGGCCTGTCCTGTCCTCGTGGGTACTCGCCATGTGGCATCTTGACCGCCAGCCCGTCATGCCGATCAGTCTTGAGCAAAAAGCGCTCTACGAGGAAGGCATCCCCTTAATCGCACCCCCGGTCATCAGAACCGGCTTTTTGTAAGCCAATGTTTGAACAACGCGGGCGTAAGCCCGCTTGTTTTCGTTCTGGCGCTGCTTATGCCGCGAACTCGCCGCATGCCAAAAGCCCGAAAGGCTTTGCCTTCAGGCTCGCTTGTGAGTTATGCGATTTCCGCCGCGCCGTTACGTAGCGGACAGCCGTTTCAGCCACGCGGCATATTCGCTTACGTTTTTATGGACGTTGTTTGTCAGATGAATATGCTTTGGAGCGCCTTCGGCTATCATTTTCCGAAGGTTTTTATTTGTGGTCAACGCGTAAACCAAGGACACCGCGGTATGATGATTTGCGATAGGAAACGTTAGCCCCGATTCCCCATGCGCAATCACCTCGGTATTGCCGCGGATATCGGAGCATACGATCGGGCATTCGCAGGCTTGAGCCTCCAGCAAGCTGTACGGGTACCCTTCGGAATAGGAGGTGGAGAGCAGGATCCCCCCGGAGTTGACCAGCAGCGAATAATAATAAGGCATCTTATCGTAGCTGAGATTGGGCAGCACCCGGATGTCGTTAATAAGTCCATAAGAGCACGCGCGTTTGTAGAACAAGTTCAGGTGAGGGCTTGTCGTAATGTCGCTGACGATCAGCAGCTTCGCGCTGGCGTTAAGTTTTTTAAACTCGCTGAACACCTTGAGCAGCAGCTTCCAGTTTTTATTGGCGTCCAATCTTCCGACCCAGCCGATCACCGGACAATTCGCCCATGACTGCGGAACGCGAATGAAATATGACGTTTCCACCTCGTTTTTGCGGTGGAAAAAGGTCGTGTTCAGCACATTCCTAGCCACATAGACGGGAATTTCTTTGCGATTCCCCAAATATTGATGAGCCACTTCCGCAACGTAATCGGACGGGACGACGATCCCCTGAATGATGCCGCGATCCTTCCACGTGTTGATGCGATCCAGCTCTTGCAAGATGAATTTATTAATGCCGTGAAATTCAAACACCGCCTTGCCTTGAAATCCCGCTTTTTCCAAGGCATCGAGGTTATGAATGGTATTCACGAAGGTGACTGTATCAAATTGATGTTTCTTCAGATACGCCACCAGATCGGCCTGTTTATTCGAAATATGGTAAGGAATCGAATTAAAGTTCGACAGTCCGGCGCCTCCGTAATAAAAGAACGCATGCGCTTCCGCGTTCAAATGATGATTCATGAATGCCAGCCGGTGGTGAATCGCGGTTTCCATCCCGCCCTGATGGCATGCCCATATGACGGTCAAGCTTTTCGGGTACGATTCGCTGCGGGTCTGAGAGAGCCATTGTCTGGACAAGTTGTTCATATCCCGCTCAATGGGGTGTACGAAAAAGACGTCCGGCTTCGATTGCGCGTAATGCACCTCATCGACCGCCAAAGATTCTCCCAAACGGACAAATTCGATACTTTTGTATGGATAAGAGCGGGGTACGCCTCCGGCGCGCACCGCCAAAGTTGCATACAGCATCTCCTCCAGGGCGTAAACCTTCGTTTCGGCTATCAATTGCTCCATCCTGTCGAGATTTAGCCCCTCCATCATCCGGCTGATGATGGAATGTTTGTACACTTGCATCGAGTTTAAAGTGCCGCAGAAATAATCGGTTTTGAAAAAAGGCTGCCAGCGCAGCCAGTCCTGCCACATCGTCTGCCCCGGGTACCAATGCGGAACCTCGTCGGGGGACTTTTGGAGCCCCATATTAATTCCCATACAGTCGTAACCTTGCATACAGGCTGCCAGGTAATCCTCATAACCGCTGCTTACAAACATGACATCAGAGTCCAGGTTCACAAGATAATCGTATGTTTCCCCGGTTTCCTCCAGCCAGGACATGATATCCATAAAGAAACACCCCAGCCTGCCTTTCTTTAAAGGCCGGCTCTTCGGACAGATCGGAACCTGCAAACTTTGTGCAAACTGCGTATCGGTCCCCCCGTTGTATACGACGACTTTGCAGCCGGGGTTATATTTCCTCACGTTCTCTATTTGATTGGCCAGAACATCCTCATGATTGTGGGCAAGAATGGCAAAGCAAATCATAACTTCCCCCCCAATATTCAATAAAGCATCCCTACATAGTATGGCCGCATGTGCAATATGCACGGGCTAACGCCGAGCATAAAAAAATTCCGCAGCAGGCGGTTCGTCCATTCCAACACAAGCGGGATCACATAAACTACAGAATACAATAGGAAATGGAGGCATTCATATTTTGGAACAGGAACACAGCGATACATCAGAATTTCCGACAGTTGCCGTCGTCGGATTGGGATATGTCGGTCTCCCACTCTCTCTGTTGTTTGCCAGAAAAGGCTTTCAGGTGATAGGAATCGATCTGGACCGCAGCAAAATCGAAACTCTTCGCAAAGGGCGAAGCTACATCCCGGATATTCCGGACGATGCTGTGCAATCGGTACTTAACTCCGCACGATTTACGCAAACCGACAATTACGATGCGATCGATCATGCAGATACGATCATCTTATGTGTACCGACGCCATTATCTGCCGCTCACACGCCCGACTTGCAGTTCCTGAAGCTCGCAGGCGAAGAGATCGGCCGGCGTGTCAAGCCCGGGCAGATAATTGTGCTGGAAAGCTCGACATACCCCGGAACAACCACCGAAATTTTGATGCCGCTGCTCGAACAAACCGGATTATCGGTAGGAAACGATATTTTTCTTGGCTTTTCACCTGAGCGCGTAGATCCGGGAAACAAGCAATATTCCATCGAGCAAATTACGAAAATCGTCAGCGGCGTCACATCGGCATGCAAAAACAAAATATATGAAGTATACAGCCGCGCTTTTGACAAAGTCATTACAGTTTCTTCGACTGAAGCGGCGGAAATGACCAAGCTTCTTGAAAATTGCTATCGTTTCGTGAATATTTCCCTCATTAACGAAATGGCTATGATCTGCGATCGGCTGGATATCGATGTTTGGGAAATTATCGAGGCGGCAGCAACCAAACCCTTCGGCTTTTCCGCTTTTTATCCCGGACCGGGAGTCGGCGGCCATTGCATTCCGGTAGACCCGATCTACTTGCAATGGAAAATGAAGCAATACGGCATGGATGCCATGTTTATCGAGCTTTCAAACAATATCAACCAGATGATGCCATCCTATATCGTGCAGCAAATTCAATCGGCTCTGGCACCGGATAAACCTATGAAAGATGCAAACATACTGGTCTATGGCGCGGCTTACAAAAAAGATATTAATGACGCCAGAGAAACTAGCGCCTCCGAAATTATATATTTGTTCAAAAAGCTGGGGGCGCATGTTGTCTACCATGATCCGTATGTACCCTCCCTACTCGTGAAAGAGGAGCGGATGATTGGCGTAGAACTATCGGAAGCCGCTTTGCAGCGGGCCGATTGCGTGCTTATTCTCACCGATCATTCATGTATTCCCATGCAGCAGATCATGGATCATGCACGGCTTATTTACGATACCCGCAACGTAACGAAAGGTATGAAGGGAAAAGCAAAAGTCATTCGATTAGGCGGCAAATGAAATTCGGATGGTTTCACGTTGGAGCCCCAGTCAAAAATACGCTTTGCAAAGGAGCCAAGGAAGGATGTCCCATGCCAAAATCATTGTCGGAATAGAGTTTAATTCCAGGTCCAGGATAGACAACAAATATAGTATCGGGCTAACACAGGAATGGATTGATTACAGAATGTCCATATTTATGAAATTTACTTTTCAGAGCTTAAAAAAACAAACAAACCCGCATTTTACCGCCCTGATTCAATATGCCGATGATTCTGTAAACCAAATAAGAAAAGCGCTTGAAAAATATGAGCCGCTCCCCAGCCATATTCAGTTTATTCCCAGAAGCCACTTCCATGAGTTTATCTGCCACCATATTAACGGGTATGAATATTTCTATTTTGTACGCCTGGATTGTGACGATACGTATCACAAATCCCTCATTCAGCAATTAAGCGATTATCAGCCAAAGAAAACGACTTGCGCATTAATCAACCAAAGCGGATATTTATATGACTTCACGAGAAATCGGGTGGTCCCCGTTTATTTCCCGTCTCCGCCTTTCTATACTTTAATTTATAAGACACAGGACTATTTAAAGGAGCAGAAGTTATTTGCTGGTGGACACGGGGCGGTGATTAAACTGAATCATGAAATATTATCAAAGAGCGGAAATCGAAACTACATGATCGTTGTTCATAAGCGGAATACGTTAAATCAAAATTTGCTCAGAGGCAGGAGATTTGAGGAGGACCCAGCAAAAGTTGCAAAAATATTGGATCAATATATATAGGTTTTTAAGGATGTTCCATGCTTGGCCGTATAGGGGGAATTTTCAATGTTTCAACCAACAAATTTGGATATGGTCACAATACTGAAGCTGATAAGATTTGCATTGGATCATAAGCAGCCTTTCTCATTGGTTAGAATCGGAGACGGGGAAAATATTGTGCTGGCTCAAGATTCGGTTTGGAGTATTGACAAAGTGTTAAAAGAACGTTGGGCCATCTTCGCAAACAAAGGATTAAAGGGCGTTACCCTCCCTAATTTAGGATTACGAAACGAACTGATCAAGTCTATCCGGAAAGCCGATGTGGTAGGCTTGTTAGATCCTAATGATCAAACCATCAAGGCTTCTTCCGATGTCAAACGTCCGTTAACGGACCAAATCCTTGCTTATTACAAGCTTTCTCCGAAGCAGACGTGCAATGCAATTGTAAATAGAATGTTTGTCAACGAGCACGGGTTCTGGGAGCTGCTGCGGGGCAGAAGAATACTGATTATTACAAGGTACCCCGAACAGCTAAAGGAGAAATTAGAAAAAAAACAGTCTGGGCTGAAGGTTACCATGATGATCCGATTTTCACATTATAGCGAGATGGAGGGTGCGTTAAAGGAAATTGCGGCAAAGAAAGACAGCTTTGATATCGCTTTGATTTCCTGCGGCGTCAATGCCGTTATCCTTGCCCAGAAGGTGGCAGAGCTCGCAGGCAAGGTAGGTATAGACTTTGGCAAAGCTCCTGATCGCATCTTTGCAAAGGAGTGACTATTTCATGTCTTCGCGGAATTTGGATAAGGCTGCTTTACTAAATAAGATAAGGTTTGCCCTGGATCACAGCCTGCCTTTTTCGCTGGTTAGAGTTGGAGACGGGGAAAATATTGTGCTGGCGCAGGATTCGGTTTGGAGCATCTCCAAAGTGTTAGCTGAACGCTGGGCTATTTTTGCAAACAAAGGCTTCAAGGGAGTTACCCTGCCCAATTTAAACTTAAGAGACGCATTAGTTGAGGCTATCAGGAAAGCGGATGTGGTAGGTTTATTGGATCCTAACGATAAAGTTATCGTTGCCTCTCCTGGCGTCAAACGCCAGTTAACGGATAAAATATTTCATCATTACAAACTTAGACCGGAGTTGACGTGCAATGCTGTTGTTAATCGAGAACTTGTGAGCGAACGCAAGTTCTGGGCGCTGCTGCGCGGTAGGAGAATACTT
Organism: Paenibacillus thalictri; assembly: GCF_004307995.1. Classification (GTDB taxonomy): domain Bacteria; phylum Bacillota; class Bacilli; order Paenibacillales; family NBRC-103111; genus Paenibacillus_AF; species Paenibacillus_AF thalictri. The sequence continues at coordinate 231,271 of NZ_SIRE01000009.1, read as the reverse complement.
GTTATTACAAGGTACCCTGAACAGTTAAAGAGAAAATTAATAGAAAGACAGCCTGATCTGACGGTTGTCATGACGATCAAGTTTTCTCACTATGGCCAGATGGAGAATACGTTAAAGACAATTGCTGCAAACAAAGCTCAATTCGATATTGCTCTTATTTCCTGCGGCGTCAATGCAGTGATCCTTGCCCAGAAGGTAGCGGAGTTCGCCGGTAAAGTGGGAATAGATTTCGGAAAAGCACCTGAGTATATAAGAAAAAAATAGGTCTTGAAGGGAGATTTTCCTTCAAGACCTTTCCATTTATTTATAGGAAACATAATGTCTGCTGACATTAAATGGCCGCTCGCGTTCAACAATCGGCAGCAACTCGGTTGGTGTCGAGGTATTCCACTTTTCGCCAAGTAATTTACGGTTGTTCATTAAAAGTTGCTGATGATCTTCATTGTTAATAGTAAAGGTGCTTCCGCCGAAATGATGGACGTATACATCGTTTGCTACCCACAAAGTTTTTCCGCTGATCATGGTACGTATGCAAAAGTCAATATCCTCGGAATTTCCAATGTGGAACCGTTCGTCCATACCTCCAATTTTCTGAACCAGCTTTCTATGGAAAACCATGCAAAACCCGCTTAATCTGTCGGTACAATAACCATCCTTGTCGTGCTCCTCCGACCAAATCTTGGAGAAACTCTCTATTTCATCAATAGATTTGAAATTTACCCGGTCGATGCGTTGGGACTTCAATACTTTGTTCGATCTTGGCCCCACAATGCCGATGGACCGGTCCTTGCCAAGCCACCACAACATGCGGGTTAGCCATCCTTCGGTTACTACCGTATCGTTGTTCAACAGGGTAATGTATTTTCCTCTGGCTGCAGCCAATCCTTGATTGGCGCCCCCCGCAAACCCTTTATTCTGCTTGTTTAATATCAGCTTTGCCCCGGTAATGCTTCGTAAATAGGATACGGTTCCGTCGTTGGAGGCGTTATCTATGAAAATAAGCTCGTATTTTTCTTTTGTGCGCTTCATGACACTCTCCACACATCTCCGGGTAAACTCCAAGCCGTTTCTTGTCAAAATGATGATGGATACCGTTGTATTTGTCCACCGATTCATATTCGATTGAGAGCCGCCACAAATGCATTGTGATGGTTCCGATACACCTGCGACTTCTGTAATTTTTCCGTATCTCGCGGGAACACGTGTCTCTCATCCTCCTCTGGCTATTCCTATCGACTTGCTTTGTTGTTCATTCATAAAATATCACGTAACATGCCGACAAGCTGTTCAGCCCGCTTGACCGTGGAATGTGTGGATTGCACCATGTCATACCCCATCTTGGCAATCTCTTTCCTCTCGCTTTCGTGCGTTAAATAGTATTCGGCTTTATCCAAAAAATCCGCTTCGCTCACTCCCGCAAAATGAACCCCGGGGATAAATCCCAAATCCCGCAATTCATTGGACGACGGAGCAAGGAGAAGCGTATTGCAGGCTAGAACCTCATAATATTTTCTAAGAGGATAATGAAAGATAGAGTCGCACGTTAAAAACATTTTTGCGCGATTCATCTCCATGGCATAACGTTGACCGATAAAATGTTCCTGATCCTTCTCGTTGTAGTTGCGGTAGCCCGGGTGACGATGGTAAACAAAACCCGGTTTTCCTTCCATCTCTTTGATCATTTGATTTCTGAGCGGATAACACGAATAAGTAGCCCCCATCAACAACCAATCGATTTCCTTTTTGAGGCCGTAATCTTTATATACCTCGGTTGTATTCACATGGTGAGGGAGCCACCTTAAACGGTCTGACAGCTCGGGAAACCAGTGCAAAAATTTATCTCTATAGTAGCTGAAAATGTGCTGAACCTTATCGTTCATTAAGGCTTTCTTCCGCTGCTCGATGTCGTAATGCAGATCATGCAAGTAAACCCCGAAGGGAATTGTCAAGGATTGGAGCCCGGAAATTTTCGGTGAATTTTTCTCACCGTACTCGTTGATTAGAATAAAATCCGGCTGCAAAGACAGCTGTTTTACTATGTCCCGGATATCTCCCGATTTATGCCAAATCGTCAAATCCGTTATTCGGGCAAGCTCCTCAAGCAGGTAGTGAAAGTGAGGAGAAACCCAGCGGCTGAAGTCTCCCGTGGTAATAAGAAGCTTTATCCTTCTCATGTAAATCCCCCTTTATGCAGGCGCTGAACAACGTTACATTCCCCTCAATTTATTGATGCCGATTAGATGATCAAGCCAATAGTCCGAGTAAATGACGTCTGTATGCAAACTATTCAACCCGGAGCCCAAATCGAAGGCTACTTTACCGTGCACCTTGGAGATATACGCGCTTAATATAAGCGCGTTTGTTCCCGCAGCTAACAGGCACAAATCGAACTCATACCGGTCGATCTGATTTTTCGCTTCCGGAACATCCTCGTATTCGTCAATAGCTACCGTGCCGACGATTTCAAAGCCAAGAGCGTGCTTTCTTGTCTTATTTAATGTATCACGCACTTGTTGTGCAGGAGATCCAATGAGCAGCACCTTCCTTCCGGCTAACATTTGGTCGAATTTATCTTTCTGCGAGAACATGATGACCCGGCGCAAATAAGCTTCATAAATATATTTGGGCTGAATGCCGTATGCGTTGAATACCCTTTCCGTCAGCCTGCCGGCATCCTTGAAACGGATCAGCGTGTTATAACCGATAATGTCCGCTTGGCGAACGGCCTCCACAACTTCATCTCGCAATTGTACATTAGGAAAACGGACGCCCCTGTGCAGAAAACCTGATTTTTCACCTTTATTTGCAATAACGGCTTCCGAATGCTTCATAAATTCCTCTTCCGGCATAAGTGTATATTGAGCCATGACGAAGGACTCTGTCGCTCCAACGGATACAACGGATAGCGGCTGCTTGCAGCGCAGAGCCTCCAAAATTTTATCCATCAGCTCGCCGCTGCTTAACATCTTGCTTTCTTCCATAAGCCCACTCCCCTTCCACAAAGCAAAAAGCTACTAATATGCTATACCAAATATCTCTAACGGAAACGGCTACTGACTAGTCCAACAATAAAAAAGCCAAAACAAAAACCTTCAGGGAAAATCACCCTGACGGTCTCTTTTGTGCGATGGGCTACTTTTTGCGCGTTTGTTGGGGATGAGCAGAGGATTCCGACCGCCCATTAAAATCGAGTCCCTATGAACAATCTAGAGTGGTCGGGCCTCGATTTTAAAAGCGGACGCTAGCGCTTCTCCACCCCCTGCCCATCCCTTTGGTCTACTCTGTGCTAGTTCGCCTCTTCCTGATGCCGCTGCCACCCTAGACAGAAGAAAACCATCCGGTATCGGGATAGCCCCGCTCCATCGCACAACGGCCCACTCACTTCATTGTGTGAGGAAATTATTTTCTTTGCCAAAGTAGCTCAGTTCTTTCTTGCTGGGCAAATTCGCGGGATGACCAGGCTTAAAGACAATCTCTTCCATCGAAAGGAAACCTTTTACCTTCGGACAGTCAGACGTTTCCTTACTTCCTTACGCAACGCCCGATTTCCCGCCGCGACGGAAATTTCGCACCGCTACCAAGGAAATTCCTTTCCGTGTGATATAACAGTTTCCACGAGCGAGGCGTAAGCGCGGTTCGTTAGGGTCCCACCTTCTCCCTCCATCAGAAAGAGTACTCCTCTTGCTTTGTCACTGTAAAGCGTTAAACATTCTGATATTAAAACAAAACGGCTGTTCCCCGGCTAAACACCTGGGAACAGCCGCTTTACAATAGAGTCTGTCCGACGGATTGACGTTGATGAATTTTTATTCAGGACGATACAGAGGGAAGGGAATTGCCGCGAAAAGTCTACGTCCGCTTTGAAAACCGTGTTTTTACCGTAAGGTAAAATCAAATAAAAAACACGGTTTTCATTGGCGGTGGAGTGGCAATCCCTTCTTGTCGTAACGGTCAGCTGAATAAAAATTCATCGTTTTGCTTCGTCGGACAGACTCCTAACCCTTCATTTTATCCATCGTTTGCAAATAAAGCACCTGCAGAAATTTCTTAATGTTAATCTTTCCCTTATCCTGCGTACGGTCTTCATCGATCTCCTTCATCTTCAGCCGCACATCCTGGAAGTCAAAATAAAGCGTCGCGTAATGCTCGAATTTCGGATTCCCGTAGTCGGTGAGGCCGATACTGGCCAGATGGGTCAGCGCAGACATCACCGTACGGCGGATTCGCTGCTCTACAGCTTTCCCTTCTTTATCCACCATGTCCTTATCCGGATCGCAGCCGTCCGATTTATGCATGCGGGCACGAGCCGCGGCCTCATACAAGTCCTTCAGCGGAGGCAGCGTTTCTTCTTTATGCTGCGATACGAGAAACTCGATGATCTCGATTATATCCCGGCTTCCGCTGTCTCCGATAATGCCCATATCCATGAGAATCGGCTGAACGATATCGCGGGCAGTCGGCTTGCGGCGGTTGTTCCCCGTATCCGAACCTAGAACGTCCAGCTTGGCAAGCGACTGCTTGATCTCTTGAAGATACCGTCCGATTTTCCACTGCTCACCGACCTTGGTAAGCACGGCCTCCACTTCGACCCGGTTAATCGGTTTGTGAATATAGAACTCTATTCCGGCCTGATAAGCTTTGCCGATCATTTCTTTATTCTCGATCTGCGAGATCATCACAAATTTGCCTTGATAACCCTCGCGGTGAAGCTGCGCAATCGTTTCAATCCCGTCTTGGTCGGGCATTAACAGATCGATCAGGACCACATCGGGGGCCGCATCCAGCACCGCTCTGGCCCCTTCGATCCCGCTCCCGGCGGTAGCCACCACCTCGCCAAGACCGCTTTGTTCAATGATCGATTGCAGCATCCTTCTGCTTACAGCATCATCGTCGACAATACAGTAGCTAAGCATCGGTTCGCCTCACTCCTTATATAACGCCTTAGTTGGAAACGACACTACGAAAGTGGTCTCATCCGTGTGCTTGTAGGGTTTGAGCTCAATCGAACCTCCGAAGGACTTCACAATGTCACGCACATGGGAAAGCCCGATACCCGTGGCCGCTATGCCTTCTTGGTTAAATTTTGTTGTAAACCCGGGTTCGAACACGACTTCCTTATCTGGTTCCGAAATGCCGGATCCCGTATCGCTGACAATAAACACCGTATCTTGAAGCAAGGCGTACACCTGAATGCGGATGGTCCCCTTGACCTCAATGGCTTCAACGGCGTTGGACACCAAATTGTTCAGCACCGTCAGCAGCGGTATGTAATGGGAAGTTGGATAATTCGTGCGCAGCTCATGCTCCATCCGGATTTCTTTACGCAGCATGCTGCTGTATTCCTGATTGGATTTCAGGACAAACTGCACGATCTCGGAAAGCGCCAATTCGGAAGCGGTTTCCTTATCGGTCAGCTTAATGAGGCCTGCCAGAATACGCTGGGAATCCTTCTTGATCTCATGAATTTGCTGGGTGATTTCAAGAATCGACTTGCTGTAATCTTTGCTTGCCGGCGACTCGTTCAAACGGCAATACAAATCGTAGCTTTTTACGGTAATTTTCTCAATGGCGTCCATCGATTTTTTCAAGTAAAATACCTCGCCGTATAAACCGCTGTTAATCGTCAGCATCTGCTCCATCCGCTTCTGCTGCTCGGCGTGCACAATGCGCATTTGGCTGACCATAATACTGCTGTACAAACCGATTGTAAAATAACAGCGGACCACCGCGGTCACGGAAATCAGCAGCCACTGCGACGGCTGGACAAAAGGCAAATGATACAGCGTGCTGCGGGCGATCAATTCCATTTCGTTGGACATAAAATCGATCACAGCGGTGCACGCTCCAAGAATCAGCGGATGCAGCTCATGCAGCCGTTCCTGGATCAGCCTCATGCCAATCGCAAACACAATATAATACAGCATCGCGGAAAAATGTTTACGCAAACTGTCCAGCAGCATCAGGTGATCGGTAGAAGCAATATCAAGCAAAGTCCGAAACAGCAGCACCGTAACGCCGACCGCAATCCCTGTTTTGATATACGGCAGCTGGCGAATCAGCAATAACAGCAGCAGGAAGGTGCTGCTGCCCAGACCGATGCGAAAGATCTCGCCGCTGAACGGCGTAATTTTAAACTCCCCGGCGATAGCGACAAAAAGCGCAATGATCAGGATTTGCACGCCTTGGCTTTTAACATGATTTTGCATCCATCCCATAACCCAACCTCCGCCGCGAACACACAATAGTACCCAACGGGACATGTATCCCCAACCCGTACTTCTTATTGTACTGCACTTTCCAAAAAATATTAATTCACTGCATTTGTGAAAAAGCCAACCTCGGTTAATGTGGAGGTTAGCTTTTATTTTATATTTTACTCCAGGGGTTTGGCGGGACTGGAATTTTTGTGAATATGTATTCGTGCGGTCATGGAGGGCAAGGGAATTGCCTCGTAAAGTTTACGTCCGCCTTGAAAACCGTATTTTTACCGAAAAGTAAATTCAAAAAAATACGGTTTTCACGAGCGGTGGAGAGGCAATCCCTTCTCGAAATGACCGCAATCACGAATACATATTCACAATCTCCTTCCGCCCGCCAGACCCCCTACACCAGTTTATTCTCCATTCGTTTGGCGGCAAGCGACAGCGCGTAATTGACGGCAAAATAAAGTAGCGCCACCAATGCCAGAATCGGAATCGTGTAATTGTAGCTTTGGCCGATAACGATTTTGGCGTTGTGCATCAAGTCCGGCAAGGAGATGACAATCGCCAAGGAGGTATCCTTCAGCAGCGAAATAAACTGGCTCACCATCGGCGGCATCATCCGGCGCAGCCCCTGGGGCAGCACGATGTGCCATAACGTGCGGACGTAACCGAGTCCGGAAGAACGAGCGGCTTCGATCTGCCCTTTGTCAATCGAGGCAAGACCGCTGCGGACGATTTCGGAAATCATCGCCGCCTCGAATACGGCGAGACCAACGATGGCCGAGTTTTCGACGCCCAGCTTAATGCCGATATCCGGCAGGGCGAAGCGAGTGAAGAAAATAATGAGCAATAACGGCAGGTTCCGAATCAGCTCTACAAGGACTGCGAGAATCGGAGACACAACCGGCATCTTCGTATAACGAACCGTACCGACGATGCAGCCGATAATAAAGCTGAGCACGATGGCGATAAACGCCACCCGTAAGGTAACGAGAAAACCTTCCAATACAAAAACAATATTATGACCTGAAAGCGCGTTAATGATATCCATAAGCTCCCCCCTTAGCCGGCCTTCGCCAGTTTGCGCTCAAAATGCAATGCCATGTAGCTCAAAGGAAGGGTCAATACCAAATAAAGCACAGCGACAAAAATGTACGTATCAAATGTAGCGTAGGTTTTGCTCGCTACCTGATCGCCGTAATACATCAGGTCCAATCCGGCGAAAGCGCCAAGGATGGAGGAGTTTTTCACCAGGTTAATGAACTGGTTGCTGAGCGGCGGAATGACGATTTTGACCGCCTGCGGCAAAATAACGTGCCTCATCGTCTGCATATAGGTAAGACCGGAAGCTCTTGCCGCCTCGGTCTGTCCTTTGGCTACAGCCATAATGCCGGCGCGGATCGCTTCCGCTACAAAAGAAGCCGTATATATCGTCAGACCGATCGTACCGCATACAAAACCGCTTAAGGTCACCCCTACGGCCGGCAGTCCATAGAAAAACACAAACACCACAAGCAGCAGCGGAATATTGCGGATAAATTCGACGTACACCGTCCCGATCCATTGCAGAGGTTTGATGTTGGTAATACGGAAGACGGCAATGATCGTGCCAAGCAGAAAGCTGCCCAGAAGGGAGATCGCGCTGGCCCAAATCGTATTGCCGAAACCTTTCATATAGATATCGAAGTAGTCCGTAAAAATGTCAATATTGGGCAAGATACATCCTCCTTTCTACTCTTCTGTCCGAAATATGAGAAGATGGGCGACGGAGGGGTCTCCCATCTTCCTTTTTCTCCACTTGCTTTACTTCGCAGGAGTTTTGCCGATCCATTTTTCGTAAATTTTGTTGTATTCGCCGTCCGACTGCATCGCTTTCAGCTGTTCGTTCACTTTAGCAACCAGCGCGGATTCGCCTTTCTTAATCGCGATGCCGTATGGCTCGTCGGTAAACGGTTCGCCGACTACTTCAAAGCCGGGATCTTGAACGGCCATTCCGTATAAAATCGCATTGTCCGTCGTAAGCGTATCGCCTTGACCCGCTTTTAACGCGCTGAAGGCGTCTTGATAGTTGTCGAATTCCAGCACGGTTGCGTCCGGCGCTTGCTTCTTAACGTTGTCTACCGAAGTGGAGCCTTTAACCGCAAGCACCTTGGTGCCTTTTTTCACGTCGGTGATGCTTTTGATCGGGCTGCCTTTTTTCACAAGCAGCGATTGACCGGCCTTGAAATACACATCGGTGAAATCAACCTGCTTTTTCCGTTCTTCGTTGATGGTCATGGTTGCGATAATCATATCGATCTCTTTGTTGTCGAGCATCGGGATCCGGGTTTTGGACGTTACTTCCTTCAGCTCAATCTTGTTCTCGTCGCCGACAATCCGCTTGGCCAGCGCTTTGGCGATATCGACGTCAAAACCCTCAACCTTGCCGCTCGCCGGATCCTTCAAGCCGAACAGCTTGGTGTCGTATTTAACGCCGACCACCAGTTTGCCGCGGCTCTTGATTTCATCCATCACCGAAGCCGATTTCGCTCCCGCGGAACCTCCACTTGCGCTGCCGCTATCCTTCGATCCGCAGGCGGTCAGCATCAATGCGGAAATTGCTACAATCGAGACACCCATCGTTAACCATTTTTTCGTTTTCATTCAGCAAAACTCCCCTCATATCGTTAAGTATTTAAGCACAACCTTAATGATTCAGCACACGGTTAAGGAACAATTGCGCCCGCTCTTCCCGCGGATTCGAGAAAAACTGCTCCGGTGGCGAAACCTCCATAATTTGACCCTTATCCATAAAAACAACGCGATCCGATACTTCCTTGGCAAAACCCATCTCATGTGTAACGACGACCATCGTCATGCCTTCTTGAGCAAGCGTCTTCATAACATCCAGTACCTCGCCGACCATCTCCGGATCCAGCGCGGAAGTCGGTTCGTCAAACAACATGATTTGCGGTTTCATCGCTAGCCCTCTGGCGATTGCCACACGCTGCTGCTGGCCCCCGGAAAGCTGGGACGGATGACGATCCGCCTTGTCTGCGATGCCTACTTTGTTCAAATAATACATGGCGGTTTCTTCGGCTTCCTTTTTTGAGATGCCAAGCACCTTCATCGGGGCTAATGTAATGTTGTCAAGCACCTTCATATGAGGGTACAAGTTGAAATGTTGAAACACCATGCCGATGTTGCGGCGCAGCTTGTTGATATCGGTTTTGCCGTCGTTCACCTGTACGCCGTTTACGGTCAATTGTCCGCTCGTAATCGCTTCCAAACGATTGATACAGCGAAGCAGCGTACTTTTACCGGAGCCGGACGGGCCGATCACAACCACCACTTCGCCTTGACTGATTTCCAGATTGATGTTTTTAAGTACATGAAACTCGCCGTAGTGCTTCTCCACTTGCTGAAACGAGATCATAGAACCCCCCTTTCTATCAGATAAAGCGATGAATCCAATGGGCTTCAGCAGACCGCTTGTATAAGGCCGCCGGAGCACAGTGTAAGAATTGGTAACATCTGATGACTTCATTTTAGCCCCCACCTACCGAATCTTACGAAATCCTACACAAAGACTTCATATTTTTATCACAAAAAAGCCAAACTTTTTATTTCCATGTAAGAAAAAACTTGTATTCAGGCATGGTGAAAGTGCTCGAAGGGGCTTCTCACGAAATGCTAAAAAGCCACCCGCTGATAAGCGGATGGCTTTTCACCTTATTCAATTACGGGGACTCGCCGGTTTACCGGCCGGACATCGCGGCGAACTCCGCCGCGCCTTTCTTACTCAGCCAAGCTTCAAACGACGTGAGACCGGGATACCATTCGCGCAATGCCGGAAGATCCGCCACATGGCCTCTCGCATTAAGCCATTCGTAGATGCTTGCCGCTATTTCGCTTTGCTCACGCAGCACCTCCATGGGAATCCGGGCATACTCGATGGATTGCCCGGTAGCGCGGCTAACGGCAGCCGCTATTTCCGGAGGGGTAAGCGCATCGCCGGCCAATTCCAGCGTTCGGCCGATATACCGCTGCGGATGATCCAGCGCCAGTTTGGCGAATGCCCCGATATCGTCAACTGCGATCAAATGAACCGGTACATCCGGGGCGATTGCTTCCGAATAAACGCCTTCGCGGATAGCGGAATACGGACTCACGTAATTTTCCATAAAAAACGTCAGCCTCAAGATCGTCGCCGGCAATCCGATAGCCCGGATATACTTCTCAATCTCCCACTTGGCCAGCGGGCGGAAATGCGCTTGCGTTTCAGCACCGCTCGCCGACGCATAGATGAAATGCTGTACGCCCATTCGCCGCGCTGCATTAGCAACGTTGCTTCCCAGCTCAACCTCCCCGTCGACCGCGGTTAAATCCCATACCGGAGGTTGCACGCTGAATACGCCATATATGTCCTGCATTGCCTGCTCCAGCGCGGCGCGGTCAGCCATATCGCCTTCGTATAACTCGGCGCCCTGCAGCGCGAGTTCTTTGGCTGCAGCTCCTGCTGCATCCCGGGTAAATGCGCGTACCTTCCACCCGCCCGCAAGCAGATGCCGGGCGACCGAACCGCCCTGTTGTCCCGTAGCGCCAAACACCAAAATGGTTTTATTTTGAGTTTCCGTCATATGAAGCGCTCCTCCCTGTATCCAACTATAACGGGGCGAGCGCCTGGTCCCTTTTCAACAGGCGCCGCATATTTCCTATTACGAGCATAATTCAAATGTTATACTTGCATAAGAACGCAATTTATTTTTATATGCTTCAGTTGGCTAGAGCAGCTTACTATAAATAAGGAGGTACCTTGCTATGAATCCAGCAGCTGAGTCTCCCTGTTATGTGCCGATTCGCGCAGCGATGGATGTGATTGGCGGCAAGTGGTCCTATTTCGTGATTGTCCAGTTGTTCCAAGGTCCTCAACGGTTCAACCAATTGCGGCGAAGTTTGGGTGAGGTTAGCATCAAATCATTAACCGACACCTTGCGCCATCTGGAGCAAAACGGAATCGTGCACCGCGAGGTGTTCCCGACCGTTCCGGTCAGTGTGGAATATTCTCTTACGGAAAGCGGATGGGAGTACAGCGGCGTGCTGCTGCGTATGCGTGAGTGGGGAGAGAGATGGAGTGCGGGAGCCGCCACCCCTCATTGAAAAAGCGGCTTACGCCGCGATGCGGATCAAAAATCTAACTCAGCGGCAACTCCATAGTGTTGTAATTATCCTTGTATCAGCACCGGATAGTAAAAAAAATCCTCCTCCGGCCGCATAGACATGCAAACCAGAGGGGGATTTGTTCTTCCGAGGAAGAGTATGTCCTCTTCGCCAGCGTATGTGTTACTGCATTACGATCTTGGCAAATTTGCGTTTGCCGACTTGAATGATGTCGCCGGTCTGCGGCTGCAGCTGCTCGTTCGGGTCGGTGATTTTGCGCTCGTTCAGCTTCACCGCGCCTTGTGCAACGCTGCGGCGGGCTTCCCCGCCCGATGCTTGAAGTCCCAGCGCCGTCAGCAGCTTGAAGACGGAAATCGTGCCCGCCTCCAACTGGTCCGCCGCAAGCGTCACCTCGTCAATTTGCTCCGGCAAGGAACGCTTCTGGAACACCGTGACAAAATGCTGTTCCGCTTCGTCCGCGGCTTCTTGCCCGTGATACATCGCAACGTACTGCTTAGCCAAGCGTACCTTGGCGTCGCGCGGATGGACGGAACCGTCCTCCAAGCCTTGACGCAGCCCGGCCAATTCCTCGTTTGAAATCGAAGTCGTCAGCTCGTAGTATTTGAGCATCAGCTCATCCGGGATCGACATCGTTTTGCCGAAAATTTCGTTGGGGGCCTCGTCGATACCGATATAATTGCCGAGACTTTTGCTCATTTTTTGCACGCCGTCCAAACCTTCGAGCAGCGGCATCAAAATCGCGACTTGGCCGTCCCCTTCCCCGCTGTCATAAGCATTTTGCAGCGTACGGCCCATCAGGATGTTAAAGGTTTGATCGGTCCCGCCCAGCTCGATATCGGTATGCAGCGCAACCGAATCGTAACCCTGCATCAGCGGGTAAAAGAACTCGTGAATATGGATCGGCTGACCTCCGGCATACCGCTTGGCAAAATCGTCGCGCTCCAGCATCCGCGCCACCGTCAGCTTGCCGGCAAGCTGCAGCACATCGGCAAAGTTCATCGCGCCAAGCCATTGCGAGTTGTAGTAAAATTTGGTTTTGTGCGCATCCAGCACCTTGTAGATCTGCTTCTGGTAAGTTTCCGCATTGCGCTTTACGTCTTCTTCGCTGAGCTGTTTGCGTGTCTCCGATTTGCCCGTAGGATCGCCGATCCGGCCGGTGAAATCGCCGATAATCAACTGAACCTCATGCCCGAGCTCCTGAAACTGCCGCAGCTTATGCAGCACGACCGTATGTCCGATATGAATATCCGGAGCCGAAGGATCTAAGCCCAGCTTCACCTTTAACGGTTCTCCGGTTACGACAAATTGGATAAGTTTCTGCTTCAAAGCCGCCTCCGGTACAATATCGGCCACACCGCGGCGTATCGTATCCAACTGGCGGTTCACTTCGTGCTGCTGCTCGGCGGTGAGCTGTTCCCACTTCATCATGATTCATTCCTCCCTGGCAATAGTGTGCTTGTTTGTTCCTTGAAAAACACAAAAAAACGCAGCTTTTATCGTCCTGTAAGGGACGAGAAGCTGCGCTCGCGGTACCACCCTATTTGAAAAAGCCGGCCACCGGCTTCCTCCACTCATTGTTTTTGATAACGGCAAACGGTGTTGCCGGGTAGAAGCTACTGGTGCCCGCAGGCATGTTCCCCTCTATCTGCTCGGGACTGTAATTCGGATTCATGGCTGTGCCGGTTTGCACCTTCCACCGGCTCTCTGCAAGCAGCATCACGATTCTTACTATGGCGGCAATCCGCCGTGTCCTTCATAGCTTTGACGGTATTTAATTAAAGGATATTAAATCACATTCCGGCGGCAGTGTCAATTCCGTTACAACATGCTTTGCATACGGCGAATCTGCCGCTGCGCGGCTGTCTCCCAATTGAGCCGGCCTGCAATATGTGGTATAACAAAAACGACCGGAGTTTTTTTTATATTTTGAACGACGAACAGGAGAATGTCATGATGGATGTCCGCCAAGCTATTACCGACCACACGAAAAAAATGAATCAACATCTTGAACAATTTGTCGAGCTGGATGCGCTTCGCGAACAAGCGATCGAGAAAGCTATTGCGTCCTGCAAAGCGGGTCAGCCTTTTACCGTCGACGAAATTAATCGCTATACCCAGCTTATTAACGAACACGCCAAACAAGGCATTTCGCCGCTGCGCAAATTCGTAAGCGCCCAGATGGTCGAAGAGTTCGCCAGCAGGTAAATCCCGCCATTTCCGCTAATGGCCGCCTTCGATTTCATTGCTACACCATGCTATAATGGATAAAGCAGGTTTCTTGGATTGGAGCTGATACAATGAATTTAGGCTCGTTAAATATACAAACAACCGCCACGATCGGCGTCATATGCATGGCGGTTCTCTCCATCTTCATTCGTTTGAAAGCCGGCAGCAGACCGGTAACCGCCAAAAAAATTATGATTCCGCCGCTGGGCATGAGCACGGGGTTCCTGATGTTCGCCGTTCCGTTAGTGCGCATCTCCTGGGAAATGGCGCTTGTCGCTTTTTTGGTCGGAGCTTGTCTTTTTTCCGTGCCGCTTATATTGACGACACGTTTTCAGATCACCGACGGACAAGTTTACATGAAACGTTCGAAATGGTTTGCCTTTATCTTGATCGGACTGCTCATTATTCGTTTGGCGCTGCACAATATCGTGGAGCAATATATTTCGATTCCGCAAACAGGCGCCGTCTTTTTCCTGCTGGCGTTTGGCATGATTTTACCGTGGCGATTGGCGATGTTCCGCCAATACTCGCAATTGCTCGCACATAAGGACCGTCCCGCCAGCATGTCTTAAGCTGACAGGACGTTTTTTTGTGCCGCTCATTAGTGCCCGGAGGAAAATTTCAATCCCACGACACCAACCACGATAAATAACAAAAACATAATCCGCTGCCAGTTGCTTGGCTCATGCAGGAACAAAATCCCGACCAGTACCGCGCCGACCGCGCCGATCCCTGTCCAAGCCGCGTAAGCGGTGCCGATAGGCAGCGTTTTGGTCGCGATCGCCAGAAAATAAAAACTGATCACCATACCGACAATCGTAATCACTGACGGCACCAGCCTTGTAAATCCGTTTGTCTCCTTCAAGGAAATCGCCCATACGACCTCAAACAAACCGGCGATCAGCACATACACCCATGCCATAACCACCAACTCCTCTCTTGTTGTATTGTTTCCGGAGCAAGCAAAAAAAGCCCGGAAAGATATCTGAAAAGATATCCTCCCGGGCTTTTATCCCTCCGTGAACATGGCCGCGCCATGCGTTTTCTCTCGGACCGGACCGGCGTTAGCGCCGCGGAACCCTAGAAAACTTATGGTTTATTATATCTGTCCCCGCCGCGCTTGTAAATGGCATTTTTGATCATCTGCACGGCAATGTCCGCAATAACCAGCAGAATGCCTGCGTTGATGGCCAGATCCGCCAAGTTCAGGACACCGTGCCCTTCGCGGAAAACGAGAAAATCCGTCACTTTTCCAAACAGCAGCCGATCTATCGCATTGCCGAGCGCCCCTCCGACCAGAAACGCCATGCCCGCGTCCATCAATCCGCCGCGAAACGAGCCTTGTTTCCGGTAGTACATTACACCTGCGACAAAAAGAAGCGCCATCACCATAAACAACCGGGCATACCCTTGAAACAGGCTCCGGGCCATGCCGCTGTTCTCGTAATATGTCAAGGTCAGCAGATGGTTCCAGAGCGGCATGGTTTCTCCCAATGTGAAATGAGAACGAATCAGCCATTTGCCGAGCTGATCCACTACGATCACAAAGCCGGCAATTCCGTAGAACCATTTATCCCGGCCCGTCATTACGCTTGCTCCGGTTTTGTTCTTCCGCACCACAAAAATATCGTGATGAGAATAAAAGCGATCAGCGCCATAAACGGAATCGTAATGAACCCAAACCAGTTCAAATAATCTTCGTTGCAGGGAACGCCGGAGGTGCAGGGCAGCAGCTTGGCCAAACCGGGTATTTTTTGCTCCGCATAATGATACAACGAGAACAGGCCGCCAATAATGCTAAGCGGGAGCGCATAAGCGATCTGCCCGCGGTCGTTCGTGTAGCTTGCTCTTCCGAGTAGAATCACCAGGGGGTACATAAAGATGCGCTGGAACCAGCAAAGCTTGCATGGCGCAAAACCGATGACCTCGCTCAGAAACAGGCTGCCCAGCGTCGCCACCAGCGACACTACCCAGGCAAAATATAGCGCATAATCATACATCGTACGTCGTACCCGCGAATCACTCATCGATTATTTCGCACCTTTTTGAGCTTTCTCGATGGCTGCCTTAACCTTGGCGTAGTCCATCGCCTCTTCCATCTTCTCGCCATTGATAAACAACGTCGGCGTGCCGGTTACGTTTAGTTTTTTGGCCATCGCGTTATGCTCGTCCACTTCGGCCGCATACGTCCTCGAAACGATATCCTGCTGCAGCTTGTTGAAGTCGATAGGCAGGTTTTGCTGCTTGGCCAGGTTCACCAGAAATTCAGGTGTTGCCCATTGGAGCTTCTCGTTCTGTTGATTTTTGTACAAAGCGTCGTAAAACTTCCAATAAGCGTCGTTGTTCTGATGATAAATCGACTGCGCGGCCAGCGCAGCGGTATATGAGTCCGGTCCGATAAACGTAAAGTTCATGAAATAAAAGGAAACCCCGCCTTTGTCGACAAAATCCTTCTTAATCTGCGGTTCGATCTGCTGGCTGAAAAATTGGCAGGAAGGACATTTGTAGTCGCCGAATTCGACCACTTTCACCGGCGCATCGGGCGATCCCAGTATAGGAAGCTTGTCGTATGCAAAAGCGGCGGGCGCAGGCTTCGGTATAAAAACAAAAGCAAGAATAAGCAATACCACAAGCCCCGATACCGTAATCCAGGTTAAATTTTTCATTTTCTGCTGCTGCTTTTGCTTCTCAGCTTTGCGCTGATTTTTGTAGCTGGCTTTGCTTGTCGTGTTATTCAAAAATGTCCAACCCCTTACTTAATATCGTTATGTAATATCATAACCTACTTTAGTACATACGTACAAAACCTTCAAAAGGTTTGCTTCTTTTTATTTGAATGAGAGGGTAAAAATAAAACCATGCACTGAGCCGCGCTCAAGATACATGGTTTATTTGACTTAAAGCTTTTATTTCATGTTGTCATACATTTTGAACAATTGGTCGAGCAGCAGGTTAGCCGCTCTAACGCCTCCGGCTGTGTTCCAGATCGCGTCATCCACTTTGAAAGCTTTGCCCGCTTTGACGACGTTCAAGTTTTTCCAGATCGGATCGTTCAGAATCTCTTCTTCCAGCTTGGTTCCTTTACCGTCCCCGGTTTCATACGTGAAGTACACCATCATGTCGGCTTCCGCTTCAGGGAGTCTTTCTTTCGTAATCTCATCCGCGAACGTTTCCTTGCTTTTGCTCTCCGGACGAGCAATGCCGATTTGTTTGAAAATGACGCCGGTAAACGTGTCTTCGCGGTAAATCCGCATTCGGCCCGGCATAAAACGTACAACGGAAACCGTTTTCTTCAGCTTGTCTCCGGCTTTACCTTTAAAATCGTCGATCCGCTTGTCGAAGTCGGCAATGACCTTCGCGCCTTCGGCTTTCTTGTTCAAAGCTTCCATATACAACTTGTAATTTTCTTTCCATTCACCGCGCAGCGTTTCGGACATAACTGTCGGCGCGATCGCTTTAAGCTGCGGGTATACTTTTTCCTGGCGCATCTTATTGCCGATGATCAGATCGGGCTTCAGACCGGCGATCAGCTCGATATTCGGCTGGCTTTCTTCGCCGACTACCGTAACGCCCTGCATATCCGCTTTGATATGTTCATACCAAGGATTGCCGGTGAAGGATTTAACCGCACCAACCGGCTTTACCCCAACGGAAAGCAGCGCTTCCGTACCTTCGTTAGTAAGAATGACGACTCTTTGGGGAGTTCCTTTAATTTCCGTTTCTCCCATCGCATGTTTAATGACGCGAACCTCGTCTGTTTTAGGAGCAGCTGCGTTGCCGCCTGTATTCGCCGCCGGAGCCGGTGCCGCCTGTTCTTTGCTGCCGCAACCAACCAAAAATAACATGATTGAGAGCACGACCATGAACCCCCGGATGAAGTTTCTATTGTGTTTGTTTTGCACCCGATGTGCCTCCTTTTTCATATGTAGCATCTTAATAAATGATGATAACGATTATCATTACCGTATGATACTATAAACGGTAATTGCCTTGTTGTCAACAATAATGTTGATAATGATTATCAGAGTCATTGACACATCCGGCTAGTTCTCCTAATATAGAACGTAAAGCTACAACTTAACTGCGAAAGTAGGCTTGTCTCATGGTTCGGCTGCAAAGCGCCCGGCAGAAGACCGCCGGTCTGATTTTTTTTCTTGTTATTTTGCTGCTCTGCATGGCGGGCAGTATATTGTTTGGGATAACCCGGATTCCTTTTGCCAGAGTCATTGAAGCTTACAGTCAGTTTAACGGCTCCACCGAGCATCTCATTATCCGTACAGCCCGCGTGCCGCGAGCTTTGATCGCCGCTGCGGTTGGCGGAAGCTTAGCCGTTGCAGGCACACTGATGCAGGCTCTTACGCGGAACCCGCTGGCATCGCCCAGCTTGTTCGGCATTAACTCGGGAGCCGCGCTGCTGATCGTCATCGCATCCGGTTTTTTTAATGTATCGGGCTTAAAAGCATTTACCTGGCTCGCTTTCGCCGGGGCCGCGATCAGCGCAATCGTCGTCTACGCTCTCGGATCAATCGGCCGCGACGGCATGAATCCGATCAAGATTACACTTGCCGGGGCGGCGGTTACCGCTTTATTCGCTTCGTTAATGCAGGGGATTCTCCTGACAAACGGGAAAACGTTCGAACAGGTGCTGTTCTGGATCGTCGGTTCCGTTGCAGGCCGCGAAATGTCCATGCTGGAAAGTGTTTTTCCTTATATGTTATGCGGGTTTGTCGCATCGCTGATTATTGCCAGGCAGGTCAATGTGCTCGCTATGGGTGACGATGTGGCCAAAGGTTTGGGCCAGCGGACTGCGATGATTAAGCTGGTATGCGCGGTTGTGATCGTATTTTTGGCCGGCGGCTCCGTCGCTGTAGCCGGACCCATCGCGTTTATCGGGATTATCATCCCGCACATCACCCGTTTTCTAGTCGGCACTGATCACCGTTGGGTCATTCCGTACTGTATTGTGCTTGGGGCGATCCTGCTTGTCGGAGCCGATCTTGGCGCAAGATTCATCGCCATGCCGAAAGAGGTTCCCGTCGGTGTCATGACGGCCCTGATCGGCGTACCCTTCTTTGTGTACATAGCAAGAAAAGGAGGGTTCTCATCATGAAGCTGCATAAAAGTTTCGCCCTCCGCGACCGGGGCGGCCGCTTCTCGGCGCTGCTTTCTTACAAAACGATTTGGGTTTGCATCATACTTGCCATTATTAATATCATTCTTGCCGTTATCAGCATCGGGGTCGGCAGCAGCCGCATTCCTGTGGATGAAGTGATTAAAACGCTGTTTGGTTACGGCAGCGATACAAGTTCGACGATCATTTACACGCTGCGTTTGCCGCGAATTCTCATTGCCCTGTTGGCCGGCGCCTCGCTTGCCGTAGCCGGAGCAATACTGCAAGGCATTATCCGCAATCCGCTGGCTTCGCCGGATATTGCCGGGATTACCGGAGGAGCGACACTTGGGGCGGTCAGTTTCTTTTATTTTCTGGGGCAGACAATCACGATTCATCTGCTGCCTATCGCCGCCGTCATCGGAGCTTTTATCGTATCCGGCATCATTTACATGTTCGCCTGGAAGGGCGGGGTCTCTCCGCTGCGGCTTGTGCTGATCGGGATCGGCATGTCGACCGCGATGAGTTCGCTCACTTATATGCTGCTGATTTCCGGGCCGATCGTGCTGGCGAACAAATCGCTCACTTTTATGACCGGCAGCATTTACGGTGTCGCTTGGGAAACGGACGTTTTCCCGATGCTGCCTTATGTGTGTATCCTGCTGCCGTTCGTATTCCTACAGGCGCGCAACATCAATGTGCAGGAGCTAGGCGACGATGTTGCCGCCGGCATCGGTTCCAAAGTGCAGCGCCAGCGCCTGCTGCTGCTCTGCTGCAGCGTAGCGCTCGCCGGTGCGGCGGTAGCCATCTGCGGGGCGGTCAGCTTTATCGGTTTGATGGCGCCGCATATCGCTCGCAAGCTGGTCGGCCCTTCCTTCGGAGGCGTGCTGCCGGTCAGCGCGTTAACCGGCTCGTTTGTACTGCTGCTGGCCGACTTGATTGCACGCACGGCGTTTTCGCCGCTTGATATTCCGGCAGGCGTGTTCACCGCAGCCGTCGGCGCTCCATTCTTCATTTACCTGTTGTACAAACACCGCAGCCGCTAATAAGTGCCATTGGCTTTCCTGCGGAAAGCCCTTAGCTTATGCTTTCGATGCCGGCTTTCCTTCGGAAAGCCCTTAGCTTATGCTTTCGATGCCGGCTTTCCTGCGGAAAGCCCTTAGGAGATGTTCATATGACGACTATACTTGAAACTCAAAATTTGACGTTGACCTACGGCGGCGACCCGATTTTTCAACAGCTGAATCTGTTGATTCCCAAAGGGAAGGTAACCGTGTTTATCGGCAGCAACGGCTGCGGCAAGTCTACGCTGCTGCGTTCGATGGCCAGGCTGCTGAAGCCGCAACAGGGTTCGATTCTGCTGGACGGACACAGCATTGCCAGCATGCCGACCAAAGAGGTCGCCAAGCAGCTCGCTATTTTGCCGCAGGGACCTATCGCTCCCGAAGGGCTGACCGTACTGCAGCTTGTCAAGCAAGGCCGCTATCCTTATCAAAGCTGGCTTCGCCAATGGTCTCAAGAAGACGAAGACCATGTAATGGGCGCTTTAGCCGCTACCCGTTTGACCGACTTGGCGGAAAGAACGGTCGATTCCTTGTCGGGCGGACAAAGACAGCGGGCTTGGATCGCCATGACGCTTGCGCAGGAAACGGACACGATTCTGCTGGACGAACCGACCACCTACCTCGATCTCACACACCAGGTAGAGGTGCTGGACCTGCTGTTTGAACTAAACGCCCAGCAGCAGCGGACGATTGTCATGGTGCTTCACGACATTAACTTGGCATGCCGTTACGCCGACCATATCGTAGCGCTCAAAAATGGCAAGGTCTTCGCGCAAGGCAAACCCGAAGATATCGTAAACGAAGAGATGATCCATTCGGTGTTCGACCTGCAATGCCAAGTCAGCTATGATCCGCTGTTTGGCACTCCGATGTGCATCCCTTACGGCAAAGGCCGGAAGGTGCTCGATAACGCCGCTGTTTTGGTGTAATTTCGAGACACGGACGGATAATGGTATTCCATACCAAAAAAGGCTCGCCGAAGACGCAAACCGTCTGGGCGAGCCTTTTTTTGTATGACAAGATCATGTTTCACAAATGCTCTCGGATACCGCTGAGGCCAAGGAGGAACGCGCCTCTATGCAGTTAGTTACACGGGATTCGAACGAACTTGGATGTCCGTAACGCCGCTGCTCCGCGTTAGACTGCGGCGATAAGCGCTCCTCCCGCCGCCCCCGCAGCCACAATGACCCAAGGAGGCAGTTTCCAGCCGATCAGCAGCACAAACAACACAAGCGCCAACGCAAAATCGGCAGGAACCAGAATGGCGGAAGTCCATATCGGGTTATACAGCGAAGCAAGCAGTATGCCCACCACCGCCGCGTTCACGCCGGCCAAGGCGCCTTGAATGTTCGGATTCGTCCGCAGCACGCCCCAAAAAGGCAGCGCCCCGATCACCAGTAAATAAGCCGGCAGGAAGATGCCGATCGTCGCAAGCAGCGCGCCGCCGATGCCATTATGCACCGCTCCCAAATAAGCGGCAAAGGTGAACAGCGGACCCGGTACCGCTTGCGCTGCGCCGTATCCTGCCAAGAAGCTTTCCTTGCTTACCCAGCCGGCAGGAACAACTTCCTTCTCCAGCAGCGGAAGCACGACATGTCCCCCGCCAAACACAAGGGAACCGGCGCGGTAAAAGCTGTCGAGTACAGCCAGCTCCTGCGATGCGGCAACGCTTCGCAATAACGGCAGCCCCAACAGAAGGGCCGCGAATAAAACGATACAAACGACGCCCGTTGTTCGGCTAACCGGAATGTGCAGCGCCGATTCATCCGAGACGGCCTTATCCTTAAATAACAGATACCCTGCTGCCGCCGCAAGCAAAATAACAACGATTTGCGCGGCCGCGGATTGCCATAACAATACAATCGCTGCCGCTGCCGCGGCAATGGTCATCCGGTTGCGGCCTGTTGCAAGCTTTTGCCCCATTCCCAAAACCGCCTGAGCCACAATGACGACCGCGACGATTTTGAGCCCGTGTATCCAGCCGGATTGCTCGACATGCCAAGCTTGCGTCAGCAGCGCGAAAAGCGTCAATACAATAACCGAAGGCGCCGTAAAACCAATCCACGACACCACCCCGCCTAATAATCCGGCTCGAACGGTTCCGATCCCGATGCCTACCTGCGAGCTCGCAGGACCGGGCAGCAGCTGGCAAAGCGCCACCAGATCGGCGTAACTGCGCTCATCCATCCATTTTCTTTTGCGTATGTATTCGTTGTGAAAATACCCCAAGTGGGCAATCGGGCCGCCAAACGAGGTCAGACCCAGCTTCAGAGATACCCGCAATATTTCAACAAGCGACTTCCAATACAAGCTCGCTCACTCCTCGTCTGCAAATAGCCGGCTCGTCCGGAAAAACAAAAAGAGGGCTGGTCCCCTCTTCATCATATATGCGGAACGTTTGTGCGGCTACTTCTTTTTTGTAAACGGATTGTTAAATAATATAAAAACCATACCGCATGATTTTGTTCATCGGCAGCCGTCCGGCGAAAAGTCTCCTTAATATGAGGATCGCCCGCCCTATCGGCGACTCCGTTATAGAAGTCCACCGTGCGCTGCTCATCTTGAATGGCTGCGTGCAGTCCTTCCAAATAACCTTCGGGACAAGCTTCGGTCCATTGCGGGTTAGCTTGCTTGCCGGTTAATGAAGTATACATCTGCGTAAAAACGTGAAAATGCCGGATTTCATCATCGCGTATTTCGAGGATTTGTTTCCGCTCCTCTTCATTTGGCGCCTGCTTGGCGAGCCGCTCATAACATTGAATGGCGCTGTATTCGCCGTTAATGGCTTTGGCCACATCATCTATCAATTTGGGATCGTTCAAAACCCGGGCATAGTCGTATGGGTACCAATACATCGGCAGTTCCCCCTTTCTCCATAATCCATATCATTGCTTTAGTTTATTAGTGAACTGGGCATTCGGTGCATCCGCCCAAATAAAAAGACGCTGACTCTCAGCCGAAATGACTGAAAACCAGCGCCCAACGCAAAACGTATTCTTATTGTCTACCTGAATATCTCTGCGTTCAACAAACGCAGAACCGGCTGCCTTACTTTTTACCGTAATTATTTTCCGCGTTCCAGTTATTCTCCTGCTTCTTCTGCTTGGCGCCTTCCAGCATGACC
Source organism: Paenibacillus thalictri (assembly GCF_004307995.1). Lineage (GTDB taxonomy): Bacteria > Bacillota > Bacilli > Paenibacillales > NBRC-103111 > Paenibacillus_AF > Paenibacillus_AF thalictri. The sequence continues at coordinate 208,384 of NZ_SIRE01000009.1, read as the reverse complement.
TTCTTCAGTTCATCCATGTATTTCTCGATCGGAACGGAGCCTTCCAAGTACAGCTGGCCGATTTTCTGATTGTTTTCCGTGACGTTTTTGTCGACTTCGCCGCCGTAGATGTTCAGTTTCATCGGATCGCCGACAAACATAAATCCCTTCAAGTTGTCCGGGATGTCCGCGGTCGCGGTAGCCGGCGTGCGGTACAGCTTCTCGGCCAGCTTGCCCTGAATTTTGGATGATGTTACATATGCCATAAAATCAACCGCAGCATCGACCTTATCCGGTTTGATCGTCTTCGGCACGGCCAAGTTGCCGGCCGGAACACCCCCGATTTCCATCAGCTTGCCTACGGCGTCGGGGTGGTTTTCCTTGGTCAAATAAGGCAGCGGGAATGCGGCGACCTCGAACTTTTTGGCCTTCGATTCGTAAATTTCCTTGCTCTGTCCGGAAGTACGCATAATCATCGCCACCTCGCCGCGCAGGAACATGTCGGAGGACGTATTGAAATCGACGCCGTTAAAACCTTTCTCCCAATATTTGCTCCAGTCCTTGATGATCGGGAAGACGTCCTTGTACGGCGATTTCGTTATATCAACCATGCCTGTATCGACGGCGCGCACGTATTCGTTCATTTCGATAAAACCGCTTTGATTGACGTCCATCTTATCGTATTGCCCGGCGATCAGCTCTTCGGTCAAAATCCGCGAAGTCCAGCTGTAATTGTAGTCCCCGGGTTTCGTATTGGGGAATCCAAACGGGGTGACGCCCGATTTCTTCAGCTTCTCCTGAGCGTCCAAAAATTCGTTCCACGTCTTCGGCACGGCCTGAATACCGGCTTTGGCGAACAGGTCTTTGTTGTAAAGCACACGCACGGAATCGATGCTGGTCGGGACGCTGGCATACGTTTTGTTATCGCCGATCAGCCGCTGCAAAACGGACTTCGGAAATACGTCCTCCCACGTCTTATCGCCGAGCTGCGCGCTTTTCTTGGAATAATACGGCGTCAAGTCAAGTAGCAGGTCCTTCTTCAAGTCTTCCTGGTCCCAAATGTACCGCGTCGTAAACACATCGGGGGCGGTGCCGCCGATCAGCTGTGTCGTTACCCAAGCCCGGTGCTGCTCCACACCGCCGAAATTTTGCAGCTGCAGGGCGATTTTGACATTCGGGTTTTGCTCCATGTACGACTTGACCGTTTCTTCCCAAATTTGCTGTTCCGCCTGGTCGCCGTTGGTTTCTGTCATAATCATCACGTTCAGCTCGGTTTTTTTGCCCGACGCAGGGGTATTCCCCGCTTGATTCCCTCCGCCGGTGCTTGCGGCAGGAGTGTCGCTGCACCCGGCCAGGAGCAGCAGAACGGCAGAACCGGCAGCAACCGCACGTACGGAGGCGCTTTTTGTCATCATCATTGATTCAACACCCTTTCATGAATTGGTCTTTCATGCGGTGAAGCTTTCATCTTGTTAACGGATCGATCCCCCTTCCACAGGGGCAGTACGGTTTAGTGAATCAGCTACCCTTTCACCGCTCCCGCCGTAATCCCGCTTATAAACGATTTGGTGGCAAACGAAAACAGCACCAGCATCGGAAACGCGGCAATGACATAACCGGAGAACTGCAAGCCCTCCACCTGGTCCAATGGGCCTTTGATATTGCTTAAGGCCAAGATGATCGGCCGCACCTTATCGCCCGAAGTGACGACAAGCGGCCATATATAGTTGTTCCAGCCGTTAAGGGCATTAATAATCGTCACCGTAGCAAGCACCGGCTTGGAGAGCGGCAGCACAAACTGCCAAAAAATCCGCACCTCACCCGCGCCTTCCATCTCCGCAGCCTCCAGCAAGCTGCCGGATATGCCTTCGAAGAACGTGCGCATCAGCATTGCCGCCAGCGAGGAAGCTCCTGCCATCGGTCCGAAAATTTGCGCCCAATACGTGTTGAGCAAACCGAGATTTTTAAACAATATAAATTGCGGGATCAGCAGCAGGAAAGCCGGCACCATCATCAGAATCATCACAATAAAATACAGGAATTCCTTGCCGAAAAACTGAAATCTTGCGAACGCATATCCGGCCAGCGCCGAATTAATCAGCACACAAACAATAATCCCTGCCGTAATCAGAATGGAATTCAGAATAAACGGCCATGTCTGCAGGAAGGCCCCGGCATAATTCTCGAAATGCAATGGGAATGCGGGAGACCAGAAATCAAATACGATCTGATCCTTGAACTTTACCGATGTGATCAGCAGCAAGTAAAACGGCATCAGCGTCAAGACAAGCAGCACAGCCAGCGCCAGATGGCCCGCCGCCGCACTGATAGAAAATTTCCGCACTCGCTCTCCCCCTTCTTAATCCAGTTTGTCCGTCTGTTTAATCAGCTTGTTTGCCGCGAGTGTAAATAAAACAAGGATGACAAAGATCGTTCCGCCGATCGCTGAGGCATAACCCAACTCGTTGTATTCGAAGCCTTTTTTGTACAGATACAACGCCGGGGTCAGCGTAGAAAAACCGGGCCCGCCGTTCGTCAGTACAAGCACATTCTCGAAGCTCTGATACTGCTAGATAATCGCCAGCACGATGATGAGCCGAATCTGGTTGCGGATCAGCGGCAGCTCGATATGCCAGAACCGCTGCCATACATTCATGCCGTCCAGTTTGCCGACCTCGAACAGCTCTTGCGAAATCGTGATAAGCCCCGCCAAATAAATAAGGAAATAAATCCCGCCGATCCAAGGGAAATTGACGAATATGATCGCGCCTAGCGCCGTCGCGCTTTCTCCCAACCAAGCGTGAGTCCAGCTTTCCAGCCCGACGCTTTGGAGCAAGGCGTTCAACACGCCATTGCTCACGTAGATCCAGCGCCACAATAAGTAGATAATGATATACGGGACGACCATCGGCACCAGAAACAACACCCGGTACATATTCTGAATCCTGCCTCGGGCATGGAACACGCACACAGCGGCGAAAAGCGGCAAGGTGAGCTGGATCACGACAAAGCTGGCCGTCAGCAGCGTTACATTTTTGAGCGAGACATAGAAGGTCGGGTCTTGAAACAGCTTGACGAAGTTGTCGAATCCGACAAACTTGTTGATATTCGCCCCGTTCCATTGATAGAACGATTTCACGATTGCCGTAAAAAACGGATAATACTTAAATAACGCCATGGAAACAAAAATGGGCACCAGAAAAGCGTAAGCGATTACATGTTTGCGGATCATTTTCGCCCTTTTGGCTTGCGAAGCCGCGGCCCGCCCCGCTTGGGCGGACGTCAATTGCGTGTTCTCCAAACCGTCTCCCCCTCTCTGCTAACCAGCAACCCATGGATCGCGCAAATAGGTGGCGAACGTCAGGTCCACATCGGGCGTCGTATCCTCCGTGCGCATCCGCCATTCAAGAATTTGCCGCCGCTTCTCCTCCATCAGCTCCCGAAACTCCTCCCGATCGGCCAGATTGCGCAGCTCTCCGGGATCGGCATGCAGATCGTACAGCTCGCAAGGCTGATCGCTGTAATGCACATACTTCCAGCGGTCGTCGCGGACCATCACCGCTTTACATTGATCCGGTTCGAGACCCAGCAAACGGCGGCAGTGGTAATATTGAAAGTCCCACTCGGCATACACCTCCTGCCTCCAAGCACGCGCGGTACCGTTCATCAGCGGAAACAAGCTTTTTCCTTGAACGGCGTTAGGCACTTTAAGCTCGGCAGCCTCAAGCAACGTTGGTAAAATATCTACCGACTCCACGAACTCCGGGATGCTGCGGCCTTGGGGAATGACGCCGGGAAGCTTCATAATCAGCGGCACATGCAGCGCCTGCTCGTAGAACAGCTCCTTCTCGATCATGTAATGATCGCCCAAATATTCGCCGTGGTCGGATGTAAATACGATGAGGGTGCGATCGAGCACACCCATTCGGCGCATTTCTTCGAACAGTCTGCCCAAATGGTCGTCAAGCTGGGTAATCATGCCGTAGTACGCTGCGCGCACGCGCCGAAGCCGCTCTTCGTCGGCCAGAAAACGGCCTCGCCGCTCCTCGCGGAACAGATTTTGTAGCGGCGGCTTGTTGTCCAGCTCCCCTTCCAGCAGCTCGGGCATGGGCACCTCGGCAGGATCGTACATGCTAAAGTACGGCTCCGGCACGCTGAACGGCAGATGCGGCTTCCAATACGACAAATGCAGCATCCACGGCCGGTCCGCCGTCTCCTCCATAAACCGGATCGCTTCGTTGGTTAAATAAGCTGTGTCCGAATGCTCCTCCCGGATGCGGCTGGGATAATGCGCTTCGGCAAAATCTTCGGGATACGCTTCGTGTCCCGGCTTCGGCGTCAGCTCCTTCGGCCAATAACGCAGCCGGATATCCTCTTCGCTGTAACCGCAGCGGCGCAAATAGTCGGGGTAAGCGGAGAAGCCGTCCTTGGCCGGCAAACCGTCATAGTAGGCGTAATACTCGAAGCCGTACGTTTCCGTAATCGGCGTAAAATGCGTCCGGCCAATTAAAGCCGATCTGTAATTGGCGTCATTGAAATAATCGGCGATCGTCCGTTCACCCGCACCAAACGGCACCTCGTTAAAGCGCACCTTGTGATTGTGCATATAACGCCCCGTATAAATGGATGCCCGGGAAGGCGCGCAGACGGCACACTGCACATACGTCCGTTCAAAACGTGTACCTTCCGAAGCAAGCTTATCGATATGCGGCGTCCGAACAAGCGGATGGCCGGTATAACCAAGACTGTCGTACCGAAGTTGATCGGCCATAATAAACAAAATGTTCAAGGGTTGCTCCGCAGTTGTTCCCGGCGGCTGTGACATGAAAGCTTCCTCCTGTCTTTACTCCAAGTGAAATACTTCATCCATAAACGTAAAACCCATATTCTCGTCGCGGACAAGCACATCGGACATATAGTCCCGCCATTTGATCTGTACCGGATGTTCTTGCATGCGCACAAACGCTTGCAGCGGTTGCTGCTCCGACTCCATATAGGCGAATAAAACCGAACCGCGGCGGAAAATCGAGTAATTTCTGAAACCGCTCTCTTTAAGCAGCTGAAGAAGTTCCGGCCACACCTCCTGATGCCTCCGGTCATATTCCTCCTCCCGCCCAGGTATGATGGCCAGTGAAAATGCGCATCTCATTTTTAATGCTCACCTCCTCATGTATACATTTATACATATATATCAATGTTAGTATGAAGCCATCGTTTCTGTCAACAAAAAAACCTTCGAAGAGGACGACTTTTTTCCATCGGACTTATCGACGAGGCGAAAGCCGCCTATCAACAATCGCTAACGACTTGTCGAACTGCGGCTTTTTGACGATTCAATGCCTTGCTCATACGGTGCTGACCGAATCACCCATCAGCAGCTTACAAGCCAACAGCTCCGTTCCGCCCGTCATTTGCCGTTCCAGCAGCCGGACAACGGACAGACGGCCCATCTCGTAAAACGGCTGCACAATCGTGCTGATCGGCGTATTCTGCAGCGAAGCAAACCGCGGCGCACCTACCGTGAACAGCGAGATTTGCTGCGGTACCTTGATGTTTTTCTCCGCCAATAACTCAAGCAAAATGAGCGTTGTCGCATAGTCGGCGGCGAACAATGCGGTTACTTCGGAATGGCGGTCGAGCCATTCGCCGTAAAGCTTCTTCGCTTCCTCCCGGTTCTCCGGCCGGCCTACGATCCACTCGTCCGACAGAGGCAGACCGCCTTGAAGGAAGGCGCCGCGAAACGCATCAACCCGGCGTTCGTAGTTGGACAATCCGCTGCGGATGCCAAGCAGACCGATGTTCCGGTGGCCTTTGTGAAGCAGCAGACTTGTCGCCTCGCTCACCGCTCCGAAAATATCCGCGTCGATGCATGGATATGGCGCGCCCTGCCAGCTTGAATTGACGACGACAAACCGGGAGCCGTATTCGTAAGCTTCGATTAGCGAAACCAACTGTTCATTGGAAGGCGTAACCACGATATATTCATCCAATTCCTTAGGAATCGCCGAATCGACCAAATCCAGAAAACGGATGGATACTCCGCGCTGATGCGCTTCCTCGCGCATGCCGTCCATCATCTCCGAAATCATGCCGTATACGCTCGGATAAGGATTGCAGAGCCATACATTCAGCGTCTTAGGTTGCTCGCCTCCGGCCGCACCCGGCTGCGGCCGGCTTGAGACATAGGTGCCCTTGCCTTTCTCAGCCGTAAGCACGCCCTCCAGGATCAACTCGTTGACCGCCCGGTTGAGTGTACTCCAACTGCAATCGTACAGCTCGCACATCGCCTTTCTACCCGGCAGCAGCTCGCCCGGCTGGAGGATGTTTCGGGCTATTTGGTCTTTAATATTCCGCTTGATGGAATAATAGGTTGGAGTAAAATCCCGGTTCATACATGCCTCCGCCTCATCAGTATTAGAAGTGTATCATCCTAATACGTTACACCATTCGCTGGCCCATGGCAAGATAGCGGAAGAAGCCTGCAGCAGCTGGAAACACCTTATAAGCGTTATTCCTCATAACCTTCGAATAACCGGCCTCCATAAGCGGCAAGCTGCTCCTCACACAGCTGGATCAAGGGTTCTTTATCGCTGCGCGAATAAAACAATCCGACAGCCCGCAGCAGGCCGTCAGCAAGATCCGGATCGAAGTCTTCCAGCGCGCGGCTCATCCATTTGCCGTCTCCCCCGATCCAGCAGCGGTTGCTGCGCAGCACGAACTCGGATAACAGCAGCACGATTCGGGAGATCGTAAACATATGCTCGGCCCCGTTCTCTCCGCCGATAAAATCGTCAAGCAATTCCGACAGCTGGTAACGGCAGCGTCTGCTGTCGTTATCCTCCCATTCCGGAGGACCTTCGAGCAGGCATTCTCTGGCTTCCTGAATAAACGCAGCCGCGCTGCCGTCATCTTTAATAACGACACCTTCTGCGCACATGCGCAGCAAAGAGGGAACCCCGCTGTATGCCGCTTCGTCCAAATAAAACCGGTAACTTTCCTGCTGCAGCAGGAACACTTCGACCGGCCAGCCGCCATCGGTGAACGACTTGCGGAATACATCTCCGCAAGAGGCATCAAAGACAACTAGATCCAGGTCGGAGGTCGGCGTAACGTGACGCAGCGCGCTTCCCGATAAGATAGCAACGGTGCAGCCTGGAAAATGACGATTGATAATGCCGCGAGCGGCTTCAACCGGGTCAGCCCTGTTTACATCCGAATATGGCATGGCGGTATCCTCCCCATACGCCCATCTTCCGCAATCGACTTCATCCTGCAAGCACCGCATGTTCCGGAGGATGTTCATTTCCGGATGATACATCGCACCGTTTAAGTAACGGTGCCTGTCAGTCTCAAGCTTCCGGGGGATGAGGCGTGTATTTAGTCTATTGTATGTGGAGGAAACCGTTTGGCTATTAGGCGGCGGTTGTCTCGGCAAATATGATCGGACCGGACCGGGCCATGCCCCCGCGGTTACACATCTTTAATTCCCAATGCGCTTAATACAAACACGTAAATCTCGTCATCCGGCACATGTCCCGATTCAAGCGAAACCAGATTCTGAATTTGCAGGCCGTTTTTGAAAATGGCAAACATCTTTGCGGCCTTCTCCGCATCCACCTGCTCGGGAATAACCTTGTGCTGCTTGCCGACCTCAATCCAACTTTGGGTCATTTGAATCGACGTTGCGTAATAGCGGTTCAGTATCTCAGCAATCGCCGGTTTGTCTTTCTGACTGAGCAAATATATAAAGATCAAGCCGATCGCGTTGCTCCCGTCAGATAACGCATGCAGCCGCCGCGCCAGCAGCTCGATGGGCCCTCTGGAGCTTGTTTTCTGTGAAACGGAGTCGGACACCGACTCCATAAAACGCCGGTTCGTCTGCTGCAGTCCGGCCTCCAGGATCAAGCCGAACAACTCGTCTTTGCTTTTTACGTAATGATAAATTGCGCCTTTGGTTAACCCGCCCTGATCGGCGATATCCTGCAGTGTCGTGTTGCGGCAGCCCCTCTCCAGGATCAACTTCTCGGCAATGTCCAGAATCAGCTGCAGACTGGGATTTATCGTTTTTTCCGTCATAAGATCACTCCTATTTGCGCGACGATTAAGCGATCGCGGATTTCTTTCTGATTTGTTTGACATAATAAACATTCCACCAGATCGTCAAGCCGATCAGCCCGTAAGTGACAATCGGCGATATGATTAAGAAAGTAGGAATCGATATCGCATATACGAGCATAACCTTGACGCACGCTTCAAAAAGCAAGCTGATTCCCCAAACAAACGTCATCAAGCGCATCGTCCTGCGCACCCCCATAGAGCTCAGCCATTTATCGTTCATGTTGGATTCGCTGCCCATGAACCGCTCTGCAAAATAATAAATAAGCGGTCTGGAGAACAACAGCGAAACCAGAAACAAAAGCCCCATGACACCGGTAATGTAGGATTCTCTCAGCAAAATAAATCTTTCGTCGCCGCCGATAGCCACGGCGATAATGCCCAAGACGATGCTTAGAAAAATAAAACCGGAAAATGCGTCCATCCGCCTCGTACGGATGAGGGTATACAGCGAATCGCAGAGCGGAATCAACGCCGCGGCCGACAAAGCTGTAATCCCGCTTGTATAAGGAATCAGCAGTTGATAAACCAAATAAGGCAAAACAATATTTAATACGACGGTAAAAATGATTTCTTTTTTTGTTTTATTCATATACTCAGTCCCTTTCTTTGAGCAATCGCCCAACATACCTTCGGTCGGTACTTTTGTTTTTATTCTACATACCTTCGGTCGGTATGTCAACAAAAAAACATAAAGCCCTGAAGCGGTATGCAACCGTCAGGGCCTGTTTCGTTTACGAAGCGGATGGCTTCGGTTTGTCGAACTTATGAGCTTCAGTCCAATGCTTTCCGCCGTCCGATGTCGTATACATGATCGATGGTTCCGTGCGGTCGGTCGTAATCATCCAGCCGTTGTTGCTGTCCGCCATAGCAAGCAGCGAACCGCCAAAGCCCCCAAACGACTCGGTGCCGTTATTCCACGTCTTACCTCCGTCATGGGTCCAGCCTACGGTGTTTGGTTTGTCGCAAGCCGGGCAAAATCCGCTCATAAACGCGGTGTTCGTATCGACGACGTACAACATGCCGGGTTTGCTGCCGTTGTTTTTCGGCCCGTCGTTGTAACCGGCCGGGAAACCGGGCGCTGGTCCCGCACCCGCCGTGGAATTGGCGATGACGGTCACCCAGCTTTTGCCGCCGTCCGGCGTATGAAACAGCGAATACGACGTCTGCGACATGCCGGAGTCGCCGATCACTTCGATCCATGCGTCATTGACGCCCGCCGAGCGGATGAGCGCGCCGTTCACCGGCGCTGCCGAATCCCGCGACATCACGTTTTGCCATGTGGCTCCGCCGTCCGTCGTCCGTTTTACGAGCAGCTTGCCGTTGTCGGCTGCAACCGCCCAACCGTTCTTTTTGTCGTGAAAATACGCATCGCCCACGATAGGGCTAGGCACCGTTAGCTGTTCCCAGCTCTTGCCGCCGTCTATGGTATGCGCATTGGCCGCAAAACCTTCCTGCGAAGAGACAAAGTGCAGGAAGCCGCCGTTTGGCACCGTACCGGCTGAAGACCATTTCTTCCCGCCGTCCGTGCTGTGCAGAAGCTGCAGCCGTTCGGCAGCGTTAGTGCCCGAAGCGCCGCCGTTGCCTGTCACCGACCATACTTCCTTGCCGTTTAAGGCAAACAGCTGCTTAATGGACTCTTTTCCTTCGTATTGTTTGGCCCAAGCCTTACCGCCATTATCGGTGCGGGCAATCCAGCCGTTGCCGCCGGTCCAGCCGGAAGCCGGATCGATAATGCGCACGGCCGTCACTTCACTCATCGGCGTATTTTCGGATGCGGGACGGGACGGGCTGTTCGGCGCGTCCGTATTTTGTGAAACCGGCGAAGCCGTTTTTCCCCCGTCTGCTGCGGTTTGGCCTGCAGGTGCAGCGGAAGCTCCAGGTGAAGTCGGCTGCCCTCCGGTTGAAGCGGAATCCGCTGTTGCGCCGGATACGGCGACGGCCGGGCCGCTGGGCTGAGACGCTGAGCCTGAACCCGACCCACTGCATCCGGCGGCTGCAAATAAGGCACATACGGCAAGAACACTAAACGTTTTTCTAATCATAAAGGGCCTCCTGATCGTGGTGATTATCAAAGCGCATGGTTGTTATTATGGACCAAACGGCAAATTTCATGACGATTTTTTCCAAAATGCGCTGCAAACGTCAATACGTCGTATAAACGATACTTACTAAACGTCAACTCCCTGCTAATTGTTTCAATTTTACCAAAGTTGTGCACTAACACAAAAAAACCGGAGTTGTTAAGCTCCGGTTCTCCGTTTGTAATTCAATTTTTAAGCGGGATACCCCTAATCCAATACGATGCCAAAATAAGTGCGCAGCGCTTCCTTGTATTCTTCATCCGTCTGCGGAGTAAAGGCGTTTACGCCCGCAGGAGTAAAGATGCGGAATTCTTTACCGGCGACGCTGTTGCGTCCGTCAAGGGTGCGGACCGCTACCATCGCGGCTTGGGTAAAAATCGACTCCGGCGCATTTTCGCACCAATAGCTCGCCATTACGTAATCTTTGGGCAACTGCGGTTCCTCCGTAAAGGAGTACAGCTTGCACCATTCTCCGCGCTTCAGTTCACACAGCATCCAGCCGTAATAAGCATCGGTTTCCAGCCGGTAGCATTCGTCGCCTTGCCGATGCTCGAGCTTCTCTGTCATTTGGATCGGCCGCCTGGGGACAATACCTCCAACACCGACATCACACAAGTAGAAGTTGCCCGCCGCTTCGACCTTTAGCACATGATGCCGCCGTTTGGGCGGGGGATTCGGTTCGTCGCGCCAGAAGCGGGCGAACAAATCGGTAACCGGATAACCCAGCTCGCGCAGCAGCCAGCCAAACAGTGCATTCAGCTCAAAGCAGTATCCTCCTCGGCGGCGGGTGACAATTTTGTCATAGAGAGCGGTAACTTCCAAAGAGAGCGGGATGCGGCGTAAAATATCAAAATTTTCGTACGGCACCGTATGAAGATGCCGCTCCTGAAGTTCGGCAAGCGCTTCCGCACTGCCGTCAAGCGGCCCTTCGTAACCGATGCGCTGCAAATAAGCGCGCACTTCAGGCTTTAGCCGGGTAAGCTCGTTCATGGGATTCACTCCTAAAAGTTTTTGCGGAGCAAAAACTGCTTCGTAAGGATTGGCTGAGTTTCCGCATAGCGGAAACTATCTTCGTAAGCATGTCACCCACTATATTCGCGCCCACGAGTCCTTTCACCTGCTTTTCAAATAACAGCGGAGTATTCTATTTTCAACCGGGTAATCCTCAGTAGTTTATGAATTTAGTGCAGAGAACTCTACCTGACCTACGAATGACCTTGAAGGACAACACGAGACTAATGTCTCGTGTTGTAAATATGGATAATCCTATTCGCTTGTTAGGGCGTACCCTGAGATCCATTTTTGTTTCGTAAAAAAAGATGAGCAGCTCAGCTCAAAAACACGTCCCCCGGAACGCTCCCCTTCCACTTCTCCTGTACAGGCAGCTCCAGCAGTTTGGCTATCACCGGAGCGGTGTCCAGTATCGATACGGGCGACTTAATGAGACCGGGGTGTATCCCCGGACCGGCCACAGACCAAAAAATCGTCATATCCCGCGGATCGTCGCTGCCATGTCCGGTTTCGTGCAATCCCCCTCCGCCGTGATCCGTAACCGTAATCAACGCCGTCCCTTCCCATAAATTGTGCTGCTTCAAAGCCTCTATGATTTCTCCTACCCGTCCGTCTGTTGCAGTGATCACATCCAAGTAGTCCGCCGTTCCGTAACCAAACTTGTGTCCCGCGGCATCCACCCCGTCAAAAATGACCTGCAGCAGCTTGAAGTCCGGGTTTTCCCGCATATAACGTATCGCAGCCTGCGGTAGCTCCTCATCCGGCAGGGATTCCGTATGCACACCGGCGGCACTTTCGAGAATGCCCGTATTGATGGGGGACCAGCAGCAGAAGGATGCCAGCTTGGCATCGGGATAACGATGACGTGCGACGCCAAAGACGGAGCGATGCGGGAAATCGTCAGGAATCGCCGATGCAGCGGCGATATCATTGTTTAAGCCGTGTTCCTCCGGCAAAACGCCGTAAAGCATCGCTCCCCAACATTCCGCGCTGATGGTCGGGAATACGGTCTGCGCTTCAAACGTATGGGCACTGCTAGCAAAAAGCGCATCCAATTGCGGCGTATGCGCTTGGGTCACATAGTTGCCGGCCCCATCCACTCCAATAATAACAACCCTTTCCACAACCTGTTGACTCATTTCGACTCCGCCTCTCCTAGCCCCATAGGCTTAAAGTGATGATGCCGCATGTAATACACGCGGACATAATAATTCGAATCCTTCCTTGCGATTCTTTCAGCAGGAAGATGCCAAGCAGTGTTCCAAACACGGTGCTGATTTCGCGGACAGGAGCGATATGCGAGAGCGGCGCTAATTTCATTGCATATAAAAACAATACGTACGATCCCGGCGATAAAATGGAACCAAGCACGATCGTCTTCCAATTGATGCGCCATTCCTGTTTCAAATTGGCCATTGAAGAAAGCGCCGGAGCCGTCAATACAAGCACGCTCCCGATATTCGATATTTCAATCAAAGCAATTGGCGAAAAACCTGCGCCAATGATCGTCTTGTCGATCAGCGTGTAAGAAGTAATGCAGATACCAACGGAGACGGCATAAAGCAGCGCCTTACGGTTCGATGCCGTCCATGTGCGAATACGCGCAGCCCCGCTTAATATAAACAACCCGGCAATGATGATGCCAAGACCTATACATCCCAACCATGAAATGCGTTCATGGAATACCGCAAGGCTGACCAAGGGAATAAGCGCTGCTGCCGTGCCGCGGGAGAACGGATACACCTGCGACATATCCCCGTAAGCGTATGTTTTGTTCAACAACCAAATATAACAGCCCTGAACTCCCCCTGAAAGCAGCATCATCAAATACACATGCAGCGGGAACGAAACGGTTGTCAATTCGCGAATAAGATAAGGCAGTAAACAAATACATGAAAGACTGTGGAGCGACCAAAGAAACACAACCCGTTTGGTGCTTCTTTTGGTAAATAAGTTCCAGATCGAATGCGTCATGCCCGACGCAAGCACCAGAATCAAAGCGGCTGCAAACAACGACTTATCACCTCGATTATTCAGTTTAATGTAGAAAGCAACAAACAACTCCACTTTATATTACAACCAATGACAACTAATAACAACACAAACCAACGACGTTTTCAAAAAAAATTTAACATAAGAGCATCTGATCAAATCGGTATCTTTCGCTGTCCCACAGCGCAACAAAAAAACATGCAAATCCACAGATTTGCATGTTTCCGGTATAAGCTCCCTTTTTATTATGATTCCTGAAGGCTCGCATCGAACCAATGAATATCGTATTCTTCCAGCTTGGCCCGCCATTCTTCCGGAGGAGGAACATCGCTGACAATCATATCGATTTCCTCCATCCTGCCGATCCGGTGAAGATGGATATTGCTTAACTTGGTATGATCGGACAACACAATCACCTGTTGCGAGTTTTTCAAAAAAAGCCGCGATAAGATGCCCCGTTCGTCATCAAAGCTGGTCACGCCGCCTTCAATATGCACTCCGTCGGCGGCAATAAACGCTTTGTCCACATGCAGCGATGCGGCAAAATCGCATGCGAGCGCCCCCGATACACGGTTATGCTCGGCATTAATCCGGCCGCCGATAAACAAAATCTCGCCGTCAAAGCAACCTTTGTTTTTTTGCTCGATCAGCGTGTTTAACGAAGAGACGCATACCGTAACGACTTTCAGCCGCTTCTTGCCTTGCAGAAAACCGATCATCTGCAGCCCGGTCGTGCCGTCGTCCAAAAAGATGACATCATCGTCTTCAACCAGTTCCGCCGCTTTGCGGCCGATCTTCATTTTCTGCTCCAGATGCATGATTTCCCGGGCGCGATAAGGCGGCTCGGCGTGTGCCGCCTCCCATTTGACTGCCCCGCCGTATACACGCCGCAGTTTCTGCTCCTGCTCAAGCTCTTCCAGATACCGGCGCACCGATTCCGCCGAAACATCCAGGTGTTTCACCAGCTCGGGAGAGCGAACCTTGCCATGGCTGTCGAGCAGATCCAATATCTTTTTTTTACGCTCTTCGCCGACCAGCGACATGTTTATACCCTCCGTTTATATCAACGGTTCTCTTCTTTCAGAAAACGAAGGTACGCTCCATAACCTTCCTTCTCCATCTCGCCGGCCGGGATAAACTTAAGCGCGGCCGAGTTGATGCAGTAACGCAGTCCGCCGAATTCCTTCGGGCCGTCTTCAAACACATGGCCAAGATGCGAATCGCCTTCCTTGCTGCGAACCTCGGTACGGATCATCAAGTGGCTGAGATCTTGATGTTCTATAACGGATCCGTTGTGCATCGGTTTCGTAAAGCTCGGCCAGCCGCAGCCCGAATCGAATTTGTCGCGCGAGCTGAACAGCGGTTCTCCGGATACGATGTCGACATAGATGCCTTCTTCATGATGATCCCAGAACTCATTGCGAAACGGCGGTTCGGTCGCACTATTCTGCGTTACTTCATATTGCATGGGAGTCAGCTTGCTTCTGCGCGTTTCCTTATCCTTGGGCGTATTCCAGACCTGCTTAAGGAAAGCGTCGCGGCCGGAACCTTTCCGGTACATTTTGTATCTTAACGGATTTTTGTGATGGTAGTCTTGATGGTATTCTTCAGCGGGATAAAATTCGCTGGCCGCGGTGATTTCCGTGACGATCGGACGATCGAACCGGCCGCTCTGCTCAAGTGCCTGCTTGGAAGCTTCGGCAAGCTGCCGCTGTTCTTCGTTATGATAAAATATCGCCGTCCGGTAAGACGAACCCCGGTCATGGAACTGTCCGCCCGCATCCGTCGGGTCGATCTGCTGCCAGAACAGCTCCAGCAGCTTCTTATACGGGAACAATACCGGATCAAACGTGATTTGCACCGCCTCAGCATGACCCGTCGTTTCCGAGCAAACCTGCTCATAGGTCGGATTTACGGTATGCCCGCCGATATAACCCGACACTACTTTTTTAATCCCCGGCATTTGTTCGAACGGCGTAACCATACACCAAAAGCATCCCCCGGCAAAAGTCGCCAGTTCATATCCGCTGTGTTCATGGGAGTTCATACGTTCAGTCATGTAACAATCCCCGCTTTCCTAAAATTATACTTGTATTTATCATAACAAAGAAAAGGCAGGATGCCAAAAAGCCTGACGGCGACGCACGCAAAACGCCGCCCTCGAAAGGGCGGCGCTCGCTGTGCATTGCATAATCTATATGAAAAGCAGGCACATTATAAATACTTATTTGTTTGTGTCGCTGCTTGTGTTTTTATCGCCGACTTTGACGACAATATCCTGCTTGCTGCCATCACGAATGACGGTTAAGGTCAGTTTATCTCCAACTTTGGCAGCTTGCACTTTCTTCGTTAACTCTGTCGTTGTCGCGACTTTGCTGCCGTTTACGGCGACAATAACGTCATAAGGACGAATGCCGGCTTCAAATGCTGGCGTTTTCCGTTGGACGTCGGCAACAAGCGCGCCTTCGGTGCTATCTATCTTCAGATCGTTCAACATATCTTGGGACAAGTTTTGCAAGCTGACCCCGATATATGGAGACGGTTCTTTAGGAATAGCGACGTTGTTCTTCAATTGCTCCAGAACCGAGCTGATTGTGCTGGTCGGGATAGCGAATCCGATGCCTTGCGCTTCGGAGTTAACTGCCGTATTGATCCCAATGACTTCTCCGTCCATGTTAAGCAGCGGGCCGCCGGAATTGCCGGGGTTGATAGCTGCATCGGTTTGAATCAGGTTTTTGTAATTTCTTGTACCTTTCGTATCGGAGATGCTGATCGGACGGCCTTTAGCGCTCAAGAGTCCGGCGGTAACCGTGTAGTCGAAATCGTACGGGTTGCCGATCGCCACTACCCATTCGCCTACTTCCGCATTATCCGAGTTGCCGATCGGCAGCGTCGGGAAGTCGCTTCCCTCGATTTTCAGCACCGCCAAATCTAGATCATAGCTGTTGCCAAGCAATTTGGCTTTGTACGGCTCATCGCTGCCTTGGACGTAAACGTCAATTTCGTCCGCTCCGTCGATCACATGCTCATTTGTTAAAATATAACCGGTCTTTTCGAAAATAAATCCGGATCCGATGCCTGCGGGCTGAAGTTCCCCGCTTTGATCTTCCTGCTGAGAAGGCTGCTGCTGCATGCCGCCCCCGCCGAAAAACTGTCTGAAAAACGGATCGTCATAAATCGTGCTGCCTTTTGTACTTTTCGCTTTTTCCTTTGTTTCAATTTTGACGACTGCCGGACTGGCTTGTTTGGAGATCGAAGCAATCGTGTTTGTACCGGCCATGTCCGATACCGAGGCGGTCTTCACACCTCCGTTATTGGAACCGGTGACCGATGCGACAGGCGTTCCGGCAGCGAGCGGATGAGATCCTCCAGAGAATAAGTCCATTTTATCCGAGACAAACATCAAGCTTCCGACGACAATGGCTCCGGCCATGAAGGCGGAAAAAACACTTTTGCCGCTGGTCCGTTTTTTGCGGTACGGCTCCGATTGAAGCTGGGAAGAAGGTCCGACATCGATATACCGCGGCTGGCTTCTCCAGCTCATCGAATGCTCTTGGTTGTGCTCTGTTTTGGTCGGCTGCTGTTGTTCCTCATGATTGGAATCTATGAATTTGTTGTTGTCTTCCATAATAAATTACCTCCGTTTATATTGATAATTTGCAGGATGATTGTTAGCGACGATTCATGGTGTATCGTGCTGCTTACAAGTACAATCATGCGCCCACAAACTTAACGGAATATTAAGATAAACTAAAACGAAGGTAAAAAAAGATAGTCTTATGCCGGACCCCAAATCATCAGCTGCCGCTCCATATCTTCCACAGACAGCGGCTTATTAAAGTAATACCCCTGCCCTTCCATGCAAAGATGTTTCTGAAGAAAGCGCAGCTGCTCCTCCGTCTCCACGCCCTCCGCCAGCACCGTTAGATTCAGACTGCGGGCCATATAAATAATCGCCTTCAAAATGACCGAGCTTTCTTCAGAAGAAGCGATATCGCGAATAAAGGAACGGTCGATTTTGAGCGTATCGATCGGCAGCTGGTTTAAACGGCTCAGCGAGGAGTAACCCGTTCCGAAGTCGTCGACGGAAATACGGATGCCCATCGCCCGCAGCGCATGCAGCTTCCTTTCGATCCCGTATTCATTCAGAATGGCGATACTCTCCGTAATCTCCAGCTCCAGATAATCCGGATCCATGCCCGAGTAATCCAGGGCGTTTTGGACCCACTCTACCAAATTATCTTGGCTGATCTGCAGCATGGACAGATTCACAGCCATTCTCATTGCCGGAAGCCCCTCATTGATCCACTTCTGGTTCTGCATGCAGGCCGTGCGCAAGATCCAATCGCCTAACGGTACGATCAGTCCCGTTTCCTCAGCCAGAGGAATAAATTCCGACGGCGGCACAATTCCGAGCTTCGGATGCCGCCAACGGACCAGAGCTTCAACACCAAACGCTTTTCCCGTGAGCAAATTGTACTTCGGCTGATAATACAGCACGAATTCGTTATGCTCAAGCGCCTTGCGAAGCGACTGCTCCAGTTCCATTTTACGCGAGGTGGCTTCGTTCATTTGGGATTCGTAGAAGCGGTACGTATCCTTCCCCCACTCTTTGGCTGCGTTCATGGCCGTATCCGCATGCCTCACCAGCGTTTCCAAATTTTCGCCGTCTGCGGGAAACATCGTAATGCCGATGCTGGAAGTAACGAATACCGTCTGTCCGCCCAGGATAAAAGGCTCCGTCATCGCCGCAACCATGCGCTGGGCGATTTTGGCCGCACAATTGGGCGTCGCACCCGGCAGCAGCAGCAGAAATTCGTCGCCGCCCAAGCGCGAAACCGTGTCCGATTCGCGGACACACTTTTTGAGCCGCTGGGAGAACGCCTGCAGCAGCATGTCGCCGGCCTGATGCCCCAATGTATCGTTAATCAGCTTAAACCGGTCCAAGTCGACAAATAACATCGCTACGGTTTTATTGACGGCCGCAGCGTAATCGAAAAGCTTGACGGCAATGCTGTTGAAGCCGTTGCGGTTAGGCAATCCGGTCAACATGTCATGATAAGCCATCTCTTTAATTAAATTTTCGGAACGCACCCGCTCCGTAATGTCTCTGAGATAAGCGGTATACAGCAGCTCGCCTTCAATTTTCACACGGGTGACGGTCAGCTCTACCGGAATCAGCGTTCCGTCCGCATGGAAGGCCAACGTCTCAAGCCTCTGTCCGAGAATGCTCTGTATCGGGTCCTCGTCCATCCCCTCAACCTTCCGCTTCTCCTTCAAAATAGCGGCTACATCCAGAACAAGCTCAAGCGGCCTGCCGATCATGTCTTCCCGCCGCCGGTTAAAAATCCGCTCCGCCGCCGGATTAAATTCGATAATCCGCTTCCGGTGGTCGAACATCATAATGCTGTCAATCGCCGATTCCAGGATCGAACCTTTGAAAGCGGTCTGATGCGCCAACTGCCGGTCGATCAGCGTAACTCCCAGCAAAATCAAAGTGCCAAAAGCGATCGCAACGCCCAATATATTCCCATCAAGGGAGGGGACTGCCGCTTGATCTAAACTTTGGGGCATCATCGTTGCCGCAGCCATGCCGGTGTAATGCATGCCGCTAATCGCCAGTCCCATTAACAACGCGCCGCCGGCCAGCTCATACTTGCGGATGACCGGCAATCCCGCCAGAGACAACGCGAAAAATGAAGCTGCGATTGCAACGATGACCGACAAAACAATCATTTTGATGTCGTATACAACCAAATAATCCATCCGGTAAGCGAGCATCGCTATAAAATGCATTCCCCAGATGCCGATGCCCATCACCAGCGCACCGCCGATGAGCCATATTTTGCGCGCCGAGCCCTGGGACTGCATGACCCTGCGGGCCATATCCAGCGCGATAAACGACGAAACAAGCGAAACCACAAAAGACAGAACGACAAGCGGCAAATTATAATGTCCGGATTGCAGCAATTCCATCCCCTCCTTTTTCAGCAAAGTGGCTGCGAATCTCTTAATCTATTAGATTCACAACGTCCGGGAACCGCAACCGGCAACCGCCCTAAACGCAAAAAGAAGACCTTTGCCTCGCGGGGCACGGGTCTTCTCTCTATGATTATGCGTATTGAGGATGCCGGATACCGGCATGATGCTTAGGTTTTACGGCAAATATATACGAATGCGGGGGGAATATTCAGCGGCACAAATTTAATGCTCTCCAGTTCCAACATATCGTTAAGCTGCTTTTTCATCTGCAAAGAATATTGAAAAGCTACGAAATATCCTCCCGGCTTCAAAGAGCGCACGATTTGATCCATCAGCACGTCCCGCTGCTGCTTCGGGAAATTAAAGAAAGGCAAACCGCTGATGATGCAATCAAGCTGCTTGATTCCGTTCTGCTGAATGACGTTTAACAGCTGGCTCGCATTGGAGCAGCACTTGAAATGAGCGTATTGACGCTGAAGATTGGCTCGCATGACATCGTCTTTCTCAAATAGAAACACATCGGCCGGCTGGCACAGATTCGATTCGATCAGACGTGTAATCGCCCCGGTTCCCGAGCCGAGTTCGGCTACAGCCTGAACCTGTTCCCACGGAATCGGATCCGTCATCGCCTTGGCCAGAAGCATTGAGCTTGGGAATACACTGCCGATTTGTCCTGGATTATAAATGAATTTTTTGAGAAACAATAGAGAACTGCTCACTGCCACTAGACACATCCCGCCCTTCTCGTTCCTTTTTTACCAATCGCTTCAGTTCATAGTAAATGATAAGCCTTAAAAACATATTAAATTAAAATCGGCATATCCCTGCCAAGACGAACTAAAAAAATCTGAAGTTTTTCTTAAGAACTTGTCCGTTTAGAGCAAAGCCGCGCCGATCGCCCCCCGCTCGGCAGTTGTTCTGTAACTTTGACAGCGGGCTTCGACAGTAATCTTAAACGGTTTTATATACAATAAGTCTACTAAAGCGCAATTCAATTTATTACTAGATTTTATTTTATTAAAGGAGGCTGCTAACGTGCCTAACGGAACCCCTGAAGAAGAGTTCAAAAAGCCGAAGCTATCCTTAAAATTAGCCGACTCGCTGATTTCTGAGCTGCAGCGCCAAAATGCGGCGCTTTCCGAACGCCTCGTCAAGCTGGAGCGGCAGCAAAACGAAACCCGGCTGAAGCAGGAGAAAATCAAATCGATGGCGGCAAGAATTGAGACTCTGGAGCGGCATTGGAGCGACATGTACGAGCAGCGGATCCAGACTGCCGCTGCATACGAAGCCGCAGGAATAACGGAAACAACGGCGGGGACGGCGCTAATTGGCGCCACGATGGCTCCCATGTCCGGACTTGCTGCAGATGAAGCGGCAAGCTTGGCGAAATTGGCCGAGGAAATTCAGACGCACGCAGATATCGTGGCAATGAACGGTCTGGAAGCAGCCGTAGCGGCCGAACCCGACCCTTATTATCCTTCGTTCAAGCCGATTCATGTCTCGCGGACCGAGCGCCACCGCCCCCCGAAGAAAAAGCACTTCTGGACTTCATTATTCCGCTACCGTGTTACTTAAGCAATTAGAAAAAACAAAACGGAGCCCACAGTTTTCTGCGTGGCTCCTATTCTTTGGACGGCATAACGAAGTATTGGAACAGAATGGAAGTCGCCGATGTTTATGCCTGAGTCCGGTCCTTTCGCTTCACATTCAGCGGATCGTATTCGGCCACAACAAGCACGTCCATGTGCCGGGAAGCGCGGAGCAGTCTGGCCACCACCGAACCGTGCCGAAGCTTCTGCCACCATGTGCGCCTGGATTGCCCTACGATCAGCTGCGTTGCTTGATATTCGTTTGCTTTGGCCATCAGCGTCTCCGATATGTGCTTGCTGCTTGGTTTCCGCGCTTCCTGCAGCTCAAATTTGCCGCCCAATCGTTCAGTCAGTGCGGCCAGTGCCTTCAATCGCCCGTTACGTTCGGCGTCTGCCTCCGCGCTTTGCGTCCCTTTACGCGGACATTGCACATACGTGACGTACCAGGCGGCCTTCAGCCGATGGGCGATACGGAATCCCCGGCGGATCAGCCTTTCGGCTTGAGCGCTGCTGCTTACGCATACAAAAATCACCTCTTTGCGCCGCCACGGTCCCCTGAGCGGGCTTTTGCGCTCCCATGCCTCAAGCCGTTCATCCACATCGTCCGCGATTTCCCGCAACGCCAACTCCCTTAAAGCGATCAAATTGCCTGTCTTGAAAAAGTTGGCCAGCGCCTCGTCGACCTTATTCAACGCGTAAATGTTGCCGGCTTTCATCCGTTCCTGCAGCGACCGCGGGGAAACGTCAATCAATTGCACTTCGTCGGCCAATCTTAAAATATGGTCGGGTACCGTCTCCCTAACCCGGATCCCGGTAATTTGTTCCACCGCATCGTTTAAGCTTTCCAAATGCTGCACATTTACCGTAGAGATGACCGAAATCCCTGCCGCAAGCAGCTCCAGCACATCTTCGTACCGCTTTTTGTTTTGGCTTCCCGGCATATTCGTGTGGGCCAGCTCATCGACAAGCACGACCTCGGGGTTAAGCCCGATTAACCGTTCCGTATCCATCTCCTGCAGCCGGGTCCCGCGGTAATCAAGCACCTTGCGGGGAATCAGCTCCAGATCGCCGATCTGGTCTGCGGTTTCTTTGCGGCCGTGCGTTTCCAGCAAACCGACAACGACATTAACTCCCTTCTTCAGCAGATCGTTGCCTTCACGCAGCATGGTATACGTCTTCCCGACCCCGGGAGCCGCACCGATGTAGACCTTGAATTGGCCGCGCCGGATCCGGTTCATTTGGCGTTCAACCTCTTGCGTGCTTAAGCGGCGGAAAAGCTCGGCTTCCGCAGCAGGACGGTTCAGCTTGGCCGGCAATATCCGCTCGCCTTCCACTCCGGTACGGTCAGCCACGATAAAAACATCGACATTACGCGCCTTGTTCAGCATTTTACGCACAATGGAACCTTGCCAAAACTCCTGCCATCTCGTCTGCTTGGAGTGTCCCAGCACGATGCGCGTTACGCAGTTCTCCTGCGCATAGCGGACCAGCGCCTCCGGCAGCATCTTCCTCGAGGAGAAAGGCAGCTCCGCAAACTCGCCTCCCACCTTCTCCACCAGCTTTTTCACGGACCTTCGGAACGCCGCCTCCTCTTTGTTTAGCTCTTTGCGTTTGTCCACGAAGGTGACGACAAGCAGGTCCCCGTTCAGCCGCTTGGCGATCTGCTGCCCTCTGCGCACGTAAATGGAGCCGTTCCAGTGATACTGCGCGGATACGAGAATGCGTTCCGCCGCTCCCGAAGCGCCGATAAGCCCCATTTCCTCGCGATGCTTTTCCAGCGAATCATTGACTCCTTCGGCAACAAGCCGCAGCGCCAGCTCCCGCAGCACAGCTAAATTACCGCGTTGATACACCCCGCCGGATGGATCCGGCTTGACATTGCCTTCGGCCGCGCGGCTTAAGAGCGCCTCGGGAGTCGCATCGACCAAGACGACTTCGTCCGCCTTCTCCAGCGTATCCGCCGGCACCGTTTCTCCCGCTGCGATGCCGGTCCATTTATGCGCCAGCTCCCGTACGCCCTCTAGCTCGTATACATTAACCGTCGTGATGACACCGATGCCGCGGCTCAGCAGAAATTGAATATCGTCAAGCCGCGTCGGAAAACGCGCCTCCTTGCGGTTCCGGTGAGCGAGCCCATCCACCAGCACCACTTCCGGATTACGTGCCAGCAAGGCGTCCAGATTCAAATCTTTCTTTTCTTCGCCGTTGTTCATCCAATGGATGCTGGGGACCCGTTCCAAGCTGCCGAGTTGTTCCACCGTTTCGCGCCGCTGCATTGTGGACACCGCGCAGATGACGACATCGATTCCTTGCTGCGCCAACGCCTGTCCCTCCCGCAGCATATGATACGTTTTGCCCGAGCCGCTGACTGCGCCTATATATACCTTCAACCGGCCCCGGTACAGCTGAGATATGGACAGCAATATGTCCTCGGGCGACCTGCGCTTAAACTCCATCATTGTCCCCTCCCAGTCCCGCTCCTCATTAGCGCAGCTCCCCACGTAACGGCGCTTAACGCAGCGAACCTCCGGCCGTTTCCAAGCCCTTCCCGCGCGCCCTGCTTATTTACGCAGCAGATCATTTAAGGCAAGATTCAGCTTCAACACGTTCACCCGCGGTTCCCCGAATATCCCCAAATCGCGTCCTTCCGTATGATCCCCTACCAACTTAGTCAGCTGATCGGCGGAAATGCCCGTCAGCTTGCTGATTCTCGGGATCTGCACCGCCGCTGATTCGGGAGTGATATGCGGATCAAGCCCGGACCCCGAATTCGTAATAAGCGCGATCGGCAGCTTGCCGACCGGCACGTCGGGATTGTTTGTTTTCCATTCCTCGATCGATGCTTCCGTCCGCTTCAGCATATCGGGATTGGACGGCGCGTAGTTGTTCGAACCGGAGGCGTCTGCTTTGTAAGCGATACTGGATACCCGTCCTTGAAAATACTTCGGATCGTCGAACTTTTGACCAATCAGCTCGGAACCGATCACCTCGCCTTTCGCATTGGCGATAAGACTGCCATTTGCCCTGCCCGGCATCGTTAACTGCGCAATCCCCGTGCACACCAAGGGATATATGATCCCGCAAATGACTATAAATACGAGACTGACCCGAATCGCCGTACCTATCGAGAAAGCAGCCGTTTCCTGTTCGTCATGAACCGTTGTGCTCATCCTTTTTCATTCCTCTCTATTTATATGCGATGTTCTTTTTATATCCACGTATGAACAATCAGATCGATGATTTTGATCCCGACAAAAGGAACAACCACGCCGCCCAATCCATAAACGAAGATATTGCGGCTAAGCAGCCGTGTCGAACTCATCGGTTTGTAGGCGACACCTTTCATCGCCAGCGGGATGAGGATCGGAATAATAATGGCATTAAAAATTAATGCCGATAAAATAGCCGACATCGGCGAGCCAAGCCGCATCACGTTGAGCGCCTCCATTTGCGGGATGGCCAGTGTAAACATAGCTGGTATAATGGCAAAATATTTGGCGACGTCATTGGCAATGCTGAACGTGGTCAATGCGCCGCGGGTCATCAGCAGCTGTTTGCCGATGGCTACGACTTCAATGATTTTGGACGGGTCGGAATCAAGATCGACCATATTCGCCGCTTCCTTGGCGGCTATCGTTCCGCTGTTCATCGCAAGTCCCACGTCGGCTTGCGCCAAGGCCGGAGCGTCATTGGTGCCGTCGCCGGTCATCGCTACGAGTTTGCCTTCGTTCTGCTCCTTGCGGATTACGGCGATTTTATCTTCGGGTTTGCTTTCCGCTATAAAATCGTCCACTCCGGCCTCACGTGCGATAGTTGCGGCGGTCAGCGGGTTATCGCCGGTACACATCACCGTCTTGATCCCCATGCTTCTCAGCTGCTCAAACCGCTCCCGCATGCCGGGTTTCACCGTATCCTTTAAATAAATCAGGCCGAAAATCCGGCCGTCCACGGCGACGGCAAGCGGCGTCCCGCCTTCTTTGGCAATAGTGTTGCCCTTGTCGTCCAAATCGCCCGGCACCGTTCCACCCGCCGCCTCCACCCATTTTTTGACGGCGTCCACGGCGCCTTTGCGCACTTTCCGGCCGTCCGCCAAATCAAAGCCGCTCATTCGGGTTTCCGCTTTAAATTCAATAAATGTCCCGTTATCTCCCAATGATTCGGGATATGTCATACCCTGTTTTTTCAACAGCTCAAGCACCGAACGGCCTTCCGGCGTTTCGTCCTTGACGGAGCTGACGGCAGCCCATGCGGCCAGCTCCGCTTCTTGTTCCCCGCCAACCGGGATAAACCGGCTTGCCATCCGGTTACCGAACGTAATGGTACCCGTTTTATCCAAGATCATCGTATTAATGTCGCCCGCCGCTTCCACCGCTTTACCGGACATCGCCAGCACATTGAACTGCGTGACCCTGTCCATACCGGCGATACCGATAGCCGAGAGCAGACCGCCGATCGTGGTCGGAATCAAACATACGAGCAAGGCGATCAGAACGGGAATTTCGAGATTGATTTCCAGAAAACGCGCAAGCGGCGCAAGAGTGACAACAACGATCAGAAAGATTAAGGTCAAACTGGTCAGCAGCGTGTTCAATGCGATTTCGTTTGGCGTTTTCTGCCGCTTCGCCCCTTCTACTAGAGAAATCATCCGGTCGATAAACGACTCTCCCGGATCGCTGGTAATGCGGATTTGGATCCGGTCGCTGACGACACGTGTTCCTCCCGTCACCGAACTGAAATCGCCGCCCGCCTCTTTAATGACGGGAGCGGATTCACCCGTAATGGCCGACTCGTCGACCGAGGCAAGCCCTTCAATCACTTCGCCGTCGCCGGGAATCATTTCCCCTTGGGCTACGATGACAATATCGCCTTTGCGCAAATCCGTGGATGGAATCTGCTTGATTGTACCGTTAACCAATAAATTGGCGGTAATTTCTTTTTTCGTCTTTTTCAACGAATCGGCCTGCGCTTTGCCACGCCCTTCAGCAAGCGCTTCGGCAAAATTGGCGAACAATAAGGTTAGCAGCAAAATCACAAATACCGTAAAATTAAACCCGATCTGCTCCTGTGTCCCGAAATATCCGGGCAGCACCGTCATCAGCAGCACCACCGCCGTACCGGCCTCTACGACAAACATGACCGGATTTTTCATCATCGTAACCGGATTCAGCTTGATAAAACTGTCCTTCAGCGCATTTTTTACAATTGGACCGGTCAGCATACTTTTTCTATTCGAATTCATCCTCATTCACCTCATCCGTTAACGAATCGTTAAATACTCGGCAACCGGGCCCAACACGATGGCCGGCAAAAACGTCAGCGCGCCGATAATCAGCACGGTACCGACCAATATACCGGTAAACAGACCGTTATCCGTACGGAACGTGCCGATCGTCTCTGGTACCCACTGTTTCCGCAGCAAAGATCCGGCAACGGCGAGCATCGCCACCATCGAGATATATCTGCCAAACAGCATGACCAGACCTGTTGAAATGTTCCAGAATGGCGTATTGTCGCTAAGTCCTTCAAAACCGGAACCGTTATTCGCTGCGGACGACGTATATTCGTAGAGCACTTGGGAAATCCCATGAAAGCCCGGATTCGTAATGGCCGCCGTCCCCAGATCGGTTACCAAAGCAATCGCCGTTGGCGCCAAGATAATAAACGGATGGGCCAGTATCGCTACGACGATCAGCTTCATCTCGCGGGCTTCGATTTTTCTGCCGAGGAATTCCGGCGTGCGGCCCACCATCAGTCCGGACAAGAATACGGCCAATATCGCGTACATGAGCATATTAACCAGTCCGACGCCTTTTCCCCCGAATACGCAGTTCAGCATCATTAGAGCAAGCGGCGTGATCCCGCCAAGCGGTGTCAGCGTATCGTGCATATTGTTGACCGAACCTGTCGTTGCTGCAGTTGTCACAGTTGTAAACAGCGCGGATTGCGCGATGCCGAAACGGACCTCTTTGCCCTCCATGCTGCCTCCGGAAGCATCGATACCCAGGCGGTTCATGACCGGGTTGCCGGCCGATTCTGCCGAGTATACCAGTGAAAGGAACACGACAAACAGGATCATCATCGAGCCGAATATGACCCAGCCCTGTTTTCGGTTTTTGGCGAACAAGCCGTACGTGTAAGGCAGAGCCGCCGATAACATCCACATCGATAACATTTCGATCACATTCGTCAGCGGATTCGGATTTTCAAACGGGTGAGCCGAGTTGGCGCCGAAAAATCCGCCTCCATTCGTGCCCAGATGCTTAATCGATTCCAGCGAAGCGACGGGACCAATCGCAATGTGCTGCTCCACACCCTCCAACGTTGTTGCTGTTACGGTCGGCTGCAGCGTCTGAGGAACGTTTAATGCAACCAGCAGCAGTGTGATGACGATAGCAAACGGGATAAACACCCGCGTGTGCGCTTTGACGAAGTCTTCAAAAAAGTTGCCGATCGTCCGACCCTTAGTAGTCAATCCACGAATAAATGCAATGGCCACGGAAAATCCTGTAGCCGCAGACGTAAACATCATCATCATAATGACGGCCATTTGCGCGAAGTAACTGAGCCCCGACTCGCCGCTGTAATGCTGCAGGTTCGTATTGGTCATAAAGCTGATTACCGTATTAAACGACAGTGTCTCTTCCATATTATCCGTGCCGTTCGGATTCAGCGGCAGCACCTTCTGCAGCCTCAAAATGAGATAACTGACGGCCACAAGCACGATATTCGTGATCATAAAGCTGAGCGCGTACGTCTTCCACGTCATCCCTTGCCGTTTCTTTAATCCGATTAAGGAAAAAATCGGCCGTTCCAAAAATGAGAACCATTTATCCGTACGGTTAGGCTCATTGGAAAAAACGTTGTACAAATAAGTGCCTAACGGTTTGACAAGCAGCGTCAACACTGCAATCACAATCACGATCTGCAATATGCCCATGCCGGGGTAACCTCCTACATACTTTTAGATAAGTAACACGGCCGACCACTTAAAACAACCGGACGTTTAAAACAACCGACGTTTAAAACTTTTCGGGATGTATCAAGGCGTACACCAAATAAATAAAAATAAATGCCGTAAACAAATAGACTACGATCATTTCCGTTCTCCTCCCGATTCCTCGATAACAGAACCGCACCATGACATAAATAGGACGAACAGTACATAAGTTACTGCAAGCATGATGATCATGCAGAGATCTAGCATCATAACAACCTCCGCTTCACTTAAAATATGAATCTATCCTGCAAAATGGCGGAACTAGCGACTGTTCCGTAGTCGCCTACGGACATAAGCGTCTACCCCTTCGGAATTAGGAACGAGACGTCTTCGCTGCGCGAATGAACGACAAATGCCGCCCCAAGACTTTTATAAACAAGGCGGGCATGATCCGAATCCGTAACTACGCAGATCGGTTTCGACGTCCATGACCGGCAAATTTGAATGTAGCGGCAGCATAACGTAAAGCTTCGTTCAAACAAATACACTTGCCCGACTGGAAATTTGGGATTTTTCCAGGCCAGTTGATCCATAGTATCTACTATGATTATGGTTTTAACACCAAGCTCTTTTAATCTTATAGCTTCCGCTTTGCTATTGGTCATCGCTGCGACAGGCAAATGCCGGTTCAGCAGCTCACAGATAAACCGTTCTCCGGCTTTGGTCGGCGCAGAAACTAATATACACTCCGGTTCCATTTACGTTTCCCTCCTACAATACTTGCAGAGGAAGCAACAAAAAAGAAGCCTGCCAGGAAAAGAGAGAGCTTTTCCCGCGGCTTCGTCCAGGCACAAAAAAACACTGTGTCCATATCGCGGCCATCGTTGCCTCTCTATACGCTTACGAGGTTAGCTGTCGGATTCGGGCGAGAGAGCCGCCCTACCTGGCGGTGGCGCATTGCTTCGCACCACAAGCCGGGATTCACCCCGTTAGATTGAGGGATACACATTAATGCGATCCCCTCAGTCCTAGTTGGTTCCCCCGCTTCTTTCCATGAACGGAAAAAATTCAGCGTATTTCTTTTCATTTCTTTTTCAAAAAAAGACAGTGAAAAACCACAGAGGCATCAAGCTCTGTGGCCGATTATACGATCACAAGCTCCATCATCCTCTCCATAACGAATACAGCTGCTTACAAGACAATATAAGAGGCTGTTTCGTCTTCCACGCTTACGAGGTTAGCTGTCGGATTCGGGCGGTGAGAGTCGCCCTACCCGGAGTTAGAGCCCATGGCGCTCCGTCTCCAGGATTCACCCCATGTTGCGATAACCGGCTCTCACACCGGCACCACGCAACCCATTGGTTCCCCCGCTTTCTTCAAATACGAAGAAATTCAGCGATCATTGTTGGAAATATTAGTGATAAATCATGAATTGAATATTACACCCGGCACATGGGACTGTAAAGAAAACTCAGGCACCTTTTTAGCTGAAATGAGACAATTAAGAGTATGAAACAACTCCGCCGCCTCTAATTATCTCTTTCATACACATGATTTCTACGGTTCTCGCGAATATTTTAAAATAACGAGCTTGAAGCAGCATTATAGGAGAGAATTCACGATTCCAGCAATTGAATCCGCTTTCACATCCGTTTCTTCAAACAACACTGGAAATGAACGTATTTTTCATGTTTTACTTTATATGATATCCTGCTCATGATGGACAGACGAATTTGCAGGACAGGAGGTTTTCCATGATTCGGTCTATAGCCGTCACGCATGATTCGATGCTTTTGCAGAACGAGCCTTTAGAGCGGTTGATGAAGTCGGATATTTCTTGGTATTGGGTCGATTTAAACGCCCCGACGGCAGAAGAAACCCAGTTATTGGAGCATGGCTTTCATTTTCACCCTCTGGCCATAGAAGATTGCCTGCATTTGCTGCAGCGGCCGAAGTTGGACCATTATGACGACGTTCAATTTCTTGTGCTGCATGCGATCAACCCCAAGCTGCTCAAAGCCGAAGAAGTCAACATGTTTATCGGGCCCAACTACATCGTCACGTATCATAACAGCGTGCTGAGCGAGATGGACAGCGCCTGGAGCAAGCTGGTGAACGATAAAACAATGGCGGAAAAAAACCACTTGTTTGTCGCTTATACGATTATCGACAAGCTGGTGGACGAGTATTTTCCCAGCGTATTTTCGTTGGAAGGCCAAGTGGCGGACCTTGAAGATGAAGATGAACGCAGCAAAATCGACGATGTGATGAACCTTGTTTTTGAAATACGGGGGAAACTGCTTAAACTGCGGAGGACGATCGTGCCGATGCGCGACCTGCTGTACCGCATACAATATACGGAAAAAATCGCCGGCATTCAGGATTATGCCGTTTATTTCAAAGATATTTACGACCACCTGTTGAAATTGTCCGAGATGATTGAAACCAATCGCGAGATCACATCGGATATTCGCGACGGCCACATGTCGATGAGCTCCAACCGGATGAACAATATTATGAAAACACTCACGGTCATTACGACGATTTTTATGCCGCTAACGTTTATCGCCGGTATTTACGGTATGAATTTCGATAATATGCCGGAACTATCGTGGAAATACGGGTACTTTTTCGTGCTGGGCGTCATGTTTGGGATTGGCGTCGGCATGTATGTGTGGTTTCGGCGGAAGGGATGGTTTTCATAGCGGCGGCTCCTGTCCGCGTTGCGAATCGAACAGGAGCTTGATTGGGGAAGCTTGCGCTAACAAGAAAAATAAGCCTGCGAATGCGCAATTAAGTAGGAACGCGTTAGCGGGTAGGCCGCTGCTTGCGGCTGGTCTGCGGGATGCAGCAGTTGCCGGGCCAGATCAGATAAAGCGGCCAACGCCGCTTTCTGCCTGATATCGTCCCATCCTTCAGGTCCGCATTGCACGTAACGAATGGCACCGGCGATGGAAAGTCCCTTCAGATGCGTAAAGACACACGCCCAATGAATCATATCGAATTTCTGCTGCGGGTAAGCAAAAGCGAATTCTCCCCATCCGCTGGCCCCGCTGCTGCAGATTTTAAGCACTCCGCAGCAATATTCTCCTGCACAGCTGTTCATCTGATGGCCTGCTGCCCAATCGCAATCGAACCGGAATATTTCCATTAATCCTACCCTGCTATTCGCTAAGCGAATGTCACTTATGCCAGTCAGGGGGTCACTTACTTCAACCATTTCTACCACTCTCCCAATCGTTCATATAAGTCTCTGAATACAACAAAATAAGCCCAAAAGAGCAGAGGATCCCTGCTCTCGGGCTCTTGGACAAATTGCGCGCAATCCGCATAGCTCGAACGCGGTTCTCTCTCCATATGCTTACGAGGTTAGCTGTCGGATTCGGACGGTGAGAGTCGCCCTACCGTGTGGCGGAGCCCACTCGCTCCGCACAACCGGATTCACCCCAAGTCATGTTTACCGCTCTTCACGCAGGCACTTCACGACACATTGGTTCCCCCGCTTTCTTCACTACGAAGAAATTCAGCGATTCGCTTATCGGACCTTGCCGATAAATCTTGATTTGAATACTACACCCGGAGCGGTTGGCTGTAAAGAAATCCTGGACTGCTTGGCGGCCGAATGGAGACATTTTGGCAAACCAAATTGGCCCCGCCCTCCACAAATTCTCTTTGCCGCACAGCATATCTCGCTTTTACTTGCATTTTCAAAAAAATAACCCCAGCGAGCTGCACAATTTGCGGGCGCTCTTTCTCCATTGACCGAAATTTGCTTTGGTATGAGGATACGAACTTCTGCCCCATGCGGCTTGATACTGACCGCCTCCAAACCAGACGCCGGTCCAAAAATCAGCTGTAACCGCTGCTCTACCGTAACCAATCCCCTGCCTACTTCAGGTTGCCCTGTACTCAGGTGCTCCCTGAGCATGGGTGCCGCATCTGCTTTGAAGCCGCATCCGTTATCTTCAACATAAATGGCATAGTGCCGCTCCGCTTCCTCAAGATAGATCCGAATGCGATGCTCCGAATCCAGTCCGTCCTTAAAGGCATGCAATATGCAATTGTCCACAAGGGGCTGTAAAGTCAGTTTGGGTAAAATCACTTGCTCATACCGATCCGGCACCTCTACGACCAGATTCACTTTTTTCTGCAGCCTGTATTCCAGCACAATTTGAAATTGGCGTATGTTTTCAAGCTCTTGCTTAAGTGTTGCCTTTTGTTTCCTCGATTCGGAATAGCGGATCAAGCCGGCTGCGGCTTCAACGATTTCCGAGATTTCGCCTGTATCATGCAAAATGGCGTAGCAATTGATCGTTTCAAGCGTGTTATATAAGAAATGCTCGTTATATTGCAGCTTTAATGCGCTATAATTCAGAAATTCTTCCGTGGAAAGCGACGCTTTACTTTCGTTTTGGACCGCGCATTCTCCTTTAGTTTGCATCGTTTCAATGAATCGCTTCCCGTTTTCGTCCAAATCTGCTAATTTAGCTTTTGGCTGCCTGCTCCATATTCGCCAACTGATCCATACCAGTGAAATACATAAAAAAAGATACACCCATTTTAGATTTACGAACAATTGATATATCGAAGGCTCTATTCCGGTAACGGACCATCGCAAGTAATCCGACTGTCGGGTATAAGTGCGGTTTGAATCCATGTCCATTAAGGTGGCATGCCCGCTTGGGAAGACCGTCTTTCCATCATCTGCTAATATAACCAATGAGCATTCGAAACAGCCTTTGGAATCCAACTCGTCGTATAATACACTGTCAGGTTGTAAGTCCAACCGTAAATTCGCTCGTTTGGAATATAGGTTTATTGGCTTAATCATGGTAAAAGAATGATTGAGATTTACCGTAATAAAATCGGATACGGGATCAAACAGCTTGGTCCCTCCACCTTTAAATTCATTTCCACTTGATATCTCCACCCCATCCTCCACTTGCAATTGTAGAAAGCTTATCTCCGGATGAGTTAATAATAATGGGGTAAGCACTTCCCGTTGTAATTTCTCGGATGCCACAAAATGTTCATACGGGTCTTCAGAAATGATCGCAACCTGTTTCTCCTCAGTCATATTGGAAACAACCGAATCCAACAGCGTCTCATACTTCAAAAAGTGGTGATCCAATAGTTGCAATGCGCCGATAACGGCTTGAACATTTTGCTTCTGACTATGCAACTCATATTGTCTGTATAATATGCCACAGAAGCTCAAGATCAGTGCACCCGCTAACAGAATTGCAGCTCGGCTTTTGATGAAAGACGTATAGTTTATTCCTTTTATCAACTGCATAAGCTTCCTCACCTCTTTTAACCCATTATTTTACACTCTACTTGAATTGTTGCGGGAGGAAGGAGCGGAAGGCTTTGGATTGGATTGTTTTTTCATTAGCTGCAACGCAAATGAACCGGCCGCAGCCGGTTAGTTGTCGTTTATATAAGTTTGCAATCGATTAAAGACCCCGAATTTTCAGTTCATGCTGCAGCAATGAGGCATGAGTTCTTGCGACGCTTGCCGCCTTACGCTGATTTTCGTCAAAATACACTTCACCGCGCGTTTTATTAAAACTGCGAGCCAAATCGACATTCACGAAATTTGAGTTGTCCAGCATCCGAAAGCCATGTTCAAAAAACGAGACACTTTCATTAAAATCGTTTAATGATGCGGCCTCCATGTAATCGGCCCCATTTTTGTGATGATGTACGATCCGTCTTTTTTTATCGGTATCTATATACAAGATTTCATCCACGAAAATATTGATCAATTCTCCCGGTTCGTTCGGATCCAGCACCAGAGCGCGCAGCCGCGCTTCATGTTGATTGATAGCTGCTGCAACAGCATCGGTTAATTGCTGCAAGGTTTCGTCATCCAGACCCGCCATATGGGGTTGTATGATTTCGTTAATGGCTTGAAAAAGCTTCTCTCCAGACTGTATAACCATGCGATTAGCCACCCTTATATTGTATTCAAGTGTACAATCTGCAAGTTGTGTATTCACAATATACCACAATTTTTTACAGTTTTGGAACGACGGATTTACCATATAAAATCTGCTATTGACGAATTTTATCTCCTATGATAATAGAATGAAAAACAAAAAGGAACCCGATGTTTAACTTTAACCATCAGATTCCAATATTTGTTTAGCTCTGGAGTAACCGGAACGAGAACAACTTACTTTTTTCGCAGAGTCAATAAAACATAAGTTGATACCGCCATAAAAATTCTTCTCAAATGAGCCGAAGTAGTTCAGATTAACCAGAACCCCGCTGTCCACACGAACAAACCCGAACTTGGCCAGCAATATTTCCATGGCTTCCATCGATCCCGATATTTTGGAAACGAATTCATTTTCCTTGGTGTGGACAAGTATTTTGGGAACCTTATTCTTGTATGCCAGCTCGATAAAAAGAATCTCGTTTGTAGATACGGTTTCATCGTAACAAGGAACATCCAGACTGATGACTGAATTCATAGGCGGTACTACTTTCTCAAGCTAGCGGGAACTTCTTTGTCACCAATCGGCAGCTTGTTAGTGACAACAAGAATCAATGCGACCACGCTTAATACTTGTGAAGAATACTTAGCAATTTTTTTTACGAGTGTACTCGACATTAAAATCACCTCCTTTCGGTACCAGTGTTATCGCCTGAGCAGCACATGCTAATATAATTACAGAATCTTGAAGAATCATACCGATAGCTATAACAAAAAACGGAATCAATTTGGCAATCGGCTTTACTTTAGCCTTATAGAGGATAATTAGTGTACATACAATTCCGATAGGGGTAATAGCAAGCTGTGGTAATGGTAAATGCGGTATCGAGGCAATTAGCGTAGTTGTGACCAAAACACATAGTGTCAAAGACTTGAAATGGAATCCTTTCACAAAAAAACGTTGGACTGCGAATATCAGGAAGGAGAGAAGCGTCGATAAAGCAGTATTCGTCATAAATCCGATCGCCATAATAAAAGATACTGTCAGTAGCAAATTCATTCCCAGACTCAACGAGTAGTTCATGACTTCGACTTCAACAGTTTCTTCAGGATTTAATTTTTTAATCAAATTCGATATACGCTCGGCGGCAAAGTCAATGGGGTCTGTCATGTGCATAATCCCTCCTTCTTGCCAGATATAACAACAAACATAAAGCGATAAATTCCGAAACCATCATAGCGCCGATTCCAAGTCGACCTAATGTGATAATGCAGTAATTAGTAGCAAAAATAACAAGAGCCGCCACAAAATCAACTGTCATATTTATCTTTTCTTCGGCTGTAAACTTGGTTTTGCGGTCATGGGGAGGAACAGCAACATAAGAAAAGCCCAGATTAAACTTATATATTAACCATACGATTATCGCAGCGAAAGTTTCGCTTGTAAGCTGAATTATAAATGTACCTTCACCAACCGAAGCCGCTGCATCAGAAGTGGAAACGATATCAATTTGTTCTAGTACTTGATACATAACATAAACTACTTCAAAGTAGGCCATCACGCCAATGACCGATAACGTTATCGCATGATAGAAATTTACTCGCAAGATATAATGCACGCACAGCATAATAGTCACTACTTGTATTAAAGCATCGTATTCAGCCAGATCAAAGACAAATCGATTCGCAAACGATTCAAGAGAACATAAAAACGCTATGAGAATGCACTCTTTAATATAGGAACCGAGAGGCCAACGAAATATTTTAAAGATGAAGGCCAGAACCAAAAATATATCAATAGTACCGAGAATAAAGAACGCGACATATTCCACGAAACAATCTCCTCTTAATAAAACAAATAATTAATTACAATATTACCTATTTTATCCCATATGTCTACATTTTTTTATTTTTTATACTAAAATATGATATAAACCGGGTCATAGTTCTTATCTCCTCCAACTTTTCAAAATCGACAAAAGCAGCTCACAGTTAGGAATCTCTGTTTACCCCTTTTATTTACGAACATTTGTTTGATATACTGGATTTATTCGAACGATTTTGATGGGGGATGACCAAGCTATGTATCAATATACGGATCAAACCTATGAAGATACCGATTTCAGCCGATCCGATCAAAGGGACGGGGAACTGCTGAGATGCACCTTCGTACGCTGCAGCTTTCGCGGCGCTTCCTTGGAGGAGATCAATACCTACGGATGCCGATTTACGGAATGCGATTTTCGCGGCGCCTCGCTAAATGCTTCCATACATAATGAGTCGGCCTTCACCAATTGCAACTTTCAAGGGGCCAATCTGTTCGTCGCCAAATTTACCGAGTGTAAAATGACCGGTTCCGACTTTACCCAAGCCCAATTCGATGGCATCACGATTGCCAAGGGAGACTGGTCCTACACTAACCTGCGGGAAGTCAACTTGTCCAAACAAAATTTACGGGGTGTCCGCTTCTATGAAGCCGATCTGTACGGCTCCAATCTGGAGAAAGCAGACTTAAGAGACGCAGATTTGACGCGTACCCAACTAAGCAAAGCCAGACTGCACAACGCGGATTTACGCGGGGCTTTCGTGGAAGGAATCGATTTCAAATCACTGGACGTCAAAGGGGTTCGCATGGATGCGGCGCAAGCCGTTGTGTTCTTGCGTTCGTTTGGTGCAAAAGTGGATTAAACCCGGCCCAATAAAAAAAGGAGCGCAGTCGGCTCCTTTTTTTCCTATGTGGATGTAAAACCTAATCCAAGCGAACCGGTTCGCCGGTGCGCGCCGATTCATAAGCGGCCAGCGCTACCGCGGCGGCGTTCATCCCGTCTTCGCCGGTAATCGGAACCGGCGTTCCGGTAAGCAGCGCCTGCACGAACGCTTGGACCAAATATTGGTCCATATCGTCTCCCCAGTGGCTCCACTGCGGCTTGATCGCCTGATCGCTGTAAAGTTCGTTTTTCTGGGCGAAACCGTCGACGGAAATGACGCCTTTAGTCCCGATGATTTCCATTGTGACGTCGCCCCACATCGGAAACGACTTCTGCGACCGCGACCAGCTGGGGTCGAGAACCGTCACCACGCCATTGGCGAACTTGGCATGCACCATACCTGCATCGTCGATGTCGACATCGTTAAACAGCGTATCCGCAATGCCATATACTTCGACTGCTTTGCA
Organism: Paenibacillus thalictri; assembly: GCF_004307995.1. Taxonomy (GTDB): domain Bacteria; phylum Bacillota; class Bacilli; order Paenibacillales; family NBRC-103111; genus Paenibacillus_AF; species Paenibacillus_AF thalictri. The sequence continues at coordinate 171,579 of NZ_SIRE01000009.1, read as the reverse complement.
GCCGAGAAACCAGTGCATTAGATCCATGACATGTACGGTGTGGTCAAATACCGCGCCGCCGCCCGACAGCGACTTATCGATAAACCAACGGCCCGGCATCCGGCCGCGGTTCGTACCTTTGATCGCCACAATGTCTCCGATCTCGCCGCTGTCAATTGCCTGTTTAGCCTGCACAACAGCCGGTATATATCGGCACGGGAACGCGGTCATCAGTTGTACGCCGTGATCGCGGCATTCCCGAATCATCTGCTCCATATCTTTCGTGGACGTGCCCAACGGCTTCTCGCACAAAATATGTTTTTTCGCGCGCGCCGCGGCTATTGTGATGGGAGCGTGGTACACGTTCTCCGAGCAGATGACGACAGCGTCCACATCGGTCTGCAGCAGCTCGTTATAATCGGCAAAATAAGGCACACCGTATTTTGCCGCAACTTCTGCGACCCGGCTCTCGTTGTCGTCGGCAATACCGACAATCTCCACCTCGGGCAGACGGGACATGCAGTTGATGTAGCTGAACGCGTGACCGTGGGCAAAGCTGATAAAGCCGATCTTCAGCTTCTTCATATTACAATCCCCCTTCCGCCGGCTGCAAAGCGACCGGCTTGCCCGTCCGGGCCGACTCGGCCGCGGCCAGTGAAATCGCCAGTGCCGCGCAAGCGTCGGCCGCCGACACGATCGGTTCGGCGCCCGTTTGAATGCACTCGATAAAATGTTTCAGCTCCAGGTAATACGGATCAAACATGGTCGGGCTTTTCGGTACGGAGACGGCATGTTCGCCTTGCTCGTCTATGACCGTTTTGGCGATTTTCAGCGACTTGGCCTGTTCGCTATTGAAACGGATTACGCCTTCACTTCCGGCAAATTCTGCAGCAGTCGTAAATGGCCCCGGATACCCCCAACTCGCTTCCAAATTGGCAATCGCTCCATTAGCGAACCTTAAGGTGACCAATGCATAGTCCAGCGATTCCGACGTTTTCTGCACGGCGTACACGCTGACAGCCTTTCCCAGCACGGAGCGCAAATAATCGATATCGTGGATCATCAGATCCATGATCACTCCACCGCTGAGCGAGGCGTTTTTGTACCATGCCCTGGCTTGGCCCGGATGTGAGCCGATCCGTTTGGTGTGTACCACCCCAATGCGGCCGATTGCGCCTGAATCGATATGTTTCTTCATATCCGCGTATTCCGGGAAAAAGCGGACTACATGCCCGACAAACAGCTTGACGCCCTTGCTTTCGCAAAACTGCATCATTTCCGCGGCATCCTCCACCGTAGGTGCGATCGGCTTTTCACAGAAGACGTGCTTGCCGTATTCCGCCGTTCTCAGCACGTATTCCTTATGCAAATACGTCGGCAGCGTCACGCATACCAGATCCGGATCGGCGGTTCCGATCATTTCGTCGAAGGAAGCAAAAGCAGCGGCGCCATATTCGGCAGCCACTTTCTCAGCCAGTTCATGCTGCGCGTCATAAATGCCGACGAACTCCACCTCGGGCATCCGCGAGAGATTATAAGCGTGGCTTCTTCCCATTGTACCGCAGCCAACCATGGCTACTTTTAACATTGCGCATCCGGCTCCTCCCGTTTGTACACAGCGGTTTCTCTGTATCTGGTATATATAGCCAGCGTAGCAATTGAGCCGCTTGAATGCAATCCCCTTTTCGGATTTCTAATCTTAAGCCTTCCCACCATCAAATTGATAAAGCGACGGCAATCCAAATCAAAAAAAACTTTACTTCATATGCAACAATTGGAATTAGAGCAACGTCAAGATGATTGGAAGTTATATCATTTCGAGGTGGAAGAATGTTGAGCAGATTTAATGTGAGATCATTTGTGAGCGGGGCTATAGTGGGATCCGTACTTTTTTCAAGCGTTTCGTTTGCGGCGCCTGCGGTTGTCAAGTTGATTGTGAACGGTAAGGAAATTCATTCCGAGGTCCCTGGCCAAATGATTAATGGCAGCACTCTGGTACCGGCTCGAGCTTTGGCTGAAGCACTTGGAGCCAAAGTGACATGGGATGAAGCAAATCAAGCCGTTATTGTAGAGAAACCCATCGCGCAGTTCAGCGCGCCGGATGCTGTACAAATGGCCGGTGAAGCCAAAAATCATTATTGGTATGCTGCAAACGGAGGGAATCTGAAAGGACTTGTGCAAAGCTTCCCGGTAAAAGGCCGGGATATTACTTACCACTGGATGGGCGACGACTTGGATACGAAGGTTAAATACATCGCTTATTTTGAGCAGCTATTTACTGCCGAACAGGCAGTCAGCTTCTATGATAAACAAATTGAAACGGGCATTATCACCGAGATAGACGGCAGATTGGCTAAGAACGATGCGGACGGCGGAAGCCTTCTGAATTGGGCCCATGCGACATTGAAAGTGATCCAGGACAGCGCCGATTTAAAAACTTATCGGTTTACGGTCCCTTTGGGCGACGGAGGCGACGGTTTCGAAGAGAGGAACGTCAACTTCCGGCTTATTGAAGGAATAGGCTGGCGCATCGACAGTCCTGTAGAATCGATTTATTGATTTTTTCGTAAAAAGCCCCCCTCGCCGCATTACATATGCACCGAAAATGTTTCGATGCGCAGTATGGTGAGGGGGGCATATTGTTATCCGCTTGTCTCCAGTTTCGCGGGCGCGACGGCTCTTGCTTCCGGTTCCCGCTGACTGCGGCTCATAAACCACAGCGTCGACCAAATCAGCAGGAATCCGAGCAGTTGGCCGATGGTCAGCGCCTGATGAAACACCAGCCAGTTGACCAGCACGCCGACGGCGGGAAAAGCCAGCTCGGCAAGCGTTGCAAACAACGCCTTCGTAGAGGTCAGTCCTTTGTAATACAGCAGCATGCTGAGCAGCCCCGGCAGAAAAGCCTGAAACGCCAAATTAACCAGCATCAGCGTCATATGTCCGGATCCGCCGCTCACATGCCAAGCATCGCCGCTGGCAATAAGCACACCCGATAACAGCGGAACAGCAAGCATAAACCGCAGCGACGTGACCAGATGAAAGTCGATGTTTTTCTGCAGCAGGAACTTGCCCATAACGGTCGAGCCTCCCCACAACACAGCGGCCATGATCGAGAACAGGCAGCTAATCGTGCCCAAATCGCGCAGGCCAAGCGACGGTGCGCCAATCCCGAAGGTCAGCAAATAAGTACCAAGCAGAGCGGCAATAATATAAACGAAAAAACGCGACGGCAGCGCTTCTTTGAGCATCAAGCGCGCCATGATGATGGCAAACAGCGGCTGCAGCTTCTGCAGCAGCAGGACTGCATTGGGGTTGCCATAAGCGAAAGCGGAGGTAAACAGCATCGTTGCGATAGCCGAGCCTCCCCAAGAAATAAACAGCAGCGCGCCGATAACGGCCAATGTGATTTTCCCGCTAAGTACGCGGCGATGCTTAATAAAAACCGGCAGCGCATAAATCATCAACAGCAGATGCTCGAGAAAAACGATCTGGGCGGAGGTAAAGCTCTCCAGAAGCAAAATCCGAAACAGCGGATCGAGCCCCCATAACGTAGCGCCTAACGCAACATACCAGATGCCCAAGTTCCTCTCGGTGGTGTGCGTTTTGAAATGCATAGCTTTCCCGTGTGATTCCATTGTGTTCTCCAATTCAAAAACCTCCTCAAGGAATGTTTTGAATTGAACCTCCTGAAGAAACGTTGCCCCCGTTACATAAATAACGGGGGCAACGACAAACAAACCTGTTAAATTGTGAAATTTAACAAATTGTGTTGTACCTTCTCCCATCCGGACTATACCGTCGGCCTTGGATTTTCACCAAGTCAGTCCCAGCCATATGGCCGGGAGTCGCGGGCTGCGGATACTACGCACGTATCCTCACCGCCGGTAGGGAATTTCACCCTGCCCCGAAGGTTCATATTCTGTTAAAGTGAATAGTATCACAAGTTGGGGTTAACTGACAACCGTTCATTTTCTGAAAACGGTTTACTCGTTGGGCCCAGTCAATACACCACATAATGAATAATATATCGGCTTGACAGTTCAAACGGGGCATAATATAATTCTATCCTGACGAACGTTCGGAAGGGAGACTTACATGGAGACGACCGCACAACTGATTCGTAAAGTTGCACTTAAGCAGTTTGCCCTTCATGGTTACGATGGCACGTCCCTAGGGCAAATTGCCGACGATGTGGGGATTAAGAAGCAGTCCATCTACACCCACTTTAAGAGCAAGGACGATCTGTTCCTTCACGTGCTTGCGGATATCGTAGAAGAAGAACAGGTGTTTGTGGGCCGTTATTTTCGTGAACAAGCGGGCAAATCGCTGCAGCAAACGCTGTTTGGCTTTATTACAGATTATAAAAACCGGTATGAAAAAGACGATCAGAAACGATTTTGGCTGCGCATGATGTATTTTCCGCCGGCGGCCCACGAGGCGACAATCGTCCAATACGGCTACGCATATCTCGAAGGGCTGGAGCGGCTGCTCGTCCCGTTATTTGAACGTGCCGTCCAAGAAAACGAGATTGCTCCGGTGAATGCCGTGTATGCGTCGGATGCGTTTCTGGGCGTTCTGGACGCCGTCCTTATCGAAATGCTGTTCGGCGGAACCGCGCGTTATACCAAGCGGCTGGAAGGCGCGTGGCATATTTATTGGCGGGGTCTTACCGGCTCGCCCGGTTGAGTTTTATATATTCGTGATGAAAGGTGGTTATATCGCATGAAATCGGGTTGGATGGGAATTGGCATCGCCATTATTTTTGAGGTCATCTGGGTTTCCGGCTTGAAGCATGCCGATCAGTGGTGGGCTTGGCTGGTTACTTTCGGGGCTATTTTTGTATCGTTCAGATTGTTTATCCGGGCGTCGCAAATGCTGCCGGTCGGCACGTTATACACGGTGTTCACCGGGCTCGGCACGGCGGGAACCGTATTGACCGAGATGGCCGTTTTTGGCGAACCTTTTAATTGGATCAAAATATTGCTCATTGCCTTGCTGTTATACGGCGTAATCGGCCTGAAAAGGGTAACGACCGCGGAAGGAGCTGGCGCTTAAATGGCTTGGATCTGTTTATTTTTTGCGGGAACGTTCGAAATTGTCGGGGCAACGGCATTATACAAACTTAAGATGAACAAAGGCTGGAAAACTTACGGCATGTTGGCCGTCAGCTTTATAATGAGCTTCACGCTGCTTTCGCTGGCGATGAGATCGATTTCGATGGGAACGGCTTACGCGGTTTGGACGGGAATTGGTACGGTTGGCAGCGCGGTCGTAGGAATGTTTGTCTACGGCGAGTCGAAAAGCCGGAGGCGCATCTTCTATATTAGCTTGGTGTTGGCCGCGGCGGTTGGATTAAAGCTGATTGCGTAGAGTGCAAAAAAAGCCTTACATCTGAACTGCCTCTCCGGCTAATTATCGTCGGAATTCGGACGCAGATTACTTCAGATAGTAAGGCTTATTAATTATTCAATGTTATTTAACGGCATTTATGATTTGGCAGGCTGCAGCTCGATCAGCAAATCCCCCGGCTCCAGCAGATCGCCCGGCTTCACATGAATCGCGACAACGGTGCCGCTGATCGGCGCCTGCACGTTCATCTCCATCTTCATCGCCTCGGTGACGAAGAGATGCTCGCCTTTCTTGATTTTATCGCCGACTTCGGCCATCACTTTGACGACTTTGCCCGGCATCGATGCGCCGATCTGACCCGGGTCGGAAACGTCGGCTTTGCGGCGCGCCTCCTTGCTGACCTCGGCGGACAAATCGCGGATCGTCACCTCGCGGGGTTGCCCGTTCAGCTCGTAATAAATCGTTTTCGTACCGCTTGGCGATACGGGACCCACCGCGATCAGCTTGACGATCAGCGTTTTGCCTTGCTCGATGCTGACGGAAATCTCTTCGCCCAGACGCAGGCCGTAGAAAAAGCTCGGCGTATCCAGCACGGAAATATCTCCGAATTCACCGGTCATTTTCTCCTTATCGAGAAACACCTTCGGATACATCAGGTAACTCATCATATCGTAATCGTTGACGGAACGGCCCAGCTTGGCTGCCAGCTCCGATTTGACCTGAGCAAAATCGGCGGGAGGCAGCAGTTCCCCTGGACGGCAGGTGAAATATTCGCGCCCTTTCAGAATGACGTCACGCAGCTTTTCCGGGAATCCGCCCGGCGGCTGGCCCAAATATCCTTGGAAGAACTGCACCACCGATTCCGGAAAGTCGTACCGCTCGCCTTTCTCATAGACGTCCTGCTCGCTTAACTGATTTTGCACCATAAACAGCGCCATGTCCCCGACAACCTTGGAGGACGGCGTCACCTTGACGATGTCGCCGAACATCCGGTTCACTGTGGCGTAGGTCGTCTTCACTTCTTCCCAGCGCTCCTCCAGCCCGACACCTTTGGCTTGCTGATGCAGGTTGGTGTACTGTCCCCCGGGCATCTCGTGCAAGTAAATTTCCGAGCTGGGCGACTTCATGCCGCTTTCGAAACCGCTGTAGTAGACGCGCACGTCCTCCCAGTAGTCGGACAGCTTTTGCAGGTCCGCAAGCTCCAGCTGCGTCTCGCGTGGTTGTCCTTGCAAGGAGGCAGCCAAGCCGTTCAAGCTCGGCTGCGAGGTCAGACCGGACATCGAGCTGATCGCCGCATCAACGATGTCCACGCCGGCTTCGTACGCCTTGACCAGCGTCGACATCTGATTGCCGCTCGTATCGTGCGTGTGCAGATGTATCGGGATGCCGATTTCCTGCTTCAGGACGCTGATCAGCTTGTAGGCGGCAAACGGCTTCAAGAGGCCCGCCATATCTTTAATCGCAAGAATGTGCGCTCCGGCTTGCTCCAATTGCTTGGCAAGATCGACATAATAACCAAGAGAATATTTGTCGCGGGTTTCATCCAAAATATCGCCGGTATAGCAGATCGCCGCTTCCGCGACTTTCCCCGATTCGCGAACCGAATCGATCGCCAGACGCATGCCTTCGATCCAGTTCAGGCTGTCAAAAATACGGAACACATCGATGCCCGCTTCAGCCGCCAACTGCACAAAGCGGCGGTTTACATTATCCGGGTAATTCGTGTACCCTACCGCGTTTGCACCTCTGAACAGCATCTGGAACAATACGTTCGGTATCCGTTTGCGAAGCAGGCGCAGCCTTTCCCACGGATCCTCGTTCAGGAACCTCATCGTTGTGTCAAAGGTAGCCCCGCCCCACATCTCGACGGAGAACAAGTCGCCGGCGAGTTTCCCCGTCGCCTCTGCGATATTGAGCAGATCGTGGGTCCGCACTCTTGTGGCAAACAGCGATTGATGCGCGTCGCGGAACGTCGTATCGGTTACGAGCAGCTTGCCGCTTGAGCGAATCCAAGTGAGAAGCCCCTCCACACCCTGCGTATCGAGAATCTGCTTTGTCCCTTGCAGCGGCTCTTGCACCGCAGACAAATTCGGAATACGGGGCGGATCAAACGACGGCTTCTTGCCTGCCGGCAATCCCGGATGCCCGTTGACGATCGTTTGCCCGATGTAATTAAGCAGCTTGGTGCCGCGGTCTTTCCGCTCGGGGAACTCGAACAGCTCCGGCGTCGTGTCGATAAACGAGGTGTCGTAATCGCCGGTTAGGAAGGCCTTATGCTGCACCACGTTCTCCAAAAACGGGATATTCGTTTTTACGCCGCGTATCCGGAACTCCTGCAGCGTGCGCATCATTTTTTGCGCCGCTTGTTCATACGTAACAGCCCAAGCGCAAGCTTTGACAAGCAGCGAATCGTAATGCGGCGTAATGACCGCGCCCGGATAGTCGTTGCCGCCGTCCAGACGAATGCCGAAACCCCCGCCTGGACGGTATGCGAGCAATCTGCCCGTTTCCGGCATAAAACCGCGCACCGGATCTTCGGTTGTTACCCGGCTTTGAATGGCGTAGCCGCGGGTGACGATCGCCTCCTGACTGGGAATGGCAATCTCCGGATCGCTAAGCGCATACCCTTCAGCGATGCGGATTTGCGTCTGGACGATGTCGATGCCGGTAATCAGCTCGGTGATCGTATGCTCTACCTGAACCCGCGGGTTGACCTCGATAAAGTAGAACTTGCCGTCCGGCGTGACCAGAAACTCTACGGTTCCCGCATTATAATATCCAGCCATGCTCATCAGCCGGTGCGCCGTCTCACAAATCTCCAGCCTGAGCGGCTCCGGCAGCGAAACACTGGGTGCCACCTCGACCACCTTCTGGTAACGCCGCTGGATCGAGCAATCGCGTTCGAATAAATGGACACAATGTCCGTAACGGTCGGCGATAATTTGCACTTCGATATGCTTCGGCCGCTCCAAATATTTCTCGATGTAAACGGCGCTATTGCCAAACGCCGCACCTGCTTCGGAGCTGGCCCGATCGAGCGCTTCCGCCATTTCGCTGTCTTCCCGGACGATCCGCATGCCGCGGCCGCCGCCGCCGGAAGCCGCTTTAATAATGACAGGATAGCCGTGCTCCCTTCCGAAATGCAGCGCTTCATCCAGCTTGCCCACCGGCTCCGGCGTGCCCGGTATGACCGGGATGCCCGCTTTGACAGCCATCGCTCTGGCATCTACCTTGTCACCGAACATCTGGATATGCTCGGCCGAAGGACCGATAAATACGACGCCTTCTTCAGCGCATCGTTTGGCGAATTCCGCGTTCTCGGACAGAAATCCATACCCCGGATGAATGGCGTCCACTTCGTACCGTTTAGCTACTTGAAGCAAGCTCTCGATATCGAGGTAAGCTTCAATCGCCCCTTTGCCTTCCCCGATCAAATAAGCCTCATCGGCTTTAAACCGGTGAAGCGACACATTATCCTGCTCGGAATAGACCGCTACCGTCCGAATGCCCAGCTCCGTACATGCCCGGAATATGCGGATTGCAATTTCACCGCGGTTGGCGACAAGCACCTTTTTAAAACGACGAACCTCTCCCATTGATTTCCCCCCAAAATATGAATGTCATTTTCAATAAGCTATAGTATACACTATTTGATTCAATTGTTACATACTATTTATTTTTTACACACTATATAATATTTAAGATTACAGCCGTTACGCTTTACAAGCAATCGTTGTGTTCTTCTATGTTAAATTGTTAGACCATGTAGTAAAAAATAGCCAACCATTTGTCCAATTTATGGGCAAGCGATTGGCTATTTTACTCAATTCAGAAGGACTGACCGGGTATAGCTGCTCTATGCAATTAATGGGATTATACTTTTCGGGTGTCCGCTTTCTTCATAACCCGGCTTAGAAAATGATCCATCAGCAGCGGCAATGAAATGAGTATGGGGGGATCGTCCAGCCGCGGGGCGTACAACATCACTTGAAGCGGCGGCACGGAGGAATAAGGTTTCACCACAATCGGCTCCTTGGAGCGGGTCCGCAAGGTCGAATGCGGCAGCAAAATATCCAGCGATTTTGTCCCCCAGGTCACGGATGTCGCCATCAGATAATACGTCCCCGGCTTAACTCCCGTGAAACAGAACTTGCCGAGCGAAGATAGAAGCGTGCCGTACAACGGCATCCCTTCCGGGATCGGCCTCGCAAACAACCCGACTAAAATGATGCCGTCGAAAGGAACTTCCGCTTCGATTGTTCCTTCTACTCTGCTGAACGGATACAGCACGGTCTGCGGCGTGCGCCAGTCGTCGAGCGCCTGAAGGGAGCGGATTCGATCATCCGTCTGGATCACCTGATTGCGAAAATCGGAGGGCGTCACCCCCACCTTTTCGGTAAACCGGGTCGTAAACGTGCCCAAGCTTTGCTGGCCGATCTCGAGTCCAATATCGCGGACGCTTAAATTGGTTCGCAGGAGCAGATCTTTGGCTTTCTGCAGCCGGTGGGACGATACGTAATACAGCGGAGAAAGACCTGTTCTTTCTTTGAAAATACGAGTGAAATGATACGGGCTGTACCCTGCGTATTTGGCCAATTGCTCTAACGAAAGCGGATCGCATATATGCTGATGAATATATTTAATCACACCGTCAATTTCCGAATACCGTTCCATCACTGTGTCAATCCTCTCCTTTTTCAAGTTACCCTATTACGGATGAAGGATCGTCGCCGCTCTGCTCCGGCATCAATAAATGCGAATGTATGTATCCATTTTAACGAAAAAACAATCGAAATAGCAATTCAAAAGAAATATTTGGAGTATGAAAATGTTACAATAATAACGACCAGGACGGATGCCGCAACTAAACCCGGCCTGAACTATAAACAAGGGAGCTCATCCTCATGTCGATAAAATTGATTCCTTATTTAATTATGGACGGGAATGCCGGCGAGGCCATTCAATTCTATGTGGAGGCGCTGGAGGCTAAAGTGCTGTTCAGCCAATCTTTCGGAGAGATGCCGGCTAATCCGGAATTTCCGTTGCCGGAAGAAGCAAAGAACCGTGTTGGCCACGCAACGCTGCAGATTGGGGAATCCTCGCTGATGTTCTCCGATACGTTTCCCGGCCAGCCGTACCAAGCGGGAAATAATATCACGATCTGCGTCAACACCAAGGACAAAGAAACAACCCAACGTTTGTTTGACGGATTGCAGCAAGGAGGTCGCATCGACGCGCCGCTGCATGCGACTCATTTCAGCTCCGCGTATGGCGTAATAACGGACAAGTTCGGCATTACGTTCCAATTTTTCACGGAGAGCATGGCATAATTAAGCTAGCCAAAAAAGGCTCTGTGCGCATTTACTGCGGCAGAGCCTTTTAAATATAGGACCCGTTTCCCCTACCTCGCCTTTATTGAGCGGTATACCCGCCATCGACAAGCAAGGTCGTTCCCGTTATAAACGAAGCGTCGGAGCTGGCCAGGAACAACACGGCTTTAGCCACTTCCTCCGGTTTGCCGAGGCGTCCCATCGGATGCAGGCCGATCAAGTGCTGATTCATCGCTTCGTTGCGGCCGGCGATAAGCGGCGTATCGATATATCCGGGGCAAATGGCATTAACGCGGATATTGTTTTTGGCGTACGTGACGCCCAGCGTTTGCGTCAACAGCTTAACTCCGCCTTTGGCGGAAGCGTATGCGGTCACCCCTGCCTTGCCGGCATGGCTGTGAATGGATCCGCAGTTGACGATAACCCCACCCGTTTCTTGCATCAGCATCTGTTCAACGGCGTATTTGTCGGACAAAAATACGCCCGTCAAATTGATATCGATCGTCTTCTGCCATGCATCCAGCGTCAACTCATGCGCCGGCGCATCGCGGGCGATCCCCGCGTTGGCGAACAGGATGTCCAGCCTGCCGTATTTCCCTACCGTCTGCGCAACCATGTTTTTCACATCGTCTTCGCGGGTTACATCGGTTTTCACGAAAAGTGTATCGAAGCCCTGCCGGTTCATCTCGTCCGACAGCTCTTGGCCGCTGGCCGCGAAGTCGGCAATGAAATGAGCGCGGTTAATATACCATGAACTCCCTTTCCAAAAGGGCCATGATCCGCAGCACGGCGCCCTCTTGTCCGGGCAGCGAAACAACTTGAACGCCGATCGGCAGCCCTTCGCTGCCTTGATCGGTTTCGTTTAAGGCGTCGGTGATCCGGTCCCCGTCTTTCGGACGCATGACGGCTTCCCCCGGCTTTACTTGCGATAAGGAAACGACCCCCGCAGGAAAACCCAGATAGTTGAACATTTGCTCGTATGCCCCTTCCACCTGTAAAGAAGTCGATCCGCCGTGCTTTAAAGCAGGCGTTGGATACGGGGGGCAAAGAATAGCGTCGATCCGCCGCTCCATCAAAGATGAGCTGAAAGACGCGATCCGCCGGTCTCTTTGTTCCAGCAGTGTCTCCAGCCTTTCCGGCTTGAAGGAAGACAATACGAACTCGGCAACGGTTCGCTGCTTGATTGTCTTGAGGAGCAGGGCAGCAAGCCGTTTCATCGGCCAAGGCATGGAAATCAGCTTCAGCATGCCCTTGATTTTGGGAATAACGGCATCGTTCCCGACCGTCCCGGGAAATCCCAGCTCCGCTTCATGCATCACCAGCTGCATATAACCTTTCAGCATCTTCGATGCGAATGGGCGGATATCGATCTCCACAACTTCCGCGCCATGGCGGGCCAGAACCGCGGCGCATTCGCCGACCAACCGCTGCATGGACATGGAAGGCTCAACGATGCCGTCGCTTTTAAAATAGGCGATTTTCATATTGCCAATGGCTGTCTCGCCGTCATGATCTTCCGGCCGCCAAGTGTCCCCCGAAAGTGCGTGATAGGCGGTTCTCAGATCGTCAACGTTTCGCGCCAGAACGCCGGGTTGGACGATAGCCCGGGCCACCTCCGGCTTCACGGTGAATATACCGCGCGGAGCTTGCATGGAGAACGTGCCCGAGGTTGGCTTCAACGCATGAATACCGCAAAAGTGGGCGGGAATGCGCACGCTGCCGCCTGCGTCCGTCCCCAGCCCGATCTGAGACAAATGCGCGGCAACCGCCGCTCCTTCGCCGCCGCTGCTTCCTCCCGGCGTTCGTTCCAGCCGGTGCGGGTTGCTGCTTCTTCCGTATACCGGGTTATCGGATTCGGAGCCCATGACCAGCTGCTGCAAATTCGTCTTGCCGATAAGAAGCGCGTCCGCGCTCAAAAGCCGCTCGACAAGCGGATCATTCGCCTCCGCAGCCTCGTCTCTCCTGCTGAGCAGCCCCCAAGTCGCCGGGGTCCCTTTGACGTCAAAACATTCTTTCACCGTAACCGGCACGCCAAACAGCGGACCCAGAAGCTCTTTCCCGGCAATCTTCCGGTCGACCTCCCGGGCTTGCTCCAGCGCCTGATCGTATAAAGGCAGAACAACCGCGTTGATCTGCGGATTCGCCTGCTTATACCGGCCGTAGCAGCTATTGACGATGTCCTCGCAGGTGAACTCCCCTTTCCGCAGCTTATGCTGCAAACTTTGTATGCTGAGCTTTAATTCGGGTTGTTCAGGCCGCAAAAGATTCATCGTTTTTCATCCTTCGAAGGGGATCTTTGATTTCAACGCATTTGTCATAAAACCGGACAATTGTTGCAGCAAAAGGGCTTGTTGGTCCGGTTTATCGATCAATTGCCTCATATGAATGCCATAAGAGAAGGTCACAAACATCGAAGCCAAAGCTTCGGCATCGATTTCGGCGGAAATGGCGCCGTGCTGCTGGCCGTATCGAATCCATTCAGCCGCCTGCGTAAGCGTGCTTTGATGCAGCTCGTCAAGGATCGCTTTAATCTGTTCATTATGCTGCTGGCTGAGGAGATAGACCAGAATCTCATTCCCGGTAGCGTTATTGGCATAAGAGCCGATAATCGCATCCACAGGACCTTTCACGCTGTAGCTTTTGGCTTCTTTCACAGCGGCGAGGAAATTACGGTTTGTTTCTTCCATGTTGTTTTTCAGAATGTTGCCGAAAAGCTCATCCTTACTTTTCACGTAATGATAGATGGCGCCTTTCGATAAACCTGTTCGCGCCATAATATCCTGCAGCGTCGTTTTCTGGCAGCCCTTTTCTTTAATGAGCTGTTCCGTTGTCGATAAAATCATTTGAAACGTTTGGGTATCCATCTGTTATTCCCCCTAAAGAAACCGATCGGCATATTTTAATCTTATTCTACGTACCGCCAGTCGGTTTGTAAAGAAGATTATTTTACGGCATGTTTTTCTTCCAAAGCTTCATACACCAACTCGGCCGTCTCCGCACCGCTGATTACCACAGCTTCAATTCCCGGGCCATACCCGACCCCCGCGCCCGTTAGATACAACCCTTGAATATGCGTCCGGTAATTGGGAAATCCGCTTTGCTTATCTCTCACTGTACTGTAGATGGAACCCTCGTACGTTCTCATGTAATAATGAATACTCTTTGGCGTAGCCACTTCCGAAAACACAAGATGCTGCGCCGCAACCGGATCAATCGCGGCAAGTAATCCGCGGCAGTACTCGTCAAGCTCCTGTTTGCAAGCCGCATATTGCTCCGGGCTCATTGCCGCATATTTGCCTGCGTTGGCCTTGGCACGCAAGTTGATGGTGACGTTGCCCGCGTCCTTTGGCGCCAAACCGGGATCTTTGGCGGCGGAGGAATGGTACCCGTAACCTTCCACAATCATATCGTTAAGCGGCAAATGATGCGGCTTCACTCCATGCACCGATGTAAGCCGGTCCGAACAAAACGGGCGGCTCAGCGCCGCGGTCCACACGATCAACGACATCGACGGGCGAAGCGCCTCTACGTTACCCCATACGGAATCCGGCACGTCGCTGCGGTCCAGAAGCTGCTCGTAGGTCATGCGCGGGTCAACGTTGGAGATGACGACAGGCGCCCGGTACAACACGCCTTTCACCGTTTCCACTCCGATCACTTTACCGAGTTTTACCCGAATGCTTTTCACGTCGGTTCGCGGCTTCACCTCTCCGCCGTATTCGCGGATTTTGTCGACCAGAGCTTCGGCCAGCACACCCGACCCGCCTTGAGCGCGGTAACCCCCGTCGATAAAATACCCCATCAAGGCAAACATGACCTGGGCCGGCGTGTCTCGCCCCTGATCCCCCACATAAGTCGTCAAAAAAGAAAGCTGGTGTTTAATCTCGTCGCTTTGCAAATACGCGTCCAAATATTGCCCCCACGTCCGGCCCAGCCAAGGGTACAGATGAGCGTATCGAACCGGGTACTGTCTGAAATCCTCCTGCGTTTTCGGCAAATAGGGCGTCAAGCGATCCGGAGCAAACGCCTGATACGTTTCTTCGAACGCCAGGCGGCAATCTGTAAAGAAACGCTGCACATCGGCCGCGTGATCGGGATACTGCTCCATCAACTGCTCTCCCCATGCCTCCCAACGGTCGGGAATGATGAAGGATTTATCCGCATGCCGGTATTCGTAGCTGTTCCGCAACCACACGATCCGCGAATCCAAGTTGTGATTTTGCAATAAATGCCTCACCGGTCCTCTGTCGCCCAACCCGCTGATCGACTCGACGCCGGCGTCGAATTGGTAACCTCCCTTACGTGTGTAGGTGGTGCAAGCTCCGCCCAATAAATAATGCTGCTCCAGCACCAGCACCTTTTTCCCTCTTCCGGAGAGCTCCAGCGCGGCGGTTAAACCCCCGATACCCGAACCAATCACAATCACGTCATATCCATTTTCATCCATAGTTTAAAAACTCCCTTCGCCGCTTTAGAAACCGACCAGCGGTTTGTATAATTTTATTTTACACACCGACTGACGGTTTGTAAATAGGTGTTTTCATATGATTTTCCATTTGTCGTGTTTTTACAATACGCTCAGCTTTGCTATAGCTATGCTATTATGGACACAGAACAATTGATAGTAAATCCTTTGCCAGCTAATCATAATGATGAGGTGAACATATGGAGAAATTCGGAATGTATGCAAAATTTACGGCCAAGCCCGGCCGGCGGGACGAATTGGCAGGTATTCTGCTGGAAGCGGCGGCAGCTGCGCAGCATGTTGAGGAATGCGAGTTGTATATCGTCAATATTTCGGATACGGAACCGGATGTGTTATGGGTTACAGAGCTGTGGAGCAGCTTCGAAGCTCACGAGGCGTCCCTTTCCCTGGAAGAAACCAAAACAGCCATTCAGCGCGCCATGCCGCTTATTGCGGGAGTCGAAGCAACCAAATTAAAGCCTATTGGCGGTAAAGGATTCTAGCAAACAACGGCAAAAGAGCAAAAGCAGACCGGTTCATCTTACGAATCCCGGTCTGCTTTTTTATCGCGTCTTTATGGATGAGCGGCACTACAGGCGTCCGCATTGCCGTCAATTTCAGCCGTCTATTTCACCGGCACGGTAAAGGACACGGTCGTCCCTTTGTCAGGCGTGCTGTCAATTGATAACCCTTGACCGTAAAGCTGGATCAAGCGTCTGTTGGTATTGGCAATACCAACGCCGGTTCTTTCCTTCCGGGTCGGGTTCAGCAGGCGGGCAACTTTATCTTCGGTGATGCCAACCCCGTTATCCTTAATTTCGATCAGAACACCGCCTTCGGTTCGCACGATGCCAAGACGGATCGTCCCGCCTGCCGCCCGGCTCATAATTCCGTGCTTCACGGCGTTTTCAACGAGCGGTTGAATGGATAAGGGCGGCAGCTGCAGCTTGATACCGGGCTCCACTTTCCAGATGATCTGCAGCTTGTCCATGAACCGTTCTTTCTCGATATATAAGTAGGCTTCGACCAGCTCAAGCTCATGTTCCAGTTCCACCGTATCCCCGGTATTCAAATAATCGAAGCTGATGCGCAGAAAGGCGGCAAACGCCTCCCCCAGCTTATGCATTTCCTCGGTATCAATCTCGCTGAGCACAAGCAGCGAGTTCAGCGTGTTAAACAGAAAATGCGGCTGAATTTGCGCCTGCAAATAAGCGGCTTCGATTCTCAGCCGATCGTGGATCGATTGCTTTAAAGCAATCAAAGCGCGGATCCGGTACCTAAGCTCCAACGCGTCTGCGGGTTTCGTGATGTAATCGTTCGCCCCGGCCAAGAAACCGGTGTATATGTCCGCAAGCTGGCTGCGAGCCGTTAACAGCAGCACCGGAAGTTCGGAAACGGAGTACCGTTCCCTTACCTTTTTCGTCAGTTCGTAACCCGACATACGCGGCATCATCACATCGGCGATCAGCAGGTCCCAGTTTTCGGTGTCCAGCAAGTCCAGAGCTTCTTGACCGGAAAGAGCCCTCGTCACATGAAAAGGCTCCGCCGATAAAATACCGGCAAGCACGTTCAGATTGACCGGATCGTCATCAACAGCCAAAATGCGAACCGGATTGTCCCCCAACAATTGCTGAAAGGAATAATGAAGGAGCTGCTGATCCGCCGCGCTAACCGGAAAACGAATAACATCATCCGTGGGCAACCCGGCAACAACAGCGGCACCCTGCTCGGATAAAACCTTCTCAGGAGGCTGCGATGACTGTAAAGCACCGGCAAGCGGCAGACAAAATCGAAACGTTGAACCGCGGCCAAGAGCGGATTCAACTTCGATTTCTCCTCCATGCAGCTCCACCAGCTGCTTGCAAATGCTTAAGCCCAGTCCCAGCCCGCGCCCGTCGTTGATCCCGTATTCACCCTGCACATAAGGCGCGAAGATACGCGAACGCGTCTGCTCGTCCATACCTACCCCTGTATCGGTTATCCGTATTTCGACTTGCCCGGCTTTTTCCTCCGCGGAAATGGAGATCGTTCCCCTCTCCGTATATTTCAGGGCATTATGCAGCAGGTTGTAAAATATTTGCACCAGTCTTTTTTCATCCGCCATAACTGGCGGCAGCGATTCTTGAATGTTCATGCGAAGTTCGACGGGTTTGCCGTCGGTCATATAGGTAAGCATGGCCATGACACCCGGAACGACCGCTTGGACGTAAAGCGATTCCAGCCGCAGCACAATGCGATGCTCCTGAAGCCGCGCGATGTCGAGCAAATCGTCCAGCAACAGTGACATACGCCGGCTCACAGTCCCCACCAGTTCCATTTCTTTGCGGCTGATATCTTCCAGCTTCACTTTCTCCCTGGCGTATACATTACCGGTAATGTTCATAATGCCGTGCAGCGGAGTCCGCAATTCGTGAGCGGTATTGGCCAGAAAGCGGTCTTTCAGCTTATCTGCGATTTTCAGCTGCTCGTACAATTCGCTAATCTCGTCCGAATTGCGCAAATACTTTTTAAACCAGTATACGGAAAACACGATGAGGGCAAGCGTCAAATCAAACGGATAATACACGTTGGTTAGGGTCATAAATGTGTCCACATTGTTCCATGTCAAATTGGAGATGATGCACACCGCAGTGACAAGCAGCAAGTGGAGGTCCTTCTCGCCTAATCTTCGAACCGCCATCACGCCGGTAACCCAAACAAACCAAAGAAAAGGAACCGAATAAACAAATATATACACATTTGTATCCAGCAAGCTGTTGGCGACCGAAGCCGGCGAAAGCGCAATCAGCGCCGTCAGGATGACAATCGCCGAGATATAGACGCGCAAAAGCAGCCCGCCCTGCAGCGACTCGGAAAACTTCCGGTACATGAGCAGCACGCATAAATTTTGCCAAAGCATCACAATAAGACGAAGCTTGAGCGTCCATGCATAGTTGACCGGCAGGAACAACAGCAGTGTCTTGTCGTGGCCTGTCGATACCGCAAGCCCCACCAATATATAAATCAGCCCTGTAACAAACAACGACCAGTCGCTTGGTCTGTATAAATAGACAATGCAGGCATACAAGCCGTGAAGCAGCATGATTAGAATGATCATGAGCTGGAAGCCGATGGAATAACCGCTCAAGGCATTCAGTGATTTCTCCGTGCCGAAACGAACGGAACTGGTTATCCCTCCGGTGTAAGGGGAGTCGAAATTAGCAACACGGACAAGCAGTTCGATCTCCGTTGCCCCTTTTTCCGAATAGACGACATCAAACGAACGGTTGCTAGGCTCATACGTTTGCTTGGTCAATCCGACCCTGCCCGACCCTCCCAGCACATTTCCGTTGACCTCCACCTCCGCCGCGGCTTGAATGCCTTTAAACCAGAAGGAGACTGGCTGCTTAAGCGGGTCGACCTTAACACGCAGCCGGTAAGTGCCGTAACCATAGGCATTGCCGTTCTCGGAGTGCAGCCACGGCTTCCAATTTCCGGGCACTTGCAGCAATGCTGCCTCGGACGCCTCCCTGAGAGGATACTGCTGGGTCAATAAGCGGTTTGGATACCACTCCCACTGCCCTTCCAGCGACAACGGTCCCACTTGCTCAAGGTTCACCCCGCGCAGATCGGCAACACCGTTGACCGGATGGAAATCGGAGTCCAGCGGGAAGAGCACCTGATTCCAGCCGATTCTCAGCCCGGCCAGCAATCCAATCAACAGC
Organism: Paenibacillus thalictri; assembly: GCF_004307995.1. GTDB lineage: Bacteria > Bacillota > Bacilli > Paenibacillales > NBRC-103111 > Paenibacillus_AF > Paenibacillus_AF thalictri. The sequence goes on along the minus strand of NZ_SIRE01000009.1, from coordinate 152,752 downwards.
ACACACATCAGCAAATAACGGTAGGGCACAAATGCCCGAAAGGTTGAATTCAGCTTGAATATATTCGAAAATGTCGGCATGTTTTCCCCTATTTATTGGTCTTGGGATATTGGCAGATAAGCGGAAGGATCAGACCGGCTTCCTCCCGCTCCAATCGAACATTCAGGTTAAAGCCGCCTGCTCTTCTTTCACATAAGGAATCGTCAGCGGCCCTAGCGGGAGTACCGCAACCGTCATGTCTTCGCCGTATTTTAGCTTCAACTGCTCGAGCGTCTCCTCCACATCGCGGATCGGCTGCAGCATCGCCATGTTCACCCATTCGTCCGGCAGCGAGGAATACACGCATACATCCGCCCATACCTGTACGACCGCTTGCTTCTGCACCTGCCATTGATCGAACTTTTGAAAGTTCGCGTCGTTAATCATCTCCAGCAGTTCGGCCGGCGTCTTCCTCATTTGCAAAATGTCCGCATAATTGCCGTGGTTCGGCAGACCGTCGGAACATTCCGCCGCGCATATAATCGTGCCCCCCTGCTTGACGATTTTGTGAGCCGCGCTCATTCCTTTGACTGCCTGGTACAAGTTCTGATCCAGCGGGTAACCCGAATTGGACGTAATAACAACGTCGAACCGGTCCGGGACAGCGATCATCGCATGCTCCTTGGCAAAAGCGCAGCCGCGTTCATGCGCCGCGAACAATTCGCCGGCAAATACTTGTGTGATCTCTTTATCTTTATTCAGTGTGACGTTCAGCATAAATTCCGGCTTGCACAGGCTGTTCACTTCTCTGGCCATAAGCTGCAGCGGATTGTCCGCCATATTGCCCCAAGTCGCCAAAGGGTCGCCGATCATTCTGGCGTTATGGAAGGTGAGAATCGTCTCGATGCCGGCGATGCCGGGCATGATCCCTTTGGGTCCCCCGGAGAAACCGGCGAAAAAGTGCGGTTCGATAAAACCCGTTACAATGCGGAAATCGGCCTCGACATATTCCTTGTTCAAATACACATCGCAGCCGAATGAGCTGCGTCCCAGGTTGACCAACTCGTCTTGGTTATGACAGTGGTGGTTGACGGTTCTGATTCGGCTGACGACCTCATCGCCCAGCATCTGCGCGAACTCTTCCGGCGTTTGATCGCGGTGTGTGCCCGTTCCGTTGATGATGACAAATTGCCCGTCCGGCACGTGGTCAAGCTCCTTCAGCAGCCAAGGCACCAGCTTATGATTCGGCGTCGGTCTGGTAATGTCGCTAATGATGATAGCCACCTTATCGGTAGGTTTCACCATGCTTTTTAACGGTAGCGAACCGATCGGACTGCGCAGCGCCTCCAGCACCGCCGCTTGTTCATCCGGCAGACCGGAGAGATGCCGGGGTTCGATAATGACAGCGTGGTCCGGTACTTCGACGGGTAATGCGCTCTTGCCGTATTGCAAAAATGTTTTCATAAGATTCACCGTCCTGTAATCGCTTTATCATTGGTTTGCGGCTTTTCACAGATGAGCAAGAATGTTGACAAGCTTGCCGAACGGGTCGCGCACATAAAAACGCCGGACCCCCCAAGGTTCGTCGGCCGGGCCATACTCGATGGTAAAACCGGCCCGCTTCATCCGCTCGAGCGCTTCATCGACATCGTCAACTTCAATCGATAAATCGGGCGTCGGCGTACCCGATCCCCCTTGTGAGGCGATGCTGATTTGTATGCCCATCTCCTCGTTTAAACCGTATGTTCCGATCCAGCCGTGATCCATCAGTAAATCGAGCCCTAACGCGTCCTGATAAAAACTTTTGGCTGCCGATATATCCTGCGTATGTATATTTGCGACAATGCGTTTCACTTGCAATGACATCACCTCAAACGATAGTTTAGTTCATTTATATTTTACACTACGATATACCAAACTACGAATAAATTCCAAAATTCAACAGAACCGCCTCCCTCGGCTAAGCCATAAAAAGAAAATTGCACCCAAATGTGCCGATCGGGAACTTTTTTCACTGATCCGCTGCAACATTTTTTTGGCGTTCCCGTTTATAGGTTTAGAAACTAAAAATTATTCACTATAAGGAGAGAATCTACCGTGAAAAGAATAGCAACTATCGTTTTTTCGTCACTTTTGCTTGGCAGCATGACTTTCAGCACAGCATTTGCGTTTAACGACGTTGGGCAAGAGCAGGCCGAGGCGGTCTCCTCCTTGCAAGCCCGCGGTGTCGTCAGCGGCATCGATGCCGAGCATTTTGCTCCCAAAGAAAAAGTCAGTTATGGCCAAAGCGTGCAGATGATCGTTAAGGCGCTGAATTTGAACCTGGATACAATACGTTTTGTTAAGCAGCCGCTCGCAACCGACTATTACACCCATGTTGCCAACGACGCCTGGTATGCGGATGCGTTTATCATCGCCCACTATAACGGTCTGGAAATTCCGAAGGACGCCAACCCGCATGCCGCGATTACCCGCGAGCAATTCGGAGACCTGCTGATCCGCGCCTTGGAGAAAAAGGGAAACTTCCCGATGATCAAGATGTACATCAACATCAACGATAACGATCAAATCAACCCGTTATACCAAGGCGAGATGCAGCGGCTGCTGCTTTTCAAAATCACCGCGCTGGACAGCGGCGGAAACTTTAACCCGAAACAAGAGCTTACACGCGGTGAAGCGGCAACTTGGGTATATAACGCCTCCCAGATTGTAGACAAGTTCGCACAGAAACCGCCTGCAGCAGTGGAGCAAGTTGCCGTTACCGTTGAGAAGGTGACCGACGATGTCAACAAAGTCACTCTGACCCGAGAAGAGAAGCCTAATGCGGGTTACGGCATCGCAATCACCGGCATCCGGTTTGGCCAAGACGGCCAAGCGGTAGTCACCTATACGCTGACCAATCCTGATCCGGATTCGATGAATGCCGCCGTGATCACCAAAGCAGCCGCATCGGCTTATATTGCTTCGAATTACAAAGCCGTTGCAGAACCTGACGCCTCGGCGTCCGGCTCCAATTGAATTAGGAACGGATAGCACAACAAGCACTTCAGAATGGCTGGATCAGCCGCTCCGAAGTGCTTGTTTGTATGAAACAGGCAGCCATCACACGTATGGCTGCGCAGTACTTTAGAAAGCCTTAATCCGGCACAATCGCACCGTGCTTAACCAGCATCTCCCGCAGCTCGCCGATATCGACCTCGCGGACCGAGATGCCTTGACGCACGGCCAAGGCGGCGGCAGCGCCGGCAGCCTGGCCGGTCGCCATGCTGGACGCCTGCACGCGGTAGGCGGAATGCGCCTCCGAATCGCCGGATATGCAGCGTCCGGCTGTCAGAAGATGATCGCTGCCCTGCGGAATTAGAGCCCCGTACGGCACCGAAGCGACGATACCGTCCTCCAGCGGGCGGATATCAATGCTGTTATTGTCATGCTGATGAATATCAATCGGATAATAGCTGTAGCATACGGCATCGGGCCATCTGAAGCCGGTTTTGTATTGCAGTCCGCTAATGCGCCGCTCCCCTACCACCCGCTTCGTCTCACGGATGCCGCATTCGCTGGCGACGTAATCGATCTCCAGGTTTTCACAGCCCGGCACCGTACGCAGGAACTTATAGGCCCTCAGCAGTGCGGCCCGCCCCTTCAGTTCGGCCTGCGTCTTGCCTTCCGAAGTGGACCCGTCAATCCCCGCAATATGATTGCGGTTGCCTCCCGCTCCTTCCAGCTCGCGCCAGAACGGCGGCTCTTCCCGGGGATTGCAGAAGTCGGTGCCAAGCAGCGTGCCGGCAGCCAGCGCTTCCCCCGCCAAGCGGCGGAGCTCCGCTTTATCCACCTGACCGAGCTCATAGCCGGTCATATGGTAGATGAGCGTCCCCGGCTGGACGTGCTCTTCCTGCTCTGTGGCGTACCCCATCATGCCCGCGACGTTGGCGTCGCCCGTGGCATCGATCAGCTTGCCGGCGCGTACCGCAGACAAGCCGGATTTGCCGGCAAGCACCACGATGTGCTTGCCGCTTTCCTTGTCGATGCGGATGTCGACAGGCATTTCATGCAGCCGAAGCTGTACTCCGGCGGCAAGACAGAAGTCATCCAGCACCGTAGCGTAAATAAACCGATTGAGCCATATATGGTGCTTCGGATGCTGCTTCGGCTCATACGGGATCGAGAAATCCTGCAGCCGGGCGCCGCCCCTTGCTTCCGTTTCCTCGATCATTTCCCAGCCGATGCCGCGGATAATTTGCCGGCCCAGCCGGGTATGGAACAACCCGGGGAAATTAACCGACGCTACGGTCGTCGTGCCGCCCAACATCCCGTTTTTCTCAACCAGCGCCACCCGCGCCCCTTCCCGGCCTGCCTGAATGGCCGCCGTGCAGCCGGTCGGACCGCCGCCGAAGACAACAATGTCGTATTCGTCAACCATCCGTATCTCGGCTGTATACTGCAGCACCTGTGAATCCATACCGTTATCCTCCTTGTAGAAGCCATCGAGATCGATTAGCTGAATCTATCCGCTGTGATCCGACCCGGCTTTACTTGATAATGCCAAGCGATTTCAGCTCTTTCTCCGCTTCGCTTAAAATCCGGTCGAGCTGGTACGTGGACTGCAGCGTTTTGATAAAATTAGGCAGATCGCTTGTCGGGCGTTTGCCGTACACGAACTTCACCATTTCCTCCAGCTCGTATTTCGATTTATCCGAGAAATTGATGCCGTCCGGCACCGGTACGAAACCGTCGTAAGCTTTAATGTAGGGCAAATTGTTCGTAAATTCGAAGTATTGTTTTTGCGCGCCAAAGCGGGTATTCAAATAGTCCATTTCGATCCGGCCTGTCAGCTGATGGATTGTCGCTTGACCGATCTCCGCCACGGTAGCTTCATTGATCTCGACCTTACCGTTGTTCAGCTTATAGTGCTTGCCCTCAATACCGTAGTTGACGAGCAACTGGCCTTTCCCGCCGGAAACGTAGTTCAGGTATTCAATGATTTTTTCCACCTTTTTCGGATCTTTCTCCAACGATTTGGAAATTACATTACGGCCGCTTGTATTGCCCTCGTCGAAGAAATCGGCAAACTTGCCGCCGGGCCCCGTCATCGCGTCAAGCTGAGTCCATACCTGATTCGGGTTAATGGAATTCATCTTCTGCACCATGTCCGGCCGCTTGATATGCGCCCAGTGGGCGTAGACGATGCCGGCTTGCCCTTTAAACGCCTTCTCTTGGTGAGCCAGCCCGGTATTGGTTAAAAATTCGGGATCAATCAGCCCTTCGTCAAACATGCCTTTAATGTAGTCGATAGCTTTGGCCGTTTCGGGAAGCGCCGATGAATACACGACTTTATTGTCCCTGATCATCAAGTGTCCTGGAGCCGCCACACCAAAGGCGGCGAAGATCGGGCTCAGCGTACCTTCAAATCCGAGACCGGTAATGCCGATCGTATCCTTCTTGCCGTTGCCGTCCGGGTCCTTCTCCACAAACGCCTTCGCCACCACCTTCAGCTCATCCAGCGTTTTCGGCGGCTTCAGCCCCAGCTTATCCAGCCAGTCCTGCCGCACCCAGAATGTCGTCTGCACCGGAATCAGCGGCCGGTAAGGGATCGCATACTGCTTACCGTTCACCTGGCCTTTTTTCATAAAATCTTGGGTGAAGCCGTTCTCCGGCGTAATATTGTTCATTTGCTTCAAATACGGCGTCAGGTCAAGGAGCAGGCCCTGCTTGGCGTAAGCGAACATTTGGTTTTTGTTCAGCACCATCATGTCCGGCGGGTTGCCCCCGGCGATTCTGACGTTCAGCTGCTGCTCATATTCGGAAGGAATCAGATTAAACTCAAGATCCATGTTCAAATCCTTGTCCAGCTGCTGCAGCAGCACGTCCTTGTCCGGAGCCGGCAGGCCGGTACCGCCCTTAAGCAGGGTGATTTTGACCGGAGCGGCCGGAGCTTCGGCCGGTTTGGCGGCAGCTTTCTCACCGCCTCCCTTGCTATTTGTAGCATCGCCGCCTGCGCCCGTTCCCGCTGTCGGGCTCCCGCCGCCGCTGCTGCAAGCCGCCAATAGGAAACTGAAGGCTAGCATCGAAACTGTCAAAGTTTTTCCTTTTTGCTTCACAGTCATCTTCCCCTTATCTGCCATCTATTTGGTGCAATCGCTTTCTTCATTTCGAATGCCGTCAGTCCCGACGCTAACCCTTGACCGAACCTAGCAGCGCCCCTTGGGTAAAATATTTCTGGATAAACGGATACACTACCAGGATGGGCAGCGTGGAGAGAATCACCGCCGCCATCTGCAGTGTCTCGGTAGGCAGCACCTGCTCGAAATTAGTCTCCGGCATCTGCTTCTGGCTCAGAATGCCCCGCAAAATCACCTGCAGCGGATGCTTTTTCGTATCCGAAACATACATGATCGCGTTAAAAAATTCATTCCAGTGGCCAATCGCATAAAACAGTCCCACTGTCGCCATGATCGGCAGAGACAGCGGCATCACAACGGCAATTAAAATTTTCCACTCGCCTGCGCCGTCAAGCTTGGCCGCTTCATCCAGATTGGCTGGCAACTGCTCGAAAAAGGTTTTCATAATCAGCAAATAAAATGTGCTGACAGCCCCCGGGATGATCATGGACCATAACGAGTTGACCAAGCCTGTCGCTTTGACAATCAAATACGTCGGAATGACCCCTCCGTTAAACAGCAAGGTAAACACCGTTATAAACAACAGCACGCTGCGGTACGGCATGTCTTTGCGGCTGAGCGGATAAGCCATAAGAGAAGTGAGCAGCAGATTAACCAAGGTTCCGGCAACTGTAATAAAAATAGTTACGCCATAAGCTCGCGGAATTCTGGAATCCTCCAAAAAAGCGGCATACGCTTCAAAGGTAATGCTGCTCGGAATGATCGTAAAGCCCCCTCGTTTCAACACCTCCGCATAAGGCGTAAGGGACACGGAAACGACATACATCAGCGGAAAAATGACGCTAACCGCAGCCAGCGCGAGCAGCGCATATATGATGCCAAGGTACAGTCTGTCCCTCCAGCCGATCGCTACCATATGCCGCCCTCCCACCGTTTGGCCAGGCGGTTCGCTCCGACAACCAACACCAGTCCGATCACCGATTTAAATAAACCGACGGCCGAAGCAAGGCTGAAATTAAACTGCTCCAATCCCGTACGGAACGTATAGGTGTCCAAAATATCGGAAACCTCATACACCTGAATGTTGTACATGATGTAGATTTGGTCGAAGCCGGCGTCCAAAATATGCCCGAGCTTAATAATGAACAGCAGGATGATGACATTGCGGATTCCCGGCAGCGTGACGTGCCAGATGCAGCGCAGCCGGCCGGCTCCGTCCACGCGTGCGGCTTCGTATAGTGTAGGATCGACGCTTGTCATCGCCGCCAAATAAATGATCGCGTTCCAGCCAAATTCCTTCCACAGCTCCGAGCCGATCAGAATGGAGCGAAACCAGTCGGTTGAGGTTAGGAACGGAATGACGAAATTGAAGTTCTCTTTCAGCCATACGTTGATGAGCCCGGTTGTTTCCGACATCATGATCAGCAGCATTCCGTAGACGATGACCCATGACAAAAAGTGCGGCAAATACGTGATCGTTTGGACGGCCCTCTTAAATGGCAGCAGCCGGATCTCGTTCAACAGAACCGCAAAAATAATACCGGGCGGCATGCCCCACAGCAGCTTGTAAATGGAGATTAGCAGCGTATTTGCGAGGACGGTTGTGAAATAAGGCGAATCATAAAAATATTTGAAATGCTTATACCACGGATTGGCCCAATCGCTTCCCCATAAGCCCTGCACCAGGTTGTAATCCTTGAAAGCCACAATCGCGCCAAACATCGGCCCGTATTTATACGTGGCGTAATAGATTAGCCCCGGCAGCAGCATGAGATACAGCGGCCCGAAGGCCCACAGCTTGCCGATTCTGCTGGAGCTTCCCACTAGCGATCCCCCTCTCTATTGTTGTTTGTTCCCGCTACAACTAGAATAGCCCTGTTCGATATGGATTTGAACAAGGCTGAATTATTATTTAATAAGGGTAAATTAGGGTGTTTTCTCCTGGCCTTCAGCAGTTTCTATGAACGGATGCCGGATGGTTACGCAAAATCCTTGCTGCGGCTTGTTTTCCATCTGGACGCCATAGCCGTGACCGTAGCTGACCATCAGACGGCGGTGAACATTAATTACCCCCAATCCCCGTCCATCCTGCTGTGCCGCAGGGGTTCCGCCCGACAGCATCCTCTGCAGCCGCTGCAGCTTCTGCTCATCGCATCCCGGGCCGTTGTCCTCCACCTTGCAGACGATATCCTGGCCGTCCCGATAAACCGATACCAGCAGCTTGCCTTCCCCGCCCGTCATGCCGTCCATCCCGTGCCGGATCGCATTTTCCACAATCGGCTGTATAATCAGCTTCATATAAGGCGCGTTCAAAATGGCCGGCTGAATGTGATACATGATCCGGAATCCGCCCTTGCGCATCAGTTCGATATGCACATAACTTTTGACATGTTCGATCTCCCGCTCCAGCGTTGTCATTTCTTCCCCGTCGTTGAGGCTGAAGCGCAGCAGATCGGCAAGCGACGTCACCATGTCGGCAATCCCCGGCTCGCGAGCCGTTTGCGCCTTCCATTTGATCGCATCCAGCGTATTGTATAAAAAATGGGGATTAATTTGATTCGTCAGCATTTGCATCTCCAGCTTCCGCTTCTCTTGCTCGGACTGCTTGGTGACAAGCAGAAGATCGCGCATCCCGTAAACCATCGAATTGTAGCCGCCGACCAGCTGACCGATTTCATCCCTGCGCGCAACACTGGCTGTGCTTGGCTCCAGCAATCCCTGGTGCACCTTCTTCATATGCCGAACCAGACCTTGGATCGGAACGGTGAAATTTCGGGTAATCACCGCAAGCAGCAAGGTAATTACCGCCAGGCTGGCCGCCAAAACGAGCCATGCCGAGCTTTGAATGCTTTGAATCGAGCCCATCACATCGGAGACGGGAACGACGGCCGCAACCCGCCAGCCGTTGTAGCGAACCGGCGCCGCATCGGCGAAATAGGGCTTCTTGCCGGCGGTTACCACTTGAAACTGACCTTGCTGGCCAACAGGCGTCATCCTGGCGAAAAACGTCTCGCCAAACGGCGACTCCGGCTCAAGCAAATTTCTGCCTTTGCCGTCGATCACGGTCAGCATGTAGCTGGCGTACTGCTGATTGGAAATCAATTTGCCAAGCACCATTTTACCAGGCACACGGATCACCATAACCCCCAAATTTTCAAAACCCAGCTTGACGGACCGGATGGGCCGAATAAAATAAAAATCGTTATAAGCGATCCCGAATTCCTCATAGGTACGGTATGCCCAGAAGCCGCGGCCATCGGAATTCAGCGCCTGCTCAAACCAACCTCCCTCCAGCTGCGGCATACTGTTCTTCAGCATACTCGTATTGGAAAAGCGGTCGATGTCCACCGGGTAAATGCTTAAATCGTAAGGACCGGCGAAGCTGTAGCGAATTTTGGCAAACTCGTAAATAAAATCGGTCTGCTCCAGCTCCCCCTTTTTTGTATTCAGCAGCAACTGCTGCACGGTCTCCGACGCATAAATATCCACGGAACGGCGCTCTACCTCATCGAACCATTCGTTGATCCGCTGCGCGTTGTTGCGCAGATCGTTGGACAGGAACGCCTGCGCCGCCTTCTCCAGCTGTTGTCCATAGCGGTTATACGACAGGTAACCAAGCATCACTACAGGAATATAGACCGAGATCAGCAGCAGGCATAATATTTTTTGGAACAGCGTTAATGAAGGGGGCCGCCATTTCAGCTTCCGGTGGAACCAGCGGTTCGCCGCATGGATTCGGCTCGCCGGATTACTCTCGCTCATCGGATTTTTTGGATTCATTTGCCGAATCGATACTCCTTGGGGGATACTCCCGTTTTCTTTTTGAAAATTTGCCCGAAATGCTGTAAATCCTGGTAGCCGATCTTGCGCACAATCTCGTAAATCTTCAAATCCGAATCGCGCAGCAGCCGCTTGGCCTGCTCAATGCGGACATCCGCCAAATAATCGACAAAATTGATGCCGCACTCGCGTTTAAACAGCTGGCTGAGCCAAACCGGATGAACCGACAGCACTTCGGCCGTACCTGCCATCGTGATATTTTCGGCGAAATGGGTGTCGATCAGCTGTTTCGCCTTCTCAATAATATAGTGGGAGTGCCTGGAAACGGTCCGGCCCGCCAGTTGCTTCAAATAATCGACGATGCACCGCTTGAGCTCTTCGTATTCCGTACACCGGTCCAGCGCATCCCACAGCTCCAGAGGAATATGATGCAGGCTGCTCTCCAGCCTGGAGGCCAGCGCCGAATGCAGCTCCACCAATCGTTCCAACGATTGCCTCGACAGCTCGCCAATGCTTGTCGGATGCCCGGCCAAAGCAAACTCCTTCAGCATCGCTTCCACCGCCGATTCCAGCTCCTGCATGTTCATCGTCAGCATGCAGGCCGAAAGCCGCTGCACCCAATCCTGCTTCGCCTCCGTATGTTCCGTCAACGCGGGAAAATGCAGCTTGTGGCTGCGGTGATCGAGCAGGCACATGTGCAAAGCGCGGACGGCCTGCTCGTAGGCCGCAGCTAACGATTGAACCGCCCTTGTCCGCCCGCTGATCCCGATATGAACGGGATATTTCTGAAAGGCTGTCACTTTGGCGGCAATCTCGTCGGCAAGCGCTTCGATCTCATGAGGCCTGCCGGTAATAAGACACCAATGGTTCAGCGTATTTCTGAACAATACGGATGGCTGGTAAGCGGCAATCAGTTCCTCGACGATATTGCCGATCGCGAAGCTTTTCAGCTCGGCTTCATTTTCCGTGATCCGTTGTCCTTGCGGCTTGGCAAAATCAATGGCGAGCACGTAATAATCCGCTTCAGCCAGCCAATCGAGCGACCAAAACTTGAGCCGGTAATATACGTGCTCCTGCAAAGCCGTCGGCTGCATGCACAATCCATGAAGAAATTTATCCCGCAAGGCTTTGGCCCCCAAAGCCGATGCTTCCGGACTGCGCCGCATCTGTTCCTCCCGCTCCTTGCCGATCATCTCAATGATGCCGAGCACCACCTGGCGGAACTGGACATTATCAAACGGCTTCAAAATATAATCGTGAACGCCCAGCTTGATCCCTTTTTGCGCATATTCGAAGTTGTTGTATCCGCTTACAATGATAACTTTAGGCTGACAGCCGCTGCTCTGGATATGCTCGATCAGCTCCATGCCGGACATCCGCGGCAGCACAATATCGGTAATGACAATTTCGGGACGATGTTCCCGGATATACAGCAGCGCCTCCTCGGCATGATCAAAGGAATGGATGTGGAGCGGCAGACTGTGCAGCTCCTCCAATACTTCTTTCATCCCGTTTAATATTTCCTTCTCATCTTCAATGATGACTGCCTCCAACCGCTCCATCTCCTCATGCACCCGATAGTATGGATCTTAATATCATTAAACTCTTATATTCAAGCCAAGCTCCCTCCATTAAGGATTCCACCGCTTCATCTTCTTGACCAGCGTTGAATGATCGAGCCCCAGCGCCAAGGCGGCTTTGCGGATGGACCCGTGCTTTTCCAGCGCCTCTCTTACAGCGCGTTTTTCAAACTCTTCGAGCCTTGCTTTCAGGCTGCTGAGGTTGTCGGGCAATCCCGACTCGTAAATATGCCGGGGCAGATGATGTGTCTCGATAACGGTCGAAGGCACGGAAACGATCAAATTTTCGATCAGATTGCGAAGCTCGCGCACATTGCCCGGCCAATGGTAACCGTTCAGCAGATGCCGCGTTTCCTCCGACAGCTGCTTGTCGATCCGGTACGCCTTGCAGTAATATTGAAAAAAATGATCGATCAGCGCCGCTACATCTTCCGGACGTTCCGACAAGGGCGGTATTTGCAATTCAACCACAAGCAGCCGGTAGTATAAATCTTCGCGGAACTGGCCGGCCTGAATGCGCTCCCGCAAATCGCGGTTGGTGGCCGACAAGATGCGGATGTCCAGCTTCCGCACCTTCGAGCTGCCGATGCGCTGCACCTGCTTCTCCTGCAGCACCCGGAGCAGCTTGACCTGCAGCGGCAGCGGCATTTCGCCGATTTCGTCGAGCAGGATCGTACCTTTATCGGCAAGCTCCAGCAGCCCGATCCGGCCTTCCTTTTGCGCTCCCGTGAACGCTCCCGCCTCGTATCCGAACAACTCCGACTCCAGCAGCGCTTCCGGGATGGCAGCGCAATTCACCTTGATAAACGGCTGGTCTTTTCTGTCACTCATATGGTGGATCAGATTGGCGATCACTTCTTTACCTGCACCCGACGGTCCGGATATCATAATGCTGGTTGGGAAAGGAGCGATTTGGCGAATCTGCTCGTAAATCCGGCGCATTTTATCCCCTCTGAACACGATCGAATGCTCCTGCCCGTCAAACATCAGCGTATAGCGGTGATTTTGGATTTGCGAGAAGCTTTTCGCCTTATTCAGCTCCTGCTTCATTTCGTTAAGCTGCGTAATGTCGCGTACGCTGGTGACAACCATGGAGATATGTCCGTCGCTGTCGAAAACCGGATTACCGGTGACGATCACTTCTTTTTTACGGTTGATTTTCTGAATCAGCGAGATTTGTTTTTTCTGCTCCAGCACCAGCAGCGATACGGATTGGTCGAAGTAACCTTCTTCGGTTAGGTCGGCCATATGCCTGCCGACCAGCTCCTGCCGCGTAAAACCGGTAATTTGCTCGTATGCGGTATTGACCATCAGCGTTTTCCCGTACCGGTCGACGACATAAATGCCGTCGGTGGAAAATTCCACAATGGAATCCAGCTGCTTCAACAAGCTGATGTAATGCTCCATCTCGGAAATGTCCTGAATGACGCCGATTGCCCCGACCACCTCGTCCCCGCGGTACAGCGGGGTGCGGTTCACCATGCACATCCGGCCTTGGATCTCCATCTTTTCGCCGATCGTGCTGAGCCCGCTTTCACCCACCTGATGCAGCTTCGTATTCGGAATAATCGAAGTGATGTGCACGCCTTCCCACTCGCCGTCGTGCACCTGCAGCAGCTTTTGCGCCGAGGCATTAAGCTGCAGCACCTTGCCGTCCAATCCGACGACAACAACACCGTTGTGCATGGAATCGAATATCGGCTTCCAGTATTCCGTCATCATCGCGTTCTTCAAGATCACGTCCCTCTTTCCCGGTGAATTTTTTCCGCACGTGGTGAATTTATTCAGCACCTATTCATTCTACATGGAGGGGCGGAGTTCCTGCTTAGTCGCTTAGGTATGCTAGCCGCAAAGAACAACGGTTCGCTCGATGAGTACTCACACTAGTCGGTGAATATATTCACCATTCTAGCCATTTTATATCAACGGCGCTGATCTGAATTTTTGGCGAAAATGGCCGTCCGGATAGGAATCGAACGGACACCTCTAAAGTTGGCACGCTTTTTGCTTATATATAAAATGAAATCAAAAGAAAGGAGGCGTTTTGTTGGAAACGATAACAAAACAACTATGGATCAACGGCCAATGGGTCGCTGCGGACCGGACTTATCCGCTCCATTCGCCTTATGACGGCAAGCTGCTCGCGCACATCGCAAAGGCGAGCCCATCTGATGTTGAAAGGGCCGTTGCCGGGGCGAATGAAGCTTTTCAGCGCATGAAGGAGCTGCCCGCCCATCGGCGCGCCGATATTTTATACGGTGTGGTCCAGCTTATGATCGACAAAAAAGAGGAGCTTGCCCAAATCTGCTCGGCGGAAGCCGGGAAACCGATTCGCACGGCACGGGCGGAAATCGAGCGTACGATCGCCACATACCGCTTCTCCGCTGAAGAAGCCAAACGGCTGTACGGCGAGACGATTCCGATGGATGCGGCGCCGGGCGGCGAAAACCGGCTTGGCTTTACATGGAGGGAACCGCTAGGCGTCGTTACGGCGATTTCTCCTTTTAATTTCCCGTTTAACCTGGTTGCCCACAAGCTGGGCCCGGCCTTGGCCGCAGGCAATACGGTGGTGCTTAAACCCGCCGAACAAACTCCGCTGAGCTCCCTGGCGATCGCGGAATTGTTCCATCAAGCGGGCCTGCCGGAGGGCGCCCTGCAGGTAGTGACCGGCAGCGGCCGGGAGCTCGGAGACGCCTTAGTCACCGATCCGCACGTGCGCAAGATCACGTTCACCGGCAGCTCGGCGGTTGGCCGGACGATCAAAGAAAAAGCCGGTCTGCGCAAAACGACGCTGGAGCTCGGCTCGAACTCGGCTCTGATCATTGAACCTGACGTGCCGCTTGAAAGTATCGTCCCGCGTTGTGTGGAGGGGGCTTTTTCGTTTGCCGGCCAAGTATGCATCTCCTTGCAGCGCATCTACGTGCACCGTTCCGTGTACGACGAGTTTTGCACACGTTTTGTGGAGAGAACTAAGCAACTGCGGGTGGGCGACCCGGCCGACGAGCAAACCGATATCAGCGCTATGATTCATGCGAGGGAAACCGAGAGGATCGAAGCGTGGATCAACGAAGCGGTTGAAGCCGGGGCTCGGATCGGCTGCGGCGGCAAGCGGGAGGGCGCAGTGCTTTTGCCGACCGTGATGCTGGATGTGACGCCGGATATGAGCGTCTCCTGCCAGGAAGCTTTTGCCCCGATTGTGTCCATCGTGCCTTACGATAACTTGGACGAAGCGATTGAGCTGACGAACCGTTCGGCCTACGGCCTCAATATCGGCATCTATACGCTTAACATACAGAAGGCGTTTTATGCGGCCAAGCAGATTGAGTCGGGCGGCATCATCGTTAACGACATTCCGACCTTCCGCGTCGATCATATGCCGTACGGCGGCGTCAAAGACAGCGGTTATGGCCGCGAAGGCATTAAATATGCGGTTCAGGAAATGACCGAACTTAAATTTGTTACCGTAAAAACTACATTTTGAGGAGGATATTCTTATGTGCAATATCATTCACCCGAAACCGAAACTGTATGTGATGGACAACGGCCGTATGAGTATGGATAAAAACTGGATGATCGCGATGCACAACCCGGCAACGGTCAGCAATCCGAACGCTCCCGCGCAGTTTGTCGAGTTCCCGATTTATACGGTGCTGATCGACCATCCGGAAGGCAAAATTTTGTTCGATACCGCCTGCAATCCGAATTCAATGGGACCGGAGGGCCGTTGGGCGTCCTCGACGCAGCAAGCTTTTCCTTGGACGGCCAGCGAGGAATGTTACCTGCACAACCGGCTTGAGCAGTTGAAGGTGCGTCCGGAGGATATCAAGTTCGTCGTAGCTTCCCACCTGCATCTGGATCATGCCGGATGTCTCGAAATGTTTACGAACGCGACGATTATCGTGCACGAAGACGAATTTAACGGCACTTTGCAAACGTACGCCCGCAATCAAAAAGAAGGCGCCTACATCTGGGCCGACATCGATGCCTGGATCAAAAGCAATCTGCAATGGCGCACCGTGAAGCGCAGCGAAGACAACCTGCCGCTGGCCGAAGGCATCCGCGTCGTCAATCTTGGCAGCGGCCACGCCTGGGGCATGCTTGGGCTGCACGTGCAGATGCCGGAGACCGGCAGCATCATTTTGGCCGCAGACGCGATTTATACGGCGGAAAGTTATGGCCCGCCGGTCAAGCCGCCAGGCATTATTTACGATTCGCTCGGTTACACCGCTTCCGTTGAGAAAATCCGGCGGCTCGCTCACGAGACGAAAGCGCAGGTATGGTTCGGGCACGATGCCGATCAGTTCGCTAAATTCCGCAAATCGACCGAAGGCTACTACGAGTAAACTTTCGGCATGAAAGGAGCTACCCGCAAATGAGTTTTGCTAAGCTTGTATTTACACCGCTCAGCTTCACCGGTCCGGGCGCAATCGCTCAGCTGCTGCCGGAAGTCGCCAAACACCGCCCGTCGCGGATTCTCGTCGTTACCGATGCGGTGCTGCGGCAAATCGGCGTCGTTGACGGCGTGCTCGCGCCGCTGGTCGCGGAGGGCTACTCGATCGATATTTATTCCGATACGGTGCCCGAGCCCCCTCTTGAAGTAGGCGAGCGGCTTGTCGCTTACACCCGGTCGGGCGGCTTCGATCTGGTCATCGGCATCGGCGGCGGCAGCGCAATGGATTTGGCGAAGCTAGCCGCGGTGCTGGCGCCTCAGGACGGAAAGGTCGCGGATTATTTGAATTTGAGCGGCAGCCGCAAGCCGGAGCATAAAGGACTGCCGAAAATTTTAATTCCGACGACGTCCGGCACCGGTTCGGAAGTCACCGACATCGCAGTTCTGTCGCTTGCGACGACCAAAGACGTCGTGACCCATCCGTTTCTGCTCGCCGACACGGCGATTGTCGATCCCGATCTGACCTTGACGGTACCGGCCAAGGTAACCGCGGCAACGGGCATCGACGCGTTAACCCACGCGGTCGAGGCGTATATTTCCGTCAACGCCTCCCCGGCTACCGACGGACTTGCGCTCCATGCCATCCGCCTCATTGCCGGATCGCTGCGCAAAGCCGTGGCGGACGGCAGCGACAGGCAGGCGCGTTGCAGCATGAGCTACGGCAGCTATTTGGCCGGGCTCGCCTTCTTTAACGCCGGGGTGGCCGGCGTGCACGCGCTCGCTTATCCGCTTGGCGGCCAATTCCACATCTCGCACGGCGAGTCGAATGCCGTACTGCTGCCTTACGTAATGGGGTATATCCGCCAAAGCTGCGTCAAACGGATGGGCGACATTTTGGAGGCGCTTGGCGGGAACAAGGCGTTTTTATCCGAAACGGACGCCTCATACGCTTGCGTGGAGCATCTGCAGCGGCTGGTGCAGGATGTCGGGATTCCGACGAGACTTTCAGGCTTTAACATTCCCGAAGATGCCTTGGAGAGTCTGACCGCCGACGGAGTGAAGCAGAAACGGCTGCTTGCCCGCAGCCCGCTTCCGCTGCATGAAGCCGATATCCGGGCGATCTACCGCTCCGCGTTCGAAGGTGTTATTGTCGAGCCGGGGTAAGCCGGATGAGCGGACGTCTCGAAGCCTTAAAAAGCACTTTCTAAAAAAAACTGACGCCATGCTGCAGGCAGCCAATGGGCATTCTACAGCAGCAAAGCTCCGTGCGGCTGCGGCAAACGCAAAAAGACCCCGAAATGACGGAGGCCACTGAACAAGTGTGAACACTGCATGTGCGAATCATTCCTCCGATCGCTGATTGTCCCCGAATTTCTTGGATGATACCCGCTTATGGCGGGTGAAATCCGGGGACAAAGGCGAACGCTGGCGCTTCTCCAGCATGATTTCGCTCACTTCGCTACTTTTTCAGTGGCCTCAATTGACGTCATGTCACTTGGGGTCTTAGCTTATCTTAAGTTCTTCAGTTACACGCTTTTACTTCGTATCCGCCAAACGCTTCTGCAGCTCGGCTTTTTGCGCTTCAAAGCCCGGTTTGCCGAGCAGCGCAAACATGTTGGTCTTGTAGGCTTCCACGCCCGGTTGATCGAACGGGTTGACTCCAAGCAGCAAGCCGCTGATTCCGCATGCCTTCTCGAAGAAATAGACCATTTCTCCATACGTATATTCATTCAGCTCGTCCAGTTCGATGACCAGGTTCGGCACGCCTCCGTCCACATGGGCGATGCGTGTGCCTAGAGCCGCTTGTTTGTTCACTTCATCCATGGTCATGCCGGCCAAGAAATTTAAGCCGTCCAGGTTGCTGGCGTCTTCGCCGATGGTCCACTCGATCTGAGGTTTCTTCACGAGCAGCACCGTCTCGATCAGATCGCGGCGGCCTTCCTGCACATATTGTCCCATGGAATGCAGGTCAGTCGTGAAATCGACGGATGCCGGGTACAGACCTTTCTGGTCTTTCCCTTCGCTTTCGCCGAACAACTGCTTCCACCATTCCGCTACAAAATGCAGCGACGGCTCGAAGTTAGCCAGCAGCTCGATCGATTTGCCTTTACGGTACAACGCATTACGAACGGCAGCGTACTGGTAGCTTTCATTGGTTGCAAGGTCGGCGTTGTTGTATTTGTCCGCAGCTGCGGCCGCGCCGGCCATCATTTTGTCGATATCGAGTCCCGCGGCGGCGATCGGCAGAAGGCCTACAGCGGTCAGCACGGAATAACGTCCGCCCACATCGTCCGGAATAACAAACGTTTCATAACCTTCTTCGTCGGCTAGCTTCTTTAACGCGCCCTTCGCTTGGTCGGTGGTGGCAAAAATCCGCTCTTTGGCGCCTTCTTTGCCGTATTTCTTCTCCATGTAATCGCGCAAAATCCGGAAAGCGATCGCCGGTTCCGTCGTTGTGCCCGACTTGGAAATAACGTTGAGAGAAATATCTTTGCCATCCAGCAGTTCAAGCAGGTGCGAGATATAAGTGGAGCTAATATTTTGACCGGCAAAATAAATTTTCGTTGTGCCGCTCATCTCATTATGGAAGGTGTGGGACAACGCTTCGATCGCCGATCTCGCTCCCAAATACGAACCCCCGATCCCGATCACGATCAAAGCGTCGGAATGGCTGCGAATACGCGCCGCGGCTTGCTTAATACGCGCAAATTCTTCTTTATCGTACTGAAGCGGCAGGTCCACCCATCCCACATAATCGGATCCGGGACCCTTTTTCTCATGGAGCATGTTGTGCGCGGTTTTGACAAACTCGCCGAAATAATCCACTTCATGCTGCTGAATGAAGGGCAATGCACTGGAATAATTAAATGAAATAGCGATCTGAACCGACTCCTTTAAGCGTTTGTTGAGGTGCTATAACGACTGCTTACTTAACTGCTTTCTTCCAATCGGCGGCAAATTTCTCGATTCCTTGATCGGTGAGCGGATGTTTGGTCAGCTGCTCGATGACGCTGAATGGAACCGTTGCGATATGCGCGCCGGCCATCGCTACACGGGTTACATGGTCCGGATGGCGCACAGATGCGGCGATGATTTGCGAATCCAGGTTATGAATGCGGAACAACTCGGCAATTTTGGATACGAGCAATACGCCGTCTTCGGAAATATCGTCCAAGCGGCCCAGGAACGGGGAAACGTAAGTGGCGCCTGCGCGTGCGGCAAGCAATGCTTGGTTGACGGTAAAGACCAACGTGACGTTGGTTTTTACGCCTTTTTTCGTCAAGTAACGGCATGCTTCAAGACCGGCCAAAGTCATTGGCAGCTTGATCGTGATGTTTTTGTCACCGCCGTTGATTTTGATCAGTTCATCCGCTTGCGCCATCATCTCTTCTGCCGTAACGGCATCCGGAGTTACCTCGGCAGATACGGATTCCACTTCAGGAACGGCCTGCAAAATTTCAGCGATCCGGTCTTCGAATTTCACGCCTTCTTTGGCAACCAAAGAAGGGTTGGTCGTTACTCCGGAGAGCACGCCGACTTTGTACGCTTTTTTAATGTCCGCCAGATTGGCTGTGTCGATAAAAAATTTCATGGTTACATACCTCCAAATAATTTTTTTATTTATACTTTTCTGAACAACCTCTTAAAGTAAACTTTTAACCAGTTGAACGACATTGCTTGTTGAGAAACCAAAGCTTTCCATTACTTCCGGACCTGATCCCGACGCGCCGAACGTATCGATGGACAGCACTTTGCCGGATGGACCCGCATAGTATTCCCATCCCAAAGAAATACCGGCTTCCAGCGTTAACCGCTTGGTTACGGATGAAGGGAGCACCGCTTCCTTGTACGCTGCCGATTGACGGTTAAACAGCTCTCTGCTTGGCATAGCGACAACCCGCACGGAGATGTTTTCGCTCTCCAGCTCTTCTTTGGCGCTAACCGCCAAGGAAACCTCCGAACCGGTCCCGATCAGAATCACTTCCGGCTCGCTGTTTGTTTCCGCCAGCACATAAGCGCCTTTGGCAACTCCGTCAACGCCCGCCGCTTTCGTTGCTTCATAAATAGGCAGGTTTTGGCGGCTTAACACCAACGCTACCGGGCCTTCTTGCTGCTGCAAAGCGTACGCCCATGCACTCGCCGTTTCGTTTGCGTCCGACGGTCTGATTACGGTAAGCCCCGGAATCGTCCGCAGCGCGGCCAGATGCTCAACCGGCTCATGGGTCGGTCCGTCTTCGCCGACGGCGATCGAGTCATGCGTAAACACATAGATAACCGGCAGCTTTTGCAGAGCAGCCAAACGGATCGCCGGCCGCAAATAGTCGCTGAATACGAAGAAGGTGCTGACGAACGGTTTTACGCCGCCATGCAGCGCCATGCCGTTTCCAGCCGCTCCCATCGCATGCTCACGCACCCCAAAGTATACATTGCGCGCGGAGTAAGAATCAACGGCAAACACCTGATCGCCCGCAATATTGGTCATCGTCGAATGCGACAAATCCGCGCTGCCGCCAAAGATCGATGGAACCGATTTGATGTAATGATTGATTGCCTGACCGCTGGCTACACGAGTGGACAATGTTTTAGAAGAATCGAATGTCAGAATGTCCGCGGCATCAATCGTAACGGAGCCGTCCACAACCTGTGCAAGCTCTTGGCCCAACGCCGGGTGCTGCTCGTTATAGGAAGCAACCAGCCGGTTCCAAGCTTCCTCTTTCGCTTGACCCTCTTGCTTCAGCTGCGCATAATGAGCTTTTACTTCCGCCGGCACCGTAAATTCTTCTTCGTATTGCCAGCCGTATGCTTGCTTTGTCGCTTTGCCTTCTTCTTTGCCCAGCGGAGCGCCGTGCACTTTGCTCGTACCCGCCGCTTTGCTGCCGTAACCGATAATGGTGCGCACTTCGATCAAGGTTGGCTGGGACTGATTTTGCTTGGCGGCTTCGATCGCCTTTACGATTTGGGCAACGTCGTTGCCGTCCTCTACTCTTAAATATTCCCAATGAGCGGATTCCGCTCTCTTCTGAATCTGCTCTCCAAACGAGAGGCCCAGTTTACCGTCCAAGGAGATGTCGTTGGAATCGTACAACACGATCAGCTTGCCGAGCTTCATATGGCCTGCCATCGACATGGCTTCGTAAGAGATACCTTCCATCAAGCAGCCGTCGCCGACAAGCGCATAGGTGTAATGATCGACTACAGGAAAATCGTTCTGGTTGAATTTCGCTGCCAAATGGGCTTCGGCCATCGCCATACCAACCGCCATCGCGATCCCTTGGCCAAGCGGTCCCGTAGTGGCTTCCACCCCGTCGGTGTGGCCAAACTCGGGATGGCCCGGCGTTTTGCTGTTTAATTTGCGGAACTGCTTCAAATCGTCAAGAGAAACCTGGTAGCCCGACAAATGCAGCAGGCTGTACAGCAGCATGGAACCGTGGCCCGCGGACAACACAAAGCGGTCGCGGTTGAACCATTTGGCATGGCCCGGGTTATGGTTTAACAATTTGGCCCAAAGGGCGTAAGCCATCGGCGCGGCCCCCATAGGCAGGCCCGGATGACCCGAGTTGGCGCTGTTTGTTGCGTCGATGGACAATGTGCGGATCGTATCGATCGCTAATTGATCAATTGTTTGCGTGATAGGCATAATCTTCACCTTTCGTCTTTTCTTTATTTGGCTCCGGCTTGACGTCGAACCACCAATGATGGCCGCTGCTCGCAAGCAGCTCATCGGACTCGGCGGGCCCGTAGGAACCGGCCGGATAATGATGGAGCGGAAGCAGATTTTCTTGGAACGCCTGCAGAATCGGTTCAACCCACTGCCAAGACAGCTCCACTTCATCCCAATGGGCAAAAAATGTAGGATCTCCCTGCAGCGCGTCGAAAATCAGATTTTCGTAAGCTTCCGGCTGCTCTTGGCTGTTCGCATGAAAGTCGATCTGGATCGGCTTCAGTTCCCCTTTATGCTGAGGGTCTCTTGTATTCAGCTGCAGCGAAATTCCTTCATTGGGACTGATTTCAAATACGAGCAGATTCGGCTGCTTGAGATCATCCTGCGCCGACGGCTGCTGCTTGAGCGGCTCCTTGAATTCGACGACAATACGTGTCGTCTTCTCTTTTAGACGTTTGCCCGTTCTGATATAGAAGGGAACTTCACGCCAAAAGGCGGCGTCCAGCTGCAGTTTGGCCGCGATAAACGTGTCATTCATCGATGTTGGCGCAATATTCGGTTCGGACGTGTAACTGACAACCGGCTTGCCTTGAATGGTCCCTTCCGTATATTGTCCGCGGACGACACTTAAGCCGACTTCTTGTTTCTTCAGCGGCACAAGGGCTTCCACGACCCGCTTCTTCTGCTCGCGAACCCCCTCCGGGGTACTGTTCTTCGGCAGTTGAATGGCCAGCATCATCAAGAGCTGCAGCATATGGTTCTGGAACATGTCTCTTACAGCGCCGACATGATCGTAATAACCCGCCCGTTCCTCCACGCCGACGGTTTCGTTAGCCGTAATCTGCACATTGGAGATATAGCGGCTGGTCCACAAGGCGTCGAGCACCGGATTGTTTTGCCGCAGCACGCTGAGCTTCTGTACCATCGGCTTCCCGAGATAGTGGTCAATCCGGAAAATTTCCTGCTCCGTGAATGCTTGGCTCAGGCTTTCGTTCAAATCCCGGGCGGACTGCAGGTCGTGGCCAAACGGCTTCTCGATGACGAGGCGTTTCCAGCCCTTAGCCGAACCAAGCCCGCTCTCCTCAATGTTAGCCGCGATCGTTGCAAAAAACTCCGGCCCTACGGACAAGTAAAACATCCGGTTCGGCGGCAGCAGCTGATCTTTCTCGCGCTGCTCAATCCGGTCCAGCAGTTTGAGATAATCGTCTTTACGGTCGATGTTCAGGATGTTATAGCCGAATGCGCTGATGAACTCCTGCTTTGCAGCCTCATCCGCTTGCCTTCTGGAGAACTGGGTCAGCGACTGTGCGACATTCGCCTGGAACGTTTCATCCGACAGCTCTCTTCTGCCAAGACCGATGACGGAAAACGATGGCGGGAGCTTCTTGTCGATAAACAAGTTAAACAAAGCGGGGTATATTTTTCTCTTCGCCAAATCCCCCGTTGCGCCAAACAAAACAAAGGTTACTGGTTCCACCTCGTGATCTCTCCTTCCGCTTCAACCTCTTATTCAACTCTATGTGCATGAGCTAACGCAGGGCAGCGCGGAACCGCCGAAATGAAAGGCAGCGGCTCCTACGCTTCCCGATCTGAAAGCTCTGGATTTCCCTGTATGAGATCTACTATAATACAAATAACAGGCATACAAGTAATTAATATATTTCACAGGAGCTATAGACCACGTCTATGAACAATTATGAGTTGTACAAGGTGTTTTACTGGGCGGCCAAAACCGGCAGCTTGACCCAAGCGGCCAAAGCCCTGTATTTGACCCAGCCGAGCGTCAGCCACGCCATCAAGCAGCTCGAAGACAGCTTTGGCATTACGCTGTTTTACCGCAACCCCAAAGGGGTTGCTTTGACGCAAGAAGGCACCATACTCTATTCCTATATCGAGCAGTCGCACATTTTAATCTCGCTGGCCGAGAAGAAAATGGCCGACCTGAAAAATCTGGACAGCGGGGAGTTGAAAATCGGCGGCAGCGATTCGCTTTTCAAGCATTATTTGCTGCCTTTCTTGGAAGACTATCATCAACATCATCCCGGCATCAGCCTCTCCCTTATCCATGGCACGACACCGGAAATCATCGCTTTCCTCAAAGAAGGCCGGATCGATCTCGGCGTGGTGCGCATGCCGATTGTCGATCCCCAATTGGAAGTGATGCAGGGTATTCAGCTGCAGGATTGCTTTGTCGCCGGACCTCATTTTGCCGAATTGAAGGGTAAAATATTATCGCTTGATCAACTGCTTACGCATCCGATCATCCTGTTCTCACGAAACAGCCGGGCGCGGATGGCGATTACGGAATTGTTCCAAGGCTACGGCTACGAGCTGAAACCCGGCATCGAGGTGGGAAGCGTCGATCTGCTTATCGAGCTCGCGCGTAAAGGGCTTGGCATCTCGTACATTACTCGGGAATTTGTGTCCAAGGAGTTGGATGACGGCTCGCTGTTCGAGGTCCAATTAGACGTAAAGCTGCCGCCTTCCCAGGTAGGGTTTATGATTATGCGAAACATGCCGTTATCCAGCGCGGCGAGCAAGTTCATTGACCGCATTAAATAATGGTATTCATATGAATAACAGACCTGCGTAACGCGTTGCATAGCCGGTGTTTCCTGATCATAGAGTTGGCTGCCAAAAATGCAGTAAACCCGGCCTACGATACGGGCTGGGTCTGAGATAAAGTTGGTATATGATCTATGGATCGGTTGGCTTTTCCCCAAAATTACTTTATTCTAATGATTACCTTTCCTTTTGCCCTGCCGCTTTCCAGGTAATTAAATGCTTGCCCGGCATCTTTCAAATGATACACCTTATCAATAATGGGCTTAATGAGACCCCCTTCAATAAATTGTTTTAAAATCTTCAATTGTTCTCCGCTTGGTTTCATAAAAAGAAAGTGATACCTCGTTTGGCTCTTCTTCTCTTGAGCTTTGATCTTACGGCTTGCAATGGATAAAATTGTATTTTTCATCCAACCCAATTTTGCTTCTTTTCCAAATCTGGCGTTAGGCATGCCGGAGATCGATACGATTTGTCCGCCTGGTTTCAGGATCCGAAATGATTTTTCCAAAGCTTCTCCACCTAAAGTATCAAAAACAGCGTCATATCCGGTAAGCATTTCTTCAAAATGGTCTTTTTTATAATTAATAATGAGATCGGCCCCCAATGATTTGACTAAATCATAGCCCTTCTCGCTTGCTGTTGTGGCAACAAAAGCGCCCATCAGCTTGGCCATTTGGATGGCGAAGGTTCCTACGCCTCCCGCACCTGCGTGAATCAGAATTTTTTGGCCTTTTTGAAGATTTAATATATCAACAAAAGCTTGGTAAGTCGTAAGTCCAATCAGCGGTATCGATGCCGCCTCTTCAAAGGTTAGATTCTGCGGTTTCAGCCAAATATCTTCCTCATGAACAGCAATAAATTCAGCTAATGTTCCGATTCGGTTTTTGCGGGGTCTTCCGTAAACTTCGTCTCCGGGTTTAAATGTATTCACCCGATCACCAACCTTGACTACAACTCCGGAGAAATCATTTCCCAGAATTAGAGGAAACCTGTAATTCAATAGGAATTTCATTTTCCCTTCCTTAATTCTATAGTCAATAGGATTTAAGCTGGCTGCATGAATTTCCACTAGCACATCATGTTCTCCGATATCAGGCATTGGTTGTTCTGACATCACTAATGGAACATGTTTCCCGTATTTCTCAATGATCATAGCTTTCATTTCAAATCACTCCAATGATTATTGGTTTAAACAAATGAACCAATTAGGCAAAATAAGTTTTCCCTACAGTATTCCCTTTAAGTCCAATGGTAATCATTGAGCCGAATTGCACGCGTCTTCAACGGAAGTAATTAATGATTTGAGTTGTTCAAGCGGTTTACGGACAGTCAGTACATAATAGTTTTCTACGCCTTTTTTTTCGGATTTAATATAACCAGACTGTTTCAACACCTTTAAATGATGGGATACAGCCGGTCTAGACAAATTCATATGGCCTGATATTGTATTAACATTAAGTCCCGATTTGTTCTGTGCCAACAGGATAATAATGGCTTGACGGTTTTCATCGGTCAGCATTTCCAATAGAGGGATACAATCTTTAAATTGTTGCAAAACATCCTCGGTTTGCTGGCTCATACGATCCGCCCTTTCGTTCATTCGTTCATTCGTTTAATCACTTAAACATAATTATAGCTATTTTCTATTCAAAATCAAGCCAAAGGCCGAGGGCGGGATACGGTTCATCGGACTATCCCGCCCGTTACTTTAATAAACATAGCCATCTTTTCCAACAACATCAGACAACAACCGGCAGGTCGCTTCTCCAGCATGATTTCGCTCGCTCCGCTGCTTTTTCAGTGGCTCCACCCATAGCCGGAACCGTTCAAATCTTCTCGCGCTGCTCTATATCCGCCATATGGCGTTTCCTGTACTCTCCCGGCGGCACACCCAATTGCTCGGTGAATACCGAGGTAAAATAATGGACGGACCCGAAGCCCGCATCTTCGGCAATTTCTTTTAGAGAGTGAAGGGTCGTCTTCAAAAGCATCTCCGCAAACCGCAGCCTCTCCTTGCGCACATAAGAGACGAAGGTGTCGCCTCCCTCCATTTGAAAAAGCCGCGACAGCTGCCGTGCGGACACATTCATATAACGCGCCACGTCTTCGGCCCGCAGCGGTCTCGATAAATTATCCCTAATATATTGCTTGGACAGGCGTACTATCGCGGAATGGGTTTCGCTTGTTCGTTTGCTCGGGTTACGGCTCGCCGGTTGTTCATGCTCGATGAAAGGATGAAGCAGGCCGGATAATAAGATGCCGCCCATCCTCTTTATTTCGTCATCCCCGTAAGGCCGGGTCGCCGCTTGCGAATAGTAGCCGAGCCAGTATAAAGCCGCCCATTGATCGAGGCCGCTTTCAATATAAACCGATTGATCGTCCAGCCTTTCGCCATACTGCCGGTCATATGCTTCAGAACAACCGTCTTTGTCCAATTCGTAGGCGACATACATAAGCCCCAGTCCCGTATCGCTTCTGATTTGGTGCCATATCCCGGGACGTGAAACAAACATCGAGCCGGGGCGGAGCGTGTACACCGTCTCGTCGTCCTGGTATTCCCCTTCTCCGGTCAGCACAAAGCATACTTCGTAATAAGAATGCCGGTGCACTTTATTGCTGTAATGCGCGTGCTGCCAACCCCAATAATGAACGTGAAACGAAAGGCTGCCCGTCGTACAGTGCTGTACCGTTTCATTTAGAAAATCGCGTCCCGCGGCAAATTGACTCGTATTCATACCTTCACCTTCTGGCGGAATTTCTTAAAAGAATGTCCGTTTTCAATAAATACACCTATGCCAAAAATCCTTATGCTTGAAGTGTAAATGAACGATGATACGGCTGTCGAGAGGAGAATACACATATGATCAAGCAAGATGATGTCGATTTTTACAAAGAGCAGGGGTATTTGCTTGTGCGTGGAGTTTTCAAGCAAGCGGAAGTGGAGCAGATGAGAAAAGCGGTGGACGGCATTATCCACCGCGCGGCGCAGTCGAAGTATGATGCGAACTCGACATGGCAAGGAGATTACCTGCCGCCGGAGGAATTAAAGAAGCTGGTCTTAAAAGGGTTCCACGACGTGCATTACCACGATGCCGCCTTTACCCGGGCCGCTGTTCACCCGAATATGGCCGCCGTGCTCTGCAAGCTGATCGGCCCGAACGTCCAGCTCCATCACAGCAAAATGCTGGTGAAGCCGCCGGAGAAAGGCGCCGCGTTCCCGCTTCATCAAGACGCTCCTTATTTCCCCCACGCCAGTCATACGATGATGGCGGCAAGCGTTCACCTTGACGATGCCGATATGGAAAACGGCTGTTTATGCGTCATTCCGGGAAGCCATAAACAGGACATTATGCCTCATGTCGGCCGTTATTATTTGGACCACAAAGAGTATCCGCTTTCCGTGGCGACGCCGTGTCCCGCCAAAGCCGGCGACGTCTTGTTTTTTAATTATTTGACGATTCACGGTTCGGACGTCAACCGCAGCGAGCGTTACCGGCGCAACGTGTTGTTTCAATACAGGGACCCGCTGGACATCCCGACGGCCGACGTGCATGTGAACTGGGGTCAAGGTTTGATGGTATGCGGCGAGAACCCCGTATACCGGGCTTACAGCGCCAATTACTCGCTAACGGAAAAACAATGACAAAAAGCAGCCTTCGCCAGCCAAAGTTGTCCATGCGCTGCGGCGAAGGCTGCTATGCTTTATTCGTACACCCGAATTTCGACCAGCTCGGCGAACGGGCTGCCGTTCGTAGCCGTTACGACCAAATGGAGCTTGTCGGTTTCCACCGGCTGCGGCAGCTTGTGCCGTCTTGTTCTGCGGCGGTTGCTCTGTTCCGTATGAAGGAGCTTCCACTGTCCGTCCTGTCCGGCGCATTCGATACGGTAATCTTTGACCAGCTCCGGGATGATGTCAAACGGCGTGCGATGGTGGTGCAAATTGATCAAATCTTCATTGCAATCGTCGTTAAAGGTCAGCCGTACTTCCGACAACACGACCGGTTCATCCCACGTCAATTCCACATAAACCTCGTCCCCTTGCTGCAATCGCTCCGACATCCATAGGTTCGGTCCGCCGTAAGGGCGTTTGTAGCCGTTAACCGCTTGGGATGCCGCATACGCGCCGCTGTCGCCGTCCAGCCGGAAACAGAACGGCTTGCGCACCAAGCTCTTCATGCTCCACTGGACGATCGGCTGATCCGGCTGGTGGTCTTCAAGATCCGCGGATACGATCGGCCGCTCTCCTTTAATAAAGGAAAGCACACCGGTTAGCGGCGTATGAGATACGTGCAGACAAACGTGTTCATTCGCTTTCACAATCAGGAAGCCGTTTTGCGGTGTTTCCGGGCGCCATGGCAGCCGGACGGTGACCCACACTTTGTCTCCGTTGGGGACGGCTGTCGCCGACTGCGCCTGCAAGCGGCAAGGCACGTAATTTTCGGCCCGGCCGGTATCCCACAACTCCACCTCCAAGCAAGTGTCGGCCGCCGCGCTAACGAGCAGTTGTACGTTCTGCACCTCGTCATCTATAGGGAACAGCAAGCCAATGTCGCTCTTTAACTCGAATGTTTCGTCGGATTGCTCGACGGCCAGTCTGCGCAGTTCGCTAGATGCCGTTACTTTCGCGCGGAGCGCCAGATCGGCGGCATCCTCGTTCCGCACGCCCAGCACCGAAGCATCCTGCCGGAGCATCGTCTGCTGCAGCTCGGCCAGCCGGGTGTGATACAGCTCGCGGGGCGCAATCCCTAGCTTGGAACAAAGCGCCGCGCCGGTGCCGGCCGCTTCGCCGAGCACGGCGCAGGTCGCCATCACGCGAGTTGTGCCAAATGCCACATGAGAAGCGCTGATATTACGTCCGGCGAACATCAGGTTCGACGTATTCACAGAATATAACGAACGAAAAGGGATGTGGTAGACGCCATCGGAGTGCAGGTGCTTCGAGCCGCTTTCCGTGGAATACATGCCTTGCGGCGGGTGAAGATCGATCGACCAGCCGCCGAACCCGATGCGGTCCTCAAACAACGTCTGAGCAAGAATATCATTCTGATTTAATACATAATCGCCGATAAACCGGCGGTATTCCCGTTTGCCCGGCAGTGCCCCGACCCATTCCAAGGTCAGATGGTCGGCGTCGAACTGCCCGGAATTTTTGATATAGTCCCATATCCCGTAAATAACCGCCCACAGTTCGTCGCGAATCCGCTCATTTTCATGCACCGTATCCAATTCGCCGCCCCACTCGATCCACCAATAATGACAGCCGGAATCGCCGCTGCGAATGACACGTTTCAGCGGAATCGACGTTTTTGCAATATCCTTGGCAAAGCTTGGAGCCTGGTAGCGCACAGGCTGGCCGGCATCCTTCGTATAAAATAAAATCGTGCTGCCCAACGTAATGCCGTCGGCAGCATCCGGAGCCCATTCCTCATTGTATTCGCTTCTGGCTTCGCGCCCAAGACGGAACTTGGCTCCCGCAAGGAACCCGATAAGCCCGTCCCCCGTGCAGTCCAAGTACATGCCGCTCAAAAAGCGAATACGCCGTTCCGACCCCATCATCCAGCCGGTAACGGCGTCGATTCGGCGGTCGTCTTCGCTTCCGCTTGCTTCCACTTCGTGAACATCCGTGTTAAGGAACAACCGAATGTTCTTCTCCTCCTTAACGGCCTCCAGCAGGACCAAGTCCCAAATATAAGGATTGCCTTCCGGGTTGCGGTACTGATTCTCTACAAACAGCTCACCCATAATGCCGCTTTCGCGCGCATAACGTTGTACTCCGTGTCCGGTAGCCCCGCAAACCCACACCCGCACCTCGCTGCTCGAATTGCCCCCGAGCACCGGACGGTTATGCACAAGGGCGACGGAACGCCCCAGCCGTGCCGCAGCAATAGCCGCACATATGCCCGCCAGCCCGCCACCGACGACCGTCATATCCGCTTGCACCGTTTCTTCTCTCATCCTTGTTCACCTCTTTATAAAAATACATCCATAGTTTCACTTTATCCCAAGCGTATTTACTTATGGAATACAGTGAATTATCATAGAACATATACTTTATTTCACTTCTTCAAGGAGGACATCCGATGACGTCATGGACCTGCCTGCCCGTTCTGCTGACCGACATCCATTGGGTGCAAAAAGAGCGGTTTCTGCTCGATGTGGATACGTATGAGAATTGGACGTTGTTTGCGGTAGAGCAAGGCAAGTTTCATTATCGGACGGGAGAGTCGGAAGGAGATGCGGACTTCGGGGATCTCGTGTTTTGTCCGCCTGGGGTGCCCTTTCATCGCCGGGTGATCGATCCCTTGACGTTTCATTTCTGTCATTTCGATTGGCCACATGTCCCGGACTCGCCGACTCCCGTATGCGGCGCAATCCGTATCAACGATGTGAACCGACTCGCCTCCAATTACACGGTGTGGAGTCAAGGCGCCGACTCGCCCGGCAGCTTGCAAGTGGCGGCCCACTTGCTGAACGATTTGTGGTACATGCTGGCTTTGCAGGAGTCGGTGCAGGATGCCGCACGCCATCACCCTGAGGACCCGGACATGCAAGCCATAGCCCATTGGCTGCAGCAGCATCTCGCCGAACCCGTCAGCTTAAAGCAGGTTGCGGCCTCCTACCGCATCAGCCCCGTTCAGCTGACGAGACGGTTTACGCGGGCGCACGGCGTGTCCCCCAATGAGTATGTCACGAACCTGCGGCTGAAGAAAGCGCAGGCGCTGCTGGTCAATACCCATGAGACGCTCGACCGCATCGCCCGGCAGTGCGGCTACGAAAACGGATTTTATTTAAGCCGTGTATTCACCCACCGGTACGGCACGAGTCCCTCACGCTACCGCGCTTCCCGGAAATTGTAGAACGTTAGCCCGGCCATACAAGACATATAATCGTGATCCGGTTGTCGGCTATACGCGCAATAGGCGCTCCACAGACATTAAAGCCAAACAACCTCCGGAGCCCGTTATTAGGCTTCTCGGAGGTCGTTTCATTTTCCTTTCCAATTTGGATCATGACGCGCGAAGCAGCGGCTAAAGCAGGCATGCCTCTTGTATGCTCACATCATCTCATCCACGGAACTGTTCTTTTCAGGCAAGACGTTCCGGTTTAATGATTAGGATCCTGTCCCGTGACATACTCCGTGTAATTAGTGAGCCCGTCATGATCGGGATCGGCCGTTGGTCCGCTTATGGCCGGATCGGCCAATTGAGCGGCCGTGAAATAAATATACCTCCAGTCGTCGAACGGCACTCTCATCGGAGGAAGCTGGCTGGCCGGCACAACGGTTGGAGCCATGCCTGTATACGTGATAGGCGCATATACAGAATAAGTGTAAGGCTTCAGTTGAACCCCCAGCG
Organism: Paenibacillus thalictri; assembly: GCF_004307995.1. Lineage (GTDB taxonomy): Bacteria > Bacillota > Bacilli > Paenibacillales > NBRC-103111 > Paenibacillus_AF > Paenibacillus_AF thalictri. The sequence goes on along the minus strand of NZ_SIRE01000009.1, from coordinate 121,322 downwards.
AATAATTTTGCAGCTCCTGAAATCCTACCCATGGCCGCGTATTCCACCGGCTTTCGTATGTCACGACATTCACGGTCGCAACAGTTCCTCCCAGCCGAACATTGCTGACCCCATTGTCCCAAACACGGACATTGTTTAAGTAATTATTGCCGGCTTGAGAGGTGAATCCAGCACCGATATTGCTGTGCGCCTCAACGTTAATGGCCGTAAATTGCAGCGCCGCGCTTGTCTGGTTATAAATACCGTTATCGTTGCCCCAGAAAACCCCGCCGTCGATGGACGACTCCGTGCTGTCATGAGCGGAATAACCTTCGTCAAAGTTATGGAACCCTTCAATGTTCTCGAACACGAGTCCCTTTCCTGTTCCGTGAATATTAAATCCGTCGTTCTGCGCTCCCGAAACGCGAACATTGCGGTACGTTTGATAAGCGTACGGACTGGCTACGGCAATCCCGTTTTGACGAACGGATATCTCCCACCCTTCTGTAGGCGAAGATTTGCTTGCGTTCAAGACCAGCTTTTTCCCATCCGCGGACAATACCGCATAATCGCTTGTAAATTGGCCGGCATTCTGACCCGAACGCTGATCCAGCATAAGACGCTGGCCATTGTATGTCACCAGATGGCGGAACGTATTGGAGTTGCCGCCGGTCGTCGTGTTCTCGATAGGAGCAGGCAGCGTGTACGTCCATTGTCCGTTTGCCTCCTGAGTGAATTGGAATGTATTAAAGCCGGTGACCAATTCGCCGTTGCCTTCGAAAACGATCGGGTTGCCGGGCGTGCCGGATGCGTGAATGGACACGGTCTCGCGGTAAGGTCCGCTGCCGGGCACTAATTGAATGCGATCCCCGGGTTTCAGAGCGGGGGAGCTGTTAACGGCAGCGGCAATGGACAAGTAGGCGCCGCTGGTAAGCCCTCTGCGGTCAACCGACAATATCCGCGGAGTGCTTCCTTGCCATGGATAGACAGCGAAACTGACCGTATTGCTTTCCACGCCGTTGATCGTTGCGGTGACCGCCCCCGTACCCGTGCTTAAGGGCTGAAGCATGCTGCCGTAAACGGCTGCGTAAACGGCTCCCGATTGAACATGCCATGACAGCGGCAGACCTGAAATTGGATAGGCGCCGCCGAATTGATCCCGAGCCGTGACGATCAGCTTGTTTAGATCGTAACCGCTTTGGCCTGCGGCCAGCGCTGGAATCGAACCGGATACCTGAAGAGCCGCCAGATGCGGAATCGTGGAAACAACAGGCATCAAAAAGTTGACGTTATACATGGTCGATCCCACAGACACGGGAATTGCTGACGCGGTGCTTTCGCTATATCCGCTTTTTGCCGCCTTCACGGCGTAGGTACCTGCCGGAACATGCTGGAGCAAATAGGCGCCGGCCGCATCCGTGAATGTCCTGTACACCGCTCCGGAAACGGTGGTCTGAACCGAAGCCCCCGAAACCGGGCTGCCCAGATCGTCGGTTACCGTCCCCGCAATCCCGCCGGTGCCTGACCAATCGGGCTCCGTTTTGAACACATATTCGATTTTATCGATTCGCGCCGCTTCCGACGCTTGAGAGGTGCCTTCGATCCTGACCTCATCCCATTGTTTCAGCAATACTCCCGGGATAAGCCGGGTTGTCCGCGAGTTATCGGAGACTGAAGCGGAGCCCAGATCCTGATTCGCAATCCACGCATCCACTTGAGATCCGTTAACAAACAGCTTGTAAGAAGCGTTCCCGTCGTTTTCGTCAAAATAATGAACAATGACGTCGTAAATGCCGGTATTTCGGTCAAAAAGCTGATCCGCCGTGCCTGTTCCGGTCACCTTGATTACTTTCCCGCCGGATGCTATGGGCTGGTCTTCCACGGTATAATGAACAAGCTCCATGTCTTCCGCTTCCACGGAAGTGATCAAAGAAGGATCAGGATAAGTGTATGGCGTGAGCGAAGATCCGGAATAAGCGGTCCCGGATGGAAGAAACGCCACATTGTTGTAGTAGCGGTTGACGAACCGCAACGGCATATCCGCTTTGTTTGCAGCCGTTATTCCAGCGATCTTGACATTGTCGAAGGTTACGTTCGTAATGAGATGCCAGGCATCAAAACCTTCGATACTGGAAGGCTGCTCCGCCTTGTTCAAGCCGGTGAAATCCTTGACAAGAACACGATCAATCCAGCCTGGATTTATGGCCGCGCGCTTCTTCTGGATTACGAATTGAAAATACCGTTCATTGTAATTGCCGCCGATAAACTCTGCGCGATTATTAATCACATTAATATCATGAAGACGGACTGCATCTCCCGCCCAAATAGTTAGAAAACGGTCTGCGCGAATGACGTCGTTATTTTCGAAGTTGATGTCATACATATCAGCCAGCGACTCATCGCCCACTCTCATCGCAACTTTTAACGACCATAATACATTATTTTTAATATTCAGGCCGAATGTCGGCCTTTGCAAATTCATATAGTTGCTCACTTTTGGCGAAATGGCATCGTCACCCGTGTAGATGAAGTTGCCTTCCACCGTTACATTCTGCGAAGCGTCAATGTCTACTCCATCGGTATTGGTTACCGTCGGGCGCAGCAACTCGGGATTGACAGGGTCCAGTCCTCCCCGAAGATCATTAATCAGCTTAATGTTTGTCAATGTGACGTCGCTGGCGTACAGCAGATGAAGCGACCATCTGGCGGAATCTCTGAAGTACACGTCCCGGATCAGCAGATCCGACGCATCGGCCGTCCTCAGCAGCTTGATGTTCGCATCAGGGTTGAGCGTGCGGACGGCCATCCCATTGCCGTCAATGAAGCCTCTTCCCGTAATTTTCACATGCTGGGCGTCGCCTATAAAAATAAAAGAGGAATCGCCGTTATTTTGCGTCGGATAATTAATGCTGTTAAATTCCGGCACAGCGCGTATCCATGCTCCGCTTTGCAAATACAGATGCACATTGCTTTTTAATTTCAGCTGGGCCGTCATGTATTTCCCGTCGGGAACAACTAAAATCCCGCCCGCGCCGCTATCCAGCGCGGAAGTATCGTCGATCGCCTGCTGAAACAGCGCGGTCACCGCCGTATCGGAATCGCGGTCGGCCGGCATATAGCTCGCTAGGTTGACGACGCCGGGAGCGCCGATAACAGGCGCTTCAGTTTCCAAGCCGTCGGCAAAAAGAAGCAGCCTCTCGAGATCGTTCACCGTAATAATCAAAGCTTTGGGCTCCGAGAGGCTGAAGGTGAGGCGGTTTCCATCCTTGACTCCCTCAATCTCATCGTGAAGCGGACTGATGCCAAACGATTGTATTGTCTCGCCGGCGTATACGTCGACCTGCACCGTGCCCGAATAAGAAAACCGCGCATAGCTGACATCGCCGAATTGTTCCGTGAACACGTCTTGTCCGTTCACCTTTACGGTATAAGAGGTGCTTGCTGCTGCTCCAGGCAATACGGGATATGGTACGATCTCGGCGCTGGCTGCGGAAGATGTCTCTTGCATTGCATGCGAGCTTGCCGGTTCGCCAGTCCCCGCCACCGCGTAGCCGTTCTGCGGGAACCCGACAAACAAAGAGGCCAGCAGCAATACGGCAAGCAATAAGGATATCTCATTTTTTCTCAAAGTAACGTCCCCCATCATTCATAAAGTTACGTACTTATGCAGGTATCCTGGTGCAGATGCGGCTTATTTTTTGCGTTTGGCGTATTCCGCGTTGATTTCCGCGATGCCTTGCTCGCCCCCGGATTTTTTCCACTTCTCCATCTCTTGATTCCAGCCGTTTTCGTCAATCTCGCCAAGAATAAATTTCACCTTCGCATCGTTGCGAATTTTATCCAATTCACCGCTTTTTTCGGAAAGGGTCGGCGAAATCAGCGATGCAGCCGGATTCTGCACGGCAATCGGAACGTTCTCCTTAAACATCTTTTTCAGCTTCTGTTCAAGCGGCGTGCTTACGCCCTCAAGCGGCGCATCCGTATCCATCGCAATGCTGAGCTGAATCACCGGCGTCAAATCGTCCACCTTCAGCTTTTGCTCCGCTTCCGTAGTCACCGCTTTACCGTTCTCCATATGGTAGTGCTTGCCTTCGATTCCCCAATTCAGCAGGTTAGCGATATCCGGCTCAAGCATCTTATCGAAGAAAGTAAGAATCGCACGCATCTCGGCTTCCGTCTTTACGGAACTCTTGGGAAACATGAAGATCCCGTTGTAGCCGGAGGAGGCCAGTATTCTCTCACCCTTCGGTCCCTGAATCCGCGAAACGATATCGGCGGCTCCTTTCGGATTGATCTTTTTAATTTCCCTGTCATTGGCGATAACATCGTCGATGGCCGTTGAAATAACGACCCCGCCCTTGCCGTTTTCAAACAACGCTTTGCTTTGGTTTCCTTCCGAAACCGCAAAATCGGGATTCATCAATTTTTCCGTATACAAACGGCGGTAAAACTGCAGCGCATCCATATATTCCTGCGTCAGAAAGCTCGGAACCAGCTTGCCCTCGCGCTGCTCCCAGCCGTTGCCGGCTCCGAAAAACCCGGAGAGCATATCCAGATCGGCGATGCCCTTGCGCGAGATCAAGCCGTACGTATCGTTTTTGCCATTTTTGTCCGGGTCGTTTAACGTAAATGCTTTGATGACGTTGTACAGCTCGTCGATCGTACGCGGTTCCTTGAGGCTCAGCGCATCCAGCCAGTCCTTGCGGAAAATCACGCCGCCGCGGGCCAGTACCCGAGGGCGATACAGCGCATAAAGCTTACCGTCGTGCGAAATATTGTCCAGCACTTCCTTGTTCAGCTTCGACAGGTTGGGATAATCCTTCAACATCGGTCCAATTTCCCAGAACGCTCCTGAACGTACGCCGTTTAAAATGCTCGGCGCATAAATGCCGCCTTCCAAATTCACGATAACCGATATTTGCGGCAGGTCATTGGAGGCCAGACTGACCGACAGCTTGTCTTTATAGGCCGCATTCGGCACCCAAGTCATGTTAAGCTTGGTGTTCGTCATCTCCTCCAGCTTCTTGAACACGGGATTGTCCGCTTTGGGCGGCTCCGTGGTGAAATAAGGCAGCATGGCCGAAATCGTTGTCGGGCCCTGCGCCGGGACTTGCGGCTTTGGCTCTCCCCCTGTTTGCGCGGATGGAGTATCTCCGCAAGCCGACAGCAGGCTTAGCGATAAAGCCGCCAAGCAAGCTCCGGACGTAAATCGTTTCGTGTGCGTATGCATTTGAAAAATCGCTCCCTTCACATAGTTCGATCTCAGCCCTTCACCGAGCCGAGAAACACGCCTTTGGCAAAATGCTTTTGCAGAAAAGGATACACAAGCAGAATCGGCAGGTTAGCAAACACGATGACCGCAGACTTTAGCGTCTGCTCGGGAGGCGGCACAAAATCGGCTCCCATTTCCGCGGCATCGCCGAAGCCGCCTTGAGACATAATCACGATCTGCCGCAGCAGTACCTGTATCGGCCATTTCTCGGGGTTATTTAAATACAGCACGGGAGTCAGGAACGAGTTCCAATGCCCCACCGCGTAAAATAACGAAAATGTCGCAATGGCCGGCATGGATAACGGAATGACGATTTTGAGCAGGATGAGCAGATCGTTGGCTCCGTCTATTTTGGCCGACTCCTCCAGACCGTCGGGAAGCTGCTGAAAAAAATTTTTCATCACAATGAGATTAAATGCGCTGATGGCTCCCGGAAGGATAACGGCCCAATACGTATTAAGCAGCCCCAATTGCTTCACTACAAGGAAGGTCGGAATCATGCCCCCCTGAAACAGCATCGTAAACAGCACCATCAGCATAATGCGGCTGCGTCCGACTAACGTTTTGCGGGATAACGGATAAGCCATAAGTGTTGTCATGGCAATATTGACGAACGTACCGGCAAGTGTGATAAACAGGGTAACCCCCATGCTGCGAACGACCGTATCGGTAGTCAATATATACTTATAGGCATCCAGCGAGAACGCAGTCGGAAACAGCACAAAAGGCTGCTGCCGGAGCTCCTCCGCTGTCGTGAAGGAAGCTGCTGTCACATGAACGAACGGAATTATCGTCGTTAAAGCAAACAAGCTAATGAGCGTATAATTAATGATACTAAACAATCTGCTGCCTAGCGATCGGTCTTGGACCATGCTCCTTTTCCTCCTTGCGGATTTCTAGTAGACGCCTTCTTCGCCGAAGCGTTTGGCTATGGCGTTGGCGGTCACAATTAAGACAAGGCCGATGGAGGAATTGAACAATCCGACCGCTGTCGTATAGCTGAACAACCCTTGCTGGATGCCGTTGGTGTAAATGTACGTATCGAATGTCTCGCCTACTTCGCGATTCATCGCGTTCAACATCAAATAAATCTGCTCAAAGCCCAGCTCCAGGAAATTGCCCAGCCGAAGTATCAGCAAAATGATGATCGTACTGCGAATGGCGGGTAGCGTAATATGGATGAGCTGCCGCCAGCGGCCCGCTCCGTCGATACGCGAAGCTTCGTACAAGGACGGATCGACACCGGAGAGCGCAGCCAAAAAAATGATCGTCCCCCAGCCGGTTTCTTTCCAAATGATCTGTGACGTAATGATCGTACGAAACCAGTCTTTATTCAGCAAGAAATTAATTTTCTCCCCGCCCCCGTATTGAATCAGCTCATTGACGATTCCCCCTTCTGTAGTGAGCAAAATATAGGTAAGTCCTGAAATCACGACCCACGAGAAAAAATGAGGCACATACACGAAAGTTTGCGCCAGCCGCTTAAACAGCTCGTTTCTCACCTCGTTGAGCATAAGCGCGATCAGGATGGGCAGCGGAAAATAAAAAATCAGATTGTAAGAAGCGATGTAAAAGGTATTGCGAAACAAAATCCAAAAGGAAGGGTCGCTAAAAAAGCGCTCGAAATGCCGCAAGCCCACCCATTTGCTGCCCCAAAACCCAAGGAAAGGCTGGTAATCCTTAAAGGCGAGAAAAACGCCCCACATCGGGAAATACTTGAATAATACAAAATATAAAATACCCGGGGCCAGCATAAGGTACAGCCAGCGGTCCACCTTCATTTGACGAATCCGCTGATGCAAACGGCTCGTCTGCACCCTCGTCTTTACGGCATTCGCGTACGTTTCCTCCATTTCATATACGTCCTCCATTTCCGGTTAGCGTTGGTTTCGGTGTTATCGTAAAAGAACGGCAGCGGTGCCGTCTACAATCCGCAGCGGCTGCTTATGCGGGGAGCAAGAAGCCGGACCCGATACAATCCCCGGCGGCTGTTCCATAATCCGCAGCGGCTTACGTGCGGTGCGAAGCCAAAAAACGCGGCCGGATCAGTGAAGATCCGCCGCGCCGGCGTCTGTAGCGTTCCGGTATTGCCCGGGAGTCATGCCTTCCATTTTCCGAAAATAACGGATGAAGTTTTGCGAATTGTTATATTGCAGCTTCTCAGCAATCTCCGATATTTTCATATCGGTTTCGGCCAGCCACTTCTTGGCGATCTGCAGCCGGTATTGCGCCAAATACTCACCGAAGGGGATTCCCACTTCTTTGCGGAACACATGCCTTATGTAATCGGGATGGTAATTAATCCGATACGCGCATATTTCGAGTGTCAGATTTTTATCGTAGTCGCTGTGCACCATGCCGATCATTTCTTCGGATATGCGGACATACTGGCGGCTTTGCTGCTCCTCCAGGAGCCGGATCGACGGAGCAATGATGGAATGGAAGAACCAATCTACGATTTCCGTTGAGGTCTGAAGCTCAAACAGCCGATCGAACAGCGATTTCTCTTCCTCGTACAACGATTGCAGCAGCCCGCCCGATTCCTGCAGCACCCTGAGCAAATCCGTAAGCAGGCCGATCATCATGATCTGGTATTCTCTATGCGACAGCTGCACGCTGAACACTTCATGCGAAAACTGCTGCAGCAGCTGGTAGGCTTGTTCTTTATTCGACAATTTGATCGCATCGATCAAATCGTTTTTCAGCTTCTCCGGATATTCGGGCAACGAACGGTCATGGGGCTGAACGTCGGCGATGTACAATATCGCCTCATGACCTAGCTTAATGCGGTAATTAAGCGCTTCAAGCGCCTCTTTGTACGCGCGATGGGCTCCCGTTACATAATGAAACGGCCGGCTGATGCCCAAACTCACCTTGATATGCAAATAATGCTTAACCGTCTGTTGAATTTCGCGGGTTATTTGGTCTATAAACCCTGCAGCTTCTTCCGAAGTGAGATGATTGCTTCTGATGACATTGACTTGCGATTGATCCAGCACGATCGGTCTGAGCAGACGGTCTGCCGCAGGAACAAGTTCGGTGACGATATTGTTGACGGCAAACAAGAGCAGTTCCTTGTCCTTCTCCTCATACCTTGTCGCTTCCAGCGTGTCGATTTGCACGACAACAACCCGCAAGCTGTTCCATGTCTCGCCGCCCGCCAGAAGCTTGTCTTCCATCTCCTGCTGCTTGGCTTCCCCTAGAAACAGCTTCATGATATAGAAGTCCTGAAGCTGATTACGCTGATATTGCAGCTCGCTGCTCAATTTCTTCTCCGTGTGGGCATAAGCGCGAAACTTCTCGCCGATCAGTTGAAGCTCGTCCTTGCCCTTAAGCGGACCTGTCTGCCCGGCAGCGGCAGAGAACAGCTCCCGATACAGTCTCAATATGGGGAAATACATTTTTCTCGTGCCAAATAACGAAACGGCAATCCCAGCTGCAAGAACTAATGCGCATACGAGGAGCGTAAACCATTTGATCGACTCGGACTCGCGGGTCATCGCTTCTATGGAGACAAAGGATGCGTAGGTCCAGCCGTTATAGACGGACCTGCTGAATATGAGATTGTAGCGGCTCCCATTCATATCGATAGGAATGATGCCCCGCTCTTCTTTTGCTTCCTTCAGCTGCCGCATATAGGGCTGCGCGGCTGTGGACAAGCCGATTTGGGAAGAGTCGGCAGCGGCAATGATCCGGTAGGCGCCATCCATGATAAACGGCTTTCCCAGTTCCTCGTTTACGGATAAATATTTGGCGATCTCCACATAAGGAACCTTCAAGATGACGGCCGCGGGAGGGTCCAGGGCAGTCAACGGCAGCGTTTTGACCAAATCGATGGAGTTGTCGCCCATATTCCAGTAAGAACCCCTTTTGGACCCAAGGATCCGCATCCAATCCGGCTCGTCGGACGCAAACGGTTCATATCCCTTGTTCGTCATCTTCCATTGGTAACGCAGTTGAATAAACTGGACATCGCTCATGCCTAGGTCATAGGTCTGAATTCGTCTAAGCCCTTCCTGCAGCTCTTCGATCATTTGAATATTGCTGCTCCGTTGCACATCCCGCACATCATTGGCCAGCAATTTCGAAACGGAAGAAGCCGCAATGAATTGGGTTAAAGCGTTGTCGGCGGTCCGTAAGCTTTGTTCGACCCTGGTTTGCATCTGCTGCAGTATTTGCAGGGAGCCCGTATTTACTTTTTCCTGGATCGTATGCGAGGCGCGGATATAAGAAAACCCGCCTACCGTGACAACAGGGAACGTAATGAGAAAAAAGCAAAATATAATCATTTTGTGAAAATAGCTCGATTTCAGTGCCTTCATGTATTCGTTCCTCCGCTTGAGCCGATCAAATCGACAATGTAATCGTAACGATTTTCGGAGTTACCGTCTATAATCAAATCCGGCTTTTTGCGGCTGTTCCGGCTTGTCCGGCAAAGAAAAAACGCTGTTCCTTAAGGCCGTAATTGACCCAAAGATCAGCACACAAAAAGTCCGGCGGGATTAATCTGCCGGACTGCATTAAACGGACGATTATTAAAGCTTAATTATTGGGAGCTAGCCGTTTTAGGCGCTGCGCCGTAGCGCCGTCCATAAAGCCAATCCACATAACCGAATTCGTGGGGCTTATGGTTTTTCATAATCGTATCCCGCAGCAGAATCGTCGTGGGATCGACAGCGTGAATGATGTCCCCCCACTTGCGCGCACTGCGCTGCACTTCCGAGGCACGCGAGAGGCGTTCTTGCTGATAAGCTTGGAACACTTCGGCGGTGCTGCCGCCCTCGTGGTTGCTCAGCAGCTCCGTCAGGCATGCCACATCCTCCAGCGCTTGGCAGCCGCCCTGCGCCAAATACTGCAGCATCGGATGCGCTGCGTCGCCGATCAAGGCGATGTTTCCGTCCACCCAGCTGTCGATCGGCTCCCGATCGTACATCGGCCAGCGGCGTTGACGCTGAATGTACGTCACGGCATTGCGGACCGCCTCGCAGCATGGCCCGAAATGCTCATCGAGCTCATCGGGAGTGCCCCAATCGTCGCTGCCCTCTTTATATTTGAAGCTTTTGAACACAACAACTTGGTTGTAAAGCTCTTTGCTGCGCACCGGATATTGAACTAAATGCAGATTGGGACCGATCCACATGATGACATCGTCCATGCTGGCTTCAACTTGGATTTCCGACATCGGCAGCGCCCCGCGGTATGCCACATATTGCGAGCATACGGGTTGATCGTCGGAAAACAACGGCCGGGTTTTGGACCATAATCCATCCGCACCAAGCACGGCTTCGGCAATATAAGTCGTCCCGTCCTGGCAGGTCAGTTCCGTTCGCTGACCGCCCACCGGTGTTACACTTACAACCGTCTGATTGTTGACAAGCGAGATCCGGCTGTCGGCGATACAAGCTTCCAGCAGGCCTTTATGCAGGTCGGAGCGGTGAAGCACCATATAAGGCGCTCCGTACCGTTCCAGAAAAGCGTCGCCCAAATCAAGCGAAGCGAGCTCCGTCCCTTTCATTGCATCCATCAGCACCAGTCTTTTCGGGAAAACGGCATGCTGCGCAATCGTATCAAACACGCCGAGCTGCTTAAGCACAGCCGTTGCATTAGGCGCCAATTGAATGCCTGCGCCGATCTCGCCGAATTCCGGAGCCTGTTCCAATACGACGACGTTTCTTCCTGTGCCGGCAACCCCCAAAGCGGAGGCCAAACCGCCGATTCCGCCGCCGACAATAATAAATGGAGCTTCTTTTATTTGTGTCATCCTCATACACCTCTCATGGTAATAGATCCGTATGTCCATGTGTTCTACATAGAATCACTGCGAATTCCGCAACATTCGCAAAATAGGCTGATCGTGAATGATAGCAATCATTTATGGCAATAATGGCCTGAATTCTTCGGTTACGTTCTGATGTCCGTTATTTGCTTCGAAGCTTTCTACACGCTGAAGATCGAATTTCTCCATAATCGGCAGATCGCTGACCGAGAACAGAAACGCATCTTCACTTGCTTCATGCTCATGCCAAGCCCAATTCGGCACAACGAAATAATCGCCCTTCGACCAATTGAACCTGGTGCCGCCTATTACAGTGCAGCCCGAACCTTGGTGCACTTGATAAATCGTCGAACTTGTATGGCGATGCGCTTTGGATTTGAACCCCTTCGGCAAATACTGCATCCAGGAAGCAATCGTCGGATTAGCCGTTTTCCCGTTGGACGGATTGATATACTCGACCGCATACCCTTCGTACGGATCCGGCTCAAAACGGCTTAAGCCTTTGAGTGCGGCAAGCGTCTGGGCCCATTTATACGATCCCAGCGGAGCGACCATCGGGTAGCGGTCCGAAACGGGACGCACCATGCCGCCCTCATAACGCGAGGAAGAGTAATTGTCCGGTAAACTCGGCTGTTCGATTTTTTCCGGATAATTCTCAAAAAACGTTCCGCCCAGCGAATAAATGGTCGGGATATCAAGGGCGTCCATCCAAATCATCGGTTCCGTTCCGGGATGGGAATGGCCGTGCCACAGTCCTTTCGGAGTGATGAGGAAGTCCCCTTCCTCCATATAGATCCGCTCTCCTTGCACGATGGTGTATGCGCCGCTTCCTTGCATAATAAACCGGATTGCACTTTGCGTATGACGATGCGACGGTGCGGTTTCCCTCGGCAAAATCAGCTGTACTGCCGCATACAGCGTGGCGGTTGTCGATGCCCAGCCCCACGGCTGACGGTAAGTCAAACCGGGGTTCTGCAAATAGATCGCTCTCCGCTCTCCGCCCCGCTCCGGGGTAAAAATCGTTCTGGCCTCCATCAGCTTGGCGTGAAGCGTTTCCCACTTCCAAAGATAAGGAATCGCCTGCGGCGTCGGCTGATGATGCATCAGATCGGGAATGGCGTTCCAAAGCGGCCCGAGGTGGAAACGCTCGATTTCCTTATTAAAATCGGTGACGATTTTGCTTTGCATGAATTCGTTTTTTTCAGCCATTCGAGAACAACTCCTTTATTTTTGTGTGGAATGAGATTCGTTATATTGATGGATATTGCGGTTGATTTGCGCCAAATGCGTCGCGGCGTGCTCCACCAGCAGATGATCGACGATAAACTGCAGCGGTTTCGTTCCAAAACGCGGGTTGCGGCTTGGAGCTTGCTGCTGCAGCGCTTCTTCGCTGATGGAAGTCAGCGTCTCCCGAATCAGCCGTTTTACGGCCCCCAGCTTGGGCAGTACGTCATCCAAGGAACGCGAGTTTGCCTCGGCCACCGCCTGAAGGCGGCCTTCATGCGTCAGTCCCCGCCCCCATTCGCTGCCCGGAGCCGCTACAACACGCTGAATTTCTTCGAGCCAATAAGGCAGCGCTTCTTCCAAATGACATAGCACTTCAAGCACCGACCATTTATCTTCCGCCGGTTTATATCGCACGACCTCATCCGGAAGCTTTTCCGCGATGGCAATGATTTGTTCCAGAGTTGTCTCAACCGATTGTACCGCTTGTTTGTTGCTCATCATCCCCGCACCCCCTCGTTCACCCGGACAACCCGGTTTTCCAGCGCCCCGATGTTCTCGATCTCCACACGAACCACATCCCCTTCTTTCAAGAAAGCTTGCGGCTCGCGGGCTACGCCGACTCCCCCGGGCGTGCCGGTCAGCACGATATCTCCTGGCTCCAATGTCATCAGATTGGACAGAAACTGAATGAGGAACGGCACGGTAAATACGAGATTTGCCGTATTGGAGTGCTGCCGCCGCTCGCCGTTAACGGTCAGCGAGATGTCCAGGCCCGCCGGATTGCCCAACTCGTCGGCGGTCACAAGCCACGGTCCCATCGGCGCGCTGCCCTCTACCGTTTTGCCTTGCAGCCATTCGATCGTGCGGCGCTGGAGATCACGGTAAGTGACGTCGTTGGCCACGGTATATCCGGCTACATATTGCAATGCGTCGGCTTCGGATACGCAGCGGGCGCGTTTACCGATGACAAAAGCGAATTCCGCTTCATAGTCGAGCTGATCGGATACGGGGTAGAAAGGAATATCGTCTTGAGGACCAACCACGGTGTTGCCAAACTTGGCGAAAACAACCGGGATGGTCGGAAGCTCACGGCCCATTTCCAGAATGTGCTCGCGGTAGTTATGTCCGACGCAGATGATTTTGCCCGGCGTAGTTACCGGCGCTTCGATTTTCACTTCGTTAACGTTGTGAAACACTTGGTAAGACAGCGATTCCGCATGGCTCAAAGCATAAGCCGCCGCTTCTTTTGCCGCACGCATGCTTTGCTCCCCGCCTTTCAGAAATTCGACCATATGCGGCGGCACAAACGCTTCGGCGATTTGCTCGCTTCGAAGTGAGCCGTCCGCTTCCAGCATGCTGCGGTAAGCGTAGTTCAGGTCGATGATTTGCTCATTGTGTACGCTTCCAATTCGTTTAATGCCTGCCGACTGATAAGTTACCAGTTTCATAAAATAACCTCTCCTTTGCTATTTGCAGTGGTTCTTGATTATTGAGCATTCCATTCTTTCACGACGTAAACGCATTCATTTTCTGCAAACATAGGGTCCAACTCAACGAGTTTGGCCGCCGCTTCATGATCCTCAGCTTTCACGACGTAAGCTCCTCCCGTTTGATCGGGAAAACCTCCGGCCAGAACGATGCGATCCTGCTCCCGAAGTTGCGTGAGATGCTCGCGATGGCCCGGGATCGACGCCCCTGTAAAACCCGGCTTTCTTTGGATGAACACCAGGAATGTTTTCATGCTTGGATACCTCCATCCATTAATGTATTATCATAATAGTGAATTAAGTTATCTATACGTATAATATACTCTGATCTTTTTGGAGTGTAAAGCCTCTATTTTTTCTTTTTTTGCAGAGAAGGCTCCACAGACGATCTCCTTGCTTGCGGCTTTTGATTCATTTATAGTTAAGAAAAAAAACGGAACATAACAGAAAGGTTGTCCTGCATGTCAGAATCCAAATCCTCCACGACGATTCAATCTTTGCAGCAAGGCTTTCAAATACTGGATCTTGTTGCTTCGCGTGAGGAGCCCTTCAAATTTAACGAGATTCATGAAGGTACCCAAATTACCAAAAGCAACCTGTACAAGTATTTAAATACACTCACTCAGCAGGGCATTTTATACAGAGAAAAAGAGACCGGCTTATATTCGCTGGGCAGCAAGCTGGTTGAATACGGCATGACCGCGGTCAACCGCGACAATGTGATCGACCGGGCCACCTCAACCCTTCACGAAATCAGCAGGGTCACCAAATGCACCACCTTGCTGACGACCTGGTCCCTTAATGGCCCATTGGTTGTCAAAATGACCAACCTGAACTCCGGGCTGAACATCGGCGCCCAGATCGGCACCGCCCTGCCCGTGCTTTCGGCAACGGGCAAAATATTCGCGGCTTACATGGACCATGACGTCATCGCGGAGTGGCTGCTTCAGCAAACCGGCAATATGAGCGATTCGGACAAGGCCGCGTTACAAGAACAATACTCGCTGATCCGGACGAGCGGCATCTCTTTTGCCAAGGAGCCGCTGGTGCCTTCAATTTCGTCGCTTTCCGTGCCAATTCTTAATTATGCCAATAAACTGATCGGATCGATCGTTGTCGTTGGATTCATCAACATTGTGCCGCAGCACAAAGATGACGAAATGGCCGCTTTTATTATGCAAAAAGGCAAAGAGCTCTCCGCGACTTACGGCTATAAAGAGGAATGACCATACCTCAAAGCAGCGCTAGACAAAACAAAACGGCATGGGGACGGTAGCAATACCGTCCCCATGCCGGGCTAATAAACGCGACATATTTTAATTAGCTTTATAACACCGCAATCAGTCCCCTTCCTTGCCATACGCCAAGCCCATTCATTGACTTTTTTCCAATAAGACTATGGAATTGGCTGCGAGCTCCAGCGTCACCGCGCCGCTGCTGGCAGCGAAGACGGCCCCCGATTTCATATCCCGCAAACTGTCCGCCGATGTGAAGGTCACGTTCTTGACGGCGCTGCTCGCATTGACGGCAAGAACAAAATAACGTCCTGCGCTATCGCTGACTTTCACTACCTTCAGCTTGCTTGTATCAAGCGGCGAAACCACACTCATGTTTGTGTACGTCAATCCGGCCGCTCCATGCTCTTTAGGATACAGCACGGTCAAAGCGGACAGTTCCTGGTTAGCGATAGGTACAGGCACCTTGATGAATTTCTGCTGTGAAATCCGGTTCAGCTTTTGGCTATCTGCGTAACGTTCGCCGCCCAGGCCGGAATCTCCGAAGTTGGCGCTGCTGAGCGTAACCGACGGTTCGAGGAACTGAATGTCCAAATCCACATTATTGTATCCGTATACGGTGGCAAGCGAACCGGAATAACCAATATTCTGGTTCGTAAATGCGTTCAGCCAATACGCTGCGCTAGTATAGGCCGGAAGAATTCCCCGCATATCGTCCCAAAGCACATACGCCTTAAACGGCGACTTCACCATAAATACATGACGTTTCGCGGCAAGAGACGCATCCGGATCCGAGTAGGCGGGAACAGCCGTATCTCCGCCGACGTAATCCAGCTTTTCGGAAAACGATGACGGGAGAACTGTCGAATTCCACGGTCCCCAGAATTTAATATTTTCCATATTGGCATCGGTGTACAGAGCGATCCGGTTTTGCGCGGACGACCTTCTATACCATTGAATCAAAGATTGCCCGTAGTCCACGACCCCGCTGTCCAGCAGCAGCGGCGTTCCTTTGGACCACAGCGAGATGCCCGTATGCCCGAAATGGCCGTGAATATGCTTGTCGCCCGCAGCGAAAAGCAAATAATCTTCTTCGGACGTATTCACCCGATCCCGCAATATTTGATAAAAGAAGTCGGTGCTTGCCGACGAAAGCGTCGGCGCTACGGCGCTTACACTTGGATCGAGCAGCGTGTAAGACGCAAGCACGTTGGCAGGCGTCGCTTCCGGCGACCACATTCGGCCGCCGCGGTCCCACGTCCACATCAGCTTTCCAGCCGTATCCGGATCTGATACCCGGTACTGGGAGGCCGCCCACGCCATGGGAGCAAACCAGGCCGGTTCCCAGTTGGCGTCGTCAATTCCGGGAGTCAGCGCGACGTTATGGTAATTGGCCGCCCCTGTAATTGGATCGGCGTAATAACCGACCGGATCGCGTGGCGTCTGAATCTGCACGAACCAGGAGACGAAACGCTTAAACTTCCGTTTGACCTCCAAATCCGGGTCTGTATTGGTATAAGCAAACCAGTCGGAAGCCGCGTCTCCGGGATGTGTCTTCTTCATCGCCGCAACCAGTGGAACCAGCGTCCTCATCATTCCCCCATGATACCGGGACGACTCCGGCCAAGCCCCGTCATCCGTCACCACATTTTTCATCATCCACTTGATTCCGTTGATGCCGGACGCATACCATTCGCCAGATTTCGTAAACTCCGGAAACGCCATCGCATACATGCCCAGTGCGGCATGGCGGTCCAAGGTAATATTGTTCTTCTTCTGCTCCGCATCTTCAATATTGTAATAGGCGATATTGCTGAACTGCGCGCCCATCCACGCAAACAAGTAACGTATTTCCGCATCCTCTTCCGGCGTAATTACTTTAACCCCGCCGTTTGCCGCATCGTAGATGGCGTCATACACCTGGGCCAAATAATTTACGGTTCGGGTCGTAGAATAAAATGCGGCGATGTTTCTCGGGTCCTCGCCGCTCAGCTGCCTGACGGTCCATTTGTGCATCTGCCGCAGCTGATACAATAGCCGTTGCTTAGCCTTCTCCGCGTATGCGGCATCGTTTCGAGCGACGTATACAGCGGCATCGCCGGTTGTCGCTGCGCCCATACCGTAATTCGTTTCGGTCGGCCAGCTTGCCGTCTCGGCATGGCTTGTCGTATTTGTCTGAATGACCTGATTGCTGGCGTCGTAATAAGTGACGATAATTTCTACCGCGGTAACCCCCGTTGAATCGATGCGCACATCCGCTTTATACAGATATGAATCGCCCGGAACAAATCCGTCCGCCACGCTTATGCGCCGACCTGAATCCAGCGAAATGCCCGTCACCGCATTTGCGGAAGGATTGTCGATGCGAACCGACTTCGATCCGCTGCCGCTGCGTACGACACTGGATAGGCCGGCCGTGCCCATGCCCGACCGCAATTGAGCGGACCATCCGTCAGGCATGGCCGTACCCGATTCGAAACCGCCGTTATATACAGGTACCGTCGCCGACAATCCGTTAGTCAATACGCGGGTCATGCCGATATTGTCGATATAGACGGTACCCTTCCCCGTTGCTCTGATCTCGATGCCGACCGCCACAGCTTGAGCCGGAGCGGTAACCGGGTTAAACGCATCGCCGAGACCAAGTGATTCGGTTACCCATGGATCGATATTCCAGGCAATGTCGCTTAATTGAGACAGCGTATTTCTGTCCGAAAGTTCCGTGAGCGTATCGGCAAAACCCTTAGATTCGCCGGCCGTTGTCCCCTTGGCCTGCAGCGCGGCCTTGTCCGAGTTGTCGAAAAGCAGGGAAGGATGAACGGCCAGCGGCCCTTCGATTACAACATCATCAAACCAGGCCGTGCCCATACCGGTCAGCCGAAAATCGAGACGGACCGCGGCCGTGGAGGCCGGTGTGGTAAAGGCCACATGTTTGATCTGCGTCCAATCGTTAGTCCCTGTGATCGAGGCCAGCGACACCGATTGAATAATGCTTCCATTCGCCTGTTTAAAAATGGCGTACAAATCGCTATGTCCGCTGACGGAAGATGTCTTGACCCAGACGGAGTAGGTGTACTGTTTGCCCGCTTCCACCGGCGTATCCTCGCCGATCCACCCTGTATACGCGTCAGCCGAGCTGCCTTGGGATTTGGCCGATTTGGACCCGGAATGGGCTACCGACGTATCCACTGCGCTTGTCCCGCTCCCGGCCCATGTATACGGACTCCGTCCCTGTACACCGTAATACAGTCCGACGGTGTATTCCATACTTGGGTTCTTGGCCCTGTTGTAAGATGGCTGATTGATTTCGACATTGTCGAAATAAGCCGTCCCGGATGCCGTCAGCTTGACGTTCATCCTCAGCCGTGCGGCGCCGCCCGGCGCCCAGGCCCCCAGCTTGGCCATTGTCCAGTTCTGCGTTCCTTGAACCGGAGACGATGTGTATTTTACCAGCGTAGCGTCATGGGCGTCCAGAAACTCCGCTTCCACATAAGCCCCATATTGCGCAGAAACTGTTTTGATCATCGCACTGACATCGTAATAATCTCCCACCCGAACAGGGATCGCGGCGCCGGTCCAGCCGGCTGCATACGTATTGTCGGTCACCGTGACTTTGAGCGATTTACTCCCTTCATAGTGCTCAGTGGAATCCCAGGAGACGACCGTCTTTCCGCCATCCTTACTGCCGAAGGAGGCATCGCGGCTCCAACCCGTCCGCGCCCAACTGAGCTCGTCGAAGTATACGGTCCCCGCCCCGATCAGCTTCAGATTGATCCGTAGTTTCGTCCAACCGCCTTCCGGGATAATCACATCCATACGTTTAATGACCCAGCCGTTCGTCACGGTGTCTACGGCCGGTGCGGCAATTTCCTTGGACGCCGACAAAGCGCTGTCGCGAAGCAGAACGGAAAGCTCCGCGCGGGCTGATGAGCCGTCGGCCGCAGTTCCCAGATCAGCTGCATATACGTAGACGGTGACGCTGTAGTTTTGACCGGGCGTGACATCGTAGTAAGCTCCGTTGTTCATATTAACCCAGCCGGCCGTGCTGGCCGGATCGGCGCTTGTAATTTTACCGGACCGTGAGCCTGCGTAACTCGTTTGCGGCCCCGCGGTCAGCGTGCTTGTACCGCTCCATTTGGCCGCCCACCAGCCGCTGTTGGCCGGATTCGCTTCGAACCCGCCATTGAGCAGCGGCTGGGAGACCGCCGTTTCGCCGGAGATCCACCAATTGGCGGGATTGCCCCCGCTGTCGCTCACCTCAGCGCTCGGATTACTGGCACGGTTATACATTACGGGCTGCTCGGCGGTCACCCAATCGAACCAAGCCGCCCCCGTGCCCGACAAACGCAAGGATACGGTAGCCGAAGTGGCGTTTGCAGGGGCCACGGCCACGAGGGACAACGGCTTCCAATCTCTGACCCCCAGCACGACATCGTCGGAATACACTTCCTTCACAACCGTAGTCCCCTGCTTGAAGATAACGCTCATATCGGCCTGACCATCGGTTATGGCGGTTTTCACCAGCGTGCTGAACATCAGCGTTTCCCCTGCGCCTACCGCCAATGAAGCGCTATTCCACCTGCCCTCCGCACCGGCGGCATTTGTAATTTTGACGGCATGGGCCCCTTCCGCAACTACGGCTCCCGATCCGTTTTCCCATGAGCCTGCCGAACTGCCCGCCGAGCCGGCAAACGTCCAACTCGTCGGCATGCCGCTTCCGTTATTTTGCTCAAAACCGGGATTGGGCAGCAGGCTGAGGTCGAAGGTCGGCTCCGGCGCAGCCGCCAGCAGCCTAGTTCCGGCACTCATCATCAACAGCGCCCATAACCCTGTGATCAGGCAGATCCGCCAGCCGCATAATGAACTCGCATATGCTTTCATATCATGATCCACATCCTTTATGGAATGATGATCTGCTTATTCCTGCTGCTGTGCGCATTGCCACGACGTGCGACGGTTCCGCAAGCACTCCATCAAATCGACCGACTGCAAGGTGGAGCGCAAATCATTCGAATCTGCTCCCCTGCCGCTGCGCAGCGCCTCGAGAAAACCGCATAGCTGTTCTTCGTAACCGAAAGCGCTTAGTGGTTCTTCCTTGCCCGCTTCCTCCCAGACATAGGGTTTTCCCGCCTCCGTGTACTCCAGCCGGCCGCCGACAAACGGAGGGCCCCATACCGGATACGTCAGTTCGAACGACCGCTCTTCCCCGCGCAATATCACCTTTTCCACATTGACGCCCGATACGGGGTGCAGCCCGACCCTGAAAAAAATCCCGTTTGCGAAGCTGCCGGTCAGCGTCATATCGGCTGCACCGTCACCCAAGTGCGGCAGCTCCCGATAATGGAACCGGACCTGCTTGTAGGCGGAACAAGCGAGATATCTCGCTGTGTCGATGGCATGAATTGCGGTTGTGGAGAAGTCCGGGTCTGTTCGTCTGACACGAACCATCTCATATTCGATCGCATAAATCCGCTGTGTGTCCAGCAGCTCGGCCGAGCATTCCCGCAGTTTGCGCGTCAACGGCATGTATCTTCGATTGAAGGCAACCCGATGCGGCACACCTCCACCTTGAGCGGCAATGCCGGCCAAGGCGCGCGCCTCCTGCAGCGTCATACCCGGCGGTTTCTCCAGCAGAAGCGGTATTCTTCTCTCCAGGATGTTTGCGGCAACGGAGGCCGAGCGCTTTTCCGTTACGGATACGATAACCGCATCGGGTTTCTCCGCATTCAGCATATCGTCCATATGGCCGTATGCCCGTTCAAAACCGAATTGATACCTGAATTGCTCGGCAAGCTGCTTATCCAAATCACAACATGCGGCCAATCGAAGATCGGGCCGGCCATTCCGGTAACGCTGCAATGCGGGCCCATGCGCAGTCTGCGACTGCCTGCCGCAGCCGATAAGACAAACTTTCAATCGTCGCTCCTCCTTTTTTTATAGTTTACATGTGCTGCAAGCCGCTCAGCCTTTTACAGCTCCGATCATCACGCCCTTAACGAAATACCGCTGCAAAAATGGATACAGCAGCAAAATTGGCAGTGTCGCCACCATAATCGTCGCATATTTAATCGTCTCGCCGATCGGCATTTTGTCCCCGCTGCCCACGCTGGTCATCATCGAATCGGTGCTGTTCGAGATCAGAATCTCCCGCAATATCAACTGCAGCGGGAACAATTCGCGATTCCGCAAATAAATGAGGGCGTTAAACCACGAGTTCCAATGAGCCACTCCATAGAACAGGATCATGACGGCGACGACGGGCATGGACAGCGGCAGCACGATCCGAAACAAAATGACAATGTCATTTGCACCGTCGATTTTGGCCGATTCCTCCAGGCTGGCAGGCAGTGCCTGAAACGAAGTGCGCATAATGATCATGTTGTACGTGCTCAGCGCAACCGGAATGATCAGCGCCCACCGCGAATCAATCATGCCGAGCTGGTTGACGAGCAGAAACGTAGGGATCAAGCCCCCGTTGAAAAACATCGTAAATACGATAAAAAACATCAGCTGATTCTCCCACATAATGCGCCGGCGCGATAAAGCGTAAGCGGCCAGCGAGGTCATCAATATGTTAAGAGCTGTGCCGGCCACCACATAAACCAGCGTGTTTGCATACCCGGTAACAATCGACGGATTTTGAAACACAAGCGAATAAGCTTCCAGCGTAATCTGACCTTGAGGCCGCCAGATCAACCCCCGCATCTGCACCACAGAAGCCGGATCACTTAAGGAAGCCATCAACACATATACAAGCGGGTAAATCGTCACTAGCGACAGGAGAATCATAAGCAGCGCGTTCAGCCCGTCAAAACACCGTTCTCCCCAGCTTCTTCGCAGCATGAAATATCATCACCCCATCACCATAATTTAGTTTCGCTGACACGCCGGCTGATCAGATTGGCAAGTACGAGCATGCCAAAGTTAATGACCGAATTAAACAGCCCTACCGCAGCACTGTAGCTGAAGCTCGACTGCAGAATCCCTTTGCGGTAAACGAAGGTACCGATAACGTCGGACGTATCGTACGTATTGGAGTTGTACAGCAGCAGCACCTTCTCCGTTCCGATCGACATGACATGACCGAGCTGCAATATCAGCAAAATAATAATCGTCGGCATAATGCCCGGCACTGTCACATGCAGCATCATCTTCCAGCGGCCCGCTCCGTCGATGCGCGCGGCTTCGTATTGAGCCGGATCGATGCCCGCAATGGCGGCTAAATAAATGATTGAACCCCAGCCGACATTTTGCCATACTTCGGAGGATACATACACCGAGCGGAACCAGGCGCTTTCCTGCAGAAATGCAATTGGCTCCTTCAGACCGAGGCCGTTCAGCAGTTGATTGATCAACCCGTCCCGGGCCAAAAAATCGTATAGCATGCTGGCAACGACAACAATTGAGATAAAATGCGGCATATACGTCATCGTTTGCACAATCCGCTTGAGCGCGGCGATCCGCAGCTCGTTAAACAGCAGCGCCAGCACAATGGGTGCAGGAAATCCGAACACGATTCCATATAAGCTGAGCAGCAGCGTATTCGAGATCAGCCTCCAAAAATAATAGCTTCCAAAGAAGCTCTCGAAATGGGCAAATCCGACCCACGGGCTGTTCCAGAAGCCCAAACCTGGGGAATACTCTTTAAAAGCAATCTGCAGGCCGTACATCGGCGTGTAATAAAAGACGACATAATACGCGATGACCGGCAGCAGCATGGCGTACACGTATTTGTTCGCCTTGAGTTCATGCAAGATGCGGCGCAAGTTGGCCCTCCTCTCCCTTGGACCCGCCCCGCCAGCGCCGGCGACCCGGACCGCGGGACGCTTAAGCAATTATTTGCGTTTGTTGTAGCGGTCCAGCGCAGCCTGCTGAGATTCAATCGCTTTGTCGAGTCCCATCTTGTTGATCGTCTGCACATACTTGTCGAAGTTGTCTAGCGGTTCGACGCCCATGATAAACTTGTTGAACATTTCATCCCTATAGGTTTTGACGTCGTTCATGATCGACGCGACCTTGGAGCTCTCTTCAGACGTCAGCGAAATCGGCGGCAAAATTTTGGAATGATCGGACTTCTTCCATTCGCTGTGCGCTTCACGTTGCGCCGGCAGCTCGTAATATTGCTCCAGCCAGCGGATATCCTGCACAAACGGCCCGTCTCCCATAGCCAGCAAATATTTGGCCATCGCTTGCCCGACAGGCAGCTTATCCGGATTTTTCATAATCAAATCGGTGAATTTGGGGGCATTGTTTACCATCGTGTAGCTTTCGCCTTCGATCCCGAAGCTGAACAGCAAGTGGCCTTCTTCGCCGTATTTGTAATCCAGCCATTTGGCGATTTTCTCGGGCTCCTTGGCTTTCGCGGAGATGGATGCGCCAAGGCCGCGGAAGGGATACACGTATTGGCCGAGCGAATTCCCATCCTTCTGCAGCGAAGGATATTTGACGCCGACTAGCGCGAATTGCGGATTTTTCTCCTGCATCAAGGTCAAATAACGTCCTAGTCCGCTGCCGGCAAATCCGACAAAAGCACCGAGCTGGTCGCCAGTCACCTTGGCATCCTTCACCTTACTGTCCGTACCGCTGGCAAAATCCTTATCCAGCAGCCCCTCTTTGTACCATTTCGCCATCAGCGTTAAGAACTGCTTATATTCCGGCTGGACGGAGCCGTATCGCACCTTGCCTTCGTTCTGATAAAAACCGGGAGTGATGCCCCATGCACCGATAAAAATATTGTAGGCCTCGAGTTCGGACATGCCTGCAAAGGAAAGCGGAATTTCATCTTTCTTCCCGTTTCCGTTAGGATCGCGGTCGCGAAATGCAGTGAGCACCGTCTCCCATTCATCAATGGTTGTAGGCGCTTTCAAATTAAGCTTATCAAGCCAATCCTTGCGCATAATCGGCCCGCTGGTCGTCCCCAGTGCCGGATCGCCAAGCAGGAACGGGAATGTGTAGATATTCCCTTCATCTGTCGTAACCAATTTGCGGAACTCCGGGTTGCTCTCAAGCACTTTATTCAGATTCGGCGCATGCTCTTTAATCAGCTGTGTCAAATTCAGGATCTGCTTATCTTTAATCAGACTGTCAGGGCTCCGCGCAACGGTCGACCAATTATATTCAATCACGTCCGGCAACGCGCCCGATGCCAGCACGAGATTAAACTGGTCGGCCGCTTGCGCTGCCGGCGGATGCTGGAAGTTGACCTTCGTTCCCGTCTTCTTCTCCAGCGCTTGAAACGATTTCATTTCACTGTACGATTTCATGACCGGCGAAGCATTTCCGTTCATCGGAACCCAATACGAGATTTCCTTTGGATACGGGTTGCCGTCACTAGCCGCTGAAGCCGCGCCGGCATCCTTCACATTTCTGTCTCCGCCGCATCCGGCTGCGGCTACGGCAAGCAAAGCGGACATCGTCGCTACCGATGTCGATTTCAACAAACTTCCCATTGCTTACATTCCTCCCTGCGTTCTGTTGGCATGATGGTGTTGCAGCCTCAGTATAGAAAGAATCGGCGAACAGGCCTATTGGCAATATTTAAAATGCACCAATCATTTTTTTGATAAGCAACCAACCTATTTTTCGATGGACCAACCGGATTTAAGAATTTGCAGCAGGCTGGGATAATTCGCGATATTTACCGGGCGTAACGCCTTCCAATTTCTTAAACACGCGAATAAATCCGATATCGGTCGTATAGCCGACCTTCTCGGCAATTTGCTGAATCGTCAGGTTCGACTCGGTCAAATATGCTTTCGCCCGCGCGATGCGCAGGTTCGCGATATAATCCGTAAGATTGATTCCGTGCTGTTTTTTGAACATGCTGGAAATATAAGGCGGGGTCATCTCAAAATGGTCGGCCATCGCATTGAGACTGAAGCTGTGATCGGAATAATGCTCTTCAATGTACTGCTGCAGCCGCGTCCGCAGCTGCGCTTGACTGCCCGGAGCCTCCCGCACGTGCCGGCAAATTTGTTCGCACAGCTCCTTAATGTTGTGAAGCATTCCTTCCGCCGAATGACTGTCGGCAATCAGCTTCACAGGGTTAATTTCCAAACCGTCCAGCCAGAGCCGATCGCCGATCTGCAGCGCATGCATGACCTTCAATATCGTGCTCAGCATATCAAAAAATAAAAATTTCCCCAGCTCCGGGGTCAATCTGCGGGACGTCATATTCCGTTCATACAGCTGATCAAGAATCGATACCGCCTGTTCCGCGTCCCCGCATTTCATATGGTTAATTAATTTGGCCTCCAGCTCCAGAGGGTAGAAATAAAACGATTGCTCGCGGCGCTCCAACTGCTCATAATGAATGACGGTGCCCGCCTCATGCAAAATCCGGTAATCTAACGCATGCTCAGCCTCCTGATAGCAGGCAGCCGCTTCCTCAAGCCCCTGACGAATGGAGCTGGTCGCTATCCATACTTTCATATGGAACCGGTCCTCGATATACCGCTTCAGCGTGCCGATCAATTGCTCGCGCTGCCGCGCTCCCTCTTCCTCCCTGCTTGGCGTGTTCATCACCAGCACAAAGCGGCTGCGGTCCATTTCCGTGACATAACCGGATCCATCAGCAAGCTCCGCCGCCAAATTATGCACGATAAAACGCGCCAACAAGCGGTCCCGTTCGCTCTCCTTCATCTGAAATCCGCCGTCCTCTTCCAATTCGATCAGAACCGCATATACATACGGCTGCGAAACGTGCAGCCCGATCAGCTGCAGCGCGTCCTTCTCCAAGTCCGCAGGCGTACTTTGCCCTTTCAGCAGACGGGTCAAAAAATGAGCGCGGGCCACGGGCATCATGCTGTCAAGCCGCCGCTTCGACTCTTCTCCCTCTAGAAGGGTCCGGGTTATAGAGGTTTTGATATATTCATATTCGTTGCTTCCGCTTGGATCGTCCGCCGGCCTGCCGATGCGCAGCGCCAACACCATGTCGCGGAGCGGACTGTAGCTGCGGTAGGCCATTCCATATGCAGCCGCCGTGCCGGCCACTAGAATGAGAGCGAGCAATACGATCGCCCATGATTTGATTTCGTAGACACGCTGAAAAACGACCGATTGCGGGACAAGAGAGACAATTTTCCAGTCATTTTGACCGGTCGTAAATGAAAGCATGTGGGGCTCGCCTTTGTAATGGAACGAAGAATTGCCGCTTTTGGCGGCAACCGCTTCCTTTAACCCATCAGGAAGCCGCTTATCGGCGGATGTGGAAAGCAAAACTTCGCCTGATCCGTCCACCAGAAATACCGTGCCTTTGCCGCTTTGCTGAATCGGCTTAAACATCGCGGAAATTTGCTCGTTCTCCAGCAGCATGACCAATGTTCCGCGCGGCCGCTCCTTCTCTCCGATTGGTAAACTGACGGTGCTCAGCAGCGTGCTGCCGGAGCGCTCTCCGCTTGCGTTCAGCGAAAAAAAACTTTTGTAATGGTAACCTGTCAGCAGAGTTCCGCGAACCTGCTCAAAGTTCATGCCCGGCAACGGATACGCCTGATTGAAAAATATATCCGCGTCAGCCTTCAAGCTAGGCCCAACGACGGTTTGTTCATTGTCCACATGGATATAGAAATTGCTTACATAATTCGTGCTGTTAAGTATGCTGTTCATCGCACGAATCGCTTCCACATATTGAAGCGCCCGATCTGTGCCTCCCCCGTCGTTCATCCACAGCTGCTGGATTTTGGGGTGAGTGGCAATAAGTACAGTAAGCCTGTCGATTTCTCTCAGGTGTTCGTCTGTCACTTGGCGCACTTGCTCCAGCATAGCCAGATTGGAACGGTTCGCATTATCCGTCAGCGTCCCTATCATCATGGTATATAGCACTGCACCGATGGAAACAGGAATCGCAAGTACCAGCACATATGAGAGCCATAAAGTCAAAAAAACACTTTTTTTCCCGTACAAACGGATCTCCCCCTGATTTATTTATCTGCTCAATTGAATCCGGCTCTTAATCTGTTCTGTGCGCTTTTCCCAATATCCTGTTGATCATGAAACTTTTATTGGCTCAAACATCCCGAATCGCGCGCCGTATTTTCGCAACCGCTTCCTTACCGAGGGCTACATAAGATGGGCAAAGGGACTAGGTGCCGTAATGATGGAAGTCGTGCGCTGTCTCCCGGCAATCCGC
Organism: Paenibacillus thalictri; assembly: GCF_004307995.1. Lineage (GTDB taxonomy): Bacteria > Bacillota > Bacilli > Paenibacillales > NBRC-103111 > Paenibacillus_AF > Paenibacillus_AF thalictri. The sequence goes on along the minus strand of NZ_SIRE01000009.1, from coordinate 94,219 downwards.
TTCAACACGATGTTCTCTCGAACGGCTTTGAAGGTACCGGTTTCTTTTTGTGTAAAAAAAAAGGGGCTGCTCCTCAGGTCTTCTCAGACCTTTTGGGACAGCCCCATGATCACCCTCTATTTAATCCGTTGTCGTTTGCGGTTGTGCCGCCGTTTGCTTCGCTGCTTTCTTCTGCGCCTGTTTGGCGGCATGTGCGGCTTGCCGTTGTTCCTTCTGCTGTTTTTTGTAGTCCTGAACGGAAAGTCCTTGCGCCGCGGCCGCTTGTTTTACTTCCTCATGTTTCGCCTGCTTCTTTGCATTGTATTCCTCAACCGTTAAACCCTTCTTCTGAGCAGCCTGCTCGAGCTTAGCTTGACGCTGCGCTTTCATGTCGGCTTTGTACTGCTCGACCGTCTTGCCGGCTACGTCGGCCTTTTGCTTCAGCGCTGCTTCCTTGGCTTGACGCTGGGCGGTGAATTGCTCAACCGTTAACCCTTTGGCAGCCGCATGTTTTTCCAGACTTGCCTGATGCTTGGCCTGTTTAATGGCGGCATGCTTCGCTGCCTTAACATCGGATGTACTATCCGCTGCAAAAGCGGAACTGACGGACAGAGCGGCGATCAATGCACCAAGCGAGATGGTGGCCCAAGCTTTTTTCATGTTCATGAACATAACCTCCAGATATTATTGCGAAGCATGTTTGTTACAACACCTATCGTACCCGCTTCATATGACATGCCTATGACGGAAACCTTAAAGCCAAATGAATTTTCAGTTTGCAGCGAAACATGAAAGGATGCATGATCTCGAATAGGAAAGCAGCTTGCCCAATTCATGAGTGATACTGCGAAGTTTACGGTTTTGCGATATACTCGTAGGGTGAAATAAGATTAGCCCATACCGTATCTCGGAGGCATGAGACAAGTGGACAACTTCAGTTATTTTTGCAATACGCGCATTGAAATGGATTTAGGCAAAGCCGGGCAGCTGCCCGATATGATGAAATCATTGGGGATCGGCCAGTCCATCCTGCTGGTCAGTGATCCAGGGGTCGTCAAAGCCGGCATCGTGCAGCCTATTGTGGACCGGCTTCAATCGGCAGGGTATCGCGTGGTGCTGTTCGATGCGTTGTCCCAAAATCCGCGCGACCTCGAATGTCTGGCGGGGGCCAAGGTGTTTAACGAGCAGCGTTTGGAGGCGGTTCTGGCCATTGGCGGCGGAAGCGCCATGGATACAGGGAAAACCATCGCCCTGCTGGGGCCCAATGGCGGCACGCCCACCGATTACGTCGAGGGGAAAAAGGCGTATGAACACATTGCGCCGATCATCTGTGTCCCGACCACAGCCGGCACAGGCTCCGAGGTAACCCGTTCCTCGGTCATTACCGAATCGGCTACGCACAGAAAGCTGACGCTTAAACATGCAGCGCTGCGCCCTCTCTTGGCCGTACTTGATCCGAAATTGACGATGACCGTGCCTAAAGCGGTCACCGCCGCAACGGGCGTGGATGCCTTGGTACACGCCATCGAAGGTTATTCGTGTAAAGTCACCAACCCCATCTCCCAGGCGGTCGGAGCCAGAGCGATGGCGAAGATCGTTGCTTCCCTGCCCGCGGCATACCGCGACGGAGGCAACGAAGAAGCGCGTTACGGCATGCTGGAAGGCAGCTTGCTGGCCGGTTTATGTTTCGGTTCAGCCGATGTGGCCGCGGTGCATTGTTTAGCGGAAGCGCTTGGGGGATTGTACGATACTCCTCACGGAGTGGCGAATTCCGTATTTTTGCCGTATGTTCTGCAATTTAATGCGCAAGCCGAGACGTCCGTCCATATTGAACTGGCACGGCATATGGGCTTTGCTGATCATGCGGATTCGGACGAACAGGCCATACACAAGCTCATAACGGGAATAAGGGAATTCACCCGGCAGCTTGGCATCCCCAAATTGCGGGAGCTGCCCGGTGTGCGGCCGGAGGACTTTCCGCGCATCGCGGAGCTTGCTTTCTTAAACAACTCCACGCCCAGCAACGTTCGGCCGATCGGCCGCGACGATTACTTGCGGATTATTGAACAAGCTTATGACGACGTATTTTGACGCATCATCTTATGTCCCTCTTCAATTACCTTCCGCATCCGCCGCATTCCGGTATTGAAGCGGAGTCATGCCTTCGTGTTTTTTAAACACCCGGGCAAAATAAGCAGGGTCCTCATATCCGAGTTTGGCCGCAATCTCTTCGATGAGACTGCGGTCGAGCCGGAGCAGCATCTTGGCTTCGCGAATGCGCAGCCCGTTCAGGAAATCGGTCAGCGTGCGGCCGGTTTCTTTTTTGAACTGTCTGGACAGATGCGCCGGATGAACCTCACAATAACGGGCCAATCCTTCCAGCTCGAAGCGCTGTCCGAGATGTACCTCCATATAGCCGACCGCCTTCTGAATCAGTGCCGAATACCCGGCAAGCGTGTATTGTCTGACCAGACTGCAATACTCCAGGCACATATGCTCCACCAGCTTCTGATGCTGGTCCAGGCTTTCCAGCCGTTCGATCTCAATCGCAAATTTCTCCGACAAATGGTGAAGAAAAAAAGGAGGCACCTTCCCTCGTTCCGCGGATATCCGCAAAATCGTGTTTAACACGATAAGGCCGTTTTTGACGGCCCGCAGCGGCCTTCCCGGGTAGCGTTCGGAGAAATCAAACAAATCCCGCGACCTCAGAAACGATGCCTTCAACTTCGTCATATCCCCAAGCTCGACCGCATGCATCATCTGTTTCTCCATCTTGTACCTGAGCTCGATCAAACCGGCATGCTCGGGGTCCGGCTGGTAAAACGCCTCCTGCAGAGAAAGGCCTTGGCGTGCGCCTGACTTCACATGAGCCTGCCGTACGTCCGCAAAATGCAGCGAGATCTGCCGAATCCCGCCGATCTGGTATACAATGCTGGCCATGCCGTGAATTTTGGAGTTGCCCATCAGCTTTAATCCGCGAAAAAAAGCTTCCAGCACGATTTGCTTGTTCTGCTCCTTATTCGTTACGGCGGCAAGCATGGAAAATTCGGGCATATGCGTCAGGAACGGCCCCACGGCAAACAGCCGCTGCTCCCCCTCCCCAGTCCATAACGCCGCTATGTAAGAGAGACCCAGGTCATTCGTATACACGCAAGCCTGATCCGGGTACTGCCGCACCTCGGACAACATCGCCGCAAAGTCGCCGGCCTGCTGATCTTGAAGAAACTGCGGCAGCGGGGTCCGGTCGAAGGCAAGCTGCAGCCCGGTTGTTGCATCCCAGACGTACGTATTCAGATCGGTCAAATAAAAAACGATCGTTCCCGCCGAAATTAACGATTCCATAACATGTATCCTCCATGGGTTAACATAGTCCTATAAACGCTATTTTGGTCTTATAGGCTTTCATGTGATCTAAGTATAATGAAATTATGTTAACGATTTCAAATTGAATTGGAGTGTTGTTTGTCATGTTGTATCCTATCGTGACCGAAACAAGAGCCATCATCGACCTGAACGGGATTTGGTCGTTTCAGTTGGACGCTGGAAAAGGTTTTGAGGACAAGTGGTACGAAAACAAACTTGGCAACGCCATATCGATGGCGGTTCCCGCCTCATTTAATGATATTGGCGTATACGGGGACATCCGCAATCACGTCGGCTGGGTATGGTACGAACGCGAATTCGCCGTTCCCGCGGTGCTGGAAGCCCAACGTCTGGTGCTGCGCTTCGGCTCCGTTACCCATACGGCGAAGGTCTATGTCAACGGGATTTTGGCCGTAGAACATAAGGGCGGCTTTACTCCATTCGAAGCCGAGCTTGCAGGACTTGTACAACCGGGGAATAACCGCTTGACCGTTGCTGTGAACAATATCGTCGATGAAACGACGCTGCCGGTCGGCAATTACAAAGAAACCGACATGGAGGGCATCGGGAAGGTCGTGCGCAACAGCCCTAATTTCGACTTTTTTAACTATGCCGGTATCCACAGGCCTGTCAAGCTTTATACGACCCCGGCCGTCTTCATCAAAGATATCACCGTTGTTACGGATGTCGAAGATTCTACGGGTAAGGTCGATTATGAAGTCGTTATTGAAGGCGAAGCTGAAATCCAAGTAAGCATCATCGACGAAGCCGGCGAGGTCGCAGCGCGGCTTGAAGGCCGCGAGGGGCAGTTTCGGATTCCGTCAGCCCGGCTGTGGGAGCCGCTGAATGCGTATCTGTATACCCTTCGGGTTGAGCTTGAACAGGACGGACGGCGAATCGACGTTTACGAGCAACCCTTCGGCATCCGCACAGTGGAAGTGAAGGACGGCGCTTTCTTCATCAACCGCAAGCCGTTTTATTTCAAGGGCTTCGGCAAACATGAAGATTCTCCGATCCATGGCCGCGGCTTCGACGAAGCAGTAAACGTTACGGATTTCCGGCTGATGAAATGGATGGGCGCCAACTCGTTCCGGACGGCGCATTATCCGTACTCCGAGGAATTGATGAGGCTTGCCGACCGGGAAGGGCTCGTCGTGATCGACGAAGTGCCGGCCGTCGGGGTTCACTTGAATTTTGCAGCAACGCTGTTCGGACATAAGAAGCACAGGAACACGTGGGAGCATATCGGAACCTTCGACCATCATCAGGACATCATCCGCGAGCTTGTCGCCAGGGACAAAAATCACCCCTGTGTGGTCATGTGGTCGATCGCCAACGAACCGGCCTCCGAAGAAGAAGGCGCTTATGAGTATTTCAAGCCGCTGGTAGAGCTGGCCAAAACCTGCGACCCGCAGCGGCGCCCGGTTACTATCGTTACTCACGCCTGGTCTACGCCGGATGTATGCAAAGTCGCGGAGCTCGTCGATGTACTGGCGCTGAACCGTTATTACGGCTGGTATAGCGAAGGTGGAGATTTGGCTGCCGCGGGGCTCATGCTGCGCAAGGAATTGCAGCAGTGGACCGAACGCTGCCCCGGCAAACCGATTATGATGACCGAATACGGCGCCGATACGGTGGCGGGCTTGCACGATGTCGACCCCGTGATGTTCACGGAGGAATACCAGGTGGCGTATTTGCGCGCTAACCACGAAATTTTCGATCGGTTTGCCTGCTTTGTTGGCGAACAAGTATGGAATTTCGCTGATTTTAATACCAGTCAAGGCGTACTGCGCGTACAGGGCAACAAAAAAGGCGTGTTCACCCGCGACCGAAAACCGAAAGCGGCGGCTCACGAGCTCCGTCGCAGATGGTCGGCCATCCCTGACTTCGGTTACAAGGGGTGAAATCTATGACGCCAACTCCAATCATCAGCGAAGCTGCTCCGGCAGCTTCGCTTCATCCTATCCGCAAGTTTGGCATAAGAGATAAGCTTGGGTATTTGTTCGGCGATTTCGGCAACGATTTTTTCTTTATTCTGGTGAGCGCCTTCCTGATGGTGTATTACACGGACATCTTCCATATTCACGCCGCCACCGTAGGGGTATTGTTTCTTGTGGCGCGTCTATGGGATGCCGTCGCCGATATTACATGGGGGCGGTTTATTGACACCCGCAAGCCAAGCAAGCATGGCAAGTTCAAGCCATGGATTTTCCGGATGTCCTTCCCGCTTGTGCTCAGCGGCATTCTGATGTTCGTCAAGTTCCCGGGCATGTCGGACCACTTTTATTTGATCTACGCCTTTATCACCTATATCGTATGGGGCACGTTCTACAGTACCGTCAACATCCCTTACGGTTCGATGGCCTCGGTCATCACAAGCGATCCGGTAGAGCGCACGGCGCTCTCCACTTACCGGACGATGGGCGCGATGCTGGCCGGCCTGATCATCAATGTAGCGGGACCACTCATCTTATTCGTCGGCAATAAGGCCGATGCAGGCCGGTTTACGTTGGGCGCCGTTCTGTTCGGAATCCTCTCGATTTCGTGTTACATGGCATGCTGCAAGTTGTCTACGGAACGAATCACCCAGACGGAACACACCAGAATCCACTTGCGGCAAACGTTACATGCGCTGGTGAAAAACCGGCCGATGCTGACCATTCTCGCCGCATCGCTGATCTTCATGGTGTGCTTTATGATGGTCGGCGCCGTCAACGTGTACCTGTTTAAGGATGTGTTCGGCAATGCCAAAGCTTTAAGTACGGTCGGGCTGCTTCAGACGGCGGCGGCGTTTGTGGCAATCCCTGCCGTGAAACCTCTGGTGTCCAGGTTCGGCAAAAAAACGACCATCACCCTCGGACTGCTGCTGTCCGCTGTCGCCTACCTCGCGTTATACCTGCAGCCCGGTCTCGGCATCATGCCGTTTATCGCGATTTTGACGATCGCCATGTTCGGGTATGCCTTCTTTAACCTGCTCATCTGGGCTTTCGTCACCGATGTAATTGATTTCCACGAATATATTACCGGACAACGCGAAGATGGAACCGTTTACTCTATTTACTCTTTCGCCCGCAAGGTCGGTCAGGCGGTTGCCGGCGGGTTAGGCGGCTTTGCCATCGCCGAGGTCGGCTACAATGCCGGAGGCAAAACGCAAACTGCGGACGCGCTCAGCGGCATTCATATGCTGGGCACGCTGGTCCCTGCCGTTCTTTTGCTGGTGGTGGCGTTAATTATCGTGTTCCTGTACCCGCTGAACAAGCAGCGGACCGAAGCGCTCGCCGCCGATTTGAGGAAGCGGCGAGATGCAGATGCAGCTTCTGATTGAGTCCTTACGGAGAAACACGTTTATGCCCGTTCAAACACTTGAATTGAAATCAAACGGCCTCCGGAACCCGTATCTTGGATTCTCGGAGGTCGCGTCATGTTCCATCCCCCGCGGCTAACCCCAACTGGCTTTTATTCATGTTTATCTTCTTTTGTATTCACATAATGTTTATTCGCTTTGTAGGCAAATGTAAGATATAAAACGATCATGAGCGGAATGATGACCCAAATAAAACCTCTAAAAAATGCAAACGGCGTTTCAAAGGAAAAAGCTCTCCAAAAAGCGGCTCCGGTTAAATCCCACAGCCCCGGCGTATAATACAGCAATTTCGGATTCAGAAGTGCTTTTACATCGATAGAACCTGTCGAAATAAGCACCGCAAAGATGGGGATAAAACATGTCGCCAGCGAGATCCACATTTGAGATATTTTTTTATACCGGCTGGCTTTGGAGCTGGCATCTGAAAAAATATGTTCACTGCCGTTCTCATCCACTTTTTTAAAATATTGAACTCCCGAATTTTTCGTTCCTGAGATGTGTTCCCAGCCGCAGTCTTCAAAAAGAGCGCGGTAATCCTCAAAATCCCCCTTTTTATTAAAGGTGCGGTAATCTATTTTGATAATGGCATTTTCAGGCTCGGCAGCTTGAAATTCATACCCGATGGATTTATTCGTGAATTGATATCCTTGCTTGGCCATATCCGTCAGCCATTTTTCTTCCTTTTCGAAGTCGACAAAAAACTTAAACACTCTCATCTCGTTCCCTCCATCCTCAGCTTAATATCCCCTTGGTCACTTCAAGCATGTGATTCATTCTTTCATAATCAAGCCGCAAAATTTGCTTTCCTTGCTCTGTAATCGCATAAACCTTGCGCCGGCTATCCTCGCTTTGGATCGGCTGAATATATTTCAGCTTCACCAAATTCTCAATCGCTCCATACAGCGTCCCGGCCGCCATTCTTACTTGTCCGCCGCTTAACTCCTCTACCTTCTGCATAATGAAATAGCCGTGTGCCGGTTCCATCAATGCCAGAAGAATATAATAAACCGTTTCTGTAAGCGGCAAATTTTTATCTCTATTCATGTTCTCCCTCCATACATTCGCTCGGACTTTATATCGCCAAACTGTATAGTTATACTATATACAGTCAAACTGTATATTACAACAAGAAAAAGGCCGTTTAGCCTCTTTTACGCCAAACGACCTTTCATTTAATGCACCGAACTGAACTCGATCGCAATCGGCAATTTATCTGCCGCGCCAATTCCACAACCGAACCTCGCCCACCCGGAGGTTCCTGATCCAAGTCTCTTCCCGCAGCTTCAGCAGTTCCTTGACCGGGCCGGTTACAACAGCTCCATAAAGCTTGACGCCGTTCGTTCGGATATAGCCGGCAGCTCCGTCAATATCAGTGAAAGGAGCCGCTTTATTCGCAATCGACTTATATTGCTGCAGCAAATTAAGCGTCTTCAAAAAATTTTCGTTCCGCTTCGCCCCGTCGCCATATGCGGCAAGAGCAGGATAGGAACCGCCTTTTGAGACGATTTTGCCAAACCATCCCGATTTTTTTTCCTCGTAATGATCTATCTTTAAATCGTCAGCGTGCCACACCGGCCAATACGGAAATCCGACCGGATAGGCCACGATGCCTTCGTTCCGGCGCCATGAATCGGGGCCGGCATCCGCCGCAAACCAAAGCGGCTGCATGTTTTTGTGCTCCAACCGGGCCAGCAGCTCATCGGTTGTAAACAATCGGTCGAACGACAAATACGCCTCGGCGACCGTACCTTCGGGCAGCTTTTCGAGTGTAACCCATTCCGAACCGTCCGTCCGTTCCCCGCTCAAACGATTCGCTTCTCCGGGCGCAGTTGATGAAGACTGGATGCCGGGGAAATAAAACGTATATTGACCGCTTCCCCCATTATCCAGCCACGAAACTTGAGGCGCCGCCGCCACTCCAAGTAGAAATTTCATGGAGAAATCTCCGATCACGACTTGTTCGTCGCCGACCTGCTTGTTCAGCTTGCCTGACGAATCCATCGTAAAAAAAGCGTTGCCTTGCCCGCTCGGATGAATGGTGACATTCGGCCGGGTAACGGCGATTGTCGACGTTATAACATCCTGGTATTTTGTCATTCGGTTCGGCTCCCCCAAGCCGTAAAAAAGACCGGTTATGATCGAGCTTACGATCGTAATTACGATCAGAATCGCCAAAACGGTTGCCGCACTTGTAAACCGCGCTTTCCATTTCCCTCGGCGTATAATACTTTTTTCTTTACTAGACGTTGCTTTTGCCGATATGGCTATGGCCGCGTCCTCTGCCCCCAATCCGCCGGCCTCTCCTGTTCTGCTATCGTCTGCGGACATCAGCTCGTCCAAATATGCCTGATAAGCCTCCATTTTTTCCATTTCCCGCTCGATCTCGTCTTTTTCATGTTCAGGTAAGGTACCGTCCGCATATTGCTTCAGTTTCCGTTTGAATTCCTCGCTCATGCCTCTCCATCCTTTCGTTCCGACTTTCGCAGCTGCTGTCTTGCCCGGAACAGCAATACTTTGTAATGCGACAGACTAACCCCCATTAACTCAGCCGCCTCCTGGTACGTTAGCCGGCCGAAATCGTGCAGCAGCAGCGCCTGCCGTTGTTTGTACGGAAGCCTGGTCACCCACCTTTCGAACTCATCCCAACGTTCTTGCCTCAGCACCGCGGCCTCCGGCGTGTCGGAGTGGCCATGGTGCCGGAAAAAGTCCGGTTCTTGCGTACTGCTGCGGCTTTCCTTCCGTTTATAATCCACAAATGCGTTGTAAGCGACGCGAAATAACCACGGTTTGACCTTATCCTCCTTGCAGTCTTCCAAATACAAATAAGCGCGGTAAAAGGTTTCCTGCACCAGGTCTTCCGCAGCGTGATGGTCGTAGCAGAGGGAACGTAAGTAACGGTAAACATCTTTCATGTACTGCTGGTAAATGGCGTCCAGGTTTTTCGGCTTCATTCCCTCCCTCCCCAATTAAACACGTGTGAGTTCAGAAAAAGTTACAGTAAAAAGAATGCACGCTTGAAACCGGACAGCCCTATACTGCTGCTGCCGTTGTCAACGGGGGACGGAGGTGGCGAACTTTTTGCTCCAATAATGTCAATCTGTTCAAATGCCGGGTTCATATAAGTTAATGGGGATAAATAAAAACCGCAGGTGCCGGAACACCTACGGTCGCTATCTCCGCCTCATAAACTAGATTAAGACCTAAAGCACTGGAACGATTCGATCCGCCGGCGCTAATTAATTATTATCTTGCAAGTCTTGAAACGAAAGGTTCCAAAGAGCCATATCGCTAACCGAAAGCGATGTCGCACCTGCATGCAAAACTTCTTTTACTTCTTCTTTCGTATGAATCAAACCGCTCGCAATAATCGGGACTTCACTCAATGTTTCAGAAAACGTATGAATAATCTTGGTAATCACGCCCGGCATAATCTCAATACCGTCAGGAAGAATGTTTTGAGCCAAGCTCACCCCATTGGTTAAAGCCAGTGAATCCAGCATAAAAAGGTGCAGAATCCCGTATAGTCCTACCCTCTTTGCTTCCTTGATTAAGTAACTTTTCGGCGTAACGATTCCGTCGGCCCCTACATATTCGGAAATAAAATCAACACTTTCTCTATCGGTGCTTGACAGTCCCCGAATCAAATCCAGGTGAATAAAGGCACCCTTTTTCGCTTCTTTCGTAAGACGGACGGCATGAATAATGTCTTTAGCATTGCCCCCCATAAAAAAAACGTTGTCTACCTTACTTTCAAGCGCCTTTTCAATGTCTTCGAGCTTACGCACTGCGGCGATGATAGGATTATTGCCGATCTTATAAAGTAGCGCCATCGCTAGAGGCATCCCTTTCTTTTCCAAATGAGTACTGTTATAGTAGCGTTTCAAGATCTGTTGTGTCAACAAAATCCGTATTGACTTCAGGTATTTCTTGTAGTAATTTATACACAGATCGTATTATATGAGTGTATGGACATATTTGTTTTGAGTAGCGAATGAGAGAAAGCTCCAAACAAAATGGCTGCTATTTTGCGCCTTTTTGTTATGGAACTTTCTTTTTTTATTTCTTGGCCTAAACGTGAAATGGCAACAACAATAAACCATGTAGAGGTGAAGCAAATGTCTATAGCAAACAGCTTGAATACGGACGATTTTGCAATTGTGATTATTCCAGATACACAAAAGATGGCGGTGAACCAGCTTTCCTTCTACAAAGCGATGACAAGCTGGATTGTAGACCATGCTAAGGAAATGAACTTGAAAATGATTTTGCACCTAGGAGACGTTGTAGACCATGGAGCTAACTGCGAAGCGGAATTTCAGATCGCGGAAGAGGCTTTCAACACGATCTACCATGCCGATTTGCCGATGCTTGTGGCTGCCGGGAACCATGATTACGATAATCTAATAAAAGAAGACAGAAGTTTAACCCTGTTTAACCGATATTTTGGAGTTCACAGGTATCACACCAAACCTTGGTTTGGGGGTACCTTTGAGGCGGGGCAAGCGGAAAATTGCTTTTTTAAGCTTGAAATCGCGGGCAGAAAGTTTATTTTCCTGTCGCTTGAGTTCGGTCCGAGAGACCAAGTGCTTGCTTGGGCCGACGAGATTTTAACCTCGCATAGCGATCATCTGGCCATCATGATTACGCATTGTTATATGTACATCTATGGGGAACGAACCAAAACGGGAGACAAGCATAACCCGAAAAGTTATCCTGGAGCGGTTGAGGCTAACGACGGTGAAGACCTATGGAATAAATCATTAAGGAAACACGGAAACTTGGTTGCGGTTTTCTCAGGCCATCATATTTATGGAAACGTCAGCTACAGAGTTGATAAAGGGGACAATGACAACCTCGTATTTCAGTCTTTCCAAAATTGGCAGGGCGAAGAGAATGGCGGCGAGGGGCGCTTCCGAATCTTAACATTCCGGCCTTCCACCGATGAGATGACACTGCAAGTTATGAATCCTTATACTAACGAATATGAAACCAAAGACGGCTATGAAATCGCCTTACATTTGGACCGCGGCATTAAAAGTTAAAGAAGTGATTGGCGCCGTTTACCATAAAAAAAGAAGCTGCTGCCTACTACGCAGCAGCTTCTTTCTCAATATTCCAACTCCGACACATTCCAATCAAAGTGTCTGGATGCATCCACCGAGACCTTAGGAGCGGCCGGCTGGATCGAACTTAAACATATCACTGAAAAAAACAAGCTGCGGTTTGGACGTGGTCAGCACGCCGAAACGCTTCTGCAGAATAGACTCGGCCTGCTCTTTAAAAGCCTGCAGTTCCGATTCCTCTTCCTCAGTCAGCTGGCAAATTTTATAGGCAATAGATATATGGAACTTGTAAGTATCATGGTTTGGAAACCGAAGCCCCAGCCACTCGGACACTTCGTCGCGAAACGTTCGCAGCGCTGCCTCGACTTCCAGTTCAGCGGGCAGCAAATTTACGGTTAAAGCGATACCTGAAGTATTTACATGGCTGAACTTCATCCGGAACTGTTCAGGGACACGGACTTTAGTAAATTGTTGAGAAAAAAAACGGTCCGTCTCTTCAAGCGGTGCATCAAGCGAGAGATGGCGCGACCACTGCTCCGGCTTGCGGACTTCCTCGCAAACTCCCTGAATGACGGTCATATGGTAGCTTGAAGACGGAAGCAGTGTATACTTACGGGAACAGTCCAGTTCCTTAAAGCTCTCAGCAAACGAGACAAGCTCCGAATAAAGCGGATTATCCTGTCCAATCGTGCATATAATTGTGTTTCCGGGGAAACGCCGCACGGAACCATCCTCATTAAACTTCCGTCCTACTGCCGCCGTATAGATATGATTGTCCAAATCCTTTCCTGCCTCCCTGAGTATCGCTAAAAAATGAAAACTCATGTACACCATTATCTATCAATATATGGTAACACACTTAGTCCCGTAAAGCATGTTGTTCGCGATATTGTCCAGGGGTAACTCCCTCCATTTTGCGAAAATACCGGATGAATGTTGCCGAGCTTTGGTAGTTCAAATGTCCCGCGATATCGGATATTTTCATATCCGTTTCCTTCAGCAAACTTTTGGCCTGCATTAATCGGTATTTGGACAAATATTCGCTGAAGCTGCAGCCCGCCTCCTTCCTGAATACTCGGCCGACGTAGACCGGGTGGAAATTGAGCCGGGCCGCACACGTTTCCAATTGCAAATCGCTGCTGTACTCCGCATGAATCATCTGGATGACCGATTCCGTTATGTTGACCGCTTGAGTAAACCGATGCTGATCCAATATTTCCATCAGAGGTTCCATCACAGCGGCATACAGCCATTTCTCCGTTTCATCGGCCGTTCGAGCGGAAATAATATGCTCGAACAAACTTTTTTCCCCGAATACCTGATGAACAGTTCGACCTGTGCCGTGAAGCAGCTCGACTAAATGGGCGAGCAATTCGCCCAGCACAAGCTGATACTCTTGCGGCGACGGTTCCCTGGAGAGCACCTCGGCGATAAATTCGCTTAATGCAGTCCGCGCTTCCTCCCGGCTCCCGGCACGAACCGCATCAAGCAGAATCTTCTCCTCTTTCCGCGGATATAAGGCCGGATCCTGCTCTTTGGCTTCGATTTCGTCTATAAACAAAATGACACCGGTACCGAGCCTTATCCGATATTGCAGTGCGGCCAAACCTTCCTCGTAAGCGTCGGGAGCGTGCAATAAGTCACGAAACGGACGGCTGATGCCGATGCTGATCTCAATGTTCAAATATTGGGCCACATGCGCTTTGATTTTCTCGGCAATAGCCCCTAACTCCTGCCGGAACTCCTCCTCCGACGGAGCATCGCTCAGCAGTACGACAACTTGCGACCGATCGAGTGAAATCGGGTTCAGCCACCGCCCGGCCGGGATCAGCTCATCTACCATATTGCCGATAGCAAACATGAGCAAATCGAAATCTTGATCCCGGTAACGCGTTCCTTCAAGCGTATCAATTTGCAATGTCAGCACGGACAACCAGCGCCACGAATGCGGCAAGCCGTACAATTTTAACTTCTCCTGTAATTCGTCCCTTGTTATTTGCCGAAGAAACAGACGCTGCGCAAAAAACACCTTTAGCTGATAATGCTGTTGCCTGATTTGTTCTTCCATCTGAGCTTCGTTCAGCGAAAGCTGGCGAAGACGATTGTCGATATAATCCAGCTCATCCCGGGCGCGATATTCGGCTTCATAACGATTTACACCAAGTGCCGCTTCGTAAATACGGCGGATGGGGGAGTAAATGCGGCCCGACATCCAGTAAGCGGCAGCTGCGGTTAAAGCGATGATGGTCAGGCACACAAACAGTGTGAACCAGCCGATGCTGCGGGATTCGCCGGTTATTTCCCGGACGGAGATGACGGAAACGTAGATCCAGCCGTTGTAGGCCGAACGATTGTAGGTGACCACATGGCTGATGCCGTCGGACATCGCTTTAAGACTTCCTTGCGGGAAGCTTGCCGTTTGGCGAAGCTGGTCCAGAATCCCAGAGTCTATTCCATGAGCATTAGCGGAAGCGATTGGCTGGTAATTCAGGTCCAGTATGGTCACTTCGCCTAAACGACTTTGTTTGGAAATGAGGTCCGAAAACTTCTTGAGCGGAATTTCTAATATGAGCAGCCCTTTCGGCGATTTAGTGTTCAGCACGGAGGGAAGCTTTTTGACGAAATGTACAGTATCGTTTTGTTTTTCCCAGAAGGAATAAGCCTCTCTTCCGCCGTAATCGAAAATTTGTCCGCGATCTTGCACCTCGTCCAACGTCTGAAAACCGCCGTTCCCGAATGTCCAGCCGTAATCCAAATTGACCAGCGAAGCATCGCTTATTCCAAATTCCACGAACTGCAGCCGGTGCAGCTCGGAGGATACCTCCCGTAATATGTCCGCCTGCAGGTAGGAGGTCACCTCGTTCAGCGCCACTGAAGTGAGGCCCGAGCTAATAAATTGCGTCGCCGCATAATCAACCGTATATAACAGCTGCTCGATCGACATCTGCGTTTGCGACAAAACCTGAAGATTCCCTTCGTTCACTCTTTTTTTGCAGCGCGTCCGATGCTTTGTAATAAGAGAAGAAGCCAAGCACGATAATCGGAACCGCGCCAAGGAAAAAGCTGTAGCGCAGCAGCTTCCAAAAGTAGGCCGGAAACATCGGGATACCCCCTGATCTCATAATGCGTCGCGACAGCCTAAGCTTGCCCTGAGTTGCCGAATAGCAACTATTATTATAACATGGTTCCGGATGCTGTCCGTACCATTTCCGGAAGCGCGCTTCCTTTCCGATGAGCGGCGTTGCCCTTCCACAGATCCCTGCTCCTTAATAGGGGACCTTATTTTTTTTGAGCTCTGGCGAAATCCTCCTCATATTCCTTGATCACCTTATCGCCGCCGCTCTTGACCCATTGGTCGATCTCCGCTTTAAATCCGGCTTCATCCACCTTGCCCATGATAAATTTGACTCGCGCATCCTCGATGATTTTGTTTAGCTGAGCGCCTTTGTCCGTAAATGTTTGCGAGAACAAAGGCAGAGACGGATCGGCGATAGCCAGCTTCTCCCGGTCTGCGTTTGACTTATTGGCCTTGACGGTCAGCGGGTCGAGATTGCCCTCGAATTCCTTCTCGTCTCCATGCACCTTCATTTCCCGGTAAGGCTTAACTTCGGTTTCGTACAGCTTGGCGTCGATGCGCTCATTCACACCGTTGGCTTTCTTGTAATGTTTGCCCTCAATGCCCCAAGCAAGCAGCGTCGCTACCGGGTCATCGGCCAGCTTATTGAAGAAACCGAGAATTTGCTTCAGCTCCGCTTCTGTTTTTACACTTGATTTCGAGATAAGAACGACCCCGTTATTACCCGGTCCGGCGTACACGATGGGTCCTCGCGTTCCTTCAATGACACCGATGAAGTCCGTCTCTACTTGCGGAACGGTTTTGCGCAGAGCGGTTTGCCGGGCAACCGCATTAAGGCTGACGTCGGCCTGCGTACCGGCCTTAGAGGAATCAAAAGCCGCCGTAAATTGCGTTTTTTCCGCTACCGCGAAATCCTGATTGATCAGCTTCTCGTCGTACAATTTTTTGTAAAACTTCATTGCGTCCATGTACTCCTTCGTCATAAAGTCCGGAGTAAACTTGCCATTCTGAACGCTCCATTTGTTTGGCGCGCCAAACGCCGGAAGAATGAAATCGAACAGATTCATACTTTTATATTCAAACGATCCGAGGGTATCGTTCTTGCCGTTTTTGTCAGGGTCGTTTAACGTGAACGCTTTCATGACCGCATACAGTTCATCGATCGTTTTGGGCTCTTGCATGCCGACATTTTTCAGCCAATCCTTGCGGTAGATGACAGCGTCTCTGACAAGCGGACGGACGCGGGGAAGCGCATACGTTTTACCGTCTACCGCCACATTCTGATAAATAAGCGGGCTGATCTTCGACAAGTTCGGGTAATCCTTAAGATAAGGGCCGATTTCCCAAAATGTATTGTTGCGAATCGCGTTGATGATCGTTGGTTTCAAGAAAGTGCCGATCGTTTTCGGCATTTGGCCGGACGCTATGGTGACGTTGATTTTTTCGTCCGCTGCGGCGGAAGCCAGCCATTGGAACGTAAGTTTTGTATTGGTGGC
Organism: Paenibacillus thalictri; assembly: GCF_004307995.1. GTDB lineage: Bacteria > Bacillota > Bacilli > Paenibacillales > NBRC-103111 > Paenibacillus_AF > Paenibacillus_AF thalictri. The sequence goes on along the minus strand of NZ_SIRE01000009.1, from coordinate 77,878 downwards.
ATTTTCGATGATTTTTTGCGACTCGCTGTTCGCCTGTGGCGGCTCCCCCGCCCATGCGCCCATAAAGCTGATTTCCAGCGGTCCGGCTGGAGCGGCCGGAGCGGCGGCCTGTCCCGGGGCAGGTGCTGCTTGCTTCTCTTTCGAGTCGCTGCAGCCTGCAATTGCGAGTCCGGCAGCCAATGTGGCTGCGATTTTCCATCCATAATGATTCATTTTCATATACCCCCTCATCGTTATGTTCGTAGTTTTGTGCTTATCCTTTGACGGAACCTAGCAGGACCCCTTTGGCAAAATGCTTCTGTAAAAACGGGTAAACGAGCATAATCGGAATCGTGGAAATGACGACGACCGCCATTTTGACTGATTGCGGCTGAATCACCGCATCTTGATCCATTTGCGTCGAATCGCCAATATTCCCTTGCGACAAAATGACAATTTGCCGCAGCAGCACCTGGACAGGCCATTTGGCTGCGTCGTTTAAATACAAAACGGCGTTGAAATAAGCGTTCCAATGCCCCACCGCGTAAAACAGCGAGAACGTAGCCATCGCCGGAAGAGAGAGCGGCAGCACGATGCGGGTAAGAATTTGCAAATCGTTGGCCCCGTCAATTTTGGCCGACTCCTCCAAACCGTCCGGAATTTGCTGAAAGAAGTTTTTGAGCACAATCAGGTTAAACGCACTGATGGCTCCGGGCAGCATTAATGCCCACAAAGAATCGATCAGTCCAACCCCCTTGACGATGAAATAAGTCGGAATCATGCCGCCGCTGAACAACATCGTGAACAGCACAAGCAGCAGCAGCGGACTGCGCCCGACAAGCGTCTTGCGGGCAAGCGGGTACGCCATTAAGGAAGTAAACAACAGATTCAGCAAGGTGCCGACTACCGTTATATAAATGGAGACACCCAAACCGCGGAGCAGCGTTTTCGTGGAAAAAATGTACCGGTAGCCATCCAGCGTAAACACAGTCGGAATTAACGCCTCCGTAGCCGAAAACGACGAAACGACAATGTAAGCGAATGGCAGGACGGTCATGACGCCAACAAGTGACAAAAACGCCAGATTAGCGCAGTCGACCAGCCGGCCGAGCTTGGTCGCATCTCGGTTCATGGGGTGCACACTCCTTTCTCATTGTGATGATGAATCATCAATAAACCCCTTCTTCACCGAACTTTTTGGCCAAATAGTTGGCCGTCACAACAAGTACAAGCCCGACAAGCGATTTAAACAGTCCGACCGCGGTGCTGAAGCTGAATTGGCCTTGCGTCAGCCCGATGGTATATACATAAGTATCGAACACCTCGCCGACCTCGCGGTTCATCGCATTAAGCATCAGGAAGATTTGCTCGAAACCCGTGTCAAGAAAATGGCCGAGGCGTAAAATCAGCAGAATGACAATCGTGCTGCGAATGGCCGGAAGCGTAATATGCCAAATTTGCCGGAGCCGGTTTGCCCCGTCAATGCGGGATGCCTCGTACAGCTGCGTATCGACGCCGGACAGCGCCGCCAAAAAGATGATCGTCCCCCAACCGGCTTCCTTCCAGATAACCTGGCTTGTTATCATCGTTCGGAACCAATCGCCGCTCAGCAAAAAGTTGATCTTCTCAAAGCCGAGCCGCGCGATGATTTCATTGACAAGCCCGCCTTCCGTCGTAAAAAAGATATAAAAGATGCCGACAATAACGACCCAGGACACAAAATGCGGAATGTAGATTAACGTCTGAATAAACCGTTTGTAGCCCTCGATCCGAACTTCGTTGAGCAGAAGCGCCAATACGATGGGCAGCGGAAAGAAAAACAGCAGATTATACAGGGCAAGCACAAACGTATTGCGAAACAACATCCAAAAATGCTCGTCGCGGAAAAAAGCCGCAAAATGAGTCAGTCCGGCCCAATCGCTCTCAAGAAAGCCACGCACCGGCTGATAGTTTTGAAATGCGATCAGCAGCCCCCACATCGGGACATATTTGAAAATGAGAAAGTAAAGCAATCCCGGCGCGAGCATTAAATAAAGCAGGCGGTCCTTCAACATCTGCCTCAGTTTGGCGCTGCGGCCAACTCGATTCTCAGCCCATCCGCGCTTATTGATCGCTGTTTGCTCCATACGTTTACCTCCCTTCATGGTGTGAGGAAAGGTTTTGTCCGGGCTGTCCTGGAGCAAACCAAGTAACCAGATCGGCGGAACGAGCGATGCCGATCCGGCAATGCCCTCTGCCCTTGTACGTCTCAAGTTCTGTATTCCCTGCATAGAACAAATAGTAATAGCCGTCGTATTGCCGCCAATCCGCCAAAAATCCGGCATTGGAAAAGTCCTTCGTATTAAAGGATTCAACAGGGACCTTAAAAGTAAGCTTAGTATTCCAGTTCAGCCAATCTTCTTTCCGTTCCCCATTACCATTCATCTTGAAGATGTGTGTTTCGTGCGGCATGCCACAATTGGTCAGCACCATATGCCAGCTTCCATCCAATCGCACAAACTGCCCGTTTTCGTAGACGCGGTCCAGCTCGGGCCTACCGATAAGCTCCCAGCCGTCCGGCTCCATTCGGCTGTTCCACGCAATCGGATTGCCGAGCTGACGGTCTTTCCAGCTTGCATAAAACTTCCCGTTCACATATGCGACTGCTGCGTCTATGGAACGAATGCCTTCCGTCAGATTGCGGGCGAGCCGGTGTTTTCCGTTCCAATTCCGCAGATCGGTCGAGGCCGAAAAGTACAGTTGATTCGGTTGCCCGGGAATATCCCCCCAAGCATTGAAGGTCAAGTAATACATCCCGTCCGCTTTCAGGATGCTTGGAGCGCAGAAGCCCCCCACCTCATCATCCAATCCGCTCCAATTAATGATCGGCTCGGAGAACGAAATAAAATCTTGGGTCGACACCTCAACGAGATGTACCCGGAAAGGCTCCAAGCAAAACGCGGAAAAAAATAAATAAAACGTTGCTTCCGTGTCCTCATAATAAACGCATACATCTTTTACCGACCATTCCGAATAAGCAACAATCGGATTTTGCAGCCGTTCAAATTCCACTATCGGCGCTTGCTTTAATATGACACAACGCTCCCTCCCAAAGTTGTTATAGCCCGGATTCTCGTTCAGACGACATGGTCTGAGCCGAAGCACCGCTGACTATTGTTATCATCAGGGGCATGTTATGTTACCGTCAACATGCCGGGGGAAACGCAATTGAGAACGTGTCACACCGCCGTATTCCGTTGCCCGATATGCTTAGCAGAACTGACCGATATGCGCGAGGAAACCGGAAAATCGGAGGCAAGATCCGACAAGACAACAACTCATCCGCAGGATGAACGGTATACCTTAACCATCTGTGTCCTCAATACGCCATGTATTCGCGAAATCGTCACTTAAGATTAAGTCATGGCCCACTGCTGAACGTATGGTTTCCCGGTAGGCAGCCGGAGCAGCCCCCACCTTGGCCCGGAAAAGCCGCGAGAAATAAGGCAAAGTCCAGGTCAGCTGCTCAGCAATTTCCGTTACCGATAAACGGGTGAATTCCAGAAGTTCCTTTGCTCTTTCCAGCCGCACTTGTTGGATGTATTGACCGGGAGTCACTCCGGTATGTTTTCGAAAAAGATAAATTACGTGGTGCGGATGAAACCGAAAGTGGTCTGCAATGTACGTAAGGGACAACGGTTCCGTATAGTGCTGATGCACGTAATCGGCCATCTCAAAGGATCTATCCTGGTGAATGGCGCTGCCACCCGCATGCAGATCGGTACCATTCATAAATAGTTGTAACAACGTGGACTTAAACAAGGAGTCGATAGCCAGCGGAAGTATATCTTGTTGTTTCTGTTTATATCTTTGCGACAGCTGAAACGTTCTCTTCAATGATTCCAGGCATCCTTGCGGCAATTCCCCGGTGGGGGCCTGGCTCAGAAGCCAGTGTTTTATTTGCTCATTTTGAATCCCGAATTTATAGTCTAACGTAATCCCCTCTGTTTCAAAGAGAAACTCATGTGGAACACGTTCCGATAATAAGTAATACCTCATTGCGCTTAGGACTGAAACTTGATCCCCTATTCGAATAGTGCCGGAACCTTCCAATACGACAAGGAGCTGATGGAAATCGCTGTGATCATGCAGCTTGACTCCGCTATGATTTCTGTAATCGATACGTGCCGTCCAAAGAAGCTTAAGTTGTTCGTCGCGCATGTTGGAAAAACAGAACTTTGGCATATGGCTGCCCCCTCTCATTGTGAGTTTAGGATAAATTTTAATGGATTATGGTCATATATGAAAGAGATATCCTCCTTTATAATGAAAGCATATTTAGATTAGCTCAAATTGCAGAGGAGATGTCATGACAATGGTGCGTAAAATGATGGTCCCCCCTATGGAATTGGTTGACCATGAAGGTCCGGACACACAGCTGTGCGCTGTCGTTGAACAGGTGGGGGAAATTACAATTAAACGAGCATTGATCCCCGAACCCAAAAGGGGTGAAATCCGAGTAAAGGTTAAATGGGTTGGCATTTGCGGAAGCGATGTCGAAGTATTCCGCGGGGCTCGCGAGCCCGAATTTATTTCCTATCCGACCCGTCTCGGACATGAGGTAGCCGGTATTGTGGACAAGGTAGCCGAAGGGGTAATCGGCGTGCGGGAAGGTGATCATGTTGCTCTTCGTTACGTATGGGGCGCATTCTCGGAGTATGTTTGCTGCAGTCCGTTTTCCGTGAAGGTGCTGCCAAAATCGCTGCCGCTATTGGAAGGTTCGCTGATTGAAGTGCTCCCGGGGATTATTCATGCCGCCGAACTTGGAGATATTTCTCCTCATAAGAATGTATTGATTACCGGACAAGGAGTCAGCGGCCTTGTCATGACTCAGGTTATCAGCCTCTACAGTCCTCGCAACCTGGTTGTGACAGACTTGTTTGATGAGAAGCTGGAACTGGCCCGCAAGTATGGAGCGACGCATACCTATAAGATGCCCCATGAACATGCAAATACAATGGATATCGTAGGGGCCGATTTCCCGGATGGCTTCGATGTCGTGATTCCGTGCCTGCTTGAAGGCGACGGCATGGTCGACGCTATCAATGCCACCGCGCAGAACGGCCGTATCGTGATGTATGGCTGTATAGGCACTTGCCGAAAACCGGTTGATTTCTTTAAAATTCATAAAAAACGTCTTGATATATTTTCCACCGAACCCAAACGCGATATCGACAACCGCCGTTACTTCGACCAAGGCTTGCAGCTTGTCATGGACGGACTGGTGAATACCAAAGAGATGATCACACATATTGTGCCCTTGGCCGAAGTCGCTCGGGCTTTCCAATTGCGTAATCAGCACAAAGGAGATACGATTCATGTGATGGTTGACTGTGAAGTGAACTAACATTGCTCATACAGCCATTGTACACGCCAGCTATGGTTCTGTTGGCGAACTTTACGCCAGAGAAGCTGCAGGAGGTTAAGTTTCCATGACCGACGACAAAATAATACGCCGCATCCGCGAGCAAGTGGTTCTCCTGGACCGGGAATTTACAATTGGAGAAGCGCAATTGGCGCTTGAGTTGGAGCCCGTTTCGATAACGGACAGGGTATCGCCGGAAAGCCCGGGTACCCCCAACGATTATTACTCCAACGGCGACTACTGGTGGCCGGATCCAAGCAAGCCAGACGGACTTCCTTACATTAGGCGGGACGGGCTTTCAAACCCTAACTTCTTTTCCGCGCACCGCACAGCGCTGCGCCGGCTGCGCACTCAAACCGCACGCCTCGCGTCCGCATACAAGCTTACAGGCGAAGAGAAGTACGCTAAGCGAGCCGTGCAAGGACTAAAACGCTTTTTTCTTGAGCCGGCTACACGGATGAATCCCCATCTGCTGTATGCTCAGGCAATACCGGGCGTCTGCACGGGCAGAGGCATCGGCATCATAGATACACTTCATCTAATCGATGTGCCGTATGCGATTGAAGCGCTGAAGCAGTCCCCCGCGCTTGACGAAGAGACGGAAGACGGGCTGCGCAACTGGTTCGCGCAGTATTTACAATGGATGAGCACCCATCCGTACGGCATCGACGAGATGAACACCGATAACAACCACAGCGTCTGCTGGTTTGTGCAGGCCGCCGTATTTGCCCGTTTTACCGGGGATGAGGAGATGCTGGCTTTTTGCCGGGAACGGTATAAGAAGGTCATTTTACCTAGCCAAATGCAAGAGGATGGAAGCTTCCCCAGGGAGCTTGGCCGTACCAAACCTTACGGTTATTCGATCTTCGTACTCGATAATATGGCGACCTTATGCCACGTATTATCAACGCCCGAAGACAACTTATGGACGTATGAGCTGGAGGACGGACGCGGTATCGGACAGGGCTTTCAGTTTCTTTACCCTTACATGGAGGATAAAAGAAAATGGCCCTACGGCGCGGATGTCGAGCATTTCGAAGGCTGGCCGGCCCGTATTGCGGGGCTGCTGTTTGCCAGTGCCGGGCTGAGCAAACCCGAATATTTCGAGCTTTGGAGCAGACTGGATGCCAATCCGTCGGACGATGAAATAAGGCGCAATATCGCGATCCGAGAGCCGCTTCTGTGGTTGATTTAATTTAACGTGGCGAACTATCGAACTGTTCATCTCTATCGGCTGCTGAACAATTATTACAAAAACATCGTCAACATCAGGCGATGTTTTTTTGTTGGGAATCGCTTCTTCAATATCCTAGCGGGAAATGAAGTAAAAATAATTCCAAACCGGTCAACCCTGTGCATTTTGCAGATCACATTCATCCTCTATACTGGAACTAATTTAGTTGATCAACTAAACAGTTTTCGCAGAGGAGGTATTATTATTGCCCTTTAACGCAGCAACCGATTTACATGCAGGGAAGGCAACGGCGGTTAAAAAGAACAGACGGCTCCGAAATGAAACGGTAACCGGATATATGTTTGTGGGACCTATGATAACCGGCGTGCTTGTGCTTGTTTTAATTCCTGTTGTCGCGTCGCTGCTGCTCAGCTTTGCCGACTGGAATTTTGTGGCGGGGATTGATCAGATGAAGTTTATCGGTTTGGACAATTTCAGGCTTCTGGGCGACGACCCCGTCTTCTGGAAATCCATTGCGAACAACCTTATATTTATTGTGACCGTACCTTTGACGATGCTGATTTCCCTTATGTTGGCGGTCATCATCCATAAATCTGTATATGGCAAAGATTTATTTAAAATCGTTTATTTTATGCCCTATATTTCGAGTATTGTGGCGATCGGCATTGTATGGCAAGTTTTATTCCACCCGAGCCATGGCCCGGTCAATCAAACGCTCATGTCCTTGGGCGTCTCCGCTCCTCCCAAATGGCTGGCCGATGTGCATTACGCGCTCCCCTCCCTGATGGCGATCATGACGTGGGCCGGGATCGGATTTAATCTGATTATTTATACGGCCGGACTGCAATCCATTCCCAAGGAACTATATGAGGCTGCAGACATGGATGGAGCGAGCCGCTGGCTGAAGCTGGTCCGCATTACCGTGCCGCTGCTCTCTCCGACTTCGTTTTTTTTGCTCGTCACCGGCATTATCGGATCGTTTAAAGTGTTTAATGTCATTAGCGTTTTAACGCAAGGGGGACCGGCGCGCTCCACCTCCGTGATCGTGTATTATTTGTACGAAACCGCCTTCGTCAACATGAATATCGGTTACGCCTCGGCCATGTCCCTAGTGCTGTTTGTGTCTGTTCTGCTCATTACGCTAGTCCAGTGGTATGGGCAAAAAAAGTGGGTCAATTATTAAAACATGCTTGAACAACAAATATAGCTTCCCAAAACGTTTAGGAGTGACGGCAGTGGCAAACCTCAATCCGAGAAAAATCATCGTCACCTTGCTTATGTCCATTCTTGGCATCGTATTTTTGCTGCCGCTGTTATGGATGATCTCGGCATCGCTAAAGCCGGAAGCGGATGTGTTTCGTTATCCCGTAGAGTGGGTTCCGACGCACTGGAATATAGTGCAGAACTATAAAGCGGTTTGGCTCGGAAAGTCGCCTTTTCCGCTTTATTATTGGAATTCCTTAAAAATTACGGTCATTACCGCGTGTATATCGATTCTCGTATCGTGTATGGCCGGTTATGGCTTTTCCAAAATTCGATTTGCCGGAAAAAGCGCATTGTTTATTATTTTGCTCTGCACCTACATGATCCCTCATGAAGCTATCCTCGTGCCGCAATTCATTTTTTACCGCTGGCTGCGGTTGTTCGACAGCCATGCGGGGCTCATCCTGCTGGGCAGCTTCAGTGTGCTGGGTACCTTTTTATTGCGGCAATTTTTCTTGGGGCTGAACAACGACCTGCTGGAGTCGGCCAAAATCGACGGGGCCGGCCATTGGCGCATATTTATTTCTATCGGAATTCCGCTTGTTCGCCCGGCCATTGCCACCTATATGATTTTGCGGTTTATCTGGACATGGAACGACTACCAGAATCCGCTCATTTTCATTCGCTCTCCGAAGCTGTACACGCTTCAATTGGGCATCCGGTCGTTCGCGGACGACAACGGACAGTTTTATTCGCTGATTATGGCAGGCACCGTATCGGCGATTATTCCGCTGCTCATCATTTTTATTATCGGACAGCGGCATGTCATTGAAGGCATATCGCTTGGCGGAGTGAAAGGCTAGTTAACCGACATATGGAGGGGATTTGTTTTGAGTATAAAAAAATGGGCGTTACCTCTGACGTGCACATTGATATTCAGCTTGGTCACCGGCTGCACTTCCGAGAAAGCCGCTCCGGAAAACGGCAAAGCGACGGCTGGTCCGGATTCTAAGAAACCGGTCGTCATTAAACTGCACAGCTGGTATACAAACGAGCGGGAAGCGATCAATAAGGCGGTTGATGACTTTAACGCCAAAAATCCCGGCATTAAGCTGGAATACGAGTTTTTAACGGAAAATGCCCCCGACGCCATGAAAAAGCTGGATTTGCTTGCCGCATCCGGAGAGCAGCTCGACATTTTCGTGCTAAACAGCGCCAGCAGCTATACGCAGCGGATCGGCATGGGCATGCTGGAGCCGCTCGACGATTACATGAAAAAGGAAGGGCTGAACTATAACGACGAATATATGCTCGATATGAAATACAACGGGAAATATTATGCCATTCCTGGAAAATATAGCGCCAAGCTGGTATTGTTGAACAAAGAGCATTTGGATGAAGCCGGACTGCCCGTACCGAAAGAATGGACATGGGACGATTATCTGGAATACGCCAGAAAGCTGACCAAAGGCGAAGGAACGAAAAAAAGGTACGGCGGCCATTTTACCAATTCGATTATGAATCCGGTTCTCTCTAACCAGCCGCAGGAAAACGGGATGTATAAAAAAGACGGCACGCCAAACGTCGATAACGCCCGAACGAGAAAATCGCTTGATATCATGTGGAAAGCGGAGCAAGTCGACAAGACGGCGATGCCGTATGCCGATATAATCGCGCAAAAGCTGGATGCCCGCGCTTCCTTCTTGAACGGTGACATCAGCATGATGTTCGAAGGCTCCTGGATGGTCAAGGAATCGGGCGGCACGGCACAATTGCCGGCCAAATTCAAAACGGTCTACGCGCCTTATCCGAAGTTTTCCAAGGATGATCCGAACGGATATACCGGAGTTAACGGCGATTTTATCGCCATTTCTTCCAAGTCGAAGCACAAGGAAGAAGCTTATAAAGCGGCGCGTTATTTGTCAACGGAAGGTCTCGTTTTGCAAGGCAAAGAGTTTCCGGCCTGGCGAAAGGCGGATACGGCCAAAGTGGCGGATAAAATTATAAGCAATGTGGCTCAGCCGCAATTTATGGACAAGGAATCGCTGCTGCATGTGCTGAACACCTTTAAGTTTTCCGAGCTTGACATGCCGCCTTCTTATAATGCGGAAGCGCAAAAAACGTTCAACGGCGAGGTCGAGAAGTTTTTGCTCGGAGTGCAAGATGCGAACGCGACCATCTCCAAATCAACCGAAGCGCTGATCAAAATTGCAGGAGCGGGTAAAAAGCAATAAACACGGCAGGGATCGGGAAGCGGTATGCTCCCCCGGTCCTTTTCGCAAACAGGGCGAAGCAGGAGGATGAAACGAGGATGCTGAGGTTGTCGAAAGTCACGTCATTCAGGCAAAAATTGCTCGCCTCCTCTTTTCTCTGTTTGATCATTCCTATGGTTATCGTTGTCGTTGTCTCGAATTACGCGACAAAAGACGTATTTAAAGAGCAGGCCATCGCAAACACGGAGCAATCCTTGCTTATCCTCGATACGTACATTGCCAATCTGATCAACAATTTGATTTCCGTCACCAATGCCATCCAATTCGACAACGAAGTGAAATCGATTCTTGATGACGAAAGCGCGGAACAGGACGCCACAAAGCGATTTTACAATATGAAAAAAATGAACGAAAAGTTTGCCAGCGTGGTTACCGCGTCAAGCAATCCGCTCTATTTGGCGGTTATAAGCACATCAGGGACCGCTTTCTCCAATTATTCCTACATTCAGGATTACGACCCGATCAATTTTACCCGGATGGATTGGTTCCGGCAGCTCGAACATATGGATGCGCTGGAAACCTATTGGGTCGGCACGCAAAAAAACTACATCGCATCCAGCGCAAATAAAAGCCCGTACTTGATTACCATTGCGCGCACTATGAAATATTCTTCGGTGACAAGCGGGTATATGGTCGCCAGCATATACGAATCCGATGTGAACAATATTTTCCGCAGCTACAGCAATTCTCAGGAGATTATGCTCGTGAACGGCGAAGGTACGGTGTTGTCTCACACGAACCGGGATAAGATTGGGTCCGTGTTTCCTTATATGAACGAGATCGACGGCGGAACCGCAAGCATCGTTCACTATGAGAACAACAATCTGCTGCTGGTCAAACGCAAGCTGGCTTTTTCCGACTGGTATTTGGTCAGCTTGACGCCATATAAAGAAGCTATCGACAACATCAGCCGGGTCCACCGAAACGTACTGCTGCTTACGATCACTTGCTTCGCTTTATTTTTGATCATTCTGCTTTATTTGTTGAATCAAATGACGAAGCCGTTCAAGCTGCTCGGCAAAGTTGTCACTAAAGTGCGCAGCGGCCAGCTGACATTCAGATCCAATATAACAAGTAACGATGAGATCGGGAGGTTCGCCCAATCGTTTGACCAGATGCTTGACCGGATTGAGCAGATGATCGGTCAGATCACGCTGGAGCAAACACGCAAGCGGGCTGCCGAGCTGGAAATGCTGCAGGCGCAAGTAAACCCTCATTTTTTGTTCAACATTTTGAATTCTACAAGAATGAAAATTTTAATGAAGGGCGATGAGGAGAACGCCGAATTGCTGGGATCCTTGTCGGCCCTGCTGCGCATGACCATCAATCGCAGCAATGAATATATCCCGCTGCACGATGAACTCGAGTTGATTGCCAGTTATGTCAAGCTGGTTAACCTTCGGCATAAGGAGCAGATCAGCTTAGAGCTGGAGCCGGCTTCGAATACTTTATTCGAGGAGATTCCCCGATTTTCCATCCAGCCTTTTGTCGAAAATGCGATTTTGCACGGGCTTGCGAACAGAGTTGGCGTTATCAGAGTGTCCAGCCGCATGGAAACGGGGCGGCTGATTCTGACCGTTGAGGATAACGGGACGGGAATGCAGCCGGAGAAGCTGGGTCAGCTGCTTCAGAAGCTGCGCTCCAACGACGAAGGAGACGACACGCCTGCAAACCATGGGGGAATATCCGGAATCGGCCTGAAAAACGCCTACGAACGGTTAAAGCTGACCTACGGGCCGTTGTTCGACATGTCGATTGCAAGCGAAAATAACGTTGGCACGATCATTACGCTGTTTATTCCAAGGGAATGTTTCAAGGAGGTGAGGTCCGATGTATAGTGTTATGCTCGTTGACGACGATTATCCGGTCGTGCAGTACTTAGCTCAGATCATACCATGGGAAGAGCTCAACTTGCGGCTGCAGGGGATGTACGACAATCCGCTTGAGGCATTAAAGCAAGCGAAAGCGGAAATGCCGGATATTCTCATTACCGACATCGGCATGCCGCTGCTTTCGGGCATCGATCTGATCGAGCAGTTGAAGAACATCGACGGGGACCTGTACACCATCATCCTTTCCTGTTACAACGATTTTCGGTACGCCCAGCAGGCCGTTAAGCTGAACGTGCAGGACTATATTCTGAAAGAGACGATTTCCTCGGACATGGTCGTCGGTCAGTTGCGAAAGCTTTGTAAACGGTTGGACGAAGCTAGGGAAAACCGCAAGCGGCAGGATAAGCTCAAGTTAATCTTGCACGGCAGCAAAGCGGAGCTGAAACAAAAATTTTTGCTTGAAACGCTGCACCACCCGATCTGGCATCCGGAGGATTGGCTTGAAACACTGAAGCAATACGGTATCGATCTTGCTGCGCATTCCTGCCTCATCGTGCTTTACCGCGTCGAGCGTTATGAAGAAACGAAAACAATTCTCCATATGACGGACGATATGCTCGTTTATGCAGTGGAAAATATAACTGACGAAGTAGCCGGCTCATCATTGGGCGCAATCAGCCTGCGTTATAGTGCCAAGGCCGGTTTTATGCTGATTCCCAGTCCCGACGAACGCAAGGAAAACGAATATCTCCGCGTGTTGGAGCGTGTGCAGGAGGCGCTGAAAACGTATTTGAAGGCAGATGTTTCGTTTTATATCGGCGAATGGTGCCAACAACCGTGCGAATTGAAGTCAGTGATGCGCAGGCAGCTGCTTGCGCTCGAAAGCGGTTTCTATTTGCCGGAAAAATATATCGGAACTATACAAGAGGCTGAGTTTTCTAAGGATGATTTATTCGCCTCGTTTTCTTCTGCATTGGATGAGTTGAAAAGGCTTATTTTGCAGGAGGATGCTGAAGGTATGGAAGCGGCGGTTGCGAAGTGGATCGATTTTATTGAGATGCGGCGGTTTTCGCCCGATATAGCGAAGGAATGGGCTTTGAAGCTGATTTTGGACCTGCGGCTGAAATTCAAATTGCTGCAAGGGCTTCATACCGCGTATTCCGATCAGGTACTGCACGGCACCATGAGCGAGATTGACAACGTAAACCGGTTGAAAAGCTGGATACTGGCTCATTTGAACGAGATGTTGATGCAAATGGGCGCGATTGTCCGGCAATCGCAGCGAGGTGAGATTCGCAAAGCCCACCGCTATGTAGAAAACCATTTGGATCAAAAAATAACGTTGGAGGAAGTGGCCGACCACCTTCACTTGAACCCGTCTTACTTCAGCCGATTGTACAAAAAGGAGACCGGCCTTACCTTCATTGAATATGTCATTCAGACAAAGATGGGCAAAGCCAAAGAACTGCTCGACCATACCGATAAAACGGTAGAGGAAATCGCGTACATGCTGGGTTATGACAATAAAAGCTATTTTATCCGTTTATTCAAAAATGAAATCGGCCTGCCGCCCCGCGAGTACAGCGGCAAATCACAAACGAAGGGATGATCTGTATGATCCAATTTGACGAAAAGAAATATATACGCTCGGTTCAATCCAAGCTAGTCCGGGAATTCGACTACCGCTTGCCGATGAAAACGGGAAACTGGCAAGAATGGCAGTATAACCTGCGGCATAAGTTGGCCGAAATCACGGGGCTAACGCAAATCAGGCGGCATTCGGCAGACGTGCCTCTTGCCCCGCTTATCGCGGAAATCGTGGAATACGGCGATTATATTCGGGAGAAAATTTACATTGCGAGCGAGGCGGATGTTGAAGTGCCGTTCTATCTGCTGCTCCCTAAGCATGCCGCACAACCTGTGCCGGTTGTGTTGTGCATCCATGGACACGGTAAACGCGGCAAGGAAGTGTACGCCGGGAATTATGACAGCGAGGAAGAACGGGAGCAGGCGGTCAGCGAGGACCGCGACCTTGCCATGCAGGCGCTTTCGCAGGGTTATGCGGCCATTGTGCCCGACGTGCGGGGATTTTGGGAAATGGCCCGCCGCGAGGATCTCGACGCGGGGAAAGCAAAGTCGTGTGACGATTTGCAGCGGATTTCGCTGCTGATGGGCAGGTCGTTAATCGGCGAACGGGTTCATGACGTAAGCAGATTGATGGATTATGCCGAAAGCCGTCCGGAGCTCGATATGTCGAAGGTCATGATTACCGGCAGCTCCAGCGGCGGCGCGGTTTGCGTTTTTGCCGCGGCATTGGATGAGCGAATTGGATTGGCTGCGCCGGGCTGCTACTTTTGCACCTTCGAGCATTCGATCGTTTCGGTTCACCACTGTATCTGCAATGCTGTTCCCGGCTTAATGCAATATGCGGAGATGTACGATGTGGCCGGCCTAATCGCCCCCCGTCCCGTATTGATGATCAATGGCGAAGCGGATCCGCTGTTCCCGATAGAAGGAACACAGTTGTCGTTCCGGCACGTTCAAGCCATCTATGAGCAATTTGGCGCGGCAGACCGGTGCGAGCTGTTTGTCGGCAACGGCGGGCACCGGTATTTTATAAACCGGGTATGGGATTTCGTCAAAGAACAGTGGAAACTATAACGGAAATTTGTCAGAGAGACCGCCGCCAGACACAAAAAAAGCGGGCTTTGCATCGCCACGCAAGCCCGCTAACTATGCGGATGGTTCCCGGTAACCTCTCGCCTTCTGTCTAGCCCAGATAGGCCCCCCTGCATGACCGTTCTTCCATTAACGTTTGTTTCGACATAATTACCAAACACCCCTCCCGTACCATCTTTCTCTAAAACACCAATATCCCCAGCGAACCTGCTTACTGCTCCCCTCCAGATGTCATTGTCAAATCCTGTCATTGAGTGCTTATGGCATAAGCCGTTATAATTGAAGTACCATGAACACATAAATCTGGAATCCTATGCGCATTTTCATGTGAGTGAAAGGGGAATTTATGCGGCGTACCGTTTTTAAGCGGCTGCTTCTTAGTCTGATCGCGGCTGTGCTGTTTATTACGCTGGTTACCGGCACGTTGGTATACAGTTATGTCAACAGCACGCTAAAGCAGGAAGTGTACTCATCCAATATTGAAATTTTGGGGCAAACGAAAAAAATTGTTGAAATCGCTTTAGGGGAAATTCAGCAGACGGCCTCTTCGCTCATATTAAACCGGGACGTGCAAAGAGCGCTTTGGTTAAAATGGGATATGAACGAAGAATACCGTTTCCTGGAAAATATTAACGATACGTTTCGCGACAAGGTGGCCTCCTCGCGTTATATTCAGTCCGTCTATTTATACAGCACGGCAAACGGCAAGGTCATTTCCAACTCGGGCATCGTGGATCTGGACGGATTCTGGTATGCGTCTTCGATCCGGCGTTTTTTGGATGAGCCGGTTTTCTCCAACTGGTACGATACGAGCGAACTGGTCAGCGCGAGCGGCTCCAAAGAAAATATTATCAGCTATGTGACTAGCGTGCCGGCCTCGGATCGGGGCAAAGCCGGCATACTCGTCATTAATCTGAAGGAAGACTTGCTTTATGATGCCGTCATCAACATCAACAACCGCAAGTTAGGCAATGTGGCGATTATCAACCGGGACGGGCACGTGCTGTCATATAAAGATAAAAGCATCCTGTTTACCCGGCTGGACGCCGCGGATTCCCGCAAGATGAAGGGGAACAAAGAAGGTTATTTGATCGAAAACATGAACGGGACCGAAATGTTCGTCTCGTATATCATTTCCGACTTTAACGGCTGGCAGTATGTAGCGCTTAATCCTTCCAAGGAAGTATTTCAAAAATCAAACGCCGTGCTGCAAATGACGCTGACCATTTCCGGCTTATGTCTCGCAGTGGGCCTTCTGCTGATGGCGCTTGTTTCCGGACGGCACTACAGTCCGATCAAAAAGATGATGCAGGCGATCAGCCCGCGTATGAACCAGTTGGGCGACGTATCGGCTTTTAAAGACGAATTCAGCTACATCCAACGTTCATTTGATAACTTATGGAACCAAAATGAGAAATTCCGCAGCCAATTTCTTGAGAATGAGCTCATTTTGCGCGATCACTTTCTGCTGAACTTGGTTCTGGGCAAACCGGCCGATGCGGAAGAAACGAAACGGCAAATCGAATATTACAAGCTGGATTTGACGCCGCAGCATTATTTGGTGCTTGTGCTGAGGGTTCATGATAAGGAGCAGCCAAACGGCTCGCAGGAGCAGCTGATTAACATGGCGAGTTATCACATTCGCGCGATATGCGAAGAAGCGATTGCGCTTTACGCCCGCGGAGTGGTGATCAACGAGGTGCAGAAACGCGAGATTGTGCTGCTTAATTTTGACGATGGCGCTGCCGAATCGGAGGCGCTGGACAAGGCGCGAGAAATCGCCGTTTATATCCGCACGCAAGTGGAGGAGCAATTGGCCCTGCTCACCTCCATCGGGATCGGCGGTTATTACGAGCAAGCCCGAGATATCCACCTTTCCTACAACGAAGCTCAAGAAGCGCTGCTGTACGAGCGGATGGAAGGCATCGGCAGCCTGATTTCGATTCGTGACCTCATGTTGGACTCTGTCAACCGCAACGCATTTATCGCTTACCGCAATGCCGCCGACAAGATGATGAGCGAGCTGAAAACGGGACATCTGGATAAAGCGCTGGACATCAAAGACAGTATCATGGAGCAGCTAAATGGGCAGCATGCCACCGGCCATCAGTATAAACATATGATTTTGACCGATATGGTGAACGGGATCGTGACGGTCATCTTTGAATTAAACGGGCAAATCGAAGACGTATTTGGTCCCGGGTACAACATCTACTACGAATTCGGCAGACAAGCCTCCATGCCCATGATGCAGACGTGGTTCCATACGATTATGGAGCAGACCGCGGACTACATTCAGCGTAAAAGAGACAATAAAAACGCCGAGCTTGTGCAAAAAGTGACCGAATACATCCGCGGCAGCTGCGCCGAACCGCACACCTTGCAGTCCGTAGCGGACGCCGTCTTCATGAATGCCCATTATTTCAGCAAAGTGTTTAAAGAAGTGTCCGGCTGGACGTTCGGGGAGTATTTGGCGGAAATTCGGCTGCAGGAGGCGTGCCGTCTCTTGAAAGAAACCAACGGTAATATTATCGACATCGCCGCCGCCAGCGGGTTCGGACAAAAGCAAAATATGATTCGTGCTTTCAAAAAAAGCTTCGGCATGACGCCGACCGAATACCGCAAAATGGGGGTATTCGAACGCCTCGCAGACGGTACAAACACCACAAATGACACCAATCTGAAGATTTGATACCTGAAGAAGCGAACATTTCATACCAATGATCCGGGATTGAATCTTTTCCCCGGCCACCTTCTCCTATACCATGACAACTACAGGGCGTTCGAGACGCAATCGCCGCCCGGGAGTATCCGAGCCTTACGATTGGATGCGCTTACAATTAAATGGAGAAGGAGGTTTTATTATGCCCATGACTACTCCCATAGCCAACAACGGAGCGGGTATTCGTTCGAAAGGACGAATGACCAAACGCAGCATGTTTGGGAGACAAATTTGGGTTCACCGGTATTTATATTTGATGCTGCTGCCGGCATTGCTGTTTTACGGGGTGTTTCATTATTATCCGATGTACGGAGCGCTGATCGCATTTAAGGACTTCAGCATCACCAAAGGCATTCTCGGCAGCCCGTGGGCGGGCTTCAAGCATTTTGAGTACTTGTTTTCGTTGGATAAATTTTGGGACGTCTTATGGAATACGATCGTGATCAGCTTATACCGGCTGGTGTTCGGGTTTCCGCTGCCGATTATTGTAGCGCTGCTGATGAATGAAATCCGGCTTGTCGCTTTCAAGAGAACGGTACAAACAATTATTTATTTGCCTCACTTTATTTCTTGGGTCATATTAGGCGGACTGCTGATCAATCTGCTGTCCACCGACAGCGGAGTTGTCAATAAACTGATCCAGGCGTTCGGCGGATCGCCGGTCGGCTTCTTAAGCGACGAGCAGCATTTCCGCGGCACCTTGGTCTGGTCGATGATTTGGAAAGAGTTCGGCTGGAATACGATCATCTACATGGCGGCGCTGACCGGCGTTAATCCGCAGTTGTACGAAGCGGCCGCTATAGACGGAGCCAACCGCTGGCGCCGTGTTGTCCACATCACGCTCCCTTGCATCCAAAGCACAATTGTCATCCTGCTGATTTTACGAATCGGTCACTTAATGGAAGCGGGTTTTGAGCAAATTTTCATCTTGTATCACCCTGCGGTTTATGCGGTTTCCGACATCATCGACACCTACGTCTACCGGATCGGTTTGACCGAAGGTCGATTCAGCCTGGCTGCGGCGGTCGGATTGTTTAAATCGGTCATCAACTTCCTCCTCCTGGTGGCTGCCAACAAGCTGGCCCGGATGACGGGCGAACAGGGGGTTTACTAACATGGGAATGAGACGCGGTTTGGCAAGCAAAACATTTGATGCCGCTAATTATTTGATCATGTCGCTGATCGCTTTGGCCACGCTGTATCCATTCTGGGATTCGCTGATCGTTTCGATCATACCGCTCGACGAAAGCTTGGCGTCCAATGTGCACCTTTTCCCGAAAACGATTACATTCGAAGCTTACGCTTATATTTTTAAAATGAAAGAGCTGTGGTCCTCCTACGGGGTTACGATATTCGTTACTGCTGTAGGCACGCTGATCAGCATTGTCGTTACCTTGATGGCGGCCTACGCCTTGACCAAAAAGGAACTGAAAGGAAGACGGCTGTTTCTGTTCCTGATCGTGTTTACGATGATGTTTAACGGCGGCCTCATCCCCACGTATATGGTCATCAAGCAGCTCGGCATGATGAATTCGGTATGGTCCCTCATCGTTCCGACGGCACTTAGCACGTACAACTTGATTGTGATGCGCTCCTTCCTGCAATCCATTCCGGAAAGTCTTGAAGAATCGGCGCGGATGGACGGCTGCAACGACATCGGGGTGCTGTTCCGGATCGTCGTGCCGCTGTCGCTGCCTGCCATCGCAACCGTCAGTTTGTTTTATGCGGTGTTCCGCTGGAACGAGTTTTTCACCGCCGTGATGTATATTACGGATAAAGAGAAGTGGCCGCTCCAGCTGTTTATGCGGGCGATGCTGCTGGAGAACGAAGCAAGCTTCCAAGGCGGCGGAGACAATCCGTTTCTGCTGGGGCAGTCGATCAAGATGGCTTCCATCATGCTGTCGGCGATTCCCGTGATGCTGATTTATCCGTTTTTCCAAAAATATTTTGTGCAAGGCGTTACATTAGGAGCGGTTAAAGAGTAAGCGAAGCCGCATTATCACGGAAAATCAAAAGGGAGGCTCTATTTATGAAACATATAGGAAAAACAACATCCGTTATCGTCACCGTTTCCATGCTGCTGCCTATGCTGGCGGCCTGTTCGAGCAAACCGGACGCCACACCCGAAAGCTCCGGCAAAAAAAGCGATGCTCCGACGAAAATTGTTTTTATGACGACGGGGGACGTTGCCGCGAGCAGCATTAAGCCGGATGACCGCATCGTTGCGGAAATCAACAAACGGCTCGGCATCGATCTGACTTTTAAGGTCGTTCCGGAAGGCGCTTACGATAAAATCAACGTGGCGATGGCCACAGGCGACATTCCGGACATCGTGACAATCAATTACCCGTCCAATTCGCTGTCGCAATGGATTAAGGAAGGCCTTCTCGTACCGATCAACGATTATTTGAAGGATATGCCGACGGTGAAGGAACGGCTGGAGAGCAAGCTAAGCTGGACCGCGGTGGACGGCAAATATTACGGGTACCCTTTCCTTGAGCTGGAAAAGTCGAATTATTTGCTTGGCTATCGGGCCGATTGGCTGGAATCACTGGGCCTGCAGCCTCCGAAGACGCTGGATGAATTCCGCAACACCCTGAAGGAAACGGTCGCTAAAGATCCCGATAAAAAAGGCGCATACGGATTTACGACACGCAAGCCCGGTCCGGCCGGCCTCGACTTCATCTTTTACGCTTACGGTATGCCATATGGTGATTGGGCGCTGGATGACAAGCAAAATGTGATCCCGAAATTCGAGCATCCCGCTTTCAAAAAAGGCATGACGTATATTAAGCAGCTGTGGGATGAAAAACTGCTTGATCCCGAATTTATGCTGAACGATCTGCAGATGAAAGAGCAAAAATTTTATCAGGGAAAAGCCGGTTTTATGGACGCCAGCATGTTCCGTCACGTCAACCGGATTGAAACCAGCTTGCAAAAAGTAAATCCGAAAGGCAAGCTCGGATACATGGCCCCGCCCGCAGGACCGGAAGGCAAAGCCGGGATGGTCGGCGCGCCGAAAACCGGGTTGTTCACCGCAGTGACCAAAGGAGCCAAAAATCCGGAGAAAGCGGCCAAGTTCATCGAGTTTATGCTCTCCAAGGAAGGCCGCCAGCTGCTGGAGCTTGGCATCGAAAACGTGCATTACACCAAGCAGGGAGATAAAATTACGTATAACGAAGCGGAACGCGCCAAAGACAGCTTTGCGCCAAGCGGCTGGTCTCACCCGCTCGCATGGGGCAGCGTCATGTGGCCGCTGACGCAAAACTATTTGCCGCAAACGGAACCGCAAGCCGACCGCGCCAAAGAATCGGTGACGATCGCGACAAAATATATGGTGCCTAACCTCGTCAATGTAACCACAGCGGCGGAGACGGAATTCGGCGGTGTCGTCAACGAGCTGCAAAACCAATATTTTATGAACATGCTGACCGGCAAAATCGACATCGACGCAGGTATTGCCGAGTTGTCCAAGAAATGGCGCGATCAAGGCGGAAACAAAATTTTGCAGGAAGTGACTGCCGCGTACAAGGCGGCCAAAAAATAAAAGCAACGGAGTGGAAGCATGACAACGGCTCAGCGTACAAACAAACCTAACGTAGTATTCATTCTTTCGGACGATCAGGGAGCTTGGGCGATGGGCTGCGCCGGCAACCGCGAAATACAGACTCCGCATTTGGACCGGCTGGCGGCGACGGGCATGAGGTTTGACAACTTTTTCTGCGCTTCGCCCGTCTGCTCTCCGGCCAGAGCTTCTCTGCTCACCGGACGTATCCCTTCCCAGCACGGCGTGCACGATTGGATTCGGCAAGGCAATATGGGCGACGGATCGATCCGTTATTTGGAAGGACAGATCGGCTATACCGATATTTTAGCGGATAACGGGTATGTGTGCGGACTGAGCGGCAAATGGCACCTGGGCGACAGCATGACGCCGCAGAAAGGATTTGTGCATTGGTTTGTGCACCAATCCGGAGGCAGTCCCTACTACAATGCGCCGATGATTCGGGACGGCCAAACGGTCGTCGAGCCGGAATATGTGACGGATGTGATTACGGACGATGCGCTGCAATTTTTGGACCGTATGGACGGGGCGCAGCCCTTTTACTTAAGCGTTCATTATACCGCGCCGCACAGCCCGTGGATCGGCAATCATCCCGAACTATTCGTGGCGCTGTACGACGATTGCCCATTCGAATCTTGCCCGCAGGAGCCGGCCCATCCATGGGCGATTCCGAATCCGCCGTGGGGCACCGACTGGCGCGAGAACCTGAAGGGTTACTTCGCCGCTGTAACGGCCATGGATGCGCAGATCGGACGGCTGCTCGACAAGCTGGAGGAGAAAGGCCTCAGAGAAGATACGCTTGTCGTCTTTATGGGCGACAACGGGTTTAGCTGCGGCCAGCACGGATTTTGGGGAAAAGGCAACGGTACCTTCCCGCTGAATATGTACGACAGCTCCGTTAAAGTACCGGCCATCTTCAGTCAGCCCGGCACGATTCCTCAAGGAACGGTATGCTCCGCGCTGGTGAGCGGGTACGATTTTATGCCGACGCTGCTTGATTATTTGGGCTTCGAGCATGAGGGGAGCGCTGCGCTGCCCGGCAGAAGCTGCGCAGCGCTGCTGCTTGGGAAAGAGACGGCGGAACGCGATCGTGTGTTCATCTGCGATGAATACGGGCCGGTGCGGATGGTGCGTACACAGGAATGGAAGTACGTGCACCGGTATCCTTACGGACCGCATGAGTTGTATCATTTGGCGGCGGATCCGGATGAGCGCCGCAATCTGATCGACGATCCGTTATATCGCGAACAAGTCGAACTGTTGAAGGGCGAACTCGACGATTGGTTCGTCCGTTATGTCGATCTGAATCTGGACGGAGTACGGGAGCCGGTTCGCGGCGGAGGGCAGCTGTCGCTTGCCGGACCGGCCGGGAAAGGAAAACAAGCATTCAGCTAGAGAGGTGGAGCGCATGACAGACTTGCTGGAAACCAGATGTTTAAGCTCATTAACTAAAGTGTTCGCCGATGAGGAGTTGACCGCCGAACCTTATTCAGCCGGCAGCGCGCTCAAAAAAGAAACTTATTCGTTCCAGGTGGCTTATCGCGCCGCCTTGCTGATCAAGTCGGTTGAGGTGAACGCGAGTTCTCCAATCAACGCGCGGATATCGCTTCGGGCGGTAGGGCTGGCTCCTTCGGAGCTGCCTTACCTGCAAAACTCCGACGAGCATGTGCTCCGCAAAACGCCGGGATTATTCCCCGATCCGCTGTATCCGATTCATCCGGAGGACGGGATTGCTGCACTGCCGGGACAATGGCGCTCCGTCTGGGTCACGGTTGAACCGGACCGCGACGTGAAACCCGGGAAATATGATATTCATATCTTGTTCCAAAATGCAGAAGGCAAGCTGATCGGCTCAGAAACTTTTGAACTCGATATTGTGGGGGCCTCTTTGCCGAAGCAGCAGCTCATACACACGGAATGGCTGCATACGGACTGTCTGGCAACCTACTACGGCTTGGACGTGTTCAGCGAGCCCCACTGGCAGATGATCGAGCGTTATATCGAAACGGCGGTCCGGCATGGCATCAACATGACTCTGACTCCGCTGTTTACGCCTCCTTTGGACACGGCCATCGGAGGAGAACGGCCTACCGTTCAACTGATTGATGTGGAGAAACACGGCGATTCTTACCACTTTTCATTCGGCAAATTGAAACGCTGGGTCGAAATGTGCAACCGTCTGGGTGTCGAATATTTCGAATTCTCTCACCTGTTTACGCAGTGGGGCGCAAAACATGCACCCAAAATTATGGCGGAAGAAGATGGCGTTCGCCGCAAAATATTCGGCTGGGAGACGGACGCGGGCGGTCCGGAGTATCTCGGTTTCCTCGGTCAATTTTTACCGGAGCTTGTGAAGTTTACCCGGCAGCACGGGTTGGAGAAAAGATGTTATTTCCACAATTCCGACGAACCGAGGGGCGGCGATCTGGAGCAATATCAGAAGCTGAGCCGCTTCACAAGGCAGTACTTGGACCCTTACCCGATCATCGACGCATTGTCCGATTATTCGTTTTACGAGCAAGGAGCGGTGAAAATTCCAGTTCCGGCAAGCAATCACATCGAACCTTTTATCGAGCATCAAGTTCGGCCGTTATGGACGTATTATTGCGTATCGCAGAGAGTGAACACATCCAACCGCTTCTTCAACATTCCATCGGCGAGAAACCGGATTATCGGCATCCAGCTGTACAAGTTCGACGCCGCCGGCTTTCTGCACTGGGGTTACAATTTCTGGTATTCGCAATATTCGAAAAGACCGCTGAACCCATTTGTTCAGACCGACGCCAGCCACGCTTTCCCTTCCGGCGACGCCTTCCTGGTATATCCCGGAGCAGGCGGTCCGATCGAGTCGCTGCGAATGGAAGTGTTTTACGAAGCTTTGCAAGATTTAAGAGCGCTTCGTCTGCTGGAAAGTTTTATCGGAAGAGAAGAAGTCATGGCTTTGCTGGAAGGCGATTTACAGACGCCAATCACGTTCAGCGAATATCCGCGGTCGGAGGCATGGCTGCTGGCCAAGAGAGAGCAGATCAACCGGCTCATTGCCGCTAATCACTCCCGCTTCTGCGAGGCTTCCGCCGAGCAGCGAACGGAAACCGCGGCTGGCGGCGTATAAGCTGCTGAACGAAAGAACTCCCACACGCGCGTCCCGGCGGCACATGGCGGCGGTCGAAGCCACGCGGCCTACGCAATAAGGGAGCTGTCTCACAAAGGTCTTACACCACCTTGCGCGGGGAACCGGGCAAGGTGGTGTAAGACCGGAAGCAGCCGCCGAAAAAAGTAGCCGAGTGAGCGAAATCATTCTGGAGAAGCGCCAGCGTTCGCCTTTGTCCCCGAATTTCACCCGCCACAAGCGGGTACAATCCAAGAAATTCGGGGACAATCAGCGATCGGAAGAATGATTCGCACATGCAGCGTTCACTTGTTCAGAGACCTCAGACCTAAATGAATACATACACATTGTCATCGATAATTTCCACTTCAAATCCTCTCAGCCGCACACCGCTCTCCTCTGCCAAATGCCTGCCGGTTAACAGATCAAACTCCCATCCGTGCCAAGGGCAGCGCAGGACCTCTTGATCTTTACCGTACTCATATTCATACACCAGAGACGGCATTCGGGTTCCGCAGACAACACCCTCGCAGACAGGCGCCGCCGCATGCGGGCAAACGTTGCGCCATGCATACCACAAATCCCCGATATGAAAGATCCCGATCTCCATCCCTCTGACTTCAACGATCTTTCGCCCTCCTTGGGGCACATCATGGATGGAACAGGCCGGATACCCGGTCTTCTCTTTCTCCTTCGCCTGCGCACGATTCTGGGGAGTCACTATAGCTTTTTCCGCTTCCATGGCTACAGCTCCCCTTGCATGCTGACTTCCGTCTTGACTTGAGGCCGCTCGTACAATTTATATAAGTGCATCGCATTATCGCACAAAATGTTCTGCCGCAAGTCTCTACGAATCGGCTGCAGCACGACTCTGGGATTATCGAAATCCCAATGCGGATAATCCGAGGAAAACAAAATGTTCGTATCCGCGCCGATCATATCAAAAATCTGGTTCAACTGATCCGGCTTATCCGGCTCTTCAATCGGCTGAGTCGTAAAGTACACATGCTGCCGGATGTATTCCGAAGGCAACTTTTTCAACCACGGCACCTGATCGCGCAACGCCTTATAATTTTTATCCATCCGCCACATGAGGTGCGGCGCCCAAGCGATACCGCCTTCGATGGCGATGAACTTAAGTCCCGGGAATTTTTCAAAAACACCTTCACATACAAGGCTGTTCACATGCGCCATATAATTCGTCGGCAAAATATTGTGCCATTCAATATACTTCGTCGGATATCCCGAAGGCGTGGGCGCTCCCGCTATACCGCGTCCTTCCGTTCCCGGATGGACAGCCACAGGTAACCCGTTGCGCTCAGCGGCTTCGTAGATAGGATGGAAAAATCGTTGCCCATACAACATTCTAGAGCCGCTGCACATAATAATTTGAACCATATCTTTGTTTTTGGCCATGCGGTCGATTTCTTTCGCAGCGGCCTGAGGATCCGCATGATTAATTAAGATCGACCCTTTGTATACCGGACTCACCGCAAGCCAGTTATCTACAAGCCAGTCATTATAAGCGCTTGCCACCGCATTCCCAAAGTCCGGATCAGGATTTAAGGAAACGCCCAGAATACCGGAGCCGGTCAAGATCCCGTAATCAATGCCCCATTTTTCAAAATGATGCTTCAGCATGAAATGCGGATCGCTGCCCGGAGTGCCGCCGTCCGGTTGTTTGGCATCCTTACGCATAACTCCGATAGGCGAATACCATCCGCCGCCGTATCCAGGTCCAACCCCTAGCCATTGATCATGCCAAACCTTGGGCAGGTACGGCAATAAATCTTTTGGTTTCGCAATCGCGTTATGCACGTCGGCGTCAATAATACGCGGCTTTGCATTCGTTTCCGTATCGATTGTCATCTGCTGTATCTCCTTTGTTTTCTAATTCCTATGGCTTAAGAATAGAAGATAAAAGAACCGCAGTACATGCAGAATCGTTCTTCAAATCTGGATTTTTGATCGATCGTTAAGCTTTGCGATAATGGCTGGGCGTCAGCCCCGTATCTTGAGTAAACAACCGGGTAAAATAGAATGAATCCGTGAACCCGACCTCCTCCGCCACTTGCTTGATAGGCATTTGGCTTTCTCTGAGAAGCTGTTTGGCTTTATCCAGCCGAATTCTCGTTAAATACTGAATAGGCGAGAACCCTGTGTGTTTTTTGAATAAACTAGAAAAATAAGCCGGAGAATGCGAAGCGTGTTTCGCCATCATCTCTCTTGTCAAGTTTTCCCGATAATTCGCTTTGATATGTGAAATCGCCTTCACAATCATAGCCGCAGCTCCTGCCTCTTGAACCGCTCTTCTTCTTGCTACTGCAGCAGTCAGGTGCATGATGATGCTTAAGATACCGACACGTGCTTCCCAATCGTACCCGACCTCTTTGTGGTGCCATATGTGATGAAGCTGCATGAAGCTCTCATCCATCGTTTGTGTCCCGAGACCGGGCAAATAGTCGCCGCAAGGCAGCGGCCCTTCAGCCCCGTGCCATTCCGCTTTATTGCCGGACCAATGCAGCAATCCATACTGATAGTGGATGGAATAAAAACATAAGGGATGTTCGGGGCTCGTCAAAATTTCCATGCGGTTTCCCGGCCATACTTGAAAAACGGTGCCTGGCAGCAGCACTTGCCGTTCGTTGTCTCCGAGACGAAGTGTCCCTTCCCCCGCAACAACCAAGGCCAAAATATGCAAACGAGTCCGTTCCCGATATAACCTGAAGTCGGAACTATGCCAAAATGGGAGGTCTCGTTTGACGACATCGACAATTTTGGGATCAAAGCCCTTAAAAAATTCATAGTCCATGCGGAACATCCCCTTTGCGAACTCAGGTGATTTTTCTCAGACTTAAGTTAGCCGCCCTGACCTTCTTGGCGCTCGCGGAACTGACCGGGGGTAATGCCTTCGTATTTCTTGAACAACCGGTTGAAATAAGGCGGCTGATACCCCACCTTCAAAGCAATTTCCCCCACCGGTTCATCCGTCTCGAACAGCAGACGTTTGGCCTCATCCAGCCGCACCTTTGTCAAGTAATCACTGAACGTCTGCCCCGTTACCTGCTTGAAGCCCAAGCTAAGCCGCTTCGGATACGTTCCGTGCAGATCAGCGCACGATTCAAGCGAAATATCCTTCATGTAGCTCGCGTGAATCGTCGCAAGCACCCCTTCGATCAGCAGCTTTAACTGCATATCCTGCGAACCGTGAAGCCTGCGCAAATAAGGACGAAGCAGCTTTTTGCGAAGCAGCTCCAAAATCCCGTGCGGATCCCGCTGCTCCCCCATTTCCTCCCAAAGCATAGTTCCTCCGGTCAGCTCAAACGGATTGTAGCCTGCCTGCAGAATCGTGTTCTGCACGTTCCCGCACAACTGCATAACACCTTGCCGGACCTCGATCTCTTTGATCGCCTGAGCCTTCAGCTCCGCCAAGAAGTCGATGAACAGCCGCTCCAGCTCCTCGTCCATCCCCAGCTTGACTGCCTGGAGCAGCGCCTTTTCGATCTCGAATGGATAACGGATCTCGTCCCGGCCGGACGGCATAAGCTCCTCGACGTCGAGAATCTGCTGCGGTACCCCCAGCTTGCGGTGATTCAAGGCGGCGCGGGCATCCTCGAACAGGCGGGGAACCTCTCTCAGCTCTGTCACCGATTTGCCTACACAAACGGCGATTTCGACCTTCAGCAGTCCTCGCAAGGTAGCGGCGAGCTCATCCGCCAGATGATACAAGCCGGATTTCAAGAGTTCATGCGCAAGGTGTGCCGGGAAACGCAGCAGCAGCCCAACAGTCAAATCTTGAAAGTTAATGACGCTAACCTCCAACGCTTTACCCATAGTCAGCTCTTCCGCTATGTTCGCCGCCGCAAAGGTGACAAGCTGCTCATCCCCCTCCGAGAACCTGCCCTCGCTTTCGTAAAGTCCGTGCACCTGCACGACCATCGCCGCGAAGATACGCTCCCTCACATCCCAGCCATACTGCCCCATCCGTTCCGCAAGTTCCTTTTCGCTAAGGAAATAAAGATGCCCCTGCACGAGCTGAAGCAGGAAGCTCTCCCGTAATGTCGGAAGCTGGCTATCGACCCGCTCCTGCAGAATTTGGCTCTCGCGGGACAGATGTTTCCACTCGCTTGTGATGTCATCAAGAGCATCGTGGCCCGCCCGGCCCGTTAACTGCTGCGCAAGACGACGAAACGGGCTATAGATTTGCCGGTAAGCAAGCCATGATAAGAGAAGCGCAAGCAGCAGTCCGAAGCCGCCGGTTGCGACAATGATACGCGACAGTACCTGCACCGGCTTCGTCAGCTGCTCGATCGGCGCAGCAGCGGCTACGGTCCACAGCTTGCCGATCCGCTTCATACTGCCGGTAGAGACGGAGTAGGTGCCGCCCTCCCACCGCTCGATGCGCGGTTCTCCCGCCGTTCCCCGCAGCTCCCGGGCCGATTCCAGCAGTTTCGCGTCCAGATCGGACGGATCGGTGATCGCCCTGCGGCCAAGCGAGATCGGCTTTCCTTCCTCCTGCAGCAAAATCGTCGCCCCCTTGCCTTCGGGCTCCAGCTCGCCGATCAGCTTATCGAGCTGTTTGGCATTAATTTCGACAAACAGCGCAGCAAGGCGACCCGGCAGACGCACGACCAGCATATATTGGGCGGCGTTCGCATTTTTCGAATAGAGCGGGGTCCAGCTTAGATCCGTATCCCCCATCGCCAGCTTCCGGTAACTCGCAATCTCGTCAGGTGTTGTCAGCCGAATAATGCCGGAATTGTCGCGAACAAGCACCTTTTGATTTTCCAGATACAACGTAACCTCTTCAATAAGCGGATCGGACGATTTCACCCAGGTCAG
The DNA here is from genome assembly GCF_004307995.1 of Paenibacillus thalictri. Taxonomy (GTDB): domain Bacteria; phylum Bacillota; class Bacilli; order Paenibacillales; family NBRC-103111; genus Paenibacillus_AF; species Paenibacillus_AF thalictri. The sequence goes on along the minus strand of NZ_SIRE01000009.1, from coordinate 49,075 downwards.
AGCCCGGTAGATCGTCTGGACATCCTTGTAATCGTTTTCCACATTCAGATCGCCAAGGTTGGTCTCGAGCGGAAGCCGAAACGTCCACTGTGCCATGGCGAGCTCCAAATGATTCAAATTGCTGTCAATCCTCTCGGTTGCGAAGGCGACTTGGCTCTGGCGGAACTTCTTGGTCTCCGCTTCGATCCTGTCCGTCACCATCAAATATACGAGAATTCCAATCAATGCCACAGGCAGGCAGGCGCTGATCGCGGCGACAAGAAAGCTCCTCCGCTGATGCTTCCCTCTTCCTCTCCACATATCCTCCCCACCTCCAGTCCCGTGAAATACCTACATCATATTACAAAAATTCCGCTGCAACAATTGAAAATCATGCCCAGAATGAAAGTGCAATGACAGGAAATCGCCCGGAAAAAGAGTGCATCTCCGGTAAAGCAGCGGGAATGAACGTCCAATTGCGGAAAATGGCGGCCGGTCATAAGCTTAAGCCACAGACCACATTAGCGAGGTGAATGCATGGATACGAATCAATCACAACCCGCAACGCTCCCTTATCAGGAGGGCGCACAGCGAAACACGAGTGTAAGACGCAGCAGACTGTCCGCCATCTGGCGCGGACTGGTCCGCGACCGGGCTCTTTATCTCATCGCAGCTCCCATGCTGCTATATTTTCTATTATTTAAATACGTCCCCATGTGGGGGGTATTCATCGCCTTCAAAAACTACACGCCTTATACCGGTTTTTGGAATAGCGAGTGGGTCGGGTTTGCGCACTTTGCACGGTTTTTCTCTAATGAAGCTTTCTGGCAGCTGCTGCGCAACACGCTGGCCATCAATCTGCTAAGCTTGCTTTTGTTTTTCCCGCTCCCGATCCTGCTCTCCATCATGCTCAACGAAGTAAGGAAGGAATGGCTCAAGCGTATCGTTCAATCCGTGGTGTATCTGCCCCACTTTCTCTCATGGGTCGTCATCAGCGGCATCACGTTTCTGATGCTTTCCACATCGGACGGCATCATTAATAAGTTGATTGCCGGGTTGGGGTTCGCCAAGTTCGATTTCCTTACGAATCAGAACGTGTTTTGGCTCTTGCTAACGTTTCAATCGATTTGGAAGGAAGCCGGCTGGGGCACCGTCATTTTTCTCGCGGCGATTGCTTCCGTTGACCCTCAGCTTTATGAAGCCGCCCGGATGGACGGCGCCGGACGACTGCGTCAGATTTGGCATGTCACCCTGCCTGCCATCCGCACGGTCATCATCATCCTTCTTATTCTGCGCATCGGTCATATGATGGACGTCGGCTTTGAGCAGGTGTATCTGATGACAAACGGAGCGGTGTCGGAAGTGGCCGACGTCTTCGATACCTATGTGTACCGCAGCGGGATTCAACAAGCACAGTTCAGCTACAGTACCGCCGTTGGTTTGTTCAAGTCGATTGTTGGCGTCATCCTCGTTGTGCTCACCAACCGGTTAGCCAAAAAATTCGGCGAAGGCGTTTATTAACCCTATCGCTTTCGTAAGGAGGCCTTACATTTATGATCCGAAGCTCATCCGACCGTCTGTTCGACAGCTTTATCATCGTCTTGCTGCTGTTTGTTGCATTGATCATGTTGTTTCCGTTTTATTATGTCTTCGTTGTTTCCTTCACAACTCCCGTAGAGTATTTACGAAAAGGTCTCGTTTTATTTCCGGAGGAATGGTCCCTCATTTCCTACCGTTATCTGCTTGCGAACAACGTCTTTGTCAAAGCAACCGGCGTCAGCGCCTTTCTCGCTACCGCAGGCACGTTGCTCAGCCTGATCGTAACGTCCGCCGGAGCTTATGCGCTGTCGCGCAAGCGGCTGCAAGGCCGCCGGGTGCTGCTGATCCTGATTCTAATGACTACATTGTTTAACCCGGGCATTATTCCTCCTTATTTATTGGTTCGCGAGCTTCACCTGATCAACAGCATCTGGTCTCTCATTATCCCGGTGCTGACAAGCGGCTGGTACGTCATCTTGATGCGCGGCTTCTTCGAGAGCCTGCCCGACGAGCTTGAGGAAGCTGCAAAAATCGACGGGGCCACCGACATCGGCACCTTCTGGCGCATCGTTTTGCCGCTATCATTGCCTTCTCTTGCCGCCTTTGGCCTTTTCTATGCCGTGAGTTATTGGAACACCTTCTTCTCCGCCGTTCTTTACATCAACAAAGCCGACTTGCGGCCGCTTCAAATCGTGCTGCAGATGCTGCTGATCGACAATTCCAGCTCCGCCTCGGGCGAATTGGCGAACACGCTTGCCAGCGACATCCGCATTCCGACCGATACGCTGAAAATGGCGGCGATTATCATCTCGACCGCACCTATTCTGCTCGTTTATCCTTTTCTGCAGAAACATTTTGCCAAGGGCGTTATGGTTGGTTCCGTCAAAGGTTAGAGGGAAAGCTCCGTCTTCCTTTCTATACATGGTACAATAATCATTAAGGGGGTTCTTATTCAAATGCCGAACAAGACTACGATGCTCTCCATTGCAACCGTTCTCCTCTTCTCCACAACACTCGCCGCTTGCAGCAGTAAAGAAAGCCCGCCAGCCGGGAATACCGGCTCGGGTACGGGTACAGGGGCAGGTACTGCAGCTGCGCCAGCCGGTCCGGTCGAGATCAGCATTTTCGCTAATCAGCAGGGAGCTCAGGCCATCGACCCATCCAATCCGGTGCTGCAAGAAATTATGAAGCTGACGAACTCCAAGCTGAACATTAACTGGGTACCGTTTAATACCATTAACGAAAAAACAAAGGTCATGCTCGCTTCGGGCGATTTATCGGAGCTCACTTACATCGGCAACCCGTACGATGCCCAAGTCGTGCAAATGTCATTAGCCGGGGCGTTCTGGGACGTCACTCCTTACATCAAGGATTATAAAAACTTAAGCTCAATGCCCCAGATTATCTGGGACAACGCCAAGGTCAAGGGCAAGAACTACGGCGTGCCGCGTCCGCGTCCGCTGGATGGCAGCTGGGGGGTGCAGCTGCGCAAAGACTGGCTGGATAAGCTCGGGCTCAAGGTTCCCGAAACGATGGACGATGTATTTAATGTGGTTAAAGCATTCACTACAGGAGATCCGGACGGCAACGGCAAAGCTGACACGATTGGTCTCGTCGGCGATGTCACCCAAGAGTCGATGGGCTCATTAACCTGGATTGAGAATGTGTTTAATGGCACACCGGGCAGCTATAAGACGGTTAACGGGCAGCTGGTGCCGGTCATTTTTGAACCGACGGAGCGGCAGGCCTTGGAATGGCTGAAAAAGGCTTATGACGAGAAGGTGCTCGTGCAAGACTTCGCCGTGCTCAAATCCACGCAGAGCCGTGAGCAATATATGGGCAATAAAGCGGGGATGTTAGGTTCGGCCTTAAATCCGCAATGGCTGTTTACCGACGCTATGCGTAAAATCGATCCGAAGGCGGATTCTTACCCGCTAACCTATCTGATCGGCCCGGACGGCAAAAAGTTTGCCGGTAAGGACAGCGGCCTGCTCGGAATGTACGTCATTCCGAAGACGGTCCCCGAGGCTAAGATGAAACAGCTCCTTGGGTTCATGGACAAAGCTATGAACGAGGACGTTGTCGATTTGGCCAACTATGGCCTCAAGGATAAGCACTACACGATCGTCGACGGCTTTAAAGTTCCGACCGAACAGGCCAAAACGGACAATATTCCGGACGTCAGCAACAATCTGCTGCAAATTTTCAACCGGTACGATAAGTACCTGCGCGCTTTCTACAGCGGTATTCCAAAAGATTACTACGAGCGCAACAAAAAGCTCATCGACGACCGCACCGACCTCAGCGTGGCCGATCCGGCTTATGGCCTGATTTCCAATACTGCCCTGACCGCCGGACCGGATCTGAACAAGAAAATCCAGGATATGAAAATCAAGATCATTATGGGCAAGGAGCCGCTGGCCGCTTGGGACGATTTCGTAGCCAAGATGAAATCCGACGCGAATTTCACCAAGATTACGCAGGAACTAAATGAGGCATTAAAGAGTAAATAATCAAAACACCCTTTAGGCTGTGATGCAGCTTAAAGGGCGTTTTTCGTTCAACCCGTCATCCAATCAATAATCCAGTTACGTTCGCCGATTATAACGTTTTTGGGGTGAAAATCCCATGGCATAAGCAGTTTCCGTCCGGTAGATTTTCCAAGTAATCAACGATTTTCTTCTTAGCATCTCCTGATAGTTGCGAAGCATTCTGAATATTTTTGCCAGCACTGTTTTCTGCTTAAACTTGATCTATATGCCCCTTTTTCTCCACCTATCCTCCTTGTAAATAGCGAATCTTTTCTTAACAGTAATATCACAATAAAACTGTTGTCAAAATCAACTCAGTTATGATAAAGTGGTGTAACAAAAAAAGATAAGAGTTCCGGATATGGAATGAAGAATAGGAGAACATCATACGATGACCGGTAAGAACAAACAGCAAGCCGTTAGACTTGCACTGCTTCTCGGCTTATTTTCGACACTTGGCCCTTTTACCATCGATATGTATTTACCCGCTTTTCCTCAGATTGTAGAACAATTCGGCACGACAGCTTCCCTCGTCCAGCTCAGCCTGACCGCCTGCTTATTAGGACTTGGCGTCGGCCAACTGGTTATGGGTTCTCTCAGTGACGTGTATGGCAGGCGCAAGCCGCTGCTCATATCCATGGCTATCTATGTTGTGGCATCGTTAGCTTGTGCGATCTCGCCGAGTATTTGGCTGCTGATCCTTGCACGGCTTGTGCAAGGTTTTGTTGCATCGGCAGGCATTGTCATCTCCCGCGCCATCGCACGCGATTTATTTAGCGGGCACGAGCTCACCAAATTTTTCTCGCTGCTCTTGCTTGTCGGAAATTTGGGGCCGCTGGTGGCGCCGGTGACGGGAAGTGGCGTTCTAGCACTCACGAGTTGGATCGGCGTCTTTATTGCTTTGGCACTCCTGGGGATCTACCTCCTGATCATTACAAAATGGAGACTCCAAGAGACGCTGCCGGTCGAGCGCCGCAGTCCCAGCAATTTCGCTCAGCAGCTGCGAAACTACGGGTCGCTTTTGCTTGATCGTTCATTTGTAGGTTATATGCTCGCACAAGGGATCATGATTGCGGGGGTTTTCGCTTACGTTTCCGGGACACCATTTATTTATCAAAATATTTACGGAGTTTCCCCTACGGTATTTGCACTGTTGTTTGGTTCCAACGGCATCACCTTGATCATCGGCTCGCAGTTGGTCGGCCGGATGGCTCACCGCGTGTCGGAGCAGACTTTCCTGCTGCTTGGTTTATGCCTTGCCGGCGCTGCCAGCATCGCGGTGTTATTGGTAGCCATTTTCCACGGACCGCTGTACGCACTCGTCATTCCGCTTGTTTTCTTCGTAGCTTCCATCGGTATTACATCCACTGCCGCTTTTCCTCTTGCGATGGAGAGCCAGGGGCATATGGCGGGTAGTGCGGCTGCGCTGATGGGCGTTATTCCCTTTTTGCTCGGCGCGGTCGTTTCTCCGCTAGTTGGCATTGCAGGGGAAAACACGGCAGTTCCGCTGGGCGCCATCATTCTATGCACTAGCGCAGCGGCAATGCTTTCTTATTTCCTGCTGGTGAAAAAAGCGGCAAAAGAGAAAGCGCAGCTTATCCAACCAAGCAAAGCAGCTAGAAGTGAACTTTCATAATGCCATTTTGTCTACACCATAACTCGCATAAGAAGCCTAGGCCGAATAATTAGCCTAGGCTTCAAATATTCATTCGCAGTGCTGCCCAACTAGCCCTCACTGTTCGCTTCCGCGCGTTCCATTCTGACCTTTAGAGACAATAAATCTCGCTCGACCATCCCTGCATCCACAGCAAATCGTTCGTCCGACATTTCAGGCAGCTGAAGCAGCGTAAAAAGCACCTCGCACCCGGAGCCGTTCGGAACAACGCGCATCGGATTCATGATCCGGCTGCCGGAGGGCAGCGTCACTTCGTGATCCAGCACACCAAATGGATTTTTTTCCACGAATCTGAAAGTCATCCGGCCTTCCGTCGTTTCGAGAATCCACGCATCGCCCGCCTGCTGCACTGACTGACAAAAGGAGATCAGCCATTCCGGGAGATTGTTCCCGTCCCACACATATTCACAGACCTCGGCGGGCTTGCGGTTGATGGCAACGCTCAACGTTTTTGATGGAAAAATGCCGCTCATTTCATCATCTCCTAAATATTTCGTCTCGGTTTTATTATAAAGATTCACTTACGAGCGGGATTGTAAAAATCGGACATCCTTCGATATTCCCTTGCTGCGATGAGCGGTGTCTCCCCATAAAATCTTTTGAAATCATGAATCATATGCGCTTGATCGAAGAAACCGCGCTCTAATGCAAGCATCCGCATATCCGCTTCCCGATTCACGTTGAGATCGCAAACAAGGGTTTGAAAACGGACGATATCGCAAAACGTTTTCGGACTGAAGCCGATCCGCTCGATAAATTTTCGGTTCAGTTGCCTTGCGCTGACCACTTCCTTCTCCGCCAATTCGCGGACTTTAACATTCCCCATGGCCGCAAAAATACGATGAAGCAGGTTAGCCGTCAAGTGATCGGCTGCCATTTCATTCTTCATGGCGATGGTCAACAGGAAACGCTCCATAACCTGCACTTTGGCGTCCAGTGTCGCCGCTTCCATGATGCGCTCGCCGATTTGGCCGGCTATCCCCGGCCAAATTCCATCCAAATCCTGATGCCGATTGGAAAATTCGGCCATGGACGCGCGGATGAACGAATAGGATCCGCCCGGGAAGAAACGTACCCCGAAGCTGCGAACCGGGCGCTCTGTATCGTAACGGAGCAAGAACGGATGATCGAACATGCCGCAATAACGGATTTGATAATGGTGATCGCGAAGATTCTGCTCGAAGATAATGTCGGTGCATCCGTCAGGCAGCACCCGGTCGACGACCGTTATGTCCGCAGCGTCTGCAGATAAGTCCGGCGGGAAACGCGGCTCGGACGACCAGTAACATGCGACATAGGGCCTCAGTTCAGGCGAGGGCAGGATCTCTATATAGCGGTGGGAGGCGACTCTGCCGTTCGCTTGGATCGGCCGGTACAGCAAGTGCAAAGAAGGATTCATCATAATCACCGTTTATTTTAAAATAGCGAGTGCATCCATAATAGTCATATGGATTATTATAGCCCGAATCCGTGAGTATTGTTATTTGAAAAAGAATACGGCAGCTAGGAACTTGACTCCAAGTCCCTGGCTGCCGCGATTCATTTATAATTTAAGAAGGTTTCCTTCCCTACGATCTCCCAGATACCATTACTGCGGTGAGATCAAGTTAAAACCAGCTACTACGCCAGGCGTTGAGCGGCTATTATTTCCTCCGTCGCCAAGCATGCCATTGTAGCCATCGCCCCATGTCCAAACCGTTCCGTCCACTTTGAGGGCAATCGTCGTGTTTCCTCCACCCCCAGTAATGGCGATCACATCCGTGAGTCCGTTGATAACCGCAGGAGTATTCGTATCATTACTATGACCAAAACCTAGCTGACCGTTGCCGTTATACCCCCATGAATAGATATTGCCGCTAACATCTTGGGCAAATGAGTTATAATCCCCAGCGCTAATCATCTTAATTTGAGATAAACCCGGGACTTGAACGGGAACCAGCCGGTTCGTATTTGTTCCGTCTCCTATTTGACCTCTATCGTTGGAACCCCAAGCATATACCGTACCCGTAACCGTTAATGCCAATCCATGCGTATTGCCCATATGGATCGAGGCAATCTGCGGCAGGCCGGTTACTTGAACTGGCTCTGTTCTATTGGTCGTCGTGCCATCGCCCAATTCCCCGTGCGAATTGATGCCCCATGCCCAGACGGTTCCGTCTGATTTTAACGCATAAGTAGCCGCCCATCTGCCTTGTAATGCAATCACATGATCCAGACCGGTAACCTTAGCCGGTGTTCCATAATCATCCCATGCCCAGACGGTACCGTCGCTCTTTAAAGCTAAAGATTTCGATCCGCCCTCTGACGAAATGGCAACTATATGATCAAGACTGCTTAACACACTAGGCGTATTCGCTGATCCTGCCCCCCACCTCCAGACTTGGCCGCGTGAGGTCAGTGCCAATGTTTGGCTCATAGCACCTTGTACAGCAATGATATCTTGGGGCAGGCCCGGTACCGGATATCGCTGAGGATGCGTTGTCATCGTCCCGTCTCCTATTTGGCCACCCCAGTTTGCTCCCCACGTATAGACTTGTCCGTTTCTGTCCAACACCACCATATGGCCCGCTCCCTCAGACAATTGATTGACTGGAGTTATGGTGATAGGATCAACTGAATAATTTAGCACGTTGGAGTACACGTTGTTTGAAACTGTTGCATCGGTGATTTGCAGATGGATATTATGCAATCCGGTACTTAAAGCGTCCAATAAAATAGTAAGGGTGGTCCCGGTTGCGTCTCCCGATCCTACAAGTGTAACGCCATCCGTATCGTATACTTTCACTTTGTTTCCGGAGTCTATATTGCTCACGTTAATAACCGGCATGTGGTTCGATAAAGAGCCATCCAACTGCACGTTGGGCATTGCTCGAACTTTGCTGGAAGCCATTTGTTCAACAGCCGCGCCCGTGGTCGGCGGTGTTGCGTTTTTTGGCGTAACTTCAAAAGAGATATACTTACCTACATCTGCACTCTGCAGTACATAGGTTAAGCTGGTTGCTCCTGTGATTTTCGTATGGTTCGTGTACTGCGTGTTATCCGAACGGTACCATTGATATGTCGTCCCATTCTCGGCATCACCGTTAGCATCCTCATACGTATAGGTGCCGGTTAACGTCTGACCTTCTGTGGTTGTACCGCTAATCGACACATTTTTTGCTATAGGAGCCGCAGGGGCTTTCACTACGACTGTCGTTGCTGCACTTTCCACTGCCGCACCTGTTGTCGGCGGTGTTGCGTTTTTTGGCGTGACTTCAAAAGAGATATACTTGCCTACGTCTTCATTCTGAAGCAAGTAGGTTAGACTGGTCGCACCCGTTATTTTCGCATGATTCGTGAGCTGCGCGTTATCCGACCGGTACCATTGATACGTCGTACCGTTCTCGGCATCCCCGTTAACGTCCTCATACGTATAGGCGCCTGTTAACGTCTGACCTTCTGCGGTTGTCCCGCTGATCGATACATTTTTTGCTGCAGGAGCCGCAGGGGCTTTCACTACGACTGTCGTTGCCGCACTTTCCACCGCTGTCCCCGTTGTCGGCACTGTTGCGTTTTTTGGCGTGACTTCAAACGAGATATACTTGCCTACGTCTTCATTCTGAAGCAAGTAGGTTAGACTGGTCGCACCCGTTATTTTCGCATGATTCGTGAACTGTGCGTTATCCGACCGGTACCATTGATACGTTGTCCCGTTCTCGGTATCCCCGTTAGCGTCCTCATACGTATAGGTGGCTGTTACCGTCTGACCTTCTGTAGTTGCCCCGCTGATCGTCACATTTTTTGCCACAGGAGCCGTAGGAGCTTTCACTACGACTGTTGTTGCTTCACTTTCCACCGCCGCACCCGTTGTCGGCACTGTTGCGTTTTTTGGCGTGATTTCAAGGGAGATATACTTACCTACGTCTTCACTCTGCAGTACATAGGTTAGGTTGCTCGCACCCGTTATTTTCGTATGATTCGTGAGCTGCACATCATCTGACCGGTACCATTGATACGTTGTACCGTTCTCGACATCCCCGTTAGCATCCTCATATGTATAAGTGCCAGTTAACGTCTGACCTTCTGTAGCCGTCCCGCTGATCGTCACATTTTTTGCCACAGGAGCCGCAGGGGCTTTCACTACGACTGTCGTTGCCGCACTTTCCACCGCTGCACCCGTTGTCGCTAAAGTTGCGTTCTTCGGCGTAACCTGGAAAGAGATATACTTACCTAAGTCTTCACTCTGAAGCACATAGGTCAGATTGGTTGCATCTGCTATTTTCGTATGATTCGCAAGCTGCGCATCATACGAGCGATACCATTGATATGTTGTCCCGTTCTCGGCACTACTATATGGATCAGAGTAAGTATAAATACCCGTCAACGTCTGCCCTACAGCTGTTGTTCCACTGATGGAAACGCCGGAAGCTGTCGGTGGGTATTTAACCCAAGAACTTGATGAACCTGAACTTGATGATGAGCTTGGTGTCGTAGCTGGTTGTGATTCTGGTGTTTTTATCGACGAAGGCGGGTTTTCGAACGTTGATCCGGGCACGTTCACCGTTGCTGCGACAATCGTACCTTTACCCAGTATGTTAACAACGGCATCCAGAACAAGCGAATTTACAGTCATGCTCTGACTTAAGTTAACTGATGTTCCAGCAGATGCAGAGCTGACGCTCATGGTATTAATACTGCCTTCCGGCAAATCCACTTGAGCTTGAATGGAGCTTACATTCACTGTATCAAATGAGCCTTGCAGAGTCACTTTCGAACCCGCCGGCAAATCCGAACTTACATTTACATTCCCAAAGCCAAATCCTGACGCGCTTGAGTTTTTGAGTGTTGCCGGAGAATTCACGATAACTAAGGCTATCGTTGTTGCGCCTTCCGATACAATTCTGACAACGCCTGTCCCTGATTGTTTATCGATAACTACATCAACAAGGACAGAGTTATTAAAGTGAATACTGTTCTCTCCGCCACCACGGACCGTTACTTTTCCTGTAACCTTTACATTTTCCAGAAAAGCATCCCCCGAACCGATGCCTTCACCCAAAAGCAAGTCCCCATTAATCACCATGTTTCTTAAAGTGACCCCAGGTGCATTGACGGCAACGTTCTGATTAACAGTCTCTACACCTTCTTTCGGCCCGTAAGTGCCGGCTTGGTCAAATGCAACTACATGCGCTTGCATTTGCGTTTGTGCTTCCGCTGCTCGCCCCAACGTGACTACCGCTTCTGCACGAGTAATAAACGCTGTTGGTTTAAATGTATGATCTGAACTGTAGCCTTGCATAATCTTCGCGGCAATTACCGCGTTAATTGCATCTTTACTCCAACTGGCAAGCCCGGCTGCATCCGCAATGATTGCATTTCCCTCGGCATGAGCCGTGTTCAATTTCAACAGCCTGCTGACGATGACAGCTACTTCTTGTCTGCTAATAGGAAGATTCACACCTATAGTGCCATCCTCATAGCCGGTAATATATCCTGCTTGTACCGCTTTTGCGATATCAGCGTAGGCCCAACTGCTCGATGGCACATCATGAAATGATATTGCAGTTTGTGCGGTAAACCCAAACGCCCGGTTGACCAATACGATAAACTCTGCTCGGGTAATCGGGCTGTCTGGCTTAAAGCTGCCATCTTCATACCCTGTTACAAAACCCTTATCGATCCATGCAGAGATTTGATTTTGCGCCCAATGTCCATGAATGTCCGTTGCATCAGATGCTTTGGCTTGTACAACCGGTCCAAAGTATGAGCACAATAAACATGCAATAACAACGAACACCATACAATTTTGATTCTTTCTCACAACACGCCTCCAACATTTCTCTGTCATAAAAGCTTCATTATCAAGCCCCAATGGCGGGAAACCCACGTCATTTTTCGCCATTGTTCCTAACTATACGACTATATTCGCTATAAAAAAATCCCCCAAACGGGGGATTTGGGGGATCGATTAGGTATGCTGTGAGCTATTTTCCAAAGTCTTCTGACCGAAAAAAAAGTATCTTCAGCATTACATTAAACGCAAAAGAGAGGCAGTGAGCCCCTCTTTTGCGTTTCCGGCGGAATCATCTTTATTCAAAGAGATCCTGAATTTTGCGCTTAAAGAATTAGAATGTAGAATATACATTTTCACATTCTTCCGCGGTTGGCTCATAAAAACAGTGCTTTCTAAACCTTCCTACAAGCGGCTGATTATACCAAGTTGGTGGACATGGTCCGGGATTTTCGAACGTTCCTGGGCGGAAATACCATAGCGAGAATTTGGCCGGCCAATTCCGCTCTCCATTCACAGCTCGTTGCGCCAAACGGCGTTCCCTCTCTCTTGCGTTTTGATAATACATACCATGTTGCAACGCTTCGAACGCATGCGGCTGGTTGATCATTTGGGGAATTGTCCGGATTCCTTTAAAATCGGAGCAATTCGCTCTTATTCGGTTAATGCCAACATTTCCAACAAGGAGCATGCCCGTTTCGCCTTCGGTCTCAGCTTCAGCCCGAAGCAACCTTGCCAACATATCGATATCCTGTTTCCTCGCTTTTACGACTGCCATTTGCTCACCTCTTTAGATTCCTAGATCATCATATTGTAGGTGAAGCGGATGTGTTACTCCGGCAGAACAAAGCGCGATAATATGTGACGATTTCTTCAACAAATCTATCCTGCTCTCATGAATATGAGCAGACCTGCCCGTTAGTCGAACCAACAAGAGCAGATCGCCGCGGCGCCTGCTCCAGTCGTAATCATTTCACGATCATCCCCGTTACATGAATAAGCCCCCGGAAAAATCACCGCATTTTTCGTACATGTCGTCAATTTAGGGAAGATCTACTCCCTTCCTCCCAATAACTACTCGAACTCCGGAATCAGTTTCAATAATCTTGACTTGTCTGCCATCGTAACTAAGGATTTTGCCTATGTACTCAGAGACATCCTTGCCACTATAACCATCATCCATAATTTTAAATAAAGTCTGGTAACTTTCAGGAAAATAAAATTTAAACACTTCCCTTGCAATATAGGGAACTTTATAATCTTCTGGAGTATATTCCGTACCTTTCCAAACTCTAAAATCGATCTGAGCAAGGAAGCGGTCACCGCCAAGTATAGAGAAGCTTTTAAGTACAGTAGTTTTTGCACGGGAGTTATACCACGCTCCATTGCTAAGAGCTACAAGTCCCAGCTCTTCATCTAATGCTTTCCAATTCGCTTTTTGATCAGAATCCGATGCTGTCGATTTTATCAATGGCGGAACCCACCCGGCAGGTGGTTGATACGGAAGATCGGGTACCCAATTGGATTCCTCTTTCGTTTGTTGTTCTACCACAACTTCTGTTGGCTGCTCAGCAATGTCCGGTGCAGTAACTTCAGGTATATTAGCTAACTTGGATGAATCCGAGGCCTTCTTTGGTCTTGGTTGCGCACTCTTATTTCCATGTTCCAACAAATTCTTAATGAACTGCGCTGCTTCAGCACGTGTCAGTAATCCTGAGCCATTGTAGCCGGAAATTGTTACATGATGCGGATCACTGCCGCTTGCAAGAGAGTTTCCAAGCATATATCTGATTGCATCATTGTTTGAGTAATTCACTCCTTGTGTAGAGGAAATGAGTTCTGCTACTCTCGTGCGGGATATCCCTGCGCTTCTGATTTGAGGATCGCTGGCCCCCATAACCGGGTAATTATTTACGATGGCATACTCGTAATAGGGTCTGTCCCACTCATTACCTTGACCACTCTTGATATCGGGGTTATACGCACGAACGAGCATAGCGAGAAATTCAGACTCAGAAACATTCTCATTCGGTTTAAAAGAGCCATCTTCATAGCCATTAGCAATCCCCTGTCTTATTGCCCACTCGATGGTGTCTTTCCCCCAGTGCGATTGGATATCTGAGAACATGATTACAGATGACTCAGCTTGTGCACGATGGCTGCCCAGCATCATACAAGCTGATTGAGTGCTTAGAATTGCAATAGATAATGACAAAATGGAAAGCTGTTTTTTCATGAAATAACTCCTCTGGATGGAAGAAATTGAATAACTTATTAATTATACAAGAAATACACCGATATTTCTGTGAAATCACTCAGCTATACAAGAGCAAGGGGAAGATAATAGCTAAAGAAGTCACTGGTCCAAGAGGATCTTGGGGGTTCAACCAACCGCCGTGCAGCGCCGCAACGAGCGCTCGGGATCGCACGCGCTGGAACATTCGATACACTTCTGCTGGAACAGCGATTTGATAAGGGGCCCGGCATGACAAGTCCAAGGCAGCTGCTTGGCGTTTAATTTATACATGTAAAAATTGGATTGCCCTGTCTGCGCTCCGCTCCCGCCAAAATAATTAAGTTTCTCCGAACTTTGTAGAGACAATGAACTACATCTACATCGGGAGGCACATCATGGCGAAAAAGTCACTGCTCTATACGGCGCTTGGGCTTGTTGTTTTTGCGGGAGGGCTCGGCTCGGGCGTATCCCTTGCTTCAGGTCAACTGAAGCAGGTAACGGCGGATCTGGCACCTTTTTATTGGAAGGCGGGGGATGCCCGTTTTTCCGCGGTCGATGGATATAACGACGGTACCGAGCAGCTTCCAGGCAGCTTGAACTATAAAGGGACGACGTACATTCCGATTCGGCTGCTGACGGAGACGCTCGGTTACGAGGTCGGTTGGGACGATGCGACGAAAACCGCCACGATCCTCGATCCGGCCCGCAGCGACGACCCGGCATCGGATATGCCCGCCCCCTCTAAAACCGAATACATGCCCGGCGCCGCTGAACTGAGATCATCCGCCGTTATGCTGGCGCAAGCGGACAAAAATGCAGCGGTGTTGGAGACACTCACCGCCGGTACGAAGGTGGACGTTACGGCGGAGACAAGCCGGGACTGGCTTGCCGTTGCCGTGAACGGCCGCACCGGGTATGTCGCCGCATCGGCGACGGACTACCGGTTTAAGGCGGATCGCCCGGCTTGGGAGCAGAAGGCGGACGACGTGATCGCCGCGGGGCTGAAGCATATGGGCGCCCCCTACGAATTCGGGGCATCCTCGAAGCAAACCGATACGTTCGATTGCTCCTCGTTTACCCGATATATATTCGGTCAGAACGGGGTGACGCTTCCCCGCGATTCCCGGCAGCAAAGCCAGACCGGCCAAGACGTGAAGATCGAGGATGTGCGCAGGGGCGATCTGCTGTTCTTCACAACGCCGCAGCGCAAAAACGAGAAGGGGCTGCAGCGAATCGGGCATGTCGCCGTTTATTTGGGCGATAACAAGCTGCTGCATACGTATCGCGTTGGTATCGGCGTTACGGTAACCGAGCTGGATTCGAATTGGAAGGGACGCATCGTCTCGGCCAAACGTGTCATTTCTTCATAAATCTTGTGAGCGATGACGAGCTGCGTCAGCTCCACGACGATATAGCCGGGGCTGCATCCCTGCTCACGGAGCGCACGATGAAGTCGGCGGCTTGCGCCGCGGACATGCCGTCCGCCTACGTCGGGACACCCCTGCCGCTCAAACCTAGCTTGGTTGACGTCACCTTTGGCCATAAGTGAGAAAGATAACACGTATCGCAAAAATCCAAAGTCTGGCGGGCTTCGGCGGATTGAGTTCCGGCCCCATTCTCATTTATAATAGAGGCTGATAAATAGACCAGGAAGAAAAGGTGTCATTGATGAGCATATTAAATGTAGAACGGTTAAGTCACGGGTTTGGGGATCGGGCGATTTTTAACGATGTGTCCTTTCGGCTGCTCAAAGGGGAGCATATCGGGCTGATCGGCGCGAACGGCGAAGGCAAGTCCACCTTCATGAATATTATTACAGGCAAGCTGCAGCCGGATGAAGGCAAGATCGAATGGTCCAAGCGGATGCGCGTCGGTTACCTTGATCAGCATGCCGTGCTGAATAAAGGAATGACGATCCGCGACGTGCTGAAGGGCGCTTTTCAGTACCTGTTCGATATGGAGCAAGAGATGAACGACATGTACGCCAAGATGGGCGAAGTGTCGCCTGAGGAGCTGGAGCAGCTGCTCGAGGACGTCGGCACGATTCAAGATACGCTGACAAACCAGGATTTTTATATGATCGACTCCAAAATCGAAGAAACCGCACGTGGTTTAGGCTTGACCGACATCGGCCTGGATAAGGACGTCAACGACCTGAGCGGCGGACAGCGGACGAAGGTGCTGCTGGCCAAGCTGCTGCTCGAGAAGCCGGACATTCTGCTGCTGGACGAGCCGACCAACTACCTCGACGAACAGCATATCGACTGGTTGAAGCGTTATCTGCAGGAATACGAAAATGCGTTTATTCTGATCTCTCACGATATTCCATTCTTGAACAGCGTCATCAACCTCATCTACCATATGGAAAATCAGGAGTTGGCCCGCTACGTCGGCGACTACGACCATTTCCAGCAGGTCTATGAGATGAAAAAACAGCAGCTGGAGTCCGCCTATAAGCGCCAGCAGCAGGAAATCGCCGACCTGAAGGATTTCGTGGCACGCAATAAGGCGAGTGTGGCCACGCGGAATATGGCGATGTCGCGTCAGAAGAAGCTCGACAAGATGGATGTGATCGAGCTGGCGAAGGATAGACCGAAGCCGCAGTTCAATTTCAAGGAATCGCGAGCGTCGGGCAAACTGATTTTTGAAACCTCGGAGCTCGTAATCGGTTACGACAGCCCGCTGTCGCGGCCGCTGAACCTGCGTATGGAGCGTGGGCAGAAGCTGGCGCTCGTCGGCGCAAACGGCATCGGGAAAACGACGCTGCTGCGCAGCATCCTCGGCGAGATTCCGGCGCTTTCGGGTTCGGTCCAGCGCGGCGAATATTTGCACATCGGTTATTTCGAGCAGGAAGTGAAGGATGCGAACTACAACACGTGTATCGAGGAAGTGTGGAAGGAGTTCTCTTCGTTCACTCAGTTCGAGGTACGCGCGGCACTCGCGAAATGCGGGCTGACGACAAAGCACATTGAGAGCAAAATCGCGGTACTGAGCGGCGGCGAGAAGGCGAAGGTGCGGTTGTGCAAACTGATTAACCGCGAAACGAACCTGCTCGTGCTCGACGAGCCGACGAACCACCTGGACGTGGACGCGAAGGAAGAGCTGAAGCGCGCGCTGAAAGCGTACAAAGGCAGCATTCTGCTGATCTCACACGAACCGGAATTTTACCGGGACGTCGTGACGGAGACGTGGAATTGCGAATCGTGGACAACGAAGGTGTTTTAGGAAATGAAACGAAATGGGGGCGTCGGCGTAATAGCCGGCGCCTTTAACCTTTGTAACTTGTTAGCGTAAGGCTTCCAGCCTTTTTGCCCGCTCAAACGCTTTATGCAAAAACTCTTTAGCCGATAAATGCTCATAATCCCAGTTCATGGCCTCTATTGCAGTCGCGCCTGAATAATTTGTTTTCGTAATTTTTTTCATCGTTGTAGACCAATCCATCGTGCCGTCGAAGGGTAACCCATGTTGAGCATGACTCCCGTTATTGTCATGTAAATGTAGTGCCATCATCCGGGAACCAAACATGGATAATAAATCGTCGCTTGGATAGTGGCGGTAGTGATGCCTGCAATCATAACAGAATCCGATTCGCGGGGAATCTACCTGCTCCAGCACATATGCTACGTTGGCAAGGTTCCGTAAATTCTCTAGTGCAACATTGACACCGAGATGTTCAGCTTTTTCAGTGATTCTCTTGATTCTATCCAGTCCCAATGCGTTATATGGTTTGTCTTCGCTCGGCAGGTGCACCACCATTGTCGGAATCTCAAACTCGGCGCAATCTGCAACACATTGCAAATAACAATCGGTTAAGGCTTCACCGTCCAGATTGTCAAGCCAGAGGCTGTTCTGGTTTTTGATAGGCGCATGGATATTTTCTATAAAAAGACCCGCTTCTCGCGCAATTTGCGGCCCATTGCGGTAATCGTTCCGGTTAAAATCTTCACTCCACCATAATAAAACCCCATCAAATCCAGCCGCTTTTATGAACTGGTAACGATCCTTAATCGGCAATTCATAACCAAACCAATCATAAATGGTAATCATAAGCAAATTCCTTTCTTGTTTTTTCACCGGTAAATTGATAACAAATAACCTTCTCGTTTTCCCAATAATTGGTTGACGTGAAGTTATGTTATTACACTATGAATGAATTGGCAAACCTTAAAAACACACGTTTGCTTTCGAGATAGAAACATACATTCGCCCTACTGTGCCTGTTTATTGGGTTTTCAGAAAACGAGATCTTTGTTTATCTTTATATATCTCAATATTATAAACACCTCTGTACACCATCCGGAATAAGTTGAATCATAGGCATCTAACCCATATGCGCTTATATCCCTACCGATCCATGACAAATGCGAATTTTGCTGGTCACAGGATAGGCGCGCAAAGGAGTGTTCAGGTTGATTGACAATGCATCCCACTATTTTGCCCGCGGCAATACAGCACGCGGAGCTCACTTTTTGTATAAATCGGCTTTCCAAGGGCTTGATAAAATTCTTGTCCTGACGGGTCCCTCTGGTACAGGTAAATCTACAATCATTCGTAAATTAGCGGACAGTCTGGTGGACAGAGGGCAGCACGTGCAATACTTCCATTCCCCGCTTCGGCCGAATGAGCTGGACGGCATGATTGCAACCGAATTAAAGATTGGTATTGTCGATGGGCAAGCCAGCGAGTGGATCATAGAGGACAGCGCAGCTGCAACCATTGAGTACGATTTCGGAGCGGCGCTTGATAACAGAGGTATTTCCACGGAAACTCTTGGAACGATCGAAGAGCTCAAAGGAAAGCTCATCGATGCTTATTCCCAAACATATGAATCCTTTGCAACCGCTTTACGGATTCATGATGAATGGGAAAAATTTTATATCGAAAGCATGGACTTCGGTAAGGCCGACCAAATCACGCAGGAGCTGATTCAGGAATTGTACGCTGGTCATGAAAACTCGACACCATCGATTGGACGTCACTTGTTTTTCGGGGCAGCGACTCCGAAGGGTGCGTTTGATTTTATTCAAAGCTTGACAGCTCAGTTGAACAGGCGGATTTTTATCAAAGGAAGACCGGGATCCGGTAAATCCACGCTTCTGAAAACACTTGCTGCCGCAGCCGAGAAGAAAGGCATCGAAGTTCAAGTGTATCATTGCGGTTTGGATCCAAACAGCCTAGATATGCTGATTTTCCCGCAGTTGAGTTCAGCTATTTTCGACAGCACCGCCCCTCATGAATACTTCCCGGATCGGGACGGGGATGAGATCTTGGATATGTATGAACGCGCCATGACCCCAGGGACGGATGAAACCTATGCAGCGGAAATAGCCGCAATTAAAGAGCGGTACTCGGCAAAGATGAAAGAAGCCACCTCATATTTGGCGGCAGCTGAAGCCATCGATTCACAGATCAAATCCTTTTATACGGCTGCGACGGATTTTTCAATTGTTGAGAAACTGCAACTCCGGCTGCAGTCAGAATTACTGAACCCAAGCCTATAGCAGCTGGCGTAATCGTTTTAAGGCCATCCTTTTGGGGAATGGCCTTTTTACGTCATGATGTTATTAAAATGGCTTAACGACCATAAGTACGGTTATGGCAATCATCAGCAGTTGTGCCGTCGACTCAAGCAGCGTGATCTTTCTCATCGACCGTGTTAACCCGGCAGGAACTTCATCCCCTTGGCTTTGGCGTTCTGATACAATCTGCATGATCTTTTTCATACGTGGTTCGATCAATCCGCCGATCATCACGATCATGAGTAGTGATAAGAGGATGGATAGATTCAACCACATTTGGGATAAACCCATCTTAGTTATGATCATAAGCCAAATACCGGTAACAATAAGTACCGCTCCGCCAATCTTAGGCAGTAGGGCAAGCTTGGTCGTTATACTGAAAGCAAAGCGCAGTTGGCCGGCGGTTCTGGCGGATCTTCGGATGAAGGGGACCACGAAAGCGGTACCGATTACGGCAATTGTAGCCAATATATGCAAAACGAGAAGCAATCCTAACAAACCAGTCCTCTCCTTCCTCAACACACCGGAATATCGCTACGGTAGGCGAGACCGACCCTCTTCCTTTTAAACGGCCCTGCAAGCTCGATATGGTTCAGCATGCAATTCGCAACCTCCTCGTAAGCGACATCCAGCTCTTGAAACCGGCTGAACAAGTAACCGGCCATATCGGCCTCGGAAAATTCCTTTATCGTTTCCGGAATCGCTACGGGCAAGGTTTCCGTTGTCACATGCAAACGAACCGGCGCCGGATGCTCTATCGAATCAACCATCGTTCCCGGGCACATAACAGACCAATCGAGCTGAGTCTGCCGCAGCCGTTCAAGATTCCGATTATGATTTTTATACATGGGTGGGAAGCCCGGTAAATTGTTACCAATGAGATCGGTATATGGAATATCCAGTAGGCCGGCGCCTCCTATTAACCATACCCGCCCAGGAAAGCTCGGGTGAATTTCACATTGGCTTACAATGTTATCGACGATACGAACGAACTCTTCTCCTTGGCCTGCATTTCCAGCTGCAATAATAGCTACTTCTTGATTGGAGAGCGCCTCGTAAACGCTTTCCGGGTCCATGATATCCCGCACTATCACTTTCACATGCTGTACGAGATGCTCACCTTGCTGTTCATAAAGCTTCTCAGGATTTCGCACAAATGCAGTCATTTCGTGTCCCATCTTAACCCCTTGCGCCAACACTCTTCTTCCCGTATTTCCCGTTGCTCCGAAAACAATGATTTTCATCGACCGTTCCTCCTTGTAATTACATCTTCGAATTGACTCAAGCTTAGCATCGCTCTAAAATCTTGTTAAGAACCCACTTTCATGTAGGGTACTCACTTTAAAGTAAGCATGGGCAGGAGGAGGGATATCATGTTTGTCCGCGCGGAGGCTGGGGCGGAAAGGAAATGCCCTATTGAGACAGTGATTCAAGTAGTGGGTGGCAAATGGAAGCCTTTGATCTTATGGCATTTGTTGGACTCTACCAAGAGGTTCAGCGAACTGGAGAAACTTATTCCCGAGGTAACCCAGAAGATGCTGGTGCAGCATCTGCGGGAACTGGAGACCGACAGGTTAGTGACACGTACGATTTTCCCTTCGGTTCCTCCTAAAGTGGAATATGCGCTCAGTGAATATGGAAAAACGCTGATCCCGGTTTTGGAAGTCATGTGTGCGTGGGGCGAAAATCATAATGGTCCCAGCTTAAAGCAGGTTGCCACGGTAACGTGAAGTCGTTTTTTGTCTTAGGCAGCTCCCTTTCAGTTTCCACGAAGACTCAATTTGCTTATTTTCTTAGCCATAGTAGTGAACCTTACGCTAGTCGGTTTTTGTTCTGAAATCCCGATCATTTCCCTGAACATTGTTTATGACAAGCTTACTTAATTCTTCATCGCGTTAAGTCCAGTTCACACGGCTATTTACGACGCTACGAGAACGCCTCCGTTTTATTGGGCGTTCTTTGTCTTGTATGAGGGAACCCATTCCGCTCCTGAGCAATACTTCGCCGCGGCGCCTGCCCAGTTGTAACCATTTCACTTTCATTGCCTAGTAGTTAACATGTGCTAATATTTATTTAGAAAAATGAATATCCAACGTGGCAAACTGCTCCTTCTTTAGGTTCAACTATCGTTCCCCCTCGTAGTTTAGCCGGTTACTGGAAACGATGTGACGATTTCTTCAATAAATATATCCTGCTCTCCGATGTAATATTTAGAAACGTCATCTTGCAAAGCTTTAATTCTTGGGTCTTTAATAAATGACTCTAAAGCTTCCCTAGATTCAAAATACAGAAGAAATACAAATGAATAGGGTACAGGCGAACCGTCTGCTGAAGATAAAACCCTTTTGACCTCGTACTTGGAAGCTCCCATTTCAAGAACGGTTTTCCTGGACATGTTGGGAAGGTGCGAATTGAAATAATAGTTTTCGTCAAATGGGATATCCCGTTTGTAACAGAATGTCAATACAATCATGACTTCAACTCCCTTCTGGATGATGAGGCCATTATAAAGCATGACATTAGTGGTACAGTCAAATATCAATTTAAGCAAACCTGCCCGCTCGTTCAGCGGGCTGTCGATGATTCCGTCAGCTCGTTTGTTACTATAGTCTCCGACGCAACACCATTATGGGATAGTTAGCACCGCTTTACCAGCAATTTCACGGTTCAAAAGGGGCCATGCATGAGATTCAAATGAGTCTTTCACCTTATTGCGTCTTTCGATCTAGTACAAAGGCAATAAACAGCAAAGTCGAATGTTTAGGAAAAATGTAGCTTCCCCCGCTCTCCATTTCCTCGTATTCTAGGGAAGTCGCGGACGCAGTAGGTCCGCTTACACCAATAGACGGCAAATCGGAGGAAACAGCGGCATGAAAGGTCGAATTGGCAAGAAATTTTTATTTTTATTGGTAAGTACATGGGTCTTGGGGAGTGCAATAGCGGCGCCTGCGAGTGCAGCGACGGAGTTTCGCGACATAAAGGGACATTGGGCGACGCAGACGGTGAATCATCTGGTCGGGGAGGGGATCTTGGACGGTTTCCAAGACGGCACATTTCGGCCGGACGAACCTGTAACAGCCGATCAATTCGTCAAAATGCTTATCCTATCGTACTCAGATCAATACCCGAACGGTGATCGCAGCTGGAAGCAGCCTTTTGTACAATCGTTAAGCAAATTGAACCAATCGATTTTGCAGCGGGACTATAGTGATTTTACGTTCACGCCGAGCAGCAGCGGCTATTGGGCGAAGCCTTTTATCGATGTGGCAAGCGACCTGAATTTCGTAAGCAAGAGTTCCTTCCCGGATTTCAAAGTCAATTTGAAGCGGGAGCAGGCGGCGGAAATCGCTTATTACACGATCAAGGCAACCGAGTTTCTTGAAGACGAGTCCTTTAGTATGCAGGCTGCAGCCGGGATGGGCGATTTTGCGAGCGCCAAACCGCGAGAACAGAAATTTATGGCGGAAGTGCTCACGAAAGGCATTATGGACGGGTATCCCAACGGCTATTTCGGTATCGGGCAATATGTAACCCGTGCGGAATCGCTGACCATTCTTGAACGGCTTACGGATCGTTCCAAACGGGTTCACACTAAAGAAGCAGCGGCGGAATCGAATACGCTTATTGTGCCGACTAAGGACGGCAAGTACAAGAAAATCGTTTTTCCATCCGATAAAATGAAGAAGGCCTACAGTGTCATCGAACAAGCGGGTTACACGCGAGGAACGAATTACGATCTCACGGAAACGACGCTGCAGTTGTTTAAAGATGCAGATGCCAAAGCGAAGGCGTTGAACGGCAGGATCTCGGATGCAAATACGCATTACGATGAGGTTTCGCTGTGGCTGGAGCCTGTCTACAATACATCCGGCATCACGATTCGAAAGCAAGAAGGCGTGCTCGCACGAAATCAGGAAGCGATTGATGCGTTCGTGCGCTATTTTTTCAATTATGACGCCGCGACATTTAAGCAGCTTTTCGGACAAGCAATGGATCATTTTCAGACAGGTCAACTTATGGACAACAGCATAACAACCATAGGAGGTTATAACGTAGATATTCGTACGGCGGATAACGGCGACTCGATCGTTTTTTCCATCACTGAAAACAATTAAGCCAATTTGCTAACTTAACAAAACCACATCTTATGGATAATACGGGTAGCATGGGCTTCGTATCTTGGCGAAGCGCGCTGAACGTGACCGATAAGGGGTGGTTTTGTTCTATGAAAAAAGCAATCTGTTCGTGCAGCATCATGCTTATGCTTAGATTTGGCGGGCTTCTCGAAGGATCGGCAGCTCCATTTCTTATCGGTTCAGCGGCCAGAATCGGCGCTTATTGAAGATGTCCAAGGAAGTGGGAGCAGCTGCCAGCCGCGGCGATCTGCTCCCTGGACATTGAGCGAGTCTTTCGTTACTTCAAAAGATTTTGGTAATTGGGGAGAAAGTCATCCTTGTCAGGTCCTTTAAGATGTTCAAAATTTTTAAGCTCAACTCCAGCCGACGTGATCCGATATGTAAGTACATCTTCACCGACAGGTATATGCGGACCGACTATGGGTTGAACATCTACTGTGATTAAAAAATCAAAGCCTCGAAAAGCAGCTACCCTTTCAACGCTCTTCACATTTACAGAATCCGGATGGATAATGGGTGGTATTGTAATAACATCTTTGTATACATCGGCAAGTTTCTCTTGCATATGCGGAAGTAGACTTAGGACAAGCATATCTTGTAGCTGCAGTTCCTTTGAGTCCTCAAGCGGCTTATTACCGGCTGCGTTTGAAGTTTGCTCTGAAAGAGCCTCTTCAGCAACATAGTGAACATCTATTTTTTGTTTGTTATCCGTCTCAGGAGAAGCTTCTGTGTATTTTACAAGAGCGCCACTGCTTTCAGCGAATAAACGAAGAGGTACATAGGCCTTGTTATTATAGTTCAGCACCTCTTCACCTTCCTGTAGTTGTACTTCTTTGGAGAGTCCGTTAGCTAGAAAAAAAGTAACTTTACTTGGAAAACTTGTTGCTTCAATTGCACTCGAAGCAAATACAGAAGTTGTTGCCATTAAGATGGCACCACTCAACACACCTGCAATAAAATGTTTCTTCAATTCGTCCTCTCCTCTTCCAATGTAAAATTCTTCTATTCATATGACGAAGCCAATGTACTGTTTGTTGCAAACACGTATAATTAAATGCCGCCAATATACATACGATTCAAGGGAATGAGAAGCTGCTGCGCTATGATATAAAAAAGAGACCAGCATGACGGCTAGTCCCTTCCTTATGTCCAACCCCAGAAAAAACCGTCCCGATCCCAAGCGGCTTTTCCGCTGTGGAGCTTTTTGAAAACCTTCTTTACATTCTTATCAATCGACGCATTCCCGTTCTCATTCACGTAAATAAACTGCTCTCCGAAATTTGTACGAATGTAGTTCACGGCCTCCTCTTGGTACAAAATTCCCGCGAACCTCACCTTCTCCAGCATCCATTCGGCCACCTGCTCGGCTGTTGCTTCCATGGTCATCTTACCAACCTTCCAATCGAAAAAGTGGGTCTATCTTGATCTGCTTCATCTTTGATTATATCACCAATGCTACCAATGCCATAACGGCATTCCCTCACTGTTTCACTAAGCGTAACTGCCCGTTACTTCAAAAAATAGGGACAGTTCGCCGCGTCGGCTGCCCATGTGATATTTATAAGCATTCGTTCACCGTTAGCGTAATCTACAACAAGCGTTCAAAGAATGCACGAATTGGGTTTGTTTCACCAGATGGTGATTCGAACCGTTCCCTTATAGCGCGAAAATCAGTGCTATCGCTGATTTGGTCGATGCCGCCAAACTTATAAGCAGCTAGTTTACGTAACGATGAATCCTCAATCATAGAAACCAATGCTTCTGCAAAACGGCTACCGCCGATTACCGAAAATGGTCGATCGAAGAAAGGAGTTACTTTTGCATCAATCGGTTCGGTCAAATGCAAATCGTTATGCATCTGTGCAATGATTTGATAAGAATTGGCCAGAGCTTGCACACGCTCTTGCCAATCTTTTGCATTTTGGGCTTCTTTCAGATAAGGGAATAGCTTATTTGAACAATCAAGTTGCCGGAAAGCGGTTCCGAACCATTTAGGATAAGGGGCATAACGTCGTTCGATTAAGAAACACAAGCTCATTACGTCTCTAATGAGCCGAGATGCAATAAGAGCAGACCCCAGCTCATCACCAACATAGCCTGCTCGGGGCATAAGATGCTCCTCCTGCCCGATACGATTCCAAACCGATGCCATCAGAAATAGCCAAACATCCTTCGGATAATAACTTAAGTGCGTGCGTGCAGTTGTCAGTTCGCCGAAATCATCCCGGAAGACAGCTCCGCCCGTAAGCTCTGCCAACGTCTGTGAAGGGATAGTTAACCAGTCGAGTAATTCCAATCCCTCGAAATTGGAGCGTGGGAGTCCTAATCGTCTGCCGTAATAGGCGGAGACAGTGGTAACAATCGTTTGATCGACATGGAGCGGATAACCATTAAACATAGCGGGCGCTGTCGTATGGAGGGCCGCCCAAATGGATTCCCTCTGGGACACGTCGGCTTCGCGGATAAATATCAGCACACGTGGGCCCCAATCGTGGTCGCGCGACATCGGAGTATCAAAACCTAGAACTTCGCTACCCGGGCCTACAAGCGCTGATGCATACATTAATGAGGACATAGCAGACGAAAGACGAGGCACAATATAATTTTCATAAAACAATTGGCTTAACTGAATACCTGGGGTATGGTCGCTCACGCTTTGAAGCTCCTTTCAGCAAGTGAAAGCTTGGAATTAAATAGAATATTGGTATAGACGACATAACAGATAAATTGTTGCACTAAAACTGCCCCCTTCAAAGAACAGGGGCAGTTCGCCGCGTCGCCTGCCCCTGTGATATTTATTGCCCTCGTGCCCTTTAATTAAACAGCCTGCCGGATCACGCCGGCAGGCTGTTAATTAAAGTAACGTCCCCGTTAGAGCGGAACATCTTGTACGGCGCGGCTATTTCTCTAACTCATAGCGGGTCGCGATAATGCCCGACTTGAGCGTTCGGCTGGACAGCAGCTTGAGCCTGATTTTCTCGATGCCGCCGTCGAATACCGATTTTCCCCTGCCCAGGACCACCGGGCAAATCGTCAGCAGGAATTCATCGATCATGCCAAGCTCAAGCAGCGTCTTCGCAGCCCCCGGGCTGCCGAAGATAACGAGATTTTTGCCAGGCTGCTCCTTGAGCGCTTTGATTTCCTCTGCGATATTGTCCTTGACCAGCATCGTATTGTTCCATTCCGCCTTGTCCATCGTGCCGGAAATGACGATCTTCTTAACATCCTGCAGCCATTTAGCATGCTCTATATCGTGCCTCGACGCATTCGGATCATCCAACAGCGCGGGCCAGTAGCTCTCCATCATCTGATACGTAGTACGTCCGTAAACGGGAGCGCCGACTTCCGCTACGACCTCCTCGGCGTATTTCTCTAATTCCTCGTTGTACGGAATCCAATCCAGTCCTCCGTTCGAATCTGACGCATACCCATCCAGCGACACATGCATGAACAATACGAGTTTTCTCATGTCCGTTTCTCCTTCGATTTCGAATTTATCTTGTTCGATGATTTGGCCATTGCCCTGTGTTTTGTCCTGCTGTTACGTTCACTATACATCATGACGTTACGTAAGGTTCAAGGGGGAATCTGAATTTTTTTGCAGACAACAATGTTACGCAAAACTGCCAGATAGCTTAATGAAAATAGGAAACGACTGCCGCGGCAGTCATTCCCTGAATCGTTTCAACTCTCAAATCATCAGTAAGATTAATTCAACCCGAACATGCCATGGTACCCAGTAGCCAAGCTCCGCGTTCCACGGGCATCACGTGAGTCCGCGCCGCCCGCACTGCTCTTCACTTTTAAAGTGAGTACGGGACACGCTGACGTATGCTCTCTCAGGTTACATTCAGAATAATGTCCTTTAGTTCAATCAAAGTCTTGATTCGATAGCTGGCCTGTGAGAAGTCATGTGTTTTTGTGAAGTCGTTATGGACAATTGCACAGTCGATACCAGCCGCCACAGCTGAGTTCAACCCTCTGTTTGAATCCTCTACAACCAGGGTCTCTTCTTTGGTAGCTCCGAAGTGCTTTAGGCCGGTCAAGTATGGTTCCGGGTGCGGCTTGGTGCGCTCGTAGTCTTCGCGAACAAGGACGAATTCCATAAATTTTCTAATCTGGCGCTTTTCATGAATAAGCTCGAAATCCACACGTTTTGCAGTCGTCACGATGGCCATGCGGACGTACTTTGACAGTTCGGCTAGAGTTTCAACTACACCTTCAACCTCTATAGCTTCTGTTCTTAGATATTCCTGATAATAGACGTTACGGACCTCACGCTGCTTGCTGATGGTCTGTTCATCAATACCTGCCGCCCTAGCTTGGGACCAAGTGCCCAATGACTGGGTCATGTCGCGGAGGTATTGATCTTTATCCAAGGTAAATCCAATGTCAGCCAGAGCACGTTCTCCCGCTTTGTAATACCAGAATTCAGTATCAACCAGAACACCATCATGATCGAAGAGAATGTACTTTTTCATTGTTTCGTTCTCATCCCCTTGCGTACCTGTTACTTACATAATGACTATACAATTAATTGATACAAAAGCAGTGCAAAAGTTTGATACAACATTGTTATCGCACTTTTACTGTATGTCTAAAGTCATTTTCATCTGTTATATATGCCAATTTATCAACCTTGAGTGACTCCATGTTGTCGTACAATTCTCTCAATACCTTGGAGTCTTTACAGTAAATTGACGTGTATGCAGAATCTGCAATTAACACTATTAGTTCACAGTCACTTGCCATCAAAATCATCATATTTATCGATCTCTAATACACTGGCACCTTCAGGGAAAGCCTTTAGGTCCACAAAGATAATGTACTGAGACTCCGCTGTGTCAATAAATCTAAGTAATTCCTCACCCTTAAGTATCCTATCACCTTGAGGAAATAACGGTATTAGATCATTATCTCTCAGTCTATATTCTTCTCCTGATCCAATAAGCCAATTGTATTTTTTACAATCAATCGGCTTCAAAATATTAATAAGCCATTGACCGTACTCGTTAGGTATTTCAAAACTAATGCCTCTCACGTTCGGTTCCATTCCCATGTCCTCCTATATACTTATACACATCTATGTTAAATTCAATTTGGTATCTTTCATCGAGAGGGTGTTGTTATTTTGATTAGAAAAGCGTTTCTGAGCGATTCCCAAGAGATCGCTAGGCTTTCAAGCCAATTGGGCTATCCAGTAAATGTCTCCCAACTTGAAGAGAGACTCCAATATATCTCTAACCACAACGACCATATTGTTTATGTGATGGAATCAAGCCACGTTTTGTTCGGATGGATTCATGCTAATGTACGTTTCTTAATCGAATCGACACCATTTGTTGAGATAGCTGGACTTGTCGTCGACAGTGCCTATCGAGGAAATGGGATTGGCAAACAATTAGTACAAGCATGTGAGCAATGGGCAGCAGAATCCGGATTCACAAAAATAAGAGTGCGTACCAATCAGACTAGATCAGATGCCGTCCAATTCTATAATCGAATTGGTTTTACAATTAAAAAATCGCAGCATGTGCTCGATAAAGAAATTTAGAGATCGACAATAATCTCATTCATTTCCCCATTAAACTGCCCTTTGGCTTAATGAGGCTGCCCAATCGATCCCGCGGCGGCCTCATAAGCTAGGGCGCTTGCGGTGCCACCGGTACCGTATTCAGCACGTCCTCACGGCCTTTGAAGGAAAGCCTCATAATCGTTTTCGCCCGTTCCAGCGCGGATAAAATTTGCTTCCGATTCAGCGGCCTTAATATGTAGTCGAAATCTTCGTAATGGACCGCCTGCTTCGACATGAGCTGATCTAGAGTTGTCCTCTGAAACAGCCCCATTGTAATGGAGAACCCTCGTCTGGCATAATGTGAAAATACAATTATTTTAATGCGGTAAAACCTTGCATTTCTCCCTGCGCCTCGTCTCCCTCATCTTGTGGCAACCGCACATCAAACGGGGATAAACCCGCTTTCTCAGCCATAATCCGGAAATTTTTATCTGCGGAGAACACCTTAAGCAGAAGCCCTTCATGCTGCCGAAGCCAAGAATAGTGGCGGATGATCCGCTTGTCGTTATACAGCTTTTCGAATTTGTCGGGTCGCGACGGAGCCCCCCAGCTTCTCAGCAAAAGCTCATCCTCCTGGGTGAAAGACGGATAATATTGAAGTTCAACATGCTTCTTGTCCTGAAGCAGCTGTAAATAATCGGATGCCTCGCGTGCCTTTTTCGCTTTAATATGACCGTCTGCGGAATCCGCTTTTTTCAGCCCGTCCAGCTCCTCCAAAATAATATCGCTTATGAGGACGCGGCACTCGCTCAGCTCTTCCCCTACTTTCGAATAACGGGCGACAAATTCCATAAGAATGTTCGTGTCCAGGGCAATTATTTCTCCGTTCAGCCTGCATATCCTAAGCTGATTGACGATACTTTGTTGAAACCGGCGATCCCGCTCCAACTCTGCCTTATTGGCCTGGATACGCTCCCGGCGCGCTGCTTCTTCTATTTCTTGAAGCCGCTTTTCATGTTCATCTTTCATTTTTTTCATATTGGCCTCATGCTCCGATTTTATCCGTTCTCGCTCTTTTCTTATTTGCTCGTTCCTTTCCCGCCCGCGACGAATGATTTCGTTCGCTTTCTTCTCCTCCTCATATCCTTTCCTTGCAGCCTCAATAGTCGAGTCCGGCTGGTTCGTAAATCGCAGAAGCACGATCACAACGATCATGCAAACTGCACCGATAAGAATGAAAGCCATCGTTTGTTCCATTAGGTTTAACTCCTTCTTTTTCCTATTCAGACTGTCAAAATTACCGCTCTTTTATCATAAGCGTGGCATAAAACGGGATCCAGAAAATACTACAAATACTTTGAAAGGAAAACTTGCAGCGCGCTCGCCTTCGCCTTATCCAATTTTTGCTTCGTCATAATCGGCTTCCTCCCCAAGAAATTCGAAGTGAGTCGGTTAAAAATCGCGACGGGTTAAACAGTCTACATTTTATTGCCAAGCCAATTCAGGAGTTTTAAACAGAAGATTTTCTTCAGAGCGGTTGATGTGCTCACGATATCGCTCACGCCTTACGAACAGAGGGCGAGTAAAATACGTCACAATGCATATGCTGGATTTTGTCCCAGTTGCCGGGATTGGTCGTGTCTGGAGAGCGGTGCTCCAGAATGGCCTGATATAAAGCGGTTTTTTGTTCCAAATGGGCAACGTGCTGCTTGGCTTCTTCGAGCTTAACGAGCGCCGCTTCTTTATGCTCCATCATGAGTGTGTAGCGTTGCGGAATGGTCGAATCCCCTTCGAGACAGAAATCGACGTACATTTTAATGACTTCAATCGGCATCCCGGATTGCTTGAGACATTTGACGCCATGCAGCCAGTTGATCGATTCTTCGTCGAACATCCGAATGTTGTTTGAATTGCGCTGTACGCTTGGTACCAGGCCTTTATCCGTATAAAAGCGTACGGCGTGCTCGGTGAGTCCCGTTATCTGGGCGGCTTCTTTGACCGTATGCATGTGCAATCCTCCTTGCAAAACTATTGTTGAATAGGACTTGACTTCGTGTAACACGAAGGCGATAGGCTTATTATAATGCAAATCCGCCGTAAGCGAAATCCTCGCTATGGTGCCCGATTCCCGGGATTCGCGGCCATTTGTCGTTTTACATTTGAACAAGGAGGAATTACAATGCAAACTGTAACATTGAACAACGGTGTGAAAATGCCGATCATCGGCTTTGGTGTCTACCAAATTCCCGATGCTGAAGAATGCGAGAACGCGGTATACGAAGCACTGATGGCTGGTTACCGCCTGATCGACACAGCCGCCGGTTATCTGAATGAGGAAGCGGTTGGACGCGCGATCAAACGTAGCGGCGTACCGCGTGAGGAGCTGTTCATAACGACCAAACTTTGGGTTCAGGATGCCGGCTACGAGAGTGCCAAGCTGGCGTTTTCCAAATCCCTGAATAAGCTACAGCTTGACTATCTTGATCTATACCTTATTCACCAGCCGTTCGGCGATTACTACGGCGCTTGGCGTGCGATGGAAGAGCTGTACCACGAAGGCAAGGTCAGGGCGATCGGTGTCAGCAACTTCCTGCCCGACCGTCTGATGGACCTCATCGTGCATAACAAAATCGTACCCGCCGTCAACCAGATCGAAACGCATCCGTTCTACCAGCAGACTGAGAGCGCCGCTTTTATGAAAGAGCAGGGAGTTCAACACCAGTCGTGGGCGCCGTTCGCTGAAGGGCTTAACAACATGTTCGGCAACGAAGTACTGGTCTCGATCGCAGAGAAACACAACAAGTCCGTCGCCCAGGTTGTGTTGCGCTGGCTTGTTCAGTGTGAAGTCGTTGTAATTCCAAAATCGGTGAGAAAAGAGCGGATCGTCGAAAACTTCGACATTTTCGATTTTGAATTGAGCGCGGACGATATCCAACAAATTTCCGCCCTCGATACGCGGGAAACTCTTTTCTTATCCTACCACGATCCAAAATTCGCCAAGCTGCTGGGCACCTTGAGAGTCGATCTGTAAACCTTGATCGGACCATAAATTCTTCACGCGTTTAATCTCATCTATTAAGAAAGGACAGGGGCACCCGCCCTGTCCTTTCTTTACTGAATTCCAAATTCTAAGAACAGTAAAACTGTCCCTACCGGTGTAACGAAATCTATACTCTCACCAAATCAGGTAAAACACAGAACTCCCGAAACTTCCAGAAAACATATAGAAGTCATCTCAATCCCAGTTATCAATTGCTCTGTATTTTTTTCGCATTACTACCCATATTAACAATGCTGTATATTCCATTCGTAAGGAGGAACTCTCTATGTCAAATAAAAGCAAAACCAAGAACACCAAATCTCAGTCCACCATTGAAAAAGAGTTGCATGCTCAAAAGCCCGACCTGTCCGCTCAAAAGTATAAGCACGATCAAAAGGGTTAACACACATCGCTCATTCTTTGTAATGGCCTTTGTAATACAAAAATAGGAGCATGCCATTGTTTAAAGGCAAAGCTCCTTTTGTGTTTTTTAATTATTTCCTTTGAAAGTCCCGATTTGATCCGTCTTTGTTGGAATGGCAGATGCGTTCTGCCTTTGATGTCCATAGCCTCGATAATTTCCTCAGTCGTCAACGGCTTGGAATTCGCTTGCCTTTTTCGTTAAATAGCTGCACGAGTTTTGCAGCCAGCGCCTCCGCCGCTTCCTGCTTAAAGCCTGTTTTGAAAGTAAAGTATAAGGACTGAGTTGAGATCGAATATACGATCTGCTGCCTTTTTAGAGAGGTTCAATCTTTATCCCTGCACAATAAGAATAAGCAACCTTACGGGAATGGCGGGTATCCGAACTCAATACCAAGTTATTTTTCAAAAATTTACGCTTCCGAATCCATGAGACCGATGAATTCCCGGATCGGCTGTCGTCTATATAAACGAGGGCATAAATGAACACAAACTAATTTGACGAAGAGGTGTTTTGAAAATGGCATTAACATCCGCATTCACGAGCTTCAACCTGCCTGTAAAAAACGTAGAACAATCGAAAGCGTTCTTCACCGGACTCGGATTCGAGCTCAACCCGCAATTCCCCGAGAACGAGATTTCGGTAGCCATCGTGATTGGCGACAACCTGCAGGTCATGCTGATCAATCAAGCATTCTTTAATACGCTCACGGAGAAGGAATCCGTCGATACGAGCAAGTATGCGCAGATGACGATCGCATTGGCCTTCGAGAGCCGGGAAAAGGTCGATGAAATCGTGAATACCGCGGTCTCCTTGGGCGGGAAATTGCACGCTGAACCTGAAGATCATGGGTTCATGTATCATTGGGGCTTCGTGGACTTGGACGGCCATCTGTGGGCAATTAACTACATGAACATGGATGCGGCACAAGGTCAAGGCTAACTAACGGAGAGCACGCTCGTACTAGGGTTCAAAAAGAAGGACGTCGGGCATCTTCCCCGGCGTCTTCTTCGCGATGATTAGTTTTGTTCGGTATAGACTTTGAAATTGTCCATGATCGCTTGCCAGCCTGCTTGCTGGAACTCAACGGGATTGGAGCTTTCCGCGTCGAACGTTTCAATGATCTTCGTCTCATTCCCTTGATCGACGAAAGCAATATCCACTCTTCTTCCGTCTTCCATGGTGTAGCCGATCGCCTCATGCCGATTCACGACATCGTAGACGCCGCCAAAATCAAAGCCCATGCTGCCATCCTTCGCTTCCATCCGTGTCAGAAACTTGCCGCCGACCCGCAGATCGTTTTCGGCTCTCGGCGCGTGCCAGTCCTCGGACGCTTGATTCCACTTCGTGGTGTGATCCGGCTCGGTCCAATAGCGCCATACCTTCTCGACAGGGGCTTGAATGACGGCTTGCACGGTTACTTTCGTCGGTTGACTCGTTTCCATTAAATAGACACCTCTCTCATGATATTCGTCATTTGTTTATTCTTCAATAATATAGACGTAAGCCAATGACGAAATTCATCGGTCAATTCGCTCAGGCAG
The DNA here is from genome assembly GCF_004307995.1 of Paenibacillus thalictri. Lineage (GTDB taxonomy): Bacteria > Bacillota > Bacilli > Paenibacillales > NBRC-103111 > Paenibacillus_AF > Paenibacillus_AF thalictri. Next base: position 15,170 of record NZ_SIRE01000009.1, on the reverse strand, counting down.
CCCAAATCGCGAAAATAATGGCGTATGAATGAAGTTTTGAACGTGCAGGATTTGATTTTCTTTGGTTTCGATGACGTGGATACCCCAGGGTACCAGACCAGAGCCCTCTTTGCCCGGCATATACTGGGCCAACGCCGGATAACCGCCATTCACCGTAATGGGCACAAATCGCGAACCTTCGCAATGCCAGCGAGTAAGCGAATAGAAGGCGGACAAATTTTCCTTGCCGCGGATCCACATCTCGAAGGGCGGCATCGACATGCAGCCTTCCTCGTGGAACAACGCGACGAGCGCAGCAATATCGAATTGCTCGAAGGCCTCCACATACCGAGATAGCAGCTGCTGCTCCGGTTGAACGTCCATGCTGCTGAGCTCATCCGAGCGAAGCTGCGCCCGGTCCATCGTCTCTCGGGCTCTTTGCAAGGCGCTGTTCACCGCTGCCGGCGACATCGCCAACGTTTCCGCGATCTGCTTGGAGGACCACTCAAATACATCCTTCAAAATGAGTACCGCGCGCTGCCGCGGAGGCAAGGTCTGCAAGAGAGCGATGAAGCACAGTTTAAGGGTATCTCTGCGGACGAGCCGATCCTCCGGATTGCCCCCAAAGTCGGGAGACGGCCAGATCCAGGCAGAGTCCGGCAGCGTGTCGCGCGGCTCGACGATGGCGACGGCCGGATCGAACAGGTCAACGGGAAGCGCGCGGCGTTTGGATTGTCTCAGCTTGTCCAAGCACAGGTTGGAGGCAATCCGATAGACCCAAGTTTTAAACGAGGAATCCTGTCTGAACGTGCTCCAGCTCTGCCAGACCCGAATACTCGTCTCCTGAACGGCATCATCCGCATCGTCCATGGAGCCTAGCATTCGGTAACAGAACGAGGTTAAGCCCGGCTTCAAGCCTGCAAATAATGGTTCGTCAAATGCATTCTCGTTCATCGCGGCCTCCCTTAACGATCTCCCCGAAGGGCAGTACCTTCATTATATGCAATGAAGCTAGCAGCCTCAATAGAATAACTAGCAGGATCATGGGTTTATTTATCATGGGCCTTCGAGGTCTTGGACGGCCATATGTGGGCGTGGGCGATCAACTTCATGAACAATACTGCGTCGGAAGGCCAGGGATAACGAAGAGCATCAACGTTAAAATATAAATCCAAAGAGCTGAGCGCATATGCCCGGCGATTTCATCGTTCTCGCACAACAATCGTTCGAGTGGTCTCCACTTTCTCGCTTAAAAATACTTCGTTCACCCATTCGCAAGCATGCCTAGAAAGCGTACAAGCTTCATCTGCAACAGCTACTGGCTGAATATGATCTGGGCTATGGAGCAGTTGCAGGTAATCGAGGATGAAGTGCTGCACTGGCCTTCACTCGGAACTTTTCAAAGGAAATACAAGCAGCAACATGAAAATCTGCACCGATGTCTAAACCCACATAAAATTGATACCATTTATTAATTTCTGATTTGTGCTTTTCAACTTCAATGGAAATTTGATTGTTCATAAATCTTCCAAAAATTGCTGCAGCTAAGCACTATCTATCCAAATTTTCTTTAGAGCTCCTAAGGGACCAATGTAGCATATCAGGATTTAATGATAGTGCAGTAAAACCCATATTATACAAAGAGGTTATGATATGCCCAATTATTTCAAGGGTTATTGCCTACGATAGTAGCATGTAGTTTTAGTTTGAGCTATGAAACACTAAGAAAACTTTATTTCTGTCTAACACTTTATTTTCCAGTCTAATGGTTTATTTTCATTTAACACCTAAAATACAAAGAACCTCGAAATTATGAAAACCATAATTTCGTGTTCGAAGAAAATAAAGTATTAGACTGGAGTTGTTGATTTGACGCGGTTTGTGAGTTAGGAAATCGTCGGCTTTTGAAGTATAAGTTTTAGACTGATTAATTAAAAGGAACAGCGGCTAACCAAACTTGAAAAATAAAGTCTTAGACTGCCGCTGTTGTCACCAACAATTGGCTTATAACCTACTTACAGTTGCGTAATTTGATTGTTAATTAATTCAACAGGCAGCCAATAATGCTAGTTGCCTGTTCGTCATGACGCTATAGTTAGCCGCTAGCGCAATGACCATCTATATAACTTGAATTAAAGAAATTGCACAATTCTATTGGACTCCATGCGGACGCAGAGACGGTCAATTATAGCTTGAGGATTCTTCATAATTGATTCCATAAAGGAACGAACATTGTTACGTATTTCTGCTACCGTGTGGTAAAAGACATTATTAACGACATCGCCTTTGATCCACTTCCAGAGCCCTTCCACAATATTGAGCTGCGGGCTGTAAGGTGGAAGGAAGACGAATGTGAGTCGCTTGTTTTCGTTCATGAACGGCTCGAGTAACTTGGCGTGATGAATCCGAGCATTGTCCAGCACCATCGTAATGCTTGCCTTTCTCAAACCACGTTTGTTGCAGCGCTTGATAATCACGGATCATGCTTTCATCTTCAAACAAAAGATGATCAATTTCGCCATCTTCAACCCTTTTTTATAGCGGGAAACGTTTCTTCGACAAACCGTTCCTGCTTCGCAGGATCCGCAACAGCAAGGGTATACGTAGGCTTTGTATAGCTCATATGGTAAATTCTCATCTCAAATTAACTTAGTAAAAGTAAATGTAATCAGATATCCATCTAGAGTCTATATACTCCGAATATTTGTTCAAGATAATGTTCTTACTCATTACTTAACTCCTCGAATACCCTTGTAGACAGATTCGCACAGCTCCGTTGTAAATCTGCCTGATATTCCTTCAAGCGCCGTATTGGTGAACGCTACAACACTAAGCTCCTCACTCGGATCAACAAACCAGGAGTGACCATAGGTGCCACCCATCCGCCACGTTCCCGGCGATTCAGGTGTATTGGCATTCGCTGGGTCTTTAAGCAGCGTGAAACCAAGTCCAAAGCCTCTCCCCGGCCAATTGGGCATTACAAGCTTACCGATTTGATTGGTTGTCATTTCTGTGACAAGAGCCCTCGGTAGAATCGGATTTCCTCCCAGCCGCAAAGCTTCTAGCAGTTTAAGAAAGTCTCCTGCGCTGCCAATCATGCCGGCTCCTCCGGAAGGGTAAGCCGTCTTATCGGCAAACCTATTGGGTGAAAGGAGGAATCCTGCCGTCCCCTCTACGAAAGGAACGGTATCAAAATCGTGCAAGCGCCGGGGCTCTCCAGCGCTGTCTGCGTAAGCTGTGGTCAATCTGTCCATGTCCACGGCCTTGAAATCAGTGTCCATCATGGAAAGCGGATGAGTTACAAGCATCTGTACAGCTTCACTAAGCGGCATTCCAGTAACCTTTTCGATGACCGCTCCGAGCACGTCTGTTGCTATAGAGTACCTCCACATTTTCCCCGGCTCATATAGAAGCGGTACAGAAGCGATTCTTTGCAAATTCTCTTCAAGTGTAATTCCCGCCAAATCCATGCCGTCCGATACCCCAGCAAGCTCATAAGTTCCCTTTTCTTCCTGGAAGAAACGGTAGGTTAAGCCGGCGGTATGCGTCATCAGATGGTGAACGGTCATGGAGGCATACTGTCCGTTTGGCAGTTTGGGACGAAATGCGGGCAACCATTTTTCCACCAGATCGTTTAACTGCATTCTCCCTTGCGAAATTAATACTAAGGCTGCCGTTGACACAACCGGCTTGGTTACCGAAGCATATCTAAACAAAGCATTTTCCTGCATCGGCCGTTTCTGCTCGCGGTCGGTCCAACCAGCAGGCCTGCTGTAAACGAGGTTTCCGCCTAATACAATTTGGACTACGGTACCCACGATCCTTTTTTCCTCAAGTGTGCGGTCAATTACCTCATTGACGCTTTTATGCACCAATTCCAGATCAATATTTCTCATGTTTCTCAATCCTCTCCTGCTGTAATTTACTTGATTATTTAAAGCAAGTGTGTTTATTATATAAATAATTTCCGCTTCCTTATATAAAACAAACAAGTTAGATAAAGAAATTTTCGATGATTCTAAAGGTATCTAAAAGTAATAACTTTTAAATTAAAGGAGAACGATTTTCTTGGACGAAATCGATAAAAACATCCTGCTCCATTTGCAGGACCAGGCGAGATTATCAATGACAGATTTAGGAAAGCTGGTGGGATTGTCTCAGCCAGCCGTAACTGAACGTGTAAAACGCATGGAAGAAAAGGGTGTTATCGAGGAATACCGAACCGTCATTTCTTCGCAAAAAGTGGGTAAGCAATGCACAGCCTATATGCTTGTTCGAACCAGGAATTGCTATCCTTTCCTTGATTTTTGTCGTTCATCACCGGAGGTCACGGAATGTTATCGGATAAGCGGTGAGCATAATTATTTATTGAAGGTCCTCACGGAAACAACCCAGGAGCTGGAGGAGTTTGAAAACCGGTGCGATCAATACGGAACCTATACGACTCTGATCGTAATGTCTTCACCGATCGCTTATAAAAATCTCATTGGAGAAACGAATTTGCTCGCATAAGACGTAATTCGATAATCCCAAAAAATGAATCCGCATTTGCAGCGGATTCATTTTTTTGCTTATGTTGCACTCGTGGATTCCTTTAGGAAGGAAAGCCATGCATTTTAGCTAGCCAAGCTGCAAGCAAGGAGGGAAGCAGCAGGATGATTAATGAGCCCGGAAGGAATCCGGCTCCAAGCAGTTCGAGAAGAAACCCACCGATAATCCCTCCTCCGCCGATTGCCACATTCCACACGGTGACCAGCATTGATTGGGCTATATCTGCGCTATTTCCCCCAGCTTGTGCTATTGCTGTTTGCAGCAAAGTGGCTGCCCCTCCAAACGTAAGCCCCCACGCCGTAACACCAAGAATGATGATTGCAGGCTGATCCATTTCGATTCCCAAGACTGCAGAAGCCAAAGCAAATCCCGTGATGCTAATTAAAACCAGTATTCTTAGAAAACGGTCAATAAGCATGCCTATCACCCAAATGCCGACAACAGAGGTAATTCCGAAAATAAGAAGAACCAAATCCACTCGCTGAGCAAACGCGGTTTCCGCAAGATACGGTGCAATATAGGTGTACAAAATATTATGAGCTAGTATCCATGCCAAAACGACGAACAGAATCGGCCGTACACCGGGAATCAGGAAAACCTTGTGAAAAGGGAGCTGATCACTGGCAGGCTCGCCGGCATAATCCGGCACCTTCCAGAGTACCCAGCCAATAAGGGCTGCAGCCAGTAATGATACAGCTCCGAAAATGAGACGCCAACCTGTATAAGTACCGAAAAAAGTACCAAGCGGAACGCCCACCGCCAATGCCAACGGGGTGCCAACCATGGCTATGGCAATCGCTCTTCCTTTCAGCGAATCAGGCACCATGCGCCGCGCATAACCTGCCGTCATCCCCCACAGAACACCTGCCGAGACACCTGCGAAGAAACGAGCGACAAGCGTCAGCACATAAGCAGAAGATAACGCGGTGATGGTGTTAAATACAAGAAAGCCGATGATGCACAACAGCAGAAGCGGCCGGCGCCTCCACCCGCGGGTAGCCGTTGTCAAAGGAATAGCGGCCAGAAGAGATCCAACCGCATAGAGAGTAACCAATTGTCCGGCAAGAGCTTCTGTGACCCCAAGATCATGTGCAATTTGCGGCAGTAATCCAGCAGGTAGTCCTTCCGTAAGAATGCAGATGAATCCCGCCATGGCTAAGGCCAGCAACCCGACCCACGGAAGACGTTTGGAAGACGACACGTTTGCTCCGCCTTTTCTTAAAAGAGCAGTGTTTGAGTTCACCCAAAATTCCCCTTTATTTATTTTTTGCCGCTTAAAAAAGCTTTGGCTTTCGTATAAGCATATATAAATAAAACGTTTTTTTACATGGATGATTAAAAGAGGATGAGGCGAATTAAGAGGAAAACACTTTTATTTTTATAGAAATTCCATGATTTTAAAGGCAAAAAGGCAGCATCGTCAGATGCCGCCTAAAACTACTGTATTTACATTCATTCAACTTCACGACTCCTTTATTTCTAAGTGCCAGAGCGGTCGCAACGACAGCTGGATCTCCACCGAACGCCTCAAGCTCGTCGATTACGATTTATCATAACCAGCTATCCTCCCGGTAGCTTAATGCCATTCCCAGTCTAATACTATATTTTCATTTAACACCTAAAATACAAAGAACCTCGAAATTATGAAAACCATAATTTCGTGTCACGTGATAAAAATGTCGTGAACCATTTTTGTTGATTTTACTGGGTTCGCCGCGGCACGTGATAAAAGCGAAAAAAAGAAAGTCGTGAACCGTCAGGAATTACCATGTTAAGAAAGTTGTGAACCAAGTTGATAGTCGGAACTAAGTAACACCAATGATTTATTCGAGAAGAACAGTAAGTTTCCACTAGTATATTTACCTTTTTTCTCATGATGAATTATTTATCGTTTTTTGAAAACCAATTTATCCATCATAGTACAATTAAGGATTAGTCATAGTTTCCAAGCAAAACGGATACTCATTTTCAAAGTCTTGAAAAATTACTGCTCATCTTCGTTTGAGTCACTAAATATATCATACATAACAGTTCTATTTGGATCATTATAAAGCTTATATTCAATAAACTCCCATGGATTATTTAGTTTATTAAACTTTGTATATAAAACAATTTGCGGAAAATTGTTAAGTTCCATATCAAGCTCTACAACGAGAAGGTTATAATCTAAGTCGAAGTATGTCTTGTAACCGGTATGTGTATCTGAAGGAAAATTATCAATGAAATTAGTATTATACTCCGGCTTGAAATAGTTTATTATCGCAGCTTCTGAGATATTAACAATCTGCCTGTATGTATGTTGGGCTTTCAAAACTTGCTCCATATGCGCCAAGTCTTCTTCATCACTCTTTTGATAGACGTCCGTAATACCGTCCATTGAAAGATGATGTTGGTCAGTCATTTCCATTAAAAGTGCAAATAAAGTTTTATCCCTATTATTTACAAAATAGTAAGTTAGTATTTTTTGTAATGTAGAGTGATTTTTCAACCTTTCTTGAGCAGTCTTTTCTCCATTCTTTCCAAATGCTTGACCAACATATAGAACTTCCAATTCATAAATAATATTGTTTTGATAGCAGTACTGCTGATAGAACCATTCAGCACGAAAAGGAATCTCATTCTTACCGTTAATTGTAATATTAATTTGTTCTTCATTATCTGAGATTTCGAATTCAATCTCTTCTGTGTCACGACCAAGATAAAAATCCTTAATTGCAATTTGTTCCTTTTTTCCATTTTTGAACATATATAATTCAAAACTTAGGGTATCTCCGAGTTTTCCTATGCTTCCTTGCTTTATGTAAACTCTAGGTTTAGTTAAGATAGCATAAATGTTATATTGCTTACCATCATTCACCTTATCGATATGTTCAATGGGAATAAATGTTTTATAAGAACAATAGACATTTAAACAGAATTCGGTCATATATTTTCTCATATCTGTACATCCCTCTCCAAACTATCACCTTTATTGGAACAGTCCCGTTTTCCATTTAACTCCATTATTTCGTTTAACACTTTAAACATCTATCCTAATGATCGGAACAAATTAATTTATATCTCTTCAAATCTCCACAACCTCTTAATGTGAATGATTTAAAATGAAAAAGTTGTAACTCACATTCCGCACCCCAGGCACGTGGTAGCGGATGGAATTTTCGATGGCAAACAAGCCATTAAACGAATATAGCAATGGTACAAGAAGCAAAACCACCGCTGGAGCAGGTCGATTTGATTAGCCGAGACACACCGATTCATTCAAGCCGGACTGGTCAACACGCGCTTCTCCTCTTTGGTCAAAGGGTGGGCTTCGGGTGCCGTCCGGCATGCGAAACACGACGACTTTGCGGTACTTAAAGATTTGGAGGATGATGGAAACAGCGGGCTTGCGCAGGATGCGACCACCCGATCCGTGCATCGGTTGTTGCTCAGTGATATCCTGTCGAATTCGACGCTGGAACACACTGTAGACGGTGAGTGCCAACAAGAACAAGTACCCAAGCACCTTCACGAGCCCGGCTTCTTCAGGTAGATTTCATCGGTGTACACCGGATCCTTCAGGAAGGAGAAATTCATATGAATTTGTCCCTTATACAGGCCGAGGAGCGCCGTCCGTCCCCTCCATCGTTTCTCCCCGCCACTCGGACGGCAGGGTGGTTGCCAATACAAAGCGGGACGCCCGCCGCCGCGCTTCCTGAAACGCACTTCATCCGGGGTGATCGCAATCTGCAGCACATAGATGGTGTCGATCGCAGGAATCTCTCCTTGCCTCGGGCGTCCGCGTTTTTTGCGAACGATTTCCTGCGGCTCAACGGTAACGTCCACTTGATGAAACCGGGAGAACTGCTCCTCTCGAAAGGCTTCGGCGGCTTGCTCCGCATCGGTCAGACAATGAAACAGCGTTGTGGCTGTTTCTTTTGCGGCTTGTGTAAGCCGGTCGCATTCAGACTACCGTTCGCGGGTTAACGTGGTTTCCTTTTTCTTGTCCAGCGCGCTGGACTCCACCACGATCAGGCGGAGCGAATGGCCTTCGTGCTCCGCCTCGGTGGCCAGCCAGCGGTATGTGGCGCCTTCCTTGGATGACACAAACGTCACCATCTCTGAGCAAGGCGCATTCGGTGCATCAGCAGACGCCATCGCTACTTTGACGATCTTCAATTGGTTGGGGGCACGGGTCAATACATAGGTATCTGCGCCTTTCGCGGAGTCGAGGGTCGCCTTGCTCATCGCAGCCGAATCGGCTACATAAAGGAAATCCTTCAGCTTCACCGCGGCGCACTGCGCATGGAGTTTCTCCAGCACATCCGGATTCCAGGTTTTATCCGAGGTGTTCCCGTCGTGCACATCGCCGTAGAGGGGGATCCCGTTGCTATTTCCGATCAACCCGAACTGGATTTGCTTCGCGCCTCGCCGGTCGAGGCTGTAGCCTTCGACAATTTGCAGCGCTTTGCTCGGTTTGGTGTACGCGCCTTAGACGGGCATGCTCTTTGTATCGCCATGAAACACGCTTATCGGGATGCGCTCGTGTTGATACACATGCAATTGGAACGCGGAGTCGATTTGATGGATATCTGCTTCATTCAGCCGGTCCAGATGACGGCCGAGCGCATCGTCGTTAAACCAGGACGCCTGCAAACCGGGATGGAGCAATGGGTCCAAATCTTGCTCTGCTGCCCATTTGTCCACATTCTTCAAGGCATTTCGACCGCTTAGTGTGTCGAGTACTAACAACTGGACGGCTCCGCCTGCGGTAAGCACAAGCTCATCGATTTTTCCGACGCAATCCTAGATTGTTCATGATGGCCGCTCAGTAACGGCAGATAACTGACTTCATAGAAATTTTCTATCTGCATGTTCGCCATCCGCTCCCGACCCGACTCTCGATTTTATGACTCTAGCACATGCCAGAATTCACCATTTTCAAATTCGGGTGCGGAATGTGAGGTCATTATATTCAGCAACTCTCCGACAGGCAATCCCGTCAGCAATTGGACATTATCTTTCAACGGCAACGGGAATTCCCACGTCCCCCCCATAAAAAATAGATAATCCTTTGATTGTATATTAGGACTACCTACCAACTCGATTTTGATTAATATCACAATGAAATCTAACATCTTTAATACCTTGTATTATTTTTTCTTCTTTCTTCTCAAGGTTTACCAAATTAAGTTGGATTTCTTTGTTTTTATTAAAGTGTTCCCTGAAGGCATTATAACCAATTTTATTGTTATCTGTATCTGTCATTCCGCATATCATAGGTTGATCATTGAACAACACTTCAAAATAAGTTCCATCATATCTCTCTTTAATATTCACAATTATGCTATCGTTTTCAAAAAATCCTGTAAATATAAGTTGATTTGGATTAAAGAAAGGTATTAATTTTGTTGTAGATGTAATCCGATCAAGGACCTTCTTAAAGTCGCTGTTTTTCTCATATGCCTTTACAATGAATGGAACCATGTAAGAAGGATTAGATGTTGAAATTGCTCCAATTATAACCGAGTCATTTGGTCTAGATATATCGAATTTAACTTTGGATCCGTCTAGCATCGAAATGACATAATCTCTATTATTTAACTTTTCGAGATGAATTGACAATGTTGTTTTCCACAACAAATCAATAAGGACAACTGCTTGTCCATTTTTTAGTTTCTTTTTAAAGATGATGTTACTATGCAGGTTAATCCAAGATGATAAATATAAAAGTGCCTCCAAAACATCATTATTTTCTACTAGATTTAATGCTAAACCAATTAAACCATGGTAATGATCCTTATCTACTACGAGACATTTTCTAAAGAAGCTGTCAGCTTCTTCTCGTTTACCAAGAAATCTTAAAAACCTTCCTTTCGCAGCTAGGGCATCAGCATTATTCGGCTCCAATTTAATTAAAAAGTTGATATTGCGAAAAGCTTGATCGAAATTGTAGAATTCAAACTGCAAAATGGCAGTATACAAAAGGGCTTGCCTATCCTTTCCGTTAGTTAATTTTAATGACTCAGATAATTCTGATAATGCAGTAATAGCATCTCCATTCATCCATATTGCCAATGCACGTAAGTTACGGACTAAAACTGTTTGTACAATGCTAAGTGACATTTCAAAAGAACCAATTGCTTGATCATAAAGCGACAGCTGAAACTGTGAGATCCCCTTGAGTATATAAGACTGGCTACTGTAGGGATTTAATTTCAATATCTCATCGCAATACCTGACAGAATCCTTAAATAGTCCGAGTTCGATAGATATTAAGGCACAGCGTAAAAAGATACTTTCGTCTTTTATATATTTACTCAGGGGTTTTAATCTAGATAGGGCTTCCTTATATCGGCTTTTTTTTAGTAATTCTTCAGCTTCATAATACTCATTATTCATTTGTGATAACATCGCTTTAAAGCTATCATTTCTTACTTTTTTAAAAAGTGAGGATGAAAATTGAAGAGCCATCTCTCTGACAAGAGTACTTGTCTTAGATATATGATCATAAATCGATTTAAATGATTCTGTCGTTAATAGAGATGTGAATGGATATGATGTCGTAACTTGAGAAGTACGCTCAATATTAATTTCCTTTCCAATTAAGAACTCATTAATTTTTGACGCCCACTCCCAAACAAATACATTACTTTGTTTAATATAGATAATAACAATTGAATTAGGTTGGTTCATCAAATAATTGATTGTTTTTATCGGAATTGGAAAGGAAAATGGCCTATCATTTTCATATATCTTATTAGATGTGCTTTTCAGTTGAATATGAGCGCGAATATTAGTAGCATATTTTGTTTCTTTTAACTCGAGTATCAAGTCAACTCCATAGTCCCCACCAATTTCTTGACGTATTAAGAACATGTCAGATGGAACTAATATGTTAAAATATTTAAGACTATCTGCCTCCTGCATGTGGGATTCCGCCACTTCTGGTAAGTTCTTCGTCAAATTAATCTTACACCTCTCTTTTCTTTGACTGAGAGCCACTCGCGATACATGAATCATCACCACAAACTTCTACCGTGTTCGTCCATAATCTAAGCTACATTCGTAAACACATATAATCAATTCAGTTAAATTATCCACTTAATCCCACGCACTACAGACATATTTTTTCTTGTTCCTTTCTATTCTAAAGTACTATTCCTCTAGACCTGTTCTTAATAAATTCCATTATAATACATCGGCTATAAAACGACATTATTTTCCTGTAGATACAGTCTAAGAAAAAGAAAAGAAATGAGAGTCACTTCCCCACATATATTGCTTTCTTACTGTATCCCTATCTGCTTTGAAATAAGACATACTCATTTCTTCCGAAATTCCTCTATAAGACCCTCGGTATGATTGAATTTGTATCAGCTATTACTTCTTTATATCCATAATAAATCGTTAGCTATCGCATAGCATTTCATTTAAGAATTTACTGAAACGGCTCACCCAAATATAACACTTACAATTAACATACAAAAAATGGTATCATTTTAATTGCATCGCTAGTTCTTTTGATTGAAGGAGGGCTTATGTATATAGAGCAGGTGAAGATTAAGGGTTTTAAGAAGTTCAAAGATTTTACCATTGAGTTTAAAAAAAGTATTAATGTATTGATTGGAGAGAATGAGGCTGGAAAAAGTACCATTCTAGAGGCTATTGATATCGCACTTAATCAAAAAATTTTCAATACTACAAATAACTTCGAAAAATATTTTACTAATGATCTAGTGAATCAATATAAGCATTCCCCTTCTATTGAAACTCTACCTCAAATTGAAATTGAGTTGTTTTTTAGTGATGAAAATACCTTAAATTACGAATACTTCAATGGACTCCATTCTTCATCTTCTCCGATTTCCAAGAGTGGCATAAAATTTTCATACAGATTTGATGAAAATTATCGTGAACTTTTAGAGAGCATGTATGATGATAGTCATGATGGAAACTTCATACCAACAGAATACTACATAGCAGAATGGACCACTTTCGCCGGCAGAAAATATATTAACAACAAATCTCCCATTAAAAACGTACTAATTGATAATTCAATTAGAAGAAACAATCTCTTTGATTCTTATTCAAAAAGAATATTTAATAATAATTTAAAGATGTCAGATAAGCAGAATCTTTCTTATCAATTTAGAAAGAATATTCAAAACTTTGTAGACGAAAACACCACACAATTAACCATAAACGAGTACAATTTCGGAATTGATGAAAACAAAACTATTTTAGAAAATCTACTGGATTTAAAGAGTGATGGTGTTTCAATTCAAAATAAAGGAAAAGGTAAAGAAAATTTAATCAAAACGGAAATTGCCTTAGAGGTAGAAAGTGACTTAATACTATTAGAAGAACCAGAGAATCATTTAAGTTATGTTAGTACCCGAAAGCTTATCAAAGATATTCAAAATATGTGTGACGGTGCTCAATTGATAATAACTACTCATAATCCTTTAATTGTTAGTAGATTAGATTTACGAAACACGATATGGATTAATGAAAAAACATATCATTCCTTAAGTACCATTCCTCAAGAAACCTCAGATTACTTTATGAAAACGGATAATATGCAATTATTGAATTTTATATTAGCTCAGAAAGTAATTCTTGTTGAGGGAAATAGTGAATTTATTCTGTTACCACAGCTTACAAAGAATTCTCTCACATATACGCTAGATGAAAAAAACATTGAAATCCTATCCGGTGGGGGTATTACTTATAAACATTATATTGAACTATCTAAAGTAATTAAAAACTCTCTATTGGTTATTACTGACAATGATGGAGAACAAGAAACTATTGAATCTATTCATGAACTAAATAAGAAATATAGCAATATTCAAATCAAATGTTCTGATTTGGTTAGTGAGTTCACTTTTGAAGTTTGTCTATTCAATAAGAATGCCCCTACACTTAAAAATATTTCGGATATTAAGCCAGGTACCATTGCTGAATATCGTAAAGTACCAATGGATAAGGATATAGCCTATATGCTTAAAAACAAGACTGAAGCTGCTTTAAGAATATCTGAAGAAGAATTTTATAAAGAAGCTATTGTATTACCTGAGTTCATTCAGGAGGGAATAAAGTGGCTCGTTCAACAATAATGCTTGCAGTAGCTGGATCAGGAAAAACATATTGCATAGCAAATCACCTAAATCCAACTCTTAAAAATCTGGTCATTACATATACTAAACAGAATGTGGCTAATTTAAAAAGAGAGATAAAGAATATACATGGAGAGGTGCCAAACAACACACAAATTCTAACTTTCACTAGTTTCGTATATAGATGGCTGCTGAAACCCTTTGAACCGATCTTAAATATTGGAAGTGGTGCAGCTATAATTACAACAGGAGTGGAAATAAATAAAGAACCCGAACCTCAGAGAATTAATGGAAAACCAAATTATAAGTATTTTACGCAGGATGACTATAGACACTATTTATATAATCGAAAATATTATTCATCAAGAATGTCTAGCTTAGTATTATCTCAATCAAAGAAAGTAAAAAAAATAATCATTGAACGTCTGTCCAAATTTGTTGATCATCTTTATTTTGATGAACTTCAAGATTTTATGGGTAGAGATTTTGATTTATTGTTAACGTTTGTTAAGGAAAAGAAAATAAAGCTCTTTGCAGTAGGAGACTTTCATCAACATTCTGTTAGTAAGTCAGATTTTACAGCGAGTAAACCCTTTTCAAAGAAAGGAAAATCATTTATCTCAAAGGATGAATATAAAATACTTTTTAAAGGAGATGTAGACATAGATGAAAGCACCCTAATCAAGAGTAGGCGTGTTCCAGAAGAGATATGCCAATTTGTTAGAAACAAGCTAAAAATTGATATACATTCATCAAGTACAATTAAAGGGCATTATGAGTTACTAGAAGACGACACTAGAATAACTAAGGTTATAGAAGATCCAAGTATTATAAAGTTATTCTATAAAGACAGCCGTAAATTCAATTGTTTGCCTACTATCAATTGGGGTTATTCTAAAGGTGATACTTACAATAAATCTTGTATTATCCTTACTAAGACTTTTGAGAAATTATTTGATGAAGATTTCTCATATGCAAATTTATCACCTGCTCAAATAAATCCACTCTATGTAGCAATGACTAGAGCTACAAATGAACTTTATTTTGTTAAAGAAAAAGACTTTAAAAGACTCAAAAAAAAATATCTTATAGTATAAGAATGGGCCGCTCTCTACACATGCGGCCCAATTATTAAGTTCAATTTCTTATCCTTGATTTTTGAGTACTCCTTGTATGACTATTTATTATTCATTACCAAAATCGTTTGTTACTTTTTTATAATTAATGAATACTCCGGCGCAAAATGAGCCATTGTTCCGGAAAGTTTGAGCCACGTCTCCGGCTCAATTGAGCCACCCTTCCGGGAAGCATGCGCCATTAACAGATCCCCTTCCGTCCCTTATAGGGGAACCGCAGGGAGCACGCCCCCTGCACCCCGTCACTAGCCGTGTGGCATCCCCAGCAATGCCTGCTGTATATTGCATACTAAAAGTGCCGAACATTGCAGCATAAAAATGCTTAACTAATTGCAAAGAAAAGAGACACTTGCCAGCATCCCATTATCCTCCTATCGTTAAGTTTGCGACAACTGACGAAGGA
>NZ_SIRE01000082.1 GCF_004307995.1 Paenibacillus thalictri | reverse complement strand
GAGACTGTCGATTAATCTTGCCTGTTAGGGCATCCTTTCTCTATTCTGGGCTCTATTGAGTATGGTTTACAGGTTTTCAAGGTAGGGAGGTAGAAATATTTCACCCTTTTTGGCCTTATGCTTGCTGAATCTTTAAAAATGACAACAGGAAGCCAGGGGGACGTTTTCGTACAAACCCCAAGGTCAGCGGATTTTTTTGTTTTACGAATTGTTTTAGGTTCACGACCATGCTGACGATCTTCACGTACACGCGACGTCGCTCTCTCGTATGGGTACGTGCATAACCAAGGCCATGATGGTTTTTCAATTCGTTGTTCTTGCGCTCAATACCGTTGCGTATTTGAAACAGCTTCTTGGCTTGTTCTGTTTCATTAAATGTTTTGGCCTCTTGGAATTCGTTGTAATAGTTACTAATGAAGATCTTTCGGCCCTGTTCGCTTGCAGTGCACTGCAAGCGAACAGGACATGCCTTGCAGATTTCTTTGGGAAAGTGGTATTGCGTCCCTTCCAATTGAGGGGTGTAATATTTTTTTCGAGTAACCTGCTCAGCTGGACAGCGAACCGTTTGGGCTTCAGCATCATAGTCGAACTTCTCATTGGAATACAAGCCCGTATGGTTATCGCTAACCGATTGCAGGGGGGCTACCAGG
>NZ_SIRE01000008.1 GCF_004307995.1 Paenibacillus thalictri | reverse complement strand
CCTTCACCGGCGAGAGCTTCCGACTCAAACAAGCGATGGAACGAATTCCGCAATAACTCATGTTAACTGGCAAGTGACCTCGGCATTTTTCGCAGCAAAACTCAGCATTTTTCATTTGCAAAAAACACACAGGCGACGGGCTCGCCGTCAACGTAGGCAATGTGGATGCTCATCTCGTCCGGATTCTCCTTCAACTTAAGGGCCAGCGCGCGCCGCTCCTCCTCCACGTTGTACCTGCCAATCTCGCGGGACACCTCGGCGTAGTCCATCAGGTCGCGCTCTTCTCGGACGATCCTGATCTCGTGTTCGCCGCCGTCACCGAAGGCAGCCAACGATGCCTCGTCCAATGGCAGGACCAACACTTCCTCCTCATCCTCGGCCTCGAACCCGGCGGCGACAAGCCGCTCGGGCAGGTCAATTGGCGTATCGTGACCGTAGTACTTCCACTCCAGGCTATAGCCGCCGGAGACGGCGGCATCCACCTCCCGGCGGATCAGGTTATCGGTTTCCTCCGGCGGTAGGCTGGCGAACACGATCCGGCACTCCGATCCGTCCGTGGAGTGTTCCACGAGCACGTCACCGCTGGCAGACAGCACGCCCAGCGACCGTCGCTCGGCATCCAGGCCCGCCAGGATATCGGTTCTTATGATCTCGCCTTTTTCATACACCATTTTCGCTTTCTCCAGAGCCTGGTTCTCCTTGTCCATGTTCGACACGTTCTCTTGCCTCCCTTTGTTTTAGGGAATTTTGTTTCCCTCTTATTATATTACGTCTGTCTGTGCTCAACACAATTCTAAACAGTAATGTAATGATGGTCACTTAAATATCGAGGCGTACAAGCCAATTAAAAAACCTATAGCAATGATGCAAACAATGAAGTAATAAAAAAACTTGAGCCATCTTGGCATTGTATTGAGGTCCGCCCTTTTGTTTGGCATTCCCATAATCTTATGATAGTGGTCAGTTGCACTATTGAGTGATTCAGCAACTTTAGGGGATTCATCCTCTTGTATACCGCTTTTTTCGCTCTCACTCATCGCAATATACCTCCGCTTTATTAGAAAGTAATTCTCAACAAAATGTTTCTTCTTTACAACCATATTCTTCTATAAACAAAGGAGCTCTGCTTAAAAGCAACTCCTGTACAAACGTTCCACGTTTGTTTAATCATTTTCTTTTAGCACAACAGGTTGATAATTCATCATTTCTTATCCATTCGAATATTTCATCTCGACTTAATTTTGTCATAGTAAACCCCTTAAGTCTAATATTCTCAAGGCCTTGTTTATGATTAAGCAGTACTGCGGATAACTGCCCGCTACTTCAACAAACAAAAAAGATGCAGTTTACATTGAAGCTCCTCTATTATCATCCCAGTTAAAGATGTAATGAATTATTTAATAACTTGGTGCCATGTATCTTCGATATCTTTAAAATTACTAAATCCAATTTTTTCATAAAAACCTTTAGATTTTGGAGCGGATATCAGGAACATCAATGTATCCTTTTCTAATTGTGGTTTTAAATACTCTACTAAGCCTTTGCCGATTCCCAGTCCCTGATACTCAGGGTCAACAGCGATATCGTTAATGTAACAATCAAAGCAAAAGTCTGTGAATGCTCTCAGGAAACCTACTAACTTCCCGTTATGCCAAGCGGATACTTTAATATTTGCATTCTTTAACATCAATTCCATGCGTCTCTCGTCGTTAGGTCGTCTTAAAGCAGCTTTGTTGTATAGTGCGATGACTTCCTTCAATGATGGTGTTTCATCGCTTTTATAAATTATCATTAGTTCAGACCTCATTTAAAAATCATATTGTTTCCTTATTGAGCATAAGCCGTTATCACAAACGCGGCAGTCGATCTATGCCGACCACCGTGTCTTTGTTGTTTTTTATCGTTCTCCGTTAGGTGAGCGAAGGGCTGATGCCAAACAATCCTATAGCAGCCAGTTCCCGCCGCGGTAGCCTGCGATTTGTCATTTTTTTGTATCAATTAGAGCAGAATTTGTACTACCGACTCCAGTTGGATTCCCCTCGAAGCCTTGAATAGTATAGCATCATTCTGCTTCACCTTTTTCTTTAATTCCTGTGTTAGTTCTTGTTTGTCAAAAAAAGATTGGACATTACCTTCAGGGAACCGCTTTTTTGCTTCCGCTGCTATATGCTTACCTAGAGTGCCCATCGTGTAAACAAAATCAATTTTGCTAGGGTCGATGTTTCGACCAATCTCTTGATGATATTCCAGTTCTTGATCACCTAATTCGAGCATATCTCCTAGGACCAAGAACTTTCTTGAGTAACCCGATAAGTCTTCGAACGTCTTAATAGCTGCGGACATGGAGACTGGACTCGCATTCCATGCATCATTTATGATGGTAAATCCCAAGGAAGAGACAATCTTCTCCATTCTCATACATGTTACTTGTAATGCTCGAAAACCCTTATCTATTTCAGATGGGCTTAGACCCAATTTTGATGTGACAGCTATGGTTGCAAGTGCATTTGAAATGTTGTGTGCGCCAAGAAGCGGTATAAAATACTGATGATCTTCAACGATAAAAACGGAACCTTCAGGGTTCGTTACGCTAGATGTCACACGAAAGTCATTCGATTCGTTTTCACCAAAACTAATGATTGATATCGGTTTTTTGCTTATGATTTCTTCAAGTCTGTTTCTTAAAAGGGGCTCGTCTCCGTTGCAGATCAGCACACCATCATCTGTTAATCCATGAACAATTTCCAATTTCGCGGCTGCAATTTCTTCACGTGACCCAAGTGTCGATAAATGAGAAACGCCAATCATAGTAATAACTGCGAAGTCTGGTTTTGCTATACGGGAAAGTCGATCGATCTGACCGCGTTCACTCATCCCCATTTCCAATACCGCAACTTCTGCGCTTTTATCTATTTCTAATATTGTTAAAGGCAATCCGATTTGGCTGTTTAAATTACCCGAAGTTTTGTGTACCCGGAATGTGCTTTCTAGCACAGAATTGATCATGTCTTTGGTGGTAGTCTTACCGTTGCTGCCAGTAACTCCAACTACTTTGAGGGATAGTTCTTGTCGATAATGAGTTGCAAGAATTTGAAGTGCTTTCAGGCAATCTTCTACAAAAATAAGCGGTATATGTTGGGGCGGGTTAGGGTGATCTTTTTGCCAAAATGAAGCTACCGCGCCCTGAGAAAATGCTGTCTCCACATAATCATGGCCATCTAATTGTCTTTGTATCGGGACAAATAAATTACCCGCCCTTACTGTTCTTGAATCAATGGAGACCCCTTGTATGGTGATGTCTTCATACATTACATCCAACCCATATCCTTCGGACATTTGTTCAATCACTTTTAGATTATGGCTTATCACCTGACCACCACCTATCGAGTCAAATAAACTTCATCGTTAATATTCGCTAACAAATATGGATATTCCCCCCATTGTGCCTTAAGTACTTACAAAGCCTTATGTTTTATCAAGTGGATTGATTCCCTATAGTAAAATGTCTTTGAATTGCATACGGGCATAGTTCCTGAAGGCGAAAAGGTTAGCTTTGTCCCATTCCTTTCCACCTGTTCTTCTTTGATCTTCATTTACTATATCTGAAGAGCGATAAGCATCAAGTGCTCGTTGAATCAATTGATGATACGCCTGTGGTAAATGTTTGATTCCCCACTCACCGCCTTCGTCTTTACTGTGGACTTTCTGATTATCTTCGCTAAACAATTGAAATACACGGCAAATGTTCAAAATACTATAAAAAGGTGTCTCTAAAATATGCTCATCTTGAAGTATCCATTTAAAGTCGTCCATAACAGATTCTATTAAATACTGCCATTTTACTTCGCCAAATACATCTGATATGGGTTTACCGTATAAACAAATGCCACGCTGCGTTACATAGGCCAAATGAGAGGGTAAGTCAACGTCTGTTTTCTCTTTACTGTAGTCTATTTCATCTTTAAGTATCTTCTCTTGCCATCCCGAGCTGTAATGAACTTCAAAGGGTGTCGGAACGGGCACTTGCCTTGCTACCTCCGACGTGATGACACTAAGTTCAACGTTACCCGTTGTAGGTCTATTGACCGTCTCGTTGGCGATGGCGACGCCAACTGTCTTAGCCAAATCGGCTGCTAATTTGCCGTTAACTACCACAATCAGGTCAATGTCACTTTTGGGACGATAATAACAGCCCATAGCTAATGAGCCGTGGAGATAAATACCTATCAACTGATTTCCCAGAATCGTTTTCAACCGTTCCACCAGTTTTTCAACGAATTGCTTTATATCTTCATCACAGTCAGACCAGACCTGTGCTCTAATAACCATCGGCATCAATCCTTCTATATTGAAAGCTTCATTTCTTCAATCTCAATTTCAAATGTTGCTGGCTCTGTCAATGACCACTTCAATCTCTTCATTCTACAAAAGCTCAATAACGGCTGCTTCGTGGCGCCGTTTTGGGTTGAACTAACGTTTGACAGCACCAAAATGGTTATATGCGATCCCATCCAATAGCTAATTCGACTAAGCTATCTCCACCTATTGTAATTTCCTTCTTTCCAATTACCTCTCCACCCTGTAATTTATAAAATTCAACGGACGGATTGTCTTTTAGAACCCATAACATCATTTTTGAGTAACCATTATCTTTTAATGATTGTACAACCGAATTAAAAAGTTTTTTTCCTAACCCTATTCGTTGGTAATTCTTTAATAAATAGATTGCAAATAACTCTCCATCATGTTCAAATTCGTTATTCCGACTTCGCCCCCCATTCGAAAATCCAACGATATTACCCGCCATGTCTTCTGCGACGAATATTTTTTCGTCAACGATTAGATTCTCAAATGTCCATAACCAGCTTTTCTTTCTCTTTTCAACAGAGAGATTGGACAAATACGATTCGGAAATAATGCCTTTATAGGTGGTTTGCCAGCTATCAACATGAACTTTTGCGATTTTATCTGCATCTTCAATGCGAGCTTCTCTTATTTTCATCGGTTTCTCCTCGATAAAATTGTAAATTAATCCCTATTTTATCACAAAGGAACGTTAAAGATAACTGCCAGTTACTTCAACGTAAATAAGGAGCAGCTGCCGTGGCAACCTGCTCCCTGCTTATTCCGCTTTTGTCTTCCATTTGTTCAGAACTTTTAAGTGGTATTACTCCACCTCCACCATATACACGGCACGCACGCCGTCCCGGTTCGTCGTGTAGAACACGCGTCTATCATTGTGGCTGAAAACAGGATGCGGGTGGCTGTCCTGTGAGTCCCAGTTCGAGCCGTGCGGGCATAGGGGGCTCCAGCGGATTATCCCTTGCTCCCAATCCACATGAAGTACGCACAGCCAGTCGCCGCCGCCATACCCGCTCGTCTTCCACCCTTCCGGATAATAATATCCGTCTGTCACTAACAGGTCGTTGTAGCGGTTGCCTACGGTGAAATGGCCGTATTTGGTGTACCCGGCAGGAAGCGGGATTTCCGAAATCTGCCCATCGGCCAGCCGGTATTTGCCGATATAGGTGGCACCTCCGTCCCGGTAAGAGCCATGATAGATGACCGATGCTCCGTCCTTTTCCCACATCTCGTGGCACGTCCAGTCCCCGCGGCTGCGGTCGGGTGCTTCTTCGCGTACGCGGATATGGCGCTCGCCATCCCACAGCCAAATGCGGCGGATTCCGCAATCCGCCGGCCATTCGTGGTTGTACAAAATCAAATTCCGGTCCACCGGCGAAAATTGCACATGTGTGATCCAGGCGCCCTCCACTCTCTCGGCGAAGAGCTGCTTTCCTGTAGCGGTATCGTAAACGCGCAAGTAAGAGCTTAACCCCTCATCGCGGACGCGGGCGTCTATATCATAATCGGGCCTGCCGTTCTTTAAGGTATCGTACTCCAATGCGCGTTCATCCGTAGTCGGGACACACAAGCGGGTACCGTCCGCGCTGACATGCGTGAATGCCGTAACTTGCCCTTCAGGCAGGCGGTTCAACGTACGGGATCGTCCCTCCAGATCGACGCAGCGGATTTCATCGCCTTCGATGTAATAGACGATCCCTCTGGCTGGGTCAAGACTGACGCTCGCTTTGCCCAACCCTCTTCCCTCCGCTCCATCAAAATACACATACTGCTTCAAATAACCGGAGCGGATTGATGTGAGCTGGCGAACGTCTCCGGTGTCCAACCGTTGTACGAACAGGTTCGGATACCCGTCCCGGTCGCTGATAAACACCAGCGATTGGTCGTCTTCCGTCACACTTGATGAAGTGAAATACAGCAATTGGTCGTTAAATTGACCTTGCGTGATGCGAACAGGCTCCATCTTTGGTCACTCCTTATTGGAACTTCTCCCGGTATTGGGTTGGCGTCATGCCGAAGTATTTCTTGAAAATCCGGTTCAGATAAGTATGCTGGTAGCCGACTTGATCGGCAATTTCGTTGATCTTCAGGTCCGTGGATGCCAGCAGCGCCTTTGTCTTCTCCAGCCGGAGATCGGTTAGGTAATCGACGAAAGTGACGCCTAATACGTGTTTAAACGACCGGCTCAGCTGAAATGGACTGGTCTGAAACCGCTCCGCGCAGCTCTCCAAAGACAAATCCTGGGGGAAATTATGCTTCATGTAATCGGTCACATTCTCGATCAACAGCCGCGCTTGCTGTCCGATCCTTTCACTCAACTCTTTCATGTAAGGCTCGATCGCCCGACTGCATAGGAAAGGAACAAGCTCGTTCGAACTTTTGACTGCGAGCAGCTCCTCATGTAGATTCGCGCCATGATACAAGCGGTAAGTGTCAAACCCTGCCTGCAGCACGACATATTGGATATTGCCCAACAACTGATGCGCTCCTTGGAACAGCAGCCCTTCTGTTTTGACATGCTGCATCATATCCTGCATGAACTGCGCCGTCAATCGAACCGCTTCTTCTTCATGGCCCATCCTGACCGCATGCAAAATCTCCTTCTCCAACTGAAACGGATAATAGATGGAATCATGCCCCCGCACGACCAGCGTTTCCGCATCGATAAATTGTACGCTTAGGTAGACGTTCTTATAACGGAGCGAGCTTCGCAGCTCCTCCAGCATCGAGGACGTCGCCCGAATCTGCTCGCTCCATCGTCCGATACTGACGGTAATATTCATGCGCAGCAAGGTATGCAATTTGGCCATGGACTCTTGAAAAAATTTTTGAGTCATCCGTTTGGCAGCCGTCGCTTCAGTCCCAGCCGGCAGTCCTACCAGCAGTCCCACTGTAAGATCCTGAAAGTTGATTACCTCCAACTGGGGGAATACCGCACCTGCCAGCTCCTCCAAAATATTAGCGGCGGCAAAGGTCACCAGTTGTTCGTCTCCTTCGGAAAACTTCCCCTCCAACCCGGAAAAGCCGGAAAGCTGCACCAGGTGCACAGAGAAGAGTTGGTCCTCGACCTCCCATCCGTAATGTTCCAGCCGCTCCCGCAAATTCGATTCGTTCAGGAAATAGAAACGGCCCTCGATGAGCTGCAGCAAGAAGCTTTTGCGCAGCGCAGGAAGCGACTGCTCCAGCCGCTCCTGCAGCCCGCGGCTTTCCCGGTTCAAGCCGTTCCACTGGTTCTCGATGAATGTCATTTCGTCGCCGTCCTCGGCGGGGGATCCGCGTTCCTTGTCACCCATGACGAGTTGGACCAGCCGACCGACCGGCTGGTATATTTTACGCGAGGCAAACCATGAGAGGATAACTGCAAAAACCATGCTGAACAAGCTCGTACCCAAAATCCACTTAGATGTAAAAGAGACCCGTTTGGTAAAATCGTTAAGCGGAGTTGCCGTGATATACGTCCAGCCCGTATGGGAAATGGCGCCCGATGAAATGGCGTATTGTTCACTCAGAAGCTTCTGCACCTGAAAAGGAGCCTCCGGTCTCCCCCCATCGAGGTATTGGAGCAACGCCCGCTTGGCTTCCGCATTCCCATTTTCTGTGATCCGATTCCCCTTCTCATCTACAATTAACGAAACGCCGTTTTCGTCCGGATTCAGCTGTCTCAGGACAGACTTCATCTCACTTTCGTTAATATGCACGACAAACGCCCCGTAAGGCTGCTCCAAATAATACGGAAGCTTATAAACGAGAGCCGTATTCATCAGCTCGCCTTTGGAACCTTGAGGGAGCTTGCCGGTGACCCAGCCGAACCCTTTTGTCACTTCCATCATATAACGATATCGCTGGTAGTCTTCTTCGTTCTTAATCCGCATCACACCGGTCTCACTGGATACAAGCAGACGTTTCTCCTCTATGAACACATAAACCTTGCTGATCAGCGGATGAGAGCCATTCAGTATCGTCAACGCATCATACAGTTCACGCGTCACTTCATAATCGGTATCCGGAGAATATTGGCGAAGCTTCTGGTCGAATACCGTGTTGAGCGCCCAGCGATTCATCAGCGCCTCAAGTTGCGCCAGCTTTTCATCCATCCCCCGCGACACTTCCAGCAGCCGGATTTGATGGGCTTCATGAACTTGTTTCTCCATTTCGCTGATACCGAAATAATAACTTCCCGCCGCGCTCAGGAACAAAGGCAAGCTCGTGATCAGAAGCAGGATGGACAAGCTCTTGTAGAAGTAGGTTGACTGGGAGAGGCGTTTCATCCGTCATCCTCCTGGGGACAGGCCGGATTATTTGCCGGCTTTCTTCTTATATGCGTCGTTCATTTCCGTAATGATCTTTTGGTACTCCGAGTCGGCCTTCAGCTTGGCGACAAACACATCCCACGCATCCAGCTTCTCCTTGCCCATTATAATCGCAATTTTTAATTCCATGATTTTTTTGGCGTAATCGCTGCCCAACTTAATATTGGTTTCCGAAACGAGACCGATATGCGGCTCCCCGATGCTGATCTTCTCCTGCTCGTCGATGATCTTCTTGTTGCGGTCCATCTTGGGGGGCGTAATGCCGGGAGCGTAAGCCCTGAAATACTTATCGAAATTTTTGAAAATTTGGCCAAAAGCATTGGGGCTCACGTTATCTTTGGCTGCTTGCGCCGTTGCCGTCTTCACGCCGCCCTGTTCCGTGTAATGGAGGTCCTTCAGGCCGTAATCGGCCAAGCTGCCGCCCTCTTCCGAAGCGCCATAATCCATAAATTCGAGAATTTTTTTCAGCTTCGCTTCCGGTACCTTTTTCGGGATCAGGAAGACGCCGAAGAAACCCGTCGATTTCGACACGAATTTGCCGTTTGGCCCGGTGATGGATGGAAGCGGATAGAAATCCGCATCCGGCATCGTCTTGCGCAGCTCGTCGCCGTTGGTCCATGCCGCATTGATCGCATCTACGCTCATTCCGGCCCGGTTGCTCGCCAGCATCTCCTTGGCCTGATTATTTTTCAGTACCGCAAAATCCGGGGGGATCAAGCCTTCCTGGTACGCCTTGGTCAGAAACTCGATTGCTTGCTTTGTTCCCGGCTCCAACACCGTATCGACAAGTTGTCCGTCCTTCAGCTTCCACTTGCCGTTTGCATTGTTGAACGCATTCTCGAAGATGGCAAAGTACCCCATATCGGTAGCGTTTACATTTGCAGTGAAACCAAACGTGTCTTTCTTGTTGTTGCCGTCCGGATCATTCTCCGTAAAGGCTTTCATAACTTTATATACATCGTCGAGCGTCTCCGGCATCTTCAGATTCAGTTTCTTCAGCCAATCCTCGCGTATGAATAACACTTGTTGGCCGTCCGTCGGACGCACGCGCGGAATGCCGTATATTTTGCCGCCTTCGGACTTGATGTTGCTCCAGGAAATTTCCGGGAACTTGGACAAATTCGGATAATTTTGGATCATTGGGGAGAGATCCCAGAAAGCGCCTTGGCGCGCCATCGATACGACGTTTGGCGCAAAAGGGTCCATCACAAGCATGAGGTCGGGAATATTGCCGGAAGCAAGCGTAACATTTTGCTTATCCGTGTAATTGTTGGAGGACACCCAAGTGATCTTCAGCTTCGTATTTGTCCGCTTTTCCACTTCTTTAACGATGATATTGTCGTCGGCCGGAGGCTCCTGGGAATAAAATGTGCTCATGATACTGATCTCGGTAGGCGTCTCCTTTTTCGCCGAAGTCGCAGCGCCCTCCTTGTTAGGTGTCTTGTCTGCCCCACCTCCGCCGCATGCGGTCGATATCATCGCAAGAGATAGTCCCGCAGCCATCACCATCGTATGTTTTCCGTGTTTCCTCATCCCTTTTTCCTCCCCTTCATTCATAGTAGCTGATTTAATTGCTTATGTGAATCATTCCTTTATGGAGCCAACCATCGCGCCTTTGGCAAAATGTTTTTGCAGGAATGGATACACCAACAAGATCGGCGTCGTCGCAATGACGACCGCCGCCATCTTCAACGTTTCCGGCGGAATCCGCTGCTCGGCCGACATTTCTTGAGCCACTGCCCCGCCAACCGAGGTAGACGAGTCGATCAGCATGTTTCGCAGCAGAACTTGAAGCGGCCATTTTTGAAAATCGTTAATGTAGAGAATTGCCGTGAAAAACGTGTTCCAATACGCCACAGCATAGAACAGGCCAAATGCCGCCATCGCCGGCAAGGACAGCGGAAGCACGATTCGCAGCCAGATTCCGACGTCATTGCCGCCGTCCATCTTTGCCGCTTCCTCTAAACTGACCGGAATGCTATCGAAAAAACCTTTCATCAGCAGCACATACCAGCCGCTGGTCAGTACCGGGATAATAAGCGACCAGATGCTATCGATCAACCCCAAGCTTTTCACCAGGATGTATGGCGGGATGATGCCGGGGTTAAACAGCAGCGTGACCAAAATAATCAGCTGCAGGACCCTGCGGGCCGGCATCTGCTTCCGGGACAAAGCATAAGCGAGTCCGGAAGTGACAAGCAAGCTGAGCAGCGTGCCGGCAACGGCCAGATAAATGCTTACGCCGATGGAGCGAGGAAATGCTTGAGTTGAGAGCAAATATTCGTATGACGACAAAGTCCACTGCTGCGGAAACAACACAAGCCCACGGCTGGCAATATATTCGGACGGATCCGTAAACGAGACGACAAAGACGTAATATAGCGGGAACAGCGTCACAAGAGCGATAAGCGTGAGCACGGTACCATTCGCCATTTGGAACCAACGTTCTGATGCGTTCAAGAAATTTTCCTCCTTATCTCCCTAAGTTAGTAAACCCCTTCCTCCCCGAATTTCTTCGCCAGTTTATTGGCGGAGATCACGAGAAGGAATCCGATGACGGATTTGAACAAACCTACGGCGGTGCTGTAGCTGAACTGCGCCTGCTGGATGCCTACCCGGTACACATAGGTATCGAACACCTCCCCGACCTTCGAAACCGCTCCGTTCATCATCAAGAATACCTGCTCAAAGCCGACATCCAAGATGTTACCGAGCCTCAGAATGAAAAGAATAAAGATGATGTTTTTGATCGAAGGCAGCGTAATGTTCATCATCTGTTGAAACCGGCTGGCACCGTCCATTCGCGCCGCTTCATACAACTGTGGATCAATTCCCGCAATCGCCGCTAGAAAAATGATAGTGCCCCAGCCCGCTTCCTTCCAGATCGACTGCAAGGTCAGCATCACCCAGAAAAACTTGGGGTTTGTAAGGAAATCGACCTTATCCAGCTCGAGTGCTTGCAGCAGCTTGTTGACCATCCCTTCCGATTGGGACAACATCAGAAAGGTGATGCCGGCGATGATCACCCAGGACAGGAAGTGAGGCAAATAAACGACGGATTGAAACGTTTTCTTGAACACGGGCTTACCGACTTCATTTAATAATAAGGAAAGCACGATCGGCAGCGGGAAAAAAAACAGCAGATTCAACACGGAAATGGCCATTGTGTTGCGAAACAGCAGCCAAAAATCCGGATTCCCAAAGAAGCGCTGGAAATGTTCGAACCCAACCCACTTGCTGCCGGTAAATCCCATGTACGGGGAATAATCCTGAAATGAGATGACCACCCCCCACATCGGCATGTACTTGAAAATAAGAAAGTAAAGCAGGCCCGGCAAGGCGAGCAGGCATAAAAATTTGTTTTTCCTCACGTTGCGGAGGAAGCTTGCGTTGTTTGACTTTGCAGCTGCCTGCATATGAATGTACTCCTTTTCGCTTGGGATAACTTCTGACCTCACTATACAATCCGCGAAAATTTACCGGCAATATGACATTCTTGACTCCCGTCATATTTGGCTTTGCACCGGTTTGGATTATCTTGCGCACGCGGATAACACATGGCGGACTCCGCTGTTAGACCCGACTCCGCTAACGCGGCATATTCCCATAATTCCGGAATCCACGCGTCTCTGACGTCGGGTATTCCGCCTCCCGCACATAAAAAAACACCTTCAGAATAAGAAGGCGCTTGTAAAACATGCTTACATCTTCGTTATCTCCGACAAGGTGATTCTGCTTCTCAAGGTCCAGCATAACCGGTTAAGTACCGGGTATCCCCATTGGGCTAATAATCGTTCAAGACGAAGGGCGAGCCCCCCGCCTTGATATTTTTTACATCATACGATTACATTATCGTCATCATCAACGGTTTCGCCCGCATTGGCTCCAACATTCTCACCGGCCTTGTTACCAACAGCGGCACCAACAATCCCCCCTACGATGGTACCAACAGGCCCAAAAGCAGAACCTACAACAGCGCCTAGAGCACCGCCTCCTGCTGTCCCCACTGCTTCTCCAACGTCTGCACCAGCTGACTCAACCGCCTGGGGATCCGAATCCCGGTTTCGCTTACGATCATGTTTTGCCATTTGTCTCGCTCCTTTAGTTTTTTTTAGGAATCTCTTGCTTTTTGCAGAGTTCCTTCTGCATATTTTTCCCTAAAAGTAGGAAACCATTTACTCAAAAATTTTTTTGCTTAAAAACTATCCATCCGCCAATGTCCGGGTATGACGTTTTGCCGGAAACAGCAGCGTAACCGTCGTTCCCTCGCCGTATCCGCCGCTCACATCGACACCGTAAGCCCCGCCGAAATAAAACTTGAGCCGGGCGTTTACATTAAACAAACCTATACTGTCGCCGCTTCTGTAAGTTCCGTCCTTCACTCCGGAAAGCAGCCTGGTCTGAATGGCTTTCAGCTTCTCCGCTTCGATGCCTAACCCGTTATCTTGGATATCCATGCGAATCGTATCGTGATCGAGCTGTCCGCGGATCCAGACCGTGCCGCCATCCGGCAGCGGATCGAGCCCATGGCGAATCGCGTTCTCCACAAGCGGCTGAAGCACAAGACGGATCGTACTGAACTCCATCAGCGCCACGGGAATGTCGATGACGAATTGAATACGCTCCCCGTACCGGCTCCGCTGGATGGTCATGTAATTGTCAAGATGCTCCATTTCCTCGCGGATCGAAGCCAATCTGCCGTTCTGCTTCATCGCATATTTGAACATATCCCCCAATGCGACGACCATCTTGCTGATTTCCTCGTTGTCGGACATCATCGCCATGGCGTTAACCGTTCCCAGCGTGTTATACAGAAAATGCGGGTTAATTTGCGATTGCAGCGCCATAATATGCGCCTCTTTCTCCTGAATCTCCGAACGGTACACCGTATGGATCAGCTCGCGGATTCGCGACACCATGCGGTTGAAACTGATGGTTAACTGCCCTACTTCATCCCTTCCGGCCACGGCGATATTGCTTTGAAAATCGTTTTTTTCGATATTCCTCATGGTGTTTTGCAAGCGCTTGAGCGGAATGACAATCCGCTTGGAAAATATAAACGAAATCACAATCGCAAGCAAACAAGCAAACACCCCGATCCATAATAGGAAGCTGCTCAGCTGCTTCGCATCCTTGGCAAGCATCTCCACGTTTGTGAGCGTAATGTAATCCCAGCCCGTCGACGCCGAGGTAAACACATTCACTAACGTATCGTGATCGTCGTCTTTGACGATGGTGCTTTTGCCGGGCGTATCGCCGGATATGAGCCGGCTCAGCTGCTGATCGGGATGAGCGATGCCGCGAGAATACACGATTTCCTTGGATTTGTCGACAATCATCAGTCCCGTATGGCTGTCCAAGTTCAGCTCGCTCATGATCTCATTCATATCGTAAAGCTCGATCCCCATCACCAGCACGCCGAGCGAGTCGTTCCCCTGCAAATTGTAGACTTTGCGGGCAATCGCGTAATTCAGGCTGCCTTCCCGGTAATTGGGATACACCATATATTCGCCGAGTTCCTTGGGGCCAAGCAGCACCTTGGCGCCATCCGACTGCAGAGCCTCCTGGTACCAACGCGACCGTTCAGCCGAAAATCCGCTTTGAATCAGCGCGTTTTCCGAATTAAAGTACACTCCGGTCTGATCCAGCAGCGTGACGCTGCGGATGCCGCCGTTAAAGCCAAGGAAGCCGATCCAGCTGTTCAGCTTGAATTTCAGATCGATCTGCCATGATGCGTTAACCACGGGATCCTGCGGGATGTCATTCAGCAGCTTCTGCACATCGTCCAGGTACACGAAATACGAAATCCGGTCGATTTGCGTAACCAGTTTGTCGATTTTCTCGTTCATCAGCTGCAGCATTTTATCGTTATATTTTTCCGTCTGTTCGGTGACTACATGAAGCGCCCGCTGGTACAAAATAAACGACATCAGAAAAAGCGGAATCACGATCACCAGAATGTAGCTGAACATCAGCTTTCGCTGCAAACTGTCGTTTACCCATTGTACGGGACTTTTCATAGGTGCCCCCCTCGGTCCATTCCGATTGATTAAGATTCAACTGCGCATCGCTTTAAACCAACTACTCATCAATCGGTGCGTCCTCATCGTTTAACGGCGAACTTGTGCCCAGCTTGTATTCGGACGGGCGCACCCCTGTTTTTTTATGAAATAGGCTTGAAAAATAACGCGTATTGCCATATCCGACAAGCTCGGCCACCTTCGCTACGCTGAGCCAGGGATTTTCCTGCATCAGCGCTTGGGCTTTCTTCACTCTGAGGGTAACGACATAATCGGTAAAATTGAAACCGGTTTCTTTCTTGAACACTTCGGACAAATAATTCGGATGCAGCCCCACATGGGCGGCCAGCATATCCAGCGAGATGTCCTCGGTATAGTGGCTCTGGATAAACTCCGTAGCGGCGGAGATGGCTTTTAACCCCTTGTTTTCTTTCGCAGCGGCGATTTTGCCGGCAGCGTCCATAAGCAACCCGGTCAAATATTCAATGAAAACATCGATCCCCTCCATATGCTCCGGATCGCCTTCTTCGTACAACGGCTCACGAATCCCGTAACGAAGCGCCATATCCGAAACCGCTCCGAGCAGCCGGAGGCCGATTTTGCTTACCGTTTCACTGCAGACCGGCCCGCTGCGGACCGCAGCGCTCAGAATGACCTGTACCCCGACGCGAATTCCTTTATGGTCCGCCAGTTCTACGGCAAGACATGTGGATTTGATGTGCTCATCGGGTACGATAAGTTGACCGGGGGATATGGCAAGCGGTGTGATGACCTGGTCGCCGCCGAGCACCAGCTTTTCGCGATACGCTTTTAACGCTTCGTCGTAAGAAACCTTAATTTGCGAGACATGGTCGTGGATATTCCCTGCTCCAATGGTGATCGTGTATGACATGCTGCGAAGCTCGGCAACGATACGCTGTGCCAAAGCAAGATGAAGCGAATTCCGGTCGGATTTCAAGCCAAGTATAACAACGATCCGGTTCTCCTCCCGCTCGAACACCACGCTTTCTTCATGATTTTGCAAAATCGTCTCCACGCACGCCACCATGTCCCGAATCTGCTGTCGCACCTTCTCTTTATCCGCTTTCTTGCGCCAAAAGCCATCGATGCCCAGCACCAGCACGGCATAATACGGCAAAAACGTCACGTCCTGATGTGAAGGAGCATTCTCTTCTCTTCCCGACAAAAAATCGAGCATGATCCGTTCCTTAATCAGCGGAATGCCTACGCTGAGCTGCCGCTTCACCTGCTCCAGGCTACTTCGCATATCCTGCTCCATCCGGAGCACCTGGCATACTTTGGCGAGCGCATCGTTAATTTCCTCGCGCTTGAAAGGCTTCAGTAAATAAGCAAATGCTCCGAGCGATATCGCTTTCTGCGCATATTCAAAATGATTGTACCCGCTAATAATGATGCATTTCGGATAATAATGCTCATCCGCCCACTGCTGCATCAGCTGCAGGCCGTTTTGCCCCGGCATATGGATGTCGATGAGAATAATGTCGGGCCGATGAAGACGCGCGAGCTCAAGCGCTTTATTGCCGTCCGCGGCTTCGCCAGCCAGCTCCAGCCCAAGCTGCTCCCAGTCGACGCATTTGACAATACTTTTCCTAATCCACTGCTCATCTTCGGCGATCACAACTTTCAGCATGCCGGCAAACCTCCCGTCCGCGTATCATCCAACAGCTATGTAAATTAAATTTGGCACCCTGATTTTTCCTTTGTAAAAATAATAGCACAGCAGTCCCTGCCTGAATATATGCAGAGCACCGCCATGCGAATAAACTCGCATGACGGCGCCGGATTTACCACGTATAAGGGACCGTGCCTGTCTCGTCGACGGTGTAGCCGCGTCTTGCAATGTATACCTCCCCTGGCAAAAACTCGTCGTTTCTGCGCCGCAGCATACTGCCAAGCAGTTGATCCAGCGATTGCTGCAGATCCTGATACCGGGGATCGCCGCATACGTTCACAAGTTGGTAAGGATCTTCCTTGTTGTCGAACAGCAGCCATGGACCGTGAAGATCCCGCACATACGTATATCTTCGGGTACGTATACCGCGGTATTCCCTGCCCCCGGCGCCGCGGTGCCATTCGCCGAACGGATGTATGCATTCAATCAGCGCCGCCTCCGTATCGGGCCCCGCTTCCCCGCGAAGATGGCCGGAATAATCCGTCCCTTCCACGGTTTCCGGGACAGGCAGGCCGCAAAGCCCAAGCAGCGTTGGCATCAGGTCCGGCGTATTGATCGGCAGGTCCGTCTTCCAGCCCTTGGATCCGGTCAACGGCGGATAACGGACCAGCAGCGGCACCAGAATCGATTCGTCCCACGGCTTCTGCTTGCGAACTTCACCTTGCGACCACAGCATGTCGCCGTGATCGGAGGTATAGATCAGGATGCAATCATCCGCTAGTCCCCGCTGTTCCAACACCTTCATGATGTTCCCCAAGCAATCGTCCAATGCGGAGATATGGGCGTAATACCCTGCCAACTCCTCCCGCGCTTTCTGCTCGCAGGACTCGGGCACATTGAGACGGAGCTGCAGCGCCGCAGGATCATACATATCCTTGAACCGCTGCGGCGCGGTTTCATACGGATTATGCGGCGGCCCCCAGGAGAGCATGAGCAGGAACGGGGTATCCTGTTCATGCTGCTCGATATACCGGATCGCCGCTTCGGTCTGCGCAATCGCGTCGTAGCCGTCCCACTTCTCCTTCGCAGGAAGATCGCCGTAATAATACGAATCGTTATAACTGTGCGTGCACTCCAGCACAAGCCAATGATCGAAGCCTTGCCTGCGCTCCGGCGGAATGTAATTGCTGCGGCCGCGGCCGTCCAGATGCCACTTGCCGATGTACGCGGTGTCGTAACCTCCGGCCTTGAAAGCCTGCGCAATCGAGACGGCATCGTCCCCAAGGCTGACGTCATTGACGAATACGCCGTGGGTCAGCGCATATTGCCCGGTCATCAGGCAAGCGCGGGACGGGCAGCAGACGGACATTCCGGCCACCGCCGTCGTGAAGTCCGCGCTTTCCGCGGCAAGCCGGTTCATATTCGGGGTTTGCACATCGGGGTTGCCCCGATAGGATACGGCTTCCGCGCGATGCTGGTCGCTGAAAATATAAATCACGTTTGGCTTTTTGCCCATACGCTGACACATCCTTTGCCGATATTCGGAGATTTTCTCCTAGGAGTGTGTCCGACGGATTGGTTATCGTGAAAATTTATTCATGCAGGTGTATGGAGGATAAGGGAATGGTATGGAAAGTTTACGTCCGCCTTGAAAACCGTGTTTTTACCGCAAGGTAAATTCAAAAGAAACACGGTTTTCACGAGCGGTGGAATGCCATCCCTTTCCCGCAATACCCACACCCATGAATAAATGTTCTCGGATTTTTTTTCGTCGGACATACTTTCTTTACCTTATTTCTTCAGTCCCCAGTTATTCGCTTCCGACCATCCGTTTTGCTTGGCAAGCTGGTCGACCGTGCTCTTCAAGTCTTTGTTTAAGATCGAGTTGAATTCCTTGGCCGTTGTTTTGCCTTCGAGGAACAGCTGACCTACCATCGTATCATCCTGATACAACTTCTGGTTGGTCTGCGGCGCAAGCAGACGCAGGCTCGACGTGCTGCCTTCGATATACATCCCGTTCAGAGCCGCGGGAAGTGTTGCGTCTTTGGTCGCGGGCGTCCACCAGAAACCTTCGGCAAACAATGCCGCGCCTTTCTCGGAAGCCAGAAATTGCAGGAAGTTGACGGCGGCGTCCAGCTTTTCGCCTTTGGCGGAGCTTGGAATGGAGAAGTTGTTTTGCGGCGCTCCGCCCATCTCGTGAAGCTTTTCAATGGCATTGGGCGCGTCTTGTTTGGTCAAATACGGAAACGAGAAAAATCCGATGTCAAACTTGCGGTCCGGGTTTTCGATAAATGTTTTCAAGTTGTTGCCGGTTTGCATCATCATGGCGCCTTCCTGCTTAATAAACAAGTCCGTCGCCGTTTGCGTGTCTATGCCGTTGTAGCCGGGATACCAATACTTCGAGAATGTCTTCAGAAGATCGACGCTGTCTCCCCATGGCGCTTTTTCCAAATCAATGACGCCCTTCTGCGTGCCTGCGACAATTTCGTTAAGCTCAATCAGCCCGTTTTTGTCCAAGTCCAGCTGTGGGATGTACGATTCGATCATCTGGTCCATAAACATCCGGTGCAGCCAGTTGAGCACATTGTCGGCCGGCGATTTGTTCGGAGCTATAAACGGAGCGACTCCCGCGGTTTTCAGCTTCTCGGATATCGCGAGCAGCTCGCCGAACGTTTTCGGAGTAGTGGTAACGCCCGCCTTGGCAAACAAGCTTTTGTTATAAAATACC
Organism: Paenibacillus thalictri; assembly: GCF_004307995.1. Classification (GTDB taxonomy): domain Bacteria; phylum Bacillota; class Bacilli; order Paenibacillales; family NBRC-103111; genus Paenibacillus_AF; species Paenibacillus_AF thalictri. The sequence goes on along the minus strand of NZ_SIRE01000008.1, from coordinate 309,588 downwards.
TTCACCGCAACCGTAGACAGCGGAACCGAAGGAACCGCGCTGTTCGTATTGTCCATGTTCTGGTTGATCAGGCCGGTCGAATAGCTGTCCCACCAGGAGCGCTGCTTCGAATCGTACGGATTTTGCTTGTCCAGATATGGCTTCAGATCGACGACAAGACCTTTGCGGAAGTTTTCCATCGCCGGGACGTGCCACGTAGCGACGACATCGGGAGCCGCGCCGCCAAGCAGCTGCGAGTTGAGCCATGTCGTCCACTGCGCGTCGTCGGTATATTCCGTATACGCCATTTTGACCTGCACCTTCGGATTTAATTTCATGTATTCGCTGATGACTTTATTGTATACGCTCTCATCCGCCTCCTTTTTGGGCTTCTGTACTCCCCACGATATCGTTACGGAGGCACCCGCATTTTTGGTGCTCTCCTTCTCCGGTTCCGCCGGACTTTGAATGGTGCAAGCCGATACGGAAACCGCTGCCGCCAATGCGACCAGCAAAGCCGGCAGCCTCAAGCTTCTCTGTTTACGTTTGTTCTCCATATTCAACGCTCCTTTTTATGGTTCAAATCTAATGGAACTTAAGCTTTAATCGCCCCGGAGCTTAATCCGGACACAAACTGCTTGGTGGCGAGCAGGAAAAACAGCAGCAGCGGGATCGATGCCGCCACATACCCGGCAAGCTGCACACCTTGTTCGTTTTGCGTATTGTTCATAATTCCCTGCAATGCGATAATAACCGGCTTGACGCTTTCCTTGGATGCAGTCATCAGCGGCCAAATAAAATTGTTCCATCCGGCCAGCGAATCGATCACGGCGATGGTAGCGATGACCGGCATCGAAAGAGGCACGACAACACTCAGCAAAATTCGCAGTTCCCCCGCCCCGTCTATGCTTGCCGCTTCAAACAGAGAGGTGGATAAAGAGGCGAAATACGTTCTGGCGAGTAAAACGGCCATGGGCGCCAGCGCCCCGATCGGCGGCAAAATTTGCACGGCGTAAGTGTTTAAGAGCCCCATTTTGTTCACTAGGACGAATTGCGGCAGCAAAAGCAGAAACGAAGGAATCATCATTAAGGAGATGATCAGAAAAAACAGCAGATTGCCCCCCGGCATATCAAAGCGGACAAAAGCGTAACCGGCCATAACGGCCACAACAACAACCCCCAGCACAATGCCCGCAGTGACGATGATGGAATTCAGCATAAACGGGGAGATTTGCCTGATCGCATTAATGTAATTATCCAGATGAAACGGCGGTGTCAGAAACCATACGTTGTCCACGATTTGCATCTTGTATTTAAATGAAGAGTTCACCATAAGGTAGAAAGGAAACAAAGTGCAAAATGCAAGCGCAAACAACATAATGTGAATGAAAATTTGCTGGAGGTTTCTCGCACGGCGCACGGTTGCTCTGCCGTCGATGACGACAGCGCTTGGATCCGTGACGTTCTTAAGCATGCCGTTTCCCCTCCTTCTTGAATTGATAGCTGATTACGGTCAGGACGAAAATCAGCGCAAACATGATGACGCCGATGGCGCTGGCATATCCCATCCGGTTGTAGGTGATGCCCTGCTGATACAGATGCAGCGCCGGCACCATCGTATAATTGCCCGGACCGCCATTAGTCAATACGAGTACATTCTCAAAGCTGTTCATCGACTGGATCAAGGACAAAATGATCAGCACCTTCATCTGCCCGGCGATCAGCGGAAGATCGATGCGCAGAAACCGGTTCCACACGCCCGCGCCGTCAATCCGCGCCGCCTCGTGCAGCTCGTCCGGGATCGCCTGCAGCCCACCCAAATAAATAAGAAATGCGATCCCGCCAATCCACGGGAACCCGACGCCGATAATTGAAATCAGCGCTGTGTCAGCGCTTCCAAGCCAAGCGTGATTGGAATGTCCCCCCAATGCATTTAGCGCCAAATTAAGCGCTCCGAAGGTCGGGTTGTAAATCCATTTCCACATCAGGATGATAACCATCGTCGGAACGACCATCGGCAGCACGAAAATAAACTTGTACGTTTCCTTTGCCTTGCGGGAGCTCACCCAATATACCAGCTCCGCCGCGAGCAGCGGCACCGTCAGCGTCTTCACAATATCCGCCGCCGCAAAAATCGCAACGTTCCGCAGCGATGCCACAAACGTATCGTCGCTCCACATGGAAATAAAGTTGCCGAGCCCGATAAATTCGCGATAGTTAAAGCCATTCCATTCAAATAACGACATCACAACCGCCGTGGCCGCAGGATAATACTTAAAGATGCCCATGATCAAAAATACGGGAACAAGAAACAAATATCCATATCTGGCTTTCCAGCAGCGATAGCCGATCCCCTTTGTCTTCACGTTCCGTCTGTGCCCTTCCATTGCCGCCCATTTATCCATAGGCCCCTCCCTCCTTCTATGCTGTAACATTGTTCATTATAAACGCTGAGGCGATGCCGAGAAATGAGACACTTCTCAGATTGGATGTGCAATATTTTCAGATGCCGATAAAAAAAGCACCCCCTTTGTTAACTGGACGTTAACAAAAGAGGTGCGGCAGGCGGAAATACCTTAAATTCCCAGTCGCTCATATTGCTCGGGCGGAGCATCATTTTGTTCCATCAGCCGTTTCAGATGGCCGATCATCGTTTGCTCCAAGTCGGCATCCTGAATTGCCCGCTGCTGCTGCGGATCGTCAACGACATCGTACAACAGCGTGCCAAATGAGTGAGCCTGATTGTAACCGGAGGCTTTGATTTTCATCGTTTGCACGCCTTTGGTAAAAGCAAACGGCTTCTGCAAAGCGATTTCCTGCAGTTCCTTCACGGAAAATCGGCTGCGCATATGCGTAGGCATCAGCGTATAGTTGTAAAGCGGCGTATTGTCCTTGGATACCGGCGCGCGCATGTACACATAACGTCCATCCGTTACATTGACATGTCCGCCGTGCAATCCGAACAGCGCGGCCTCGCGTACTTTGCGGTTATCGGCGATAGTGTCCTTCAGCACGTGCCCTTGCATATTCGTCGGGATATCCAGCCCGAAATACTCCAGCAGCGTTGGCGCCAAGTCGATCGTCTGCACCAGAGCGTCGCGGCGTTCGCCTTGTTTACCGCAGCGCGGGTCCCAGATAAACAGCGGCGTGTGGGCGATCTCGTTATAAAACGGCATGATGGTTTTGGCCCACCAATCGTGCTCACCCAGCAAATATCCGTGATCGGTGTTGACGATCAGCAGCGTATCTTTCCACAAGTCCAGCTCATCCATCATGTCCAGCACTTTGCCGAGATAATGATCGCACATGCTGAGCAGCGCCGCATACTCATACCGCACATGGCGGATTTCTTCTTCGGTTTCCTGCACCGGGCCGTAAGGCGGCCAATCAAAATGTTTCCCGTTGTAGTCATGCGGATATAAATCGCGGTAATTTTGCGGCGCAAAGAAGGGCTCATGCGGATCGAAGGTTTCGATCTGGAGGAACCACCGGTCTTCCGTATGGTTGGTCCGGATGAACTCCAGCCCTCTCTCCATCGTTTGCGCCTGCGGAAAATCGCATTCCTCGCGGATGTGCTGGCGGTTCACCCAATCCTGCCGGATCATCGGGTGCATCCTTTTCATACCGACCATATCCGGCATCGGCGGATCGGCCACCTCGCCTTTCCAAGGATCGCCTTCCTGGCCGCGAATCAGCTCAAACGAGCTGTAGCGGGTATGATACGTCCCGCCCCCGTCCTCCCAATAATGCTGATGATCGGTCACCAGATGCGAATAAACGCCGTTTTGTTTCATCAGCTCCGGCATGGAATCGTCAAACGGCTCCATCGGTCCCCAGCTGCGGTGAAGAAAATTGTACCTGCCCGTTTGCAGCTCCCGCCTTGCCGGCATGCACGGCATGCTGCCTACATAAGCTTGGTCGAATACAACCGACCTCCCGGCAAGCCGTTGAAAGTTGGGCGCATGAACCCAGTCGCATCCGTAAGGAGGCAGATGGCGTCTGTTCAGCGTGTCAAACATCAGCATAATCGCTTTCATCCTAAAAAACCTCGCTTTCCTTAAGTGCTTACTCTTGGCTACCGGCTTGAATCATATCCAGCGGCAGACGAATGGAAACAACCGTTCCGCGGCCTTCGAAGGAATCTACTCTTAGCCCGTATTTCCTTCCGTATTGCAGGATGATCCGCGCATGCACATTGGCGATGCCCAATGTTTGCTGCTTGACGTAACCGATCGAATCGCTTTCGGTAATTTGCATCACCATCTCATGGATTTGCCGCAAGCGATCGGCCCGGATGCCCGGCCCGTTATCGGCCACCTCGATGACAAGATCGGCATCGTCGTCGAAGGCGTTGACAATGATGCTGCCTTTGCCCGCTTTCGGCTCGATGGCGTATTTTACCGCATTCTCCACAATAGGCTGAATAATCAGCTTAGGAATACGGCAATCCATAAATTTGTCATTTACGCTGAATTGGCTGCGGAAGGTCCCCGGGAACCGAATATGAATGATCGACAAGTACATCTTCAGCTGGTTTAATTCCTCGGCCAACCTCACGATGGAATTTGTATCCTGCGCCGTGTAGCGGTAAAAATCGGCCAAACCGCGCGCCATCGTAACGATGTCCGGCATATCCTCCAAATAAGCCATGCTTTTGATAATATCAAGCGAATTATACAAGAAATGCGGGTGAATCTGATTTTGCAAAGCTTTGATCAGCGCTTCTTTTTCCCTCAGCTGCAGGTTCATTTCCTTGAACTGCAGATGGTTGACGGTATCGAGCAGCTCATTGATCCGGTCGATCATCGTATTGAAGCTGCGGTTTAAATACTGGAATTCGTCGTGCCCGTACACTTGCTCCGCGCGGACGGACAAATCGCCCCGTTCTACGCTTCTCATGACGTGTCCAAGATGCAAAATCGGCTGGACAAACGTTTTGGACAACAGGGGAACGGTGAGCGAGATGCCCAAAGCCATGATCAGAAACGCAATCAGCATCGCATTGGGCGTATTTTTCGTAGCCGACGCCATCTCGTCAAACGGCACGATGGACACGAAGGTCCAGCCGGTCGTTTCCGATTTGGTAGTCGCTACAAGCGTCTTGGTTCCGTTCCATTGCTGGATGGAGGCGCTTTCGCTATTGGAAAGATCCAATTGGCCCAGCTTGGTTTCGCTGCGCGCCACTCCAAGCCAGCTGTATTCCGGGTAATAAACGATGGAATCCTGGTCGGAGACGATAAAAAACCGGCCCTGCGGAGCCAGGTCCGCTTTCTCGAAAGTACGGCCGATCTCTTCCAGATGAAAGTCGATAACCAGCTTTCCCAAAAAGTCCATATTGTCGACGCTGAATATCGGTGTTTCCAGCGAAAGCACACGTACGTCCCCGGACGTATATTTCGCCGTATGCGTAGAAATGACCGACACTTTTTCTTCAAATCCATTATGGGCCCACGGTTCATCGTTAAACACATCATCTTTGATGATCGACAGATTGGACATCGCCAGAGTCCGGCCGTCCGGGGTTAATAGAAACATCCCGATAATTTCCGGATAATTCAGCGCCACGTATCTTCGCAGCACGTTCTGAACATCGACCTTTTGCTCCAGAGTAAACCGCTCGCCCCGCAGCAGCCACTCTTGAACCAGCTCGTCTTTGGCCACGGACGAAGTCGATTTGGCAAGCTGGTACAAATAAAATTCAATATGATGATTCAGCCGAAGCGTCGCTTCCTGAGAGATGCGGTAGAAATCCCGCTTGATCCCGGCGCTGTAGTAGGTGTACGATAATAAGCCCATGATCAAAATGGTCAGCAGACCGACCAGCAGAAAAGCGACGGTCAGCTTTGTTTTGATCGAATAGCGGAAGTGGATGTTCGCCAAAAATGTCCTCATAGCGTTATACGCTCATCGACTTGCGGTATTCGTTGGGCGACACGCCAACAAGCTGCTTAAATACACGGTTGAAGTGCGGCAATGAATGAAAGCCGACGTTTTCGGCGATCTCATACACCTTCAGTTCGCCTTCGACAAGATGATGTTTCGCTTGCCGGATCCTCACTCCGTTCAAATAGTTCACAAACGATTGTCCGGTATATTTTTTGAACAGCAGGCTGAATTGAGAGACGCTGATGTGAAACCGCTGCGTCATGTCCGGGACGGATATGTCTTGGGCAAAGTGGGTCTGCAAATAATCGCACGCCTTGCGGATAATTTGCCGCATCTCGCCGTTGAATACGGTGTTGTAATATTGCTGCCAGTGCTCGGTTAACGCCAGAAAATGCGAGCCGATCTGATCTGTCCGGGTCGAAGCCAAAGCCAAGCGGCCAAAAGCTGGGTTTATCGTCTGGATCAAATCGTTGAACTTCCCGGAAAACGTTTTGAACAACACGGCTTTTTCGCTTTCCTGCAACGAATTGGCGACAGCGATGAGCTGAACGACCTGCGCTTGTTCGTTAAACAACGTGTGCGGATCCATATCCGTTATTTTGTCAAAAAACTGCTGGATCGCCAAGAAGAATTGCCGCAGATGACTGAACTGCGGGATTTTTTCCCGCGCATTCTCAAGCGCTTTGCTCAGTTCGTCTTCCATCACCGGCTTCAGTAGAAAATCGCTTACATTGTATCGCAGCGCCTGCCGCGCGTATTCAAATTCGTTATAGCCGGTCAGAATGACGGCGATGACCGGCAATTTTCTTTCGCATATTTCGCGGGCCAGCCAAAGTCCGTCTTGCCCCGGCATCATAATATCCGTAATCACGATGGTCGGCCATATGTTGTAAATCAGCTCAAGCGCCTCTTCCCCGTTACCGGCTTCGGCAACAACTTCATAAGCGCCGTCTGTTTCCACCATCTTTGCGATTGCGCTGCGAATCCAATGTTCGTCTTCCACGACCATGACCTGATACATAGAAACACCGTCCGATTTATGATAATGAGGATGCGTACCGCAAGCCCGAGCTTGCGGATGTATACACCGCAGCTTCATTATAACACCTTCGCCTTCCCCTTTCCGTCATCATTCGACTTTATTCGTCATCCTTTTACCGAACCGACCAGCATACCCTTATCGAAATATTTTTGGAAAAAAGGGTACATGGCCAGCATCGGGATCGAAGCCATCACAACAACGGCCATTTTCACCGGCGGCCCAAACTCAAAGCCGCCTGCGACAGATTCCAGCGAATTGCCCGACTCCAAAATAATTTGCCTCAAGAATACCTGCAGCGGCATTTTTTGCGAATCGCTGATAAACAATATCGCCTGAAAATACGAGTTCCAATAAAATACGGCATAAAACATAATAAATGTCGCAACCGAAGTCATCGACAACGGCAGGATCACCCGCAGGAACAAGTTCCATTCTCCGCAGCCGTCAATCCGCGCCGCTTCCTCCAGCTCTTTGGGCGTATTTTGAAAAAAACTTCTCATCACAATCAGATTAAACGGCAGGATCGCGTTATTCAAAAACAAAGACCAATAGCTGTTCAGCAGTCCAAGCTGGCTGGTCAACAAATACGTCGGAATAATGCCGCCGCTGAACAGCATCGTAAACAGCACCATAATATTTAAAGGTTTTCTGCCCCTGAGCCAAGTCCGCGACAAGCCGTAGGCCATCAGCGTCGTCGCCGCAATGCTAACCACAGTCCCGACTACCGTAATTTGCAGCGCATTCAAGTAGGATGTAGTGAAATTGTGATTGCTGAACAAATAGCCGTACGAATTCAGCGTCCACACGTTCGGGATGAGATAGAACCCGCGCGACAGCATCTCGCTTTTGGTGGAAAACGAACTGAGCAGCACGTACAGGCACGGAAGTAGCACAAGCAGCAGCAGCGTACCAAGAACGAGATAGATTAGAACGTCAAATAAGGAAAACGATCTTGCAGATGAGCTGCTTTTCATCGTTAATATACCCCTTCCTCGCCGATTTTCCGCGATGCCCGATTGGCCAAATAAACAAGCCCTAGTCCGATCAGCGCTTTAAACAACCCAACCGCCGTCGTATAGCTGAATTCCGCCTGCAGGATGCCGACCCGGTATACATAAGTGTCAAACACTTCCGAAACGTCGATGTTCAGCGAATTTTGCAAAAGTAAAATATGCTCGAAGCCGGTATCCATGACATGGCCCAATCTTAAAATAAACAGGATGATGATCGTCGAGCGCAGCGCCGGCAAATTGATGTGCCATATTTGCCTTAACCGGCTGGCGCCGTCCATCGTCGCCGCTTCGTACAACGTCGGGTCGACCGCAGCCAGCGCGGCAAGAAAGATGATCGCGCTCCACCCCGCTTCCTTCCAGACTACCTGAAGCAAATAGACGATACGGAAATAGGAAGGATTGGTCATTACTTCCATCCGTTCATACCCCCAGGTGGAAAGCATGTTGTTAATCCCGCCGTCTTGTGTGGAGAACAGCAGCACGGTGATGCTGACGACGACAACCCAACTTAAGAAATGCGGCACATACAGCAGCGTCTGCGCCCCTTTCTTAAACCACTTGACACGAACTTCATTTAATAATAAGGAAACGATAATCGGCACGGGAAAAAATAGAAATAAATTGAGCGCGCTGATCAGCAGCGTATTGCGGAAAATTTTCCAAAAATCCGGATCGTGAAACAGCTTCTGAAAATTGTCGAACCCCACCCATGCGCTTTGCAAAAAACCGTCAAACGGATCATAATTTTGAAAAGCGATCATAATGCCGCCCATCGGAACATACTTGAAGACGATGAAAAATATAAATCCGGGCAGAATCATCGCATATATAGGCAAACCGCGCTTCCATTCCTCCCGGTTGCGCTGCCTTGCCTTGATGTCCACCGCCTTGGTCCTTGTAACCGCCATGCTCAAACCCGCAACCTCCTTTGGCAGGAAAAACCCGCATGACCGTCAGCATCACCCGGGTTTTCCCCATTTCTGCAGCTGTTACTTCGACTTCTGGTATTCTTCGTTCATTTCCTTGATGATGGCGTCTCCGCCGCCCGATTTCCACTCGGCAACCGCCTTGTCGATGGACTCCATCGGCTCCTGGCCGACAATCACCTTCACCATCGTATCCATCCATTTTTTGTCGATGTTCGGACCGACCTTGGTTGCCGTTTCCGAGACAAAACCGAAGCCGTCGTCTTTCACCTTCACTTTTTCGTTGTTATCGAAATACGATTTGACGGTCGCGACTTCTTTCGGATCCATCCACTTGTAAATTAAAAACATCGGATCAAACCGTTTAAAAAACCAGCCGACAAGCAGAAATTGTCTGTCCTTCACCGAAGCTTCCAGCTGCTCGTATTTCGTATCCGATATTTTTTTGTAATGAACCCCTTCAATGCCGTGTTTGATCAAATCGTATCCTTCGTCGGACAACATATAGTCCATCATTTTAAGAATTCTCTGCTGTTTCTTCGGATCAAGTTTGGCATTGATGACAATTCTGTCGCCTGTCGACGAACTTCGTGTCCCGCGTTTGCCATCCGCACCTGCCGGCGGCATCAATTGTACGAGCTCCGCTTTCGAATCCACTTTGGTGAGCGGGGGTAATGTTTCCGCAAACAGCTGCTGCGGATTCACGTTGGCAACCCCGGATTTCCCGGCCTCCAGCTTATTCAGCGAATCTCGCGACTTGAGGATCGGAAAATCTTTGTCCAAGACCCCTTCCGCATACGCTTTGCGCATAAATCCGATAAAATCTTTAAGTTCCTTGCTTTGCACCTGCATCGGAACCAGCTTGTCGTTATCCAGCTTCCATTTGTTCGCAAGCCCGAAGCTGGAAGTCAGGAAAGCCGCGGTACCGCCAAACCCAAACACCCCTGCGGGATTTATTTCCATCGAAAAGCCGACTGTATCCTGCTTGCCGTTTCCATCCGGATCATTCAAGGCAAACGCCTTGGTCACATTATAAAATTCGTCGATCGTATCGGGCATCTTAAGCCCCAGCTTTTCCATCCAATCCTTGCGTATCGCGAGCGAATCCCGTACCTCCTGGTAATAAAAAGGGATGCCGTAATATTTACCCTTCGGGTTAAACTGTTTGGTTGACTCTTCGGGAATATATTTGACGATATTCGGATGTTTGCCAAGCTCCGGCTTCACGTCCATAAATATATTTTTGCTTTGCCATTTCACGTATTCCGTGTTGGTGATATAAAATACGTCCGGGAAATTGTTCGACGCAGCAAGCACATTCAGCTTTTCCGGATAATTCGCCGCCGGAACCCATTCAATCTTGAGGTCGATATTCAGCCTTTTGTTTAATTCATCGATTACGGGATGATTAGGGGGCCAGCCTCCCCCGGCGTAACTTCGCGTCATTAGATTGATCGTGATCTTTTCGTTTGTATCGTCCGCTGCTGCTTTGCTTTTGGACGTTGTGTTTGTACCCGCAGCCGTACCTCCGGCGCATCCGGCCATAGCTGTTGTTGTCAGCAGCAAGCCGCTTAACGAAAGCGCTGTCAGCTTCTTCATCTTTATATAGACCCTCCTTAAGCTTCTTCTCTTCTTTTCTTCTTCGCTAAGAAGATAATTCAACTATACCAACGAGCGGCTCCCGCTGTCCTTATCGGATATTCCGATTTGTTTGCATTTTTTTTCAACATGCCGTTTCCCGGTCACTTTTCCCTGGAGTCTCTTGTGTGAGGCACTACATCACACGTTGTTTGATAAAAATCGAGCATCCTCTCTTTTAAGTCAAGCAAAACATCCGCCAAAGAGCCGTCGTGTATTTTGTTGTCCGTTTCTCCCGGGTCCCGCTCCAGATCGTACAGTTCATCCGTTTCATAGTGTCTGCGGACATACTTGTATGTTCCGGTGCGAATCATCGTTGCTTTTGTATGCTCCGGTCCTTCGCTGCGCTGCATCTCACCCCGGGGCCAATATAGCATGGAAGACTCTGCGTTAGCCGGCGCCGATTCATTGCAGTGAAATTCGCCGTGCTGCCGCCCGCCTTCGCTAAATACGGCATCCCGGTGCTCGTCCGTCGCTCCGGCGATCACCGGAGCAAGCGATTTGCCGAACAGCGTGTACCCCGGCGTAATGCCGGCATAATCATGCACGGTCGCCGTCAGGTCGACCAGCTCGACCAGCGCTTCGCTCACACGTGGCTTGGCCGGGGTATGCGCCGGCGGCTTAACGATCAATGGCACGCGGGTCAGGCAATCTTCAAACGTGTTTTGCGTTTTTTCCACCAGCCCGTAATCCCCGGTGAAATCGCCATGATCGGAGAAGAAAAATACCGCCGTATCGTCGTAGATTCCCGCTTCTTTCAGCGCATCCATGACTAGGCCGAACTGGTGATCCACTCTAGCGCACATCCCGTAATACGTGGCGCGCAGCTCCGTCCACCGGTCCTCCGTCCAGCTCTGCATGTTGTATCTTTCCCGCAGCCCTGACAGCATGGACGGCTTATCGCCTGTGAGCTCATCTGCCGTTATCCGTTTCGGCAGATGAGATTTGTCGATTTTATTGTACCACGACGCTTCCACGGCATAAGGCGGGTGCGGGTAAAGGATCGGCAAATAAATACATAAAGGCCGGTCTTGCGGTGCGTTTTTGATCAAATCGATAGCTCCCATAATATGGGCCCAATCCGAATCATAATACATTGACCCGTCGTTCTCATCGCCGATCGTTCCTACATAAAAAGAATAATACGTGTCGCTGCCCGGTTCCCCCCGCCGCAAGTCGCCGCCAAACGGAGGTTTTGGCTTAGGTTCCGGCGTATATTTGATGTCGCAGTATGCATCAAAGCCGTTTTTGGCCGGGACAAGGTCGTTTTTACCGCCCCACCAAACAAAATACCCTTCATCCTTGAGCGTTTTGAGCAGCACCGGCTCGTCCGGCTGCATCATATGATACATTGTGCGGTGGCCTCGGACATGAGGATACCAACCGGACATAAACGAGCAGCGGCTCGGCGTGCATACGGGATTTTGACAAAAAGCGCTGCGGAAAGACACCGCATCGTCCGCGACAAAACGGTCCAAGTTAGGTGTAACGGCGGCCGGATTACCCATATGCCCCAAAACGTCGCCTCTCCATTGATCGGGATTAAATAACACGATATGTGGTCTCTTCAAGCGAAATGTTCCTCCTTTGTTCAAGATACGTTTACTATACGGCTTAAGCCAGGGAAGCGTCGTTAACGGATTGTCCGATTTCTTTGCATTTTTTCTTGGGACCATTGACTGTCTGCAGGTCCAAGATAATACGTTAAGAAATCGGACAATAAGCAATCGCCCGCAACGTTGCTTGTTGTTATATTCAAAATGATGCTTAATAACGAAAGGAGTCTGCACAATGAGCCAACCTAATATTTTAATGATCATGGTCGATCAATTCCGTTACGATTGGATGAGCTGCACGGGCACGGATTTTGTGCAAACCCCGCACATCGACCGCATTGCCGCCAAAGGCCTGCGGTTCGCCAAAGCCGCCTGCAACAGCCCCGTCTGCGGACCAAGCCGCTGCTCGCTTGCGGCCGGCATGTACCCGCACCGGGTTGGAAATCTCGAAAACTTCGTCAATTATCCTATGGAACAACCGACGTATTACCAAGCGCTCAGGCAAGCGGGATATCGCGTGGCGATGGTCGGCAAAAGCGACCTGCATAAAGGAGATCATCATTACGGCATGGACGGGGATCTTCCGGTCATGTACCATCTGGGTTTTACCGATCCCCACGAAACCGAAGGCAAGATGAATGCCGCGTTTACCCGGAACCGCTTGATGAACTTCGATCTTGATCCCGATAACGACAGCCATATCGCCGGACCATACCAGCGTTATTTACGCGACCACGGCTTGCTCCCCATTTTTACGGAAGACTATCGCCGGAGATTTGCGAAGTGGAATTTCTGGAACGCGTATCCTTCGCCGCTGCCGGCCGAACATTTTCACGACAGCTACATAGGCCGAACATCTTGCGAATTTCTGGAGCGCGTATCTGCCGAAGCTCCTTGGCATTTGTTTGTCAGCTTCGCCGGGCCGCATGATCCTTGGGACGCCCCTGCCGAATACGTGGACGCTTTCCCCGACAAACCGTTTCCCGCTTCGATTCAAGACGAGCTGAACAAAAAGCCAAATTGGATCAAGAAAAAATCGAAGAAACATTCGTCGGATATGTCGGATGGCGATCTGAATAATGTCAAGCGGCACTATGGCGCGGCAATCAAGCTGATTGACGATTGGGTGGGAAATATGCTGGATACGCTGGAGCGGAAAGGCGTGGCCGAGCAGACGGTGATCATCTTCTGCGCGGATCATGGCGAGATGATGGGAGACCATGGACTATTTCAGAAAAGCACGATGTACGAAGGAGCACTGCGCATCCCGCTAATCATTGCCGATCCGCGGGGAACCAGAACGGGAACAAGCGACGCGCTTGCCGAATTAATGGACTTGCACCCGACCATTCTGGAAATGGCCGGTGTAACTGACACGCTCAGCCGATTGGACGGCCGTTCGCTGGTACCACAGTTAAAGCAAGAAGTCGGGCCGCACAAAACGTTTCAATTTAGCGAGTTGAACAATACCCGGATGATTTTCGACGGCAGGTATAAGCTGATTGAGAATCATAACGATTTGGACGAATTATACGATTTGCAGGAAGATCCCTATGAGCTTGACAACATCATCGAGGAGCGGCCGGAACAGGCACAGCGGTTGATGAGGAACATGAGAGAACTGAGGAAATGAAAAAAAAGCACAGAAAAAGGGCATGATGAAATGCCCTTTTTTTGTTGCTAGTATACCATTACTTACCATTCTGAGTCTTGTAATTTTTTATATATTCGTCTTGAACGGCCTTGCCGCCTTGATCCATATACTGTTGAAGCAAAGTTTTGTAAAGGCTGTCCACTTCGGCCGGCTTAGCAACAATAAGTTTGGCCAGCATTTGAGCTGAAAGATTTTTAAGCTCTGTGTTGCTTTTGGCATCAGCTGCATTCGGTATTGAATAGAAGTATGTCGTATAGCTGTCCACCATACCTACCTTTAACGCATTTTCCGCATCCTTTTCATAACCAGGATATCCTGCGGAAATGGCTGCCGTATTTTTCTGCTGATCGCCAAGCTCGATACCGTTTGAAAGGATATCATAGTCGAGGTTGTTGGCAACGGTCATCATCTTATCGCCTGTATTTGTGGTTCCTGTCTGTTTTGGAACGCCATTCACCATGTTATAGTCCACGCCTTCCTGACCGTTCTGGAGGAATAGCGTTACCTTCGGGTCAGCCATCCAGTTAAGATACTGTATGGCAAGGTCAACGTTTTTACTTGATTTAGGAATAATGATATACATCCCATTTGGGCTGTATACGTTCTTAGGATGTTTGCCCGCATCGTTTTGCCATGGGTCGATAGGAATAAGCTGAGCGCCGGGAACGTTTTTGGCAAGGTTTGCATAGGTGCCGGGAGCGGTCCGGTACGGACCGTCCCAGTTCGTCTGGAACGCGCCGACTTTTCCATTGGAAATATCCGCATCGAGCAGTTTACCATCTTTGTCCGTTGCGAAATTCGGGCTGATCAAACCTGCATTATACATCTTGTTCATATATTGAACAGCTTTATCAAACCCAGGCATATTCCAGTTTGTCGTCCAAATCGCTTGCGGCTGAAGTGTAGCAAACTGTTCTTCAGTAAGGTTAGACGGCTTAAAGGCTTCTGGTATATAGCCCATTCCAGGACCTGAAGGCTGCAGGGAGTAACCATAAGGAATAACACCGCTTACATTTCCGGGGTTTTTCTCTTTGAAAGCAACCATGGTATTATAGAACTGCTCTGGTGTTGTAGGAACAGGAAGACCCAGTTTATCAAGCCAGTCTTTACGGATAAATGTATTATTACCAGCGAGAACAGTCCTCTTGCCCGGTACAGAGTACTGCTTGCCATTAAATTTGCCATACTTTAATACATCATCGCCGAGATATTTGGTAAGCGTTGTTCCATGCTGCTTGAGAACGGGATCTAGCTCGGCCAAACCACCCTGCTGTACATAATTATAAACAACGCCTTGGGTGTAGGTGTACGAAATGTCAGGCGCCTGGCCGGCTGCCATCAATACGTTCAACTTATCTACTTCCTGGGCTCTAGGAACTGAAACAAAGTTTACCGTGGCATTAAACTGCTTGCCGAAATTATCGTTGATATACTTTGTCCAGAAGTTATTATTCAGATCCGGCTGTCCGGGCTTGCCTCTGTCGAACACTTCGACAGTTAATGTTCGATGTTCTTTGGGAGCGCTCGCTGTAGTGCCTGCTGTAGTGCCTGCTGTAGTGCCCGCTGAAGTACCTGCCGTACCATTTTGTGCGCCGCTTGACGAATTACTCGGATTACTTGTACACGCAGCTAATGTCGAGGCCATTGTTAGCGCTGCCAAAGAAACATAAACCGATCTTTTTCCCCTTACGTTCAAAAGAATCACTCCCTTTAGAAATTAGTTATTTAGCAAATTTACTTATATAAATTCGCGAAACAGATGAAATCATCCATTCCCCAAACCCATATCAGCCTTTCACGGCGCCAATCATAATGCCGGATACAAAATATTTCTGGAGCCACGGATACACTAGAAGAATCGGAATGGTACCGAACATAATACTTGCCGCTTTTAATGCCTCTGAAGGCAGATTGACATTGACATTCTCGCCGGTCATTTGCTGTGAAAGATTGATAACATTGTACAGCTTAAGCTGTATCGTATATAGATGCTGATCTGTAATGTAGAACAGAGCGTCCTGAAAATAATTCCATCTGAATACGGCGTATAGCAAGCTGACTGTGGCAAGCGCCGGCTTGGAAAGAGGCAGCACAATCTTAAGCAGGATCTGCATTTCGTTGCATCCGTCCAGATGTGCAGCTTCCTCCAGGCTGTCAGGCAAGCTTTGGAAGAACGATTTCAATATGATCATATAATACACGCTCATCATACCGGGAAGAATCAGCGCCAATGGAGTGTTCAAAAGACTCAAGTTTTTTACATTCAGATAATCCGGAATCAAACCACCGCTAAAATACATGGTAAACAGCATCATCAGCAATAAAGCGTTTCTGCCCTTAAGTCTTTTTTTGGTCAGCGGGTACGCCGCCAATATGGTAACGGTCAATGCAACAAGCACAAATACGGCCGTCAAGATTATCGTATAAAACAAGGAGTACAACATACCGGCATCCCTGAATACGACTTTATAGGCTTCTATATTAAAGTCGATCGGATAGATGGTAACGGCTTGGGATATAATCGCCCGATTAGAGCTAAGTGATTGCGAAAGAATATAGAGAAAAGGAACCAGGCATATAAAAACCGCAAGTAAAACAATAAATGCTGCTATATAATCAACCATTCTGCCTTTTATATTTAATGCCATTGTCGGTTCCCCCTACCATATTCCGTTTTCGCCTAATTTGCGGGTAATAAAATTGGAAGTTACCAAGAAGATTAAGCAAATCACAGACTGGAACAGACCGACAGCCGCACCAACCGAAAAGTTCGCAGATTGAATGCCTACACGATAAACATAGGTGCTGACAACGTCGCCAAAGTCCATAACAAGGTTGTTTTGAATGTTAAATGGACGGTCGAAGTTAATCGCCATAATATTACCAAGCTGCAGGATCAGCAGGATCGCAATGGTTGGTCTGATACCCGGCAATGTAATATGCCAAATTTTTCTGAATCTCCCTGCTCCGTCTGCGTCAGCAGCCTCATACAACTGCTTGTCGATACCCGTCATTGCAGCAAGATACAAAATCGTACCCCATCCCGCGTTCTGCCATACTCCAACTAAAGAATAAGTTGCAACCCATGCATATTTGTTCGTGAGGAACGGTAACGGTTCACCGCCTATATGGCTAATTACGGAGTTTAACATGCCTGTGGGAGAAAGCAGCTGAGCAACAATCCCGCCGATAATAACCCAGGAAAGGAAATGCGGCAAATACAGTATGGTCTGGCTTACCTTTTTAAACTTATTCCATACCAGTTCATTGATTAAAATAGCCAAAATGATCGGCGCCGGGAATCCCACAATCAAATCCAAACCGTTAAGCACCAACGTATTTCTAACGACCTGAAAAAATTGTGTTGATGAAAAAATTTGCTTGAATGTTGCAAAATCATTCCACGGACTCATGCTGACACCCTGAAAAATGTTATAGTCCTTAAAAGCAATCTGTATGCCATACATGGGAGCATATTTAAAGGCCACTATATAGGCAACAGGGATAATCAGCATAAGGTAAAGAATAAGATCAGCTTTGATGTAATAAAACAACCCTTTCTTTCGTTCCAGCGGTTTGAGAGCGCCATCCTTTTTATCCAGAGCCACACCACTATTTATTGCTTTCATCAACCACAACCCCCATTACTCGCGTCATGATACCGGTTACAGAACTGTTGATTGTAAGTGTGCTGCCGCCCCTCGTTGTGTTCTTTCGAGCGAGTCCCAAATTCCCCACAAATACATAATACCGAGAGCCCGGTCATACAGCCCGTATCCGGGACGGCACTGCTCGCCCCAAATATGTCTTCCGTGGTCCGGCCTGGCATAACCCGTAAAACCCTTCTCATGATACGCCGCGACAATATCGCAAATATCGACCGTCCCATCCTGGGACCGGTGTGAGGTTTCGATGAAATTTCCGTTGTCGTACAACCTCACGTTGCGGATATGGGCGAACGGAATGCGGTCGGCAAATTCCCTCACCAGCTCCGCAATATTGTTGTCTGGGTTAACGCCAAGCGAGCCGCTGCACAACGTAACGCTGTTATAGGGGCTATCCACCAAATTCAGCAGCCTGCGGATATTATCCCGGTTCGTAATGATTCTTGGCAGCCCGAAAAGAGACCACGGCGGATCGTCCGGATGAATCGCCATTTTGATGTCGTTGAGCTCGCAAACCGGAATAATCTGCTCCAAAAAGTATTTGAGGTTGCTCCACAAATCCTCTTCCGAAACATTCTTGTACGCCTCAAAAAGCGCAGGCAGATGTTTCATTCGCTCCGGCTCCCAGCCCGGCATCGTAAAGTCCGGGTTCTCGTTGATGACGCGGACCAGCTCCGCCGGATTATTCATGCTGTCGATCTTCGCTTTTTCATAAAAAAGCGCAGTGGATTTGTCCTCCAGCGGTTCAAATAAATTCGTGCGAATCCAGTCGAATACCGGCATAAAGTTATAGCAGATCACCTTCACGCCGACCTTGGCCAGCTTCTCGATCGTTTTTTTATAGTTGTCGATATATTGGTCCCTAGTCGGCAGGCCCAGCTTGATATCCTCATGTACGTTAACGCTTTCTACAACCTCAAGGTGAAAACCGTATTCGTCAGTTTGCTTTTTGATCTCCAGCATTCTTTCGAGCGGCCATTCTTCCCCTGCGGGGATGTCGTGAAGCGCCCAGACGATGCCCTCCACGCCGGGAATTTGTCTGATTTGGCCGAGGGTTACCGTATCATTGCCTTCACCAAACCATCTGAATACCATTCTCATCGCCGATTCCTCCAAAATGTCTCTGTTCCATCATTTTGTCCCGAAGCTCCCATCCCCCGCTCGTTTTACACACCCTCAATTAATTTGGCATCGCGCTGCGCCACTAAGCAAAGCTCAGCTGCTTTAAAGGCGTGCTCCTGCGTCATCGCAATCTCCGTGCGGTTCAAGCAATCCATAATCAATTCCCCGAAAAACGGATATCCGATCTTCCCTTTTACGTCGAAATAATACTCGCCTTCCTGATTAACGAGGTACACGTGCCCGCCGCTTTTTTCTCTGGCTATATCCACGTATTTGCGCAATTCGATATAACCGTCGGTACCCAAAATAATCGTACGGCCGTCCCCCCATGTGCTGAGGCCGTTGGGTGTAAACCAATCGACACGGAAGTATCCGGTGGAACCGTTATCGCCCACCATGTTGCAATCGCCGAAATCCTCAAACGTCGGAAACTGCTTGTGGTTATAATTAGCCACCTGGCTGTTTACCACTTTCGCGTCCTTGGAACCTGTGTAAAATAAAAACTGCTCGCATTGATGGCTGCCGATATCGCAAAGTATGCCGCCGAATTGCTCACGGTTAAAAAACCAATCAGGCCGCGACGGCACATTGATCCGGTGCGGACCATATCCGCTCACCTGCAGCACACGTCCGATCGCGCCTCGCTCGATCAGCTGCCCGGCATAAACCGCGCTTTCCACGTGCACCCGCTCGCTGTAATAAACCGCATACTTAAGGCCGGTCTCCGCAGCTTTTTGCCGGGCTTGTTCCAGTTGCTCGAGCGTTGTAAACGGCGCTTTGTCCGTAAAATAATCTTTACCGTGCGACATAACACGCATTCCCAAGGCGCAACGTTCTGACGTGATGGCCGCGCCGGCAACCAATTTCACTTCCGGATCCTGCAGCACCTCTTGTTCGGATCTTGCCGCCTTGACTCCAGGATATGTTTGAACGAATTTATCCACCTTGGCCGGGTCCGGGTCGTACACCCATTTCAACTGTCCTCCCGCTTCGATAAGTCCGTTGCACATTCCGAAAATGTGCCCGTGATCGAGACCAATTGCCGCAAACGGAAACGCTCCCTCCTCACAAACCGGGGCCGGTTTTCCTTTCGGGGCATAATTCATGCCGTCTTGTGTTTGCATCACATTCATCTCCTGTTTTGTATTATTTGTTATTTTTGTGTTATTTCTTATATTCGCTGCCCAGCGTAATCTCGTTATTCGAGAAGGAAACAACCGACGAGGTTTTCTCGTAAAAATGCGGAGCGTTTGCGAGCAAGCTGTCTCTCGAATAGAACAGGTTATCCTTCGTTAAAGGCAGATTCACACTTTTACCTGTTGCCGCCGCTTCATAAACGGCCATGATCAGCTCCAGCGTTTTGCGCCCTTCGTTGCCGTCAATGAGCACCTCCAGCGAACCGCTTTCGATCGCCTTCATCACATCGTCGATTTGTCCGGCGTGCCCGGTATATGGAAGATCCGCCATACCGTTGTACGTGTTCTCCAGCTCCTCCTCGAGTGTGGTGTTCCGAATCGGAAATCCGTTTTCCTTCGATGTGGATGCATACACCTTCCAAGGAGCGGAAATTCTCGCCTTTTCCCCTTGAAATATTAGCTGCTGTTCCTCTCCGTGATGTACGACAGAACTTGTAATTTGCGCCAGGCCTCCGTTGCCGTAAGAAAGAATCGCTATGGAAAGGTCCTCGACTTCCGCGTTATCATGCGACGTATTGCTCATCACCGCATGCACTTTGTCCGGCATCCCCATCATCCACTGCAGCATGTCAATATGATGAACGGCGTGGTTCAGCGTACAGCCGCCGCCTTCCTTCTCCCAAGTGCCTCTCCACCACAAATCGTAATAGCAGTGCCCTCTCCACCAGTGGGAATCGACCTGCGCATGTACGATTTTGCCTAACTTGCCGGTGTCGAGCGTGCGCTTCAGCTTCATGATCGGGTCTCTGAACCGGTTTTGCCCGATGACGGACAAAATGCGCTTCGACTCTGAAGCCGCTTCCAACATGCTGTCACATTCTTCCAAAGACGAAGACATCGGCTTCTCTACCAATACATGCTTTCCGGCACGTAAAAAGTCGATGGCGATTTGAGCATGCGTATACGGCGGAGTGCAGATCGACACCAGATCGATATCGCTGTCCAGCAGCTCATGGTAGTCTTGTTCGACCCTGCAGTCGAGCTGAAATTTTTCTTTATACCGGATGGCCTTCTCCTCGTAAATGTCACATAACGCAACGACTTGGCATCTTCCCTTAAATGAGGACACATACGCCTCCAGATGCGAATTTGCGATTCCGCCGGTACCGATAACAGCGACTTTAATCATCGTCTTTCACTCCTAAGATTTATTTTAAAATTTAAAAAATTTAGCGTACTTCTGTTTTAAATTTTCTTTTTCAATCACGACCATCTCCAAATGATCCCTTAGCATTTTTTCCGCTTGGTCGGGGTCCTTCTCTTTGATGGCACGAACAATTCCATGATGCTGGGCCAGTATAATTTGCCAGTCGGAATCGGAAGCAAGCCGTAAAAACCGGATCCGGTTGTCATGCGTTGCCATTTGTTGAATAAGTCCCCACGTACGGGCCCGGCCGCAGCCGACCATAATCGATTTGTGAAACTCTTCATCGAGCTCAAACAGCCGCCCGTAATTTTGTTCGGATTCGCACAGTTCCTGCAGCGAGACGAGATTTTGCAGATGAAGCACCTGCTCCTTGCTAAGCAGCTCGCATGCTTCCCGCACAACCGAGGATTCCAATGTTTTTCGGACAAAACGCGATTCTTCCGCATGCTGCAAGTCGATAAGCGATATGATCGAGCCCTTCTGAGGAGTGGTTGCGATTAATTCCTCCTGAGTAAGTTTAACCAAGGCTTCACGAATCGGCGTCCTGCTCACTTGGAGCATCTCGACCAGTTCTTTTTCCGAGATAAACCTTCCCGGCTCGAGCCGCAGCTCCATGATGTTTTTCTTCAAGGTTTCGTAAACGAAATCCCGTATGAGTCCTCTTTTGTCTCTTAATGCGTCAATTTGAATACTCATAAGACCCTCCCGTCCGCAGAAAGACGAGCCGCCACTCATCCTTGAAGCGCTTACAAATAAAATTAGGATGACTAGTTACCCTAGTATACTAGCTTGAGGACAAAAAACCGGTTCGCTTTATTAAGCTGAAACGGCCGCCCTCTTGGCATGATGCATTCTTCCAGCCACCATATGCTGATGACGTCTTGCGGATCCATTTTTTTACTGCCTTGTTTATTAATAATACTAGCATACCACCACAACAGTGGAGTTGACGATGCGCTAATCGTCAAAAACATTTACCCATTTCTTGCATTTTTTTGAAAATGGAAATGAAAACGCTGTGAGGTCGGAAAATGTACTAACGTCCAGCAGCAGTCTAGGACTTTTTTCAGTCCAAGACTACAGCTGGTTTTATTTGGAAGTTAATTTACTTATTAATCAGATCCCTGGTCTTACGGCTTCGCTGCACGTTGAGAGTCCCGATAATCCATAAACCGGACGATGATGGAAGCCGCCTCGGCTTTCGTTATGTTTTTGTTTTTGTCGAAAAGGGCTATTCCGTCAAGGAAGTTTGCATTTGTCGCCGCGGCGATGTATTCATCATCCGAATACACGACCGGTTTCGGGGAGAAGGCAGGCAATTTTAACAGCTGTGCCCCTTTTCCCGCCATAGCGGCGCATTCTCCGCTTGTAATCAGCTTTTCGGGGTTCAGTTTTCCCTCGCCTTTGTCCAAGATCCGCAGCACAACAGCCTTTTCGATCAAATAATACGACCAGCGATCCTGCTGAACATCGGTAAATGTCGGCCCCTTGTATTGGCCTCCTACCTTGGCTGCACGAGTGAGCATGGCGATAAATTGCTCTTTTGTAAGCGGCTCGTCAGGGCGGATCAGTCCGTCGCTTGGAATCGAAATGACCCCTTCGCGATACAAACGCAGCAAATCTTGCGCTCCGGGATGGTTGGCTGCGTCGGCAAAAGGCAGCTTGGCGGAAAACAGGCCAAATATCGTACTGTCGAGTTTGCCGTCACCAAACGCGCTGAGGTAATAGAGTTGTTTTCGTTCAAAATCGATAGCGGATGGAAAACTTGCCGTATAGATGTTGTCCGGATCCAGCTTTGCGTTGTGTTCGCTGACAAGACCGGCTGCCGCCGATTTGGCCGAATCGGCAGATATCTCAACTGGAAACCGGATGAGCGGTTTCATCGTATCGGGTTCCAATGCGGTCGTCCAATACGACTGCGTGCCGGCAAAAATGACGCCGCCGTCCGCCGTGCCGGATATGGAAGCTGCCTTATCGAAATACACCTTCGTCATGTTACGATCCGCAGTAAACGTAAGTTCGTCGCTTCCGTCCGCCCTGCTGATTTTATGCAAGTTGTTCGAATTGTTGTCATAGTAATACAGGCGGCTTAGCGCAAATACAAAATTGGATTGTCTGCCGAATGCCCGGGTCCACTGCAACTGTCCGTCTTGATCGTAATATCGGGATTGCGTATCCGAACGCAGCAGCATCGAGCCGTCATCAAATACATAATAGCCGATCAGCCACGGATTGGCGTTAAGTTCGGCGATATCTTCGGATGGAACCGTATAAACCCGCTGTCCGTATTCGCTATATACACTGAACGTATCTTGTTGAATCGATACGAGCCAACCCGGAGCAACCTCCGTATCCGGGCTGTTTAAACCGGGGATCGTTACGGAGCTGAAGCCAGGGCCTTTAAGTTCTCCGCTAATCATAAGGCTTCCAAGCTCCTCTCCGTTACTGTCGATGGCCGTCAGACTGCTGTCCCCGCTGTAGAGTGCTCCGCCGGTACGGCAATAAACGTTAACTCCGTCTACATTTCGCACTGAAACCGAGCACGGCGAATTAAACATGCGTTCCCACCGGATTTCTCCGGAGCTGTTGTTAATGGCATATACATGCACACTGACGCCGCTTGGGGTCACTTTGTGAAAGTAGATATAGGTATTCCCGTCTCGGCTCACTGCCAAAAAGGGGGTTACTTGAGCGGCATCGAAATCCTGACGCCAGTTCAGAATGCCTTCCGGAGAGAAAGAGCGGACGGTGACGGTGTCCGTTGACATATAGGCGGCATAGATCACATTGCCGTCAGTATCCACATTCACGGCCGAAGCGTTTGCTGTCAGCCCGCCGCCGAACGGCTGCTTGACTACCGCCGCGCCCGAATCGTGAATCCAGCTTAAGCTTATTCCTTTAGGGCTGCTTTCTTCCGCATACATGACCGACACAAAACTCAGCATGCCTAGGCAAAAGCATAAAAACGTTTTTCTCCACATAAAGTTCTCCTTTGATTGCATGATGTAAGTTCCCAAATCATTTGGATGATTTATACATTATTCATCGGCACAGGTACCGATCATTTGAAGTTTTTTTCCATAATTCGGATAATGGCAGTAAGGGTACGGACATCTATCCGTTTTGGACTGCGATCGTATTCGTGGTTTTTATGGCGGCGCTGCCGGCAAGAATCAATTGACGAAATAAAGCGATTATTGTAAAATAAAACATAGTTTAATAGGCGATGGAGTTCGCCATAACCGCCGTTGTGCTAATGACTCCTACCAGTTTATTTATGCTGGTAGGAGTCTATTTTTTTTGTCGAAAACAGCGGCAATACGTACAAAAAGGAGGAAAATCAATCGCTTTATTGCTGTACAACAACAAAAAAACAAAGAAAATTAAAGGAGAGAAACTTGGCAGTGGTAAAATTCGCATTAAGTCAGAGACAAAAAGCGTACGCCCTAGCGGAAAAAGTCATGCATGTGGCGATTCTTGGTTCCTTTATGAAGTGGATCTTTCTGGGCAGTATTGTAGGTGTTTTAACCGGTTCGGCTTCCGCGTTATTCTTGGCAAGCTTAGATTTGGCGACCAACGAACGTTTGAATCATCCGTGGATCTTATTTTTACTCCCCTTCGGCGGAGCTTTCGTTAGCTATTTATATTACAAATACGGGAAAACCTCATCGAAAGGGAACAACCTGATTTTAGAGCAGATTCATGAGGGGAACGGATCCATCCCGTTTCGGATGGCGCCACTCGTGCTCTTTGGCACTTTTATTACGCATCTGTTCGGGGGGTCCGCCGGCCGGGAAGGAACTGCCGTGCAAATGGGAGGAAGTTTTTCAGAATGGGTCGGCAATCTTTTCAAATTAAATCAGGCGGATCGCCGCATTATTTTGATGTGCGGCATTAGCAGCGGATTTGGATCTGTTTTTGGCACGCCATTGGCCGGAGCGATTTTCGGGCTTGAGGTACTTGCGATTGGTGTGGTCCAATATGAAGCGCTGGTCCCCTGCTTTATCGCAAGTTTTGTGGGGAATTTGGTTACCGCTGCCTGGGGGATTCAGCATGTGCATTTCTCGATCGGGCATGTACCCGATGTATCAGGTTCCCTTGTTTTCAAAATCATCATCGCATCGATTGTATTTGGGCTTGCCAGCATCTTGTTTAGTGAGCTGACGCACGGACTAAAGAAGCTGTTTACGAAAATGTTTACAAATCCAATACTGAAAAGCTTCGTTGGCGGAATCGTCATTATTGGGCTGACCTATGCCTTCGGCACTCGCGATTATCTGGGGCTTGGCATTCCGCTGATTTCTCAATCATTTGAGCAATCGGTCCCTCATCTGGCATTTCTTTGGAAGACGATTTTCACGTCACTTACGCTCGGCGCAGGGTTTCAGGGCGGAGAAGTTACGCCTTTATTTGTTATCGGTTCAACGCTGGGCAGCTCGCTGGCCGACCTCTTGCATGTTTCCGCTCCATTGCTCGCGGCCATCGGATTTATCGCCGTATTTTGCGGTGCGACCAATACCCCTCTGGCTTGCTTTGTTATGGGGATTGAACTTTTCGGGTCGCAAGGAATGGTCTATATGTTTATGGGCTGCGCCATCAGCTATTTATTCTCCGGTCATACGGGTATTTATATTTCTCAAAAAATCGGAATTACAAAATCCAAATTGGTTCAAGTTCCGGAAAACGCAACAATTGCTTCCGTAAGAAACCGATAAAAGGAATACACATCGGGGCGGATTCTTGACACTGATTTGTCTTAAGAATCTGCCCCGATAAAATAAAAAACTTGAATTTACAGCAGCTCCTCTACTTTTCTCCGAAAAAGACAAGAGCTACATCTCGTTCTCCTTTTTGCTTAAGTGTTGTGGACAAGGTTGCCTGCAGCAGAGGTGAACGATCATACGATAAACTCTTCATATCGATACGCCCATCTGTGATTGTCATATAATGTGCTTCTTTAGACGGATCGTCCGGCCTGCGATACGAGATACTACCGGGATTCATCCAAAGTTCATGGTTGCTGAGATAATGAATAGCTCTCCGGTGCGTGTGGCCGAATATCATTCGTTTATGTTCCATGCTCGCAATCGGTTCTTTGGTCATCTGTTCCCAAAAGTTATAATAATGGTGAAGGCTGGCAATGGTCTCGTAATTGTTGTACATATGCTGCATGCTGTATCCAATAGAATCCATAGTGAATGTGATTGATTGCGGCAGATTTTCCAAAAATTCAATTTCCGCCTCATTCAGCTTCTGAGCATTGTCATGTGCCCAAGTTCGCTCCTCATCCGAAACATTCCACAATTGATCTTTGTTGCGATATAAGGCAGCTACACGCTCATCATGGTTTCCTTTCACGCATAAAACCTTATGCTCTGTAACCCACTGTATTACTTCCTTAGGAAAAGGTCCGTAATCAACCAAATCCCCCGCACAATAAATGACATCACTGTCTTTCTCTTGTTTCCATATGTTTTCCAATGCATAAATATTGGCGTGGACATCAGAAATAATTAGTGCTTTCACAAGTGCCATCCCCTAACTCATAATGTGATTGTTACATGCTTTCCTTGCAGGCCGTAATGACTTCATGAACGGCTTGTTCATTTATTAAATATTGAGCAGGTCCATCATCTACTTTGACTACATAGAAGTTATCGTTATATTGATAGAACGTTACGGTCTTTTCTCCTTTTATAGTTGTATATTTTATCGTAGTTAATGGATCTCCAGGTTTTTCTACAGGTTCTATGAACGCATCAAAACTCAGTCCTATGATCATTTGATACAACTTTTTTAATTGATCAAGCTCGATCATTTTACCGTTAATGGTTCCGCTTTGTATTTCTCCTTGGGTTGATTGTCCGCTTGCTGAAGGTAATTGTTTGTGATTCATGTTTACATCGAATTTCGCAGATGAAGTTTCGATTGAAATTTGGTTACAATCAATTATATTGATTAGGGCCAAAAAGCGATCTATGAACTGAATGGGCTCAAATGTAAGTAATGGATGGACACTCTCTCTGCTTATCGAAAAAATATAGTTCTTATCAGCAAATTTAGCATACATGATATCGCCGCTAGCGTCACCGAACATTAGATGATAATTATTTTTATCATCTTGAATGTTAAGCTCTAATGCAGGCACCGAAAGCCCGTAACGTCCCAAGTCTGACTGCTTCTCCTCAACCAGTGATATTACTTTTATCGTGTTACTAGTTATATTGAAGGCACCCGCGTTTAATCCAAAAGCACGTTTGGCGAAATCCTCCAAGTAAACATCTCTATCAGGTATAGGGTACTTCATAACTAAATGATTGGTTGGTAAAGGCTGCCCTCCTGTTAAAGCTGCAGGTGTAGACGTTATGTTTTGTTTGGCTTTCAGATCTAAAAAAAGCTGAGCTGACTTAAGTACCTCCATTGACTTCAAGTTTTTCAAATTCATTTCAGGCAAGTTTTTGTCAAACAAATCGTTTGAACTTACTAATAATTTGGCTGCATTACCGCTGCTCATTAAATAAATTCCTTTTTCATTTTCAATAGCAGCATAATAATTGGCCTGGTCCGGAGTTGGTTTACCTATTTTTATTGTATAATCTCTTCCATTTTTGAGAGAAACAATCACTTCAGCATGTGCAGGACCTAACCCGAATTGCTGTACATTCGCTGCATGTTCGTCAAGCAAACTGAACTTCGTAGATATAGCGCTTACAGCAATTTCGTTTAACAACTCCTGGTCAACCGGAAAGTCCGGTTTTGTTCCCAAAACCCAATCTTTACTCTCGTTACCCGAAGTCCCCTTTGCATGTACCAATTCAACCATACCGGCTGCGTTTACGATTTTGATTTCTTTTACATCGCTTTCATTGCCATCAATCGAAAATGCGGGTGTTGACACGGTTGTTTCCGCTGCCGCTGCTTGAGTTCCTTTTTGATTATCAATGGGTTGAATTGCAAATTGAATCATCAATAGGATAACCAAAACCGCGGCCACCGCGCTTAAAAATATCATTTTTTTCTTCATTTAGCTGTTTCTCCTTCTAGCCCAAACCACAATGCCACTAGTTAATAGCATGAATGGAATGACAATTACGGTTATTAATGTTATGAGAACCGCTTGTCCGCCACTTAATTGCAACTGGGCAGCCACATTAGGGGCTTTAGGAGGGATGTAGCTTCCGCTTTCTTTGCCTTGAGTCCAATTTATTGAATTTACTATGAAATTATAATTCGTTCCCCCGGATACTGAGTTGGATTCAGGCGATATTAACGTATCTGTACCCATCACGATTAATTTGGTTTCGACATACGCTTGCGTATTCGTATAATCCGTAATCATGACTGCCAGATTAAACGGCCCTGACATATCGCCATTCGCTTTTTCAATACTTTGAGCCGAGCTATTTTTAGCATACGCCTTAGTTGAACTGGTTAATAACGGATTGATTTTTAAAGAAGTTCTCTTTATATCATTTTGTTTAATGTCAGTTGCTACCGGCAGCAACACTTTGTATTGTTTGTCTGCCATATTTTTTGTAATTTCAGTTGCTTCCATATTAGGCAGCAATACCGTAGGTTGATTAGGTAAAGCATTGTTTGTATTTGGTTCTATGATCACCTTATTATCTACAGACACTCCGTAGGCACCCAACACTGACATGAGATTAGGAAACCCGGAAGTTGTAAAATTAAGCGCAAACACCGCTTTTCCGCCATTTTGCAAATAATTTTTTACTTTATTTGCCATCTCTGCTGTCCAGTCTTTGGCAGGTGTTGTTACAATTTTAAGGGTTTTCATTCATACCTTATTGGTCATAGTGCCCCCTGCTAGAATGATCCGTATGCATTGTTGGATGACAAAGCAAATCATTCGTGAGGAGGCCACTATGACCAATTATCCTGCGGCTTACAACACTTCAATATACCCTTCTGTTCCATGCACGCGAATTCGCTGCCCGTCTTTTATCAGCTTGGTGGCATTCTCCACGCCGACAACTGCCGGCAAGCCATATTCACGTGCGATAACCGCTCCATGGGTCATCAATCCGCCCACTTCGGTGATTAGACCTTTTATAGATACAAACAGCGGTGTCCAACTCGGGTCGGTAAACGCGGTGACTAATATATCTCCCTCTTCCAGATCAGCCTCTTCCATGTTTAAAATGACACGTGCCCGCCCCTCAATAACTCCAGATGAAACCGGTAACCCTACGATCGCTTCGGCCGGGATATTTTCCCGGCTGTACTCCCCAGCGATAATTTCGCCATCCGACGTGATTACACGTGGCGGAGTTAATTTTTCATATAACATGTATTCGTCTTTTCGTTTGCTGATGATCTGGTCATCCAGTTGCTTGGTGCGTACGGCTTCACGAAGCTCCTCAAAAGTAAGATAATACATATCTTCTTGTTCATGTATAACACCCGCGTGTACGAGCTGCTCAGCTTCTTTCAGTAAAGCCTGTTTATATATGAAGTAGCGGTTAACCATGCCGTATTTGGGATATTCCCTATACCCGCTGAAATTCCGGATCAGGTCGATCCTTTGTTTGGTCTCTTTGGCTTTTTGCTCGCCATCCGGCAATTGCTTTAACCGTTCTAATACCTCTTGTTCCTTTTTCAAAGCTTCCTGCCGCCCTTGCTCAAATTTCCGCTTGCTGGCATTAGGCTCGAAGTTTTTAATATTACTCAAAATGATCGGAACAAGTGTAGTTGGTTTTTCGCTCCATCGAGTTCGGGTTATGTCGATTTCTCCGGCACATCGCATTCCATATTTGTTGAGAAAAGCGCAGATAACGTCACGGGTTTCCTGTCCGCCATCGAACTTAACCAATTCATCCCCAAAGTCACCCTCTTCGACGTGTTGTAAGAAAGCAACGACTTCCGGATAAGGGCGGATTGCATCTGCGGCATCCAATAACGCCAGCCCCATCTCCGAGGTAATGTTGCCAACCACAGACTGGGAAAGTGTATCCGCTGCGTTTTTTTCACCCAACCACTTGTTTATGTTTTCATTGATCCACGCTGAAGCATTCATAGCCGCCATTATCACATTCGTACTTTGCGGATCAAATAAAATGCTCTTTAATTCCTGGAGATCTTCCAAAATAAAATCAAATACAGCGGTCCCTGATTTTGTTTGGATGTTTTGTTTTAATTTTTCTATCGAGGTTTGACTCCGCTTCATCAACTCAGCAACGATGGACGGATCGCTTTCAAGTTGATCCGGCATATTGGCATATCTAACGGTGGTATTAGGCGATACTTTATCATCCGGTAGCGATTTTATAAAATCTCCCCGATTTATTATGGTCATCAGCGCGTCTTTTATGAGCGGATCGGAATTTCCCAGAGTTTCTACTATTGTCGTTCTGCTGGCCGGCGAAGCCAACAAAGGCGTAACATCAACAAACAATCTTCCGCCTGCTTTACGCATCGGCGCACGAGTCGTTAATAGGAAAAAGGACAATCCCAGCGGCTTCATGGCATCGGTCATCATTTGCTGATGACCTACAGAAAGGTATACGTGATTTTCTTGATCATTTGCTTCAGGAATTGGGAATAAAGTCGTGATGGGCCGGCTCTGAACAATGTAAAATGTATCATGGGCCAAACACCATTCGATGTCTTGCGGGCAGCCAAAATAAGCTTCAATCTGTCTTCCGATACGTGCCAATTGTAAAATTTGTTGATCGCTAAGTGTTTGATGTTGCTGCTGTTCGGGATCGAGCTGGAGGGTCTCTGTTCCGCCTTCTTTTCGTCCATAGATAGCTAACTTTTTGGCTGCAATCCTTTTATCGATGATTTCCCCTTCCCGAACTTTATAACAATCCGCAGATACCAGACCCGAGACCAATGCTTCCCCGAGTCCAAAGCCGGCATCGATGGATAACAGCTTGCGGTTTGAGGATACCGGATCAGCGGTAAACATAATCCCTGAAGCCTGCGAGGAGATCATCCTTTGAACGACAACGGATAAATAAACTTGACTGTGGTCAAATCTATTTTGTATACGGTAGATTACCGCGCGATCGGTAAATAAGGAAGCCCAGCATTTGCTGATATGCTGCAGGATGGCTTCTACGCCGATAATATTTAAATAGGTATCTTGTTGGCCGGCAAAAGAAGCATGCGGTAAATCTTCAGCTGTCGCACTGGAACGCACAGCATAAGCATATTTTTCTCCGAACCGAGAAAGATATTGAGTAACTGCTTTCACTACATCGGCAGGAATTTCCGCTTCCATAATGATCTGCCGAATTTCCCTGCTGATTTCGCCAATTTGATTTCGATCCTCTGCTTTTAGTAGGGCTAGCCGATAGAGCAAAGCATAATACGTGGCGTTTTGTTTAATCGCTTTTTGAAAACCTGCTGTCGTCACGCAAAAACCTTCCGGCACTTGTATTCCTTGAATTTTCGATAATTGCGCTACATGTAATCCTTTTCCGCCAACAAGCCAAAGCTGAGTTTTTTCGATTTCTTCGAAGCCAAGAACCAATGAGCTCATTTAATATCGCTCCTAACCATTAAATTGAGAAAACATTTGACAAGGGTTTACCGGCATGCTACAATTAAATTGTAAGATGTCATATTTATGTTCATTCTACCGTGAATATTCGTAAAATGATTATATCATCGTGTTTGTTTATATGCAACAATACCTGAGAACCTGGCAGAAATGCTTGAGGTTTTTTTGATTTTAAAAATCTAAAAAACTCCCTGCTGGGCAAGGAGTTTAGAATGAGCGTTTAATTTTCGTCCGCACTGGGGCCGTATGTTCCTGGAACCGGTATGTCAAGCAGTCGGAGATAGACCGTTAACTGCCCCCGATGATGATACACGTGATTAAACATCAGCGCACGCGCCATGTCGATCCGTGGCGCCTCCAAGATGGTTTCCCCTTTGTTGACGAGCTTCCACGTATTCCTTAAGTAATCTTCTCCCCATTCCCGAAGCTTGCTCTCGGCGAGAGACACGCTCCACTCCAGCGATTCGAGCAGTTCTTGCCGAGTGGCAGGCTCCAGCAGCGGAACGACCGGAAGTTCGCTGACTGCTTCGTCAAGCAACAGAGCCAGCCCACCGGCCACTCCCGCAGTGTGCAAGGCGAGTTGTCCTAAAGACATCGATTTCGGATGAGGCCTCCAAGAAAACTTGTCTTCCGGAATTCTTTCGAGAAGCGTCCGCGTCGATACGGCTTCCCTTTTTAATTCGCCGATCCAATCCTCAATAACGTTCATGGTAATCGCTCCTCTGGTCAACACCGTCTTATCCCCTTCATCCTAACATGCCGAACATGAGAACATTTCTTACGGATTGCGAAAATCGAGGATGCCGGTTTTCAATTTTCAATTGACTAGCTTGTCCAATAACGTAATGTCTGGATATCAAGGTTTGTTTAATTTGTTGACAGGGAATCTTAACACGGTTTTCATCTTGGACGGTTCAATTCGTCGGGGATCCGATAAATAAATTTCCCGATGAATTTTGCTTGAACGGATAAATCCATTTTCACTGCAAAACGCTTCCATACGCGCAAAACTTTCTGGCTCATTATCAAAGCTTCCCACGTGCATCATTTGACAACTCCATCCGTCTTCCGCATGTTCAAACCGGACTTTCTCAAGGAACGGATTTTGTTTTTTCTTTTTTGTCTGTTCCCAAAATCGCTCGAACCCTTCTTCAGTCAAAAAATCGGGTTGGCGTATCATGACCGTATACTTAAAATTGCTTTTGTCCGTCGCCGGTTTTGAGCGATCAAGCAAGTCCCATTGGCCCTCAAGCGGAAAAACCGTATAGTCGTAATATCCAACGGGCACATCTTTACTTTTGTAGGACATTCGCACCGAATAACTCATACTGTATAAAGCTTCAACTGCCATGGCGAATGCCTCGCCATTCGGATCCCCGGATCCATCAACCATAATAAACGGCATCTTCGGTACAAACAAGATGTCCGGTACCGGTTTCGGCATATAGAACTGCTTGTAATCTTTTTTATAATCCACCTTTTTGCTCAAAGCCGGCATCTCCTTTTTCACTCATATCCTGCAAAATCATAAATCCTATTGAATATTTGGCTGCTCCGCTGCCACGGCATCTATCCTTCCGACGTCGTCAGCCGTCAGTTCAATCTTTTTAACCAGGCGTGATCTTTAGAATATTGCTTTTCAAGGGCTTCCCTTAGCCATCCCTTTTGCTCCACATTAAGATGTGGTAAGGTCACTGCAAAGTCTTGATGATGATCCGCCGCATCGGAACCATTCAAATAACTTGATTTATAAAATAGAACTAATTCAGGAGCCAGATAAGGCACTTCATCCGAAGCTGATAATATAGCTTTATTCAGCTCGCGTTTAATGTTCGAATTCCCTGGTAAGTATAATTCTCCATTATGGCGGTCATTAAAAAGGAATTCAACATATGTAAAATCCCGTTGTTCCGTCTTTTCCAGTCCAAACCGATACCTTTCTTCTTCAATCAGCTCCAATCTAACCCGTTCCTCATGGGCATTAAAACAAAATAAATTTCGCTTTTCAAATGACTCCTTTTGCATCCCCTTTAGCTCTTGAACTACGCCACCGCCACATGCCTGAAGTACTCTCCAGCCCGAACTTAACATCAATTCAATGATTGAATTCCTATCTTCCCAAAATACAGCAACATCCAGATCTTTATGTATGCGAGTTTGCCTGCCTATAAATAAATCAATTGCTGTACCGCCGCATATCGACCAATCAAACCCTTGATTACATAAAAATGTAAATGCTTTCAAAATTATTTTCTCCACATCATTCACATCCTCTTATTCTTCATATAAAATGTACTCAGGGGAGGGATGTTAAATTGCCGAGGTTACTTTATGAATACATTTACGTCAATTTGTGGATTTTATTTTTCCTTACGCTTGTATGGACTAATGATGATCATATATCCGTTTTTGAAGGCTGCATTCTTATTGTGTTTTCTATAACCGGCATCGCGTGGGTTGGAAGAAAACAATTACGTAAACCCAATACGGCAAGATTCCGAAAGCTCTTTTAAGGGCTTTTTTTCATTCCCTCCTTCCCCTCAACTCTGCTTCTACGAGGCGTATTTCCGGCTTTAACTGTAGGTGAAATTGGCTTTAATCGCAGCGGAAATTCTCAACTCCCCCGGCTGAATTGGCGTAACTGCCTTCATGGCAAACGATACGGGGGATGGAAGTTGTTCATTGGCCCGAGATAACTCCTGAACAAGGCAAGGAAGCGGATGAATCTTCACGCCTAATGTGTTGGCTATGGTTGCTGCTTTTTCCTGGCTATTTTTTATAGCTAAAGATAAGGCGTTGTTATAGGCCGTCTCCGGGTGATCCAATGTAAATTGGATGTTCGACACCGTATTGGCGCCGTTCTTGACGGCTGTATCCACGATAAACCCGGTCAGTTCGATTTTATCTATCGTTAGCTGCAGTAAATGAGTGACTTTATAGTCTCGAAATGTCTGTTTGCCGTCCTCATAATTATATTGGATATCGATGCTGTATTGCGTCGTTTGAATATGTTCCTTAGGGACGGATAAGCTCAATAAAGCTTCGATGATATTGGTAACAGTACCCGCATTTTCTTTCTGAGCCGCAGTTAAGCTGATATTCTCGGTTACAACTCCCAGAGTGATAATCGCTTTCTGAGGAGCTACCGGGACTACCCCTTCCCCGGTCACTTCGATCGTATGATGACATGCGGGAACTATGGGTGAAGCGGGCGAAGAATACAAAGTCCATGGTTGATAATACATTTGACTCCCCCATTCGTATGTTGCTACAACTAACTTTATGGGTCATCTTCGTCCATAATTCCTGATGTGTGTGTCATTAATCTCATTTTACCCTGCCGTGGAAAACAATAAAAGCCGCGATTTACGCGGCAAAATTAAAATAAGAACGGTTTATATGGTTTTCAACAGGATTGCTGTAAAATCGGAAAGTTGAGGCACTTCAAGCGTCAAGCCATGCTCATCCATCGTGGAAAAAATACTTTGTCCGCGAATCAAACTCGCCACATGTTTGCATTCCTTTATTTGCGGCAGCGTGACGGTAATATCGTGAACAGGAACCGGTTCGAAATAGGTGACACCGTTAAAACCTGACACGTTGAGCAGATGTAGGATGTAGGTTTGTTCATCTATTTTATTATAAAACAATTCGACCGTTTGCGGCGCGTTGGTCGTAACATGACTGCGATAGGATACAATTTGATCGAGAAGGTCCGTGATCACCCGTTTATTGTCAGCATATCCGAACATATAATAAAGCCGGCCGGGCTGCCAAGGCAGATGTACCGTCGTGCCGCTGCCGTGCTGTCCGCCTGCGCCAATGCCTGCGCCGAACCACTCCGTGGACACACTATGTCCATACGCCCTCTCCGGCGGCCCGAAGGTGGATGGGACTACCAAGGGCAGATGCCTTGTCATATTCTCGGCATATCGTACGCGGCAGAATGAACCGTCCAGCAGCAGCCAATCCCGCTGGCCGAAGCTTTTGAACACTTGTTTGTCTCCGGTCTGTAAATACGCCGCTTCCCGGTAGAAATGATGCGTCTCCACCCAAGAAGCGCCGAAAATTCGCTCCATAAACGCCCGATTTGCATCATCCAAGGTGAATGAGCGGCCCGTGCTGAACAAACAGCGGCCCTCGCGAGATAGCTGCTCCAGCACGTTAAGCTCCTCGTCTGTAAACCCGATAATATCCGGAATCAGCACCACCTTATAACGGCTCAGCCGCTCTCTGCTCTGAACCAGTGTATTTTGATGGATGACGTCAAAAAGCACATGCTCTTCTTTCAGCATTTTGAATAGCCCGAAATATTCCTTGGCATCGGATTGTACAGTTGATCTTGGCTTGATTAGGGCTACCTCGCTTACGGATTGAAAATTCCCGTAATACGCTTCATTTTCCTTATGGTATTGAAAAATTTCGGCGACGACCGGCAGGTTCTCCCTGTCAGGATAGTCGTCAAATACGCCGATGATGCAGAAGTCCAGCCCCGAGCCGCTGGCCAAGCTCTCTTTCAGCCGGATAGCGATCTCATGTTTGGACACCGCCGTAAACCGGTGCACCAGATCGACCGCATTGATACAGCAGTTGCTGATCAGCTTGTCGTCCCAGGAATCCTCCAGTGACTTCACATTTTCCGAAGCGGAGTAAAGCCAAACGGGATGGGGCCTTGCTTTATCTGTGTTTGACTCCTTGCGGACAATGTCCACTTTATGTTCGTTATAGGTCGAGATGGCGATATCTTTGTTTTTACTTTTTACCAGATCGTGAATCCGGTCAAGCATCTCCCGTGTCGTTTGCTCCTGGAACAACTTGTGCTGCTTGTACACAGGATCGCTTGGGTCTGCTTTCTCCGGCAGCTCCAAATGGTACAGTTCGCGAAATCTCTCCCGGCAATTGCTGCAATGGCAAAGGCCGTAATCGTTGCCGCTGTAATCCCTTGTGATGTAGCCGAACATGTTAAAGAAAATACCGTCCACCTCATAGTTGGAGATGACCTCGTTAATGATCTGCAGCGAATATTCCCGTTGGTAATATCCGTTTAGGCAAGTATGCGCGATGCCAAAATAGTTAACCCCCTTCCCCTCCTTGGTCCGGTAGAACCATTCCGGTTTACGGGCCAAAATCGATTCATGCGCCTTGCTGAAATCAAACCGGGCAATAAACTTCATGCCATGGTCATGCGCTTTATCAATCGCCTCCCGGAGCAGATCCTTCTGCTGCCCCGTCGCCCTGTAATGATATTCCAGCTTCGTTGGATAAAAAGCCACGATGCCTCCGGCATTCATCATCAGCACATTTGCCGATAGCTCGTTAAGTTGTCCCATTAACAAATCGACATCGAGATTTGCGTCAGACTCTCGAAGATTATTTTGAATCAGCCTTAAGTTGTTATTTGACCACCATGCCATCAACTAGTTCCTCCATCTCTACCTTTTCTTTTACGACCGCTGCTTGTTATCCTTAAACCAGTTCTCAAATGGCGCATCGTGCCCGGGGATGATGATATCCGCCAAAGCTCTGACCTTATCGATCGTCTGCCGGGCGAGCTCCTGATCTTCTGAAATGACATGTACTTCCCTATGTTCAAAATATTCGATCACTAAAACGGCGTCCGCGGCGACAAGCACCTGCTTTCCTTGATGCTGAAACAATACGGAGGTGTGCTCCAGCGTATGGCCGGGTGTTTCCACGATTGTTATGTCCTCGTAAATCTCCTTGTCGACCGGCTCCAGGTTTTCCAAAATATCGCGGTCGGCTTCGCTGATTTTGTTCCTCCAATTGTCGATTTCCTTGCGGTAGCCCAACTTCTTCGCCTGCGGAAACAACCGAATCGAACGGTAATGATCGGCATGCATATGAGTGACGTACACGATGTCGATTTGCTCCGGGGACAACCCGTGCAGCTTAAGCTGCTCCAGCAGCGGCTCATCGCGCCACCCCGGATCAACGATGATGTTGACGCCGTTTCCTTGGATCAGCGTGGTGGAGCAAATCACCTCCCGTTTTTCATTCGGATAACGAAATTTGTTTGTCGACAATTGGCCGTGAATCAAAACTGTATAGTTGTATTGTTTCATAATACGCATTCCTCCATCTTTAATAAGGCCGACCCCGACGTATGTGCGACTGGGGCCGAAAATTATTTAGCACATTAATTAATTCGTTATTTAGCCCGTTCTTGGTAAGCTTTGTTCATTTCGGCAATTATTTTTTGATATTCCGTGTCCTCTTTCAGCTTTTTGACATAATTGTCCCAGGACCCGATCGGTTCCTGTCCCATGATCACCTTTACCTTCAAATCGTCGGTTTTCTTCTTATATTCGGCACCGACGCGAATATCCGTTTCCGAGATTAATCCGATGGAGGGATCGGGAATGCTGATTTTCGCTTTTTCATCCAAAATCACTTTATTCCGCTCGAACACTTCTTTTGTCATGCCTGGCGCATAAGCGTACAAATATTTCTCGTAACGTTCGAAAATTTTACCGAAGGAACTGACCGAAATACTGTCCGTATCCGCTTGCTTGGTCCCTACTTTAAATCCGTCGACTTCGTTGTAATGTACGCCTTTGATGCCGTATATCGCTAAGCTGAAGCCTTCCTCCGTAGCGCCGTAGTCCATCAGCTCCAAAATTTTCTTCACCTTGGCTTCGGGCACCTTCTTGGGAATCAGGTACACGCCGAGAAACCCGGCGGATTGCGTAGTGACGCCGTTTAAGGACGTTAGGGCCATATAATCGGCCTTCGGGTCGGATTTGCGCGGATTTTCGATTTGCCGCCATAATCCAAGCATCCCGTCGGTCGTTAATCCGGATTTGCCCGATGTGGCCAATTCCTCCGCTTGCGTCGTCTTCATCACGGCGAAGTCTTTGGGGATCAGGCCTTCCGTATACGCTTTGTTCATCCACACCAAATAGTCACGCGTTCCCGGCTCCAACGTGGTGTCGGCCAGCTTGCCGTCCTGCAGCTTCCATTTGCCGTTGCTTTTATTAAAGACGTTCTCCAAGAAAAGTCCGGGGTCTCTCATGTTGTAGCCGACCGTATCATTTTTGCCGTTGCCATCGGGATCTTTAGTGACAAACGCTTTCATAACCCCATACAGCTCATCCGTTGTGGTCGGGACCTTCAGGTTCAATTTATCCAGCCAGTCTTTGCGGATCCCCATAACCGACGAACCTTCCAGCGGTCTGACCGATGGCAGAGCGTAATTTTTCCCGTTGATTTTGGTCGAATCCCATACGCTTTTCGGATACTCCATTAAGTGGGGGTAATCTTTGATGAAGGGAGCCAAGTCCCAGAATGCTCCTTGCCTTGCCATTTGCTGCATTAGCGGGTTGCGCAGATCGGCCACCTTCATTAAATCCGGCATATCGCCGGAAGCAAGTACGACATTTTGTTTTTCCGTCCAATTGTTCGGGGAAACCCAAATGATATTCAGCTTCGTATTGGTGCGTTTCTCGAACTCCTTTAATACCGGATTCTCTTGACTAGGCGGCTCCGTCGTGTGGAATTCGGTAATAATGCTGATCTCCGTTGGAGGCCCCGATTTATTCGTGCTGTCGCTTTTCGTTCCGGCCGCTGTGGTTCCCCCTTCATTTTTTCCGGTATTTGCGGCACCCGAGCAAGCGGACAATAACAACATACAAGCCGCCATACCGGTTCCGACAAGTTTCAACGTTACTTTCAAGACAACTACCTCCCTTATTTGTTGGTTATACAGATTGGGTAACAAATCCGATGAAGTTTTGCCGCTTAGCCTTTTACCGATCCCAACATCACCCCCTTGTCGAAATGTTTTTGCAGAAACGGGTATACGAGCAATATCGGCAGCGTGGCAATGACCACAGCGGCCATCTTTAACGTTTGCGCGGGTATTTGCTGTTCGGACATCATTTCCATGGCTACCGCCCCGCCGACCGCCGTGGACGAATCGATCAGCATGTTGCGCAAAACCAGCTGCAGCGGCCACAAGGTATTATCGTTAATGTAAAGAATCGCGTTAAAAAACGTATTCCAATATGAAACCGCATAAAATAGGCCAAACGCGGCCATGGCCGGCAACGATAACGGAAGGATGATTTTGAAGAAGATGCCGGCATCGCTGCAGCCGTCGATCATTCCGGCATCCTCCAGCTCTACCGGAATGCTGTCGAAGAAGCTCCGCATCAAGATTACATACCAGCCGCTCGTCAATACGGGAAGTATTAATGACCAAATGCTGTTCATCAGTCCGAGATCCCGTACCAGCAAATAAGGCGGAATGAGGCCCGGGTTAAATAAAATCGTTATCAAAATGAGAAACTGAAACAGCTTGCGCCCCTGTAATCGCTTTCTCGACAAGCCGTAAGATAATGCGGCTGTGACTAACAAACTTAAAGCTGTACCGACGGTAGACAGAAATAAACTGACTAACATGGAGTCTTTAAACGACGAAGTTGAGAGCAAATATTCATACGATCTTAACGTCCACTGCTCCGGGAAAAACACAAACCCCATCTTATCCAAATACTCCGACGGACTGGTGAATGAAACGACAAGGACATAATATAACGGGAATATTGTAACAATGCTGATGAATACGAGGATAACGGCATTAGCCCAACCGAATAGTCGGTCCCCTATGCTTTCTTTCATGTT
Source organism: Paenibacillus thalictri (assembly GCF_004307995.1). GTDB lineage: Bacteria > Bacillota > Bacilli > Paenibacillales > NBRC-103111 > Paenibacillus_AF > Paenibacillus_AF thalictri. The sequence goes on along the minus strand of NZ_SIRE01000008.1, from coordinate 269,593 downwards.
CGCAACCTCCTTTTTTACTGTGCCGGGCGTACTCAATATACACCTTCTTCTCCGAAGCGTTTGGCCAGCTGATTCGCAATGACTACCAGGAATAATCCGACAAATGATTTGAATAACCCAACCGCCGTGCTGTAGCTGAACTGTCCGCCCTGGATGCCGACCCGGTAGACGTAAGTTTCAAACACATCCGCCACTTCCGATACAGCCCCGTTCATCATCAGAAACACCTGTTCAAAGCCGACGTCCATAATTTGCCCGATGCGTAAAATAAACAAGACGATGATGACGCTGCGGATCGCCGGAAGCGTAATATGCCATATTTGCCTCAGCCGGCTCGCTCCGTCCATCTTGGCGGCCTCGTACAGCTGGGGATCAATGCCGGCGATAGCGGCAAGGAAAATGATTGTGCCCCACCCGGTTTCCTTCCATATATTTTGCAAGGTGAGCATGATCCAAAATAACGATTTATTGGTCAGGAAGTCGATTTTCTGAAAACCCATATCGGCAAGCGCCAAGTTCACAACGCCAGACGATTGCGACAGCAGCAGGAAGGTGACGCCGACCACAACGACCCATGACAGGAAATGCGGAAGATATACGATCGACTGCACCCATCGCCTGAACACCATATTGTTCAATTCGCTTAATAGCAAGGACAACAGGATCGGTACCGGGAAAAAAAACACAAGGTTGAGCAAACTGATCAGCATCGTATTGCGGAACAGTATGAAAAAATCCAGATTGCCAAACAATCGGGTGAAGTGATCCAGGCCTACCCAGTCACTGGCCCACATGCCCATATACGGTGAATAGTCCTGAAATGCGATAACGATCCCCCACAAAGGGACATATTTGAATATGAGGAAGAAAAGCAGGCCCGGCAGCATCAATACATAAAGAATTTTATCTCTCTTGATGCCGTGCCAGACGATGCCCGTTTTCGTTTTCTTTTGTAACGCGGGGCGCTCTTCCAAAGCTGTATCCGTTTGTATGAACATGAACCATGCCTCCTTTTTATTAACACCATACCGGGTCGTTTCATTTCCGGCAATCAACTCTTTTTTCCCCGGATACTGCGGCGATTTCCTGGAATAAACGCAATTTTCGTCCGGCTGACGGGGCGATTTCCGCCGATTTACCTTTTTTGACGGATAAAAAAAGCTTGCAAAAGGGGCCTTTTACAAGCTTTGCGTGTGCTTTTCCCGATATTGGCCGGGTGTCATGCCTTCGCTTTTTCTAAACAAGCGGATCAAATACGACGGATGATAGTTTAAGGTTTCGGCGATATCGTTAATTTTCATATCGGAGCGAACGAGCAGCTCTTTGCAGCGTTCCAGCCGCAGTCTTACAACGTAATCGATAAAGTTCACTCCGGTAATCTGTTTAAACGCTTTGCTGAGCTTGGACGGACTGACATTTAACCGGTCGGCGTAGATTTCCAGAGAGACATTGGACAAATAGTGTTCGCTCAGTTCGGATAAGATCTGCTCGATTTGCTCCCGCAAATGGGCATCGTATGTAATGGACAGCGCTCTAACAAAAGGAGCGATCACCTTATGTTCGAACCAATGCAGCATTTCAGCAGGCTCGTGGATTTGCACAAACTGCTCGTATAAATGAGCGCCGTCGTACATATCGTCGAGGCTCATGCCACAGCGGATGATCATATCGTGAATCGATCCGAGCAGCTTCATCATCCCTTGATGAATCATCATTTCCGTACCGTTCGTCATCTGAAGCACGGCCAGAAATTGTTTGACTAACCGAACAGCTTCCTCTTCCAAGCCAATACTGACCGCATGCACAATGTCCCGTTCCAGCTCCATGGGATAATTCATCTGCCGGCTTTGCAGCATTCCATACTGGCTCATATCGAGAAGCTGGTTGGACGTATGTACATCACGAAAGCGCAGCGCCTTGCGCGCTTGCTCCAGGATTTTGGGCGTCCCCATAATGGAATCGGCGATATGACTGACCACAACGGTCGTTTTCATGCGCAAGACGTTGTTTACAGCGGATATGAAAGCTTCGCCATGCTTTTTCAGAACAAGCACGTTGTCCTCTTCATTGGGGTCCAGCACCAGCAGAGCGCCCACCGATAAATCCTGAAAATTAAATACATGAATCATCTTGATGTTCTGAGAACCGAGCTCCAGCAAAATATTGGAGGCGGCAAAGGTGATAAGCTGAGAATCTCGATCCGAATACGGCCCTCCCAGCTCCTCGATGCCATGCATCTGGGCAACAAGAAAAGCAAGCTGCTTCCCACTTACATCCCAATCGAGATGGAGAAGCCGCGTTGTAATCTCTTTTTCGGTGTGGGAATATAAATTGCCTTGTAAAAATTGCAGCAAAAAACTTTCCCTGAGCGCTGGAATCGATTGCTTAATCCTGTCGTTTAACATCTCGCGTTCTTCCATATGGCGTTTCCACTGGTTTTCGATGTAAGCGATATCATCTTTCTCTTCGATTTTCCCATTTCTCCCTGCTTCAAAGAGTGATCTGAGCCGCAGGATGGGACGATATATCTGATTGGAGGCAAACCAAGAAAGCACAAGACCGATAATGACCCCAACTCCGCTGATAAAAATGATAAGCCTGGAGATGATTGTTACCGGTTTCACGATTTGGGAAGTCGGCGTTGCGGAAATAATCGTCCATTTTCCTCCCAGCTTGCTAATGCTGCCGTAAGAAACAGAATACGTTTGATCGTTCCAGCCGAAGTTAAAGTTATTTTCGTTTAAGGTTTCGCCAGTGACTCGATTGAGCAAAGCTTCCTTCAAAAAGCGCTGTTCCTGTCCGGACTCTCCGGTCCCTTGATCGGTCGTCAACTCTTCGCCGTGCTCATTAATGAGGAATGCAACGCCGCTGCCCGAGACCAATTTTTGCACCATGCCGTTGAGTTTGGTTTGATCCAAATAAATCAGAAACGCTCCGTACGAACCGGTCAGTTGACCGCCGGGAAGCTTGACGACAACAGCTTTATAAGAGGAGTCGGGTTTGTGGATTTGCTTTAATGAATAATGCCAGAAGATCAACTGCTCTTTGCCCAGCAGCGAACTGAACAGCAAGCGGTCCGCAGCGGTTTGAATCGGGCGAATGCCGGAATCGTCGCTGATCATTTTATCCGCGTCACGCAGATACAAAGTTACGCTGCTAATCAACGAATTGGATTCCGTCATCAAGGAAAGGGACTTGTATAAATCTTTGGTCTTTTGGAAATTTTCTGTAAAATCCAGATGAGTTAACGACTCGTCGTAAGTGGGATCCAATGAAATACGGACGACAAATTTCTCCAGATTGGTCAAATATTCGTCGACTTGTTGAATCGACTGCTCCAGCTGCAGCTGATGGGCTTTGTTGACTTCAGCCCCAATCATATTTTTTCCCACATAATACAAAATGACCCCGATCAAAATTAACGGGGTGCAGGTGATGAGCATCACGATGCCGGTGTTTGTCCAAAACAACGTTCCTTTATTGGTCGTTTTCAGCATCCTATCGGATCACTCCTGTCATCTTTTTCCTATCCATATTATAACGGCTATCCTATCCCCGTTAAAGAAAAACTCTGCTCCTCTATTGGACAATATTTGTCCGAATTTAGTTCGAATCGTCGGGAACGAGAGCATTTACCAAACAAAAAAAGCCGCGATTTACGCGGCTTACTTTCAGAGCTTAATTTCACCATATCGATAGGTCTCGTTTCAAAAAAGGTATAGATTGGAGATAACTTTTGAACAGAAATCCTCCATGGTAAATACCGACTTAACGGTACGAATTGCCACGTGAGGTCCAGAACAGCACCCCGAGATTCAAAGTCTATAACAAGCAGTACAACTTTACAAATATAGACACCTTAGACATCGTAGCCTCTTGCTAAATCGATCAATCACTTTATTCTATTTTCGTTTCTATATAATAGGTGGCTTCAGATTCCACATAAGTATTATAAATAACGATTACTTGGCCTTTCTTCACTGTTGTTCTACATAATTCCCCTTAACCCGAGTAGATGGAATATCACGATTCCTTTTATCTAAAAGCCATAATTGAATAGGATCTCCATTAGAAACTTCACTATAGATTTCTAATACTCCGTCTTTCAACGCTATGAATTTATGAAAATGATAGTCATTGTCTTCCTTACTACTCAGCGTCACTTTACCTAACGGAATCTCTTTTATATTATTAATAGAATCCATGTCGAATCTATACCTATTTTCCACCAGTCAAAGTATTATGTTTTTGCGGAATCAAATGAAATGGCAATCTTTTTTCTACCATTTCACGAAATGAACATCCAAATGGTTATATATATAAATGTTTCAAAACGTAGTCAAGATTGATTCCAAAAAAAATTTACCATATTAAGGAACAAAGTTGCCAGTAATATTTAGCCTTACAGACAAATAAACTACACAGTAAAATTGTTTAGAACAACCTCAAAAAGCAGAAATTGAGCGACCGCAATCGGATCGGGTTCCAGACTGACAGGATGTGAGGTACCACAGTCGAGAAAGTTACAGTCGGAGCCCGACCACAAGGCACTCTGAAGTTCCACCATATTGCCGCATCTTCGTCTGAACATTTGGGGAATAGCTTCTCCGCGGCAACGGTATATCCCATGGTTCTCCATTCGGCAGCCCCCCTTTCCACTACACATCAAATATCGCTTTCTTAAGCAAAAATCCCCAAACCCTTCGTCATCGAAGGCCTGAGGATCTATAGGTTAAGCCTCTATTCTTGGTTTCGCCGGATCGCATGCCGGGTCGGGAACCATACCTAATCTTGCGAGCTTCGTTAAATAATAACATTCTTCCCGCATCATATGATCAGGCATCAAGGGTGTGATTCGGTCAAGCAGTTCCGCCGACAACTCCATTTCCTCGATTTCGCGAAGAAACGAGACAAACAACTTCATTTCGAGATCGATATCCATATGGAACCTGCGAAATGCCGGAAAATCATGCAGCTGCGTTCTCATATAACCGGCCATTTCAATGCTTTTTAAGTAGAATTGTTGAAAATGAATTTCAAACTTTTGACTTTTTTCTATAAAACGCTTTTCTACTGAATCCAGGTCGCTTGCAATAATGGCAGCATGAGCCGCGGCATCCGACAGCCAGAGCAGGTCGTGGTGCAGGGCGGCAAAATGGGGAACAGCTTCCCCCGCAGCCAGCGCGTTCAAAATGCGCATATATTCCTCCAGCTCATTTACCATATGGTTGATAAAGGTTGGCGTTAATCCGGTCGTAACCTTACCGAAAAGAAGTCTCTGCAAAAGATTCAACTTGAATAACCGCAGCTGGTTCGTTAATGGAAGCGCCTGTTGAGTTATGGCCATTTGGTTTGCCTCACTCGCAGCCGCTCGGGATAATTCAAGCAGGCGGTCGAACGATTGAATAAAATAAAGTGCTGTTTGGATATCTTCGGATTCTTTTGGCGAAAGCGCGTTATAAATAAAACGACTGTGATCCCCGAGAATTTGCAGCCAAAAACGATGTTCATACAGTGCCGCATCGACCATGTTGTCGTACCTCCTTCCGATCGCATTTCAACATAAGGTATGAGTATGCACTTTAATTTATTACGTATATGACAAGCTGGGCCTGTCGTCCGCTGCAATTAAGCGCCGTCTTGATCGTCCACAATTTGAACAGGACCCTTATATTCGTATTCCTATGCGATTTATCGGATAATTTCGGATTAATTCGAGCAACATGATAAATAGTTTCGACATTCCTCCCAAAGGAGCACCTCCATGAAAGAAAAAAAGAAGCTGGACTTGGCTGCGTTATCTTCTATTCCGCTGATCATGACGCTTGCGAATTCCATGCTGATCCCTGTCCTTCCATTAATGCAGCGGGAATTAAAAATAAGTGCTCTGCAAACCAGTTTAATTATCACGGTGTATGCAGCGGTGTCTATCATTTGCATCCCAATCGCCGGTTATCTTTCCGACCGTTTCGGACGCAAGCGGATTATCCTCATTGGTTTATCCATTGCGGCGGTTGGCGGATTGATCTCGGGTTTGGCGGCATGGCTGATGAACGGACAAAGCAGTTACGCCATGATTTTGCTTGGCAGAGTCATTCAAGGCATAGGGGCTGCCGGCGCGTTCCCGATCGTGATTCCGTTGATCGGCGATATGTTTCAGAGCAAAGAAGAAGTGAGCAACGGCCTAGGCATGATCGAAACTTCCAATACTTTCGGCAAAGTGTTAAGTCCTGTATTGGGCTCAGCTCTTGCTTTAATTGTTTGGTTTTTGCCGCTTGCCAGTATTCCCGTCATTTCAGCGTTATCCATCATCGCCGTCGCCTTCTTAGTAAAAACGCCAAAGGAAACTCATTCGAACAATGAGAATTCAACAAAAATTCAGCCGGTTCGTACATTTGTTCGTAACACAGCCGCTTTGCTTGCCGTGAAGAAATGGCTTTACGCAATATATATGATAGGGTGTCTGAGTATGTTCATTATGTTCGGATTTCTATATAACCTGTCAACCATCCTCGAAGACCATTATGGAATCGATGGCATCAAGAAAGGTTTGATTCTGGCCTTGCCGTTAAGCGCCATCTGTCTTTCATCTTTCGTCACAGGAAAAATCGTCGGTGAAAACAAACGCAAAATGAAGATAATCTGCGTCATTGGGCTTACTGTATTAATGATGGCTATTTTTACGTGCGGATTCCTGAATGCCCAAAATCTATGGTTTCTTCTCTCGTTAATGTTCGTCAGCGGAATAGGAATTGGCCTCGTTTTGCCCAGTCTAGATGCTTTGATTACGGAGGGGATTGAGAAAAAACAGCGCGGTACCATTACTTCCCTGTACAGCAGCGCCCGATTTATCGGCGTTGCGCTGGGTCCGCTAATCGCATCGATCCTGCATGGGAAGTCGCTGTTTTACTTGTTTGCCGGCTGCGCTTTGCTTTCTTTGGCACTCGCCTTGTTCTCGATAAAACCAAGCTCTCAACCGCAGCCGGCCTCCTGATATGTACATATTGTGCAGCATGAATAAAACGTAAGCCAAGGGGTACTCTAATTCAGGTTGTAAATAAAAAGGAGGCATCTAACATGCAATTTGCGAATATAGGAGTCCAACAAGCGCTTCATCAGTGCGAACAAATCGCCCAACAGCTGATCAACCAAACACAACAAGCTAGCCAAAATTACCAAATGCTGTTACAACAAGAACAGCAAAACGCGCAACATCTTGAAGAATTGGCGCAAAGGGAACAACGAGCGGCGCAAATGATTCAAACCGCATTGCAAGGTCATCAAATGGCCATCCAACAGTTGCAGCACGTTACCCAACTTTGTAAACAAGTGGAACAATCGGTTCAAAGCCAATCATTCAACTCCACTGCTATGCCGCAACAGCAGTACCCGATGTATTCCCAGCAAAACGGCATGTTCGCTGGAGCTAATTCGGGCATGAATGCCAATTCGAACTATAGATCGATGCATTAAGAACAAAAAAGCCCTTATTTGAGGGCTTTTTTGATTTAGTGAAAACACATCGTTTTTTTACATTTACAATTTAGTAAGGTTTTCAATGCCTAGCCGCATAACCTGACTGTACGGCAGCCGTTTATTCAGCTTTTGACGCCGCCTGTCGAGATGCCTTCGATAATTTGTCTCTGCATAAAGAAATAAATGAGAACCAGCGGCAAAATCGACAGCAGATACGATGCAAACGCGAGATTCCATTCCGTATTGTACTGGCCGTAAAACATATACTGGGCGAGCGGAATCGTCCGCTGTGCGACATTTTGCAGCGTTAGCAGCGGGAACAAGAAGTCGTTCCACACCCACAGCGCATTCAAAATAATGAGCGTCGACGTGATATTGCGCACCATCGGAAATACGATGCTCCAGTACAACCTGTTTGGGCTGCAGCCGTCGATCACCGCCGATTCCATAATTTCTTTAGGAATCGCCCTTATAAATCCTACATACAGGAACACGGCAAATGGAATGCCCCGGCCGATATAAGCAAGCGCCAGCCCCATCAAGGAATTGATCAGCTGCAAATCCTTCATCAGCTTGATCAGCGGGCTTAAGGTCATGTAGAACGGAATCAATAAACCGCAAACAAAGATATAGTACAAAATAACATAACCTTTGGACGCCCGCCTCGCTATAGCAAAGGAACAAATCCCGGAAACAAGCGCAATCCCGACAACGCTGACCAACGTAAGCCAAAATGAATTTGAAAAGGCCTCGCCGAACCGCATCAGCTTCCATACTTTGGTAAAGTTGTCGGTCTGCAGCGCCTGAGGCAAACCAAGCGGGTTATACATCGACTCCTGCGGCGATTTCAGCGACTGCGTAACCATGATGTAAAAAGGGAATAAATAGACCGCTGTCATCACAACGAGAACGCATTCATAGATTGTCTTCCCGACCGCTTTCGGCTTAGTAGATAACATCTTCTTCCCTCTTTCTCAAAAATCGGAGCTGGATAATGGTTAAGACTACGATGATCAGGAAGAGGATGACACCCATCGTTGTTCCGTAACCCGCCCGAAAATATTCGAACGATTCCCGGTAGATCGTAAGTGAAATGATTTCGGTGGAATTGCCCGGTCCCCCCTGCGTTAAGGAAAACAACAGATCGAACTCCTTAAATCCCCGCTCCAGCGTCAGCACCATATTGACCGTAAATGCGGGAGCAATAAGCGGGAACATGATGTGCCGGAATTTTTTCCAGCCTGTCGCCCCGTCAAGCTCCGCCGCTTCGAAAATTTCCCGAGAGATACCCTGCAGGGCTGCGATATAAATGATCATGTTCCAGCCGGCCATCTTCCACACATTGACGAATACGGCGGCATACAGCGCGAGTTGCGGGCTGCCAAGCACATTGTTGCCGATCATATCCAGATGCAGAAAGTGTCCCAGCCTGGCAACCGGTTCGGTAAATAAGTAATTCCACAAATATCCGACCATCAGAGAACTGAGTAATACAGGGATAAAAATAAGCGTCCGCAGCACGTTTTTCGATTTCAGCTGCTGGTTAAACGCCAAGGCAAGCAGCAGCGAGACGATATTCTGGAAAATGGTGAGAGCAAAAGCGAACACAAACGAATTTTTAAGCGGAATCAATACGTAAAAGTCATGAAAAAAAGTAACGTAATTTTGCAATCCGATAAAATGATATCCCTGATCCACGCCGTTCCAATCGGTCAGGCTATAATAAATCCCTCCAATAACCGGATACAGCATAAATACGGCAAACAGCAGGACCGCCGGCAAGGTCATGCCCGCATAATACAGCGAATCCCTTGAAATTCCTAATTTGCGAGCTTTCGGCTTCATGTGTATTCACCTGGCTTATTATTTGGATTTCTCGCGCATTTCCATAAATTCCTGTTTGAAGCCCGGAGTTGCCTGCAGCAATCTTTGATGCTCGGCCTCCAGCCGGTCCAGCACCGTCTTCAAATCGACGCCGGCCATCCAGTCCTGGGTTGCTTTCTTCATAATTTCTTTAATGCCCGGAATCCATTCGCGTTCAGAGAAACCGACGTATTGCCCTTTATCCAGCTCGGGGATAACGCCTTCCAAACTTTTATCGAAGCTGGTTGTCGTCCCTTTGACCGAAGAGATCGTGCTGACGTTTTTCGCAAGCAGATTACCGGCATCAACGGTGAACATTTCATTCATAAAAGCCAAAGCGGCTTCGGGATACTTCGTTTTGCTGGAAATGGAAATGGCGTTGTTAAAGTCCGAGATGGCGACGTTGTCTTTCACATCATCCACCCAAGGCGTCTTGGTCAAAATGAAGTTGAGGTTCGGGTTCAGCTTGCGGATGGCCGTAATATTGTACGAGCCGCCAAATAAAAATGCCGTCTCCTCCATCGCAAACCGTTTGTAAGAACCGTCCGGGTCCAAGCCAAGCAAATCCTTGTTGGCATATTTCAGCAGCTTTTGATACGCGCCGAACAAATCCTGGAATTCCTGCCCGTTCCAATGTTTGGTGCCATCCAGCGTTTGTTTATAGAAATCCGGGTTTTTCCCGCTCACCACCTGGTGCAAATAACCGAAGTTAAATGCGGTCGCCCCGCTGCCGTCTTTCGCTGGAATAACGATTGGCGCAGCCAGGCCGTTTTTCTGCATCGTCTCGCAGGCGGCCAAAAATTCGCTGAACGTTTTGGGCATTTCGTTCACTCCGTATTTTTTGGCGACATCCACGTTGAAGAAAACGCCGAATAAGTCCTGCTGGCCGGGGAACGCATAAGCTTTGCCCTCGTAGATGTTCAGCTTCTTATTGATTGGCTTGACCTTTTCCTCGAAGCCTTTGCCTGATAAATCCATCAGGTGGCCTCCCTTGGCGTACAGTTGAATTTGCGTGCTCCATTGGTAGATGAAAATATCCGGCGGATCGCCGGCGGCGAGTTTGGATGCCATCGCAGCATTAAATGCGGCAACACCGGGAATCGCCGTAATTTCGACGGTGTAGCCGGGCATTTTTTTCTCGAAGCTTTTGACGTATTCGTTTAGCGTATCCACATTTTCCGGCGACGACGTAGCGAGCTTCAAGGTTTTAACCGGTCCCGCTGCGCCGTTGGCAGGCGCGGACGCGGGTGCGGTTCCCCCCGAACATCCGGCAAGAACGAGTAAAACAGAAGCAATCAGTGCACTGGCAGTTTTTTTCATGCTTTAAACCCTCCTTTTCGTCTTTGACACGTTCATTATATAAGGATCGGGATTTGAAAAACAGGTAAGCGCTTTTATGAGTTTCTGTATCCGATTATTGGATTGCCTGTTAAACCGGATACGCGCCTCAGGCAAAACTTACAATATTTTTAGGTCGGCGCTGAAAGCGAGCCTGATTGTTAAATAAACGGCCTTTTTTCGGGGGCACATGCCTCGAACCGGCAGTTCACCTAAAAAAATGATACTTATTTTCCTAAAAGCGCTTACCTGTGTTTTTGCCGGTGTTCATACTACAATAAAAAAGAATTCACCGGAGGCTGTCAATAAACGGCGGAACAAGCTTTGGAGACGGTTGTTCGCCGGCATTCTCCGCTCTATGACCATATTGGGGAGGTTAACTACATTGCAAACGCCATTTAATGAAACACAAGGCAAACCAAACGCAGAACGAAATCAGGAAATGCAGTTCGGCGCGGTCTATTTCCGCAAAACAAATCCCCCGCGCAAAGACTGGGAACGGGATTACGCGGTGGCGGCCGAAGACGGCCATTCGATGTTCAGGCACTGGTTTCCGTGGTCCGCGATCGAAGTCGCGCCCGGCGTGTTTGATTGGAGCGATTTTGATACGCATTTGGACCTGGCCGCCAAATACAATATCAATACGATCATCGCCGAACATTTGCTGATTTATCCGGAGTGGCTGCGCACCCATTTCCCCCACGCCCGGTTCGAGCACAGAGACGGCCGGCAGCGCCTGAACACGATGAGCGTCAGCTCCGCGGTCGGCGGACAGCTGTCCATGTGTCTGGACAACCCCGAAATCGAGCAAGCGGCCGGGCGCTTTTTAAGTGAGCTGGCGAAGCGTTACCGCAACCATCCCGGACTGTACGGCTACAATATTTGGAATGAATGCAGTTACCATTCGCCCGATAATATTTGCCACTGTGCCGGCACGCAGAACCGTTTTCGGCAATGGCTGAAAAACAAATACGGCGATATCCATACATTGGCTAAGGCATGGTTCCGCTACAGCTTGACCCGTTGGGAAGACGTGCAGCTTCCGCGCAGCATCGAGCCATACCCCGACGTATTTGACGCAATCGACTTCCAAAGGGACAATGCGATCCATTGGATGAAATGGCGGGCCAACATTTTGCGCAGCGAAGACGCCGTACACCCGATCGTCGCGCATGGCAACGGCAAAAGTTTCTCCGATATCGTGTCCACGTGCGGAGACGATTTCCGCGCCGCCGAGGTCGTCGATATATTCGGCTACACGTATTGGTACGCCAACAACTGCAGCTTGTTTCTGGCGGGCGATATTATCCGTTCGGCTTCCAAGGGCAAGACGTTCTGGCGTGCGGAGGCGATCGGCAATTCGACCTGGGAGAAACGCCGTGCCGAGCAGCCTCACAATAAAGAAAAAGACGATATGTCCGAACCGGAAAACATTCGGCTGGACTGTCTGATCTCGCTGGCAACCGGCGCGCGGGCGTACCTCAATCCGCGGTGGCGGCCTTTGCTGGACGGCCCGTTGTTCGGCGCGTACGGCTGGTACGGGATGGACGGCAGCCGGACGGAGCGTTCGGAGATGGCTTCCTCGCTGGCCAAATGGTCGCTGGCTCCGGAGACAGCCCCACTCTGGAAAGCCGCGCCGGTTCAAGGCGAGCTGGCTATTCTGCTGATCGAAGATTGCCAGGCGTTCTGTTACGCCACATACGGCAGCACGGACTATTACTCCGATTGCCTGCAGGGTGCATATGAAGCTTTCCTTGATTCGAATATTCAATGCGATGTGATCAAGCTGGATCAGATCGACCGTTATTCGATGCTGTACGTGCCGTATCCGGTCGCGCTGAGCGACAACGCCGCAGCCACACTGCGGGCTTGGGTGGAGCAAGGCGGCACGTTGATCAGCGAAGCCTGCTTCGGCTATTTCGCCAACTACGGCCACGCCAACGAAGTGCAGCCAAACCGCGGCTTTGCGGAAGTATTCGGTGCCACGGAAGCCGCTGTCTCCCTGGGGCCGGACCGCTGGAACGAGCTGTCGCTCAGCGTCGGCGACGGGCAGCTTGGCGGCGCCATCTACCGGCAAGCCTACGCGCTTCAAGGCGGTACGGCTTCCGCTTGGTTCGAAGACGGCTCCGTCGCCGCCGTCGACCATACGTACGGCCAAGGCCGGACAAGACTCATCGGCTCGATGCCGGGTTATGCGTACAAAAAAAGACCTTCGGACGAAAGCCGCAAGTGGTTCGCCTCCCTGCTGTCTTTTGCCGGCAAAACGCAGGTTGTCCGGGTCGATCAGCCCGGCGTTGTCGCCCGGCTATGCGAAGGCGAAGACGGGTATTACTTGTGGACGATCAACACGGACAAACAGGAACGCACCGTCAACATCGCCCTGGATGGTCCAAGCGCCGGATTCAGACAAGCGAAGGCGATTTACGGCAATCCGGTTACCGATTCCCATGAGCGCACGCTTACGGCAACCGTGTCCGGACGCGATGCGGTGATTATAAAACTCGATTAAAAAAATGCGTGGAGCGACGCGTGCTGATTGCGCGAAGCACCGCATATAAAGCTTTGCGGCAAGCGCCCCTGCAGATATTGTGCGGAGGCGTTTGCCTTCTATAACGCGGCATCCTTTGCATAGTGCACGTTTCGCAATACCCAAGCTGTACGTTGCGACGCTTACCGTCCATAACACGGCCTCCTTGCAGCGATCGCTTCGCGACACGCGAGCTGCGCGTTCCGGCGCTGCCCCGGGTTCGCCTTCGCCCCTACTCGCCCTTTTCACCAGCGATATCGGCAGCACCCGCTTCGCGCATTCCTCCCGCCTTCCTTCCTCACAACAAGCCCTCTCCATGCTCCTTAACGAAATCTTTTGGCGTAAAACCTTCCGCTTTCTTAAAAACGGCGCTGAAATAATGAGGGTTTTTAAACCCGCTCATGACGGCGATGTCCTTGATTTTATATTGCCCCGACAGCAGCATCTTTTTGGCGTTGCCGAGACGGACGTTCAGCAAATAATCCTGGAAGTTGATGTTCATCGTTTCTTTAAACGCCAGGCTTAAATAGCTGGAATTATAATGTTCGAGCTCGGCGATGTCCTCCAGTTTGATCTCCTCCGCGTAATGCGTGTCGATGTACTCCTTGACCCGCATAATCAGGCGCTGCGTCGAATATTCACTGCGGCCCTTGGACACGTTGACGATTTTTAAATAAAGCTCCGTTATCGAATCCAACAGCTCGCGCAGCGACGAATAAAAATACGCCTCCAGCGGGTACCGCGGATACTGGGTTTCCAAATTCACATTAAAATCCTCGGCGGCGACCATCAGCAGATGGGTATACAAATTTTGCACGCTTTTATAAGAGATGGCGGCGACGGATATCTCCTGATATATGTCCGAGATGATATCGGTAATCCCCTTGATGTTTTGCGTCTCTAGGTGATGCTTCAAAAACGCCGGCACGTGCGAAGCCAGCTTGTACGTTTGCTGAAACGACATCGTATCCGTATAGCGGATAACCTGGTTGTCTTCCAGCAGCACCCGGTGCTTGAGGCAATAGGACGCGGCAAAAATGCAGGTGTCGATCCGCTGATGGAAACCGCTGATTCCAAACGTGTACCGGTAAACCCCGTTTTTGTGCAGGTCGGTTTGCAGTCTTTCGATATAATGGACAATGTAATTCTCGTATTCATTGACCATGTGCGGCTCGGGAACGCAGATCAAAATCGTAAATTCGTGGGGCGTGTTTTTGTAGCAAACCATGTTGCGGTTCAGCTGCAGCGAGCCTTGCGAATCCAGGAAGTGGTTTAATATGATGTCCTCTTCGTTCGTCCCCGGATCGACAAACAACGAAACGGATTGGAACGATGAACGATCATTGTAAGCGCTAAAAATTTCCCGCGGGTCCAGATCCTCCTTCTGCAAAAATTTATCCATTTTCTGCTTCATCTCCAGCGAGCTGCCCACCAGCTCCAGCTTCTCGATGCGGATTTTGGCCTGCTTCTCCTGCTCGATCGCTTCCATACATTTTGTAAAAGCTTGATACAGCGCATATTTGTCGATTGGCTTCAATAAATAGTCGGCGACGCCCAGCTTTAACGCTTTCGTTACGTATTGGAATTCGCTGTAACCGCTTATGATAATCGTTTTGATCTCGGGGTACATACGGTGAACTTTTTCGATCAGCTCGAGGCCGTCCATTTCCTCCATGCGAATATCGCAAACGACAATATCCGGTTGAAGTGTCTTGATAATGCTGAAACCTTCCTCCGCGTTGGCTGCTTCGGCAATTTCCGTAAATGGGAACCCGCTTTTGCGGACTTTGCTGAGAATTCCTTGCCGAATCCATTCCTCGTCGTCGATAATCAAAATGCTGTACATCCCGTTTCCCTCCGCTCCTTAATCGATATGCACCGGTATCGCCAGCTCGGCCACCGTGCCGCTCTGCTCGCCGTGCTTGAATTGCAGACCAAACTCCGGCCCGTAGAAGCTGACTAAGCGTCTATGAACATTAAAGACACCGACAAATCCGTCGTGTTTCGCAGGCTGATCCGACGACCGCAGCTGCTGCAGCCTTTCATTAATATAGGTCAATCGTTCATGGCTCATGCCCTTCCCGTTATCCTGGATACGAATCATCAGCCGCTCGTTTACAATTTGTCCTGTAATTAACACCCTCCCCTGATAGTTAATATGTTTAAAGCCGTGCAAAATACAATTTTCAACGATCGGCTGCAGCACGAATTTTAACACCATGCAATGGCGAAGCGGATCGTCAATCTCTATCTGACATACGATCTTGTCCCGAAAGCGAATGCGTTCGATGTTAAAATACGTTTGGATTAATTCCAGCTCCTCATATAAATGTACGGTGCGGCTGCCGTGAATATTGTAACGAAACAGCTTGCCCAGCGATTGCGCCATCGTCTGAATTTCCGGAACATCCTTGATTTCGCCAAACGCCTCCATCGTCTGCAAGGTGTTGTACAAAAAATGGGGCGTGATTTGGAACTGCAGCGCTTCCAGTTGCGCCGTCTTGGCCAGCAGCTTCTCGTCGGATAAATGATGTATCAGTTTTTTGATTTCAAGAATCATCGTGTTAAATCCGCTGTACAGCTGCCGCATTTCAAAATCGAGCCCCTTCTCGTTTAAGGAAATGTCGAAGTTGCCGTTACGGACCAGCCTCATCGCTTTGACGAAATGGTTGATCGGCTTCATCAGATGCCGGGACAACAGAATGGCGATGGCGAACGTGCCCACGATCACAAGGCTGCAAATCCACATAAAAAAGCTGTTGACGCTCTGCACATTCATGAGACCGTTGCGCGAGTACGAGGACGGAATCGAAATGACCGTCGTCCAGCCGGTCAATTCCGACGTTTGCCGGACGCTTTCCGTACGGGTTTCATTTTTCAGCATATGTACGGAATTTAAAACATGATTGCGTTCATCCACAATATCGATATTGGCCCCGTCCGTAAATACGTTGTTATCGTAAATAAGATTGTTCAGCTGCCTGATGCTGGATGTAACGGTAATATAACCGACAACTTCGTTGGTCTCGATTTTTTTGAGCGCGCGAATCATGCCGAAGATCGGGGTCGGCTGGCTGACGGAAGACTCCTGCGGCGGTATGATGAGGCTGCCCGTGGTGTCAATGGTTCGTTCGTTTTCCGCAAACCACTTCACGGAATCCAGATTCGTGCCAAAATCATAACTGCTCAATAACCCCGTATAAAACAAGCTTTTATTTTGCGTGTAAATGTTAATTCGGATACTGTCGCGAATCGAAGTGAAGCTGAGAACCAGATTCGTGATGTAGTCGAAATCTTTCAATTTCTGCTCCGGCAAATAATCGGGAGCTTGTCCTTCCAGTAAAATCCGCTGCAATTCGGGATTGCCGATAATAATTTTGGATAACCGGTCCATATCTTCGATGTATTGATCGATGCCTTTGCTGATGCTTTTGGCTACGTTCCTGTTATGCAGCTCGTTTTGACTGTTAATGTACTTGGTTGCCTGCACGTAAAAAATAATGCTGATAATGGATGTGGCAAAGATGATCACAAGCAAAAACGTCATAATGATTTTCAGCGACAGCGTATTTTTAATGACCGGTCTGCTCCCGCCGAAAAGCTGTACAAACTTCAATGCAGCACCCCCCTTTTGAAAAAAACGCTTTCAATATGGATTATAGCACAGCAGCTATCGTTTGCGTTGGGAACTTCTGCCTGTATGAATGAATCTAGCGGATCATGGCGGCTAAGCCCGCTCTTCCGCATATGATGATTCCGTGCAAAAAGAAAGCTCCCTCTGCGTGCAAAGGGAGCTCCTTGAAGCATTTTTATTTTATCTGTTTGATGCATTTGCCATAACGTACCACTTTCACAATCGCTGCTGCGCTTGTTATCGCGTGCGGATATAAATCCCGCTGTATTCCACGATCTGCGGCAAATGAAGACGGAGCCGCAGATGGCCGTCCGGCGCTTTTTCCGCAACGGACCATTCCAGCTCCGCATCGCCCTTCAGCAGCTTAACCTCAGCCACCTCATCTGCTGGAAGCGTCAGCTCGATATCTATGTCATAAACCGGAACGGTTCTGAGGATGGGACGACGAGGAGCCGCAGTTGTGTTTACCGCATGAACAATATACTCCCCTGTCTCATCGCCGCACCGGTTAAGGCTTAAATGCACGCTCCACGGCGCATTCGAGGAAACGAGAACTTGTCCGTCCAGCAGCATATGCAGCGCATTAATCAGCAGCTGGCCGAAATCGTTATGGCCGTGCTGCCAGACGTTGCGGTCAACGCCGTACGGGAAGAAAATCGACGTTCCTTGGCCGTACCGGTTGACAATCGCCGTCGGATATTCCGTTTCATAACTCCTCAGCCAGGAACGCTCTGGGGGCTGAGGGAAAATGGGCGGCACATACGTCACCGGCGCTTCCGCGGCTTCCGACGTTAATCTGACGAGGGACATCTGTCCCCAATTGGCGAGCATCTTGGTTTGCTCGAACCCGGCGGTCAGCGGATGCGCAGCTCTGACATATTGATAGCCGAACTGCGAAACATCCTTTGCAATGCCGGTATAAGCACAACCAAACATGTCCCCCAGCGCATAATCGGCTCTCGGTGTCCCGTCCGGATCACGCAGCGACGTTTCGCCTGTGGCAATGACTTTGCCGCCCTGCCGCACATAGTTGCGGATCAGCTCCAATTCCTGATCGGACAAGCAGCCGGCGTTCGCCAGCACCAATACCTTAGCAGAGGACAACGTCTCTGCGCTTAACTTATCGTCGGTCAGCAGACGATATTGGATATGGTTGTCGTTTAACACTTGTTCCAAGCCCATCAAGTGGGTCAAATACGCATCTTTGGCGCGGTCGGGATTGCCCAATGCCGCATTGGAAGCCCGCGAATACAGCACATTCACTTCGGCGGCGGCTTCCTGCCGAGTAAGCAAATCTTCGTGGCGCTCCATATACGCAAATACATCCGCACTCAGCAGCGCATTTCTTTGATCGTACGTCATGCCAGGATGCTGGCCGTTAAACACGCAATTCCAGAACGAACCCCCGGCACTGACCGCCTCCCACATCCACAGCTTTGTTTCCTGCGAAGCGGAAGATACGTAGCGCAACTGATTGTTGGTGCCCAAATGGCCAAACAACATCACCGGCGTTTTGTCAGGCGCCAAGCTTTTTAAAAATTTGATCAGTGTGGACGGCCCGTTCATCGGTTCGTGGCCGGCGTTAAAAAGTGGCGTAACGAGAAAATCGAAGTGTTCTTTGATCGCGTACAGATCGTGCCCGGTCGTTTTAAAGCGGTCATGGTACAGGCCGAAAATTTCCGCTGCATACGCTTTATGCTCGCCGTATTTTTTGACCACATTCCGGCAATCCATTAAATGCTCCATCACGCAGTCCGCTTTCCACTGCCTGTACTCGTCGTAGAGCGGGCTGGCGAATTCGCCGCCCCGTGGCAGCTCTTTGCCCACCTCTTTGCGATAACGGTCGGAGCAGCTTTTGCAATAACAGATGCCTTCCTGCGTGTATGCATTTTCCCAAATGCCGTCGATATCGTACCGCTGAAGCAATGTTTCGATAAACTGGTACGCATGCTCGTTGCGGTAAGTGCTTTGATAACACGGGGCAAATATTGGCGAATGGAAAGGATTTTCACGGATGATCGGCTCGCCTTTCTCCGTAACGCTGAACCAATCCGGGCGCAACTCGTAGATACGTTTATCGACACCGCGGAAATCGACGCGCACCACTACCTTGATTCCTTTCTCGTGGCAAGCTTCGGTTAAGTCCCGCAATATATCCTCATTGGTCATAAACGGGTTCGGATTGGCGCTGAACAGGTCATGCCGGAAAAAATCGACGATGCCGCCGCCGTTGACGACGATACAATTGGCGCGGATCTCTTCCATATAACGAACGACGGCCCGGGCGTCGTAATCGACGACATCCGGCTCTCGCAGCACCGTCTGTAAAATTCTCAGCTGTTTCTGATACCACATCTTGTTGTTTTGGCTCATTTTGCTGCCTCCTTTGTACGTTGCGGCTTACACATACCGCGAATGAATTGCATCCAAGCTCACACGACCGCTCAAATCGTCGCAAATGGCCGCGTTTTGGACGACAATATCGGCATCCCGCATGCCCATCAAAGCGACGTCTACATAAGGGTTGGATAATACGAACTGGATCAGCGCCGGTGTGTAATCAAACGTATTGACCGGATTCACCTGCTGAATCCAGCGCTGGAACGTGCCGGAGGTCGGCGTTCGCATCGTGATGATCCCGAGGCCCGCACGGTCTGCCTCCAGCAGGCTGCCAAACGGCCGGCTTGGCTCATACGCATGCTGGAATATAAAATTGTAACAAATTTGCATCGTGTCGAATGCCCCGCTGCGGATAAAACGGTATACGGCGTCGTTATTGTCTTCGCTCGTAAAACCGATGTATTGGACCAGCCCCTCCTGCTTTAGCTTCAGCATTTCCTCGGCCATGCCGCCGTCAGCAAGAATCGCGTCGGCTTCCTCCGGCGTATAGGAGCCTCCATGAATTTGCAGCAGCTCGATCCGGTCCCGCCGCAGCCTGTTCAAGCTGGTTTCAACCGACCGCCGCAGCTCCGCGCGGTTTTTAAAGCTGATCTTTGTAGCAATAAACAGCGGATGCGACCCGCTTTCCTTCACTCCCGACAATGCCGCTCCAAGGATGTCTTCGCTTTCTCCCGCGCCGTAACCCGGCGCCGTATCATAATAATTGATGCCCAGCGAAAGCGCCTTTTCCACCGCGCCGGAAATTTTTTTCCTGTCGTCCGCATCGGAGGGATCAAACCGCTCCAAGTAGTTTTTCAAGCCGGCTGTAGCCCCGCCGAAGCCGATCCGGCTTACGACGGCCCCGGTTTTCCCCAATGTTGCATATTCCATAAACTTTAGCTCCCTTCAATGTCAATAAGTGTCGGTTTCAGCCCTGCAGACCGTGACAGCACAAAATCGGCAAAACGGAGCTGGCTGTCCGTCTGTTTGTGCAGCAAATATTGCTCCATTAACGGAGCGTATACATGAACCGGCATATCCAGTCCGCGCGGAAACAGCGGAACCGGCCGGTTATATTCGAATTGCTCCGCCACCCAGACCGGGATGGCGGTATCCGGCGACGACGCGGGCATATCCGCAAACAGTACCGCCGCATTGGCGCCGCAATAAGCGTGAAACGTATCCGCTGACAGTTCCGGAAGTGCATGCCGGAGCCATTCCAATGCTTCGTCAACGGTTTCGTTGCGCCAATAGAGTACCGGATATTCGCTGCCCCAGAGCAGCCGTTTCGCGTCCATATGCTCCATAATAAAACGCAGCCATGGAACAAAATCCCGGTGCGGATAGACCATCTTGCTTCCCATCGCGCCATGACGCGAGAGAATGCCATAGAAGCGCTCGTGCCGCAGCAGCTCGCGAATTTCGGGGCCCGCTTGCTGGACGTCGTCCGGATCGAAGCCCGCCTTCAGAAAATGCGGCGCCGCCAGCCGGGCCTGCGGATATCGGTTCAGCCACTCCACATACACACGGGCCGTGCGGCCGTTATGACAAGGGTCAATGCCGTAAGCCCAGCGGCCCCGCTCCCCGATCAGCTCCAGTACGCCGGGGTTATCCAGCGCCTCGCGTTTATCGAGGCGTATGCCGATGGCCCCGCCGTCCAGCTGGATTTGCACAAGTTGCTGGCGCTCTTCGGAAGTCGCGCCAAAAGGAATCCCGATCCCGCGCAGCCTGTCCGGAAATTGGCGGATCGCCTGGAGAAGCGATGCGATATCCGGCACCTTGGGGCCAAGCGTTACCACTGAGCGGTCGATGCCGTGCGTGTCCATATGCCGGATCGCATCATCGGCCGATCCGAATCGCGGCAGCCCGATATGCGCGTAGGCGTCAATTACCAAACGCTTGCTCATTTCGCAAACCTCCTCACCCTTTGACGGCCCCTAGAGCCATGCCTTTCACCAGCTGGTTTTTGACCAAAGCGTAAAACAATATCATTGGAATCACCGCGATCATTACAGATGCCGCCATCAATCCATACTTCACGCTGTTTTCATCTTTCGTAAACGATAAAGCGACGGATAACGTCCGGTTGGCGCGGTCCGGAAGCATCACCAACGCCGTCAAATATTCGTTCCAGAAGGCGACAAAAGCAAGAATCGTAATCGTCACGATCCCGTTGCGGCTGAGCGGCAAAATCACCCGCCAAAACAGCTGCCAAATGCTGCACCCGTCGATGACGGAAGCTTCGTCGAGCTCCTGCGGGATCGATTTCATAAACATCACCATCAGAAATATCGCAATCGGCAGCTCGGAGATCACGTATGCAAACACAATTGAATATTTCATGCCAAATATGTGCAGGTCGTTAAACAACTTAAACGTCATCGGCAAAATGGTCACGGTCGGCACCATCACGGCGGCGGAAAAAAACAAATACACCGCCGTCGCCCCTTTAAACCGGAAACGGGACACCGCAAACGACAACGTCAGTGCGCAGAACAGCAAAAGCACAATGGAAACCGCAGTGATGCTCACGGAATTCCAAAACGCCAGCGGAATGTTGCTGCCCATGATTACCTGCTTATAGTTCGTTAATTGAAACGATTCCGGGATCAGCCTTATGCTTGTAAAAATCTGGTCGTTGTCGCGGAACGATATGCTGAAAATCCACAGCAGCGGAAACAGCGTTGTCAACGCATAAGCGATCAAGCCCGCATACTTAAGGACAGTGCCGATTTTGCCCGCGATCCCGGCATTCCCTTTTACATTGTTAGTCATGCTCCCGTCTCCCTTTATGATTAAGAATCCTTTGGTGTCGTCAGCGTCCGGAACAGCATGGTAACCAACAAGCTGAACAAAAAGATCGATATGGCGATGGCTGTTCCGTAACCGTATTTCATGCCGACAAATACGGTTTCATACATGTAGGTTGCAGGAACCTGGGTTGCGTTGCCGGGACCGCCTTTTGTCATAATAAATACGTAATCGAAGCTTTTCATCGCCCCGGTTATCGACAAGATCATGCAGATTTGCAATATCGGCCAGATGAGCGGCACCGTAATGCGCCAAAACTGGGTCCAAGCCCCGGCGCCGTCGATTGTAGAAGCTTCGTACACATCCTCCGGAATATTTTGCATGCCAGCCAGAAGAATGATGAAAAAATAACCGATCGTATGCCAAATCGGAGCGGCAATCACCGCAAAAAATGCCGTATGCTCATCGGCAAGCCAGCTTCTTGACCATTCGCCAAGCCCAATCCATTTAAGAAACATATTCAGCAAACCGATATCCTTGTCGTACATCAAGGAAAACATCAGCCCGATCGCTGCGGTCGAGATGACAACCGGCAAAAAATACAGGGTTGTAAACCATTTGGAGCCTTTTATCGGTTTGCGCAATACGCTGGCTAACACCAATGCGATGCCATCTTTGATGATGATAGCCAGCAGCGCCCACATCAGCACCCGCCAAAAGCCGTTCAGAAACAACGGATCCCGGCTTAAATCCATATAGTTTTTTAAACCTAGAAACGTCTTCTCTCCGATCCCATTCCAGTCGAAAAAGCTGTAGTAAAACGTTTCTGCAAACGGAACGATAAAAAACAACCCGTAAATCAACAAACTCGGGAGAATAAACAACAGGACCGATTTCCGAAATGCAAGTATGCCCAACTCCCCGCTCACCTCCGTCAGCCGAATGAAAAGCGGGCAAATGGCGGCTTTCGATCAAGCGGCAATTTGCCCGCAGGCCCGGCTATTATTTCTGACTATTTATTTGCTGTAAAAGATGGCGTTCAGTTCTTCCGCCATTTTCTCCGGCGTATATTGCCCGCCGTAAAAGGCGCCCATCTTCGATTCAAATTTCGTCCTTTGATCGGGTTTCATCACAGCGTTAAGCCATTTGTTCGCAGGCATGGTTGCCGCTATCTTCTGCGCGTCAAAAGCAAGTCTGCCCACCTTGGTCGGGTCGATTTGAACGCCTTTCATCGGCACATTTTGCCCGGCCTTCTCGACATACAGCTTGCCGGCATCTCTGGAGGTCAGTCTTTTCAGCAATTCTTGAATGAGAGGCCGTTTATCCGTATCGTTCCAAGCCTTGGCGCTGACATAATACAAATTGGTCAAATCTTTTTCGATCGTTTTTGTTTTTTGCGCGCCTCCCGGGATCAGCGGAAACTCAATGGCAACCATCTTGTCCTGGATTTCCTGCTTGATCAGCGGCGTGGAAAACGACCCGCTCTCAAACAACGCCGATTTTTCGGTATTGATATATTTCGAGATCACCGCATCCGTACTCAGCGCTACCGCATCCTCCGGAATATTGCCGACCACAAGCTCCTTAAGCAGCGTAAGCGCTTTGACTACTTCAGGCACGTTCATCGATTCTTGTCCGGAATGCATTTTCAGCGCTCTTTCGTTGGTCAGCATCCCGTTCATGACGTAATTGTACAGCCGGTTAGCCAAGCTGTCGGCCTGCGTATTGATCCCCCACGGCACATAACCTTTTGCTTTGAGCGTTTTGGTCGCTGCGAGCAGATCGTCGAACGACTGCGGTACGGGGATGCCCTCTTTGTCCAAGATCGCCTTGTTAACGAACATTTGCATGAAATACATCACGATCGGTACACCGTACGTTTTGCCGTCAAGCGAAGCCGTTTTCCAAAAATCGTCGTCAAACAAATCTTTAAACGCCGGGTCCGTCTTCACCCAATCGCTCAGGTCGGCCAATTGACCGGATTTGGCGATGCTGTCGAGTCCGAACACCGGGTCCATCCGCCAGTAGTTAAACACATCGGGAATCCTGTCGCTGACCGCATCCATTTTGATCTTCGTTTGAAGATCGTTGCCGGCCGACTCCTCCATAGCGATGGTCACATTAGGGTAATCCTTCTTGAATTGATCGATAATTTGCTGCTGCATCGGACCCATCGGCTGGTTAGCCACATAGTTTGTGGCAAAACGGATCGTTACTTTTTTGCCCTCCGCCGTTTTGGCGTTTCCTGCCGAGTTTTCCCCTTTGGACGGCGGTACCGCACTTTGGCCGCCGCAAGCGGCTGCAATGGCAAATACCATGCTGAACATAATGACCATCGAAACTATTTTCTTCAACTTGTTATCCTCCCTTTTCATCTGTTTGTCCATATCCATCCTGAACATGATTTCATTGTAGTATTAAAAGCGGAAAAGCAACATGCAAAAATCTTTGCCCAACTTGTACATTTATTAGCAGTTTCAAATAGATGCAAAATCGGCTTGTAAGTTCCGGACTCCAACGTTTACTATAGTAATGAAGCAACGATACGGAGGAGGACACAAAATGCTGAAAGTACTCATTGCAGACGACGAGTATTTCGTTAGAGAAATGCTGAAAAATGCACTGGATTGGAACCTTCATGGTTATCGGATAACCGGAGAAGCGGAGAATGGCAAGCAGGTATTGCGCCTGGCTGCCGATACGTGCCCGGATCTTGTCATCGTCGACATCAATATGCCGATCATGAGCGGGCTTGAGGTTGCCAAACAACTGCATACCCTCCATCCCCATATTTGTACGATTATCGTATCCGGCTACAACGATTTTGAATTTGCCCGGCAGGCATTGACCTATAAAGTCTTTGATTATTTATTGAAACCTATCAACGATGAAGCTTTGCTGGAAACGGTGCTGCGGGTCAAAGGCGAAATTGCGGCCCGGGCGGAAATGCGGGTCAAACTCGACCGCTGGAGCGAAACGGAATCGGAATGGCAGGCCAGTCGTTTTAGCGGACTAGTCAAACAATGGCTGAAGGGCCAACTGCAGCCCGACCAGGTTGCGGCAGCGCTTGATGAGTACAAAATCACCCTGCCTGCCGATCATATGCAGTGCATCGTGGCTGAACTGCCGGCTTCCATCGCCGGAGATGACGAAGCTAACGGACAAACCATCACACGCATGTTAGAGCTGGGCAAGAAGCTCCTGAGCGAGTCCGGTCTCCCTTGGCATGCCGCTTCCGTAACCGAACCCGGTAAAATGGCCTTTATCGTCGGCTCCGCATATGCGATCGATCCTCTTTTACCCGGAACGATTCAAGATTGGGCGGCACAAGTGAAGGAGCTGACATCGCTTCCGCTGTCGGCGGGAATTAGCCCGGCATCCGCAGGTTACGGCTCTGTCCCCGCATTGTATCAAGCGGCGGCAAACGCGTTGTCACGCAAGTTTTTCCGCGGGCACGGGAGCATTGTTCAAGCAGAGGAGCCCTTCTACCCGCAGGATTCCGAAATCCGCTATGTATCCGTTCCGAAAGAGAAGTTGTCCTTTATGATTCGTTCCGGGCAAACTGCCGAATTGCGTTCGCTTCTCAAAGATTATTTTGCCGTGCTTGCGGATGAACGGATGTATACTAAAGAAGCCGCTTATTGGTTTGCCAGTGAAATCCTCGGTATGGAGGCACACAAGCTGGCGCAAAAATCGCTGAAGCTCGAAGTGGTGCGGCAGACGGAAACACTTGAGGAGCTTGCCAAGCTGGTCATTACCCTCATCACAGAGCTGTCCGTCGATTATTATCAGGAGTATGGCACGAAAAAAGACGAGCTGATCCAGCAGTCCAAATATTTAATCCTCGAGTCGCTGGACGATCCGGACCTGACCGTGGAGCAGTTGTCGCACAAGCTGTTTGTTTCCGCCTCTTATTTAAGCCACCGGTTCAAAAAAGTGCAAGGTGTCGGACTCAACGAATACATCAATACGTTAAGAATGAATAAAGCGGTGCATTTGATGAACGAGTATGATTTGAAGCTTCACGAAATTGCCGAGAAAGTCGGCTACCGGGATCCGGTCTATTTCAGCAAATGTTTTAAAAAGACGTTCCAGGTGTCGTTCTCCGACTATAAGAGGGTCAAATGAAAAGATTATTCCACTCACTCCTGTTCCGTATCCACCTGGTTCTGGTCGCTATCGTGCTGGTCTCCCTGCTCACTCTCGCCAGCGGCACCTATAATATCGTGTCGGACCTGCTGCTGAAGGAAACGAGGCAATCGATCAATTATACAACCGAAGTGCTCGACCGCGATATCAATTTAATGCACGAGGATATCGAAAGATTGGCCAAAGGCATGTACGCCAACAATGAAATCAGCATGCTGGTCAGCTCGTTTCCGAATTTCGCGCATCCGCAATATGTGGACAACCAGATCAGCAGTTATTTGTATATGCGCAATATTTTATCGACGATCCCTTATATCGACTCGGTTTATGTGTACAAAGACGATCAAACGGCGCTGCAATACGGCATTCAGGGAAAAAAAGCGGAATCCTCGCTGGCCGCTCTGCCGCAGTTTGATACAATCAGCCGGCTTCCAGCGCTTACCCAATATTGGGTTCCGACAAGATCACCAAGCGATCCGCCAAGGAAGCCGCGTTTTTTAACGGTCTATATGAATTTTTACGACAACTCTTCGATGGAAAAGTCCGGCGTGCTGCAGATCAATATAGAGCTTAATCACCTGTTCCGGATTTTGACGAACAACGTGACCGGGGATCGGAAGTTTTATGTATTTACCGGGGACGGCCAGCTTATTTTCGGTACGGACACCACCGATATTGGCGCGGTCATGCGGCAGTTTGACGACACGGCTTCCGGCGTCAGCGGGGACGAACATGAAGTCACTCTGGAAGATAAGTCTTACCATGTATCCAAATACCGATCGCATTATAAAGACTGGTATATTATCAATGCAGTCCCAACGATGGAAATAAACCAAAATAGCCGCAAGGTGCTGGAGTTTATGAGCATTTATATCGGAGTAGCCGGCACGATCATTATCGCCCTTTCGGTCGCTATTTCGTCGCGGATGCTGAGGCCTGTCAAAACACTTACTCATATGCTGCAAGCGCTCAACTTCGATAAAAAATCGGAATGGAGCTTGCCCGGCGATATCCATGCGCTGATGAAAGCGCCGCATGAAATCGGGTTGTTCAGCCGCACATTCGTCAAAATTATGGAACGTCTTGCCGACTATACGGAAGAAATTAAACAAGCGGCGGCGAGACAGCGCAATCTGGAGCTGGAATTGCTGATGTCGCAAATTAAGCCGCATTTCCTGTACAATACATTGGAATCGTTCTGCGGTTTGGCCAAATTGCAGCGTACCGATGATATTTACAAGTTGGCTAAATCGCTTGGTGCCTTCTACCGTATTTCGTTAAGTAACGGCGCATCTGTGATCCGGGTAGACGAAGAGCTTGAACATATTAACAGCTATTTGGCGATTGAAAAAATGAAGTACAATGAAAAATTCGACTACCATATCGAGCTGGAGGAAGGACTTGAAGCTTGCCTGATCTTGAAGCTGCTGCTCCAGCCGCTAGTCGAAAACGCGATCACCCACGGCATACGTCATGTCGAATATCGAGGGTACATCGCCATTCGTATACAAAAAATCGAGGAATCGCTCCAATTCCTCGTGTATGACAACGGTATAGGGATGCCCGCGCAAAAACTGCAGCAATTAAATCAAGATACGTTGATTTCAACGGGCAAAGGGGGCTTTGGCATCAAAAACGTCAGGGAGCGCATCCGGTTATCTTATAACGATGATTACCGGCTGACCTACGCTGCCGCCGCAGGCGGCGGAACCGAAGTGACAGTCACCCTCCCGCTTCACCGTTTCGCCGCGAACTGACGGCACATGTTTACTGCAGCAGCGCGTCCAAATCGTCCAGCAGCCGCATCGTATGAATCGTATCTTCAAAATTCGGCTCCGGCTTCCGGCCGTGGGTCAAACAATCGATGAAATAAAAGATTTCATCTTCGTATCCGTAATAAGAAAAGCGGGGATACAGTCCCAGGCTGGAGTTCCATACCAGCGCATCCCCGCCTTCAACCATGTTGTACGGGCGGAACTGCTCTCTCCTTGTTCCAGGGGGACGGTTATACACGAAATTTCTTATATTTTCGACAACGATGTTTTGTTTATTGCCAAGCAGCTCCAGCCGCTCCATCGGATACATTTCATCAAGCAGCGAGCCGGATTGGATCGACCCGATTGTCCCTTGCTCCGTTTGAAACGAAATGGTGTAGCCGACCTGCGTATGGCCGATCGTATCGTCCAAGATGACCCGCTGCGCATGCGTCAGTTTAATTTCCCCCAGCATAAACCGCGCCAAATCAAAATGATGAATAATATGGCTCAGCTTAAAATCGGCATCCGATTTATACGGAGAAGCGTTAAACTGCGATTGAAACATATGAACCCCGCCAAATTCGGGAGATTCGGAAATTTGCTTGGCCATGACGTAAGAGGTGGTAAACCTGCGGTTGAAGCCGACCATCGTGGTTTTGCCTGTCTGCCGTTGGATTTGCAGCAGCTCTTCAGCTTGCGTAGTGCTGACGCACGGTGTTTTTTCCACGAATACATCGATGCCTGCAAGCATGGCGGCTTTACACACCTCATAATGCATAGCCGGGTTAATCACGCAAAGAATGGCGTCCAGCGATTCTTTTTCGAACATGTCGTTAAAATCGGTATAACGTGTAGGGATATTGTAATGCCCCGTAAACTTGTCCAAACGTTTCTCGTCGATATCGCATGCCGCTACGACGGACACCGGGTGAGCCCATCGCAAACAATTATATAAAAATTCAAACATGTGCCGGCCGCAGCCGACGATCCCGATCCGCAGTTTGTTGTCCATATTTCCCTCCGTTTTATAAGCTTGTTGTTCACTCCTATCCTGAACACGACTTCATTGTATTATTAAAACAAGAAAAGCAACATGCAAAAATCTTTGCCGGACTTGCACATTTATTAGCAGTTTCACATCACATGGATCATCACACGGATGCAAATCGGAAGATCAGGTCCGCCGATATAAAACAACGGCAGCCGGTTCATTTCCCGAAACTGCCGTTGTTGCTGTTCCTATTTCCACTTATGAACGTCATCATAACGGTTGACGGCGGCCTCTGCTCCATTTTACGATGAATCGTCTGTCAATATAACAAGCGGTTAACAGTGCCGCTAAACTAAGCAATACGGGTATACCAAAAGCTTCATAGGAAAACGGTTTGCCTGCGAAGTTTAGATGGGTCGCACGGTATTCCAATCGCTTGGCGCCATATTTTGCGGTGAGGATGTCCTCCTGTCTGGCCAAATCTTCAAGCGGAGCGTCAAAAATAAATCTTCCAGCCGAGCCGCTGTGAATAAACTCAGGCGCCGCGTTTTTTCCCTTTGCATTCCACTGTTTGAGATCTTCCGCAGCCCAAGATTCGGCCTCCACCCCCGGAACAAACATTCGGTCCAGCTTTGGTACATTAGCCATTTGATACCGGGTGACAAGATTAAGATGATACTTCGTAACGATAGGCTGCTTGGCGTCCGAGACGGTGTACACCTTGGTTGTTGCGGAAGCGGCATAGGTATCAAAAATGGTTGTGAGCGCTCCGTCATCCATCCCGTTATACAACAATACCCCTGCGCTTTTTTTGTTCCATTGGAACGCCTGGTTTAACGTAAAGATCCATTCGGTGCGATCCACATAATAAGGATCTATTTTCGGATTTTTTACAAATTGATAGAAAGGGTAGTTCATCTTTGTCGCTATGCTCTCGGCCATAGGTTCGCCTAATTGCTGTGAGATTACATAGAGCACGGCATCGATACCCGAAGTAAGGGCTGCTGAAGCGACGATGTTACCGTCTGCGACATAACGCACGTCCCTTCTCCATGTTGTTTCAGGATACTTATCGACTTCATGATAATCAAAGCTTTTCCAGTCGGTAGTAGCTGCTTTCCCTTTTAATAAACCTGTATCGGCCAAATTCATAGCTCCGGCGCAAATGCTCAGCAGCTTCGTATCGGCATGTTTTTGTATCCATTCGCGGATTGGTTGGTACTTTGCTTCGTCAACCATCGGCATGGCCGGGATCACAATAAGGTCGGGACTTTTGCCCAATAATCGATCCAGCTCGTCAAACGAATAATGCGGCATCAGATCCAAACCGCCGGAGAGCGTCTTCACATTTTTGTTCGCGGCAACTGCGTATACGTTATAAGACTCCGTCATCGCGAACATTTCATACGGAACGATAAAATCAAACACTTCTGTCGTCGGATCGGATAAAAGGACGGCTACCGTTGGTTTTTTCGGATCATATTCAGGAATACTCACATCTTGTAAGGCAGGCACCGGTGTTTGTCGAGCGGGAAGCCAATAGGCATGATTGGAGCGAATATACCCAAACGCACCCACCCCTCCGAATAGGATAACAAACGTCAATGCAAAAACAACAACTCGTAATAACAACTTCATACTTGATTCTCCTCTGACCCCAATTTTTCATTTTGCTGCTGCAGTGGCGAATAACGCACAACAACATACCCCCTTAGGGTATATTCAATTTACCATACCCCCAAGGGGTATGTCAATCATTACTTTTAGTAAAGTATCATTTACTTGTCCCTACACGAAGCACCACATTAACTGGGGGAAAGGTTTGGAGATTCAGGCCGGATCATTTAAAATGTTCAAAGCCACCCGTATCCGGATGGCTTTGATGTCAAACTTATTAAATTGGCCCCTTCCAAACCCGAAGCGGCCGGCAACTCCTCACTAACGTTCTCGAGCAAGCGCATTCATTCCTCACCAGCCGCCGGTTCAGCCTCCACCACCGCAACGGCCCGAACCGGGGACCCGTCGCCGCTGGCGATACGCAGAGGAAAACCGTAAAACATAAAATCGGTTCCGCTGGGAAGACGCTCCAAGCCCTGCAGCCCTGTATACGTCAAAATTCCGATTCCGAGCAGCGACCGCTCCAATTCTTCAGACAGTTCGCCGCCAACAAACGGCGGCCGCAGCAAAGCAAGCCGGTCAAAGCAATCTTGTCCGGCCGCTTCGGCGAAAAACAGTCCCCGGCCTCCCGGCCAAGCGGGGTCATCGGTTCGCACTACCTGGGATGCTCCGAAAAAACACTCCAACGGCAGTTCATCCAATGTCGCCGCGCCGGGGTGCATGTGCGAAGGCGCATCCACGTGTGTTCCCGTATGGCTGCCCAGCGAAAGCTGCCGCAGCTCCCAGGTGTGACTCTCGTATGTGTGCTTTATCTTGACTTTTACCTCCGGATCGCCGGGATAAACGGGCATGCCGTCCGCAATCGGTAACGACAAATCGATTACTCTCACTAAACGAATTCGCCTCCTCGCAGCTATTTTCCAACGCGCACGAATCCTGGGCGCGCATCCCTGCGTCGCACGACTGTGGTCAACCAACCCTCACTCTGCCTCGGCATTCGCTTTTTACGGATTTTTCAGCTTGATTTTATTCCATATTATACCATTAGATGCTTAACGATCAAATCACCATTTACTTCGACACGTCGACGACAATTGTATCCAGCAGCCGTCCCCTTACGTAAGGAAGCAGCCGCCAACGCCCTGCCTCAGGCAAACTCATCATGGTAACGATGTGCCGGTCGGCTCCGTTTAATTCACCGGCTAAAGCATTTGCCGAGCTTAACTGGTTTGAGGAGTACACATCGACCAGCTTATTTGTCCCTTTTTTTATCGCTTTCACCTCAAAAGGCCCGTTAAGCAGGTTATCGTTTCCCCAAAAATGCCACATATATTTTTGAGTTTTACCGGCCATAAACCCGGCATCGATGATCCCCAGCTTTTTCTCTACCCCACGCATCAAGTAAGTTCCCGATTGAAACTCAGGCGTAATATCCCATGAAGGTTCGAGCATAAGCAGTTGTACAATGCCGTATGGTTTATCGTCCAGCAGCACAGTTAATTCCCACATCCCTGCCAGCGGTAAAACAAAACGGGTTGTGTATCGCTCCAGTCCCGTATAACCGGGACTTGGTTTTGTAATGACTTCGGAAGATAACGTCATCTTGATGCCCGATTGGGGATGAACGGCTTGAAACGTCAGCATTTTTCCCAAATAAGTTTCCATCGGCTCATCAAAATGAAACATATATCCCGAAGACTTACCCGCTTCCGCATACGGCTCAGGATACACTGTAAATAACTGCCGTCCCGATGGATCGTAATACGTATTCCGAACTGTCAACTTGCCGGATATTTCGTCTTTTGATTCGAGCTTTAAAGGCAGCACTTCGTCTTTCAATTGAGGCCAACCGATAACAAGTGAAGCTATCACTATCGGCACAGTGATGGCGGGAAGGATAGAATAAAGGTTTCGCTTCGATTCACCTGCACGCTGCAGCACCTTGTACTTCAAATCTGCTGTAAACTGACGACTGGCAAAAGGCGGATCCGCCATGCTTTTGACCCAAGCCGGTTTTTCCTCACACATGCTCTACACCTCCTCCTCACGGGATAATAGGTCGCTCATCCGTTTCTTCGCTCGATGCGATCTTGATTTCACCGTACCTTCAGACACTTTTAACAAGATGGCGATTTCTTTTTGCTTCAGACCGTAATGAAAATCGAGCACTAATACCTCCCGGTATTTACGGGGCAGCTGCATCACGGCTTTCCAAACCATATGATTATCGAGACGATCAAATACCACCTGCTCTGCCGAAGGAGAGCTCCCTCTTTTGAGTTTGTCGGTCAAAGTCACTTTGCGGATGAACGCGCTTTGCAGATAATGAAGCGCTTTATTCCTCGTTATCGTCAGTAACCAGCTTTTGACCGAGCAATCGCCCCGAAAAGCGTACAAGCCGTTAAATGCGGCAAGAAATACTTCTTGTGATATATCGTCGGCAGCATCGGAACGATTCGTCAAAAAATAGGCAAAGTTCCACACATCATTTCCGAACGAATCCATCAAGTCACGAAGCACGATACTCCGATCATAACCGTGTGCCAGATGCTTTAAGTAATCCCACCGGTCCGTCAATGCCTTCACCTCTATAAAGAAGACCGCAGATGAAATCAAATGGTTCCATATTACAAAAAATTTTCTGAATGCTATGCTGGTCGCCATGCAGCGGCCAAGCTGAGTTAACAAGCTTTATTTTATCATGACTTTTCAAATTAATAACGATTTGACTAACATATGGATCGCAATGATTCAATATAGTTAAAATAAATCAATTCTCACGAACATTTTTATTTTTTCAAATATACTAACCAAATCGTCTTTATCAGAATTCGAACCTGTGTAATATGCCAAAACATTACCATCTGCATAGACATTACTATCCCGCCAATAAATATTTGATGCGTTATTTAATTCGTAAAACGAAACATGATTTGTATATGAACTCATCATTTCTCTGCAATAAATACCATCGCTTGTTATTGCAAAACCATTTTTTCCACTTTTGAACAAAGTATCATCATGCGCTAAGTATATTTCATCACAATGCTCAATATTTAATGTTTGCTTTAATTTGTATGACACATCATATTTTGATTCATCGTGCATCATCACAAAAACCTCGCATGAAGTTTTAATTGACTCAAGAGTGCTTTTTGTAATAGTTCCAGAACTACTACTTGTTGAAGAACTGCTTGCACTTCCTGATCCTTCGCCATACCATTTGCTTAACCAATTAATAGCATCATCATTTCCTTGTTCTGCCGACTTCCTCAACCATTCTTTAGCCTTATCATCATCAGCAGATACACCATCTCCCGAATGGTAACAATACCCTACATTGCCTTGAGCTTTCATATGCCCCTGTTCTGCTGCTTTCACATACCATCTAAATGCCTCATAATCATCTTTCTCTACACCTTGTCCATTGGTATAACGTACACCCAATCGATTCTGCGCATCAGCATAGCCATTTTCTGCAGCTTTTCTGTACCATTTGACAGCTTCAGCATAATTATTATTGTCCATCTCCATTTTACCAACTTCGGTAGCCGCATAATCATTACCACCCTTTGCAGCTTTGATGTACCACTGCTTCGCTAATGTATGATCTTGAGCGGTCCCTCTTCCAGAAGCGTAACAATTGGCAAGATTACTTTGACCTAGAGCATATCCCGATTCTGCTGAGCGTTTCATCCAGATAAATTCTTGTTCATTGTCAGCCGATACTCCATATCCCTTATAATACATAAAACCAACCATGCTAGCCGCTTCACCGCTCCCATGATCATACGCCTTTTTAAACAATTCCAAAGCACGAGAATTATCTTCATCCGTTCCTTTACCGTAATAATAACAATACGCAAGGTTTAGTTCTGAGCGAGCGTATCCAATTTGTACTCCCTTCTCGTAATATTCCATTGCTTGTGTATAATCCTGTTCCACCAAAGTACCGTTATAGTAGGCATCTCCTAATTTGTCTATAGAACGCCAGAATCCGGCTTCCGCAGATTTCCTTAACCATTTTAATCCTTCTTCTGTATTTTGTGTTGTTCCATAACCACTAATATATAAGTCAGCAAGTTCATTTTGAGCAAAAATGTCCCCGCTTTCAGCCAATCTTAAAGTCGGTTCAAGCATTTTATTAAATATTTCATTACGCTCTTGAGAATCCTTTGGAAGAGAATAAGCAACATTTATTGATGATAAAGTATCTCCTAACTCATGTCCTCGTTGTCTCCATTTTTTACCCTCTTCAATGTCTCTAGCTACATGTCCATATGGCTGAACATAGTATTCACCCATAAAATACATTGCTCTTGCGTTACCTTTTTCCGCAAGCGTTTTAAATAATTCAAAAGCTTCATCAAGTATGCAATCAAAATACAGTTTTTCTGCTTCTTCCAATTTTGAATCAATCTGTACTTCTGCAATAGGAATTAGCCCATTTTTAACATCAATTTTACTATTTACAAAGTCATCGTATATTTCACTTATTGACAATGCAATCGAATCATCCAATTTTTCTTCACTGATTATCTCTTCAATTAAGCTCTTTTTATTTTTCATCTTTCTTGCCATATCCGGTAAAAAATGATATTTTTCCACCATCCCCAATATGAGATTGGACATAAAATTACCGCGAATTGTACCGAGTTCCATATAAATTTGACCCATTTCATCTATGGGAACATCTACAATACTCATGAGATAATCTGTCAGAAGTATCTCTTCGTTGTTTATTATGTTCTGTAATATAAGACTTCTTTTAAGAATATCTAACTTTCTGTTATCTTCTAGTATTCTTTTATCGAACTGAGATATGACCTTACAAATTGCAACAAGCGGAGAATAGACTGAATATACACCTTGATCAATTTCCCTTGTTAGCATATGGAAAGAATCTACACTATCAATTTTTTCATTCAGTTTTCTAACAAAAGCACCCAACATTTGCTTAAGCTGCAGATGATCAGCATACAGCTCATTTAACTGTGTGCCCAAACTCAGCATGATTTCGTGGTCTATGCAATTCCTGTTATACAATTCTGCGATTGCTTCAGACATATATGCATTAAGCTTATCATGATTTTGCCGTATCTCCGCTAGCGTAAATTTATTCTTTCCTGTTACTGTTTTTACCATTCTCTGAAACCAACCTTGTGATTCCATCGTTGTGACCTTGTTATCAGTATCATTCATTAGTGCTGTCATGCCTGACAAAATCATATTGATTCGTCCCGATGATTGCTGTGCTAAGTAATTAATATCTTCCATTGTTACGATGTTCATAATAATCCTCCTGCTTAAATGGAATCAAATAAATCTTTTAATTCCTGATTCATTTCCATACTACGCTTCTTAAATTCTTGATGAATAGCATTTTGCTGGCTCATCTGGCACACAAAATCGTAGTACTGCTCAGATGCATGCTGCATACTACCTACCAGATCATCATAAACATTCTCAATATTTTGATAATATTTTGCCTTTGAAAGAATTTCTCTGTATTGACCGCGTCCAAAACACGGAGCAACGACTTTATTAACTACTCCCCCAACAATGAAAGCAACTGGAATAGTCAACAATGTAGATGCCCCAACAGCAGTAATGGCTGCTGAAACAGGAATCATAACACCTGCAGTTGCCCCTGCTGTTACTCCAGCATCTCCACCAGATTTTAGAATTTCTTTTAAGTATTCCTCATCGCTTAGCTGCCCTTGTTTCCATGCTTTATAAGATACAACAGCTTCAGTTCCCATACCAATTACACAACCAATGAGCCCCGCCTTGGCCATTGTACCTGCTATGTTTTTGAAGTTATAGGATGTATATGCTTTCCCATCCTTGATTTGTTCTAACCGTTCTTCAGTAGACTTTTTAATCATTTGAGTATCTTGAAACCCTTCAACTTTCTCGTAACCATTTGCCCTTACAACATCCACTTTTTCAGCATTAGTTACTACCGTCATATCTTTAGGCGTATTGTTTAAATGAGGATTCGACTTACTTGTATACGCTTTCATCTGATACTCACTACTTTTTCCAGTTAAAAGGTTCTTCGCTGTGACATCGCTCGCTGCTCTGTTCGCAACATCACCCGCGTCGTATGTTTTAAGGATATTTTTTGCAGTTCTCCTCTGAGTACTCATCCAATCCCATTCATAACCTTTACCCTGTAGTTGCTTAATTATCCATTCTTCCTTCCCAGTTCCTTGAGCAATATATTGCTGCATGGTTGAACTGGAATCAAATATACCAGAACCACTGTAATTTCGCCCCATCCATTTCCAAAACTCAACATTATTTGAAAGTGAATTACTTCCTTGAACTGCAACAGCTGCCGAAGATAGCTGATTAAAATTATGTCTTACCACCAATTTGCTTGTTTCGTTCAACATATCGATCATTTCATTTTCAGAAATGTTGATCGATTCTTGATCTGGTTTACTCATATACGTTCCTCCAATTAGTATCGGTTACATACTTTCATCCTTAGTTATTCCTCCAGTTCTTAATTTGCTCCATCTTCCGGGTTTTCCACATTTGAAGGGTATCCCCATCTCGACGAACATTCACTTATTTTGGTATTCCTTTTTGAACAGAGCATTTGCACCCTCCTTTGTGTTATACCCCGTTTTTCCGCTATTTAAAGTGCGGTATAAACTTCAATCATTTTTTCACCTCAACAACAAAAAAAGCACTGCCATCGGCAATGCTATCAACATGCAACTAGCTCCCATTGTACAGGTCGTATAGTTTTGCATCACAGACTTTTGTCTGCTTTACCAATATTATGTATATAATATAATTCTTCTAAATGAACCTTGTCAATATATCCATATATTTCAATTGCAGCTCTTTCTTGAACCAATGGTTTAGCAGCCGCGGCAACCTGCTCCCTAATTATTCCGCTATTCCATTGCTGCAGTGGAGAAAGAATTTCTTATTCAAACCGAATATTCTCTAGACTAAGAGTAGCCCGCAACACGTGCTTGGGTAACTGTATTAATGGTGAGAGCATGGAAGCTTGGATTCCTCGCCTATGACCATAGGAATGCGGTGCCGGACTTTTCCGACACTGCTGTTTTCCCCGTA
The DNA here is from genome assembly GCF_004307995.1 of Paenibacillus thalictri. GTDB lineage: Bacteria > Bacillota > Bacilli > Paenibacillales > NBRC-103111 > Paenibacillus_AF > Paenibacillus_AF thalictri. The sequence continues at coordinate 232,013 of NZ_SIRE01000008.1, read as the reverse complement.
TAATCCATTTATTCGTCTCATTTCCCTTTGTACAATTCGTAATAAACTCCCTGGTTCTCAAGCAATGCATCGTGTGTCCCATGCTCGACAATACGCCCGTTATCGAGCACCGCAATGACGTCCGCTTGACGGATCGTGTTCAGCCGATGAGCGATGACGACGTTGGTCCGGCCTTTCATCAGCCGCTGCAGCGCTTCCTGGATGTTCATTTCCGTAACGGTATCCACGCTGCTGGTCGCCTCGTCGAGAATTAAGATGGACGGGTCGGCCAATATCGCCCTGGCGATCGCGAGCAGCTGCCTTTGCCCGTGGCTGATCGCCCCGCCGCCTTTGAGCAGCACGGTATCGTATCCGTTCGGGAGCCTGGTGATGAACAAATGCGCGTTGGCCAGCCGGGCGGCTTCCTCCACTTCCCCATCCGTAGCGTCCAATCTGCCGTAGCGGATATTTTCGCGTACCGTGGTCTCAAACAGAATCGAGTCCTGAAGCACAAAACCCATGTGGCGCCGGAGACTGCTGCGCCGGATGCGGCGAATATCATGTCCATCAACGCGAATAGAGCCGCCGTTGGTTTCATAGAACCGGGAGAGCAATTGCACAACTGTTGTTTTGCCGGCCCCGGTAGGACCAACTAAGGCGATCGTTTGTCCCGGCCAAACGCGAAAACTGACCTCCGACAACGTTTTTGCCGATTGCCCGTAAGAGAAGTTCACTTGGGAAAATTCGATATCCCCGTGCACCTCTTCCAAATCGACAGCCCCTTCTTCATCTTCTTCCTCCCGGTCGCGTGAGATTTCAAACACCCGTTCCGCACCAGCGACCGCCGACAACATCGTATTCACTTGAGTCGAAAGGTCATTTAACGGACGGACGAACTGCCGCGCATATTCGATAAATGTCACGATAACGCCAATCGTAATCATGCCCTGAAACGCCAGCACGCCTCCGACGCCGGCAATGACGGCAAAGCTCATATTATTGAGCAATATCATCAGCTTTGAAATAAATCCGGAGTAGGTCTGAGCCCAATAAGCCGAAGTGCGCAGCTCCTTGTTGAGACCGGAAAATTCGTTCAGCACATCATTTTGCTTGGAAAACGCTTTGACGATCAGCTGCCCTGACAGCTTTTCTTCCAGAAAGCCGGCGAGAGCGCCCAAATCCCGCTGCTGCGCTTTAAACAAAGGTCCCGTCCGCGCAGTAATCCATTTCATGCCGTAATACATAGCCGGAAAAACCGTCAGCATAACAAGCGTTAATATCGGGCTCAGCCACAGCATGAGCGACAGCATCCCAACAAACGTAATCGTGCTGGAGACAAGCTGGATAAAGGAACTGCCGAGCATCTGGCTGATGTTGTCAATATCGTTCGTAAACCGGCTCATCAGTTCGCCCGCTTGTTTATTGGCATAAAAAGGGATCGGGAGCCGGTGCAGCTTGGCGAATAGATCGGCCCGAATCGCGGCCACCGCCCTTTGGGCGACACCAATCATCGTATAGTTTTGCAGCAGGGTAGCCCCGGTCTGCACCGCATAAATGACGCCCATCAGCCCGATAAGGGCAAGAAGTTCGGCGCCATTTCGTTTCACGAGATAGGAGTCGATAAGAACACCCAGCAAAAACGGACCAAGCAAGCTAAGCGACGCGCTGATGACAATCAATAACGTCACGCCAAGCAATGTCCTTTTATATGCGGATAAATAAAACCAGATGCTGCGGAGCGTCGTTTTCCAGTCGTTCACCTTCACCTTCTTGCGTTGGCCGTCCGTTTCCCGGGCAGCCGGAAGCAGCGGCGGCGGCCCATAAAGCCATGACATGCCGGGCCATTTAAACATTGGAAGCCAGCTCCTCTCTGCGCTGGGAATCGGCAATTCGCCGGTAAAGCTCCGATTGCGCCAACAGCCGGTTATGATCGCCTTGAGCCAGCAGCTTGCCGTTATCGAGCAGCAGCACGGTGTCGGCCGATTGCGCGCTTGCGATTTTGTTGGTAACCAGCAAGGTCGTGCATGGATATAACTTCAGCGCGGCCAGCAGCTTCTCTTCCGTCGCCGCGTCCAATGCGCTTGTGCAATCGTCCAGCAGCAGCAGCTTGGGCTTGCGCAGCAGCGCCCTTGCGATCGTCAGACGTTGTCGTTGTCCCCCCGACAAATTACTCCCCTTCTGCCCGACCACCGTATCGTACCCATGCGGAAGGTTCATGATCGTGCCGTGAATTTGCGCCCTTTGCGCTGCTTCGATCACGTCATCCATCGACGCCGTCCCTTCGCCCCAAAGCAAGTTGTCTTTGATCGTTCCCGTAAAAAGCTGCGCTTCCTGCGGCACATACCCGATCTGACCGCGCAAACGCTCGTCTGGCCAGAAGCGGATATCGGTACCGTCCAGCCGGATCGTGCCTTCGCTGTTTTCATAGATCCGGGGAAGTAGCTGCAGCAGAGATGTTTTACCCGAGCCTGTAGCGCCGATAATCACGGCGGTCTGTCCCGGCTTTATCTCAAAAGTCACATCGGACAAAACGGCTGCTGCGGTATCCGGGTAACGGAATCCGACCTGCTCAAAAACAACGCCGCAGGACAGTCCGGCGGCGCCCGTCTCCAGCGCGCTCCCCTTCTGCGGGGATTCCGCATCTTCCAAGCGGAGCAATTCGGCGATGCGGTCGGAGGAGGCTTTTGCCCTCGACAAGCTCGTTACGATCATCGAAACCGTGGAGAAAGCGGCAGTGATGCGTGCCGCATAATTAACGACGGCAAGCACGGCGCCTACCTGCAGCTGCCAAGCCGCCATCCGCTCGCTGCCAAGCCATAATATAATCAGCACGCTCAGATTCATGATCAGCAGAAGACTCGGAATCGTAAGCTCCGCCAATCGCAAAGCGGAGCTCGTTCGCTCCTGCAAATCATCGTTGGCGTTCGTAAACCGCCTGTTTTCATGAACCCCTCGTCCAAAAGCGCGAATCAGACGAATGCCGAGTATATTCTCGCGAAGTACGCCGTTCATGCGATCCACCTGATTTTGCACCGACCGGAAGAGGCCAAATCCTCTTTTCATCGACCAACCCAACACCCCGAACAAAACGGGAGTCACCAGGATAAGCAGCAATGAAAGCCTTGCATCTACCATAACCGCCATAATCAAGGAACCGACAATAACCAGCGGGATTCGGAGAAACACCCGTAAACTTAAGAAAAAAGCAAGTTGAAGCTGATTGACGTCGCCGGTTAATCTTGTCAGCAAAGATGAAGTCTCGTACCGGTTATATTCGGCGTAAGAAGAATGAACCAGCTTCCCGAACATTGCGGAACGAAGGTCGAAGGCAAAACCTTGGCTTGCATCCGAGGCATAAAATGTATTGATGATTCCCGATGCGAATCCGATCAGCGCGATAACTACCATCATTGCGCCCCACAGAAGCACGGCATGAAAGTCGTGAGCTATAATTCCTTGATCCGTCATACGGGCGAGCAGCAGCGGATGCCAAAGCTCCACAACAAGCTCGACAAGCATCAGCAGCAGCGCAACCGTGACGGACGTGCGATACGGTTTGATAAAGGGCAATATCACCTTCATTCCTGCACCTCCCCCCTCATACTTTCCATAGAAAATAGAGCAACCCTCTCTAACGACATGGAGAGGGTTGCCTGTTTAGCGACGCACCAAGTTAAAAGCATCCGATCATGCTCTCCGCCAGCAGTCGATGGCCGTTCAGCGAATTTCGCACAATCTCGCCCGTACAATCTCCGCCAGCACTTCCCGGGAACTGCGACAGCCGAGAGCAGTGACGCTCACTTGTCAGACACGTTCAACACCTGCGCTTTTCTTTATCATAGACCCCGGCAGCACGTGTTGCAATACCCAGTAGAGCGGTTTAATGCCAATACAGCGGTTTACAGCGCGACCGGCGCTATTCATTTCACAATCCAGGAATTCAGATCGAAATCTTTGTCCGCCAGCTTCTCGTCAATCAGGAATTTCTTTGTTCCGTCCAACAGCTTAACTCCCTCGTCCGTAAAAGGCACATCTTTAATGGTAGAGATCGGCGACGATTTCTTGTTCAGCTCCGGGGTGAAACCGTTCAGCTGGGACAAAAATTGATAATATTCATCCGGCTTCGCCTGCAAATCCTTGAGCGCCTTAAGCCGGGCCTCATTCCATACCTTGGGGAAATCCGGAAACTTCTTCAGGAAATCTTCCGAGACGACAGTGATGCTGGTGCCGATCAAATGAGGATGTTTCGTCGCATCGTCCAGCAGCGGATAACCTTGATCGATCTGCTTGAAGGCATAGATCGCGCTGTTCGTCATCGCATCCACTTCGCCGCGCGACAACGCCGCTTCCCCGTCCGTACGCAGCATATGTATGAACTTGACGTTCGGAATATTCTGCTCTTTAACTAGACCGGCAATGTACCGGTGCATGAAGGACCCTTTTTGGATCGCCACTGTTTTGCCTTGCAGATCGGCAACCGCAGCCGGTCCGCCTTTTTTGCCGATCAAATAACCGACGCTTTCCGTCGCCCCTTGGGTAATCGCACGTGTTTTCGCCCCGTTCGAGCGGGCCAGCAATGCAGGTGTGTCCCCCAAGCTTCCGAAATCAAGCCTGCCGCTGATTAACGACTCGCTTTGGTCCGGCCCGTTGGGGAAACCTGTCAGCTTCACTTCGGTAATCCCGTACTTTTTGAGTTCCTCCTGAATAATGCCTTTGTATAAACCCCAGCCTTCGGCGCCTCCGGGGTAATTCAGCTTATTCGTGCCGATATACCCATAATTTAATACGCTTGGCAGCTGCGGCCCAGCCGCACCGCCGGCCGCAGCCGGGGCGGCGGAACCCGCCGCTTTCTGCCCATTGTCCGCGGTGCCGCAAGCTCCGAGCAAACTTATCGCCGCCGACAATATTGCAATGGCTCCCAGCTTGCGGGCGAACCCGCTTTTCCCCTGTTTTTGTTTTACGAACATCACGTTAACTCCCTTCCTCTTTCAAACCGCAAATTTTATCCGCCGGCCATTTTCTTCGCTAATTCGTACATGAACTGGTGCTGCGCTACGGGTTTCCTGCCCGGCCCCCAGCCAACTTTCTCCCTATAACCGCCTAACAAGCCGCTGTGCTCAAGCTCATCTTCGTTTACCGCCGAAGCGCCTTCCGCATCCGGAGCTACATAAAGCGCATCGGCAGGGCAATACAACTCGCACATAAAGCAGGTCTGGCAGTCGCTTTGGCGGGCGATAACGGGAATGCCGCTCTCCGTACTGTCAAATACATTGGTTGGGCATACGGATACGCATAAGTTACAAGTAATACATCTGGAGTCACTAACGAGCTCGATCACTTGGCCACAGCCTCCTTGTCAACCGGCAGCTTATTTACCCATACTTGGTCGAGCCCGCCGCTCGTCAAACGGTAACGCTGCGCAGCGTCAAGCTGCGGGAAATCGTCGCGTTTATGCATGCCTCTTGTTTCCGTGCGAACAAGCGCGGTATTGTACATCCAACGGGCCGTCGCCGTCATGGCAACCGCTTCGCGCCGGCGAACGCCTTCCGCATCCAGCGTTGTCTCCCGTTCGCGCAGCTCGTTCCATAAACCGTCCAGACGGTTTAGAGAACTACGCAAACCATGCTCCGTCCGGAACAGATTGCGATCGTAAGGCGTCACTTCCTCTTGCACGGCATGGATCGCTTCTTGCGTCAAGCTCTTTGAACCGTCGCCGCCTTTCTTTTGCAGCACCGTTGTCGATACGCTTTTTAACTTGCGGTCCGCCGCTTTGTCCCCGATCCCGGCAGCAAACAACGCCGCACCCTCGCCTGCAAACGATCCGGACGACATCGCCCAGGCCGCATTGTGGCTGCCGCCTCCGGTGAAGCCGCCGCAGATCAGCTCACGTGTCGCCGCATCGCCTGCCGCATACAACCCCGGCACTACCGTCGAGCAATCCTCATCTACGATACGAATCCCCCCTGTACCGCGGACCGTACCTTCCAAACGCAGCGTAACCGGGAATTTATCTTGAAACGGATCGATCCCCATACGGTCGAATGGCAAAAAGAAGTTAGTCTGATTAATTCGCAGATGCGGCCGAATGTCTTCCGGCGCTTGGTCCAGACTCGCATACACTTGACGGCCTTCCAGCAAATTGCGGGCGATGATGGAACGGCCGCGCTGCGAGCCGGCGCCTTCCACAATCGATCCATCCTCGTAATAAAATGAAGCGTAACGGTAATACGCCGTTTTGGTTACGGAAGAAAATGTCGGCGCGATCGCGTAAGCATTGGAAAATTCCATGCCGGACAAGTCGGCCCCGGCTTCCGCGGCCAGCAAATAACCGTCACCGGTCAGCACGTTGCACCCCAGCGCTTTGCTCAGAAAAGCGCAGCCGCCCGTGGCGATGACAACCGCACCCGCACGCACCGTCCAGGTTTCTCCGGTTTGTATTCTTACGCCGGTTGCGCCGCCAACGCCGTGTTCATCGGCAAGCAGTTCCAGAGCCGGACTGTGATCGAGAATTTTAACGCCTGCCTTCTGTACAAGCTTGCGCATCAGCTTCATATATTCCGGCCCCTGCAGGCCGCGTTTGTACTGATTGCCATGGTCATCCAGCGGGAACGGATACCCCCAAGCTCCCAATTTGTTCATGTTCTCGTATGTGCGATCGAGCACGCGGTTCATCCACGGCACGTCGGCCAGCTGCCCGCCAAGCGTGTAACGGCTTTGCCGCGCTTCCTCCCGCAGCTGCTCCTCCGGTTTGATGTACCATACCCCTGTGCCGGATGGCGCCGTAGCGCCGCTTGTACCGCAGTACCCTTTATCCGCCAAAACAACTTTCGCTCCTTGAGTTGCAGCCGTCAGCGCAGCCCAAGTGCCGGCCGGCCCTCCGCCAATTACAAGTACGTCGGCATTCAATCTCAGTTCGCTTGCTTCCCTTGCTACCGTCATCATCATTTCCTCCTTGAATATGATATTTGTTGCATAATATCCGGCTTTACAACGGTCTTTCAGAATTGCCGACAACAACACGTCTGCACATACAACGGAAACGAACCCGTCGTATTTGGTATCGAGCGCGACCGGGATTCTCACAAGCATACTTGCCCACATGATTCACCTTCTTTTTTCTCAATTAAAAATAAAAAAAGAGGCAACCCCTGAATAGGGATGCCTCCGTCCTAACGGTCGAACATCTGTTTGAACAATCGAAAATTTAAATCCGATTATTCCAATGCGATATAATATAATAGGATCATGTTAACAAGTATTGATCCAAATTTCAATATATATTTTTTATGAGCTCCGTTTTCACAATCAATTCAAAGGACGTGCCGAGGTTAATTGCTTCTTACATGACAACCTGCTAATATGTAAGAATCAGCTTACATTTAAAATTAATCTTAAAGGAGACGACGATGGAAAATCCAAAAAACAAAAAAGAACTATCCAGACTTGGACTCGGGTGTATGCGTATGTCAAATGCTACCGATTCCGACAGATCTGCAAGTATAGCGACGATTCATGCTGCTCTAGATGCCGGCATCACTTTTATTAATACAGGAGATTTCTATGGCAGCGGTCAAAGCGAGATGCTGGTTGGAGAAGCTCTCAAGGGCTCCAATAGAGAGAAAGCTTTTGTATCTGTCAAGTTTGGGGTGTTATTTTCTCCTAACGGAACGATCGATGGTCTGGATGTTAGGCCTCAAACTATAAAGAACTATCTCACTTATTCGCTTAAACGGTTGAATTTGGACTACATAGATCTTTATCAGCCGGCAAGAATTGACCTGGACATCCCTGTTGAAGAGACTATAGGAGCCATTTCCGATTTGGTTAAGGCCGGATATGTAAAACATATTGGCATTTCGCAAGTTGGAGCCGATACCTTACAAAAGGCACATGCTGTTCACCCGATAAGTTTCATTGAGTCGGAATATTCTCTTTTTAACCGTAACATCGAAAAGCAAATATTGCCGGCAGCAAGGCAGCTGGGTGTCGGGATTGTGGCCTTTGGTATTTTAGCTCACGGACTGCTTAGCGGCACTTATGGGAACAATTCCAGGATCCCATTATTCTCCAAAGAAAATATAGAAAAAAATCTTTCCCTTGTTGAAGCCTTACGTGAAATAGCTGTAGAAAAACAAATAACGGTTCCACAGCTTGCTTTCGCATGGGCTTTAGCCAAAGGTGAAGATATTATCCCTCTAATTGGTGCAAGACGGGTGTCTTCGCTTCAGGATTCAATTAAATCTCTAGACGTTAATCTAAGTGAAAGTGATATGCGAAGAATTGAGAATGCTGTACCGGAAAATGAAATCGCTGGCAGTAGTTTTCCTGAAATACGCTTCAAAAACGGAAGGATTGTCCATCCGTAAAGCTTCCCTTTTGCTTATACCAGCATTTCTCAAAAAAAGCCGTGTAAAAGGAACACGATCTTCATTGGCGGTTGGAGTCCCATGACCCTCCCCATCCCACACGCAAGAGTAACTTTTCGCACCAAGAACCGTCCGGCGATCACCGGACGGTTCTGCTTATTGCCGGCTCACGGCGCGAACATTGCTGTCGACCGATGTTCGTCACGACGCATAGCTTCCGAATCTGCTATCATTTCGCGATCTCGTACAAATTAGCGTTCATTCCCTTCACAAATGGCGTCCAATCCCCTGTTGTATAAAGCAATAGCTGATGCATAGCCCGCGTACAAGCCGTATACAGAAGCTTGCGATCGTTTTCCCGGCCGTAAGTTTGAGGTGAAGCATCATAAATCAGCACGGCATCGAACTCAACACCTTTGGCGAGATACACGGGAATAACCATCACTCCTTTCTCAAAAGTGACCGACTCCTTCGTAACGAGCTGTAAATCTTGGCTTCCTTGCATCCGTAATGCTTCATAGGCTGCGCCGCTTTCAGCCGCAGATTTCGTAATAACGGCAATCGAGTCGAAACCTTCGGCTTGTAGTGCCGCGATGTCTTTCAGCAATCGCGCGTCGCGTTTCTCTGCGTTTTCCAAGCTGGCCAGATGAGGTTTGGGTCCGCTCCTTTCAAAAGGAACGATATCAGCCTCTTCGGAAAGCAGGCTTTTCGTGAACTCCACAATTTCCCGGGTGGAGCGATAACTGCGCACCAGACGAATTAAGCTTGTTTCGGCTTCGCCATAAAGCCGGATCAGCGGCGAATCGGGATCCTGCAAATTCGTGGCCTGCATAAAAATCGCCTGTCTGAAATCGCCAAGTACAGTCATGCGGGCGCGAGGGAATAGTTTTTTGAGGTATTCGTATTGAAACGGCGAATAATCTTGGCCTTCATCAACAAAGACATGCCGAATCTCCGTGTTCGTTCGAATCCCTTCAAACAATTCTTTTAAATACAAATACGGGGTCGCATCCTCATAATATAATTCGCGCCGTTCCAGCTTTTCTTTGGTTTGCTCGCAGATTATAGGCCATAGAGATGGCAGCTCGGCTTCATTTGTTTTCTCCCGGTAAGCAGCTTCATCGTCAAACAACTGGGCGTATAAGCCCTGAACATCGATAAACGACAACTTCCTCACGCCTTGCCTTAACGGTTTAAAACTCATCTTCACGATGCTTTGGCTGAGCAGCTCTTCCTCCCTCTCGGCGAAGTCAAAATCGCCTTCATCGCTCCGGCGTTTTTTGCTTATTTTCTCGTATACTACGGCATAACGCTCGGCAATATCAAAAACTTCCCTATCCTTATGCAGCTCGCCGAAAACTTCAGCATATTGCTCGTTATCGAGATAATTTAGCTCCTCCTCTACCCAGGACGCCGTGCGTTCCCGGCGTTCGAGCAGCGACAGTTCCTTCAGAAGCCATTTTTGCAGCAGCTCGACACGGTTGGCCAATCGCAGGGAGGGATCGTAGCTATAAAATTGCGTTCTCATCTGTTCCGCGGTAATCAGATCACGGTCCCGATAACGAATTCCTTTGAAAATCATCCCCTCCCGCCCCAGCCACTGCGCATAGTTCTGTAAAGCTCTGAAGAAAAACTCGGACGCCTTGTATTTCATCCCCTGAAGGCGGGCCTCATCATTTGGCGTTGTTTGTGCGGTCAGCACATATTCGATCTGCTCGAAGGGATCCTCCAGACGTAAAGATGAACCAAGCCAATATTCGAGATATTCCTGCAAAGTCGTCTGCTGCATATTTTCTTCGCCAAGCTCGGGAAGAACGGAGGCGACGTAACTGTTGAAAATCGGATTCGGCGAAAATAAAACGATCTGGTCCGCCTTAAGCGAATCGCGGTTTTTGTACAGCAAATACGCCACACGCTGCAATGCTGCAGAAGTCTTGCCGCTGCCGGCGGCCCCTTGCACGATAAGCAGCCTGCTATGATCGTTCCGGATGATCGCGTTTTGTTCCTTCTGGATCGTGGATACGATACTTTTCATTTGCGAATCTGCGCCTTTGGCTAATACTTGCTGAAGCAGCTCGTCGCCAATCGTTACATTTGCGTCAAACATATGGCGAATTTGCCCATTGTGAATCTGAAACTGCCGTTTCAGCTCCATCGTCCCCGTAATCTCCCCCATCGGCGTGACGTAAGCGGCCGCACCGGGGGAATGGTCGTAGTAAAGGCTTGCAATGGGACTGCGCCAATCATACACCAGGAAGTTCAATCCATCTTCATCGACGAAGGAAGATACGCCGATATAAATTGGCTCGCTCAGGTTCTGGCCATCCTCCACAAAATCAATACGCCCGAAATAAGGAGAAGGAAACAGCCGGTTTAAGCTTCTCCATTGCTGTGTCAGAAGCCGTAGACCTCGCTCTCGCTCGGATAATACAGCAGATTGCTGTTGGATGGTATGGAATGTTTCTTCAAAATCTTCATCCGAACTCGTATTAACCGTTACTTCCTCCCAGAATCGCCTGCGGATTTCAGCAGCCTGATCGTGCAGTCCGGTAACTTCCGGCTCCAGCTCGTCGATTCGTGCTTTCAGCTTTTCCCTAACCTGATCCAGCCGTTGTTGTTCAGTCTGCCATTGCTTCGTTTTCATGTGTTTTGAACACACTCCTTTTCAGTCTACTCTGGATCAAAAAGAGCATTGACAAATGAGGGGCCACTGATGTACAATAAAATTAGGATACTAGGATTAATGTGAATTACTAATATGATTTTTATTTGCGCTATCGATTATAACATAGCGTTGTTTTTGTTTTCAAATATTTTTTGTGCTAATTAAAAAAATATCGCCTTTTAAAGAAGGTAAAAAAAAGAACCGGCTTACGCTGGTTCTTTTTTGATGCCACAATTTATATATGTTCAGCCGAGCTGAACAAAGGGATGGACACGGGGCGGAAAAGCGATAGCGGCCGCTTTTAACATGGTGTCCCGTCCGCTCTTATCTGTTCATAGGGACACCATGTTCATTGGCGGTTGGAGTCCCGTGCCCAGCCCACCCCACGCGCAAGAGTAACTCATCGCACCAAGGACTGTCCGGCGATTTTACCGGTCCCCCGTCTTCAACAGCACCTGCGATAAAAACGCGCCTGGCCATGAAAACCAATGCCTTGATTCGACCGCACCCGTATGCTCGTTAACCCCTTCGGAAAGCATGCCATCCCAGAAAGAAATGGATTCCAGCTTGCTTAGCACTCTCGCGTATCTGGAGCGATCGCCTGTCTCGCTGCTGAACAGCAGCTCCTGGGCATCGCCCAAAGGCCAAGCATGAGGGGTATGAACCGAGCCCAGCCCGCCGTATGGCCCTTCATAAAATCCGCCGGCATTTGCCTCTTTAAACGCAAAAGCGATCGTATGCAGCCAAATTGGATCGTCTTTGCCGCAAAATCCCCAGGACGGGGCAAGCAATGTCGGCAAATCGTTCGCGTCGTGGTAACATTGCACGTTGCCCTGCAGATCGGATAAATATGCAAACATGCGTACGCCGTCGCGTTCTACTACGAAATGGCGCAATATATCATGATGAATTTGCTCCGCCCACTCCGCCAAAGGATAGCCGGTAAAATCAAACGTTTCATTTAGCTGAGCCAGCTTGCGCAGCGTATGCCACATCAACACCTGACTGGAAAAATGATAAGGAAAATCCACCTTGTCGTCCGCCGGGGTTTCGCCGGTCCGGAATATCCAGCAGGCCGCGTCACGGTTTTCCAATAAATCGTCCAGCACCGGCTTTACGCGAGACGCAATACGCTTAACCGTCACCTCATCGCCGGTCCATTCATAATAATCGCAAAGCTCCAGCAGCGGATAACACTGCTGATCGAGCTGGAACACATTATCCTTGCAATAGCCGTTTGTCAAATAAGCCCGGCCCCAATAACCGTTTGGCCGTTCGGCCTGCTCGAACATCCATAACAGATGACCACGCACAACGCCGTGGACACGCCGCTTTAATTCAGAGGAAAGGAAACCCTCTTTCCGGTCAGCTTCGATCAGCAGCTGTATCATATAATACGAATCCCGATTCCAGGCTAGAGGAAGCAGCTGGTGATCCGTAATGATACAAACGCTATCGTCGACCGGCACCGAGCAGCAGTTTACGATATAGTCGACATTGCGGCGGATGACAAACTCAGCCCATCCTGAAGTTTCGTCTTCTCCGCTTTCAGCAAGCTGCGGAAATACAAGATCCTTTGGCATCATATCCAATACCGCCAGTTCTCCTGGAATTTGAGGAACTGCTTCCGCATCAGCACTGATGCTATAAACCGCATGCAAGCGGCGGATTTCTCCCGGCTGAAACGAAAAATCCCATCCCGTCTCCCAACTCACCGGCAGGTTTGACTTTTCGTCATGCTCCTTGACAGCAAGCGGCTGGCCGTTGTCAAAAAGCAGCATATCCGCACGCGCGCCCAAGTTCGGATTGCTCACGGCCATATGGTGTCCGCCGGCTTTAAGCCGGTTATGCGGATCAGGCATTAAGATCGGACCACCTTCGGTTAGCTGCCCGTAGCTGCAGCGGTTCATGCTGAAGTTTCCTCCGAAGCTTATGAAAAACGTTTTCTGTTCCCCGATTATATTCTCGACTTTCATCTCATGAATGAGATAAGACGCTCCCGCTTCACTGACAGCCGAATACATATGTGTAATCTCAAAACCATCACAGCTTTCAACAATGACAGGATTCGTCTCGTCAACATATCCATAACTTCGATTCGCAACAGGCAGCTTCGCCTGAAAACCGAAGCCCTCGCCAACAAACGCCGGCTCGCCGACAATCCGCTTTCTGTACTGCCGCACATATCCGCTATCGTACCACTTGCCGTTATCAAACGGCTCAAGTGGCGTCAGCGTCACAAACCCGTGCACAGGATGAACTGCGTTCACCGAACGCAAACGACCGTCAAGCCCGATGCTCGCCGACAACGATCCGCACCCGACATCAAGCGGCTTTTTATTTTTTTTATTTTGCAGCGCGTAATATCTCTCCATATAGTTCCCTTCCGTATCTCTATATAATCGTAACCTGTTACCCTTTCACAGCACCGTTTGTCAAAGCCCCGACAATAAACCGCTGCATCAACACAAACAGCACAATGACCGGCAAGATGCCCAGCGAGCTGGCCGCAGCGACGTAATGCGTCGTAACCGCGTCCGAGCTGTTTTTTAGCTGAACCAGCCCCAGCGACAGCGGAAACACACTTTTGTCATCCAGCAAAATAAACGGCAGAACGAATTGCGACCAGCTGGCGACGGCGATCAGAATCGTAATCGAGGCGATACCGGGCATAGCCACCGGCAGCAGCACTTTGCGCAGCGTTGCCAGACGGGAACAGCCGTCCACAATAGCCGCTTCATCCAACTCGTGGGGCAGCGTGTCCAAATACCCTTTAAGAAACCAGGTTGCAAACGGGATCTCGATCGCAACATACACCGCCACCAGGCCCGCAAAGCTGTTGATCATCCCTAGTTCCACGAACAACCGGTACAAAGGGACGGCAATGATGACCGGCGATATCATCTGAAAAATAAGAATGGCAAGCAGCGTATACTTTTTCATCCGAAATTTGAACCGGGACAAGCCGTAGGCTGCGGGCAAGGCAATCAGCAGCGTCAGTACAACCGTACAGGCAACGATGCGAAATGAGTTGCCCAAATATTGCAAAATACTCATGTTTTTGATCACAAAAGTATAATTTTCGAAGTGAGGATGCTTGGAGAACCAAAGCGGAGGCGTTTGGAACATTTCCTGAACCGACTTCAGCGACAACGAAAACACCCAAAATATCGGGAACGCAAAAAAAGCAAAAATGAGCGCATAACCTATATAAATGCCTAGATTGCTTAAACGGTATTTCCAAATCTTGCTCATCAGCGGCCAACCCCTAACTCTTTTCTAAAAAGCGGAAGTAAATCAGCGTAAGCACGATGTTGATCGCAAACAGCACGACAGCCGTCGCTGCGCCTTCACCAAGCGAAAACAGATGAAAAATGCTCGAGTGCACTCCAAGCGCAATAACCTGTGTGCTTTCTCCAGGTCCGCCTGCCGTCAACGACATGATCATATCAAACGTATTAAACGTCGAGACTACGCTCAAAATCATATTAATGAATAAAATCGGCGCAATCATCGGAATGATAACTTTAAAAAGCGCTTGCCATACGGTTGTTCCGTCGATTTTCGCCGCTTCCAGCACATCGCCGGGCAGCGTCTGCAGCCCCGCATAAATCAAAATCATGCAAAAAGCCGTTCCCCGCCATACGTTGGCAAGCGTAACCGAAAACAGAGCCACGTGCGGATCCGATAAAAACGGCACTTTAGGAAAGCCCATCAGGCTTAACATATAATTGACGATACCCGCATCCGATTCATTGTACAGCATGCTCCAAATAATGCCGATGATGACCCCTGGGATCGCCCAAGCGGCCAGTACGGTCGTGCGAACGACGACGGTGCCGAGCAGCTTTCTTTTGGTGCCGATATCGACAAGCAGCGCGATGACAAAGCCAAGCGCCATCTGAAACAACACGCTGAAAGCGACAAAAATAAAGGTGACGTTCACCATGTGGCCAAATCCCGGCTTTGCGAACAAGGAGCGGTAAGAGCTGAAGGTGTAATGCAGCTTTTTATCGATCAGGCTGGCGTCGGTAAAGCTTAACCGGAACACCTCAACGATCGGGTACAGGAATACGAGCGCCAGGACGACGCCAAGCGGAAGCAGCCAAGGCACCGGGGAGTTGCTCCCCAGTACCTTGAAGCCGTTCTTCGGCTTTTGCCATGCATCGGCGTTCCATTTGGCGGATGGGTTGTGAGCCATGCCGAATCACTTTCCTTACTTCTGGGATGCGCCTTTCCAAGCGTTGTTAAGAGCTTCCTCCGGCTGCAGGCTGCCCGAGATAACGCTGGATACGGCGATTTGGAGCTGTTCTGAAATTTTGGCGTAATCGTCGGAGGCCGGCCGTGCTTTACCGTATTTCTCCATAATTTCGCGGAACGGTTTGGTCAGCTCGTTACCTTTGAAATCCGGCGTGTCGTAAACCGATTTGCGCGGAGGCAGGTACCCTCCGATGTTGGTCCAGTTAGCCATCCCTTTATCATCCATATAGGTTTGCAGCAAGAAATCAAATGCAGCCTGCTGTTTGTCTTTATCCTTCGTAAAGATACCCCAAGCCCAGCCGCCGGACAAGGAAACGCTTGCATCGCCGGCCTTAAATGTCGGCATGGGCGCTATCGCCCACTTGGCGAACTTGTCGGGACCAAGCAAATCCTTCAATTGGTTCACCTGCCAGTTGCCGCCTAAGAACATCGCGACCTTATCCGTAGCAATGTCGGCGTTCTGGTCCGCTTCGTTTTTAATATTGGCCGATCTCTTGGGCGTTACCCCGCTGTCCGCCGCCGTTTTCAGGAATTTCAGCACATTCAGCATTTTATCTTTATTGGCGCCTTCGCCAAAGGCCGCTTGGCCGTCTTTGTTGATGAGCTCTCCGCCCTGCGACATAAACATCGGCAAGGAAACCGTCACCGTTGAAGCTTCAGCTCGGCCCCCGGGAAGCAGGAAGGCATCATATCCTTGACCTTGCAGTTTTTTGCCCGCCTCCAGCACTTCGTCCCACGTTTTGGGAGGATTTGGCACCAGATCTTTGCGGTAAAACAGCACTCTTGTATCCGTTGTAAATTGGATGCCGTATATTTTACCGTCAGGGCCTTTCATCACATTTTGCGCGAAAGGAAAAAAGTCATCCATTTTCAGTCCGGCCTTCTGAAAATATTCATCCAGCGGTTGCAAATATTGATAAAATTTCGGAAGCATATAAGCGTCGATCATCGCTGCGTCCGGCGCCCGGTTTTGAGAGGCGAGCACCATCAGGTTGGATACCGCCCCGTCATATGTACGGGTCGAATCTACCGTCACATTCGGATGAGCCTTCTGATAGGCATCAAGAGAGGCTTTAATGTACTCCACCCTTTTCGGATCGGAAGACTGCAGCGAATATGCCGTATGAGCCATCCATTGAAAATCCACCTTTTTTGTTTCTTTGGCGCTGCCCTCCGTTTTGGCGTTATCTGCCGGTCTGGCAGCCGTGCCGCTGCCGCCCGACCCGCCGTTTGAGCCGCATCCTGCAAGAGCGCCGGACGCGCCTACCAATAAAGAGATCATTGCGATTGCCGTTTTTCTTTTCATGTTTTTCCTCCCTTTGTTTATGGAAAACGTTTTCTATGAAGCGTAAAAAAGGGGCTCCAGGTCATTTGGTATTAATGAAGCGGCCCGGAGCTTCCCCTGACTACCAATTGGGTCGGAATTCGAATGTGGTGTGTTATGCCCACATTTTCTTTAATCAGCTCAAGTAAAATTTTCGATCCGGTTTCACCCATTTTAAAGCGCTGCTGGTGCACCGTCGTCAGTGGGGGACGGAAATATTGCGCGGAATCGATATCGTCGAAGCCGACAACCGACACATCCTCCGGTACCCTTTTCCCCAAAGTCTCCAGTGCCCGAATAACGCCAAATGCCATCAAATCGCTGGATGCAAATACGGCCGTGATGTCCGGGTCGCTTGCAAACAATTCCAGCGTTTCCCGATAAGCGGTTTCCTCGGAAAAGTAACCGTACCGGATAAATCGCTCGTCATAGGGCATCCCGCTATCCAGCAAAGCGTTTTTATACCCCGAAATGCGATCAAACGAACCTTTGGCAATTTGATCGCCTGCCAGCTTGGCAATTTTCCGGTGTCCCAGCTCAATCAGATGGCGGGTCGCCTCGTATGCGCCGCGTTCGTTATCGGACTCTACGAAATTAACGCGCATTCGATCGTTAGGCAAGCTGTCAATGTAAACTGTCGGAAACGCTTCATGCAGTTCATGAATTTTCCCGTCGGTTCTTTTACTGCCCGTCAAAATTAAAATGACGCCGTCAACGCCTTTTTCGTGGCAAATCATTTTGTAGCTGGAGGTGTCCCGGTTGCGGTTGCTGAAAATAAGCAAATCATAACCGGCTTCGCCGACAATATCCTTAATTGAGCGAAAATAATCGCTTAGAAAAGGGCTGTCGAAACCGGAATTCACCTGATCGCCGAAAAAAACGCCGATAGTGTTGGTTGTTTTCTTGACCAGTCCTCTGGCCATGACGTTAGGGACATAGTCCATCTCTTTGGCAATCTGCATAATCTTTTTCTTGGTGTCTTCGTTGATGCCATCATAGCCGTTTAAGGCTTTGGATACTGTGGAAACAGATACGCCGGCAAGCTTGGCGATTTTTCTTATGTCTGCGATGTTCGTTCACCTCCATGGAAAACGTTTTCTATAGCTAATATATCATTACATCGTAATTGGTGCAACAACCTTTTTTGTTTTATTACCTTCCCCTTTCACTCCGATTTCATTCAAATACCCGCTTCTCAGCGGCCTGTCAATTACACGAACAATTTGTCAAGCATGCAAGGGAGATAGGTTTTATCAACCGCATAATCGTTCAAGATGAATCCTTAAAGCTGACCTGCCGTCTGGTTGAGAAATGGCAAGCTTGGACCAATTGTCACAAACATATGAATGCGTTGATCGACCTAATCGGATTGAGCTGAATGCCCTTTGAGGGCTGCCTCACCGAATACTACATATTACAGCTTACTGAGCGTAAATTTCCGATAAATTTTGGTTTGGACGTCCTGCATGCAGTCCACTATGCTCTTTCCCTCGGAGGTAACGAATAGCAGGAGCAGCAGCCATACCAACCCGAGCCACTTCACATTCTTAAGCATCACTTTCCTTCCTCCTTATATGCTAAGAGCAGTTACCGATTCTCTTATGAATTGGAAATTGCTCTTCTTAATTTTTTGATCTTTGAAAAGTGAATTTTTGATGTATTTATCCGGTTGAGGACGTAACCCAAGCGAAGGCGCGGGAGCCGTCCCCCCGGAACGAAAAAAGGTATTTACGATCTTGTGATGTCTTTGGGACAATTGCTAATAGGTGCATACCGACGGGGTTGTTCCTTTTCCTCCTGTTGACCCGTTTACGGGTTCTTCCATTTGAGATTGTTCCCTTGGCCTCTTCCGTGTTTTCCTACACGCTGACTGTATCCCGCGCGTCGCCATCCCTTCCGCATTGCAGAGGAAGCTACGTGCACCGATGGCCCGCGGTGTATACCTATAGCTCGCAAGGCTGTTAGCGGAGAGATTCCCAAGGACATCCCAGGACCGTTGCGCCCAATCCCATTGGAAAGGAGGTGATTTCTATGACTTACATCTTATTTGTTGGATCGATGTAAGCAGTAAGAACAACGTGATCTGTTGCCTTTTTCCTTGACGCCCCAAAAAACGACAGAGTAGACGCCTGGTTCATCACCGCGAAGCTCCGATCCGGTATCTACCCCGTGCCTTTACGTGGAGCGAGACCCTCGCTGCATTGCAGCGCCTCACAAGGACTCGTTACCACATTGTACAGACTTTGACACGGGAGACGAATGTCCTGCTGACCAACTTATTTTTAAAGTTCAGCAGTTATTCCAGCGGCCCATTCGGCAAGAAAACATCGGCAACCAGTCTGGCGGTGATTCAGGAGTTCGCCAGTGTCGAAGACATCGTGAACATGTCCATCGAGGACCTCATCGCTTTCGTCGTCGAGTCGGGTAAAAACCGCTTTGATCATCCACAGGAAGTCGCGCAAGCCTTGCAAAAGGCTGCCCGTTCTTCCTACCGCTTGCCCAAAGCGATGGCTGATGCCGTGAACCTGGCGATGGCTTCCAATATTCGAATCATTCGTTCTCTTCAAGAGCAAGCCAACTCGCTAAAGAAGGCTATTGAAGAACACCTGGCTACCATTCCGCAGACGCTTACGTCTGTACCGGGAATCGCTACGATCTTTGCAGCTGGCTTGATTTCAGAAATTGGTGATATTCAGCGGTTTCCAAACCAGATGTCTCTGGCCAAATATGCAGGCCTAGCCTGGACGGAAAACCAGTCTGGCGACTTTAAAGGTGTTGAATCTCTGCTTTTTTAATCCGTCAACCGTTATCTGAAGTACTACTTTACAGAAGCCGCGAAGAGTGTCCAGGTGCACGACACTGTCTTTGCTCAGTATTACAGTCCAAAAAAGCGGAGCCGGCCAAATACACCGAAAAACGCGCCTTTGCGCTTACAGCTCGTAAATTGGTGCGGTTGGTCGATTATCTGCTGCGATCCAACCGACTCTACGAACCTCGGGAGGTGATCCGACAAAAGGCTTGACATAGCACATCCGAAAAACAACCTATTTTCTTGGTAATAAGGAAATATCTGAAAACGAGGATAGGGTGGCTCTAGTTCAATTCGCCCTTTTTAGGTTCACCTCTCCAAAAAGTTACGGTTCCTCAAGATTTTTTCCAATTAAGGTCTTGACATAGTACTGCTGCTCTCATCAGTGTCGACAGCCCGACAACAGAAACACGCTGGCAAACGACCAATATTGCATCAAGGAATGTAAGGAAGTATCCGCTAATTAATATCCCGATTTCCTGTTCTGAAAATTCCGAATCCGAAATGGCGTAATCGTTCCCAAATAAGGAATGCCAAATGATTGTTTGGTGCATAAATGCGATAGCAGGACAAAGATCATCAGCACAATCTCATACAAGCCCAGCACAGCCGCCGCGGCAATGAACGGATATTTCCAGAGCCTGAACGTATATGACATTTGAAAGTTCGGCAGATAGGTGCCAATTACGGAGATCGCGGTGACAATCATCATCATTTTGCTCATAAGACCGGTCTGGGTCGCCGCTTTACTTATAATAAGGCTTCCGAATACGTTAATTTGCGCAACCACTTTAACCATTTTAGCAAATAAAGGGAGCAGCTTGCTTTGCAAAAAAATTCGCATCAGCTAACAAGGCTTTTGTTCCCTGATGGCAGCTTCTCCTCATGGGTACTCAAATAGTTATCAATTTTTTCTAAAAATCAAGAGTGATTATATTTTTATATCGTGTTAGCATTCGAAATGTAGTGATCATAATACAGAAAGGATAATGAGACGGGGTAAGGTTTCCCTTAACCCGTCGCAGCTGCGCTCCCGACGGCTTGACCGTACAGCTATCTCCACCAAGCAGTTAGAAGTTGGCGGATCGAAGAGCAGCGGAAGAGCTAATAGGACGACTCGGTGCTCTTTACTTTATGGCGACCGGGTCGCCTTCCGCCTTGATTTTATCCAGCGTCGTTTTTGGATCCATTTCACCGGACAACATGAGGCTTGTGTATTTCGTCCAGATTTGCAGCCAATCGTTGTAATTTTTGGTCACCGGGGCATTAACGCTGGGAAGCTTTGCATTCTCGGCAAAAGGAGTTGCGTCGATCCCCTGGCTTTTGTAGAAATCCAGGAAAGCATTGTAGGAATCGCTATTGCCGGGGAAGTATGCCCCTGTTCCTCCGATAATGTCCTGCCCCGTTTTGCTTGTAATAAATTTGATCAATTTCCAAGCCTCTTCGGGATATTTGGTTTTGGCATTGATCACGTCGCTCAAACCAAGCATGGTAGCCACTTTTCCTTGAGGACCGGCAGGAATGGACGTAATTTTCCAATTAAAACCCGCCTTTTGTTTAAGCGGTGTCATCATCCAGTTCCCGTCATTCCAAACGGCAATTTGTTGCCCCACGAATTTGGCTTCCGAACCGCCTGTATGGATTGTCGTATAAGAAGGCGCAACGTAGTATTTATACGTAAGATCATAGAGAAATTGGTAGGTCTCCAGCAGCTTATCATTGTAAGCGAGCTTGCCGTCGGCATCCAACACGGCGCCGCCGTTTGCTGCCGCGTATCCGATAAACTGGCCTGGATCGATTTGATCTTTGTCGATATAGTTGTATCCGTACTGCACGATGTTTTTGGGATCGAAGCCCGCTTCGTTCGGATGCTTGCCGTTTTTGTCCAGCGTCAGCTTCTGCAGGAATTGGACGAACGTTCCGCCGTCCTTCGGATTCCAGGCCAGATCTTTCGGGTATTCGCTAAATCCGGCTTTTTTCAGCAAATCTTCGTTATAAATGATGCCGATGGTCGACCATTGCTGGGGAATGGCATAATTTTTCCCATCCTTCATGTACATCTTGGTGATCGCGTCGCTGTACTTGCTCATATCGATGTTATCTTTTTTGATTTTGTCCGTAATATCCATAAGCACGTCTTTTTCCATCAAGCTGGGAAGGCGTGTCGGATGACCCCAGAAGACGTCGGGCCCCGTTCCACCGGCAAGCTCGGTAAATAATTTATCCCAGAAATTCGCCCACGGCGTTACCTGAAGTTCCACTTTGATGTTGGGATTCTCTTTCATGAAGGCATCGACGACTTTTTGATAAGTCGGCTGCGCCCCCCAGACGGCATAACGCAAGGTAACCTCTTTTTGAGGTGCCGGCGATTTGGAAGCTGTCGGGGCCGTCGATGTGTCAGAAGCGGCACCGGATCCCGCGTTCGGTTTCGTCGAACTGCTGCAGCCCGCTAAAAATACGGCAATAATCAAAAGACTTGCCAGAATGAAATTGATTTTTTTCACAAATTTCCCTCCCCAATTTAACTAGCTTTAATACAAGCTTCTTTTGCTGAACTGCTTGACGGCGGGCGGATCGTCTTTAAGCCGATCCCGCAATTACAATCACATCATGACACGTCCTCACGGGCGCCCGCCTGCCGTTCCCCCTCTAAAGCGTTTCCAAGCGATTATGCCAGGGCCGGGCAAAAAGCGTTAGCCGCCCTTTCCGCCCCGATCACTTGTGAACCACTTCCAGTCACAGTATCTCTTGTCATTTCATTCCGCTCATTTGAATGGACTGAATAAAATACCTTTGAAAAAAAACGAACAATACGATGATCGGCAGCAGCGCCATGAAAGATGCCGCCATTATGGCCGACCAGTCGGCGGTATATTGCCCGTTCAGGTTCGCCAGGCCGATGGTGAGCACGTATTTTTTGGGGGAGGTGGTGACGACGAGCGGCCACAGGAAATTGTTCCACGACTTTACCAGCACGAAGACGGCAAGTGTGCTCAAAATCGGCTTCGACAGCGGGAGAATCATCGTCGTAAAAGTGCGGACAATACCCGAACCGTCGATTTTAGCCGCGTCATCCAGCTCTTTGGGGATTCCCAGCAAATATTGACGGAGCATAAACACGCCGAAAGCGTTGCCGAACATCTGAGGTACGATGATCGCCTTATACGTATCGAGCCAGGACAGCTGCTTCATGATGAGATATTGAGGAATCATCGTGACGATTTCGGGAATCATCAAACTCCCGATAAAGATCAGGAAAATGGTTTCGCGTCCCGGATAGTTCAAACGCGAAAAGCTGTACGCCGCCATCGACGAAAAGAGCAACTGCCCGACCAGAATCACCAGCGTGACGAACACTGTGTTCCAAATAAAATGACCAAACGGCATCTCCTGCCACACACGGCTGAAATTGTCCAGCGTAAACGGCTTGGGTATCCATTCCGGCGGATAGTTGAAGGTCTGCTTCTGTGGCTTAAACGACGTACCGATCATCCAGAGGAAAGGGACTGCGACGATGACCGTCATGAACATAAGGACCAGATACGTCAATGCCGAAGTAATTTTTTTCATGTCGTCTCGTCTCCTAATAGGTGTCTTTCTCTCGGAATAAACGGAGCTGGACTATCGTGAGCAGCATCAGCAGAATAAACAGGATGACACACAATCCGGACGCATAGCCCATCTGCAGGGAGTTGAACGCCTTCTCGTAAATCAGGTAATAATATACACGCGAAACGTCTCCGGGTCCCCCGTGCGTAGTGGCATAAACGATGTCGAAAACCTGGAAGGAACCGATAATCGACGTAATCAGCAGGAACAGGATCGTCGGTTTAAGCAGCGGCAGCGTAATGTGCCGGAACGCCTTCCACCTTACTGCGCCGTCCAATTCGGCTGCTTCGTAATACATGGACGGGATGCTTTGCAGGCCGACCAGAAACAGAATCGTCGCAAAACCAAAATGCTGCCACACATCGATCAGCGCGATCGATTGAAGCGTATTGCCCGGCGTGAAAAACGTGATCCCCGGCAGGCCAATCAGCTTCAGATAATAGTTGAGCAGACCAGTCATCGGATCCATAATCCATCGCCACACCGTTGCAACGGCGATTGGCATCGCAATCCAGGGGAGAATGATCGGAATCCGGAACGCCTTGATGCCGGGAAGCGAACGGTTCAAACAAATCGCCAGCAGAAGCGCGATGATGAGCTTAGGCGTCTGACTGTAAAATACGTACTGGATCGTCACCCATAAGCCGTGCCAGAAGTCATGGCTGGTGAAAATTTGCGTGTAATTCTGAAACCCCAGAAAAATCGGGGCGCGGATCAAGTCCCAACTGAAGAAGCTGAGCGCGAACACGGCAACGGTTGGAATCAAAGAAAACAAGATAAAAGCACCGAGGGTAGGGAGAAGAAAGAGATAACCGAAGACGGTTTCTTCTTTGATTTTTCTTTTTCTCATCTTGTTACGCACCGCCAGCGGTTTATCGTTTTCCGCAAAGATAGCTGCCATTTACGTTATTCCTCCTTTCCCGGTCAATAGAGCGGATTGCGGCGCAACCCCTTTGAAGTCGAATACAGCTTGCGCCGTTAACCGCTATGAGAATGTTATTTAGGTGATGTCCACAGCTTGGCCGGATTCGATAGAATCGTAACAGGCCAAAGCGGTTTCAAGCGTGTTCAGATTTTCCCGGCCGGTAACCGGAGGTTTGCGCCCGCCCGCAACCGCTTGGAAGAAGGCATCGAGTGGGCGGGTGAATGGCGCGTTTGTGTTCGCCGAGTACAATTCTTTCGGGAATGTCTGGAGCGGATAATGGCCTCCGCCGCCGACGACGTAAACGTTCAGGCTGTACAGCTGCTTGCGGTTGATCTCCATCGTGCCCGAGGTGCATTGGATGACGGCGGTGGCGCCCCAGTTGGCCTGAAACCCGTGGCATTCGCCGGAAGCGACGATCGTCCCGACCGCCCCCCGCGAGAAATGAAGCGTCAGGGAACCCCAGGTTTCGCCGGAGGTCTGTGCTGCCTCCGAGCGGCCGGCGGCGGCGTATACTTTCACTACGTCGTCATTAAACAGGAAGCGCAGCAGATCGATGTAATGATACGCCTGCTCGATAATCAGCATCCGCTGGCTTTGCGTGCGATATGCGCCGCCGTTCCAGTTAAAGAAGCCTTCCATGGTGCCGAAGAACGGTCGCCCCAGCTTGTTGTTGATCAGATAGTTATGCGCCTCCACATACTCGGGCCGAAAGCGGTAGTTCTGCATGATCCCCAGCACCACCCCGCACTCTTCCGCGGTCTCGACGGCCCTGCGGGCTTTTTGCAGATCGGAATCAAGCGGCTTCTCGCATAGCACATGTTTGCCGGCGCGGGCGGACTGCTCGATCAGATCGGCGTGCGTGCTCGGCGGGGTGCAGATGTCGACAACGTCTACGGCCGGATCGGCAAGCAGCTTCTCTACACTGTCGTACATGGTGCCGATGTTAAAATCGTTACTATAACGCTGGCGCAGCTCCGGACTGATCTCGGCGGCCGCTACCAGGCGGGCGGCTTCATGGTTTTGCTTATAATAATCGTTGATGTGTCCGCGTGAAATGCCGCCGCAGCCGATCAATCCGACTCCTAATGGCTTCTTCATATTGTGGCCTCCTGTAAAATTCGTTTCAGATTGGCGGTGCCAATGCAGATTCTCTCGTCCGCTTGGTCTGCCCATGGGATTTGCTCCAACTGTTCCGTCAGCGGAATTTCTCCGCTTGCGATACGTTCTTTGCTTTTGCCGGCCTGCGCCACCAGCCAGTCGATCTCGTCAGGCGCCGCATCCGGGTAACTGCGCTGCCAGCCGTCCTTGAAGATATCCAGATGAAAAACGCCTTCATGGTCTTCAATCGATAAAGTCAGATCCGGATGCAGCGGCTTCAGAACGGCGAGAATTTCAGCCGCCGGCAGGATGCCCGTACCGACAGGCCGGCAGTTGACGGTGATGCCGCTTTCGGATAATTCGGTGATGCAATCTTTAAAATGAGTCGCAATGACGTGCGGCGCCAAACGGCGCGTTGCGGCCAACGGGTCTTCGAGCACGATCGGGAAGTTGCCGGTGTCCAGACAAACCTTGGCAACATCGTCTTCGCCGATTTGTTCCAGAATGCGCAGCAGCTCGAACGAAGTGACGTCGGCGTGCGTCTCGAATGCCAGGATGACGCCGAGTTCGCGCGCGAGCGGCGCCAAATGTTTTGCCAAAATGACTGAGCCTTGCATTTGCGCCTGCCATTCGGTCCCTCTGCGCAGCCGGTCACCGGGGCCGCCGGCGAATGTGCGAATCACCTTCGCGCCGGTGGCGGCAGCGGCTTCCAGCAATTTGCGCTGCCCGTTCATGAAATCGCCCTGCCCCGCTTGAAGCGCTTTCGGTGAGGGCCGCAATATATTTAAACCGGGGATGCCCATTTCCAAATACAGGCCGCGACGCTTAGCCTCGGCCGCGATTTCGCGGAGCTCCCCATGGTCAAGCGTTTTGCTGAGCGACAGCGCATCGGCAAACTGAATACCCTCCAAACCGTGGCGTTCGACCAAATCCAGCTTGTCGTATGCCGGGGTATCCATATGGTGAACGCTCCATTCGTCCAAGCCAATTCTCATCATCGAATCTCTCCATTTTCCGTCAAATTTGCCTTATTGGATGATATGGCCGCCGTCTACCACAAGCAACGAGCCTGTCACGAAACCGGCGTCCGGCAACAGCAGGTATAACACCGCCGAAGCCACGTCGGACGGCTGACCGAGTCTTTTGATCAGATAGCTTTCGCGCATCGATTCCATCACTTCGGCGTTGCCGGCGAGGCCGGCCGTCATCCCGGTATAAATAAAGCCGGGGCAAACCGCATTGACGCGAATGTTGTGCGGCGCGAGGTCGACGGCCATGGCGCGCGTCAAGCCGGCGATGGCCGCTTTGCTCGTAACGTAGCCTGCGACGCCCGCCAGGGCGATAAACGATAAGTCGGAAGCGGTGCCGACAATCGCGCCCCCGCCGCTTTTGCTCATGGCGCGGGCAGTGTGCTTGGCGACGAGCATCTGGCCTTTCACATTGATGCCCAGCGTCTCGTCAATGGTCTTCTCGTCGATCTCCAGAATCGATGCGTCGTGAGGATGCAAGATACCGGCGTGATTGTGCAGAAGGTCGACCTGCCCCCATTCGCGTACAACTTGGGCCACCATCTCGGAAACCTCGGTTTCGTTAACCACATCGGCCTGAATGGCCAGCGCGCGGTCCGTATCGCCGATGAGTGCCGCCGTTTCCTGCGCCTTGTGCAAATATTTATCCACCACAGCGACCTTGGCGCCTTCCTTCGCCAGCAGCTCGGCGGAAGCGCGGCCAATGCCTGAACCGCCGCCGGTGACGATGGCGATTTTGCAGTCCAATTTCCCCATATGTTTCACCTCCGATAAATCTAACGGTTTCCGTCTGCGTTACAAACAGAGTTGTCTGCCTACAGCGGTCGTCCGGAATCGTCGAGATCCGGCAAAATCGCCCAGTCTCCTGCAAAGTCCTTCATGATATAATCGACGTTGCCGCCGGAAGCACTCTGGCGATGTCCGCTCAGCGCCATGTAGAAGCTGACAGCCATTCCTTTTTCTCTCGGCCAGGGGCCGCAATGCCAAACATTCGGCTTCAGCACGAACACATCGCCCTTCCGGATGAGGAAGCAGTGGATTTCATCCGGTTGAGGAATGTCCTCCGGGTCGTCGGGATTTTTGCACAAACCGAACGGCACGTAGAAGTCGCCTTCGCTTACCATCCAGAGCTCCTCCGTAAACAGATGGCGGTCGAACCGGTTCCGCGGCTTACTCCAGGGAGTGTCGGAGCCCGGCTCATACAGGTACGACAGATCCACCACTGTACCGTCGGCGATGTTGAAGCTGCCGTACGCCGGGGCGAACAGGCTTTTCTCGGACGTCATTTGCGGCGGCTTGGCCATGCGGGCCACCGTCTCGAATAACGGATCGTCCGTCGTCCGGATTTTCAGCTTGTGAATGTTCAATTCTCTCATGTTAACCTCCGCTTTCTATCGGTTAGAAATTACTTTATTTCGCAGTGTGCCCAATCCCTCCACCGTCAGTTCGATCACGTCGCCGGCCTTGAGCAGCTTGCCGAGCTCCTTACCGGATCCGTTGCCGACAGTGCCCGTCCCGAACACTTCGCCGGGGACCAGTTCCTCATCCCGCGAGGCATGAGCGATCATGTCTTCGAATTTCCAATGGATTGTCCGCGTATTCGTCCGGCAAATTTCCTTTCCGTTGACCCGTGCCGTCATCGTCAGGTTGTACACGTCCGAAATCTCATCTGCAGTTACCAGATAGGGCCCCAGCACATGCCCGCGCTGAAAGTCTTTGCCTTTCGCCGGACCGAGGCCAACCGTCATTTCGCGTTCCTGAATCGAGCGGGCGCTGAAATCGTTGTAAATCATATAACCGTAGATGTGCTTGAATGCGTCCTCCGGCCGGATGTCGGCTCCGCCAACCCCGATGACAAACGCCATCTCGAACTCATAATCGAGCTCCTGTTCGTAGGAAGGAATGCGAATGTCGTCTCCGTCCCCGCCCGTACTGCCTGGGTTGCCTTTGTAGTAAACCGGCAGGTTGTACCATTCCGGCGGAATGGAGCGCCCCAGCTTCGGATAAATATTTTGCAGGTGCTCCTCGAAGGCCATAAAGTCTCTCAGCAGCGGCGGTCGCGGAATCGGGGAGCGGATCGCCACCGCGCCTTGAGAGAACATGCACATCTCCCCGTCCGGCACAGTGGCTTCGAGCGCCCAGTCGAACGCTTTGCGCGCCGCTTCAAGCGAGCCGCCTCCCCCTTCGATGAAGAGCAGCATATCCGGGGGAACCAGCGCCCCGCTGATCCGGTCCGCCGCCGATTTCGTCATCCCCGACCGAACGAGCATGAGCCGGTAAGCCACCGTCAAATCGACGATCCGTCCATCGGGCGTCAAGGCGCCGATGCGGGACAACTTGCCCGGAATGCCTGGAATTTCAAATGTGACCAGTCGCATAGACTTCCTCCTCTGGCTGCGCCATGCGGCGGCAGCCGTTTACTCGAGCACCAGTTCCAGAACTTCACGTTCGCGTTTTTCCAGCAGCGGAACGACCTTGCCTTCGATGATTTCCTTGAAAAAAGGCGTTTCCCGATGCGCTTCCAGCGCCATCTGATCGGTGTATGCTTCGTAGAGCACCAGCATATTTTCCTGACCGTCCGGACGGTGGACTTTGTATACTTTACAACCCGGCTCCTCGGCTCTGACTTTTTTGCCCATTTCGCTAAGATGCTCCAGCACGGTTTCGGTTTGCCCGGGTTTGACGGTGTAACGCGCGATCAATACTTTCATGTTCAATTCCTCCTTGTAGGTTAAAATTCAATGCCTTGCGCCCCGCCTTATTCTTCGATAATCGCAACGGCCCTTACGGGAGCGGCGGTTGTCCCTTTCCACTTGATCGGGAACACGGAGAGCTTAAAGCCGTAAGACCTTCCGATTTGATCGAGATTCATCATATTTTCCAGATGGTAGTATTCGTGGGTGTTCATGACCAGATGAGCTTGCCAAAATTTTCGGGTCTCAAACATCGTCTTGACCGGCGCGTCGAACGTCGGGGCGTCGATGCCAAACACCTTTACACCTTGCTCGATCAAATAAACGGTCGCTTCCGCCGTCATGCCGCAGTGTTCGGTGAAGTAGGCGTCCGTCTCGTTTTTGCCGCCGTCGCCGTCTCCGGTATGGATGAGCACGATATCGAGCGGCTTGATGGTGTACTGTATTTTGGCCAAAGCCTCCTTGATGTCGTCCACTGTGATGAAGTGACCTGCCGGTTTATCCCGAAAGTCGAGTATGACCCCGTCACCGAAACAATATTCCAGCGGAATGCCCTCCGGGCCCGGGGCGTCCTTCACAATGTGTTTCATTGCATCCATATGCGTACCCACGTGGTCGCCTTGCGTAATGACATAAGTCGCGGTCAGCGATTTCGCCCCGTATTGGGCTGCCCCGATACGGGCGGCAAATTCTTCCCAAGTCTCGTAAAGCGCAGTCACCGGCCGCACCACGCGGGGAAACACTTTCATGTCGTCATGAACGGTCATGCTCAAATCGATAATACGTTGGGCCATTTTTGCCATTCCTCCGTTTTTGTCAAGGTTCGTGCCGAGGCTACTTGCCGCGCTCTCGTGTTATTGATGGATAACGATCAGTTTTACTTCGGTCATTTCCTGGATCGCGTAACGCGGTCCTTCCTTTCCGATGCCACTTTCCTTTACGCCGCCATAAGGCATTTCATCACTGCGGAATGCGGATGTCTGGTTGACCATCAACCCGCCGACGTGGATTTCGTTGGCGCATCGGATCATGACTTCCAGCGACTTCGTGAACAAGCCGCCCTGCAGGCCATATTTGGAATTATTAACCATGGCGATCGCCTCATCCAGCGTGCGGTACGTATTGACGACCACGATCGGCGCAAACGCTTCTTCCACGCATAACTTCAGATGAGTCGGTACGTCCGCCAAAACCGCAGGCTGAATCATTACACCGTCGCGGGTTCCGCCGCACAGCAGCTTGGCCCCGTGATCGACGGCTTCCTGAATCCAATCCATCGTCCGCTCGGCATCCGCCGTGCTGATCATCGGGCCGACTTCGGTCGCCGGATCCGAAGGATCCCCGACGCGCAGCGACTTCGTGACCTCGACCAGCTTCGTTAAGAAGCGCACCTTCACATCCTCATGCACCATGATCCGCTGAACCGAAATGCACACCTGTCCGGCATTGTTGAAAGCCGTTCGGCCACACCGTTCCGCTGCATATTCGATATCAGCGTCGTGATGGACGACTGTCGCGCTGTTGGAGCCAAGCTCAAGCGCGCAGGGCCTGAGGCCAATTGCTTCTTTCAGGTGTTTTCCGACGCGCGGACTGCCCGTGAAGCTGTAAAAGGAAAATCCTTGCTCCTCCAGCAGCCACTCCCCGACGGTCGATCCGCTGCCGATCACCAGGTGACCGTAACCTTCCGGCAGTCCCGCCTCCTGCATCAGCTTCAGCAGGCGTATCGCGATGAGCGGCGTCGTTGTAGCCGGCTTCAGCACGAAGGCATTGCCCGCCGCCACCGCCGGCGCCACCTTATGTGCGACCAGATTGATCGGAAAGTTAAAAGGCGAGATGGCGCACACGACGCCGATCGGCTTGCGCAAAGTAAACGCCAGCTTCGCAACCGGGTCCGCAGAAGAAAGCGGCACCATTTCGCCGGCGATGCGTTTCGCCTCCTCAGCCGATATCTGAAAAGTGCGGGCTGCCCGGCCGACTTCAATTTTTGCTTCGTTAACAGGCTTTCCCGCCTCTGTTGCGATCGTCAAAGCCAATTCATCCTGATTCTTCATAATCAGCTCGGAGGTGCGGGACAATATCCGGTATCTTTCTTCCGAGGACAACGGCTGCTCCTTCATTGCCCGCTGGGATGAGGCAACCGCTTGCCGGATCTGCTCGCGGGAGGCAACCGAGACTTGGCCGATTTCCTCGCCATTGAATTTGTTATAAACCTTGATTTGTTCTTCCGTTTCGATCCACGTTCCGTCAATCAGCAAACTCACTTGCGTTTCACCTCTTTCAAGCCAGGCTGTTTCTGCCTTTTTTGTAATTACAGTTTGATTGTAGCGGCCGACCAACCCGAACGGAGGATTAAAAAATTGCTTATTGGTTTAAAAATTTGAGCGGCTGCCTGAATTGAAGGCTGGAAATTTCGTGGCAAGGTTCAATCAGGCCGTTACGGTACGCAAATGATCGGGGTCGACCGAAAGGGGGCGGCGCTACAAGGTTATCCGTATTACAAGAAATAAGCAGCATCCGCCTTTTTGCGGATGCTGCTTATTGATGTTCGGGACAGTGTTCCTTTGTTCAACCATTCGTTGTTTGTTGCTTGTACGCTCCGCCATCGAGAACTACTGGTTCGCGGCGACGTCTCCCTCCTGCTTGAGCCGGTCCAGCGCGGTACGGGGATCGATATCGCCCGAGAGCATCAGGCCTGTGTATTTGACAAACACCTGGTACCATTCTCCGTAGTTTTTGGCGCCCGGCGAGACGACGGTCGCCCCGTTGTAGCCGTCGACAAACAATTGGGCGTCGATACCGATCTTCCGATACGTTTCCAAAAACCTCGAGATCGCATCCTCATAGGCCGGAAATACGATGCCGGATTCAGCCAAAATATTTTGGGCTTTGGGCCCTGCCATGAATTTTACCAGCTGCCAAGCTTCTTCGGGATGTTTCGTGCCTGAATAGATAAGATCTCCTAAACCTGCCACCAATGTAAATGTACCTGCGGGGCCCTTCGGCAAAGAACCGACGGCCCAATCGAAGCCTGCTTTGTCCTTCAGCGGCTTCATCATCCATTGCCCGTTCATCCAAACGGCGGTCTGCCCCGAAAGAAACTTGTTTTCGGAACCGCCTGTATGAATATCCTGAAAATTCGGCATCACATGGTATTTGAATACGAGGTCGTAGACGAATTGATATGTTTCCCTCAGTTTGTCATCCAACGCTAGCCTGCCGTCCTTCATAAACGTGCCGCCATTGGAGGCAATAAGGCCGATCAGCTGTCCGGGATCGACCTGATCCTTGTCGATAAAATTGAAGCCGTATTGGACGATATGATCAGCGTCGAAACCGGATTCGTCAGGATGTCTCCCCTCCTTGTCCAGCGTCAGCCGCTGCAGGAATCGGACGAACGATCCGCCGTCCACCGGGTTCCATTCCAGTCCTTCGGGATAGCTGTCGAAGCCGGCCTTCATCAGCAGGTCGCGGTTATAGATAATGCCCATCGCACCGAAGCTTTGTGGAATCGCATATTGTTTTCCATCCGACGCATATGCCTGCAGCATCGACGAGTTATACTTGCTCAAATCAACATGGTCCCGCTTCATATAATTTGTCAAATCCAAAACCGCCGCCTTGTCAATAAATCCGGGGAAGCGGGGAAAATAACCCCAATACAGATCCGGTGCCTTGCCGCCGGCAATTTCGGTCATCAGCTTATCCCAGTAATTGCCCCACGGCACCACCTGCAGATCCACTTTGATCCCCGGATACTCCTTATTGAACTCCGCAAACATCTTTTGGTAAGAAGCGCTGTAGTCGCTGTTCCAGATCAAGTAACGGAGCGTAACGGTCTTCCTGTCGGCGGCAGCGAAGGGCTCCGATGACGAAGCGGAATCCGGCTTTTTCACGATACCTGAAAAGCTGCACCCTGCCAGCAAAAGCAGTAACATTATCCAAAGAAACAATACGGTCAGTCGTAACGGTAACGGGCTCATATCTGCTTCCTCCCCTCATCTAATTCCGGCCATTGATAACAATTGTTATTCGTACGTGTATTGGCTTTCCTTGTATTCGCTCGGCGTCATGCCGCAATATTTCTTGAACACCTGACTGAAATATTTGCCGTCGGTAAAGCCGACCAGATAGGCGGTTTCCTGGCTGGTGAGCCAATACTTCTTGCAAAGCAGCTCTTTCGCTTGCTCGATACGGACCATAGAGCGGTAATCATTGAAGTTCGTCCCCGCTTCTTTCTTAAACATTCGGCTGAGATGGCTGACGCTCAGGTGGAATTCATTCGCGACATCCTGCAGGCTCAAATCGGGATTGGCGTAATGGTCCTGAATATAAGCCAGAATTTTGTCCATCAAAGGCAAAGTGATGAACTGTCTCTTATTGGCAATGGTCAGGCACAAGTTGAGGATTAGCTCCCGAAGTCCCAAGGCCAGATTGTCGAAGAAAGCGTGCTGCTTCAATTCGCTCAAGTTCGGTATCGCAAGGTCAAGCTCCCAAAATTTCGCGATGCTCGAAAGGTTCATTACAATCTCCAAGCAAATACTGTAGACGTGATCCACATCCCGGTTTATTCGGAGCTGCGCGCATACTGCGTCGAACTCCTGAAGAGCCCGGTCTTCATAGCCTTCGTTTACGGCGTCGTACATTCTCTCGTCCACCCGGACAACAACCCGCTCCGTGGATGCAAGCCCGGTTTCGGCAAATTCCAGCGACCAGAATAAATGGTGTTCCAGACTTGACAGCGCTGTCAGATAAGATGTGTTTAACTCGTCGAGCCGGTTGACGAAATGACCCATGCCGGCAAACACGCGCTGCTTAAAAAAAGACGTCGCCTGCGCGATCCCTTCTCCGGTCGCCTCGATCACCCGCTTCTGAGCGATAACGCTTGGTATCGACGAATCAAACAGGATGGCTGCCGTGCACTTGCCGGCAATCCACTGGATAACCGCACGACAACGGTACTTTTCGTAAATCTCGTATAATATGTTGGATAGAGCGAACTGATGCAGCGTCTTGTAATTTTGGTGCTGCTCCCAAACGGCAAGCATTTCGAAAACAACGACTTGTCCTTTCTGGAACGAGATACCGAACTCTTTAAGCCTGTTGTGCAAGGAGTCGGCTTCATGTTTGTTGTTGAGCATTAAATCCATAAGAATTCCGGCTTCCGCGAGCGGATTGACCTGGCTTAGCTTCTTCTCCATTTCTTCCGTATTGCGGCTTGTTTCCCGCCTCCGGTTCAAGTGCTGGAACCCTTTACGGAGCGTTTTTTTGAGTTCCTCCTTGTCGACCGGCTTCAGTAAATAATCGAACACTTGTTGACGCAATGCCTGACGGGCATAATCGAACTCGTTGAAGCCGCTCAATACGATCGTAAGCGCATCCGGATGATTCCGCTTCACGTGTTCCGCAAGTTCAAGGCCGGACAATCCCGGCATCTTCACGTCGGTCAGAACGATATCCGGTTGCTCGCGGTCAATAAGCTCCTTTCCTTCCAAACCATTCAGTGCGGTGCCGCAAACGACGCAGCCCCAGTCCTTCCAAGGAAACCTTTCGGCCAATCCGCGCAAAACCAGCGGTTCATCATCGACGATCACAACTTTAAACATGAAAATTCCCTCCTAGTTCAGGTTGAATAGGGAGTTGCACCTCTACGATCGTGCCTATGTTGGGAGAACTTTGTACGTTCAGGCCGTAAGGGTCGCCGTAGAGCATTTTGATCCGGTTATGGACATTTAAAAAACCGGTGCCCGCACCGATTTTCTTCTCTTTTTCCGTCCGGTCGGGATTAAAAAGCTCGCTTAAGGTTTTCTCATCCATGCCGATTCCGTTATCCTGTATCCGAAAATGAATCATGCCCCCCTCGGCCCATCCTTTAATCAAGAGGTCTCCTTTGCCGATTTTGTTCTCGAGCCCGTGGATAAATGCGTTCTCCACCAGCGG
This sequence comes from Paenibacillus thalictri, assembly GCF_004307995.1. Lineage (GTDB taxonomy): Bacteria > Bacillota > Bacilli > Paenibacillales > NBRC-103111 > Paenibacillus_AF > Paenibacillus_AF thalictri. The sequence continues at coordinate 197,320 of NZ_SIRE01000008.1, read as the reverse complement.
CTGTAAAATAAAGCGGGGAATCAAATGCCCGTAAATGCCTCCTTCGACGAAGACCTTGACGTCCACTTTATCCGCGAACCGGGTATTTTGGATTTTCAGGTAGGCGTCGATGTACACCAGTTCGTCCCGGACGGTAATCATATCGCTTTTATGATCGATACTCGCCTTGAGAAGCCGGCCAAGTGAGATCGTGATCATCTCTACCTTGTCCCGTTCATCGAATTCCGCGAGGTAGCGGATCGTCTCCAGCGTATTGTATATAAAATGCGGATTGATTTGCGCCTTGAGCGCTTTGTATTCCGCTTCCTTTCGGCTGAGCTCCTTCAGGTACACCTCGGAAATGAGGTAGTCGATTTTGTCCATCATCCTGTTGAAGCTTCTACCAAGTCGGCCAAACTCGTCGTTCTGGCGGATGTTAACACGAAGATTGAAATTTTCTTGATCCACGAGTTTCATTGCCCGTGTGAGCTCACCCAATGGCCGCATCAGATGCAGAAAACTGATCCATGTTATCAGGCTGCCCGCCAACACGCCGACAATACCGATACCGACAATCCATTTGCCAATCAGCCGCGTTTCCGAGGCCACCTGACTCAGCGGAACGATTGAAATCGTTTTCCATAACGAGAATTGAGACACTTTCGTCACCATCATGGCTTGTCCCAAAGGTACGATGTCAATTATACCGGATTTGCCTTGGAGCGCTGTTTCTTTCGCCAGTACTTCTTTAAAGTTCACCCCAGATACGGAAACCGCCTGATTTTGCAGCATCAACTGGCCGTTTTCGTTCACGATTAACGTATAACGCTTAATCGCGGTATTGATGATTTCGTCCAAGTAGCTAATCTGAACCGAAACCGTCATGTAACCAATGATCTTAAGACTCTTGTGGTCGCGGATCGCCCGGTGGATATAGAGCTTGCTGCCCTCCACTTTCCAATGAATGTTTCCTTCGCTGTTGTAGCGTTGTGTATCCAACTCCAGGTAAACGTTATCAAAATCATGCGAGTGCAGCACGCTGGCCCTGTATTTTTGCGTATCGTAAATAAAAATATTTTCGATCTTGTCGGTGGCAAGGATGCTGTTGGAGATCAGCCGCTGCTCCAAGTCGAAGTTTAACAACTGCTCGTCCAGCCGGTTCGTGTAGGGCTTTTTCAAAATCGACTGCAGCACGTCGTCCATCGTCAAGGCATTCATAAACCAGTCGTAGTTGGAGATGACCATATCAAGTCGTTCGCTGATATAGCCGACCTCCTGCGTATTTTCGTTTAATGCGGCATTCATCTGCAATGGGATGCTCACATTGTAGATGACGACCTCGATCAGGACCACGATACTGATCAGGATCACCATCATGAGAACGATCATTTTCCTTTTAAAACTGAGCGATGAAGCTAGAGAAGCAATTCGGTTTCCCAATTTCATGATGGTTATGCCTCCTTTCCCCAAACCCTGCTAACCGCTCTATTATCCTGGATTTCCCCGATCGGACGTTACAACCTGCAATCGCTTTCCATGTTAGCAAAGACAAGCGGTCTTCTCGATCGCTCTCGGGAAGACGACATGTAGTGTGAAGTCGGACGTTACAACCTGCAATCGCTTTCCATGTTAGCAAAGACAAGCGGTCTTCTCGATCGCTCTCGGGAAGACGACATGTAGTGTGAAGCAGGAGGCAGTTATTGGACTATATCCCTGATTATTCAAGTTAGACCTCTTTCCACATTCTCCTTTAATTCTACATAATGTGCAATTATCTGACAACAAAATTTAAACCCCTTGTTGAAAATGCAGAAGGGGTTTTCTCGTTAATTAGTATTTTTTTCCAAACTTTCGTCTAACTTCCCCATTCCCCTCCCAGTAATTCCTGTTCAAATACAGCCGCGAATGATTGTGACAAAACTCGCTGGCAAGATAATTCCCTTCCTCCACTGCACTCTGCTCTTTCCGAGGTCAAAGAAGCCTTGATTTAAGTAAGCTACAATCGACTGGCACGCCCCTAATGAATCAAGCAGCGCTTCGACTGGATTCATTACGGTATCGGTCCCTCCCAAGCTTTTCGGCTCATCTATTGTAAACTCGAAATTTCTGGAACGAACTTTGATTACCACACCTTCTTGCAGGTGTGCTGTCGTTTTAAATGTAGTAATCGCTATGATACTCACTCCTTCATTTATATTAAGTATAGTAAAATTATACTAATAATTCCGATAGAATTAATGATGTTTCCTACAAACATCCAAATCAAATAGGCTCCCCATCGGTTCATCGGCAGCCTACTTTTGTCGGTTATTGTATTAACTTTACCCGTAATCTCAAATATCGTTTCCGATTAGTCCCGGCCCGCTTCGTAAAGCTTCTGCGCTACATAGGCCGGCCTTGTGCGTGAATCCGTCATGTGGTCCCCGTCACCGACAATCAGGCGGAACAGGCCAAGCCGTGTGGACATATGCGGATTCCAGCCGAACCCCTCTCCTTGCGGCAAAACGTTATCTTGGTAGAAATAAACATAACTTTTGGGTGTAGGCAATGCGAAGAACACTTTAAGATCCAGCTTCTCAAACAGCGGTTTGGCCGGTTCCGGTGTGACGACTGCATACATCCGGTTGGCTAACTCCAAGGTGGCCGTATTGACAAACAGATCCCGGAACAGCGGAAACGGGAGCATGATCGTATCGTCCTTCGAGGCGGCTCTGAGCTGCTCGAAACCTTGCCTCGTTAGAGGCGTAACCTCATCGGCAAGCGATTCGCCGTCTTTCAGTACAAATGCATCCCAGAATATAAGCCGTTTGATGTGGTCCGCTACCTGTTCGGCAACTTTCTGAATGACCGTCCCGCCGAAGCTGTGCCCTACCAGAACGATATTACCCAAGTTCAGCTTTGTGATAAAATCGACCACGGACTTCGTGATCATCTCATGTGTCACATTTTTGTTCGGATCTTTGCCGTGACCGGCATATTCCGGTGTATGGACGGAGTGCCCGTTCTTGCGCAGCGCGGCCGCTATGCCGTCCCAGAAATGAGCATCGGCCCAGGAACCATGCACAAGTACGAAGTTCAGACGTTGCTGGGCAGGCCTGCGGTAGCTTTCGTCCGTCTCCAGGGTGCTATAATCCCCCCAGTGCCATCCGCCACTGGGATATGCCGAGTCATCATACGCGGCCGGGATAAACCGGTAATCGGAATAGATAGGCTGATAAAACTCCGGGCGATAAGCAAACAATGTAAAACATCCTCTCCAATTGACATATATCAGCTTATGCCCAATAAGTTGGAGAAGTTCGCGTACCCCTTCCTCCCAACGATGCTTGAGACGGGATATACAGCCCCGCATGCTGCGGAGGTTTAACAAAATATAGGACAGCAAAACCATCGCCAGATGAATGACGATGGTTTTCTAAAACCGCTGTTATGGATTGTTAGAGTCTTCAATGAACCGGCACATGAATCCGGCAAATTGCTTATGGCACCTCGACGAGTTTTCCGTGTTCCATAATCAATACATCGTCAAGGAAAACATTCGGACGGGTGACAACCCCATCGATATGCACGCCGGCCGAGATCGTGCCGCCAAACGTATTGTTGCTGCCAAATGCCACATGGATCGTGCCGTATACTTTTTCGTCCTCAAGCACCACGCCGGTAATTCTCGCTTTATCGTTGGTGCCGATGCCGAATTCGCCAAGCAACCTGCCGTCTCCGTCGCCCAAAATGTGCAGCAGCTGTTGCGCTTCCTGGCCTTCGCTTTCGGCGCGGACGATACGTCCCTGCTCAAGAGTCAGCAGGACCGGAGCGGACAATTTGCCGATGCCGGCGATCGAGCCGTCAATGCGAATTTGTCCTTCGGCGCTGCCTTCTACAGGAGCAATGTACGCTTCGCCGGAAGGCAAGTTCCCGGATTCTCCGGGGTTCACGTATACGCCCGTGCTTGGAATGCCCTGCCGCTCTTCAATGGAAAAGGCCAGAACATAACCGTCCTTCTCAATCCGCACCTTGCCGGCCTTCGTTAGAAGGTCCGTCACCTCGTATGTCAACTGCTTGACCTGGGCATAGTCGGCGGCGATTGCGCCTTCCAGAAACATATCTTCCGTAATGCCCGGCATCGTGGCCAGCCGCGCTCCTGCTTTGGCGGCATTTTTGCGCGCTTGTGTATGCGTCAGCGAATGCTGCGTGATACATAAGACGACATCGGCATTCGCCATCGCGACGGATATCGCCGCCGGCGGTTCCTCACCCGATTTCAAGCGCTCCTTCATCACGACCATCATCGCTTCGGCGCCAAGCTGCTTGCCCGCTTCGTATACCGCTTCCGCGAGTTCTTTTTTCGTATCGTCCGTCACAATGAGAAACGATTCTTGTTCTCGGAGCCCCAGGCAATTCCGGAGCACATTTTTACTGATTTCGGTAAGCTGCGGGTTCATTTCTTGTTACCTCCGGTCAAATCATTTCGGATACCAGCTTGGCCATGATCGCGTTAGACAGCACCACGGGAAGCCCGGTTGCTTCCGCCATCCGCCTTCTGGCTTGCTCCGTGTAACCCATGCAATCCAGCAATATGAGATCGGCGTTATCTTTCAGCTCGTCGGCCGCTTTACGGAAATTCGCTTCGTCGTTTTTATACGGAGAAGCAACGGCAAAAACGGGATCAAGTCCGTACGGCTCGTATTTGGAGCGCAGCGATTCCTTCTGCTCTTCGAGCGGCACCAGAACCCCTAACCGGCGGGAGCCGACCATCGCCTTAATCGCAGGCGGAATAATATGGTCCGGCTCGATCAAATACGAAGTGCCGCTGCGAAGCCCTGGAAAAACGCCGGTGCACAACAATAAAATTTGCTTGATGCCTTGCGCTTCCAGCGCTTCGATTTTCCCCTGGAGCAGCGGCTGTATTTTGCGGCGGGCCATGACAACCGACTCTCCGCTTGTCAGCCGGGACGTCAGTACATAATCATCTTTTTCCGGCTGCAGGTGCTGTTCAATATATGCTTTGGTTAGCCCGTCCAAAACGCCGGACTGCACAAGCTCGGCGCGGTCCTCCAAATATTTCTCAACGATCGGCGCTACGTCGTCGCGAGGCGCTTGACCTATAGTTATCATGCCCAAACGTTCCATATATTCCCCAGCCTCCCATCTCCAAAATGGTGCGATTATGCGCGGACGACGTTTTCCCCGCCGGTTTGCAGTATTTTCATCGAGCCGTACAACTTGATGATACGCGCGAACTCCTCTTTATCGTAAAACGAACAGGTTCCGTTTGTAAACTCTTTGGCCACTTCAACGGAAAAACGAACGGCTGTGGCGATGTCGGTTTCATGGCTGGCGCCTGTACCGCAGCCCGGCACAACCGATTGTGCAGTAACGGCAACTCCGACCACCGGCACATCCGTAGCCACGCTAGGTTGCAATATGGAATTGATATGATACAAATCATTGCCGTAAGGAGTAATATCCTGCATTGTGATCGGGAAGGTCACGGCAAATTGGCCTGTCGCCATCTCCATAATCCGTATCAGATCATCGCTGATCCGCAAAATGTAGCCCTCTTTGACGGTCGGCGAAATGGCGATGCCTTTATGGTTAATGACGCGGTTCCCTTTGGTCGTATCGATGGAAAGGATCGCTTCCATCTCAGGGGTAACCTCATGCTGATTCATTGTCAAAATATCGACCGGCGAGTCCATAAAATCAACCGGCTCGTGCGGGCGCGTCGGGGCGTCCGGACAAATGTGGGTGCTGACGATGACGTCGCCTTTTAACGAGTCTCCCTTGGTCTGCATATCGGCCAGCTTAAGCGCGGATGCAACGGCTGCTACGGCTCCGTCGGCATCGGAGACAAGTCCGATCCGGCTTGGACGCGCGCCAATCCCGCCAAGACGTCCGATGATGCCGAAGGTCGGAGCGTCGCCGCCTTTAAGTTTGCCGTTTGTTCCCGGAATAACGATTTTTATAAAGTCCGTGCTGCCTTTTTCGCCGGTTACTTTTGTTACGGTAACGGAAACAGCGGGATAAACGTCAAACAATGCCTTTACTTTCGCCCCGCTTACGAAACCGTCGTCCATAACATCCATTGCCACTAATGTTTGTTTCAATGCCATCGCCAAACACTCCTATCCGTTTCTCTATGCTGATTTGGAATTAAACTAAAAAGGGAATAATCGATTTGCAGATGATTTCTTCCACCGGCTTTAACAACTTCTCGTTTCTCATGGTGCTGCTGAGCAGCAGCTTATCCTTCGGTACGGTAATAACGGCAAGCTGCTGTCCTTTCTCGACCGCCGCGGTGACGATCGGTTTTGCCGTCTTGGCATCCAGCGTCATAATCAGGTCCGGGAACGTGCCGAGCCGCTCCCCGTCCTTCTCCAGCGTCATATATTCGTTCCAGAACGTCATTTCGTACTTATGGTCGATTTGCACCGTACCGACATCAAATCCACCGGTTGTCTCCAGTTGGAAATCCGTTACGATCCCGGCTGTCACCAGCTTGCCGCCAAGCTCGGAGACAACCGAATCAATGGCGGCTTCCCCTTGGCGGGAGAGCAGCGCCCGGCCGATTTCAATCGCTTGCGAGATCGCTCCCGCCGCGCCATGCTGCCGCGCATAAGCGACAGTAACCGGGTTGCGCGCCACAGCGACCAGTCCGCCCGCTTCGACGGATGCCTTGCGAATCATTGAGGCGGCTTTCTCCAGCGTCCCCGATACGCTTAATTCGATATAATGTTCGCCTTTGCCGCCCGCGGCCGCTTGATGGGAAATATAGTTGTCCAGCTCGGTCAAATTAAGCGAACCCATAGCTCCGGTCGGATGAGCCCGTCCGTTGCATGCCAGATCGACAACCGGCAGGCCGGTAACCGCAGCCTGGAACCAGCCGTTGACCGTTGTTCCCGCTCCGTTTTCGTTGGTATTCAGCGCTTTAACCGGCCGGCCGATTTTTTGCGACAGCATGTCCAGCGCTCTGGCGTAATGAATCGGCTTGACGTATTGGTCCTTTGCGGCGGGAGCGCCGACCATCGACACGGTGACGAGCAGATCCTCATCGTCAAATTCGTCGATCGTCAGCAGCTCGGGCTGGCCGACTTCAAGCGCCAAGCGGCCGATTTTCAGCCCCTCCTCGATCCAGCCGCCACCGCCGCCGCCGAGCACGGCGCCGCCGTAAACCGCATATTCCACCATTTTTTCGTCCAATTTGATTTTTGACATGGAGCTAACCTCACTTTCTGAACTTGAATATCGAGTTAAAGAAGCTGTAAAGCGCATCCCCCGCAATGAATCCCGCGGCCATAATGCTCATCGGCGTTTCGGCTTCTTTTTTCCAAATCTTCAATACGATCAACCGGATCGCGATCCCCGCGAGTACGGCCCAACAAGCATTAGGCGTTAAAATCAGCAGGCCAGTGGCGAACAATACGCCGATTTGGCGGCTTGGACCACCAATGAACTGTAGAAGCGCCCCTGGAATCGCCCAGAGCAGCAGCTGCAGCATAATATCGGGAGAAGCGCCTGCTTTGATCGTCGAAACATACACTTTGTCGATCGGCGGCACCAAATTTTGCGCGAAGTATCCTTTGTAAGATACGAGAACCGTAAGCAGCGCCACGCCAAATGCGATCATGCCTGTAATGTACTGCTGCTTTCTGCCCTGCAGCTCCAGCTCCTTGTTTTCACCGTTGCCGCGCAAAATATGGCCTGTTTTCAAGTCATAACCCATATCTGCGAAAGCCGGGCCCGTCGCCGCGCTAAATCCGGCAAGCAAAGCAAGAGCTACCGGCGGGAAACCGATCAAGATACCGAAGAGCAGCGTAATAAACGCTACGGCAAAAGCGGGAAACCAGCCGGAATGCATCGCTGCGATCCCAACGATCAGCTCGTGGACAAAAGCGGCGAAAGCGGCGAACACCATAAAGCCGATCAGCATGCCAAGCGACATGTGGGTAATGAGTCCGCCTATGATGGCAATGATCAGCGCAATAATAAGATAAGCGACAAAACCAAACCCAAGCGCACGTTTCGCCTCATTGATCGGGCGGGTCAGCTTGTCCTCGGAATCGGCTTCCTTCGATTGCTGCTCGTTTTTGTGTTTGCTGAAAATCAGGATCGAGACCTGGATCAATGCGACGATACCCGCGCCGATCATTACGCCGTGTGCGATATACAGCTGATTGACGTCGATATTAAACCATGGGACGGAATACTGGCGGATCATAAGACCGATGCCAAACATCGTCAGGGCCCAGATGTTGCCGATAAACGCTACGCCAAAAGCGGACATCGAGATGTGAAAATACGATCCGATCAGTCCGATGGCCGTACCGATTCCCAGGAAACCGGCTCTTTTACCGCCTTTATCCCCTGCCAATATCGATTCGGCGGTAGCAACGCCGGGAGCCCAAGTTCCCGATGCCGGGAACAGCTTGGAGTCGAAAATTTTGTACAAAATCGCTGCATCCACGAACATCGCAAGTGCGGCGCCGATCAGCATCGGCACGATCAGGTCCGGAGTCCCCATGGCAAACGGAATGCCGATAGGAATTAACAAGCTGTTCGCCGCTCCGAACGTGGCCGACGAAATCGATGTCTGAACGAGATTTTGACGGTGGACCGATTTATATTTTTTGAAAATGGCAATGGGAATTCGGGCAATCAGCATCGCTACAAGCGCGCCGATAATCGCCGTATTCGGAGTGACCCCCAGCGTGGTCACGATTTGCATACCGATAATGGCGCCGATCACGGCGGTAACGATATTCAAAATGAGCGCAAACGGCTCAAAAATACTCGGATGTTTTTTTTCTTTTTCCATAATCTTGTCCCCCGATTCGTTTAAGCTTGGATTTTGCGGTTTGCAGGTGGTTCCGGCCGGGTCATGTGTTTTCGCTTATGCATCGTTCCGAGAAGAACGCCGACAAATACAAACAATACCCCTACAATTTGTTTATTAGTTACAATATGTCCTAAAAGCAAGAAATCAAGCAGGATGGTCATCATCGGCTGCAAATTAAGCACGATAGCGGCTTGGGCGGCCCCCACCGCTGCCATTCCTTTGTTCCACATGACATTGGTCAGCCCTTGAGCGACAAGTATGGAGATAATTGCGAGTGCCCAGATTGAGAAGGAGTGATGCCACTGCATCTTGGAAAAAAAGACGATAAACGGATCATACAACAAGCAGCTGACGGCAAAGCTGTACGCCGTAACTTGAAAAGGCGTCAGCCGTCTTGAAAGCATGCGGACAAAAATCAGGTTGCAAGAAAACGTAAACGTAGCGCCCAGTATCAGCCAATCTCCGAGCTGCAGCTTAAATTCCGTCATGTTGAGCGCCTGGTACAGACCGGCCATTGCGATGAGACAACCCGCTATCATACGCCAGGTGATCGTTTCTTTAAGAAACAGGGCGGCCAGACCGGCTGTCATCAAAGGCGACAACGTAAATAATAAGGAAGCGTTGGTTGCCGACGTGCGCTGCAGGCCTTGATACAAAAAAATCTGGTTGGCGATCAGGCCAACGACAGCTGACAGCAACAGCAACAGCAGCTCTTTTCGCGTAACGGAAACAAGCGATTTGGTCATGAAGGATCCGGCAATAAAGATGCAGGAAACAACCGTGAGGCTGAGCGCTGAAAGGAAAAAGGGAGAAAATTCCTGCAGCAGAATTTGTCTGACGATATAATTCAGCGCCCAAATAAAGACCGATGCCAGGAGAAGCAGATAGGATACGCCAAAGGAACGTTTGGATTCAGTCAACCGAATATTCACCGCTTAAGCTGCTTGTATAAGTTCGAAGCAATCAGCCCTTCCGCTTCCACCGCATCAATAACTGGAATATTCAGTTCTGTCCGAAGTACGTCGGCGAGACCGATGGTGGAAAAACCCGTGCAAGCAAATACAATCACTTCTATTCCCTGCTCCATTAACGTTTTGGCCGCTTGGATCGCTTGCTGGCGGCCTGCCGGCGTCATTAAATCGGTTGTGTTGGCAACTCCTTCCGGCTGGATGTATCTGACGAACAAATCTCCCAAAATATCGTGCATGACCTTCGGCAGCGTCTCCGTAATGCCCATAACCCCCACAGGTTTACCGATCATGCGGGCCATATAGGATGCCGCGCTGCCGGCGCCGATAACGGGAACGGATACATGCTTGCGGAGCAAGTCCACGGCCGGATCTGCGGCACAGCTGACGACGATGACGCTGCAGCCGTCCTGCTCCATACGTTGGCCAAGCGCTACAATTTTGGGATTGGCGAGTTGTTCGGTCTCGTCATTGTGAATCCCAAACGGTTGATCGGGGATGCATTCATTGTTCACCGGAACCGCATACAATTCCGAGATGATGCGACCATGCTCGTTAAGAACTTCTAAATTGGCTGTTGTTAATACACGAATTAACCCGATCATTTGTACTCATTCCCTTCTTGGTTTGCATTGCTTACTTATGATGAGTGAATAAATAAATTGTAAAGGTTCACGGAACGTTCACACAATGTACTGGCCCGCCAAAACTAAAGATGCCCTATTGTGCTCGCAGCACAATAGGGCATCATCAATCTTCTTTTTTCAACAAATAAAACGCCGTACATAAATAATAAACGAAACGGTTTAGCGGATTATCGAAATCTTTACCGACAATTTCCTTGATCCGGTCCATCCGGTACTTCACGGAGTTGCGATGGACGTAAAGCAGCCGGGCCGTCTCCATTAGACTTCCCCCTGTCGCCAAATAATAATACAAGGTCGATACGAGATTTGTTCCGTTTTGTTTGTCATACAGGGACAATTTGCCTATTTTCTTATCCATCAGTTCATCGAAGGAAACATGCTCGGAGGCATCCAGCAATAACTGGAACATCTCCACATCGTTAAAGGTGAAAACGGTTTTGTTGCGGTCGAGGTGGGAACCGATGATTATCGCTTTGCGCGCTTCAATGTAACTGCGGTGCACTTCCCATAACGAGCATTTACTTCCGAAGCCTGTGCGCAATCCGCTCCACTTGGCAAGCAGGGGTGCCAGAAGTTGCGGCCATTCCTTGATATCCTCTTGGCCGGCGGGCAGTTTCTTGGGCGGATCCGTTGAAGATCCGGTCGCAAGCAGCAGTATGAGCCGTTCGCCTAACCGCTGCACATGCGATCGCACGCGGACTTTCCGTTGCTCCGAATGACGCTGAATCAAAGCCTGCAATTCCGTTAAAAATGACGATTGCTCTTCGAAGTGTGACGGTTCGCCTTCGATCATCCCGACCTCCCATATCCACCCCGGCAGCAGCCCCAGTTTCCGGCCTTTATCATCCACCTCTTGTCTGGACAGCGGCAATCCCATCAACAGCTCTTCAAAAAAACTGCCTCTCAGCTTGACTTCGGTATCGAGGGCTATCTTTCTTCTCATCAGCTCCAAGGAAAATACGAGCCGCGCTTGCTCGACGCATACTTGTTCGAACTCATCCAGCTGCTCTTTCCCAACGATCAGCTTGCCGACAAACTGCTTTTCGACCGTTACATCCCAATGACGTGTTTTCATGGAGGCTGTGATCTGCGTATCCTGCGGAGAAGAAACAAGCACGTCGCCTGTATTGCTGATCACCCAGACCGGGCATTGAATCAGCTCGGCTACGTTGTCGGCCATGACTTGCAGTCCGCTATTATTCAGGACCAGATTCGTCAGCGCTTTGTATACTTCCTCAGAACGTCTCAATAAAGCCGCTTGCCGATCCAAAATCTGTTCCATCATATTGTAAGTGATATCAATATAAGGAATGCCGGGCGGAATTTGAATGAGGGGAATGTGGTGCAAATTGCTTTTATCTATAACTTCCTGCGGAATTTTCGTAATGAACCGTTCCGGTTTCACGGCAAGCGCCGCCGCATTCGCAAGATCCAGCTGTTCGACGACATCTTCCAGCAGACCCGGATCATGGCGTATCGAATAGCCGGTCGTCAAGATCAGCTCGCCTTCCCGCAGCCAGCCCTTGATATCCGGAACTTCCATAATATCGATATAACGCACGATACGGTCGAGCCCCTGTTCACCGCCGATAACCTTGGCATCCTTCAGAATAGGAAGCCGCAGCAGTTCCCTAACGGTTACACCTTCGAAATTCATCCTTGCTCCCTCCATTCTCATGGGGCTCCTTTCTATATATTGTAACTTGTTTCCCGCCGGCATACGCCTCCGGGCAAAATAAAAACCCGCGATTTATGCGGGTTGGAACCGGGGTATTTCTCCTTTTTTACAGCTTCATTGGCTTTCCTCGTCAGCCGATGGACCATAAGCGCCCGGCACCGGAATATCGAGAAGCCGCAAATAAACTCCAAGCTGCGCGCGGTGGTGGACCATGTGGCTTAAACCGAAGGTACGCAGCGCGATCGCCCGCGGTTGGCGCATGATGAAATGGTCGCCGCTTCGCAACACCCATTCCTCACCAAGCGTTTTTTCATCGCAATCCGCCAGCAGCCGCTCAAACTTGACAACGTTGGCGTCGAATTCCTCCAACACGTCTTCACGTCTTTCCAAAGCTTGCCGCCGAAGCGGTACGGTGGAAAGATCGAATTCCGGATAAAGCAGAATGGCGATTTGCCAATTCAGCAGGTTAGTCAGGTGTGTGGACAGTTCACCCACTGACATCGATTTTACGTGCGGTTTCCACATCATTTGCTCGTTGGGCAAGCGTTCCAGCATACGGCGCGTGGTAGCCAGCTCATGCATGGCGTCGCCGACGATCAGTTGTTTTACCATGTATTCGCTCTCCTCCTTTATACGGCTAGCATACTATAAACCAAGTCGGGTGGAAAGACTTGTCTTGGTCCTTCTGCTTCCGACGACTTATTGCACATGCCAAGAGCTCTTACCACAAACGAATATTTTAATATTTCCTTATAGATTGTCTGGTCGTAAATTAATAATTCCGATGTAATCTTAAGTCATATGGTCATGACGAGGAGGGGTTGCATGCGAATCGCCTTATTTTCGGATACCTATTGGCCTCAAGTCAACGGAGTTGCCATGACGCTGAAGCGGCTCACCGAACATCTGGAACGCCGAAACGTCACCTATCAAATATTTGTGCCGCGATGCGAAGATGAGTTGTATACGAGCAATGTTCACGGTTTCGCCAGTTTTCCGTTTTTGCTGTATCCCGAATGCCGGATTGCGCTTCCGAATTACGTCTCGATCACTCGTCAGCTTCAAGCGTTTCAACCGGATCTGATCCATATCGCCACACCGTTTAATATCGGACTTTCCGGTTTATTTTACGCCAGAAAATACGATATCGCCCATGTCGCCTCCTACCATACCCATTTTGACCGCTATTTGCACTACTATCATCTCCAATTCGCCTCCCCTCTGTTATGGCGTTATATCCGTTGGTTTCATCAATCCTGTTTGGCTACCTTTGTCCCTTCACAAGAAACAGCGCAGCAGCTTGCCGCCCAGGGCATTGATGGAATCAAGCTGTGGCAACGCGGCGTAGATTGCAAACTGTTTCATCCCGGAAAAAAAAGCGCGGCGGTCCGTGAGCGTTACGGTATCAAGGAACGATTTATCCTGCTGTATGCAGGCCGGCTTGCCCCTGAAAAAGATCTCGATATAATACCGGACATCATGAGAAAACTGCCCGAGTCGCTGCGGGATGAGATCCACTGGATTTTTGCCGGAGACGGCCCTTCGCTTAAAGAACTGCAGGATGGGGTTCCGGCAAACACAACGTTCACCGGGTATATGAAAGGCGAAGCGTTGGCGGAGCTTTATGCCTCGGCCGATTTGTTTGTTTTTCCTTCGAGTACGGAAACGTTCGGCAATGTCGTATTGGAATCGTTAGCGTCGGGAACACCCGCCATCGGCGCAGCCTCGGGCGGAGTCCAGGAAATCATTCAGCACGGCCGAACCGGTAATCTGTGTCCTCCCCGCGATTCAGATATGTTCGCTCAATCGATTACCAACATGCTGCAACAGCCTGATACGCTGAAAGCTTGGGGACTTTCCGGCAGAGCCTACGCCTTAACCCAGTCATGGGAAGCTATTTTCGACCGTTTATTGGTAAACTACGAGCAAATTCTACGTTCCAAAGCATCCAGAGGAAAACCGTTTTCCGCATAATGTGGTGGGAGGGATTTAACGTGAAGGTTGCAGTCATTGGCACAGGTTATGTCGGTTTAGTAACAGGCACTTGCTTGGCTTACTCAGGTCATTCCGTCGTTTGCGTCGATAGTTCGGCCGAGAAAATCGCTATCCTCTCCTCCGGCGGGCTGCCGTTATGGGAGCAAGGGCTTGACGAGCTGCTTAACGAAACGATAAAGCTGGGGCGAATTTGTTTTACAACGGATATGAAAAGCGCCGTACAATCCTCGGATGTGCTTATCGTTTGTGTCGGAACGCCGTGGGGTCCCGGCGGGGAAGCGGATTTGGATCCATTATGGTCGGTCGTTCGTCAGGTGGCGCTTTATTGCAAACAAGGGCCATTTCTGATTATCAAAAGCACAGTGCCGGTGGGAACAAGCGACGAGATCGAACAATGGCTGCACACGGTTCAGACGAAGCCGTCGATCGAGGTCATACATAATCCCGAATTTCTCCGGCAAGGCGCCGCGGTTTACGATTTTTTTCATCCGGATCGAATTGTTGCCGGGTGCAGGACTATACAAGCCAGAAGTGTTATTACCGAGCTGTATAAAGATATTGCTGCACATGTTTACTTTTGCGACCGCCGAAGCTCGGAGCTGATTAAATATGCGTCCAATGCTTTTCTAGCGATGAAAATTTCCTTTATCAATATGATGGCTGATTTCTCGGAGCACACAGGCGCCCGCATTGACGTGGTCGCTGCAGGCATGGGCATGGATCGACGGATCGGTAAATCTTTCCTGCAAGCCGGTATCGGTTACGGCGGTTCCTGTTTCCCCAAGGATCTGCAAGCATTACTATCGATGGGCCACAAGTGGAACTGCTCTCTTCCTCTCCTTGAGTCGACTGTGTCGATCAACGCGCAGCGGCCTCAGCATCTGGTAGATAAGCTGCTTCATGCATTGGGGACGTTAAAAGCAAAACGTATCGCCCTTCTCGGACTTACCTTTAAACCGATGACAGACGATTTGCGGGAAGCCACGTCGCTGGCCGTCAGCCGCTTATGCTTGCAGCATGGAGCAGATCTGCATGCGTACGATCCATTCGTCCGCGATTATCCCATTGCCGAAGTCGTGCTGCACCGTGACATGTATGAAGCGATTGATTCCGCTGACGCCATCGTCATTCTTACGGAGTGGGAACAACTTCACGATTTGGATTGGCAGCTCGTCAGTCAAAAGCTGCGTACCCGTGTAGTGATCGATGGCAGAAACATGTTTGATTGGGACGACATGCAGCATGTGGCCGACACCTGCCATATCACGTACATTTCCATGGGAAGGCCTGTGATTTATGCATCAACCGCTATGAAATCCCCCGATCCTGTTTGATTGGATCGTTTGATCGCCCTGCGATGCACAAAAAGAAACGGAGAGCTGATTTAGCATCGGCGCTCCGTTTTTTATTTTTGTTACACAAAGGGCGGGTCCCAAGCTTTTTTCCGCCAACCGATCCGGTGATGGACAACATTCATCTGCTTATCCAGCTGGACGTCAACGCCAAACGAAAGCTTGCTGCCCTGATTAAAACGCACATCGCTCCAGCTGACTTCGTAGCCGTCTTTTACTTCATTGCACGTCACATGAATACGTTGGGCAAACCCGAGGAACGCCCGGACGCCATCCGTCCCCATCGTCGCAAGGATTGCCGTATTCCTCTCCTGCTTCGGATAAACAGCTTCCCAGACTATCTTGGTGTACAGGATTTTTCCCGTGTAAAAGCAATTATCGGCTTCGATGACAACTTTCCAATGAAACCAATGTAAAGTCGGGATAATATGGTATACTCCTGAAATATTAATCACATTAATCACACGACGAACCATCCTGTGATGCTGCCAGGAGCGAATGACGATATAAACGAACGTTAGCGCATAAATCCATATAAATAGCGGGATCGGCTCGAATTTGAATCCCAGCCATAACATAAGGCCGACGCTGTGAAGTACGAACAAAAACGGCTCGAAGATGGACAAAATATCCAGGTGAATCCATTTCTGCGAGAAAGGACTTGCACTCTGTACTCCATAGCTGTTAAGCGTATCCAGAAAGACATGAAATGCTACGGCGATGAAGACCCACTTCAGCAGCACATGCCAGTATGGAAACAGATGGAACACCATACATAACGGCAAAGCAATAACGACAGGCCACACGAACAAAGCCGGGATGGAATGCGTCACCCCCCGATGGTATTGAAGATAAGAAGCAAACCCTCTCAAGCGCAGCACCGTATCAAAATCGGGTGCATGTGAACCGATTAACGTACCGATCCATACGGCTTGAGCCAAGCTCGCTTCCGCTGCTACAGCCGGTTCTATATACGCAAGTCCCGCCAGCGTCGCTCCAAGCACCAGATGGCTAGCTGTGTCCAGCCTGATCTCCTCCTTCCGTTTGGTAAACTCCAAGAGACGCTAAGTACCATCCAACCACACCCCTTTCTCGCGTGTCGACAACCAACTTCCTGTCAGGATGATGCTGAAATGTTCGTATGCACTGATCATACCTCGCTTTTATAAGCAGGAAATTAATGGCATGTAAAACGTCGATGAAATAAGAAAAGAGCCCAGGGAAAGCTTTCTCTTTCCACAGAACCCTTCGTTTTCCGATCCCGTTATTTTAAATACCTGCCCGTGATCGACTGTTCCGCATGGACGATCTGCGAAGGCGGGCCCTCAAATACAACCCGGCCGCCCTTGCTGCCTCCGTCCGGTCCCATATCGATGATCCAATCCGCTTGGCTGATCACATCCAGATTGTGCTCGATGACAATCACCGTATTGCCGGCATCCACGAGGCGGTTCATAATTTCCAGCAGGTGGCCGATATCTGACATATGCAAGCCGGTTGTCGGCTCGTCCATCACGTAGATGCTGCCTTTCTTATGCAGCTCGCTCGCCAGCTTGATCCGCTGGCATTCCCCGCCCGAAAGCGTGCTAAGCGGCTGGCCAAGGGTAATGTAGTTCAGCCCTACGTCACTCATCGCCTGGAGCTTGCGCACGACCTCTTTTAACTGGAAAAACTCCAAAGCCTGCTCCACCGTCATCTCCAGCACTTCGGCAATGGACTTGCCGTTCAGCTTGTACGCTAGCACTTCCTCCTTGAACCGTTTGCCTCCGCATACTTCGCATGGCAACTTCACACTGTCGAGGAATGCCAGGTCTGTGTACACAACACCTAACCCTTGGCAGTTTTCGCAAGCTCCCTTGGAATTAAAGCTGAACAAACCTTGGTTCACCTTGTTTGCAGAAGCAAACGCTTTGCGCACATCGTCCATAATGCCCGTGTAAGTTGCGGGATTGGAGCGTGTCGAAACGCCTACCGCGGATTGGTCGATGACGATGGCATCGGGATGCTGGCCGAGGAACACTTCGTTAATCAGCGTACTTTTGCCAGAACCGGCGACACCGGTAACGACGTTCAGCACTCCGGTTGGAATATCCACGCTCACGTTCTGCAGGTTGTGAAGCTGTGCATCCTTGATGGACAACTTACCGGCAGGCTTCCTGCAATCGTGCTTAAGCTGGAGCGGCCGCTTCATATGGGTGCCGGTTAATGTACCCGACTCCAGCAGACCTTGAAAACTTCCCTCAAATACGATGGAACCGCCGCGGCTGCCGGCATGGGGCCCGACGTCAACGATATGATCCGCCAACTTGATCACATCGGGATCATGCTCGACAACAAGTACGGTATTGCCCTTGTCGCGCAGCTTCTGAAGCAATTCGTTAAGCCGGTGAACGTCACGAAGGTGCAAACCAACGCTAGGTTCGTCGAAAATATAAGTGACATCCACCAAACTGCCGCTTAAGTGCTTTACCATCTTGACGCGCTGCGACTCGCCGCCGGACAATGTATCCGTCTCGCGATCCAACGTCAAATACTCAAGTCCGATATCCACCAGATGCTGCAGCCGCTCAGTGAGCGACTTGACGATAGGCGCAGCGTTCGGGTAGTCCATTTCCCGAATGACACGGATCAGCTGTCCGACCTCCATGGCGGCCATATCCGCAATATTAAGTCCGTTAATTCTGCAGTTAAGTACAGCCTGGCTCAGTCGTGCGCCGCGGCAGCTGGAGCAAGGACCTTCCGAAATGAACGGGGCAACGGTCTGTTGTGTGCGCTCGGACATCATTTTCACATCACGTTTGATGTACTTGTTGGTGAACTTCTCGATGGCGCCTTCTACCGTAATATTCATTGGTTTGCCGGCAAACTGCATTTCCACTTTTCTCGCCTTGCCGTACAGCAGCTGGTCCAGCTCATCTTCTGCGTAATCGGAAAGCTTCTTATCGGGATCAAATGGCCCCGATTGCACGATCATCGACCAATCCATGCTGTTCACTGTATAACCGGGCAGCAAGATGGCCCCTTCATTTAGCGTCTTTGACTTGTCTATCGCCTTGCTCATGTCGACGTTCAAACTGCGGCCGATTCCGTTGCATTCGGGACACATGCCTTGCGGATCGTTAAACGAGAACATATGCGCTTGTCCGACATAGGGTTGACCCACTCGAGAGAAAAGAAGACGGAGAATGGGAGAGATATCGGTAATCGTGCCCATCGTGGAATGAGAACCGCCGCCCAGACGTTTTTGATCCACAATCACAGCCATGCTCAAGTTCTCGATCGCATCTGCTTCGGGTTGCGGAAAACGCGGCAGAAAGTTGCGGACAAACATGCTGAAGTTCTCATTTAGCAATCGCGTGGATTCTGCAGCGATCGTATCAAAGACGATCGATGACTTGCCGGATCCGGATACCCCGGTAAAAATCGTGATCTTTCGTTTGGGAATGCGCAAGGAAACGTTCTTGAGATTGTTTTCCCGCGCACCCGAAATAACGATATATTCCTGATTAGAGTCGCTCATGGTTAACATCCCTTCCGATCATGTTAAATTCCATCTCTATTCACATTGTACTATTTCGTGCAAAGAAAGTAGAGCGGTCGAACTTCCATCTGAAACTTATCCGCGTCTCGGCATGTATAAGACGTGGACAATTAGGAAATTACAATTAGATGATAAAACCCTGAATGAACATAAACCGGCTGCAAGGTGCAGCCGGTTTATGTTCATTCGGTTCAAGCAGGAGTGCGGATGCTGTTATTGTCCCAACAACTTTTCCAGTTCGCCGCACCATTTACTCCAGCCATATTTAGCGCCTTCGAGTCCTTGAGGGTTTGTGAATCCGGTTTGATCGAGATGAAGGTTAACCTTGCCGTCACCTAAATCTTGCAGCGTCCAGGTAACCGTGTGTTTCTCTCCCCCGCTGGCCCACGTATAAGACAAACGGTTTGGTGCTTCCACGATCAGCACCTCGCCGTTAATGATTCCATCCCACCATTCGGACGGCTGAGTACGGAACTGAAAATGGTGTCCAACGACGGGTTTAAAATCATTTTCCATCGCCTGTCCATTATGGATGTTGACCACCCATTTGGCCAGCTTGTTCGAATCGGTTATAGCGTCCCAAAGTTTCTCAATCGATGTTGTGTACTGAAAGTCCAAGGCCAATGCCAAGCTCATATTTCTTCCTCCTCTAATAGTTGGTTTAGACGAAGCATATTGGTGCTCCAGGACTTATTGTAGAATGCCACCCAATCTTGAATTTCTCTAAGTGGAGAGGCATTTAGCCGAAATCGCGTTTCTCTGCCGACTTTCCGGTCAAGTACCAGTCCGGCTTCTTTGAGGATGGTCAAATGCTTGGATACTGCCGTACGGCCCATGTCAAACTGTGCCGTTAACTCATGAAGCGGTATCTCCTCCGCTTCTGCGAGCATACGAATCAGCCGGCGCCTGGTCGGATCTGCAATCGCGTCAAATACATCCCGTAACGGATTGTTCTCGCTCACAACACCCTCTCCTACATAGGATTGCCAAGGGATAGCGGTTCATTTCGCCGTCTCCCTCTCTCAATTAGACACCTTTTGGTGACATTTTATTATAGGACACCATTTAGTGTCATGTCAACATCAAAAAAGGAACATAAACACACGATGCCGCTCTTCCAAGGGACGACATGTGTATTTATATTCCTCTAGAAAAAACAACTCCAGATATACTAAGTATGTGCGTTCCATTGTGATTTTATTTACTTTCATGCACTATTCGAAGCAATTCGCCAAGCACGACGAAAGAATGTAATGTTTAGCGGGCATTGATGTTATTTAGCAATAACGAGGCTGTCAATCCAGGGACCGCCATTTCCGTTTGTCTCCAGCTTGATGGTGTTGGTTCCGGCATTTAAAGTAACGGATTGGGTGGAGCGTGTATAGTTCCAATAGTGGTCTCCCCAATTATCCGTACCGTTTCCTGTCGAGATAAAACCCAAGGCGTTGTTGACCGCCGTTCCATTTACGGTAAGTTTTAAAGTTTTGGATGAAGTGGTATCGTTGGTATACCGGAACAACAAGTTATATGTCCCTGCCGTTGCTGCGGTGACGGTAAACTGAATGGAATCGCCGGTATTGTTAACAAATTTCACATAACCTGTTCCCGAAAATCCATTAAAGTCGTCTTCAGCCGTAAACGTAGTTTTTACAGCTCCGGAAACCGCGGCATCTTCGGCTTGATAACGGTCTGTCGGATTATCCCCTGACGGGATGGCCAAACTTGTATTTGGACCTTCGGGAACTCCAAAATTCGGAGTGCTGCCATTCCAGGTCACTTTTTGCATGCGGAGGCTGCGAATGCCGGAGGTGTTGTTGCCATGGAATATAAACCAATCCTCAGTACCGTCGCTTGATTTGAACCAACCGTTATGCCCCGGTGCCGATATGCCGTTTGCCGCTTGAAACACAGGTCCCGTCTTAGTCCACGAAGAGGCGTCCAGCAAATTGCTGCCGGCGCTGGCTGTAAGCAGTCCCATGGAATAAGCGGAATTCTGGCTTCCGGAGTAGCTGATATATACGTTACCGTTTTTCACCAATGCGCTGGGACCTTCACATATCCCTACACCGGTAGCTCTTTCCCATGATTGGGTTGGCGCTGCGATCAATGTGCGGGCCGAGTTGATCGTATACGGATTGCTCATGGAGGCAATATAAAGATGCTGATCGTGATTGGAGCCGTTCCAGCCTGACCATGTGGTATAATATTGCCCATTCACCTGAAAAACATCGCTGTCCAACGCAAACTCATCCGTGGCATCCGTCATTTTGCCGACATACGTCCATGTTCCCGCGAAAGGGTCTGCGGACGTATTTTTTAATACATAGTTTCTTCTCGTGCCCGTTCCGTTGTTATCCAGCAAGGAGGAGTAATAGATGTACCATACTCCGTCAAATTGCCTGATCTCAGGAGCCCAAATGCTATGTTCGTTGCTGGGGAAACTGTACACCGTTTTTTGATCGCCATACATGATGTTTACCATAGATTTGGCTCTTCTCAAAACAATCTGCTTTCTTCCCTCTGTCTGAATGAGATAATAGTTGCCGTCGCTTGCTTTAAACACGTCGGGATCCGCCGCTCTGTGGTATTTTACCGGGTTCGTAAACGTAGTCTGAAGATTGGCGTACACTTGGGATGGAGCTGGAAACAACTCGAAACTTGCAAGCAGAATCAAAGCCAGAAATACCATCAAAGCTTTTTTCAACATCGGTTTAACCTCCATACTTCGGATTGGTCAACACATCTTTACTAGCGGAAAAATCAGTCGCTCCCTCCTTTGGATTTTATTTGCTCATTGTTGACATATCCCCTGTGTATGTGCAGATGATCTAATTCTATCGCCGCTTCAAGCTGGGCAGGCTGCACGATTTTGTCAAACGACTGTACATTTTTGTCCTGGTAACCAAAAGTAAAATAACCGCCAGGAAGTTGACCTGACGGTTGATAAGGATGGCAGATCGGCATTTCGCTGATCTGTTGTTGATTCGCCTGTGTATAATTGGTGCGTCATCATGTTGTTACCTTCAGAAATAGTTCATGCTCATCGCTTCGCGCACTTCCTGCATCGTTTCCTTTGCCAGAAGGCGTGTTTTTTGGGTGCCCGACATAAGAATTTCATCGAGCCGCTTAGGATTGTTTTCGTACGTTATTCTTCGATCCCTCATCGGATCAAGCATATCATTAATGCCATTAATGATTCGTCGCTTGCATTCCTTGCAGCCAATCTGCCCTTTTTTGCAGCTCTCATATATTTCATCGGATTCTTCTTTTCGGAACGCTTGGTGATAAGCATAGATGGGACAAATATCGGGATGACCGATATCCGTCGCATGGATTCGGGAAGGGTCGGTCTTCGCCCTTTTTATTTTCTCGCTGACCTCATCAGGTGTGGAGTCCAAATGAATGGCGTTGTCGAGGCTTTTGCTCATTTTCTGGTTTCCATCTAAACCGATTAGCCGTGGAATTTCGCCGACAAGCGGTTTTGGTTCCAACAGCACGTTTGTATGATAAAGCTGATTAAACCGGCGAACGATTTTTCTTGACTGCTCAATATGAGGAAGCTGATCTTCCCCTACAGGCACCAGCGTCGCCTTACAAAAGGTAATGTCCGCCGTTTGGCTTACAGGGTAGCCAAGAAATCCGTAATACATATCATCAAATTTACGTTCTTTAGCTTCCGCTTTAATAGTCGGATTGTGGCGTAATGAATTCACCGTCACAAACATAGAAAAATAAACGGTCAACTCCGCAATTTCCGGAATCAACGATTGCACAAAAATCGTTGCCCGATCCGGGTCAATTCCTGCTGATAAATAATCCAACGCGACTTGGCGCAGGTTTTGTTGGATTAAATCCGGTTTATCAAAATGGGTAGTCAGCGCTTGAACGTCCGCCAGCAAAAGGTAAGTTTCATATTGATCTTGCAGTTCTACCCGGTTTTTTAAGCTCCCGACATAATGCCCAAGGTGAAGTTTGCCGGTGATCCGGTCTCCAGTTAATATACGTTCTTTCATGTTTTATGCTCCTCATCATTTGGTTTTTATACGTTGAACTGAAGCGCCACCAACCGTCATCCATGGACATCCCCCCCTTAAGAAATGCAAAAAAACCTCGCCAAATAAAGGACGAGGTTATCGTGGTACCACCTTTTTAACCGCAAAATGCGATTCACTCAAAAGTACGGTAAGATGTCGTACATCTTACGATACTCCTCTCTTGATAACGGAGAGAGAATCCCGGCACCACCTACTCATCGTTCAGCGGAGCGATTCAGAAGCCCATTCGGTATCAGGTGAGGATCGGTTCACAGCAACCACCGACTCTCTGAACCCCACTTACTGACACGTACTTGCTCTTCCTCAACATCGTTAACTATTCGACTAAACTGATTTTATAATAAATGATAAAAATCTAAAAATCAAACCCTATCTTAAGTCGGAGAAGCTGCGGATGGCGGCTCCATAGGACTCACGCAAGGCGTGCACGTCGGCGCCGATATTCAGGAAGCGGTAGCCGTCGGCGATAACGCCTTGGATAATCTCGGGTGTCGTGACCGTGCCGAGAAATTTGCCATGCCGCAAAGCGCAGTCCGCGACCTTCTTTCTTGCTGCCAGCAGCTTCGGGTGGGTCAGCT
This sequence comes from Paenibacillus thalictri, assembly GCF_004307995.1. Lineage (GTDB taxonomy): Bacteria > Bacillota > Bacilli > Paenibacillales > NBRC-103111 > Paenibacillus_AF > Paenibacillus_AF thalictri. The sequence goes on along the minus strand of NZ_SIRE01000008.1, from coordinate 173,694 downwards.
GTCCCGGCACGCCGTACGCTTGCGACAAGTCGCCCGGCCCAAAAAAGATCATGTCGATGCCATCCACGCTGCAGATGTCCTCGATCGCCTCCACGCCCTCCGGATTTTCGATTTGCACGATAATCAGCTTCTCGGAGTTGGAGTAATTCATATACTCTTCCGTACCGATTGCGCAATATTTGCCGTCGGCGTTTCCGCCATCCCACGCCCTTCTGCCGAGCGGCCAGAAGCGTGTGTTGTTAACGATTTCCGCTGCTTCTTCGCCGGACTTGACGTGAGGCACCATAATGCCGGTGACGTCCAGTTCCAGCGGTTTCACATAGTCGCTGTAGCTGCCTTTTTCCACCCTGACGATCAAATCGCAGCCGTACAGCTTCGCCACCACACTGCACCGTTCAATCATCTCCCAATCGTTAGCGACATGCTCCCGGCACACCCACGTGCTGTCAATCCCGGACATCGCGGCAATCTCAAAGGCGGCTTGATTGGAAACGTTCAGCTTCAAACAGTTGACCAGCTCATTGCGGCGCAATTTTTGCAGAATGACACTTTTCTTTAAATATTTGCTGAGATTATCCATTTCCGCACCTGCCACTTGGTTTATGTAAGCCATCAGAACAGCTCCGAGTACTGCCACTTCACTTGCCCGACGAAATACCGCTCATGGAAAGGAACACCGCTCGCATAATAATGGGTAAGCAGCTCACCATCGCTTAGCTGAACCGTGGCCGGATAACCGCCGTCGCTTAATTGGCCGAAGTTGCACAGCCCTGCCATGCGCGACCAACTGTCTCCCCCGTCTTTGCTGACGCAAACGCCGATGCCCCAGTTGTTTTTCAGTCTAATGCCGCATGTCATCAGCAAAAATCCGCTATCCAGCCGGGTCACGTGAGCGGGATGGACACCGGCCATCGTAACCCGCTGCTGGAAGGTCCACGTTTTCCCGCCGTCCGTGGTGCCGAACTGATCCACGTAATCGATCAGATTTTTGCGGCTGATTGCAATCCCATTTAAGCTGTCGTGAAACCACAACGCGGTTTCATGATAATTTTGCTCCGAGATCACGCCATGGCTGGTCCACGTGTATCCGTCGTCATCGCTGAACACAATGTACGATTTAGTAAACTTCATATCCTTCGAACACGTGTAGCAAGCACAAGCAAGGCGATTGCCTTCGACAATAAACATATCGCCATAAGGGACAAGCACGTTTTCGTTGCCCGGAATGCTGTAGTTAAACGCCGTTGTCGTAAACGTCTTCCCTTGATCGTTGGAGCGGCAGACGACGGCCGGCAGCCGGTTGCACTCGCTCCAAGGGAGAGCGTCCTCCTTGCGCTTCGGGCGCCGGTCCCAACCGCCGGCGAGAACAAGAAAATCTCCGTTTGCCGCGAGCCCGCAGGCGACATTCATGCGATTTCTTTCCGGCTCATGTTTGGCCGGAGTCCCGTGGTAATGCCACGTATATCCCCCGTCAACGCTGCGGTAACAGTCGACCTCCGATTCAGCCAAGCCGTGGCTCGGATGGTTGAACACCGAAGAAATCAGGCTGCCGTCCGGGAATTGGGTTAAATTAGGCCATCCGCACATATTGTCCATTACAATCGTCCGTTGCATCGTTTGTCATACCTCCCGTTATTTCTTTTGATCGTACAGCGTTTGGTATTCGGCCAAAATATCGGTCAAACCCGCCTTATTGACGGAATCGACATATTTATCCCACGCAGCATCGATGTCCACCTTACCGGTAATCGCATTGACGTAAAACTCGTCGACCAGCTTAAATACGTCTTCGCCTTTATTTTTCAGCGCCTTGTTGGTGCTGCTGACCGGGAAATCTTTGCCGTTGAACGTTTTCGGCTGTTCCATCGACATGCTATGTACGACTTTGTCCCGCTCGGTCATCGTTTTGCTCATCCAGTCGATTGTAATTGGCATAAGCCCCCACGTTTGCGCGATGCCTTCTTTGGTAATGATTTCGGCGTTCAGCTTCGGCGACACGGTCATTTTACCGCCGGATTCGACGGTGTAATCCGTTCCTTCCACGCCGTAATAAACCCGTTTGTACAGCTCCCAGTCGCTGGCGAGCGCTTCTTTGATTTCCATCATTTTATTCACTACCTGAGCGGAGGCGTCTTTGCCGAAATAGACCGCGCCGTCTGCCCGAAGTGATGGAAAATCGACAAACGAACCGACGAGACCATCCGGTCCTTTAAACGGCGGCAGGAACATAAAGTCGGCGGTTTTGTTTTTCGCTTCGACCATCGCCAGAACACCGCTTTCTCCGCGCACGGAATCGGCCCAGAACGCATTGTCGGCGAGCACCCCAAACTTGCCTTGGCTCCATTTGTCCCGCTGCTTCGTCCGGTCGTCAGTGACAAATTCCGGATCGATATAACCGGCCTTATACCATTTGCTGATCAGCTTCAGCGCTTCTTTATATTTGGGCAAAATGCTCGTGTAGGTGATTTTACCGTTTTGCAGCGTGAATGTTTTGGGCATGAGGCCATAGGCGCCCCACACATAATTGAAATGGTAACGCTGCCCGCCGTGGATGCCGTACGTATCGTTTTTGCCGTTTTTATCAGGGTCGTTCAGGGTGAACGCCTTCAGCAGCTGCTCAAACTCATCCAGGTTGGTCGGAGCTTTCTCGATCCCGACATTTTTCATCCAATCTTTGCGTGCAATCATCACGCCGCTTTCCATCACCGGACCATGAGTGAACGGAATCGAATACAACTTGCCGTTGTACGTGATCAGCCGTTTGGTCAACTCGGGATTACCGACGAGACTGTCGATTTTTTTCATCCAGGTCGGCATCCGTTTGTACAACTCGTCTGTGTTCAGTTCCTTGATCAAACCCTGATCAATCATATCGTTTAATTCGGTGCGTGCCATAATGACATCCGCTTTGCCCCCTTGGGCCCAAAAAAGGTTAAACTTCTCCGGGCTGCCCGAATCAACCGGCAGAACATTAAATTTCACATTAAACTTTTGTTCGAGAAATTTCTGTGTCTCCGTGCCGTTAACCGGCGCAAATCCGGCCTGCGGGTATGCAACAATATCGATCTTCACCAGAGCTGCCGGATCGTTCTTCTGCTCGGGTGTCTTCTGGGTAGACGCTGCACTGTCCGCATTGCAGGCCGAAAGTACAAGCACGCCGGTCATCATCAGCGCCAGACTGCATACGGCAGTTTGTTTGGACCTATTCCTATTCCCCTTTTTCATACATTTGCCTCCAACTTGTCATTATTGAAGCAATGCAAGATTAACCTTTCACTGAGCCAACCATGATGCCTTTTGTGAAATGCTTTTGCAAAAACGGGTAAATACAAATGATCGGCAGGATGGCGACCATAATCGTAGCCGCCTTGATCGTTGCGCCGGTCGTCGCCGCCACGGTCGACTGCATGATGCTTGTTTCGGCCTGCGTATCGATGAGCAGCCTGCGCAATACAAGCTGCAAAACGATATTTTTCTCGCCATTCGTATAGACAAGGGCGTCAAACCACGCATTCCAATGGTATACCGCAGTCCATATTGTAATAACCGAGATGATCGGCAGGGAAACCGGAAACATCACAAGAAACACGATTTTCAGCGGATGCGCGCCGTCGACCATCGCCGCCTCCTCCAGCTCCTTGTTGATCGACGCTACGTAATTGCGGGTAATGATGATGTTCCAGGCCGAGGTCATCACCGGTAAAATCAGAGCGAAGACGGAGCCGACCAGCCCGTAGCTTTTCATCACCAGAAAGGTCGGGACCAGCCCGCCGTGGAAAAACATCGTCAACACGATAAAAAACGTAATGATTCTGCGATAAGGCAGCGTTTCCCGGGATAATGCATAAGCGGCGCAATAAGTGACGACAACGGTCAGACAAGTTCCGACAACTGTACGGAACAGTGTGTTGGCATATCCGATGTAAATGCTGCTTGTAGCAAACACGACCTTGTAAGCATCCAGCGTTACTTTACCTGGCAGCAGCTTGACGCCAAGGGCGGAAGCGTATTCCGGCGCGGAGAAAGAAAGTACAAGCGTCTGCCAAAACGGATAAAAAAACAAGATGGCGGCCATCGCCATAATCACGATGTTAACAGCATCAAAAATTGTCCATCTGCGCCTTGTCACCATAACTTATATTCACCGCCCCTTACCCGGCTTGTGACGAGATTGGCCAATACGACCAAAATGAAGCCAACCGTGTTTTTAAACAAACCAACCGCCGTCGTATAATCGTATTCCATCTTGACCAGTCCGATCCGGTACACGTAGGTGTCGATAATATCGGCAACCTTATACACCGATGGATTATACAGGTTAAAAATTTGATCGAACCCCGCATTCATAATGCCGCCCAGCTGAAAAATAAACATGATCACGATTGTCGGTAAAATCGACGGCAGCGTGATTTTGCCGATCATATCCCATCTGGACGCCCCGTCGATCGACGCCGATTCGTATTGGTCCGGATTAATGCCGGCGATGGCGGATAAATAAATGATGCTCCCCCACCCGACCGACTGCCAGATGTCGGTCACGATCAGTACGCCGCGAAAGTAGTTGGGATCGGCCAGGAAGTAGACCGGCTCGCCTCCAAGCAGCTTGATCACATAGTTGACGACGCCTCGCGTCGGCGACAGCAGCTCTTGAATGATGCCGCCAAGCACGACCCAGGAGATGAAATGCGGCAAATACGAAATCGTCTGCACCGTCCGCTTGATGCCGGTTCCCCGAATCTCGTTTAAGAGCAGGGCAAACACAACCGGAGCAATGAAAACAAAGATCAGCCGGTACAAGCTGATACGAATCGTATTGCTCAAAATTTCGTAAAAGGAAGCGCTGTCAAAAAGCCGTCTGAAATGCTCAAGTCCTGCCCACTCGCTGCCGAAAATGCCTTTGGCGATCGAGTAATTTTTAAATGCCAGCACCACCCCCGCCATCGGCACATAATGGAACAGCACGAAATAAATGAGCGCCGGCATCAATAGAAGAAAGTAATATCTGTGCTTCCACATGTTGATGAGCGAGCCGTTTCGTTTCCTCCGTGCTGTCGCGCTAGCCGCCGAAACCATATCGGACTCCTTTCTTTTTCCATATTATTTGCAAATTGCCGTTATTGCTCGGCAACATCCAAATCGGACAGATAGATCGCTTCCGCTTACGTCTCCCGAATGACCAGATCGGGGATAAAATTTTTGACGATTCGCTCGGGAGGCATCGTGCCTTCAATCCGCGCAATCGCCGTTTGCACCGCATTCACGCCGATATGCTCCACCGGAAACCGGATCGACGTAAGCGGCGGCGCGAAATAATGCGAGACGACGTCGTTGATGCCGACAATCGAAAGCTGCTCGGGAAATTGCTTGCTAGTGCCGCGAATAACGCCCTGCAGCGAACATAATGTATGATCGGGCCCGATAATCGCATCGACCTCGTGAATGATTGAACCTAATATATTGCCGATCCGCTCAATATTATCGTCGTATTCGAGCAAATATTTCGGATTGATCTGCAGGTTATATTGCTGGGCGGCGAACTCTAGGCCGGCGAGCTCCTCATCGATGAACTTCTGACTGTCGTGTTTGATTAAGCAAATGTTCTTTTTGCCGATCGAGTTCAAATAGGTAACGGCCTTCTGAATGCCTTTGCTTAAATCCATGGAGAAATATTCGGCATTGACGCCTTCGATATTGCGGATAATAAACACAAGCGGAATCGTGTCCCCTAGCAGCCGGTTCAAATATTCGACTTCGCTTGGACCGGGCGTATAAAACTTGGGCGGAATGGCGATAATCGCCTTGACTCCGCTCTCCACCAGCCTTGCGATCGTATTCTCGAACACCTTGTAGTTCTGGGACGTATCGTGGAGCGACAGAAAATAACCGGGTTTCATGTTTCTTTGGATATGACCGAGAATTTCGGTATCTACTCTCAGCGGGGACTGCGAATCGAAAAATAAAGCCGCAATTTGCTTTGGCTCCGTCTTTGGTTCCAGCACAAACGCCCCTTTGCCCGCCTCCGTGCGGATCAGCCCTTCGCTGGCTAATGTCGCGAGTACGGTAACGACGGTGCTTTTGTTGACGTTGTACATCGTGGATAAATCCCGGACGGACGGAAGTTTCTCCCCTATGGCATATTTGTTTGATTCCAGCTCCTGCTTCAAAATGTCGTGCAAATATTTAGCCTTCTGGGTCGAGCCGATATTCATGCTTATGTATCACTCACTTTCTAACTGTACCATACAGTTATCATAGCGTACGGATCTGTAAAGTGTCAATACAAATTTATCCAGTCAAAAAGGCAGAAAACCTTTTGACATCAAGGTTCTGCCGCTTTTGCATGCGCACGACAGGCACATTGCAGCAAAAAAACAGCTGCGAATTTCACTTCGCAGCTGCCGCAGTTCTCTTACGATCTATTTTTCCTTGCTGTATTTCGCTAGATTGTTCATGATGTAATTTACTTTCTCCACGCTGAACATCATAAACAAAACAAACGCAAGCGCAATATAAGGGAATACGGCTATGCTGGTTTGTGTGGCGAGCAAGCCAAAAAGCGGAGGCAGAAATGTGGTGCCCGTGTATGCTACTGCCATCTGATATCCCATTAATTTTGCGGCATGTTCCCGTCCAAAACGTGAAGGTGTTTCATGAAGCAGCCCGGGGAAAATCGGGGCAAGCCCAAGTCCGATAAAAATGAGACCCGTAAGCATAAACGAAGGATGAGGGAGCAGCAGCATGACCCCGCCGGCGACGGCAACCATTTGCCCGCCCCGGATTAACACACGGTTGTGGACTTTCAGGGTAATAAAACCGGTTATGAACCTTCCCATCGTGATGCCGCCGTAATATAAAGATATCCACCAGGCAGCCGTCTCGGCTGTTATATTTCTTGCGCTGACCAGATAGCTGGCGCCCCATAATCCGACAGTGGATTCAACTCCGCAATAAAACAAAAATGCGATGAGTGTTGGCTTAACTCCCTTTATCTGGAGCACATTAACCTTAAAGCTGCCTTCGGGCTGCATCTTCTCGGATCCGGAATAGTCTTCTGCAACCTCATCATTGCGGCGTTCGGCTTCCTTGATTGCGGCGATACGTTTCCATAAAGGGAGAGTAACAAATAATATCACCGCTAGCGTGAACTGGATGATCGATACCGTCCAATATCCATCTCTCCATGAGTGATGTTCGGCAATAAAATAAGACATAATAATCGGGCCCATCGTTGCCCCTACACCCCAAAAGCAGTGCAGCCAATTCATGTGGTGGGCCTTGTAGTTTTCAGCCACATAATGATTAAGCGCAGCGTCAATGGCACCTCCGCCCAGCCCTAGAGGAATCGCCAAAAACACAAGCCAGAGCAGCGAAGGCGACATCGAAAATCCAAGCAGCGCTCCTGCAGTCAGACAGCAGCTGATCAGCGTGATCTTCCCCGTTCCCATTCGCTGAACCAAACTTCCGCTTGCCAGACTGGATACGATCGTTCCTGCAGCGACAATCATCGATAATATCCCCGCGAAGCCAAAAGAAGCATTCATATCCGGCCGCATCACGGGCCATGCCGATCCAAGCAGAGAATCCGGAATGCCCAGGCTAATAAAAGCCAAATAAATAATAGCTAAAAACAGGGTAGCCATGTTACACCTCGTTCTACGGTCTTTAACTGCATAGGTTTATTTCTCTAGCGGAATTCCGTAATCATCAGATTCAAAGCCAGATGCTGCAAGCCGGTCAAATAATCATGTTTCCAATTGCTCATCATAAGAATAGGCAAATGTTCTTGCGGAATATATGCCGCGCTGCGCTCTGCAATCTTTGCCAGAAGCGCTTCATCCACCTCGTCATCGCAAAAAACGACTGCGCGTGGGTTAAGGATCGCAGCGAATGTGGCAATTAAACGGGCGACGGCATCGATCCGGTTGTCGCCGGTTAAGATACCCCGGCGATCGCCCTCTTCCAGCTGCAGCGCCTGCAGGAAAGATTGCCGCTCGTTTTGGGGTACGAAAGAAATTTCACCCGAGAACGATGTGCTGCCCCTCACGACATCGCCATTGATCATAATGCCGGAACCCGGCCCGTTCTGGCCAAAATACAAATAAACGAGCGATTCATTCTCCAGCTCGAAGTTGGACGCATAACCAAGCACCGATGCGTTCATATCATTTTCGACCACAACCGGGATTTGGAATCGGCCTTCGAACTCCCCTTTTAAATCATAGTCAAGGAATTGCTGGTATGGCGGGATATAAATAATTTTTCCATTGTTAACGGCGCCGGGCACTCCGATCGCGATCGATCGAAGCCTCGGATATTTCTCAATCAGCGTCTCAATAAGGTCTGCCAGCAGCTGCACATCTTGCTGTAGAACGCTTGGTTGGGTCCCCTGCTCTTTGACCTCGCCGATACAATTAAATATCGAATAATTTGTCTCGTTTTTCTCGATAAAAATAGCAAGCCCCAGCATATATTCCGGGTCATAGGTATAACGCTTCGCCCTTCTGCCCCCGCTGGAATCGTCATCGCCTGTATAACGGATCTCTCCGTCCTGCTCCATCTGGGCCATAAATTTGCTGATCGTCGGGAAACTGATCCCTAACCGCTGGCTGAGCTCCGCTTTTGTGGCGCTTCCCATCATGATGAGACCTGCGCGGATACGATAAATGAGTGGTAGATTCGTCATGCAGATCCAAGCCTTTCTTCAAAATATGCGGCGAACTTATTAAATCAATTTAATAAGTCTTGATTATCTTAGCAGAAGTTACATGTAACGGCAACCTTTTTCTGGATATGTTCCGGCCGCAATAACTCTTTTTCGGAATGCAAAAAGCTTGAACGGCATCCGCTCAAGCTCTTCAGCAATATAACTCAATGACAGAGTGTTCTCTGTTACAATTTTTTAAAATTGTGACTGGGGAGATTCCGGGCTCAGCTGCATAAATTCGATGCGATTGCCGTCGGGGTCTCTGACCCAGCACTGCCAGTTTGTATCTTTGCCCATTTTCGGCTCGACATCAAGAGCAACTCCTTTGCTTCTTAAATGCTGCGCAATCTCCTGGATGTCGTTTACTTCCAAGCACAAGTGATTATAGCCCTTCACGACCTTGGTGTCGTTGTCGGCTCCCTGCTTGCCGCCGTAAAACAGCTCGATAAACTGCTTGTCAACGACTTTCAGATAGATGATCCATGGCTCGTCTTTATCGTTCTTTAATTCGAATACTTGCTGAAATCCAAGAATGTCTCTGTAAAAATGAAGCGATTGTTCCATATCCAATACGTTATATGCCGTATGACCGATCCGTTTATACATTTTCCATAACCTCCGGATTATATAATAAGTTCAAATTAACTGAACAAGCGATCGTTGGAGTACTCCGAATTCCAATGCTCGGTGGAAGCCCACATGTCGGGAAATCCCGGCATTAAGTGATCTTTAATTACTTCATCGTTGATGTCGTCGAATCCAAGGCCGGGTTTATCGGTCAGATGAATAAAACCGTTTTTGATCACGTCGCCGCCAAAACCTGTTATAATATCGTTCCACCAAGGAACATCCGGCGCGTTAAATTCGGTTGCGATGAAATTTTCGGTCGCAACGCCCATATGAGCAGTAGCCAGCGCCGCAACCGGCGTTTCGCACATATGCATGGCCATCGCTATGTTATGGCGCTGGGCCAAGTCGCCGATCTTTTTGGTCTCATAAATGCCGGAGGAGCAAATGTCAGGATGGATGATCGGCACCGCTTTATTGAAAATCAGAGGTTCAAAGCTTTCCAATGTGGTCAGATCTTCACCCGTTGCCAATGGAGTGGACGTTAACTGTCTTAAGCGGACATATTCCTCCGTGTATGTGCATGGGAGCATATCTTCAGCCCACAATAAATTGTATTTTTCCAACCGGCGCAGCAAACGTACGGCGTCTTCAAAATGAAGATAACCGAGATGATCAATCGCCAGCGGCATTTTATAACCAAGCACTTCCCGCATATGTGCGACTTCTTCTTCATACCTGTCCAGACCACGTTCGGTCATCCGGAACATCGTATACGGAGATTGGGTATTGACGATATCATAAGCCCTGTTGCGTTTCTGAAATTCCGGACCGTATGGCGTATGACGGCGGTTTTTAATGAAATCGAAGTTGTATTGGCCCGCCTGGCGGAGCTCCTCTACATAGTTGCCGGGTGCGGAAATCAGTTCTTCGTCCGGATAAAGCGCCTGAAGGCTTTCGACTCCCAGAACCGCTTTGACCATCGTATATCCGCCTTCATCGGCAAACTTTTTGAGCCGTCTTCCCATCGAATAGCCGTCGCCTTGAAGCCCCGGCGTATTGACCCCCAGATCACAGTATACACGAGCCGCATCGCGGAATTTGCCGCCAAGCATCTGATATACGGGAACGCCATAGGCCTTGCCTGCGAGGTCCCAAAGCGCAATTTCGATACCTGCGGCGCCGCCCGCTTGTCTCCCTGTTCCCATGAACTGCTTGATTCGGCGAAACAGCTTGTCTACATTACATGGATTTTCACCCAGCAAACGGCCTTTCAGCATCGCTGCGTAGGTGCGGCTTCCGAAGTCGCGCAGCTCCCCGATTCCGGTGATACCCTGATTGGTATATATTTTGACGAGCGTGCAATGCATGGGCGCACCGGCTAAATCCACAAATCGCATGTCGGTTATTTTAAGCTCGGACGGTCTTGAATTTGTATTTACATGCTGTAACGCCGTTTCGAAACTATCTGACATTAAAAGGTCCTCCGTTCGCAATTACCTTATGTATTCCCAAGTTAAAGTGTCGATCGATTTGCTTACTGCATCAAGCACTTTATTGCACATCCAGCCGTCGTAAAAATTCGGCTGAATTTGATCTTTCGTTATTATGGCCTGAATAAAATCGGCAAACTGATTCACAAACGTGTTCTGGTAACCAAGCGCATGACCTGGCGGCCACCAGGCATGAATATACGGATGAACCTCTTCCGTTGCCAAGATCGTCCTGAACCCTTGCACTTCAAGATCGTCATCTTTGGACCAGTATTCCAGCTCATTCATTCGTTCAAAGTTAAACGCCAAAGTTCCTTTACTGCCGTTGATTTCGATTCGCTCGTGATTTTTCCTTCCGCTAGCCATCCGCGACGCTTCAAACGTGCCTAACGCGCCATGATTGAATTTCGCTAGAAACGATGTGGTATCGTCGACAGTCACATCATCAAGCTGGATCGGCGAGGCCGACCGGTGCTGGTTCTCATCAGCCAACTTTGGCCGCTTCGTTACAAACGTTTTTTCCATCCCTATGACTTGGCTTATATCGCCGACTAAATATCTGGCCAAATCGATCAGATGCGCATTCAAATCTCCATGCGGTCCGGAGCCTGCGATCCGTTTATCCAATCTCCAGCTCATCGGCGCATGTTCATCCGACAGCCAATCCTGAAGATAAACTCCGCGAAAATGGTAAATATCCCCGATTTTTCCGTCATCGATTAGCTTTTTCGCCAGCGCGATGGCGGGCACTCTGCGATAGTTGTGGCCTATCATATGAATGACACCCGAAGCATTTGCGGCTTCCCACATTTCCTTTGCTTCCGCAGCATTCATTCCGAGCGGCTTTTCGCATAAAATATGCTTTCCGGCTTTTGCGGCGGCAATTGCGATCTCCTTGTGCGAAGACGTCGGTGTAGCAATGCAGACAAGATCGATGTCGTCTCTGCCGATTACTTCTTTCCAATCGGTTGCATATTCCTGCCACCCAAATTCTTCAGCCGCTTTGCGCAGCAAGCTTTCCGTACGCCCAACGATGACCTTTTTAACAGGTTTGACTTGATGCTGGAAAAAAAACGCGGCATTTCCTATAGCATAGCTGTGAGCTTTTCCCATAAAATTGTATCCGATTAAAGCAACGTTTAACTCGCGCATGATCTCATTCCTTTTGTTTTGCGTATGAAAGGCGGGCTTTTGTCATAATGGCATCGGTTTGCCCAAATGATTGATAAATGCGATCTTGCTTGTGATCGTCACTTTTTTGTCGATGATATTTAGGACGCCTCTGGCCGTATCCAGCGGTTCTGCGGGAGCATCTTCTCCCCCCATGTCCGTTTTCATCCAGCCGGGATGCACGGCATACACTTCAATGCCCCGATCCTTCACATAATGACGCAGCCGTTCCGAGAACATATTTAATGCCGTTTTGGACATACTGTATGCATAATTTGTACTGAAAGCGTTGATGATTGTGCCTGCTTCCGAAGAGATATTAATGATGGTCTGATCGCTGCCCTTATAAATAAGCGGCAATAATTGCTGAATGATGTACATAGGACCAAATGTATTGATTTCGAAGCTCATGCGGAGCTGGTCAAAATCAAGCTCTTCCAGCGTTTTTTCTTTCTCCAGCAGAACTGCGGCATTATTGATGACGCAGTCCAGAGCAGGAGTTAAGTTACCGAGCTCTTCGGCAGCACGGCGAATCGAACTCATGTCGGCTGCATCCAGCTCCACTTTGCGAATCTGGCCGGGATATTTCCGCTCCAGCTCGTCCAGCAGCGGGGACGGTGCAGCAAGAGAGCGGACACCCGCGTAAACCATATGTCCGCGGCTTACAGCTTCTAAAGTTAATTGGTAACCTAAGCCGCGATTAGCCCCGGTAATCAGTATATGTTTGGATTCAGCCATTTTTGACAACCCCCTAATTTCCTGATTAAAAAAATGATCAGCCTTTCACCGAACCGTCCGATAAACCTTTGACAAAAAACTTGTTGCACAACAGGAAGACTAACAAGACAGGAACTGAAACCACCATCGAAGCGCCCATCATCGCTCCCCAGTCGATCACAAACTCCCCGCTAAAGTTGTTGATGGCAATCGGGAGTGTGCGGACGGTATCCGAGTTGGTCAGGTTCAGCGCAAATAAAAATTCTTCCCAAATATTTAAGAAGGCGTATACGCTAACTGCGATAATGCCAGGCAGCGAAACCGGAAGAATAATGCGGACAAGCGCGCCCAGATTGCTGCAGCCGTCGATTTTGGCAGCTTCTTCTAATTCTTTGGGAATGGTCTCAAGAAACGAGCGAAGCATAATGACCGACATGGGAACTGTAATGGCCAAATCGGCAATAATAAGCGACAAATACGTATCGGTCAGATGGATTTTGCTGAAAACCATGTATAATGGGATGATAATAACGACACCCGGCATCATTTGTCCGTATAATAACCCCGATGACAACAGCCGCGATCCTCTGAATTTATATCTTGAAAATCCGTAACCCGCAAGAATCGCCACCACCAATGTCAAAGCCGTAGCGCAAATCGTGACAATAACGCTGTTCAGAAATGCCCGCGGAATTTGACTTTCGAATATCACTCGGGAATAGTTTGCGATCGTAGGGTTTTCGACAATGAGTCTGGGAGGGATCGTAAAGTTTTCGCTTGACGTTTTAATGGAAGTAATAAACATCCACAACGCAGGAAACAAACTGAAGATAACGAGCACGAGTAAAAACAGGTAACTGAACAGCATTCTTGTTTTGAGACCGCCTGTTTTCTGGTTCATTATCTCTTTTCCCCTCCTTTCATAACAAATTTCATATAAATCACACTGAGCACGGCGGTGATAATAAATAACACGACGCTGGCCGCTCCGGCCATGCCAAAATCGTAATTTTGGAATGCGGTTTTATAGATGAACATCGATAATACTTGTGTACTGTTAGCAGGGCCGCCGCCGGTCAGAACGAAAATAAACGTAAAGGCGTTTAATGTCCAGATGATGAGCAGCAGGATGATCGTATAACATGTTGAAGCCACATGAGGCACCGTGACGGTAAAAAATTCTTTAATTCCGGTAGCTCCGTCCACTTTGGCGGCATCCTTCAGCTCGTTGGGCACGGATTGCAGCGACGCTTCGATCATCAGCATGACAAGCGGGAACATCTTCCATACATTCACGATTACCGCGGAGAGCATCGCGTAACGTTCGTCGGCCACCCAATTGATGCCGGATGTTGCAATGCCCATTGCCTTCAGGGCATAGTTGATATAGCCAAAATCAGGATGGTAAAGCCATTTCCATATGTTCACGCTGATAACGCTGGGCAGTACCCAAGGGATCATGAGCAGGATACGGATCAACCATTTCATTTTGATAAAATCTTGGTTAATGATTACCGCCGCCATAAATCCAACAAGGAATTGGAATGTGACGCTGGAAACGGTCCAAATAAAAGTATGATGGATCGAAGACAAAAACTCGGGATTATGAAACAATTCGACATATTGAGTTAACCCGACAAACTTCCATTCATCGCTGTAAATATCGGTCTTATTAAATCCCACCACAAAGGTATAAATGAGGGGGAAAACCATGACACAGGCAATCGCTAAAACGGCCGGCAAAACATAAAATAATCCGGGGTTGCGGCTTAGCTTATTCATACGTTAATGTGTGCACCTCTTTCGTTCCGCTCGGGTCTGATTTTCTTTGAGCGAGGGGTCTCCTCTTGCAGAAGTTGTGCCTGAAGCGCATATTTCCGCAAAAGGAGACTGAAGCTGAAGTTATTTTTTGCTAAGCAGCTCGTCGATGGCCTTTGACGCCAGGTTCATCGCATCTTCTGTTGTTGATTTTCCGCTTAATGCCGTTTGCAAGTTGTCAAAAATGATTTGTTTGATTTGATTCCATTGAGGAATTTGCGGCAGCGGCTGCGCGTAAACCAGTGCATCCAGCAGCGGTTTGACAAGCGGATCCTGGTATTTCGGGTTATTAGCCGCCGATTTTCTGGACGAGAAAGTTACGCTATATTCTGCGGAAATATCCGGTTGGGAAATAAATTGAATAAACTTCCACGCAGCTTCCTGATTTTTACTTGCTGTGGTCACACCGACCGCCCAGCCTCCCAGAATGGTTTTTCTGTCTTTATTGGCAGGTACCATAGCGACACCTAACTGGGCGTTAGCATTGGCTTGTTTGATAGGATCGATATCGTAAATGCCTGACATGTACATGCCCACCTTGTCATTAGCGAACAAGTTGCGGTTGGCGATATTGTCATTTTGCAGCATGCTGTTGGGAACAACTTTATATTTCGTGAACAGCTCTACATAAAGCTTGGCCATTTCCATTGCCGCCGGTTCCGTCAGCGCCGACTTCGTGTTGTCTTTATTCAGAACGCTGCCTCCGTTGGATTGAATCATGTTGAAGAGCTGCGTTGTTACGTTGCCGACGTTAGTTCCCGGAAGCGCGATGCCGAAAGTGTCGCCTTTCGTTAATTTCTGCGTTTGCTCGAGCACCTGATTCCAGTTTTCAGGCCCTTTTTTCGAGTCGATCCCGGCAGCGTCAAATAACTTTTTGTTATAAATCAGCCCATGTGTTTCCGAACGGTAAGGCAACGCATACATCTTGTCGTTCACCTTGGTTACCGAGATCGCGCCGTCATAAAAATCTTTCAGGTCTACATTGTCTTTTTTAATATAGTCATCCAAAGCTACCAATCCGCCCGTTGCGGCAAACGGGGTGACCCAGTCGACAGCCATATCCATCAAATCCGGACCGTTTTTTTGTTTTAAGGCAAGCAAATATTTATCGGACATCCCGGCATCAGGGAAAGTTTGAACTTTGATTTTGATATTCGGGTATTTTTCCTCGAATTTTTTCACGATAGCCGGCGTATTTGTGTTAAATGCGCCGTCCCAATACGTTAATTCAACTGGCTTATCCGAACTGGCGGCGCCGCCGGACGTGCTGTTTCCCCCTGTACATCCCGTTAACGATGTTCCTACTAAAATTGCGGTGATTAATGAAGCGCTGGTTTTTACTGCACTTGGCATATCCATTCTCCCTCCATGATGTGTGGATCTGATTGTCACATATGTAAAGCGTATAAATCTTGGCGAAGATCGCGTTTTTCAGAATAAACGCGCGTTTATTTCCTGTCAAAAAATTTTTAAATTTTTTTGCAGGACTCTCTCTCGATTAAGGTGCAATCCAGCGTAGAAATTACGCTGTCGCCCGTAACTCCGTTTTCTACAGTGCGGATGACATTTTGGGTCACACCTGCCGTCAGTTGATCGTAATTCACCCGGAATGTCGTTAACGCCGGTTTATAGTAAGCGCTTAACGGTTGGTCGTTCATACCGATGACGGAAATATCGTCAGGCACCTTTAATGAAAAATCGTTTATTGCACGTATAGCGCCAAAAGCAAGACTGTCGCTGACTGCAAAAATGGCCGTCGGAAGATCGCTGCTGTTCGCCAGCAGGTTAGTCATCGCTTCATAGCTGCCCGCCTCGTAATTGCCGTGCATAATCCAAGCTTTGTTAACATCCAGACCGTGGTGTTCCATCTGGCTTAAGAACCCTTTGAACTTGAAGTTAGCGGGAGCTTTCTTCAGATCCCCGTTTATAATGCCAATTCTTGTGTGGTTTAATCCATATAAGTAATCTACCGCTTTTCTGGCTACCGCTTCGTTGTTCAGATTATATACGATCCGGTTCGGCTCATTGCGGCCAGGAAGCACTTGATCCAACACGCCGATAATAAACCCTTCCGAAATCAGCTCTTCAATAACGGGTTCATGGTTTTCAGCGCCGATAAATATGCCCGCTGTAATGCTGCTTTGATAAAACATCTCTTTGACATTTTTCATACTTTCGGGGTTCTTCAGGTCTCTGACTACCGTCGTGAGAACGATATATCCCATGGCAGCGGCGCTTTCGATGACGCCGGTGATGAGCATGTTAGCCGAGCTATCCTTGGAAAACTGCCATTGATCGATAAAAAACAACCCGATGATCTTCGTTTTTTTCCCGGCAAGCGTTCTTGCGGAAATGTTGGGAGTATAACCGTATTGCTCAATAACCTTCAAAACCTTCTCTCTCGTTTTGGGAGGCACATTGGCGTAATTATTGATGACTCGGCTCACCGTGCTTCTAGAGACACCGGCTATTTCCGCTATTTCCTGGCTTCTTAAATCAATTTTTTTCATCGTTACCTCTGGTCATCTATCATTTTGTGAACGCGCGTTTATTTTACTCTGTAAAACTATCATATCTACTTTTGTTTGTCAATTTAATTATTGTCGTTCTCCAGTAGTTCGATGAGGACCTTCAAATCTTTTAAACTATCAATATAAGCATATCGTCCGCCGGTATATTCACCTTTTTGAACAAGCGGCATATGAAATTTTTGTTCCATTAAGCCCGTTATGTTTTCCATACCCGCAATCTTAAAGGCAATATGGTGAAAACCCTCCCCTCGTTCGTCCAGAAATTCTCTCCAGATGCTGGGATGGTGATCGGGTTCGATTAATTCAATCACGACAGAGCCAAAGTTCATAAAAGCCAGCTTGGCTCTCGCTTCTGTCGGTTTCCCCCGATAAACGGCTTGCGTTTGATCCCATGCATCCGTTAGCTTCCACGTCGGTGTTTCGATCCCGAAAAAGTCAGCGTACGCGCGGCTTGTTTTTTCGATGTCATGCACGACCAAAGCGACCTGAGCGATCACATTCCTATCTAGAACACCACTATTTTCTTCCATACCATCTTCCTTTTCTTCAGCATGCAAGCGTAGCTGCATCACAAGTAGTTATAAGCGGTGAACCGTCCAAAGAACGCCACGTCTTAGCATCTCTCGGACCTGCGGCACTTCATAGGCTTTTTCGTCGTGCCCCAACAAGGTTTGGTACACTCGCGAATTGCGGTACTGGGCCAGCCACCCGAGCGGTTCTCTCCGGTTTGTGCGATTGGACTCCGCTTCATAAAGCACCTGAATCGGAACAACGCCTTCTTGTTTAAAATAAAGTTCATCCGTAATCGCAAACGATGATATTCCTTGAGTGATCGGATGGGCCTCGCCCGTCATATGTACGGTGAATTCGCCGTATTTATCGTGTGAGCTTTCGCCATGATGATTCCACACTCTCGGTACGATACTGCGGTACTCCGGCCAATCGGAAGCCTCCGCTTCGGGCAAGGAATAATGAAACGCTCCATTGGCAAAATGAACAATAACCAAACCTTTTCCTTCCTCCGCAAACCGGATCAGGTTGGCTTTGGCCCGCTCGCTCAGCCCGGCGGGTTCGTGCCAGTTGCAATAATTGAGCGCCAGCGCATCGTATGTGAACAATTCCTCATCGGCCAACGATTCAATCGACAAAGACACGGTAACGGAAATACTCGAATCTTCTTCCAATGCCGCTTTGATGAACGGAGTCGTTTGCTCCCAATTGTGCCACTTGTGATTTTCATTGCCTGAAACAAGCAGTACCTTAGTTTGTTGTGCCATCTTACTCTCCGTTTCCATTCAAAAAATGTCTAATCGCCGATACAACCAAAGCATGATCTTCCTCTTGCGTTAATCCGGAAGCCGCAATAGCTCCAACAACGCCAACATCTTTCACGATGATCGGAAAAGCCCCTCCGCTTGGGGAATAATCGGATGGATTCAAGAAATATCTTTCTTGAATATTTTTTTGGATCGATCTCAGGTAAGTGCCGACATAGTGGGAGCTATGGCCAAACCGGACGGCCACCCGGCTCTTGCGTTGAACCCAGTCGTCGTTATCCGCCGAGGTTTTGGGAAATGCATAATGAAATAACTGCTGCCCGTTTCTGGAAATATCCAGCGTAATGTGCTTGTTTTCTTGCTTCACTTTTTCAATGATAAACAGGCCGATCTGAAGAGCCAGATCATTCGTGAATTCGGTGAATTGAAGCTCTTCTTCTTCTTGAAGCAAACTTTGCAGCAGCTCGGAATATTCGCTCATCTTTGGCTTCCTCCCTTTGGTTAGATATCATCATTTCAAAACGAAACTGGATCGATAAACCTGTGAAAACGCTTAATAAACGCGCGTTTATAAAACTACAAAATGAATGAAGCCTCCTTCTTCAAATTTAGATGACCAACTTCATCGTAAATACTTAGATATTAGATGTCAACAACAATTTTTAAGGGGCACACTCATCGGCGGGTAAAAGCGATGTCGACAACCGCTGTTGCCCAATTCAGTGAACCAAGTGGCACCTTCCCTTACCTGAATACTACCGCCAAAAAATGGGACATACTACGGATGAGTTATGGGGATTTATGTAAAGCGAAACGGAAAGGTCGTTCCTGTCTATGAGGGCTGCAATGAAAAACTGGATAGAAAAACGGTCTCCGGCCCAAGTAGTAACCGGATATTACCTGCTGGTCGTGCTCACATCGATTTTAATTTTTAGTATTCCAGCCGTGCGCCGGCCTGGGGTTGAAGTCTCTTTCTTTGATACCGTTTTTACCGCCGTCAGCATCGTCAGTGATACGGGGCTCGGCGTTTTTAACGTTGCGGAGACATACAGCGTTTTTGGTTATTTTATGGTGATGCTCGTATTGCAATTTGGCGGCATCGGCATTATGGCGATGAGCACCTTCTTCTGGCTTTTATTGGGGCGAAAAATCGGATTACGCGAACGGCGTTTAATAATGGTCGACAATAATCAATTTGACTTATCGGGTCTCGTTAAGCTGGTTATCGAAATTTTGAGAATTATTCTTTTGACCGAACTCATCGGGACCGTTATTTTTGGCTTTCATTTTTTGAGGTACTTTTCGACGTGGCAGGAAGCGTTTCTTCAAGGCCTGTTTGCATCCGTCAGCGCGACAACCAACGCCGGGATGGACATCACGGGCCAGTCGCTGATTCCTTATGCTGACGATTATTTTGTACAGTCGATCAGTATGGTGTTAATTATTTTTGGAGCCATCGGATTCCCTGTACTCATTGAAGTGAAAACATATTTGACAAGAAGAAAACTCGAGCGTCCGTTCCGCTTTTCTTTATTTGCCAAAATTGCCACTTCCACTTACTTTATTCTGCTGATTATTGGAGCCGGCGTGATCTGGTTGTTCGAATACAACCACTATTTTAAAGATCTGCCTTGGCACAAAAGTTTGTTTTATGCTTTATTTCAATCTACAACGACAAGAAGCGCGGGGCTAACGACTTTGGATATTAACGAGCTGACGCTGCCGACACTCCTGTTTATCAGCCTTTACATGTTTATTGGAGGATCGCCTAACTCTGTAGGCGGCGGAATCCGAACAACAACATTCGCCTTAAATCTGCTATTTATTTACAACTTTGCTAAAGGAAACAATGAAATTAAAATTTTCAGCAGAGAGCTGCATCCCTACGACGTAATGAAATCGCTAGCGATATCGTTATTAGCCATCGTCATGTGCACGATATCGGTTATCACGATTAGCTTTACGGATAAACAAGCTCAGCTTGTGTCCATCATTCTTGAGGTGTGCTCGGCTTTCGGTACGGTAGGCATGTCAACGGGAATTACCCCCGATCTGAGCATTTGCGCAAAATGCATTCTCATGGTCCTGATGTTTACCGGAAGAATCGGACTGACTTCGCTTTTGTTTATCATTGGGGGAACTAAGAAGAAGGCCAAAATCCGTTATCCGGAGGAACGGGTCATAACAGGTTAACGTTAAAAAAATGGTTGGGCAGCACGTGATGCATGCCGCTCAACCAACTAAATTCGCATATTGCGTATCTTCTCTGCTTTTCGGTTCGCTTACTTAAGATTTTCCGTAAAAAATCCGTCTATTTTTTCAATGGCCACATTTACGTTTTCAGGGATATCATATAAAGCAACGTGTGTGGCGCCTTTGATGATAAACAGCTCTTTATGTTGACTTGCTGCTTTTTCAACGGCTTCTGCGCTGAAATAAAGAGTGTCGGCTTCACTGCCTGCGATCGTTAGAAATGGCTGCGTCAAAAATTTATCGATGTGGCTGAAGGCGGAATATGTGGCGATTTTACCAAAGCTTGCGAACACCAAGCGGTTAGGCGCATTATTGTGGCAACCGCGAGCTGTAACATAATAGTCATGTCCTTCGGCCATGGTACCTGTCATGCCTTCTTCCAATTGCTGCGGCACATAAGTAACAAAGAACGTTTCATTGCCATTTGCTTCTGCCGTACGCTGCTGCGATACTTGCTCCAACAGCTTGATTTGATCTTCTACCGGCACAACACGGGCCATGCCTTCGCTGAACAGTGATCCAATGTCGACCATACTCACCGTAGCTAAAGCTTTAATACGGCGATCGGTTTGCGCGGCTGCCACCGTATATCCGCCTCCGGCACAAATGCCCAACGCGCCGATATGATCGGTATCCACGAAAGACAATGTGGTTAAATAGTCCACCGCTGCACGGATGTCTTCCGTACGGGCGTAAGGATCTTCGTAATAACGGGGCGATCCCTCGCTTTCTCCTTGGTTGGATGCATCAAATGCTAAAGTAACATAACCCAATTCGGACAGTTTATCCGCATAAAGCCCTGCCGTCTGTTCTTTAACGCCTCCGCCCGGATGAGAGACAACAATAGTCGGGTATTTTTTTGTTTCATCAAAATGAGCCGGAACATACAAATGGCCTGCTAATAATAAGCCGTTATTTTTAAACTTGACATTTTGTCTCATGATATATAATCCTCCTTAATATGGGTGCAAATCAAACCAACTTGTTATATTGCTCGTCTGTTACTAGTAATTACACAAACGAGTAATAAGTTCTATATGTGTATTATATATGAGCATCAAATATCTTCAATGATCAAATAACAGTCATTTGTGCGTTAGTGCGCATCAAGCATAAAAATGTGCAGAAAAAAGGACACAGGGAAAATAAGTGGCCTCGAAAATAATCCCCATGTCCTTCCAGCGCGTCGGTTCCAAGGAATGATGCACTCCCGTTAACCAGCGCGGTTAAAAATTTTTTTCCAGTAAAAGCCCCACCTGCTCTGCTACGGCACGAGCCGGATCAGTGATTTCGTTGCTAAAATACGCTTCGACTATACCTACCACGGCGGTTCCAAAAAACTTAACTACAATGTCTTTGCTAAGCCCTTTATTGACTCCCTCTTTTATATTTAATTCGACTTCCAATTCTTCAATGACCAGCTTGAGAAAGCCTCTGCGAAAGGAAGCAGCCCCTTTACTTGCTATAATGGTCGAAAAGAAAGAATGATTTTTCTCAAAGTATTCAAACCAAACTACCGTTGCATCGACAAAACTCAATTCCGCCGATAATTTGCAAAGTCTCCTGAGTTCGTTAAAGTGCTCTTCAATGAGCTTGTCAAGTAAATCGTATTTATCCAAATAATGAAGATAAACCGTTCTCCGGCCTACATTGGCTTTGTCGGCAATATCTTGGACGGTAATTTCGTCGAAGCTTTTTTCAGACATCAGCTCCAAAAATGCGGTTTTTATGGAGCTTTGAGATTTGAGGATTCTTCTATCTACTTTGGTCATTGTGAGACACCTTGCTTTCTACAAAAGAATTGCATCATATCAATTTATGCAATAAATTATACACAAGTGTATCATACTGCATCAATGT
The DNA here is from genome assembly GCF_004307995.1 of Paenibacillus thalictri. Lineage (GTDB taxonomy): Bacteria > Bacillota > Bacilli > Paenibacillales > NBRC-103111 > Paenibacillus_AF > Paenibacillus_AF thalictri. The sequence continues at coordinate 151,304 of NZ_SIRE01000008.1, read as the reverse complement.
GCGCGTGTCTCATTTATTAGCAACAAAGACCATATTTTCATTTTTGGATAACCGTGCTATGATTTGAGCGTGGCAAATATTGGGCGATAGTTAGGGACACCCCAGGCAGGAGAGCAGATCCATGTACGATCAACGCCGTAATCATTTCCTTTTCTTTATGGACACCGTGCTGTTCGTAAACGCAATGACATTTCTTTCGGTTAATGCTATCATTACGTATTTTCTCGCCAATCTGCAAGCGGATACATTTGAAATCGGCTTAGTGAACGCCTTGGTATCGATCGGCAGCTTTATCAGTCAGCCGTTGTTCGCGAAGCTGGTCATGAACCTCTCCCATAAAGCGAAAATGTTTGCAAAAATTTTGTTCATTCAGCGGATCAGCTTCCTCCTTGTTGTCGCCGCGGTCCCTTTATTTGCCGAATCCCGTCCGCAGCTGATGGTTCTAGTGTTTCTGATCGGCTGGGCGATATTTAATCTGTTTGTCGGATCTTACAACATTTTTTATATGAGTTTGTTTGCCAAATTGGTAACGCCCAATGCTCGGGGACGTTTGCGCGGCTTCAGCAGCGGAGCCGGCAGCGTGTTTGCGCTCGGATCCGCGGCGCTGTGCGGGGTCTTGCTAACCAAAGTGCCGTTTCCGTATAATTATACCGTTATTTTCGCAGCCGGTGTGGCCTTGTTATTGCTGGATGTGTTAATGTTTCGGCTGATGAAGGAACATGAAGCTGACGAGGTAGCTAAGGTCAATTTCAATTATTTCCAATACTTCAAGGCGGTTCCGTTAATGTTTCGGGAGTTTCCACAATATAAACGCACAGTTGCGGGATTTGCTTTTATCGTGGCATCTCATTCCGCATTGGCTTATTATACGTTATATGCCGTACGGACGTTTGAGGCCGGCAGTACGACGATTGCTTTATTTACGGCCATCACCGGGCTTGCCAATATAGCAGGCAGTGTAATCTTTGGAATCATGGCGGACCGGATCGGACATAGGCATGTGCTTATGGCAGCTGCGATCGCCGGCGGATTGGGCAGCCTGCTGATTGTTTCGTTTCACGGATTGTGGTCGGTATACGCCGCGTTCGCATTAACGAACATATGCATCATCGGTTACAATTTGAGCGGAAGCGTCTTCATTCTGGAGCAGATCCCCAGATCACGTCTGCCCATGGCGATCAGCATTAATTCGATGTTTAGTTTATGCACCAGCTCGGTAGTACTGATCGGCAGCAGCTGGGTGGCGGACTACTTATCGTTTCAGGCGGTGTTTTTGTTCACCGGTCTTTGCGGTATTGCCGGGTTTTTCATCGTTCGAGGCAGACAACCGGCGCTTTCCTCCCAGCAATCATCCCATTTTGACTAAACAGCTTCCCAATAACAAAAAGCTCCCTATGGCTGCGCTAAGGTACTCGACCTGTAATGCCGCATCCTATAGGGAGCTTAATTTATCATGTTCCTTGATTAACAACCACAGCTTGCTTCGTTCCTAATCCCAATCAGACAGATGTTCCCTGCGCTTCCTCCGATTTATTGCGATCCAATAGACGTCTTGCCCTCACTTTCATGTTATCGATCATTTCATAGATGATTGGCACAATCAGCAGCGTAAGCAAAGTTGATGTCGTCAGACCGCCGATCACAACGACCGCCAGCCCCTTGGAAATGATCGTTCCTTTGGAAAGTCCAAGCGCCAAAGGCATCAGCGCAAACACCGTCGCCCCCGCCGTCATGATGATCGGACGCAGCCGTGTCTGCCCCGCTTCCAGCAGCGCTTCGCGTACGGTATGTCCCGCTTCGCGCAGCTGCTGCACACGGTCGATCAGCACAATCGCGTTGGTCACGACGACGCCAATCAGCATCAGGAAACCGATCAAAGACGTCAAGTTCAGCGATTCACCGGTGACAAGCAAGCCAAGCAGCCCGCCGATTGCCGCTAGCGGCAGCGAAAACAAGATGGCAAACGGCGCGCTGGCGTTGCCGAAAGCGAGAACCATCACCAAATAGACGATAAAAATGGAAGCCGCCATGGCAAAATACATGTTTCTGAACTCTTTGTCGATATCCGCCGCAGCGCCTTGCAATTCCGTATGGACGCCCGGAGGCAGATCCATTTGGCTCAATATTTGAGACGCTTGGGCGCTGACGCCTCCCTTATCCTTGGAATCGATTTTGGCGGTGATGCTGACATATTGCTCCTGGTTGTCGCGAGGGATCGACGCCGGTCCTTCGACTTGCCGTATTTTCGCAACATCGTTTAGCTTAATAACTTGTCCTTTCGAGGTTGTGATCAGAAAGTTTCCGACTTTTTCCACCGAATTTTTGAAGCTGCTGTCCATCATCACTTTGGTGTTATAAGTTACGCTATCGAATTTCAAATCGCCGAGTTTTTGCTCAGCCAACCATACATACATCGAATCGATGATTTGTCCGGAGGAGAGCCCGTACAGACGGGCTTTGTTCTGGTCGACGGCAATTTCCACTTCCTTGTTCGTCACGCTTAAGCTGTCTTCCACATCAAGAAAACCGGGGATTTCCTTCATTTTCGCTTTAACCTCATTAGCCGCTTGAATGAGCGAATCCACATCGTCGCCACGCAGCATGTAAGAAAAGTCGATGCCGCTTCCCCCGCCTCCGCCGCCAAAGCTGATGATGCTGCCGCGGACTTCGCTTTCTTGTGGGATCATAGCGGCGATTTTGACTTTCATGTCGTCGACAAGCGCTCTCGCGTTTGCCCCGTCGGCAGCCGACGCATTTAACGAAAAGCGGTAACTGGCCCCTCCGCTTCCGCCCTCTCCAATCAACGACTGCACATATTCAAATGCCGGTTCACCCGCGCCGTTCTTCGTCTCCCGCATCATCGCTTCAATGTTCCTGACGATCTGATCGGTCGTATCCAGCGCCGTTTCCCTTGGTAAAGTAACTCTGATGCTCATTTGTTTATCGGAATCGCTGCTTGGCATAAATTCAAACGCAAGAAACGGAACCGTGCCGGCAATGGATACTACCAGCGCCAACAACGCCAAAGCGATACTTTTTTTGCGGTTGTTAAGCGACCATCGCAGCGCCTTTAAATAACCGGCTTCTACTTTGCCGACGTGATGCTCGTTGTGATGTTTGATATTCCTTGAACGGAGCACAAGCAGCTTGGCAAGCATCGGAATGACCGTAACGGCGACGATCAAAGACGACAGCAGAGCTGCCGACAACGTGATCGCGAACGGACGAAACATGTCCCCCAGCTCTCCTCCGACAAAAGCAATCGGAGCAAACACCCCTACCGTGGTCAACGTCGAAGACGTAATGGCCGAAGCGACTTGTGCGGTAGCTTTTATAATGACCGATTCTCCCCGCTCATGCGTCTTGACCAGCTCGCTGTATATATTTTCGATCACCACGATGCTGTCGTCCACCACGCGGCCAACGGCGATGGCCATGCCGCCAAGGGTCATGATGTTGAGCGTAATGTTCAGCGGCGCCATAATTAATAACGTGATTAAGATGGACAAAGGAATGGAGACAAGAACAATGATGGTCATCCGGAAGTTTCTGAGAAACAGCAAAATCATGATGGAGGCTAGCAGCGCCCCCAACGCCCCCTCCTTAATCATCCCGTTGATCGATTCCTGAACAACCTCGGAGTTTTTCTTGATCGACATAAATTCGACGTTGGGATACAGCTTTTGCCAGCCGGCAATCATCGCATCCGCTTTATCTGCGAATTCAACCGAATTGGTTCCGCTTGTTTTGTACAAAACGACCCCGATGGACGGTTGACCATTCAAACGGGAGATGAGCTTGGATTCGTTGACTGCCTGGATTTTGACGATTTGCTTAAGCAGCAGCGTGTCTCCGGAGGCCGTATTCAGTTTGATGTTCTCCAGCGCGTAAATGCTGTTAATATCGCTTTTCACGCGAACCATTTGGTCGATTCCGTCCGTATTCAAAGCGCCGACCGGACTTGAGCGAAGGGCCGTCTGGATCGCTCGGGTCACATCGTCGGGCATCAGCCCGTAGCTGTTCATCGCGTTGCCGTCCATTTTGATCGTCAATATCGCTTCGTCATTGCCTATCGATTCAACATGATCCATTCCTTTAATCGTTGTGAATCCGGGCTGAAATACATCTTTATACAGCTTATCCAACTGTTGCTGATTCATATTGTCTTTGCCGAATACCGCCAGCGTATATTCCGGAATGGCGGCCATGCCAAACGTCATCACTTTCGGGCGCTCCGCCGATTGGGGCAAGTTCACGCCCGCGATTAACGCCTCGACGTCGTTTTTGGCTTTGTCCGTGTTTTGTCCGTGCTGCAGCGTAATCGTGATCTGCGAGTAATTGTCGCTGGACATCGATTGCAAATTTTTAATCCCGTTAAGCCCTGCGACCGCTTTCTCGAGCGGCTTCGTAATTTGCTCCACTATATCTTTGGGAGGCGCCTGATATTGAGTTTGAATAAAGACGTACGGAATCGACACCTCGGGAAACAATTCCGCTTTGAGCAGCGATGCCGCATAAGTCCCCCCGCCGAACAACAGCAGGATGATGATCAGAACGGCCGCTATATTTTTCATGGAAAATCGCGTTAATGAATTCATCTCTTTTTGCTCCTACCTCCGGATTGCTGTATAAGACAGAACTTTTGCAGGTTCATGATGTCGACAGCTGGCAATCGGTGAAGATGCCCCTCATTATTTTGGGAATCGTCACCTCACCTTCCAGTATACAGGCAGGGTATTGACACTCTATAAATGAACTATTAACAAAGTATAAACTCGGGTTATCCCATCAAATACGCTGAAAATGAAAAAAAGGTCCGCAAACCGTTACATGCCCAGCTGCCTTTTAAACATCAAAATTTCCTCGACAGACCGCTGCTGCCCGCCCGCAGCCCGGAACGATTCGCCAAGCTCGCCGCTTGCCTTGCGAATAGACGCATCTTGCAGCACACGTTCCGCCGCCGCTCGGAGTTCTTCCGCAGTTAAGGTTTGTTGATTGAGGTGAAGGCCCGCACCAAGCTCAGCTACACGCCGCGCTATAACAGGCTGATCGGCGCTTTGTGGCAGCACTATCAGCGGCACATTGTAATAAAGTCCTTCGCTTGTGCTGTTCATGCCGCCATGTGTAATAAACAGTTTAGCGCGCTGCAGCACTTCGAGCTGCGGCACATAGTCGCGTACGATAAAATTGGCTGGAATTTCTCCCAAATCGGCAATCTGGGTTTGCCGGCCGACGGATAATATGACGCTGAATTTTGTTCCGGCAAACGCCGCAAAACAGAGCTTGTAAAATTCCGCCGCCTGATTAAAAACGGTGCCAAGCGATATGTATACGAGGTGGTCCGTGTGCACATGCGAGAAATCAAACTGACCTTGCGACCGGAACTCGATTGACGGCCCGACAAACTTGTACGTATCGTCAAAGCTTTCCCCATCCGGTTGAAACTGTTTGGACGTATAAACAAGGGTCATCGGCGCCGGATTGCAAAAAACTTCATAAGCGGAGTTCATTTGCACATGATATTTTGTTTGTATATTGTGCATCAGCTCTTGAAACACCTGTTGTTCACGTTCATTCACTTCATCTGGAAAATGGCTCAGTAGGTGGTTATGCATGTGCTCAAAACCGCTTTGCTGCATGGCGAAACTCGTACACGAGTTGATGGCCGGCAAATCGAGAATTTGCGAGAGCATACGCCCGCAGCCGAACATAGAGTCATGAATAATGTAATCGATTGGTTTGCCTTTTATCTGCTCAAGCACACTGGGAATGACGATGTCGGCAGTGCGCGCTAATCCGCTTACCCGGCCCCAAGGGCTCCTTCCTCCGGCAAGAAACGCCTGCAGAAATTGATTGCTGTCAAAGGTGATTACCTCTGCGCCTGTCGGCTCAACCCGATCACGGAATTGTTCAGATATAAAATAAATGACTTCTTCGCCACGGCGGATAAGCTCCTGCACCACACCAAGGGTTGGATTAATATGCCCCTCGGAGCCTGCGTTGATCAGTAATACGCGTCCCATATTCATCACCTTTCATGTCGAAAATTCACCGCACCCGCAGTCTTCCTTCATTTTTACCAGATTCATGTAGAGTTAACCTCATTTTAGGCCTGTTGCAAGCAAGCGCTACTCATCTTTTAATTGGATATCCATACAGTAAAGCAAGGATACTGCTTCCGGCAGCATAAAAGTCGCTTTCGTAATCCGATTGCCGCTTGGATCAATCTGATAGTTCCTGGAATACGAGAAGTCTGCACTGGTCAAATTGGTTTCTCCGAATACACTTTCGCTGAAATCAGTCGAGCTCAGATCGGCTTTCGTGAAGTTGGCTTCCCTGAAGTCTACGTTTTTGGCCATGCATTTTCGGATGACGCACTGCTGCAGTTCAAGTCCGATAAAGGTAGAATGGTTTAAAGTGCATTCTTCGAAGGCGAGGGCGCCAGGTATGCTAATTTTCGGCCAAATCGCCTCCGTCCAATTGATTCCGACTAATTTACATTCGGAAAACCGGACTTGCGAAAACTGACTATCCACGACTTTGATCAAATTCAAATTGCAATTTATAAATTGGCAGCCTGAAAATTTGCAGTCTCTAAATAACGTCTCGCTAAACTCACAATTCGTAAATGTGCAATCGTAGAATTTGACGGAATCCAATGTCTCATAGGCAAATTGGACATCCTTAAACTGCTTATCGTCGTATTCTGATTCGCTGAACAACGGTTTCACTCCCTTTTTCCATATAAATTGAATAAATGACTAAGCCCGTTCCATTCCGAAAGGGATTATTTTGCCGCTTCAGACAGCTTGTTTTGAATTCCTTTTATTGAATAGGCCTGCGGATGGCAGGAATTCAAAGCCAAAACTCGCCGGCAAAACAATTCCCTTTCTCCACTGCACTCAGTTCTTCCTGGATGTTCGTTTGTTCAATTTATATAGGTTGTTATTTCCTTATAATAGCAACATATGTTTGGCATTACCACTAATCTTCTACACCGGTAGTGCGTTAACCTGCCCGCACTTGCAAATCCCGGCGTCATTCTGTGAACATGTTAAAGGGGCTGAATGGCAGACCTGCAACCTTCACATAAAAAAACATCGCCAATGATGACGATGTCCATTAAACCTTATTTTCCCAATCGGCTATTATGGGCTTGTATACTTATATTATCTGATGCTGGCCTCAGTGGGTATTACAACGATGTAAAGGCTGCTCAATCGACTTACGGAACGATCACGCTTGTTTCACCAGGTTCTCCGCCGTGCGGAAGGCCAAAGCAAGGATCGTCAATACCGGATTTACTCCGCCGTTGGTGACATGAACAGAGCCGTCGCACACCCACAAATTGTCGTATCCGTGGATTCGGCCCATGGGATCGGTGACCGAAGTGGCCGGGTCATTGCCCATACGCAAGGTTCCCGCTTGATGCTGCCCTCCGCTAAGCCCCGTCCCGCGCGGCGTTTGCCATACTTGACGAGCCCCGGCCGCCCAGAGCCAAGTCTCCGCTTGCTTGGCCAGCATATCGGCTGCGCGCAGCGATTCAGGATGAATCCTTCCGGAGAGTTGAACCACCGGGTTGCCGAAGCGGTCTTTGACCGATGGAGAAAGCCTGACTCTCGAATCCGGGGACGGAATATCCTGGATGGGTCCCTGCACATGACTGGTTCGCACGTAACCTTCGCGCATTGCCGCCTTTCCGGAAATTCCCCATTTTGCCGCATCAGGAGGAAAAGCGCGGGTCCAATGTGTGAGCGGCAGGCGGATAAATTCGTTGGCCAACATCCCGCCCCCGATGATCCCGTCTCCATTGCCGTGGGAGAAACGTCGCGTGGCAACGCTCACGCCAGGTCCCAAGCCGTCTTGAATCGGCTCATCAAATAAAGCGTAAGTACCGGTGTATACATGTCCCTGCAAGTTCCTGCCGACGTTGCCGCTCCGATTGCCTATTCCATCCGGTTCTTCCACGCTTGCCGAATTCAGCAGCAGACGTGCGCTTTCGATTGCTCCGGCCGCTATAACCACCTGGCCAGCTTGTACTTGTCGGCGCTGGACCTTCCCTCCTGCCGCATGAACAAGGCGAATCCCTGTTGCATGTCTGCCTGCTTCGGTATCGATACGTTCCACCATCGTGTCGCAAATCAAATCGCAATTGCCGGTGGCAAGCGCCCTTAATAACATCGTATTGTGACCGCCGTTTTTGCTGTTGGTCGGGCAAGCAAAACCGACACATTCGCCGCAGCGTCCGCAAGCCGGCCGACCGTCGCGTTCGACGGAGTTGATCAAGAGGGGAACCGGTCCCGCGGCCCAGCCCAGTTTTGCTGCCGCTTGGGACAACCGCTCCGCTTCCAGAGTCAGCGGCAGTGCCGGCATCGGGTATTGGCGCTGGCGCGAGCCGCATTCAGGATGGGCGCCGCCGTCGCCTGAGACGCCGACTTCCCACTCCGCCCGATCATAATACGATTCGAGATCTTCATAGCGAATCGGCCAATCGCTAAGCGAACTTCCTTCCGGAGCGCCGTAACGGGTAGCCATCCGGAAGTCCTCCGGATGAAAACGCCATGCCTGAGCGCCATAGACCCGTGTGCCTCCGCCGACCGTCATCGCATTGTTATGATAATCGCCTTCATAAGGTAACGTAACGCGCTCCCTGCCGTCCTGTGTAAGAATGGTGCGAGGGTGGCCTTCCAGCTCGGGCCCGGTATTGTGCCCGTATTTGCTAAGCCGATGATTGCGCAGATGATCGCGCCCTACCCGATCGTAGCTTAGCCAGCTCCCACGCTCGACCACGAGGACGCGGAGACCCGATTCAGCCAGAATCGCCGCAGCGACCGAACCCCCGGCACCGGCCCCCACTACGACAGCATCATACCGGTCCTTAAGCTGATTGAAGGAAATCTGCTGCGGATCCACTTCGGCAACATGCGACTTACTGCCGGAAAGCGGTTCAGGCCGAAATCCGATCATTTCCCATGACTTTCTCCCGTAAGCTTCACCTGGTTGCGGACTTCCATAATACCCTTCGACCACCAAGTTCAACAGAAAGTTGAAAAAGTGATTCGGTGCAACAGGCCAGTCCTGCACCCTTCCATGTTCAAGATCGGACAACATCCCGTCCTGCTCGTCCGCGGACAGTTCCTGGAACGGCCGATGATGGGAAGCCAATGCCTGCGCATGTAACGCGCGAAGACCCGGCTCCAGCAACTCTTTCCAGGCAGTCTCATCTTCCTCGGCCCATCGTTCCAAGTATCCGAGGACGCCTTCTTCGACTGCCGACGGCCAAGCATCTTTCGGAATCATCCGTTCCGCAACCGCTTTCAGGATCGGGCTCCATTCACTCAAATCGTGTTGGTTCCGCATAAAGGTCTCCCTTCCCTTTTTTCTCCAGTCTATCACGCCCTTCCGATTTCTGCCAAGATGCGGATTATGAAAATCAATATTTGATAATCAACTCGTCATATTTCAAACGCAGATCCCGGGCTTTTTCCCGATTTCAAGTCCATCACTCAATCACGATCGTTTCAAACAACTCCAGCTCATCCAAGCTAAACGTAAGCTCATCGCCGCTATATTCAAACGGAACATCTGCTGAACGGCGCAAAGCATGGACACGTGCCGGCTTCCGCTCTAACCGGACGGTGAAGCGCAGATCTCTAACCGGCAGCGGAGCGTGAAAGCCCGTACCTAGCTGGCCGGATAAGTTCACAGTGCTGATCAAACGGCGCGGCGAACCTTGCGTTTCATGAAATGTGACTTCAACCAGCGGAGATGCCGTTGTTAGGATCGGCTGTCTGTACTCAAGCACATCCCGCAGCGCCGCCATAAACAAACGTGAGTGGCCGTGATTGCTCAATTTATCATAGTGGGCGCCCAGCCCCCAAGGCAAGTAAACAGCGGCGCCTTGTCCGTAACGGTTGGCAATCAGTCCGGGCGTCTCGGTTTCCTCGGTAATATAACATTTCTCCGGAGGGCCAAACATACAAGAAGGAATGAGTCCGAGCAGGCTTGTTGCCTGTTCCTCTGCGATGCACTCCAATGCTTCGCCGTACAGGTACACAAGGTCAATCGCCTCGAAGCCGCTAAGCTCGACTTTGTCCGATTCGCGGACGCGAAAGTACGCGCCTTGCACTTTTGGCTTATGGACATACTCCTTTACGCCCAGACTTGGCAATCGAATCCGGCCTTGGGGATGCCCCTTGGCATCGCAGGTGGACGTAAAACCTGTCGCAAGCAGCTTGCCTCCCATCTTCACAAACCGGTCAACGGCTTCTACAGCCCCGTCGCCCATGCTCCGTTGATCGGCAAGAATCAGCACCTTGTACCGCCGCAGTTTGTCTTCGGCTTCCGGCGATTCGAGCACGCTATCGTGCAGCAGATCGTACGGTACGTGGTTTTCGGCCAACAAGCGGATGATGCCTTTTAATTCTTTTTTGCTGCCGTACATATTGCTGCTATCGGGTACAACCACGACGACTTCGGCTAATGACCGGAGATTCGTATAATACTGCTCATGTTCCTTGTGGAAACGGTACATGTCCTTAACCAGATCGAAGCATATCCTGTCATCCTGATTGTTTAATGTGCCGATAACGTAATAATCCAGCCAAGCCCCGTTCACCATGTTTTGCGCCAGCCGCAGTGCGGTTAAATGGGGGGATACGGCCGTATGCCTCATTGCAAAATCTACGAAATGAACGGCCGAGTTGCTTACTGCCATCCCTTCCCAAGAGCCGAGCACCGTCTTCACGTTCTCCATGGCCGAATAATTCCATTCGGGCAGAGCGCGGTCAATTCCCGTGTTGGATTCCTTACGATAAATATCCGTTCCTTCATGAGTATAGTTACAAATGGCAATGTGGGGATTGCGGTTTTTGACAACGGCTACCCGCCGCTGGAATAACTCTTTCACGGTTTGCGTGCGGAACCGTTCATAGTCCCGGAATACCGGATCGTTCGAATCTTCCTTGACAGGCAGCCGGTTATGGCCGGTCTGTTCCAAAAAGCGTTTCTGGCAGCTCGCGCATTGACAAATCCCATAATAATTGTAGCTGTAGTCATGTGTCACATAACCGTGCATATTAAAAAACACACCGTCAATCGGATACTTTTCCACCACTTCCTCGAGCACTTTCAGCGAATATTCCTGCTGATAATACCCGTTAACGCAGGTATGTACCTGTCCGTTATAATTGACGATATTTCCTTCGGTGCTGCGGTATAACCACTCCGGATTGGGCAAAGCGCAGGCCTCGTTTAACCGGCTGAAATCGAAACGGGCGATCAATTTCATCCCCTGCCGGTGTACACGTTCGATCACTTTTCCTGTAAAATCATCCTGCATATGCGGATTTACATAATGAAATTCAAGCTCAGACGGATAGTTGGCAACAATCCCCCCGACGTTAAACAACAAAACGTTTGCGGAAAATTGCTCAAGGCTTTGTAAGTATGTGTCGATATCAAGGGTTGCATCAATCTCTCTTAAGTTGGTCTGTACCAGCCGCATCGGCTTTTCCTGCCACCAGGCCATGTCTCATTCCTCCCCATTCGTATAACAAACAGTTTTCTAAAACACACACCCAGTATATAAACAAACGAAATCGGCACTCAATAGACAACTTTTGCTCTTGCCCGGATTTCCTTGTGGAAAGCTGGATTGCAGCGATTTTTTTCTTTTGCCGCACAAAAAGAAACAACCGCCTGAAGCCTGATTACGGCCCGGCGGTTAACTACGGCTGGTAATTATTTTTATTCATACCTCATAATCCAATACGGTTCTCCCGCCCCGCTCTCTTCGACCACCTTTTGCCAACCGTTCTTCTCGTAAAATTTCATTGCCTTGTGATTTTTCGATACACACTTTAACGTTACGGGTGTATGCATCTTATGAATGGCGGCCTGAAGCAGCCGAACGCCTGCACCCTTCCCGAAGAAATCGGGATGAACAAATAAATGATGAATAAAATTGTCGGGTAAATACAACGAAACAAATCCTGCTACCCGCGAATCTTCCTCCGCTAATAGGATAACTTCATCCACAGTATCCCGATCGAAGTCATCTAATTTCATGTTTTCTGTTACCGCCCAATAAAAACGATTACGGCGTGATTCCAAATAGACTTCTCTTAAATCAGGGTTGTCAGATTCGGCTGCCAATCTAATGTTCATATTCTCACTCTCGCTTTTTCCAAATGGGTGATGTTTTATATCATTGCCCTAATGTAACGGCTCCTTCTTTTTTACGATAATCCCCCGGCGTCATGCCGACAATTTTTTTAAATACTTGGTGGAAGGATTGCGGATCGCGGTAACCGGCCATCTCCGCAACCGTGCCCACCTTATGCCGGGTGCCCAGAAGCAGCTCGCAGCTCATACGGATGCGGGTATGCTGCACATATTCGAGAAACGAGTGCCCTGTCCGCGACTTAAATAGTCTGAAAAAATGCCGTTCACTCATTCCGCATCGTTCCGCAAGCAGACGAATCGTCAGATTTTCCGCCGCATGACGGCCAATATAATCGATGGCATCTTGAATCGGATCGTCGCCGTTTTGCGGTTTACCTGCAACATCCATGCCGCATATAAACCGGTGAAGCTGCACTAGCAACTGCAGAAACAGACCAAAAAGCATGCCGCTTGAACCGGCGGATTTCCCTTTGTATTCCTCCAACATACGTTGGTATAACGGCTCGATCATCCATCGCGTATCCCGTATTTGTTTTCCTTCCGGCTCAAACATAACGAACAAGTCGATATCTTCGATGGTTTCCGCGGCCTTACGCAGCAGCGATTCGGAAAAAACGCAGTTATACACCGCCAGCTTCTCTCCTTCGTCCGCCGAGGCAGGACGAAACACATGAGGCAATCCGATCGGGAGAAGAAACAAATCTCCCTTGGATACGGGCACAACGCGGCCGCCCCAATGGTGGAAACCCCTGCCCCCTGACACATAAGCGATTTCGTAAAAATCGTGGGAATGATATTCCAATTCAAATGTTTCTTCCACCCGATTCACGAAAAGACTTTCTTCTTCACCTAACAGTTCGGAACGGCGCAACAGACCCACCCGGCGCTCCATGTACATCCCCCCAAAACTGACTGTCCTTATCCTTTATTTATTGTCATATATCCCTTGTTCATTTGTCAAGAATACCCGTGTGTTGACGTGGTTTCCCTTCGTATACTTGGTATAAATACAGTTGATTTGGAGGGCTCCAATTGATGAAAAAGGTATCGGTTTACGATCTGCGCTGCGAATATAAGCGGAATCCGCTCGGAATGGATGTGCAAATCCCCCGGTTTTTCTGGAAGTTATCGGTAGAGGCGCAAGGAGCAAAACAAAGCGCATACCGGATTCAAGTCAGTACGCATCCCTATATGGACGGCGCGGCGCTATTATGGGATTCGGGGGTTGTCGATACGGATCAGTCGGTTCATGTTGACTACGCAGGTACGGCGCTCAAGCCGCGGACCCGGTACTGGTACCGCGTGCGCGTCAAACTCGCCGACGGAACAGAGTCGGACTGGAGCGAAACGGCCTATTGGGAGACAGGCTTAATGTCGCCTCAGGCATGGCAGGCGGCATGGATTACCGCCGAACTCCCTGCTTCTCCCTCCCTCGAAGAAGACCCGTGCCATTATGTAAGAACGGCCTTTACCCTTCACGAAAACCCTGTATCTGCGCGTGTTTACGCGACGGCCCACGGCGTGTACCGGCTTTTTCTCAACGGGCGGGACGCGGACGATACCCGGATGGCGCCTGGTTGGACCAGCTATCACAAGCGGCTGCAATACCAGTCGTACGACGTGACGGAGCTGTTGACGGAAGGCAGTAACGCTCTTGGCGTAGTGCTGGGGAACGGCTGGTACAGCGGAAACCTTGCCTGGACCGGCGGCCGCAGCTTATATGGAAAAGAACGCGGCCTGCTGCTTGAACTTCACGTCACTTATGCGGACGGGAGCGAACAGTGTATTTTCACGGATGCTGACGGAAATTGGAAGGCAAGCGAAGGCGCCTTGCGCATGTCGGAAATCTATCACGGCGAGACATACGACGCTCGCCAAGAAGCGAAGGGCTGGGCCGAACCTCATTTTAACGATGCCGCCTGGACTCAAGTGCAACGTCAAGCTTGGTCGAAGGACCTACTCATCGCCCAGGAAAATGAACCGGTCCGCGTTATCCAGGAACTGCTGCCGATTCGCACGCTGCGTACGCCAAAAGGCGAAACCGTGCTGGACCTCGGCCAAAACATGGTCGGCTGGATGCGATTTACTGTGAATGAAGCGCCGGGTACCGTGATTCGCTTACAGCATGCCGAAGTATTGGATAAGGAAGGCAACTTCTACACCGGCAACCTGAGAACAGCCAAACAAACCGTAACCTACATCTGCCATGGTGAAGGCGAGGAAACATTTGAGCCTTTGTTCAGCTTCCAAGGCTTCCGTTACGTGCTGGTGGAAGGCGTGTCCGAAGATAAGCTTGAAGGGCGCTTTGTCGGCTGCGTTGCACATTCCGATCTGGAGCCGGCCGGCAGCTTCGAAACGTCTGACGAGCTGCTCAACCAGTTGTGGCGAAATATTCTTTGGGGGCAAAAAGGAAACTTCCTCGACGTGCCGACCGACTGTCCGCAGCGCGACGAACGTCTGGGCTGGACCGGCGACGCTCAAGTTTTCATTCGTACGTCTACCTTTTTGATGGATGTCGCGCCGTTTTTTACGAAATGGCTTCGCGATTTGGCGGCAGACCAGTTGAAAAATGGCGGCGTACCTTTCGTCATTCCGTTTATCCCGTTTAACGACCAATTCACGGAGGACGACAGCAATCACTCCTCATCCGCTTGGGGGGATGCGGCGGTGATTTGTCCGTGGACAATGTACGAAGTGTACGGCGACGTCCGATTATTGAAGCAGCAGTATCCCAGCATGAAAGCATGGGTGGAATATATTCACAGCCGCGGCGACAACGAGTTTCTGTGGAACACCGGCTTCCATTTCGGCGATTGGCTGGCGTTGGACGGCAAGGATGGCAGTTATATCGGGCAGACGCCGACAGACCTGATTGCTACCGCGTTTTACGCCCATTGCGCAGATCTGCTGTCGCGCAGCGCCGAAGCGCTCGGGTATTCCGATGATGCCGCGGCGTACCGTGAGCTGCACCGGAATGTCGTCGAGAACTTCCGCAAGGAGTTCGTTTCGCCGAACGGCCGGGTCATCGCTCCAACGCAGACTGCTTATGTGCTTGCGCTTATGTTTGACCTGCTCGAAGAGCGTCATCGCGAGCGCGCCGCCGGCATCCTGGCGTCTCTCATCGAGAAAAACGACTGCAAATTGACGACCGGTTTTGTCGGCACGCCTTACCTTTGCCCCGTGCTGACCCGTTACGGATACAACGACTTGGCGTACAAACTTGTGCTGCAAAAAGAATATCCGTCCTGGTTGTACTCCGTCACCCAAGGCGCTACAACGATCTGGGAACATTGGGACGGCATCAAACCCGACGGCTCCTTCTGGAGCGATAACATGAATTCCTACAACCACTACGCATACGGCTCCGTCGGAGAATGGCTGTACCGGTCCGCGGCGGGCATCGACACCTTGGACGGCCAGCCCGGATACAAGCGGTTCCGGATAGCGCCTCAATTCGGCGAGCAGTTGAATTATGTCCGGGCCTCCTACGAATCGATATACGGAACGATCCGCTCTTCGTGGGAAAAGAACTCGGACGGCAGCATCGATGTCGAAATCACCGTTCCTGCCAATACCGAAGCCGTCGTTGTTTTGCCCGGCCATGCCAATCAGACGGTTGGCTCCGGAACATACCGCTTTGAATGCAAGTTGGAAGACGGGAACCGTCTAGTTGGGAGCTAAACGTATATCAATGAAAGGATCCCGTGCGGAATAACCAAGGCCACTGAAAAAGCAGCTTAAGTGAGCGAAATCATGCTGGAGAAGCGCCAGCGTTCGCTTTTGTCCCCGAATTTCACCTGCCGTAAGCAGGTACATTCAAGATATTCGGGGACAATTAGCGATCGTAAGCATGATTCGCTCATGCAGCAGCGTTCACTTGCCATTTTAAGCAACCGGAGTGCCATTTTTAACCGGTTCATCCGGTTTTAGCAATACGACATCACCTTCCTCCGGAACACCTCCGATGACCAGCACTTCAGATTCAAAACCGGCAATACGTCTTGCCGGAAAATTGACTACGGCGGCCACTTGTTGACCGGCCAGCCGTTCCGGACTGTATCTTTTCGTTATTTGAGCCGAAGAACGTTTTATACCTAGCTCACCAAAATCAATCTCCAATTTGATAGCGGGTTTTCGTGCTTCGGGAAATGCTTCCGCTTTGATCACAGTACCGATACGTATATCCAGACTCAAAAAATCATCGATGGTTGCCACGGTTATTCACTCTGCCTTTCTTGGATGAATTGGAATGGAACGTCAGAAACCGTCCCTTTTAAGAGGTTATCACAAATGCTCTTGTAAAGTACGATTATAGCTAAACTCTCCGTATTACAAAATGACCCGCCATGCGTTTGCTCATTGCATCGGCAGCCACGCGGCTTTCCATATCCCGTCTTTGCTTTTGACAAGCTGGAACCCTTTCTCATCTTCTTTGTTGCCGCTTCCGTTGGAGATGCGAATAAGCGCCCGATCTCCTTCGACCTCTTCCGTCAGCCCGTAGCTTGCTTTAAGCTCCGCCCACATCTGTTGGACCGTTCCAGCGCTTCCTGATCCCGCGAAATTTCGTTGATATACGTCTTATAGGAGGGCAGCTCGTGACTGGGATCCTTGATGAAAAGCGCATATTGCGTTTCGTAGTCTCCCTCTTCGGAAGCCTTAACATAAAACTTGAAAACGTCAAGCGGCGAAAGTCCGCGAAGCAGCTCTTCCTCCTTGTTCTCCGCAAACCGGCCGTACCGCTCTTCCGTCTCCTTCGAAAGCAGCCACTGCTCATCTCCAGCCGGCCGGGGCATACCGCAGCCTTCACATTCCGTCCGGACGAACTTGTCGCCTTGCCATGTAAATAACGTCTCGGTCATTTTTCCTTTATCCATGTCATAATAGCGGTTTTTGAACGAAGCAGTGCCTGCTTTCTCGTAGAGGATCGAATATTCGCCGGCAGCCGTGTACAAATCGCGATGCAGAACAATAATGCCTTCCGGCTGAAGCGAATATATATTGTAGGTAAACCCGTTCGAAGAAAAATATTGGCCGATTGTAAAATCCGGATACCCGTCATTGTTGTAATCGGCGAAAGCGATGTTAAATGCGCGATTTTTGGCAAAAATGAGCGCTTCGCTTCCGAACGTCGAATTCAAATCTAGCCGATGAAGCGGCGTCCCGTCTACCCCAGACAGCATCAACTGAAAAGTCCCTTCCCAATACGGACCCGTGTACGGTCCGGGCTCTTGCTCTTCTTTCAAACCTCCCGACAGCATCCGCACCTCAAGTTTTTCCATGCTGCCGTTGCGGTCATAATCGATGTCCGATTTGGCGAGGACGGTAATCGTATCCACCGCTATCTCCGACGCCGCAGGTCCGGCATCCGTTTTTACCTCGCAAGCCGTGAGCAGAAGAAATGCCGCTATACTTTTTACAATTAGAGCTTTGCGCATTTCGCTCCCCCTTTATTTATTTGCTACTTAATTGGACTGATCAAGCGAAGCAAATGTTTCAACCCTACGCATTCCAAGTAAAATATTTTCGGATCGATATAGGAAGGCTCTTGCACAAATTGCAGCAGCGGGAAATAGCCGGAGATTTTCTTTCGCAGGGAACGATCAGGGATCAGCGCAAGCGAGAAAAAAGCCTCGTCGCGATGGACGAGGCCTTGACTTATTTACTCAGTATTTCACCTAGCTTGTTTATTTGCAGATGACTGTTTTATACAACAAAAATCGGTGAAATCCAGGCATACTGGTTGTTGACTTGACGGATCTCCACATGATACACGTCGGTTTCCGCTTCTTTTTCCGTATCGATCCACTCGCCGCTGAACGTATATTCCGCTTCCGGAACGGCGCGGTGCAGCACAAAAGCTTCGGAATTGTGCGGCTTCAGATGTACGCTGCGGCTGCCAAGCAGCAGTTCGCCGATCGAGGCGGACATCGTTTTGCCGTTAAGCGTCACTTCCACAACGGTGGAAACATCACCTTCGATTTCAAGGATCAGCGCGGCGGTATGAGAATGCAAAGTGGTCGGGTTTTTGAAGGTCGTGCAGGTCCAAGTGACTTCGTTTTCCGTCTGGCTTACAAGTTCGTTATGCAGCTCGTTCATATTCGGATTGTCCTTCATATCCGGCGTCGGCGCAAGCACGCTGCGGCCTCTGAAGCATGTCTCCACGGAAGCCAGCTTGCCGCCTTGTACGGACGTTTGGCCCTGCCAGAAATAACCGTCTTTGGCATCGCCCCAGCCCATCTCCACACGCACTTTATACGTTCCCGCAGCCGAACCTGCCGCCACACGCAGCGATTCTCCGGCAACAGTCTTCCACGGCCGTAAATTTTTGTAGACGACGATTTTGTCGAAACGGTCGCAGCCTTTGATATCCAGCTGCAAGTTCCGTTCGCCGGAAACCTGTACTTCGCTGCCCATGTCGGCGCCGTTCAAACGGAAGCCGCACTGCATTTTATCCCCGGTTACCGCATACGTGCGGCGGGCTTGAATTGCTTCCCAGATGCCTTCGCGTGTTTTTTCCGTCGCCAGCACCGCCAGGCGCCCGTCTCCATAGGAACCCGGATATCCGGCATGATGGTCGGTCGAGCCGACAAAACCGAAGCGGTGGCCTTTTTGAATGCCGGCGAATACCATGCTGCGGGAGTCGCGTGGGCCCATATCGTGCAAATACGGGTACAAGCTTTCATCGGACATGCCGCAGCCGTGTTTCGAATACACTTCGACAATCGGACTGATCGCCGGATCAAACGTATCCCAGTTGCCGCCACGGTAACCCGGCGTATAACCGACGTGATGCGGCACGGCGATTGCGCGCCGCGGCTTCAGCTTGGCGACGACGCCATAAGGGGAATCATCCTGCAACAGCGGCATATCGTCGTCCATACAGACGATATGATGGTCGCCGTATAAGCTGGAGTGTGCTTCGTAACCTTGAAATGCGACGAATTCGTGCGGCACGTTAGCCTGTTTGACGGTTTCCAGCACTTGCTCCCACTGCGCTTTCAGCTTGGCAAACCCTTTGACGTGAAAATCGACGAGAAACTCCAGCTCCGGTGTCCGCTCCGGCATATCGTGCCAAGAAGCGTGACCGATGACCGTTACGAAATCCAGCTGCCCCTTGGCCGCTTTCAGCGCATTTTCCAAGCTCCCGTAACCGTAGCTGATACCGCAGTGATTGTGCAAATCTCCCCAATAAATGTTCATAAGACAACTCCTCCAATTCATTATTTTACATAGTTAATTATTCATCTGGTTAAGCGAATCTCACATTTGCTCCGGCGGTCTGTCTCGTTGCAAGTGCTTCCCCTCGCCGTTATGACCTGCTCCTTGTTTCCAGCCCTTCATTCACATGTGCGTTAACGCGCATATTTGTCCGCCAATGCGTCCGCATGTTGGTTCCAGCCGGCTCTTTGCAGTCTTCCGATCCACTGCTCCGGCTGCATATAACGGAAAGGCCCGCCGGTTCGGATAATGTCCTGCATCGGATCGCTCTCCCTGCCGCTTTTGGCCAAATTAGCTTGTTCCCACTCGGTCAGCCGGGTCTGCATCAGTTCAACGATGTCCGGGTGGCGGTCGGCGACATTAGCGGTTTGATGCGGGTCGTTCTCCAGATCGTAAAGCACGACTTCAGGAAAATCATAAAATCCTTCATGATACGTGCGGATAAAATACCACTTATGATCGCGCACCGCCCTCTGACAAGCATATAACGCGTGTTCCAGCACGATATAGTCGTGGCCCTCCAGCTCTTCGCCTTTTAATGCCGGCAAAAAGGACGAACCGTCCCAGCCTGTTGGCACGGGTAATCCGAGCAGTTCGGCTACCGTAGCCATCACGTCCACGTTATAGATCAAATCGCTGTTGACGTGTCCGGGTTTGGTCACGCCGGGAATTTTGACGATCAGCGGAATGTGATGCACCGCTTCGGTGGCCATGCCGTGCTCCATGTAAACGCCCTGCTCGCCGAAAGATTCCGCATGGTCCGCGCTAATAATAAAACATATTTCATCAGCGATCCCGAGCTCCCGATAGGCCTCCACGAGCTCTCCGACAAACTTGTCCATGTAGGAAATGCCGCCGTCATAACCGTCGATCAGCTTTTTGAAATCGCGGCGTTCGGCAATCTCCAACGGCATCGTATCCTTCGGAATTTTGCTGTAATCGTCCGACCAATGCAGGAACGTCGCGGAACGCGGATGCGAATTGCTGCGGTGCTCACGGATCGTCTCCTCGTCCGGAAATGCGGGAGCCGGTTCGTCCGCGAACTGCTCCGCATACTGCTTCGGATACGTATATCTTGCATGCGGATCCCAATATTGAATGTGCAAAAAGTAGTTGTCTTCGAGTCCATGCTGCTTGATCCACGGGATCACCGCGGCGTTCACTTCATGCGCGTCTTCGTTGCCGCCTTTGAGCGAATGCGTATGAATTTCATTCCATCCGGCAAAGTACCACCAGGCGTGATGGCGGTCGCCAAACGAGGAGAAAGTGATCGTCCGGTAGTCCGCCTGACGCAAATAACGGGTGAAAAACGGCAGCTCCGTACTATGAAAGTCGCCTTCCGGATAATGAAACTGGCCGCCTGTCCCCCAATGCGTCAAAGCACCGTGGTTGATGCCAAACCGGCCGGACATAAAACTGGCTCGCGACGGGACGCAAGGTGACGCCGCGCAATACACATGATTGAAACGAACCCCTTGCTCCGCAATTTTATCGATATTGGGCGTCGTATTGCGTGTATACCCATAACTCCCGATATGATCCGGCCTGATCGAATCAATGTCCAAATAAATAATTCGCATTCTTTGACCTCCCCGTTATTCGTTAGCGGGACCGGAGTCCGCCATTAACTTATTTTCATAGTGAAATTATATGACTAAAAAAACTTCGCCGTTGCGCTACAGCAGCGAATAAAGCGAAAAAGCGTCGTCAATGACTTGAGCGGCAGCTCCCAGCACAATGACCTCTTGCAATTCCGAGACGACAATCGGCGTTTTTGGAGCGCTGCTTTTGGCTTCCCTTGCTTCGATCGTTCGTTTAATTTCATCGACAATGATCGGATGACACGTCCCCAGCTTGCCGCCAACGATGATCATGTCCGGGGCAAAATGCTGAATGACGTTGGAAATGCCGATGCCCAAATACGTACCCGTTTCCTCCAGCTGCTTTTGGGCCAAAACGGAACCTTGACGACAGGCGGAGACGATATCCGCAAGCTCAATCTCATCAATCTCCTTGGCAAAATAGCGCAGCTCGTCGCGGCCTTCCACTTTCAGCTTTTTCTTCATCTTCTCGACGATACGCAGCACGGACACCAGCGTTTCCAAACAGCCGTAATTGCCGCATGTGCACAACTCGCCGTAAATATCGACGGTGGTATGGGCAATTTCACCCGCTTTTCCGCCCAATCCCCGGTACAAATTGTCGCGAATGATGATGCCGCTGCCAATCCCGATTTCCGCCAAAACATAAATGAGATTGGTTGTCCCGCGCCCTTTGCCGAACCATTTCTCGGCCAGAGCGGCCACGTTGGCGTTGTTGTCGATAATGACCGGATAAGGGATGACTTCCTCCAGCAGCGTGCGCAGCGGAATTTTTTTCTCCCCGTAAAAATTAGATGGGGAGATGAAGCCTTCTTTCGTTTCGTGCAGCCAGCCGGGAATACCGACGCCAACGCCGAGCAGCCGGGAATCGTCTACCTTCGCTTCCTGAAGCAGCTGGCCCGTCGTTTCCCGCAAGTAGCTCATCACATCCGCTATTTTGTCACCCTTGGACATTTCTTTCATTTTGAAATTAATCATGCTGCCGTCAAGATCGACCAGCGCCGTATGAACGACGTTTCTTCCGATTTCCACGCCGATGGCATAATAGCATTTCGGATCCAAAGCAAGCATCACCTGCCGCCGTCCGCGATGTGACGGGACGGTTCCCAGCTCCTTGATGATCCCCTCCTGCTGCAGCTCCTCAATGATCCGGGTAATCGTCGGCTGCGGGATGTCCATCTTCTCCGATATTTCCTTGCGTGAGATCGGCCCGTTCTCACGAATGAACTTGATCACTTTTTTGATATTCAGTTCTTTTCCGACATGCAAAACCATCCGTTATGTCCCCTTCGTTATTCAACCTGCCAAATTCGCAATGTGACGGCGGTGACCGGCACAATGGCTGCGGTACAACGCTCCATAATCTCTTGGTTTCATCTTACTAAACTTGGCAATGAAAGTCTATGAACGGCTTGGGACGGCGGATGACAATAGGGTCGCAGGCCGGCCTGCCGCCGGTTTAAAGATACCGAAGACCGCACAGCTAACCGTTGAAAAGTTCCGCCTTTATTTGCCGCCTCCGAGCAGCTTGTTTACCTCTTGTGCGGCCTCATCCAGTGCTTGCTGCGGCGATTCTTTGCCGTACATCGCTTTGACGATCGCTTTGGAAATCGTTGTGCCGACCCTTGTATAGCTATCTGTAGGCGGAGGTGCGACCGCAAACTTCAGCATCTCGGAGAACGGCTGAACAAGCGGCGTCTTTTTCACATAATCTTGATATTCCTTCGTATCCAGCGTAGATTGCTGGGTCGGCAAGCTGCCCATTCCGATGTTCCAAGCCGCCGAATTTTCCGGCTGCAGCAGCCATGCCATAAAGTCGTAAGCTCCGTCTTTGTTTTTGCCTGCTGCAGGAATGGTCAAATACCAGCCGCCCAAATACGAAGCCGCTTTCTCGCGCTTAGGCAGCACGGCGGTTTTGGTCACAAACGGAAAGTCCTTGGACTGCGTAATCCAAAGCGGGAAACCGATGAACATGCCGATTTTACCGGTAGCAAACGTCTGAGTGATCAAGTTTTCATCCATTTGCTGAAGCGGCGTCACTTTATGTTTTTGCACCAAATCGACCCACAGCTGCAGCGCTTCGACGCCCGGCTTGGAGTTAAACGCCGCATGCTTCATATCCGGGGTGAAATAATCGCCTCCGGCCTGCCATAAAAACGGTGCCCACAAGTTGTTCGTAAACAATACTTCCTTGGTCGGCAGTAGCAGGCCCCATTGGCCTTTGGCCGGATCGGTCAGCTTTTTGGCGTATTCGACGATTTCCTCCCACGACTCCGGTGCTCTTGTCAGTCCCGCCTGTTTAAACAAATCTTCGTTGTAATATAAAGCCGCAACGCCACCGCTGATCGGCACGCCCCACATTTCGTTGTCCTTCATCACGACAGGACGCAAGCTTTCGAAAAATTGCTCGCGGATCACTTTTTTCTCTTTATCTTTGGCGAGTTGGTCAATCGACATTAAACCTTTGGAGCCGCTTAACTGCGCGATATCCGGCGGACCTGCGGTATACAGATCGGGCGGAGAACCGGCGGCGATGGAAGTCGTTATTTTCTCGATCCGCTGATCCGGCGGCACAAACGTAGCCTTGACGTTATATTTGTTTTGCGATTCGTTGTATTTCTTCACCAAAGTTTGCACAACTCCACCGTTTGCTCCGGCCAACGCGTAGAGGAACTCGACGTTAGTTTTGGCTGCAGGCGCCGTTTCGCTTTTATTCCCGGCTTCGCTTTTGCCGGTGCTGCTTTTGTTTTCCTTTGGATCGGCGCTGCTGCCGCAAGCCGATAACAACGATGTGGAGGCGAGACAAACCGCAAGCGCCCATTTCATCTGTTTCATACAATTCACCCCAGTTTTATAGTAAGGAAGCTTTGAGCGAAGCCCTTTCGATGAGGCACACACATTCGTACTTTTCGTGCCTTTACGATAACTTTGATTCCTTCTACCCTTTCACTCCTGAAGAAACGGAGCCCTGCACAAAAAACTTCTGGAACACGGTGTATACGACAAAAATCGGAATCGACGACAACACGGTCGCTGCCATCAGCATCGGCCACTGCATGAGAAATTCGCTTTTGATCAACGCAAGCCCAACCTGAATGGTTCTCATCTCCGTTGATGTCGTCATGACAAGCGGCCAGAAGAAGTCGTTCCACACATAGGTGAAGTTAAAAATAACGACACTGGCGATCGCCGGCTTCGAGATCGGAAGGATTACTTTCAGCAATGTTTGTATACGGCTGCAGCCGTCCAAATTCGCCGCTTCCTCCAAATCCTTCGGAATGGAGAACAAAAAATTGCGGATCAAGAACACGGCAAACGGGTACACCAGAAACGGCACGATCAGCGCTTGATACGAATTGACCCACCCAAATGTTTTCATCAGCAAAAAGCTCGGCACCATCGTCGCCTGGTGCGGGATCAGCATCGTGCCCAGCACGATCAGGAATATCGTTTTGCGTCCCGGAAAATGCATCCGCGACAACGCATATCCTGCCAGCAGCGAAGTGACGGCGACACCTGCGGTGGATAAAACGCTGACAAACAGCGAATTAAACAAGTAACGCCATAACATCGCCTTCTCGAAAGCGTCAGCATAATTTTCCAGGCGAAACGCCTGCGGGATAATGCTCAGGCCCGAAGTAAAAGCCTCCTTCTGGCTTTTAAAGGACGTCGAAACCATCCACAAGAACGGAAAAAGCGTCAGGATCCCCGTTGCATAAGCGGTAATGTAGAGGAAAAACGTTTTTCGGCCTTGACCTTTGTCAACCAAAGCCACCCCTTCTTTCGTGTTAAAAATCGATTTTTTTGTCCATCATTTTGAACTGGACCAGCGTGACCAGGAACATGATGATGAACAGAACGAAGCCGATAGCGCTGGCATAACCCATTTCGAAATGCTGGAAGCCCACTTCGTAAAGGTAATACACGATCACGCTTGTGCTGCCGAGCGGACCGCCCGACGTCATGACATACACCTGCGCGAACACTTGAAACGCATGAATTACGGTCATTATCAGCACAAGCATGGTCGCCGGCATCAGCAAAGGCCAGGTGATATGTATAAATTGCTTGGCCCCCGTCGCTCCGTCAATGGCTGCAGCTTCGTAATAATCTCCGGAGATGCCTTGCAGCGCCGCCAAATAAATGACTGCATAATAGCCCATGTTTTTCCATACACTCATGATGATAATCGAGCTCATCGCCCAGTCCGGATCGTCCAGCCATTGCGGTGCGGTTAAGCCCACCGCTTTAAACAGCTGCGTCAGCGGGCCGATTTGCGGATCAAACAAATACCCCCAAATCATCGCCGCAGCAATCATCGAAACGACTACCGGCGAGTAAAAAAAGCCGCGAATAAGCACGATGCCACGAATTTTCCGGTTCAGCAGCATCGCGATAGCCAGGGCTGCTACGACCGATAAAACGGTTTTGCCGACGGTAAAATACAAGGTGTGGTAGACCGATTGAATAAACTCGTTGTCTTCCAGCATCCGGGTATAATTGCTGAAGCCAATAAATTTCTTATCCGGATCAACCATGTTCCACTCGAAAAAACTTAAATATATAATGTAAAAGAGCGGGAACAGCATAAAAATGGCCGTCCACAACAACACGGGAGATAAAAACAAATACCCCGACAACGTCTCCGGCAAACTATACCCGTACCTCTTCAGCTGCGCCTGCCATCTTTGTTTCATGCTCTCACCTCCTTTCTATTTTAATTTCACTATGAATATAATTATGGTGATTTCACCGAGAAATCCTCGTCCGCACTAACGCGAACGGGATAGTGAACATACATAAATCATACCATTCACTTTATTTAATTTCAATATGAATTTAATTATTTAAACAAAAAACCAAATTACTTCCGCAGCTGCTTCTGATAGCTTACCAACGCCGCTGCGCCATACAGTCCGACATCGTCGCCAAGCTCCGCCATCACAAACGCCACATCGTTCATCCCCGGCTGCGATCGCTGCTTGGCCATATCCACCGCCGGCTGCAACAAGAAGTCCCCTGCTTTGCTGACGCCTCCGCCGATGACGACTTTTTGCGGATTAAATAAATTAATCATGTTAATTAACCCGATGCCCAAGTAAATGCGGGTTTGTTCCATGATCTCCATGGCGAGCCGGTCATTGTTCAGCGCAGCCGTAATGACTTCTTTGGCCGTCACCGGTCCCGTGATTTGCCGGAGCTGGCTGTCAGACGTTTCATTTGCTAATCTTTCGATGGCAATATCGGCGATCGCCGTCCCCGAAGCACATGCTTCCCAGCAGCCTCTGTTGCTGCAGCTGCACATTGGGCCGTACGGGTCGATAATCATATGTCCGACTTCCCCGGCACTGCCCTGCTCGCCGAGCAGCAGCCGCCCGTCGATCACAATGCCTGCGCCGATACCCGTGCTGATCGTCAAATAAATCATATTGTTGGTGCCGCGTCCGCTGCCGTACAGCCACTCGCCTAAAGCTGCGGCGTTAGCGTCGTTGTTTACATACACAGGCAGCCCAAATTCGCTGTGTACGATGTGCTGCAGCGGAATGTCAACCATCCCCGGCAAGGTGGAAGGGGACAATACGACGCCTGTAAAAGGATCCAGCGGACCGGGACAGCCGATGCCGATGCCTGTTATGTTTTCTCCGTGTCCTTGCTCCTGCGCATAAGAAACGACCCGCCTAATGCCTTCGATGATCCTGCCGATCACCGCCTCCGCCCCCTCATGGGCCAACGTTAAATCTTCATGTTTAAACAGCAGTCCTCCGGCTTCGTCAAACAACCCCGCTCTGATCTGCGTTCCTCCCAAATCAACACCAATAGTAAGCATAATGTGTTCCCTCCCCCGATATCGCATGTATTCTTGTTTGCGGATTGAACATTCTTCTAACAGGGCGGATCCTAGCGGATGCCAAGTATTCCGCCCCTTTTCCGCCCGCTGATCCGTGTTTGCCATCCGATCCGCTTTATAAGCGGACCGGCTTTTTCAAGCGAATCGACTCGTATGCGGCTAGCGCAATAACGGTGGAATTATAGCCGTCTTCCCCGGTAATGGCCACCGGCCGGTTTTCTCTGATGCAGCTAATAAAATCGTCGATCAGCAGTTCGTCTTTATTGTCGCCCCAATAACTCCACTCCGCATGATCGGTCGTTGCGCTATAAATCTCGTTGATTTGGGCAAAATAATCAAAAGAGATGACGCCATCCGTGCCAATTACTTCCATCGTCAAGTCGCGTTTATACGGAAAAGGATGTGTTCGCGACCAGCTTGCATCAAGGGCGGCAATAACCCCGTTGGCAAATTTCACATGCACCATACCCGCGTCGTCGATATCGGCGCCGTGAAACAAGCTGCCCGACTCCGCGTATACCTCCAACGCTTGGGAGCGGAGGATCCAGTTCAACAAATCCATCACATGTACCGTATGGTCGATCACCGCTCCGCCTCCGGACAATGTGCGGTCATTAAACCAACCGCCGATCATCTCCCCTTTATTGGTCGCTTTCACCGCCACCACCCGGCCGATCTCGCCACGTTCGATCGCCTGTTTGGCTTCTACAACCATCGGAATGTAACGGTTCGGAAAAGAAGTCATCAGTTGCACGCCGTTTTCCTCGCACGCTGCGATCATTTGACGCATCTCATCTTTGGAAAGGCCCAGCGGCTTTTCGCACAACACGTGTTTTTGGCGTTTGGCTGCGGCGATGGTCAGCTCGGCGTGGCGGGCATTTTCCGAACTGATGATGACCGCATCGGCGTCGCCGGCCAGCAGTTCGCGATAGTCGGCGTAATAAGGAAGCCCGTACTGCCGGATGTACGGCTCCACCCGCTCTTTGTTTTCATCGGCAATGCCCGTCAGTTCCACGTCGCTGCGCTGCGCCAATGCCTGCAAATAACTGACAGCATGGAGATGAGCAAAGCTGATCATGCCGATCTTCAGTTTACGCACGTTCGCCATCCCCCTTCCCATCATCAAGTTGATCAGCAGCAGCAAACGCCGCCATCTCTACCGGCTGCCCGCTCCGAATCGACTGTAACGCCGCATCCGTCACCTTCAACGTTTCGAGCACATCCGCCGCCGTTGACACCGGCTGTTGGCTATCCGTTATGCAGCTTAACAAATGAGTAAATTCGGCTACCTCGGGGTCGCGGAATGACGGACTGCTTTGGTGTTTGGCCTGCGCGTGTGCGCCCGCATGCCCCGTTTTATGGATGGAAAGCGCGTTTGTTTTACGGCTATCATAACGGATCACGCCTTTGGGGCCGGCATACTCGGCAGCGGATACGTATCCCCCGGGATAACCCCAATAAGCTTCGATGTTGGCGATCGCTCCGCATTGGAATTTCAGTGTCACCAGGACGTAATCCAAACCTTCGGCCACCGTGCGCATCGCGTAGACGCTGGCCACATCCCCCGCGATCCAGCGAAGATGGCCGATATCGGACAAAGCGAGCCGGTATAAAGCGCCGGCCGGAGCTTCTTGTCCTTCGGGTTCCTGCTGGCCGTTCGACCAGCGGATACTGTCCGTCCATGCCGCTTGATTGGCGCCCGGCTGGATAGCCGGCGACAGCGAAACCGAATCATCCGAGGCGGCGCCATACGAGATGGAATCGGCATGTTCGGACGGCAGCGGGCTGTAACGTTTGGCGTTGATCATGCCGATGCTGCCAATCGCACCGCCTGCGATGCGTTTTTTCACATCGGCGTTATGAAAATAAAACCGTTCCGGGTTCGTAAACAGCAGGCGCTTGGCGCTTGGCCCGGCGGCTGCCAACATGTCCCGCACATCCTGCAGCCGGGAAGCGGCCGGCAGTTCGGCAATCACATGCCGTCCTTGCTGCAATGCCTGTATCACGTGGCGCGCCTTGTTTTCCGGTTGTCTGGAGCAGACAAAGACAACTCCCTCGGGCACCGCTTCCAATAACGCCTCCAGCGAAGCAAACACAGAGCATCCGCAATGTGCTGCCAACTCTGCTGCCGCTTCTTGTGTTTCGTCAAATATGCCGGCGATTTGCGCTTGGCCCGTTTTCAGCAAATGCTGTGTATACCTCATCCCGGCTGCACCGGCTCCGGCCATAGCTATTTGGATCATAGTCATCCCCCTTAACTTGCGTTGTTGCGGAATTAAACCTTTTCCTCACTGCCGCCTGACAACGTCACCGCTTCCCCAGTCTCGGCCGAAACATAAATCGCTTCGAGTATTTGCTGCACGATAAGCGCCTGCTCCGGTTTGACAACGGGATCTTTACCGTTAATCAGCGCTTCGATCCAGAGGCGGGCTTCCAGCTCCGCCGGACTTTCTTCGCGGGTTTGGTAGAAAGGAATACCTTCGTTTTGCAGATGAATACGCGTCGTATACAACTTTCCGTACTTTTCGCCGTTGATCGTCAATCCGTCCCACATGTCGGCTCCGGCATCCGTGCCGCATAAAGTGACTTTCGCCGTTCCGTCGCGCACGATGTTTAACGCCCAACTGGCCTCCAGTGTCACCGTCGCCCCGTTCTCCATCGTAATCATCGCAAGCGCCGAATCTTCGACCGTGAACCGTGAAGGGTCCCACGACCCGTACGGATTGGCCGCATCGGCCATCTTCCCGAGTTGATAAAACGCGCTGCCCAGCACTTTTTTCGGCTTATAGTTATCCATCAGCCACAACGCCAAATCCAGCGAATGGGTGCCTATATCCAGCAGCGGCCCTCCGCCTTGCTTCTCTTTATCGAGGAAAGCCCCCCACGTCGGAACTCCCCGGCGGCGCAGCGCATGGGCTTTGCCCATATAAATATGGCCCAAATCGCCGCCCCGGCACATCCGGTACAAATATTGCGAATCGGGACGATAGCGATTATTGTAGCTGACCGTCAGCTTTTTGCCCGAACGTTTCGCCGCCTCCACCATTCTCCGCGCATCGGCCGACGTCTTGGCCATCGGTTTTTCGCACATCACATGTTTGCCCGCTTCCAAAGCCGCAATCGTAATTTCCGCATGTGTATCGTTAGCGGTGCAAACATGAACGACATCAATCGTACGGTCTTCGAGCAACCGGCGGTAGTCGGAAAATACTTTCGCATCGGTTGAACCAAACGTTTGTGCGGCCTGCCGGGCCTTATCTTCCGTGCGGTTGGCGAATGCCGCCAAGCTGACCTGCGGCAGTTTGGCCAGGCTGGGCATATGTTTGGCATGGGCAATCCCGCCGCAGCCGATGATGCCGACCCGCAACTCCTTTTCCATTTCGGGCACCCTCCTTTATCCGAAAAGCTGGCGCTTCTCCACAATCATTTCGCTCACTTCGCTACTTTTTCAGCGGCCTCCCTTTATAGGCGGGCTTGAATCAGGTGGGCAGAGTTCCGTCCGATTCCCCGATGTTCAGCGAAGCTGAAGCGAGATCACTTCACGCTCAGCAAAGCTGCCGCTTGCCTGTCGGCGATAACATGAACGTTCGGATGCAAGCGCAGTGCCGTCACCGGCACCTCTGTTGATACTCGGCCGTAAAACAACTGGCGCAGCGCCTCCGCCTTTGCGCTCCCGCTTGCCAACAGCATAATCGATTTCGCTTCCAGAATGGTCGCGATCCCCATCGTAACGGCTTGCAGCGGAACAAGGCTGGCGTTCTCGAAAAAACGCGCATTGTCTTCCACTGTCTCTTGTTTGAGCGAAACGAGACGAGTGCGCGAGGCAAAAGACGTACCCGGCTCATTAAAGCCTATGTGCCCGTTGCGGCCGACGCCTAGCACCTGCAGATCAAGTCCGCCCGACTCGCGGATAGCGGTTTCGTAACGCGCGCATTCCCGGATTATATCGTCAGCTTCCCCGTCTGGAATATCCCAGCTGAGCGGCTTTAATGAGTCATATACGTGCTGCTTCATAAATTGGTAAAAGCTTTGCGGATGCTGCCGGGAAAGCGGGTAATACTCGTCCAAGTTAAACACCGCCGTCCGCGACAAATCCGCGTGTCGGTCGCACAGCTGCGCGTACAAGCCGACCGGAGTCCCGCCGGTCGCCAACCCCAACACGCTGTCCGGGCGCTGCGCCAGCTGGCCCATCACGATGTCGCATGCAATACGCGACATGGCTGCGTAATCCTCGGTAACGATAAGATTCGGCGTATGTGTCGCCATGTTCTGCTGATCCTGATATACATCGTTCATATGATTTACCTGCCTGTCCAGTTGATTCTCAACATCGCTTCATATTCGCCGCAATGTCCCGTTAGTTATGTTAAAATTGCTTCCAATTGCGCTTCGATGCAAAATGTGTACGTTTTCCGCTCTCCCGGAGCAAGCATCGGCAGCGTTCCCCGTTCGCGGTGAACGGCCCGCCCTTCGGTAGTCGCATTGCCCGGCTCAATACCCAGCACATAGACGCCTTTGCCGGGATGTTTCCATTGCGTCAAATACGGACTTGCCGCTTTATCGTAATGGAGCTTGACCCGCAGCTTGTGCGCCAGGCCGTTATGCCAAATGCGATTGCTGATTTGTACTTGAACGCCGCCTTCGTGATCCGGCTGCACATCCTCGTGAACCATTACGGTCGGCTGACCGCACTCCAGCGGTGCGGGAAACCCGTTCCAGCCGTCTGTCGCGCCTTGCCCGTTGATCCATCTTTTGGGACCCGGCGGGATGTCGATGGAGCAGTTTTCCCCGATCAGCGGAAATCCGAAGTTAAAATGGTGCATCATCAAATGCACGGCCGGCTGATGTGATGCGTTTGTGACCGTATCGGTCAAATAAATCCGGTTTTCACCAAGCCGGGTCACAATGGTGCGCTCCAGGACCAGATTTTCGCCGGTTGCCGTACTTTCGCGCATGATACCGCGAAATATGAGCTCGTAACGTCCTTCATCGTCCCAGCGCCCTTCCGCCTGCAGCAGCTCGGCCGGCGTGGAGGAAATGCGCCCGTGCGGACCAAACGCCCGCCCCTCGTCTACGCTTGGCTTGCCCATCGTAGCCAGGCCGCAGGTAGCCAGCAAACCGCCTTCAAAGCTGCGGTTCCAATCGTCTTTTTCGTAAAAGTATGGAGCGACCGGCCCGTTCTGCGACATCCAAGCCAGCGGTATGCCAAACAACTCGCACATCCCGATATCGAAGGCCCGGCTTACCGCGATTTGAAACTGCAAACCCGAACCGTTGCGCACCTGAATAACCTCATTGCCCCGGCCTTTGCCCTGCAGCAGTTCCGTGCGCTGAAAGCCGGCCAGTTGGCGAATATCCGCGATATGTTCAATCAATTGCTCTTTATCGTGCAAACCGTAAACTCCCGGCATCATCCCACTCCTTAGCTGCATAATTTATTTCCAAATGACGCGATGGTATGTTTCGGAAAAAAAGTGCTTGCCGATCACTGCCGCCGCCCCTCTGACCTGCAGCTGCGCGGAGTTCTCGGAGAACCCGATCTTCACCCCGGCAGCGACGGCCGGCAGCGCCCTTGATTGGACGACCTCGACGATTTTCCGTTCCAGCTCCGGGCCGGCGTTTGTAATCTCGCCTTGGATAATCACCTGCTCCGGGTTAAACACGTTTAAAATGTTGGCGATCCCTACCCCAAGCCAATAACCGGTGTAATTGAACAATACATCGGCAATGGCGGGATCTCCCTCGCGGTACATGCGCAAAGCGGCGTCAAAATCAAGCTCGGCGTATTTCCCGTCCCGGCGCGACAGCTCTTCGCCAAAAGCGGTAAGCGACGCCAACGCGTCCCAGCAGCCGCGATTGCCGCAACGGCAAAGAGGGCCGGCATGATCGATGGTCGAGTGCGCCAAATTGACTGCGGCGTCAAAAGCTCCCCGGTATACCTCATTGTTGATAACAACTCCCGTCCCGATCCCGAGCCCAACGCTGACGCATACCAACGCGTCCCTGTACGTGCCGTTGCCGTGCAGCAGCTCGGCGTAAGTGCCAGCCCGGGCGTCGTTTTCGAGAAAAATCGGGATACCCAGAC
Source organism: Paenibacillus thalictri (assembly GCF_004307995.1). Taxonomy (GTDB): domain Bacteria; phylum Bacillota; class Bacilli; order Paenibacillales; family NBRC-103111; genus Paenibacillus_AF; species Paenibacillus_AF thalictri. The sequence goes on along the minus strand of NZ_SIRE01000008.1, from coordinate 118,366 downwards.
GTTCACCCATGTAATCGCCGATCGGCGCGTCGATCCACGGAATAGCTGCGGAGTAACGCATCATTCCCCGCTTCGTATCAACAAGCCCGCGAATGGCCATGCCGCAAGCGACAACAGGCTGCTGAATGCCTTGTTCACGTGCCTTATCCGTCAATTGGCGGATATCCTGCACAATCAGGTCCATCGTCTCGCGGTAATCGCTGTGCAAAGTAATTTTTTTCTTCACATAAAACAACACTTTGCCGACCAGATTTGTCAACGCGACCTCATAACGTTTGTTGTTGAAGGAAACGGCGGCAATCAGCGCCGCATCGGCTTGAAAATCAAGCAGAATCGGCCGCTTGCCTCCGGCTTCCGTGGAATCGCCCCGGCCGGTTTCAACAACCAGCCCTTCCTTGATCAGCTCGTCGACCAGCGACGATACGGCGGGTTTGCTTAAGCCCAGCGAGGCGGATATTTCCGCGCGCGAGCAAACGCCGCTTCTGATCGTTTTTAATATGCTCAGCCGGTTAAGTTCTTTCATATCGTTTTTACTTATCGTCTTCATCGTTAGCATTCACTCGGCCTTCTCAGTACCTTCTTTGTACGGTAATTGTATCGCTCACTTCAGGTTAGTTAACAAAACTTACAAACTTCCACGTAAGTTATTTTACCTTACTAACCGCAGAAGTCAATACTTTCGGCGATACTTTAGCGCAAGAAGTCCGATGACATATGACGAGATCGGATAAGCTGCAGCCCATGGAAATTCGACCGCAGGATAACACGATTGCTTACGCTCGTTCCCTCTCCAGGTATGGCTTGTCTTGAGCTTCAAGCTGCAGCGCGTGCAGCTCATCTGTCAGCCGGGCGGCAATCTCGCGGTATTCGGGATCGTGATACACGTTGCTCATCTCGCAAGGATCGCGCTCCAGATCAAACAGCTCCCATTCCGGCGGCTTTGGTTCGTCAATCGAACCGCTTGTGCCCAGCGCATCGGCGTAATAATAAATCAGCTTGTACTGATGGGTGCGTATACCGTAATGGGCATAAATATAATGACCGGACAAATGCATCCAATAGCGGTAATACATCGACGTCCGCCAATCCTCAGGAGTTTCCCCGTTCCAGATAGGACGGATACTGCTGCCTTGCATCTCCTCCGGAACGGGAACACCCGCCGCATCAAGGAAAGAGGAAGCGAAATCGAGATTTAATACCATGTCGGTACATATCGAGCCGGCTTGGATTTCTTGCGGGTAACGGATCAGCAGCGGCATACGCAGCGACTCCTCGTACATAAAACGTTTATCAAACCAGCCGTGATCCCCGAGGAAAAAGCCTTGATCGGAAGTGTATACAACGATCGTATTGTCCGCGATTCCCTCTTCGTCCAGCAAATCAAGCAGCATGCCGACACTTTCGTCGATGGAGGCCACGCAACGCAAATAATCTTTAATATACCGCTGGTATTTCCAGCTTTTGAGTTGTTGCGGCGTCAGTCCTTCGGGGGGATCGGCCTTCACGTCTTTTTTCTGCAAATCGCGGTCGATCCGCATGCGGGCGGCCCCGGCGGCGCTGGCACGGTTGCTGTAATCGTCATCAAACGTATCCGGCTCCGGGATCAGGACATCTTCGTACAAATCGGCATATTTCGGCGCAGGCTGCCACGGCCGGTGAGGCGCTTTGTGGTGGCACATCAGCATAAACGGCTTGTTTTTATCGCGCTGTTGAATCCACTGCAGCGACATATCCGTAATTACCTCGGTGACATAACCGCTGTATTGCCTGTTCTCTCCCATCTCGATAAACTCCGGATTCGTGTACACTCCCTGCTCCGGCAGCACGTTCCAGTAATCGAACCCGGTCGGATCGCTGTTCCCGCCGTGGCCTAGATGCCACTTGCCGATGATCGCGGTCTGATAACCCGCTTGCTGCAGCAGCTTGGGAAACGTTGTTCTCCGGCCGTCCAGATCGTCTCGCAGCGTCATAACCCCGTTGATATGATTGTATTGCCCGGTTAAAATCGTCGCCCGGCTCGGCGCACATATCGAATTGGTGCAAAAACAGTTGTCGAACCTCATGCCTTCTCTTGCGATACGGTCAAGCTGCGGAGTCTCGTTGATCCGGCTGCCGTAGCAGCCAATCGCGTGTGATGCATGATCGTCCGACATAATAAATAAAATGTTCGGTTTTTGACTCACGCCAAACTCACCTCCATAATAAATGGGTGACAATACATTGCCAGCGAATACGAAAAGTTGCCGTCCTACTCATCAGCCAGCTTGACCGCCCGGCCCAACCGGGACGATTCGTAGGCGGCAAGCGCAACAAGCGCCGAATTCATCCCGTCTTCACCGGTAATCGGCACAGGTCGGTCTTCCAGCAAGCAGCTTACAAAATCGGCGACGGCCAAATCGCTCAAGTTTTCGCTCCAATCGCTCCATGCCGCGCTGCTCGCGTTATTGCTGTACACTTCATTGACCATATTGCGCACGTCGACGGAAATCGAACCGCCGGTCCCGATAAATTCAAGCGTCAAATCCCGTTTCATCGGAAACGCCTTCACCCGCGACCAGCTCGTATCGAGCACGCCAACAACGCCGTTTGCATATTTGAAATGGATCATACCCATATCGTCAATCGGAATATCGTGGAACAACGTGCCCGACTCCGCATACACCTGTACCACATGCGAACGCAAAATCCAATTCAAAATGTCCATGACATGAACCGAATGATCAAGCATCGCTCCGCCACCCGACAAGCTTTGCTCCGTAAACCAGCTGCGGCGGGGCAATCCGCCTTTGTTGGTGCATTTGACGGCAAGCACCTTGCCGATGGCTCCGCTGTCAATCGCTTCTTTTGCCCGCACAACCGCTTGCGAATAACGGTTCGTAAACGCCGTCATCAACTGCACGCCGTTTGCCTTGCAAGCCTCTACCATCGCCTGCATATCCGCCCGGGAAGCGCCAAGCGGTTTTTCGCAAAACACGTGTTTTTTTGCCTGGGCCGCAGCGACGGTCAGCTTGGCGTGATGGACATTTTCCGAGCAGACGAATACCGCTGCGATGTCCGCAGCCAGCAATTCGTTGTAATCTGCATAATAAGCGTACTTTTGATCAAATGGCTCCGTGTAGCTGCGGTTTTCGTCGGAGATACCGACGATTTCCGCATGCGTATTGCGCTCCAGCGCTTTCAGAAACGCTTCCGCATGCGTATGGGCAAAACCGATCATCCCAACCTTCAGCTTGTTCATTGCTGCGCACCTCCTTGCAGCTGCACCGGCTCCCCGGTGACAGCGGACTGAAACGCCGCTTCGGCAAGCTCCAGCACTTTCGCCACATCCTCCGCAGCGACTAGTGGCTTGGTGCCGGCTCCCGCTGCGATACAGCGCAATACGTCGGCAAGCTGCCCGTCATACGGGCTGCGCACCGACGGGCTATCGCTAGTCGTACGATTTGTGCTCGTTCCGTCTCCGCGTTGTTTTAATTCAAAACTCGCGGTATTCTTGCTGTCATACCGCACTACGCCGCCGTTGCCGGCCAGCTCGATCCGGTACCGGCTGCCCTCCTCGTCTCCCCAATAACCGGCCAAATTGGCGATAGCCCCGCTGGCAAAACGCAAAGTCACAAGCGCATAATCCACACCAGGGGCTTGCGTGTTCAGCGCGAACACCGTGTTTACCTCACCCAGCATCCAACGCAGCAAAAACATATCCCCGATCAGCCATTGACCGAGAACGCCATGCCGGTCCGCCGCCGAGCCGGCGCCCCCTTGCCGAGCGCCGACCGGATAAGGACCGGAGCGTTGGATATGCACAACTCCCGCGCTGCCGATCGCACCTTTGTCCAACTTGCTTTTGATGTCCTGCATATGCGGCGCAAACCGCTCCGCAACACCCGCGAACAAATGTACACCCTTGGCTTCAGCCGCTTGAACCGCTTGCCTCAGCTGCGCCACATCAAAGCCAAACGGTGCTTCGCAAACCACATGTTTGCCCCGTTCAATCGATTTCAGCACGATGTCCCGCTGCCGATCCGCCGGCACGCACACACAGACAAGATCCGGGTCGGTGAACTCCATCATTTCTTCATACGTCGAAAATGCCGGAATTGCCGGAAGCAGCGGGGAGGGGCGTTCCCCTTCCCGCTGAACCGCCCCTTCGTCCGTCATGCCGCATATTCCCGCCACTTCGACATGGCGCAGCCGGCTTAAGCTTTGCGCATATTGAAGGCCCGCATGGCCTCCGCCTACTAAAGCGGCTTTCATCTTGTCCTCCCCTTTCAGTTAAAATAAACGGCCTTGCCGGTCTCTGCCGACTCGTAGATAGCCTCCAAAATTTGCGATACGACCAGCGCCTGCTGCGCCGTAACCGCCGGGTCTTTATCCTGCAAAATGCTGTCGATCCACAGCTTCATCTCCAATTCGATCGCCTTGGCGCGGACCGCGCTGGCAGGCACATTGGCGCCATCCAGATGGATTTGCTGGTCGAACAGCCTGCCGTCGCTTTCGCCGTTGATCCACAAGCCGTCCCACATATCGGCTCCGCCTTTGCTGCCGCACAGCGTCACCTTGGCAGCGCCTTCCTGGCGAATATTTAACGCCCAACTCGATTCCACGATGACGGTCGCGCCATTTTCCATAACGATCATAGCGAAAGCGGAATCCTCCACCGTAAAGCTGCCCGGGTCCCATCCCCCGTTCTGGGCTGTTTCCTCCATTTGCGATAGCAGATGGTACGCCGTTCCGACAACCATACGCGGCTTGTAATTATTCATCAGCCACAAGGTCAAATCGAGCGCATGGGTGCCGATATCGATCAACGGCCCGCCGCCTTGCTTGTCTTTATCCAGAAACACTCCGCGGGCGGGAACGCCTCTGCGGCGGACCGCATGGGCTTTGGCGAAATAAATGTCTCCCAAGCTGCCGTTTTGGCAAATTTTATACAGCTGCTGGCTGTCGGCGCGAAACCGGTTATTGTAGCCGATCGTCAGCTTTTTCCCGGTTTGTTCAGCAACCTCCAGCATAAGCGCCGCCTCCGCAGCCGTCTTTGCCATCGGCTTCTCGCACATCACATGTTTGCCCGCGCGCAGCGCAGCGATGGATACCTCGGCATGCGTGTCGTTCGCCGTGCACACATGCACAACATCGATCGCCGGATCGGCCAGCAGCTCGCGGTAATCGCTATAGACAGCGCTGCCGTCCGCACCGTACTGATCGGCCGCTCTTTGCGCATTGCCGGTGAACACGTCGCAGAAAGCGGCAAGTTCAACGGCGTTATGTTTGGATAAGGTAGGCAAATGTTTGTTCATGGCAATTCCGCCGCAGCCGATAATGCCGATTTTTAATTTGTTCGTCATGATGCGCTTTCACCTCACTTTTTCGCTTTGACGTACCGGTCGTATGCCGCCCCGTAAATGGTCAGCATTTTATCGACACCCATCTTCTTGATGGAAGCGACATATTGATCCCAGTTGCTGAACGGCACGGCGCCGGTCACAAACTTGATTTGCTGCTCTTGAACATAAGTGTTGATGTCGTTGTTCAGCGAATTAAGCTGGTCTTGCTCGTCTTTCGTAAACAGGAACTTCGGCCAAATTTCTTTCGGCACATACGGCCCAAGCACTTTCGCCGATTCCAGCGACGAAGGCAGCGTATTGCCGGTCTTGTCATATTTCATCTGCACGAATTGCGGAATGCCGCCTCCCGGCCACGGTGAGAATTGCGCCGCCGCCTGGTCCAGCGAAAGCTTCGGATTGGCGCGAATTTCCTCTTTGTATTGAATATCGCTGCCGTCCGGCGTTTTCTCGTAAGTGACGCCTTCCATGCCCATGCGCAGAAACTTCACGCCTTCATCCCCATAGAAGTAATCGACCCAACGCATCGTCGCTTCCGGATATTTGTTTTTGTTCGTAATCGCAAATGTCCCTTGCGTCTGCGTGAACGGCACAACCGTCGAGAACAGTTGGTCGCCGTACGGTCCTTTCAATGCCGGCAGCGGCACATAATCGTCCATATATTTGGCGCCTGCCTGGTTGACGTTGCTGGCCGAGAAGGAACCGGTGATGCCCTGTGTCAATTTCGCGCTGAATTGCGGCACCTCCTGGGTAAACACGTCCTTATCGATCAAACCTTCCTTATACAGCTTGTTCAAATATTCCAGCAGTTCCTTATACTTAGGATCTATGGCAAAAAAGCGCAGCTTGCCGTCCGGTCCCTTATCGATAAACGAATCGCCGGTAGCCCCGGTTGTGCCAAGCCCCCATGACCCTCTGATGTTCGATAAAATATCAAACGTTTTGTCCCCGGACCAAGGCAGCGCATCTTTTTTGCCGCTTCCGGTCATATCGTTGTCGCGAAACGCTTTTAAGGTGTTGTAATATTCTTCCGTTGTTGCCGGCACCGGTAAACCCAGCTTGTCGAGCCATTTCTTGTTAATAAAAATTTTGCGCGACAAACGTGGCGCCAACTGGTCATTGAGCTGCGGTAATGTGTAAATATTGCCGTCCGGCGCGGTAATGCTCTGCCGAACTTCCGGGTACTTCTCCATAACCGCCTTCAAATTCGGCGCGTATTTGTCGATCAGCCCGTTAAGTGGAATCAGAATGCCCTGCGAACCGTAGTTGACTTCGTCGGCCGGCGTAAATTGCGCCCGATAGAACGCATCGGGAAGATCGCCTCCCGCCATCTTGACGTTTCTTTTTTCCACAAACCCGTTTTGCGGCACCGTTTCAAACTCCACCTTGATGCCGGTCATCTTTTCGTATTCCTTAAACACCAGCATGTCCTTCCATTCGCCGTGCAGCGGACCTTTAGCCCCCATCATCTTGATCGTGATCGGCTCTTTGGCGATCGGAAATCCGGTCATATTGATCGGCGGCTGCGGCGCCGCAGCCCCTGCCGGCGTATTGTCGGCGCCTTGCTTTGCCGGCTCCCCAGACGAACACCCTGCCAAAGCTCCCGCCGATAAGGCGGCGGCCGATACCATCGCTACCCATTTTTTACTTTTCATCATTCAAACCTCCCAAGCTTTATTTGAAAATACTGAAATTACGATGGAAATTACAATGTTACCCTTTAATCGCTCCGATCATCATGCCTTTCTCGAAATATTTTTGCAAGAAAGGATACATGATCAGCACCGGCAAACTCGACACGACAATGATCGCATATTTCAAACCTTCGGCGATCATCATTTGCTGGATCATCGATTCGGAATCCCCGGACAACATCTGCTCCATCTGATTTTGAATGAGCAGCTCCCGCAGGAATAACTGCAGCGGATACATCTGCCGGCCCGACAAATAAATCAGCGCATTAAAAAACGAGTTCCAATGGCTTACCGCATAATACAAGATCAACACCGCAATGATCGGCATGGATAACGGCAGCACGACGCTGCGTAATATGCGGATATTCGAGGCTCCGTCCATAAAGGCAGATTCCTGCAGTTCGACCGGAATCGTATTTTGAAAAAACGTGCGCATAATGATTAAATTAAACACCGACAACGCATTCGGCAAAATCATCGCCCAGAACGTATTCACGAGGCCGAGGTTTTTGACGACCAAATAAGTCGGAATAATGCCTCCGCTGAAAAACATCGTAAACGTAATCAGCGCCATCAGGACGTTGCGCCCGATAAAATCTTTGCGGGAAAGCGGATAAGCGCCGGCGATCGTCATCGCGATATTGATGCAGGTGCCGATCACCGTATACAAAATCGTGTTCCGGTAGCCGATCAGAATATCCGGATTTTGAAATACCCGCTTGTACGCTTCAAACGTCAAGTCTCTCGGCCAAAGCCATACTTTCCCCTGCAGCACCAGCATGGGATCGCTGACGGAAGCACTGATGACATAAATCAGCGGATACAGCACAGCAACCAGAATGGCCGACAAGACGACCAGATTGACAGCGTTAAACATGCGGTCTCCAAAATTCTCCCTGGCGCCCAAATTCATGCGGTTTCCCCCCTTTTACCATAAGCTGGTTTGACTGACCCGTCTGGAAATGCTGTTGACGACAAGCAGCATCGCAAAATTGACCGCCGAGTTAAACAGGCCGATTGCGGCCGTAAAGCTGTATTGCGCCCCGACCAGACCGTTTTTGTACACGTAAGTGGAGATGACTTCGGAGGTTTCCAGATTCAAGTTGTTCTGCATCAGATACACCTTCTCAAAGCCGATGCTCATAACATGACCAAAATTCAAGATGAGCAAAATAGTCGCCGTAGGTACAAGACACGGAATCGTAATATGCAGCATCCGCTTCATTCTGCCCGCTCCATCCACCACCGCCGCCTCATAGAGCTGCGGGTCGATGCCTGCAAGTGCGGCCAAATAAATAATCGATGCCCAACCGGTATTCTGCCATACGTCGGAAAGCACATAAATCGACTTAAACCAGCCTTCCTCGGTCATGAAATAAACCGGTTCTCCGCCGAAAGCGACGATCAAGAGGTTGATCATGCCGTTTTTCGGGTTCAAGAAGGTCAGAATCAACCCGACAAGAACAACCGTAGACAAGAAATGCGGAGCATAAGTAACCGTTTGCAAAACTCTTTTAAACCGTGTACCCCTCACTTCGTTGATCAGCAGCGCCAATATAATCGGCACCGGAAACGTCACGGCCAGCTGGTACAAGCTGAGACCCAGCGTATTGCGGATTAACCTCCAGGCGTAATAAGAATCGAAAAAACGTGTGAAGTGCTTAAAACCGACCCATGGGCTGCCGGAAATGCCTTTGGTCGCGATAAAATCTTTAAACGCGATTTGCACGCCGTACATCGGAATGTAATGAAACACGATGAAATACAGCACGACCGGCAAAATCAGCACATATAAATCCCAGTTGCGATGAAGCACTTTGAGCCATGCAGGTTTCGTCATCAATGTCCCCCCTTTCATGCGATCTCTGGATTGAATGATGGAAGCGCCGGCCGCGCGCTGCGGCTTCAGTGCCCCGGTGCCTCTGACTATAGCCCGGCGGGCGGCAATTCGTCCATCTGCAATCCGTACGGAACATCTGCATTTTATTACAAAAGGCCGAAAATGGCGGGATTTTCGGCCTTGAGACAGCTATGCATGGAATGTTTTGCGGTATTGGATGGGGGTGATCCCCTCTTGTTTTTTAAACTTGCGGATAAAATTCGTTTCGTCCACGTAACCAACCTGTTCGACAATTTGCCGTACCGTCAGCTCGCTATGGGCGAGCAGCCGCTTCGCTTCGTCCATCCGCAGCGTGTCGATGTGCTGCTTCAGCGTTTCCCCGGTTTGATCCTTCACATAACGGGAAACATAAGACGGCGACAAGCCGAACTCGCCGGCGATCGATTCCTGCGACAACCCATTATCGAAATAACGCTCTTTGATATAAGCGATAATTTTATCGCTTAAGGCGAAATTTTTGCTTTCCTTATGTTCGGCAACGTATTCGCATATTTGCCTGCTAGTCTCGCCAAGCACCGCCTCGGCCATCGCCAGCGTTTCAAAATCTTGGCCAAGCACCGTTTCCAGATGCCCGCGCAAATAATCGCTTAATTTGTAATTCAGTTCATCCATCGTGCCGATCATTTTGTGAATGATGCCGGAGCAGACGTATTTGGCGGATTCGGGCGATAAGGAACGATCGGAAATCGTCGCAAAAATGCGGGAAACGGCCTCTTGAGCTTCCTCCGCTTTGCCTTGCCTCAGCGACTTCATCAGCGTATCTTCAAGCTCGAACGGGTAATAATCGTTATAACGCCGCTCTGCGGTTATATCTTCATAAAAGATAATATGGTCGCCGCCGAGAATAAATCTATAGACGGTCGCTTTATTGGCTTGCTCATAAGACAGGCCCAGCGAAGCCAAGTTGTCTACAATCTGGCCGATACCGACCGTTAGCGAAAATTTGTAGTTCATCTTGTAAAATTGTTTGATCTTATCCGCCAGCTCCGTAATCATCGCACGGTTGCGGCTATCCGCGTTAAAGTTCAGCACTAAAGCGACGCCGCGTTCGTCGATCAGGTCGACGCCGTAACCGCTGCCCACTTCTCCGGACAATTCTTCGGCGATATTGATAATGCTGAACTTAAACAAGTTTTGCATGGACGCGCTGTTCTCCGCGCAAAAACGCTGGAAGTCGTCAATCCAGAACAGCAGCACGGCAAATGACGAGCGCTCGAAAACAAGCCCTGAGAGGCTCAGCATATCCGGCATATGGCGATGAACATCCTGCTTGCCTTTCAGCAGCGAGATCAGCAGGCGCTCCTTCATCAATTCGCTTTTGCTCCCGAGCTGATGCATCAATCCTTCTTTTTCCGCGATCACCTTGTCAAACGCATGGGACAAATAAGCTATTTCATCCATATTGTCCGCCGTTTCCCGCACCGCTTTCCGGTCAATGATTCTTTGTACGATATTGCGCAAGGAGCGGTAGCTGCTGTTGGCCAGCACAAACGAAACGGCCACACCAACCACAACCAGCAGCAGCACGGTGTAGTTAAACACGCTGCGGCTTGCCAGCACTTTACCCAGCAGCTTTTCCGTAGGGATAACTGCGACGTATTGCCACATATTGTATTCGGAAAAAAGCTTGATCACGGAATAATTGCCGTAACGGCTCTTCAACTGGTTAATTTGCTCCGGCAGCGGTTCGGCTCCGATCACGGAAAACAACCCTTCAGCCGAGACCTGGTCTCCCGCTCCGAATCCTGCGGACACAAGCGGCTTATTATTTTTGTCCAATATATACACATAACCGGCATGTTTGCCCACAACGCTGTCCATATACGCCCTCATATTGGATTCTTCAATCAAAAACAGCACAGCCCCATACGGCTTGCCCTGATTCATCGGCAGCGGACATATATAAGTGACGAGTTTTTTGGAGGCAAGGCCGTTGATCGTAACCGTCTCCGCGGGCCTCATCATCGGCATCGTAAGCGTATTCAGCATCTCGAAAAATTGCGCCTGGCTCCACGTCTCGTATTGATACACACTTTCGAAAAATGAGTCATAGTCAAACACGCCGCTCGCCGCGTACAAACGGGTGATATCCTGCGATGGATAAACCAGCGCCATATCGTATATTAGCGAGTTGCTCGAACGGTATTTGCCGAGCTCGCCAATCGCTTTATACGACGAATAGCCGTCTTCGGACACTTTAAAGCGGGTGAGGTCGGGATTGGCTGCGATTTGCACCGATATTTTCTCCATCTCATTTATACGCGTATCGGTAATATCGCGAATTTGCGACAGGCTGCTCACCGTCGAAGCTTCCACTTCGTGCTGCAAAGTAGAGATGAAATTGCTGTAAACGACGGTGCCGACAATAGATAACATGGTCATCGGCAAGATGACATACGATAAAAAGTATTTATAAAACCGCACAGAACGTTTTTTGCCCGGATGCATGGATGCAAGTAGCTTCATGCGTCGTTCACCGCCATTTTCGAGGATTTCATACACTACTTTCGACAAAAAGACGGGAAATCCTGTCGATTCAAAAAGGCATTCTCCTTTGCCAGGAAAATGCCTCTATGTCCAACCCTTGAAGAACTTACCAATGAGAGCTATAGTCGCTTACATCCGTTACCAAAACATCGCCGTGTGCCCGCGGAGCTTGGCAAGCGCCTCGACGTAAAAATAGTCGCCGTAAATCAGCGGCACATCGATGTTTTTTCCTGTAGGAAAAGAGCCCGTCGCATGTTTGACGATCGCTTCATCCCGCAAGTCCCACACCGTATACGCATCGGTCATCGAACGCAACATGCGTTTAGCGGATATGCGGTACGTGTCCCCTTGCGTGCCGGGAAGCAGCTCACTCAGCAGCAGCAGGCCGCTGGCCGCTGCGGCGGCAGCGGACGAATCGCGGGGCGTATCCGCCGCCGCAGGAACCCGGAAGTCCCATGGCGGCACCAGGTCCTCGGGCAGATGGGCCAGGAAGAAATGAGCCGCCCGTTGGCTGCCGTGCACATATTTTTCTTTTTTCGTGTAGGCGTAACAAATCGCCAGGCCGTAGATCGCCCAAGCGAGGCCGCGGGCCCAAGCGGAGTCCGGGCTATACCCTTGCCCGCCGAGCGCATGCAAGCGTTCGCCGGTCTCGGAATCAAAAACGACGATATGATGCACCGACCCGTCCGGTCTCATAAATTCGCGCAGCACCGTATCGGCGTGAGCTTCGGCAATGTGCCGGAATCTCGGATCGCCCGTCGTTTCGGAGGCCCAAAACAGAAGGCTAAGGTTCATGATACAGTCGATAATCACCCATCCCGAGTTGTCTTCGATATCCCGCCAATCTTTGCTGTTCCAGGCGCGGATAAACCGGCCTTGGATATTAAAACGGCCGGCCAGCCAATTGGCAACCTTTAAAGCGCGTTTTCTCGACGGCTCGCTGCCGGTCAGCTTGTAATTGGCGACCGCGCTCAGACACCAAATAAACCCTACGTCATGGTGCAGCATTTCAAAATCTTCGATCGCCGCATCCAGTTTTGTTTCGCATTCTTCCGCCCACTGCCTTAAGTTTGCATCGCCGTTGTCCCGGTACAGCAGCCAAAGCAGTCCCGGCCAAAAACCGCACGTCCATTTACCCGGATCCGTGCTGTCGTAACGGCCGTTTATAGACGCATGCGGAAAACCGGAACCGATCCGCGGACCGGTCAGTCCGATTTTGCCGATGACACGGCTCCACGCTTCTTCAATCCATGGTTCTGTCGTATTCATGGTTTGTTATGCTCCCTTTTTGCGATATACGTTATTAGCTTTCCAAGCGAATCGTCACCCGAAACGAATAGGCACCCGGCGGCAGCGGGCCTGTACGCCACCGAAGCGGAACGGCGATCACCGACGGAAACACGGAAACCGCCGTTTTCGTCAGCGATTCCCCGTCCAATTCAAACCCGGCTCCGCTGCCGGATACGCTGATGACGCCGGCTTCCCCGGCAGGAATGCCGATGGTTTCGCCTTCGACCGATACAACCGGATTTGCTCCCGACACAATCGGCTCCGTAATCGCGAGCTGTTCGCAAGACATAAGTACGTTCACGTCGTACCTTTTTTCAACAAACGACTCGTGGAACAGGTAACGAATGCGGTACGATATGCCGCAATCGTAGCGGGCTCCGTCCGCTTCATATTTCAGCCTGCCGCTGGCTTCAAGTTCTGGTTGAGCGGTATTCGCACAGATGGAGGCGGCAGCGTCGTATTCGTACAAATTGCTGCAGGTCATCCCTTGCCTCACAGCTTCGATTCTTGGTGTAATCAGCTGTTCGCTGGCGGCGGGATAAGCCGGCATGTTGTACGGCTCATATCTCTCGTATTTCGTTGCGCTGCCGAGCTGCACCGGACCGGCTTTGGCGTGCCATAAGTAGCTGATCGTGCCCCCGGCCGGAGCGTGGTATACGTGATAACAAGAGACGGTGCCCATCCAATCGTGCGACCTCATGTGATAAACGCCGATTGTTGCATGCTCCTTTACGCCAAAAACGCGCTGTGACGGAATAACTGCATCCTGCTGCGCCGGAGTTTGCCCGTAGACCAGCGCTGCGGCCAACGCGTCGGCCCGGTTGAACACGGAGTGGATGCACCCTTGGGCAAACAGCTCCTTATAATGAGGGCCGTAACCCGGCATGCCCCGGCCTGCTTTCATGCTTTTTTGCAAATAGTCCGCGTTTAATTCGGCGGCTTTGTAAAAAGCCGGATCTTCGCCGCATAACATCAGAAACGCCATCTGGCATCCGTGTGCCGTCTTGCTGCCGAATAACGTCCATTTGTAATTGCGGCTGCCAAACGAATTGTCGATCGAGCCGTCCGGATACATCATCTCCAGATGTTTGCGCAGCGCATGCACGGTCCGCTGTTTCAGCTCGGCATCCCCGGTCATCAGTGCATATTCCGCCATCGCGCCAAGGCTCATATCGAGGTTGTAACCGATGTCCACCGTGCCGGTGATACGGCTGAACGGACGCTGGGCCGTCTTTTCACCCAGCAGGAAACCGTCGGCCGTCAATTGGCCAAGCCCGTACCGCTTGATCAGCTCCCCGGCCTGCGCCGCATAATGTGAGTCATCGACAATCCGGCTGGCCCACAGCAGTACGAGCGCCGAAGTGATGTAATAGTTGACGTTTGTTTTGCCGCCGTTTCCGAATACACGCGATACCCAGCGCGCCGCAGGTTCGATCATATCCAGCAGCGTCTCCGCTTCCTGCTGTTCGCCTTTTTTCAGCAAAAGGTCGTAGGCGTGGCATAACGACAGCAGTTGGAATACCGTCGTTCCTTTCCATTCGCCGGCGGATTCGTTAAGCCAGGAGCCGTCAGGCTGCTGCAGGACGCGCATGTAATCGGCGAGCAGCCGGGCAGAGGTCGCATATTTGGACTTTCCGGTCATCGTGTACATGTAATACAAAGGAAAAATCGCGTCACCACACCGTCCGTGAATCGTCCGGCATTCCGGACAGCGGATGCCCCCGCGCCACGATGGCTCCGCCAGCTCCTGATGAGCAATCAGCGTATCGCAGAAATGCTGCACAAGCGAAAACAGCTTATTATCCAACGCCATGTCCCTCCCTATGAAATTACGGATTTGCCGCATTCCGAAACACGCCGAAACTACTGATGAAAAACCTCGTACATCCGTTTAAATTGTTCGTACGCATCCGGCGGCAAACTCAGCATGTCATGGGTGCCGGCCATATGGCGGCGAAGTGCGGACAACATCGCTTCCACCCGTTCGCGCTGTGCTTCGTCAAACGCCAGGTTGATCTGCTCCTGCGGATCGCCGACGACATCGTACAACTCCAGAAACAACTCGTCTTTAAACAGATCGGCAATCAGCTTGTATTCTCCGCGCACAATACATCGTTGGAAGTTGCTGCGTGCGCCGTTGCCGTCATATTGAATAAACAAATCGCGCTGCCGCTGCGGGGATGCCTCCTGCTCCATCACGTTCATCAAAGAAACGCCGGAAAAAGCATGGTCTCCCGTTGCTACGTCCAAATAATCGCATAATGTCGGCAGCACATCGACAGCGCTAACCGGTTCCTCGATCCGTTTCGGAACGATGCCCGAGCTTGCCGGGAATTTGAACATCAGCGGTGTTCTGACCGATTCCTCGTACATGCACATTTTTTGGTACAGACAATGCGAGCCCAGCATCTCTCCGTGATCGCTCGTAAACAGCAGCAGTGTGTCGTCGTAAAGCCCTTCGTTTTTCAGCTCGGCGACAATTTGCCCGACGCAGTGATCCAGCAAGGTGACCAGCCCCAAATAGACGGGCCAAATGCGCTGCCAATCTTCTCGACTGTATCTTCCGCCGATCACTCCCGGCAAATTGTACATCTGCAGCGGCGACTGGCTTTTGGCCCATACGCCGACATTGGCGGGAAGCTCGGCATCCCGGTACATCGAATACCACGGCTCGGGAATGTCAAGCGGCGGATGCGGCGCGACAAACATCGCGTTAACAAGCAGCGGTTTGCTGCGGTCGCGCGCTCGGATCGCGTCGATGGTCGTGCGTGTAATATATCCGTCGTAGAAATAGTCGAAACCTTCCTCAAAACAGCCGGTTTTCGGAACGGAATACCGCTTGCGGCGGGTCACTTGCCCAAATGCCATCTCCGGCACTGCGCCTTTGAACGCCGGCCCTCCGGGATGCCGTTTGCCATGCTCCTTCAGAAATGCGTCGTAGTTGCCTTCAAGCGTGTGCCAATGCGTGTGCGGGGTGTTCTCCCGAATACCGTCCATATGAAAATGCTGCTTGCCGGTATGCCAGCTGTCCCATTCCTTTTCCATCAGCTCGTACAGATTGGCTGTACCCGGACGGACTTTGCCGAACTCGGCGTCCAGCGGTTCCCACGGATTAATCAACGAGCCGTTTACATTCGGGTACGTTCCGCTAAAAAAGCTGCCTCTCGCCGGCACACAAAGCGGCGAAGCGCAATACGCGCGGTCAAACACAACACTTTCCTGTTGCAGCCGGTGTATATTCGGGGTGTAGGTTTCACCCACGACATCAAAGCGCAGCTGATCCGCCATAATAATTACTACATTGGGTTTGCGCTGATTGCCCTTGTCCGTCATAAACCTCACGCTCCTTGGTTTTCTCCCATTCTCGTCAATCGGATACCGCCGTTCACTCCTTGCAGATGCAAAGTGCCGTTGTTTGTTTGTATCAACGTCCCGTTTAGCTGCTCCGTATCCGAACTCGGCAGTTCCTGTTCCTGATTCACCTGCCACACACCGTCCTGCAGGTCGGTAACGAGCATATTCAGCGGCCCTGCGGAATCCGGCACCTCCATATGTACAGTGCCGCCGATCAAGCCGCCGCTGCAGCTGAACATAACCACCCAATCCTGGACATAAACGCCGGTCATATTCCCGCAGTCGACCCTCACCGCAGCCGGCGCTTCGCTCCCGTCATGGTCCTTGATTTGGATCGCGTGCAAAAAACGGTCTTCCCGGCTCGCCTGCTCGGGCCGAACTTCAATGCGCCATGATCCTTGCTCCACAAAGCCCGCCGCATCGTTGGCGTAATTGGTGCCGCCCACGGCAAATTCCTGGCCCGGTCCGCCGACCTTGCCGATCACCGCTTGCTCCGGCAGCAGCGTATCGACGGCAAGCTCGCCGCCGTAACCGTCTTCCGTCCGCGCGATGACCGTTCTCCTCCCCGCAACGGCGGGTTCTTCGATGCTGTGCAGCAGCCACGTTTTGACAAACTCGGGTTGGACGGATACGATATCGTCGTAAACGATAAGCACTGCCGGAACTCCTTGCTTTTGCAAGTTTAAAAAGACAAAAGAACGGGTATGTTTGCTCACTTTCTGCGAATAAGCGGCCGTAATATCTCCTTTCAGATAGGAGAAAGCGGGAGCCGCCTCGTCCGGCCCGTAAGCGTGCGCCAGCACTTTTCCCCGCTGAAATTCGCCGCCGAGCAGCTGCTCCAAATGTTTGGCCGGCCTGCCGTTGTTCGGCCAGCGCTGCCCGCCGTCGTTGACATTGGGCCACATCAAGCCGCCATCGGTGATAAACGGATGGCGCTTCAGCTCGTCAGGGTCATGTACCAGCATGGCGTTGTGGGCAATTGTGCGTTTGAAATAATATTTGTTGTGCGGCGAATGGTATTTGCCCGACGAACCTTTATAAATGCCGGAGTCGATCGCCAAATATCCTTTGTAGTAAATTTGGAACGAACCGGCATCCAGATGCTGGTGGTTATTGTATTGGTACATGCCAATTTTCATTTCCGCCACAACCGTGGACGATTGTTTGTCGATGCCCTCGTCCCAGCCCGTGCGTGCTACCATAATCCCGGCAGGCTCGGCAAAATAACGGGTCAGCGGAAGCTCGCGCAGCGGTTTGCGCTGCAGCGCGGGATCGTGAAACAGGAAAGCGTGAAACACATAAAAGTCCGGCATATCCGGGTGTTCTCTCAGCTGCTGATCCAGAAAATATCCGTTATTGTAATAATTTCCGGCCATCAGGTACACCAGTGGAAACAGCTTGATATAACGGTTTTCCTCATACAGCGGGTTATCCGTATCCCCGTCCCGCAGCAGCTTGCCGTCGGGGCGCCGCGAATACAGCCATTGGTAGCCAACTTTTTCCTGAGACGGGTCAAACACGCCATCATGCCCCATTTTGGCAAACAGCAAGGTCGCAAATAACTCGCATTGGTAACGGAAGCTGCCGTAATTGTCCCCCTGATGATGCCAGCCGGACGGATAAAAAAAGTTGCGTGCCGGCACAAACTCGGCAAAAAAACGGCCTGCGGCCAAATCGTACATCTCCGGGTCTTCTTCATATATGGCGATGCCGGTTCCGATCAGATCGCGCATCAGCATCCATTCGCTTGTATGCCCGACAAAAGCGCCTTCATGATCCGGCGGATAACCGCATTCAAGCAGTCCGGCCAATCTTTTGAAGTGAGCAATCATATGGCTTCGTTCCTGCTCGTCGAACAGTTCGTAACACCAATCGTATACAACGGCACCCGCCAGCATCAGCCTGCCGATCTCACGGGAAATATCTTGATAATTGCTGTTGAATTTGCGGGTCACTGCGGTCATGGCCAAAGCTTTGGCTTTGCGTCCCGCCTCCTCGTCATCGTTAAGCGCATACAACAAGGCGTTTGCTTCAAGTACAAAAGCGGCGTCAGGTGCATCCCACGCCTGGAGCTTATCGAGCGGGAAGCTCGCAAAATAATGCAGGCGACCCGCTAATTTCCGCATATCCGGGTGCTCTATTCTCATCTTGAGCATCGGCTTATCGCCGGCTCGCATCAGCAGCCGCGGTCTTTCCGCCGGCGGTGTAACGGCAGGTTTGGCCCATAAGCTCATTCTCCTCTTTCCTCCTCATCGTCCGCTTCTCCCTCGCCATTTTGGTAAAACTTAGGGGATGTTCCGGTGTATTGTTTGAACACTTTACGGAAATGCTTATAATCTGCATACCCGATCTGTTTAGCGATATCGGTCATGCTGAGCTTGCCGTCCTTAATCATCGAGATCGCCGCTTCCATCCGCTGTTCGGTCACATACTGAACGAACCCTTTCCCCGTCTCCTGCTTGAACAACCGGCTTAAATACGAAGCGTTAAACCCCATCCGCTCGGAATAATCGGCGATCGACAAATTTTCCATAAACGATTCCTGCACCGACTGCCGGATCCTTTCGACCAGCTCTTTGCCCGGCGCCTGCGCGACCGGCACCGTATTCAGCACGTCCTCGCGCCCTTTGGCGGAAGGCGCCATCACCGTCTTCGCCCGTTCCAGCGTGGATACAATTTGCGTCCGGTTCAGCGGTTTTAATAAGTAATCAAAAGCTCCGTAATGAATAGCCTGTTTGGCGTAATCGAATTCGCTGTGCGCGGATACGATCAGCACGGGCAGCTTCCAGCCCCGCCGCCGGATTTCCTGCAGCAGCTGCAAGCCGTCCATACCCGGCATTAAAATGTCCGTGATGACGATGTCGATTTTTTCCTTCTCCAAACAAGCGATCGCTTGTTTGCCGTCTTTGGCTACGGCAGTCACCGTGTAATCCGGACAATCCCGCCTGATCACCTTTTTTAACCCTTCCAGCATCCAAAACTCGTCGTCCACGATGAGCGTGTTATACAATCCCGACCCCTCCCGCTATCGTAATTTCCACGCATGTGCCTTCGTTTATTGCGCTCCGTACATTCATGCTGAAGCCGTCCCCGTATATCATCTGTAATCTCGACCGTACATTAACTAAGCCGATATGATCGTTTTGCTCGTGAAAGTTAAGTTCTTTCCGCTGAAGCTGTTCTTGAATGTTGCGCAGCCGATGCTCGTCCATGCCCACTCCATTATCTTCAAACCGAAAGACGATATTGCCCTTCTCCCGTCTCACTGTAACGTCGATACGCCCGATGCCCTCTTTGCCATAAAAAGCGTGTGTCACGCTATTTTCCACAATCGGCTGGCAGATCAGCTTTAATACTTGAACTTGCAGCAGCTCGGGATCAACCTGGACCCGCACTTCGAACTTATCGGGAAAACGGATCTGCACGATGCTCAAATAAGCGTTCAGATGTTCGATTTCTTCTTCCAGCGTGGTGACGGACGAACCGCTGATGCTGTATTTGAACATATGCGATAACGCTTGGCTGACCGACACGATATCGTCCACATCGTAAACCTCGGCAATACAAACGATCACATTTAACGTGTTGTACAAAAAATGCGGATTGATTTGCGCCTGCAGCGCTTTCATTTCCGAATCTTTGCGCAGCAGCTGATGGCGGTATTCGCGCACCTCCGACATGTACACTTCATTTTTCATCCGGTCGAGCTCTGCGACCATGCGGTTAAACGAATTGCTGAGCCGGCCGATCTCGTCGCGGCTGTTCAAGGCAAGTGCCACGTCAAAGTTGCCCCGTTCCACAACTTTCATGTTTTGCTCCAGCACCTTCAGTGGTCTGGTAATCATCCGGCTGAGCGCCGTCGACAAAATAAAAATGACAATTAGCGCCGCCAAGCCGAGAAATACGATGCCCAGACGGATGCGCTGCATTTCCGTTGCCAGCTCGTTGAACGGCACGACACCAACGATTTTCCACCCTGTTTGAGATGAGGTATAAAAGCCGACCAGCATCTTCCTGCCGTCAATATCCATCTGGAAGTGACCCGACGTGCGGTTTTTGAACAGCTGCAGACGGTTGTTTTCTTTCAGCCAAGACAGCGTGTTTTCCATCGGGATGACAGGTTGTCCGTCTTCGGTCATCATAAATACATAACCCGTATCTCCCAGCTGAATCGTATCACTCATCTCGCGAATGATCGTCGGCGAGAAATCGAACAGCAGCGTGCCTTTGGAGCGAAACTCGCGGTTATCAAGCAGGCGCGACGAGAACGTCACAACCGGCTCCCCTTTGACGTAATTTTGCGGATGGACAGGATTCAGACGAAACTGCTGCTGCTCTTTGATTCGCTTGAACCATTCGTCTTGTGCAAACGGGAAGTTCAGCTTGGCCACATCGCCGGGGCTGTTGTACACGAGCAGCCCGGAATCGGCGACAAGATAAATTCCTTTTAAATAACTGCGAAAATTCCCGATGTTATCAAATAAATTGCGCGCGGAGCGGATTGAATATACCGTTTCCGGGTCTGAAGGGTCAGCGGCGTTGTGCAAAATCGTTTGCACATCCGGATCAAAACGTACGATGTTGCCCACTCTTTCCATTTCCTGCACAAACGAATCAAGCCGTCCTCCCACCTGCTTGGCAATTTCCACGGTGTATTTGCTCAGCTCTTCTTCAAACGCCATCGTCGACTGACGGTAAAAAATAAGCGCAAAAAACAGCACCGGCAAAAGCCCGATCAGGAAAAAGACGATCAACAGCTTGTTTTTCATGTTCATGTTGCGGAAAAAAGCGGTTAACATGCCGTACGTTTTTCTCATACATTTCCCCCAACGTTTAACCTTTCACAGAGCCGGCGACTCCTTCCACGAAATACCGCTGAAAGGCGATAAATATGGCGATAATCGGCAGCAAGGAGATGCTGGCCGCCGCGGCCATGCCCGTCCAGTCCACGCTGAACTCCCCTACGAACTGGTACATGCCGACGCCCAGCGTCCGCAGCTCCGGCTTGCTTAAAGTAAATATAAGCGGCAATAAGAACGAATTCCATGCCCACATAAATTGCAATATACATGTTGTCGCCAAAATCGGCTTGGACAGCGGCAGCATAATTTGCACGAAAGTGCGAAAAAATCCGCTGCCGTCGATTTCCGACGCTTCTTCCAGCTCTTTCGGGATGCCGCTGAAATGCGCAGTGAACAGCAGAATGAACAGCACGTGAGCGCCGCCGACTTCCGCCAAAATGACACCGGCCAACGTATTGTTAAGCCCTAATAAATTAATCAAAAAATAAATCGGGATAATCGTATATCCTTTAGGCATAAACATCGTAGCAGTTATGACCGACATAAACAATATCCTGCCCGGAAACCGGTAGCGGCCTAACACATATCCGGTCATCGCGCATACGGCGACCACGATGGCCACCACAAATACCGAAACGATCACCGTGTTGACAAAATACGTGGAAAATTTGGCGGTTTCCCATGCCCGGACGTAATTCGCAAATTGAAATTTGTCCGGCAGAAATTTATACCCTTTGGAGATGTATTCCGCATTTGTTTTTAATGAAGATGTAATCATCCATACAAACGGATACACCCAGATGATGCCAACGCCGATCAGCACGAGATGAACGCACCAACGCAGCGCCGCTTTTGTTTGTCTGGATAAACTCATGTCATAACCCCCTTTTTAGTGCGACGCTTGTTTGCCTCCGGTTTTTTTCACGATAAGCCCGAGAATTAACGATACGAGCAAAATCGCGAAGCCGTACACAACACCCGCTGCTGACGCAAAACCGGCTCTTGGCATGCCGCCGCCTTCAAAGGCGTACCGGTAGATGTACAAATCGACCATATCGGTGTGAAAAGCCGGCCCCCCGTTGGTCATCGACTTCACCAAGTCAAATACGTGAAGTGCGTTTACCGAAGACAACAGCACGATCACGCTGCCTACAGGCAGCAGGAGCGGCAGCATCACGAAACGGAACGTTTGCCACATATTTGCGCCGTCGACTTTGGCCGCTTCGAACAGCTCTTTGGGCAAAGATTGCAGGGCAGCAAGCCAATAGACCATTTTCATGCCAAATGTTTTCCAGATGCCTACCATAATGATGACCAGCATCGCCGTATCCAAAGAGCCGAGCCAATCGATCGGTTTGTCGATAATGCCCGCCGTAATCAGCAGTTCATTGACAAGCCCTTTGTATACGCCGAAAATAAACCGCATCACCAGCCCGATTACGGCTGTTGTCGTCACCACCGGCAAAAAGTAAATCGTCCGGTAGAAGGTCGCCCCTTTCAGCCACTTGGAGTTGAGCAAAATCGCAATGAGCAGCGCCAGCGGCACTTGAATCAGTACAACAAAAAACATAAAAAGAAAGCTGTTTTTGAAGGCGTTCCAAAAAAACGGATCGGCGATCGTCTCCATGTAGTTGGCGAAGCCGACAAATTCCTGCAGTGAACCGTACCCGTTCCAATTAAAAAAGCTGTACACATAACTCATGATGATCGGATAAATGGTAAAGGCAAGAAAAAGCGCCAGCTGCGGCAAAATAAACAAATAACAAAACAGCAGCTTTTTTTTGCGGTTTCTGCTTATTTTTCCGACTCCCCTTTTGTTTGGTTCCATATGTGCATCCCTCCTGGTCATATTCTTATTGTAATCGCTATCAGTCCTTTCATTAAGGCAGTCGCTCTTTACCTAAAGGGGTAAATTTTTTACTTTTACATGAATGGTTATGGAGCGGGAAGAGACTGTGCCATGAGTTACCATTAGTTACTGTTGCGCGCTGGGAAGGCTAGGAGGGCTAGGTACGTGCTTATGAGCTACTGCGACGCACTTGAGGGGCTGGGTACGGGATTCCGACCGCCAATTAAATTCATGGCCCTATGATTAGATAGGAGCGGTCGGGCCTTGAATTTAAAAGCGGACGCTGCCGCTTCTCCATCCCGTACCCAGCCCTTTGTTCAGCTATGTGCCCAGTGACAATGCCAATTCTTAGTTCCGCTATGTGCCTGGCAACATGACGAATACTCTTTCCCCTGCTATCAAAAACGAAGCTAAAGAAGGACAGCCCTAGCAAAAGCGGCTGTCCTCTTGATGTTATATTATTTTGGATTAAGCTATCATGGCTCCAGTGCGAGACTGCATAAACGAGTTCCGGATGAGTTATGACTGTTTCTGCGTAAGACTGTATTCGGGATGCGGGACTTTGAACTTCATGTCCACATAACCGCTGGACGCGGGGTCGCCGACACTAAAGGACTCGATGCCCAGCTCCTGTTTTGTTTTCGCTTGAAACGCCTTGGCCCGCTCTTCCACCGCTTCCGGATCGCATACGCTGATCAGCCTGCTGTAACATTGCTTTAGCACTTCCTGCAGCGACGGCGGCATATCCGGATCTGCCGCGAGATTGTGCATCTCAGCCGGGTCCTGCTCCAAGTCGAACAACTGCGGTTCGACTCCGCCGGTAAAATGAACGTATTTCCATCGCTGCCAGCGGATCATATACATGCCGACAGGCATGCCGTGACCGTGGTATTCACTGAACGCAAAATCATTGCGCGTTTCATCTTGTTCTCCGCCCGTCAGCTGCAGCAGCGATCTGCCCGGCACATCTTGCGGAACCGGCACCTCAAGTCCATCGCATACGGTCGGGAAAATATCGACAAGTGAAACCGGCTGCTCGATTATGCCGCTATGCGCCACACGCGGACCTTTGACGATCAGCGGGACATTGGAGGTTTCCTCGTACATGCTGCACTTGAACCACAGCCCATGCCGTCCAAGCTGTTCGCCGTGATCGCTGGTATAAATGATCAGCGTATCGTCGTACAGCCCTTCCTCCTGCAAGGTGCGAATAATCGTTCCGATGTTGTCGTCCAACTCGTTGACAAGCGCATAATACCCGATATGCATACGCCGGATCGTTTCCTCGTCCACCACGTCGGACCTGAAATAATGCCTCATCGCTTGCAGCGGTTCGTTTAACTCGGTAAACGGCCTGTTTAGAAATTCCGGCACATCCTGCACAAGTTTTTCGTAGTATTCCCAATATTCTTGTTTTACATAAAACGGAAAATGCGGATGCGAGAAACCGACGTATAAAAACCAAGGCTGCTCAGCGTCCTGCTGCTGATTGGCAGCACGCTGCTTTAACCACTGCACCGTTTCATCCAGCACACGCCCATCATTGCTTTGCCCGTCGCGGATGCCGATCCGCCGGTATCTTTCCTCAACCAATGGTTTCGGCTCGCCCGTTTCCCGGAAAAACGCCCCGAGGTCAATACGGCTGCGGTGCCCGGCCCGGCTTGCATCCAGACCGTCGTATTGCCCGTCCGGATGCAGGTCCAGCTTGCCGATACTGTGCATCGTTTGTCCGTGTTGGGCCAAATGCTGGGACATCCCTTTGATTTTGCCGTCATAGGGAGTTGCGTTATCCCACGTTCCGAGCTCGTGAACATAACGGCCCGTAAAAAAGCTGGCCCGTGCCGGCGTGCATACCGGACAGTTGGTATAAGCGTTCGTAAATAACGTTCCTTCTTCGGCCAGACGGTCCAATACGGGGGTCCGTACGATCGGATGGCCGGAGCAGCCCATGACATTGTGGGAATGCTCGTCGGACATAATAACTAACACGTTCATCGAATCATTCCTCCTCCCCTAACGAACTATTTGAGCGCTTTATACATATCGTCCGTGTAATCTTTGGCCGGATCCCAGTTCGGGAATGTAAAATCGTTCAAGCTGACTTCGGCGCCGGATTTATTCACTTTATCGATCGCCGCCTGCAATCCCGCATTTAATTTGCTGTTGTAGTCCTTCAGCACCGAGTCCACATTGCCCTTATCTTCCATCAGCAGCGTAATCAGCAGGTCGCCGAAGATCGGTTTGATTTTCGATTGGCGCATTTCCCCCAATTCGGCGATCACGTTTGCCGTATTCGGATTCCGCTTTGTTGTGCTCGGACCCAGTCTCATCTCCGTCATATGCAAGTTGTAGAACGTGTTAAACTCCGGATACGGATACAGCGACTTGTCCTTGTTTAATTCATCGATTGGCGTCATGCTGACACCGCTTTGCAGCGTGCTCTTGAAAAACTCTTTCGACGCAAATGCTTCGTCGATAAATTTACCGGCTACTTCCGGATGCTTGGAGTTGGAAGAAATCATATATCCGGCACGGCTGGCTAATGTATACCCGTAGAAAGGCTCTTTGCCATCCTGCTGCGGAACCGGGGACATGTCAAACTCTGCGTTTGGCACGTCGCGTTTAACCTGCCACATCCGGTAACGGGCGTCAATGAAAAACGCCGCTTTGTTTTCCCCGAACAGCACTGTCGCTTCCGGAGCTTTCAACGAATAAGAGGAAGGCAAAATCGATCCGTCTTTTTTCATCGCTTGCAGCAGTTTGACCGCATCGGTCCATTCTTTGGAATCAAACACATATTTGCCTGTTTTCAGATTAAAGCCAGGCAGATCGCCGTGGGTCGGAATCGCGCTGGCCGTCAGCCCCATGACCACCTGATCCATCGGGATCGGTTCTCCGCCCGGGAAGATAAGGCCGTACACGTCGCCTTTGCCTTTATCGGCAATCACTTTGGACATTTGCCGCAGCTCGTCCCATGTTTTTGGCGGTTTGTTCGGATCGAGACCCGCGTCTCTCATTACTTTTTTGTTGTAATACAGCATGGAGCGCATGTTTTGCCCGCCGAGCGGCCAGCTGTACGTTTTACCTTCAAAAACGTTGACCCCGTCTTCAAACGAGCCGGTTGTAAAACGGTCCTTGAAGTTTTTCGACACATATTCGTCGAGTGGTTTAGCCCAGCCGCTTTTGACGATCTGGCGCAAATCCATCCCTTGCGGAGTCAAAAAGATGTCAGGCAGATCGTTGCTTGCAATCGCGGCCTGAATCGCGGTACTGTATTGGGACGTAGGCATATACTGCACAACGACGTTGATTTGCCCTTTGTATTTGTCGTTAAAATCTTTGACGACCTTCATACCCGGACTATCGTCGCCTTTGAAAAAATCGCTGAAGCCGGCCACCTTAATCGTGACCATCTCCTTCTTAGCCTCGGTTTGAGCCTTGTCTCCGCCCGCTGGCGAAGCTCCTTTATCCCCCGATGCGCCACATCCGGTTAAAACCAAAGCCGGTGTCAAAAGCAGTGCTGCTGCGATCGTTGTAAAACGTTTCAAGCTAATTCCCCCTTCAGATAGTTTTCATTATACTCCTCATTGTTGCAGAATCAGAATATATACCTTATCAGCAGAGCTGAACCGTTCTGATTCGCCGATAAGCTTCCGCACAATGCGGCCGCTCAGCCTCAAAAGGTTCGGCAGGAGCTTTTCTTCATTGTAATCGTTATCAAATAACGCAAAAAGAAGCCTCTCTTTACTTCGTGGGGGCATTTTTTTACGTACACAACGCAAAAACACCCTCAAGGCCGTTTCCATACCTGGCGATATGGACGCAATCTCTTGAAGGTGTTCGAATGATCTTACGATATACAGCGGGAGCACGCCCAGGTTCCAAGCGGCAATCCCTGATCCCATACGCTGACCGCCTGCAAAATTCCAACAATTCGCCGTTAGTGCAGCAATCATTTATGAACGCAATACGTATTTCATCTTCTTAAAGCGAATGCCATGCGGTTCATATAATCTATGGTCCAGCCACGGAGAAGCTTCTTGAAATCCGAGACGGCTCCAGAATTCAATTGCGTTGTTTCGGGAGTGGAGTTCGACCGTATCGATGCCGGTATGTCGCTCTACGTAAGCCGCAACCTCTTCCCATAAACGGCGTCCGATCCCTTTATTCCGCGCTTGAGCGGAAACCGCTGCAAAACGAATTTCCGCCAGCGTTCCGTTGAGGAATAGGACCATGGCACCGAGAACCTCCTCATCCTCCACACAAGCAAAGCCGATTTCCTCACCTTCCATAGAGAGCGCTTTTCTCGATTCCCTGCCCATGCCTAGAGGTTTCCACATTTCGTCATACAACAATACCTCCATTTTCTCTCTAAGCGGCTCATTATCGACAAGGGCTACCAACATATCCGATCGGCTCCTTTTTCGTCACAAATGGTTACATAGATGTGTATGTGTTTAAATCTTAACGAAGTACAATGAGTGAAAAAGGAAAAGGAATATCGATAAAACCGGCTGAAACGCCGGATCGACCCTACCGAGAACACTAACCGCAATGAAAGCGAGCGCACCGGAATGTACGACCAAGTTAATTCTTTCTGCGCTCACGCTTCCAAATAACAACCGGAATCAGCAGCAAGGACAGAAATCCGCCGGCAAGAGACAACGTCGAGTAGCTGGTCTGCGCGGCTACGATCCCGGACATGGCTCCGCCGGACGCACCGGCTAATGCAATCAGCACGTCAATTGTTCCTTGCGTTTTGGCCCGAACGCTCGCCGGCGTCGCATCCACAATCGTTGCCGTACCGCTAATCAAACCGAAATTCCAACCCAAGCCAAGCAGCGCCAATGCGCAAACAAGCAGTACCATCGAATCGTGCGGAGCCCACGCGGCAAGCATACCGGCGAGCAGCAGCGTAATGCCGGATGCATAAGACATCGGCGTGCGTCCGTACTTATCAACGAGATAACCGGTTACAAGAGACGGCAAATACATCGCCGCAATATGAATTCCGATCACGATTCCGACCTCGCTCATCCCATGCCCGTTATGCTTCATATGGACTGGGGTCATCGTCATAATCGCCACCATCACAATTTGTGTGAGTACCATCACTGACGCGCCGACGAATAGGCCCGACTTGCGAATGCTTGCCGTTTGAGCGCTTGTATTGACCGTGTTTTCTTCTATAGGCATATTTTCGGCAACAGCTTTAGCCACGATCAATGGATCGGGCCGCAGGAAAAACAGCAGCACCAGTCCGGCCAGCAGATATGCGGCTGCAGCCAATAAGAACGGTCCGGCTAGCGGCGGGATACTCATCGCGGCGGCGACGCGCCCCATCACATCAACAAGATTCGGACCGGCCACCGCGCCAAACGTCGTAAACACCATGGCGGTGCTGATCGCTTTTGCCCGCTGCGTAGGCAGCGCCAAGTCCGTACCGGCATAACGTGCCTGCAAATTGGTGGCCGTACCGGCTCCATAAATCAATAAAGCCAGAAAAAGCAAGGGCAGCGAATTCAGCACGGACGCGATAACGATGCCTACCGCACCTAAGCTGCCTGTTAGAAACCCTGCCGCCAATCCGGCCCGGCGGCCGAACTTCTGCGAGAGCCGGCCGACCGCCAGCGCCGCAGCCGCGGATCCTAATGTAAACAGCGCCGCCGGAACCCCGGCAAAGCTGTCCGTGCCGAGCATTTGCTGCGCAAGCAGAGCGCCTACCGTTACGCCCGCTGCAAGACCGGCGCCGCCAAACATTTGCGACAAAACCACAATAACTAACGTTTTTTTGTGGAGCTGCCGCAGCTTCTCCAGGGACTCCGCGTAAGTTCTCACTTGATCTGGAACGCCCCTGCCCTGTTCAACCTTCATGGAATGAAGCTGCATCCGTGTCTCTCACTCTCCTTTTTATATTATACTAATCAATTGAATAATTTTACTAGGGATATTGAAATCCGGTAACAGCCATTTGATCTAGCAAAAAGCCGGTACAACGCCCCCTGAAAAGATTCCCGCAGTCAAACATAAGCCGCGGCAGCAGGAGGCGTATATACGCATGGACGAAATAGCTAGGCAAGTCCCCGGTTAAATGAACAGATGGCTCCGCTCTTGAAATAATGACAGTACCGTCTGAATCTCTTCGTTTGTTGTATAGCGGCCCAAGCTAAAGCGGATGGCCCCTAACCCTTCGTAGTCGCTTAATCCCATGGCACGCAAGACCGGGGACAGTGTCGTATTGCCGGCATGACAAGCCGAAC
This sequence comes from Paenibacillus thalictri, assembly GCF_004307995.1. Taxonomy (GTDB): domain Bacteria; phylum Bacillota; class Bacilli; order Paenibacillales; family NBRC-103111; genus Paenibacillus_AF; species Paenibacillus_AF thalictri. The sequence continues at coordinate 89,391 of NZ_SIRE01000008.1, read as the reverse complement.
CGGTAGACGCCGCTATTTCCGGAAAATGATTAAGGATGTCCTGACCTTGCTTGCCCAAAAAGCTGACATTTAACGTATTGGGCAAGCTTAGCTCCAAATCGCCGTTAAAACGCACGCGTTCGCCGAATGCTGCGAACAATCCTTCTTTTAATGTTTCCTTATGCAGCCGCACGGTTTGTTTCTCCGCATGTTCCGCCGCCAGCTCCGCGGCTTTGCCCAGCCCAACGATGTAAGGCACATTTTCGGTGCCTGCCCGCCGTCCCAATTCGTGACCCGCACCATGCACAATGGGAGCAACTTCCGTGCCTTGTCGTATGTAGAGCGCGCCGATCCCTTTGGGTGCATACAATTTATGGCCCGCAACGGACAATAAATCGACACCTAACGAATGGACGCGTACGGGAACTTTACCGACCGACTGAGCGGCGTCCGTATGGAACAATATGCCGTGCCGTTTGGCAATATGAGCGATCTCTTCAATAGGCTGAAGCGTGCCAACTTCACTGTTGGCGTGCATGACCGAAATCAGGATGGTCTCTTTGCGGATCGCACGCTGAATATCCTCCGGCGAAACACGTCCCAAGGCATCCACTTTGACATAAGTCACCTCGGCTCCAAGCGTCTCCAGAAACGCGCACGGATTTAAAATCGCAGGGTGTTCGATTGTTGTCGTAATGATGTGGTTTCCGCGATGCTTCTGAGCATAATATACGCCTTTCAGCGCGTAGTTGTTGGCTTCCGTGCCGCCGCTTGTAAATACGATTTCATGCGATGCGGCCCCCAAAGCGCAAGCGATGCGCTCACGCGCCGATTCAATCGCCTCTTTTAGCGTGGCGGCAGCCCAATGGGACGATGAAGGATTGCCGTAATGATTTTGTAAATACGGCATCATTGCTTCCAACACTTCAGGAGCAATCGGGGTACTCGCGTTGTAATCCAAATAAATCGGGTTTAATGATGTTGTTTGTTGTATTCCTGCCATTCACTCACACCTTCTTCCAATCGGAATGCTTCAAATCCTTCATGCTGAATTTTCTCCACGGCCTGAGCGGCATACACGCAATAAGGGCCGTGGCAATACGCCGCAATTCGTGTATCCCTGGGAAGATTCTGAAGATAATGATCCAAATCCTTCAATGGAACGGATATAGCTCCCGGAATATGACCGGCAGCAAATTCATCGATCGGACGTACATCCAGCAGCACAATGCTGCCCTCTTCCATTTTTTGAAGCACCTCATGAAGAGAGAGGCTCTCCAAATCTTGGTAGCGGTTCATAAAATCCGACTTGATGCGTGTGATGTCCGCAAGCTGGGATTCGCAGATACGCCATAGCGACGTCAAAAATATGGAAATGTCAGGATTCGCCAATGTGTAGATGACAAACGTTCCTTTTTTGCTGAATTTCACCAGGTTGGCGTCCAGCAAAACTTGCAGATGGCGCGAAACGTTGGCAAGGCTCATGTCAGTCGCTTGAGCCAGCTTCTCGACCGACTTCGGGCCTTGGGATAATAAATGCATCAGTTCCAGCCGTTTATCGCTGGACAGACACTTGCCGACCCGGGCAAATTGCCGGTACAAATCGTCTTTAAAATCTCTCGCCGATATCTCTTGACTCAAAGCGGACCACCTTTTCTTAATTATTCAATCAACTAATTGAATTATATTGAAACATAGCGCTGCTCGTCAAGCGAAGCTGTCAACAAAAGGAAAAACGTTTACGGCTTATGCTCCATCGCGCTGGCTTTACCTGCACAACGGCTCCCCCGTCCGCCCTCTTTTTGTAAAATGAAAAAGCCGGACCCCTAAGATGCCCGGCTTCATTTTAGTTATTCGCTTAATTATCGCGCAGCCGGTCTCTGCCGTCCGTAAGCCACTCCAGATTAAACCGTGCCACACAAACATGCTTTTTAAAAAACGGATGGCCGTTTGACGTGCCGCGATTGTAAGCGCACAATATCGTCTGGTCCCGGCCGACGGCCAAATCCGAATAACCGGAAATGCCTTCCTCAAGCACCTTGGATACCGACCAAGTGCGACATTCATCATAACTCAGCTTGACGGTCAGGTGATGGCGGTTTTTGATGCTGTCGGCGCGTTCGGGCAGCTTCTCGGGCGGGTCCGGGTTACAGAACAAAATTCGGTCCTTCCCGTCCCGGCGACCAAGCGTATACCTTACAATACTGCCGCAGCAGATCGGTTCGTACAACCCGGAGTCAAACTGCGGTTCCGACCAGCGGCGCACGCCGTCTTTGCTGATTGCGTAGGCCCGGCGACGCAGCGGCGATTCGTTGCGGATGTTCAGCAGCACGGAACCGTCGGCCAGCTGGACGGCTTGGGTTTCGCTCGGATTGACGATATAGTCCGACAATATTTCTCCGCGGTTCCAGGTCAATCCGCCATCGTCGCTATATATCACCGATACGACGGACGGACGGTGGCGGCCGCCGTAGACGCCGAGCGACAACCATACCGGAACAAGCAAGCGGCCGCTTGGCTCCAGCTGAATGCCGTGGCCGATGCCGGTTGCGATCACCTTCCAATCGTATTCGCTGCGAAATCGTTCGAATACATACGTAATATCGATAGGTTCGGAAAAGCTAGCTCCATCATCGGCGGTTTTGATGTAAAACACCCGATTGTAATCGTGGCCGTACAGCACATGCAGCACGGCAGGTTCGTCTTTGTCCGGTATGGCTACCGCGTTGTGGGTGGGACCGGACGGGTTGTGGCTGAGCGTCACCTTCGGTTCCCACGTCACTCCGTTGTCCAGACTGCGCCGCATCACCAGAGCGGACTCCGCCCAATCGCTGGACGGCCCTTCTTTGCGCGCTTCGCAGAAGACGTGGATGACGCCGTTGCCGTTTACGCCGAGACACGGGTTGCGGTACAAAATATAGCCGTCTTCTCCGGCGGTAAACAGGTCGGTTTTGAGCAGATTCGGTTCGCTGCAGGATGTCGTTGACATACTATGCGCTTCCCTTCTTTATTTTATGGATATTAGATCGTAATATCGTTCACATTGCGGTCGCTGCTGCCGCCAAGCGCTGCCTTTAATTCGCCGATTTCCTTGCCCATCTGCTCGATAAAGCTGATAATATCGGCTTTGTGCACGATCATATTCATTCCGGCATCCTTCGCCCAGGCGATCTGCTGATCCATTCCCGCCCAATAATGCAGCCCCGCACCAATGCCTGCGGCCCTTGCTTTACCAAGGATGGTGCGTACTGCCCTATCAAATACCGGATGGCGATACTGTTCGGGTACGCCCAAACTGCAGGATAAGTCGTGTGGTCCGATCAGCACGCCGTCCAAATCCGGCACCCGCACAATTTTATCTAATTGCTCTATGGCCGGCCCGCTTTCAATATTGACAATCAGTACGTTGTCGGCGTTGCGCTCTTCCACATAAGATCGCAGCTCATCTTCCATTGGCGCCCGGCCGTCCAACACGCGCTGCAGCTTTTCACCCTTTAGAGGCCGCAGCTTGACCGCTCCCCGCAAAGCCTGCACCTGCTCCACCGTCTCCACATATGGCGCGACAATACCTGCAGCCCCGCCGTCCAACGCCATCGTAGCCATGTAGGGATCCGGCGCGGGAATTCTGACAACCGGCGCGATGTCCATTGAACGGAACGTCTGGCACATCCAGCTTAACTCCAATCGGTCGATCGCAATGTGCTCCGTGTCGATAAACACAAAATCGAGTCCGAGCGACCTCATCTCCTGCGGCCATTTCGGAAATGTGGACACAACCAACGTACCGTATACGGTTTGCCCGCTGCGCAGCGCTTGTTTTAACGATTTTCCATCCATCTCATTCACCGTCCTTTCAACTTTAGCGGTATTTCGCCGCCAATTGCTCGGCTTGTGCCGTCTCCCCCCGTTCACGCAACCGCTCCAGCAATCCGGGCAGCGCTCCGCGCGCATGGGATGGGCCTCCCTCACGAATCACGGTCCACAGCGGGTCGGCATCATATCCGTACGGCATTGTCTTCATCATCTGTTCGTTCCACGAATCCAGCATCCTGACCGCTTCAAGTACGATGTCCGGTCTGGAATCGGCGGCATTACGCTCTTCATGCGGGTCCTCCGCCAAGTAAAACAGCATTTCCCGCGGAAACGGGTTGTAGCCGTCGTGATACGTACGAATGTACAGCCAATCGCCAAAGCGCACGCTGCGCTGGCACGTACCGGCGCATTGGCTCAGCACAGCGTAGTCCCTTCCCGGATCGTCTTCGCCAAATAACGCCCCGGCATAGCTGATTCCTTCTGCACCCTGCGGAGGCTGGACGCCAAGCAGCTCCGCAAGCGTCGGCAGCAAATCGAGATGCAAATGCAGCCCGTGCCTGGTCTCGCCTTGGCGGGCGCCCGGCCATTTAAAGATCAGCGGAATATGCATCGTTGCTTGATCGGCCGTAATATGGTCGCCGTATACGCCCAACTCGCCCAAGTTTTCGCCGTGATCGGCGCTGACGATAATCGCCGTCTCCTCCATCAGCCCCATCGCTTCCAGCGCCGTCAACATACGTCCGATCTGCTCGTCCATATAGCGGATACCGCAATCGTAGCCATCAACAATTTGTCTCACATCATCCAGCGTGCGAATATGCTGAGGATTGCGCGGGTAAGGCGGGTTCACTTGCCCGGCAGCGCCAAACAAGCCGCCATTTGCGTAATTGCGAAATGCCCTTTCCTTTTCCTGCGGCATTTGCAGCCCTGTCATCGCAAGCTGTGCATTAAGCTTTTCTTCGCTAAGCCATTCGGGCAGCGCGTCCCCGTCAAGCGGACTGCCAAACGACTCCGGCGCCCGCGCCGGCATATGAACATCCCAAAAATTGACGTGCAAAAACCAGCGTTCCCGCTTGTTATTGGCCTGCAGCCAATCGAGCACAACCGGAGCGACTTCGTCCGCGGATTCCATGCCGTTTTTGCCGGTATTGCGCACCTCGTTAAATCCCGCGTAAAAAGAATAAGCGCTGTGGCGTTCGGCAAACGAGCTGATCGAAGCGGTATAATAACCATGCGAACGTAAAAAACCGGGCAGGCTTTCCGCATAAAGCCGGGTGCGAAAACGCCGCTCCCGCCCTTCCGTACGCATATCCCCATTAGTGCCGCCATGGCCGACAACGCCGGAGTGGATGCCGTGCATCCCGCTCATCAACGCCGTCCGCGAAGGGGCGCACGGCGCATCGGAGCAATAGCAGTTCGTAAACATCACACCCTGCCGGGCGATGCGGTCAAGATGCGGGGACGTATTGCGTTTATACCCGCCGCATCCCAGATGATCCGGACGCAAGGCGTCCAGATCGAGATATAAGATGTTCAAGCCAAACTCACCCTTTCACCGAACCGATTAACACCCCTTTGACAAAATACCGCTGTATAAACGGATACACAAACAAAATCGGCACCGTGCTGATGATTACAATCGCCGATTTGATCGTATCCGCTGGCGGCGGGTGCTCGATAAATTCGATATTTTCATCGGTGATCGTACCGGCCTGCAAAATATTGCGCATAATGACTTGAATCGGCAGCTTCTGCGCATCGTCGATATAAATCGACGCCGAAAACCATTCATTCCAGAAATAAACGGAATAAAACAGCCCAATCGTAGCCATCGCCGGCATCGACAAAGGAATGACAATTTTCCACAAAATTTGCGCCGGCTTCGCGCCGTCAACAACGGCCGACTCTTCAATTTCGGTAGGCAAAGCGAGAAAAAAATTGCGCATAATAAACAAATTCCAAGCGCTGATCATCCCCGGAATAACCAGCACCCATATGCTGTTCTTCAGGCCGAGAAAATTAAACAGCATATATTGAGGCACCAGCCCGCCGTGAAAAATCATCGTAATAAAAATAAACAGCACCCATATATTCCGGCCGGGCAGCGTTCTGCGCGCCAAGCCGTAAGCCAAGGAAGCGGTAAATGATAAGCTGAGCAAGGTGCCGACAATGACGCGGAACAAAGTGATCTGGTAAGCGTTCAGGATAATCGTCCCACGATGAAGCAGCATGCTGTAGGCGTCCAAGCTGATTTGATGCGGGATCAGCACAAACGCGCCGCGTTTCAGCGATTCTTCCGCACTGATAAAGGAGGTTGACAGCACGGACAGGAAAGGTATAACGAAGGCCAGCGACAGTAATGTCAGCATCAGCACATTTGCGGTATCAAATACTTTTTCGCCGGCGCTGCGGTTTCGAATGCTCATGAAGTCCTCCCCCTCCTCACCATATTCCCGTATGGTTAAAACGTTTGGCGATATAATTGGCTCCAAGAATCAAGATCATCGCCAGCACATTTTTAAACAGACCAACCGCCGTAACAAACGAATATTTCATGTTGGTCAAACCTTCGCGGTACACGTAAGTATCGATTATGTCCGAGACGTCATAGACGGGCGGCGAATACAACAGCAAAATTTGCTCGAAGCCGGCGTTCAGCAAACCGCCGATTGAATAAATGAGCAGCAGCACGATTATGTGCGAAATTCCGGGCAACGTGACATGAAGCGCCTGCCGGAACCTGCCGGCGCCGTCAATAATGGCGGCTTCATACAATCCCGGGTCAATGCTCGCCATTGCCGCCAAATACAGGATGCTGCCCCAGCCGATGCTTTGCCATACATGAGAAGTGACCAGCACGCTGCGAAAATAGCCCGGTTCGCCCAAGAAAAAAATCGGCTCGCCTCCGAAAGCAATAATAATCGCATTCAGTAAACCGCTATCCGTGGACAATAACATCATTACAAGCCCCGCTACCACCACGTTGGAAATAAAATGCGGCAAGTAGGAAATGGTCTGAACCAGCCGCTTGAATACCGTGTTCCTTATCTCGTTGAGCAGTAAAGCCAGCACAATGGCAGCGGGAAACCCGAAAACGAGCTTGTAAATGCTGATTAGCAGCGTATTACGCATCACGTTCCAGAAAAAATAAGAGTTCCAGAAGTTGCGGAAATGCTCCAGACCAACCCAAGGCGCTGTCAAAATACCGGTAACCCCCTCAAAAGGGGAAATGTCTTTAAAAGCAATGATGATACCAAACATCGGCAAATAATCGATCACGAAGAAATAAAGAATCCCCGGCAAAATCAAATAAAAATAAAAGCGGTGCGACCAAATCGCGCTCCATCGGCGCCGCCGCCGGGGCAGCGCCGCAGCGGTAAGCGGGGTGACAGGCAAATTGGGCAAAGTTCCTCCTCCGTTCGTTAAGCGTTAAGAGGCGTGCGGAAGCTGCAAGCGGCTAGCGCAGCGTTGTACAGCGCGAAACCAGCCGGCTTGCAGATATCATCTTGGTTTAATTTCAGCTGCTTATTTTTTCAACTGCTTGTATTGGCGGGTATATTCGTCAATCCATTTGTCGAGTCCGGCTTTGTTTAACTGGTCGATAAATTTGTCCCAGTCGGCGATCGGTCTTGCGCCGGTAATAAATTTCACCGTTTCTTCGTCGCGCAGGCGGGTTAAATCGTTGATGTTCGGAATGTTTTTGGTCATCTCATCTTTGTTGTACACGATGTTCAGATCGATCGGTTCTTTGGCGGTATCGAGTTGGAGGATTTCCTTGTTCAAATAGTTGGCATGTTTGGCTCCGGTCGGACTTTCGATCACATATTTCGTCTCGGTGGCGAGTCCCAGCGAAACGGCGTATTCTCCGGCATATAACACATCTTTATCCAGCAGCTGCACATTGAATTTCTGAGCGTCGGTGTACTTCCAGTTTGCGCCGAATTTGGCGGTGATGGCATTGGCGGGGTTATCTTGGTATTGGTAGTTGATAAACTTCATCGCCGCTTCGGGGTTTTTGGATTTTTTCGTAATGAGCACCGCGCTGGTGCTGCCGGCGTTGATCGTCTGGATTTTCCCTTTCGGACCTGTCATATTGCGCACGATATCGTAGTCGGCTCCGGGGAAATTGCTTTGGACCTGCGGCCACATAATGGTGACACGCGAATACCAGGCTGACGAAGCGCCCACACGCCCCGTTTTCAGCAGCTCCATCGGATCGAATTTGCCAAACGCTTCTTTATAGATGAAACCTTTCTGATACCAGTCGGCCATTTTCACGACAAAATCTTTGTAACCCGGAGCCAGCTCCACCGGTTTGATTTTGTTATCCGCCGGATCAAGCCAATTCCCGTAGCCGCCGTCGACAAATCCGCCGGTAAAAGCATAACGCAAGCCAAGCAAATCGGTCATCAGCGGAATCGTATCGGCTTTTCCGTTGCCGTCGGGATCGTTGTCCTTAAACGCCTGCATCACTTTTTCAAACTCGTCCAGCGTCTTGGGCATCGGCTGGTTCAGCTTCTTCATCCAATCGCTGCGCACCCACACCGGATAAGCCACGGTTGGCACCGCGCGGGGAATCCCCCAGATGTTGCCCTTGTTGTCCTTCATGTTGGCCCATGCATCCTCGGACCAAGCCTTCTTGATATCCTGGCCGTATTTGTCCAGAAGATCGTTCAAAGGCAGGATGGCTCCCTTGGAAGCGTAATCGTCCCAGTTCCCTTGAAAAATATCCAGATTTTCGCTGGAACCCAGCATCAGGTTCAGCTTCTGCTTGGCGGCGTCGGCCCCCTGCGGCGGCACGATGGCGTCCGCATCGATGTTCAGCTTGTCTTTGTACAGCTTCTTCATAGCGCTCAGCGCATCCGGCGTACTTCCTTCCGGACGGGCCCCCAGATTTGAACCCCCGTTTTGATAAATCGTAATTTTCGGCGCCGCCGCAGGAGCTGCGGCGGGTTGTGCAGCTTTTCCGCTATCGGCCGCAGGCGGCGATTGAACGGAGCCGGCCCCGCTGCTGCAAGCGGCGGAAGACAAAAGCAGAAAAGAAGTGACCGGCAAAAGCAAAGATGACCTCCTTTTTAACATACCAAACCCTCCTTACGCCAAAGTATCCAAACGCGGCAAGTGACGTAACCAGCGCGTCCTTGCTACCAACATAGCACCGCTGAAAGCGCTTTACGATAATAAAAATTTGAGATTGCATAATAAACTTATGAGATGTCATCTATTTATTAGATTCCGATCCTTTTTTTGAAATCAAAGCCCGAATATTCGTTTGTATTCCCCCGGCGTCATGCCTGCATGCTCCTTAAACACTTTGATAAAATAATACGTATTGTGATATCCGACCTTGCTGCCCACCTCGTTTACTTTTAATTCCGTTTGCTGCAGCAGTTCCTTGCTTTTCTCGATCCGCACCTCGGTCAAATATTCGGTGAACGATTTCCCCGTGTACTGCTTGAACAACCGGCTCACGTAAGCCGGGTTCAAATTGAGCATTTCGGAAACAAGCGGCAGCGATAAATCCGAGCCGTGCTCCCGTTCGAGAATGCCGATCACTTTGGACACGTGCTGATTGTCCTTGCGGTTCATCTCTTCTCCGATGCAGTCGGCGGCGGATTGCAGAAATCCATCGGACCAAGCGGCGAGCTGATCCATCGATTCCAGCTTCATTACCTCGCGGTACGGATCGGAGCGGATAAACCGCGCCATATCGACGCTGCTTTGCTGCAGCGTACTCAGCACCCCGGTAATTACTTTAAAAAACTCAAATTGAATGTGCGTATAATGCAGCCGGTGTTTGTTGACAAGCCACGCCTCCATCAGCTCTCCGACCACTTCTTTGGCCCGCGCAGCGTCCCCCGTCTTCACGTAACCGATAAGCCGCTCTTCCCGTTTCTTGGAAAATATTTCGTCCGAAGCATTGCTGCCGTCAAGCCCGATATCGCCGATGTAAATCACTTGGCCGCAGCCGTGCAGCAGCCGGAACCGCAAAGCTTCCGAAGCTTCCTCGAACGCTCTCGGCAAATCGCCGACCGACGGGCAGTGACGTCCGACGCCGACGGTAATCGGGGCCGCGAAGTTGATCTCCAGTATTTCGATCAATTCCGCTCCCAGCGCAAAGACGCGATGCATTTCCTCTTTCCCGGTATTGATGACAATCGCCAAATGCCGGTTCCCCGTATCCACAGTCATATGCGGCATATTCGCAAGTGAGCTGCGCTTTAATTCATGAAGCAGCCTGACCATCTCCCACGGGGATTCGCTGACCGGGTCGGCGGCAGCATCGGGGTGACGCTCCTCAAACGTCAGCAGCAAAAGCCCCAGCTCGCTCACCTCAAGGGGAATGTGCAAATCGGCGAATTTCTCCTGCAGCGCACCGCTGGCTTCGGCCGGCTGGCGCAGCAGCTGATTTTTGAACTGCTCGATATAATAAGGCAAACTTTCTTCCAGGCGCCGGCGGAACTGGTCGCGTTCGTCGAACGATTGGCGCAGCGCATCCCCGATAGAATGCAGCTCGTCTTTCCACGTCTCTCCGATTCTCCCCCATTGCGCGCGCATAAGCGCCTGAATCCGCGAAATCGGCCGGTAGAGCCGATTGGAAGCGATAAACGTCAGCAGCACCGATAAACCGAGCAGCAGCGCAAGCGAATACACAATCACTTTGCGCAAATACGCGGTGCTGACAAACAACTGGTTCAGGTTGATCATATCTACAAATGTCCAATGAAGTTTGTCGGAGTGAACATAAGTCACAAGATTGCGTTCCCCGTTCACCTCCGAGCGGATAAATCCGTTTGAGCCTTGCAAATGTTTTCCCGACAAAGCGCTTTTCACCGTTTGGGCGAACGCCTCCTGCTCCGTGGCGAACAAGACGGCTTCGCCGCCGGACAACACAGCCAAGCTTTCCTTATCGTTCAGCCGGTTGATGATATGGTGATAGATAAGTGCGGCGTCCAGATTAATAATAAAAGCGTTGTCGTCCTGATTTGTGCGGAACAGCAAAGTCAGCACCCGTTTGCTCTGATGGTTGAACTGCATGGCCATCCGCGGATCCAGAATGATCGGAGATTCCGTTCCGCTTGTCAATACGCCGTACCATTGTTTATCGAAAAAGCTTTCCAGCGAATATTGCTTGAACGTATTTTCGTCCTTAATCATCAGCACCAGGTTTTTATTGCTGTCGTAATAATAGACGGAATCGACAAATTCGTTGGACAACTTGAAATATTCGATGCTTTGGATGGCGGTGGTTTTGTTGTCGATATACGAATACAGCGCCGGCAAGTCCTGCTCCGGCAGGGTGCCGTTTAAGCTTTCGTAATACGTGCCGTTCGGAAACGCCTCGAAATTGCGAAACGCCGGATTTAGCGCCAGCTGCTGGCAATTTTCCGTGATTTGCTGAATGACCAGCTCCAAGGCGTTCATGCTTTGCTGCAAATATTTAGCGTTCGCAGCGCTTGTTTCATGCTCGAATGTCTTGGTGACGTTAAAATAGGCGATGATGCCAAACGTTAGGTTCGGCACGGCGGCCAGCAGCAAAATAGACGAAATTAACCGGAGCAAAAACTTGCGTCGCTTGATTTTGCCTGACCATTCCGCAATACTTCGAGCCAATAATGAGAACATGCCCTTTCCCCCCTCACAAATGTAAGCGTTGTCAAAAGAAACTAATCATATGCCCCGATTGATATATAAATATACGCTCCGCTACAATCCGATCGTGTTGTTTCATACTACCAGTATACCAAATATTTTCGAAACTCAAATCGGTTGCAGCAAAAAAAGAGACCCTTCAGCGGTCGTAAATTCGACCCGAAGCAGTCCCTTTTCCGCGCACCATCCCACTATGGAAACGGCATGCCCACACACAGCCAGCATGCGCAGCCGTATGGTACGTTATGGCTCGTTATGCATAGTCCTCAGCATGCAAATAAACGCCGACCAGATGGCTTTTATGCGGTTCGTCGCCTTGATTGGTGTAATCGACAAACATGATCCGGCCGTCCGGCAGCTCCAGCCAAGAGGAATAGCCATGATCCGGCCAAGGTTTTTGATCGGGATGGTTGGCATGAATTTCGATCATTCTCTCCCGCTGGTACGCGTCAGGCCACAATACGTCGGCCGCCCGCCAGCGCCAGTTCATTTGCGGCAGCGTCGGATTGGTCACCTTGTAGCTGAGTTCACGCCAGCAGCTCTTGCCGGTATCGCCCAGCTGTCCAAATCCGGTGCGCGCAGCCAAATCGCCTCCCCCGTGGAAGTTGCCAAGCCGGTCCGCCTCCCAGAACACGCAGGAATTAATAATGGTTTCCCCGTCGACCTGGACTGTCAGCAGCCCACGGCGATGATGAATCGTCAGCTTACGGTAATCCGACATATCGACGGGTTTGCGGAAATCAACGGTGTGCGTCGTTAAGGCGATCCAATTGCGCCCGATGTATAAAACAATCGGGCCGCGGATCCCGCGAAGACGGGATACGGCCATATACGCTACCGCCTCGTCCGTATCCGCTTCGATCTTTACCTCCGCTTGAAACACAACTTCGCTTTTAGACGATTCCGGGGGCAGCAGCGTGTAGCGGCATTCGTGATCGGGCTGATTGATGATCGTTAGCGCTTCCGCAGACAGCTCCGCCGCATACTTGCGGCGTGGTCCGCCAATCGCGTACGAACCCGCCTCTTTATGGAAATCGCCGCACCAGCCGTAGGTGCCCAGCCCCCCGCTCACCTGCCGTCCCGTCACCAGCACGCGGCCGTCCGCAAGCTGCTTGGCATAAGGCCGGTGCAGCGAAAACGGCATCATCTGCGGCGTGGTCCAAGATACGCCGTGATCCCGCGAAAATGCGGCAAAACAAGGAATACCCGCGGAATGATTCTCGCGCATGATGCAGGCCAATTCTTTGCCGCCGTTAAGCACTACAAGTGCGCCTTCGCAAAAGCGGTGCAGCCCGTCGTGGGCAATCGTCGCTTGTTCGTACCAGGTGCTGCCGCCGTCGTCCGAGCAGGATAAAATAACCGCAAATTCCTGCGAATCGCCCCGCATGACATGGGACACGACAGCTAATCGGCCGTCCGGCAAATCCATCATCCGGTCCGGCTCAAAGCCGGAAATGCCGGTTTCCCGATACGTCGTCCATGTCTCTCCGTCATCTTCGCTCCAATATACCCAGTTGCCCGAAGGCTGGTCTTCGTGAAAATGTCCGAAATCGTCGTGGTCGATGAGAATAACCAGCCTTCCGTCGTTTAGCTGGCTGAGCCGAGGCGTGACAAGACGTTCGTCGCCTTTGCGCAAATCGGCGCGGTCGATTTCACGATGTTTAAACCAGGTTTGGCCGTCGTCATCGCTGGCCAGCAAGGTAATGATCTGCGTTTCCAGCGACCAGTGAGCGTCGTTGTCGCAATATACAAGCATGAGCCGGCCGGACGGCAGCCGGATGAGATCGGGGTTTTTCGTAAAGCGGCCGGGACTGCGCCAAACTTCAAAAACGCGATGTTTTACACTCCTCGTATGGGTAAGCATTGGATATTCCTCCGTATCATCGTTTTATAATTACTTTCATGGGCATGAATAACAAAATTGTTTTCTTCAGTAAACGCTTTCAATTAGGCTGTTTTCAAACGTTGCTTTACCACTCCTCCTCCTTTGCAGCATCCGGGCTATAAGTATCAAAAGTATCACGCCTCGTCTATCTCTATTGTAGAGGGGTTCATATCCGCCGCACGCTCATTTTTTCGGTTTTGCCTATCAGATTTTCGCCTTGAACAAATGTCTTCAAACAGCAATAACCCAAGAGCAGAACATTCGTTCCGTTTCTTGGGCCTTAATAAAGATGTTATTCGCCGGAGCCCCAACAATTGCAGCCGTCTCGTCATGCTCACCTCAAGCGAGCTTCATGCCGATGAAAGCAAACAAGATCCCGACCGCTACGGAAGATACCACGTAGATGACCGCTTTTCTCCGCTCTCCCTTCTGGACGAGCTGGATCGTTTCGTAACCAAATGTGGAAAACGTCGTATAGCCGCCGCAAAAACCGGTTCCGGCCACCGTCCAGACGAGATCCGGAATTTCGTGCCTCGCATAAAGCGCGAACAGGATGCCCAGAATGAACGAACCGCTAATGTTGATGAACCAGGTTCCCCAAGGATAATGAGAACCGGTTTTGGCGCTGATCCATTTTCCTGCGTAATACCGGGAAAGCGTGCCCGCAACGCCGCCAAGTCCGATGAGCCATATCATGACGTTTGCCCCTTTCTTTGCGAAGCCGCCAATTTACTGCCGGCAAATGTTAAAATGAGTCCGCCCACAACGCTGAGCAGCACGTAGATCGCGGCCGCAACATAATGCGCGCTCTGAATCAGATCCACCGATTGGACCGAAAACGTAGAGAAGGTCGTAAAAGCTCCGGTGACACCGGTTCCCAGGCCTAACCTGATTTCAGGCCGGAGCCTCCAACGCAGCGTTGCCCCTGTAAAAAACCAGCCCAAGAAAAAGCATCCTGCAAGGTTAATCAGCAAAATCCCAAGCGGAAATCCGTCGGGCGACGCCGGTATGATGTTCCCCAGCCCATACCTCAATATCGTCCCGATGAATCCTCCAATCACCAGCGCAATGACATCCATCTCCAGCGTCCTTTCCTGAAAAAATAAACTCCTACCAGCACAAAACAAACTGGTAGGAGTCATTAGCTCTCGGCGGTTAAGGCGAACTCCATCGCCTTATACATGTATAAATATTTTATAGCAGAACATGTGGCTAGTCAATATTTGGATATTTATGGTTTGCTTGCAACCGGGAGCTTCAACAATACAACCGACGCCTTAGGGATCGTCACCGTCAGTTCCTGTCCAACCGCCCACAGAAGCTGTTCGGACGGTGTCACTTTATACGGCTCCTCGAAGGAGTTGCCGTCCCTGGGGTTGGAAGACGCCAATACGACCATACTCCCTTCGCCTTCATACTCCCCGCCATACAGACTCAACTTCACCGGCTGGTCTTCATCCAACGCGATGTTAGCGAGCGTAATTGCCAGATTGCCGTCTTTGAGCGATGCGGAGCAGGAAATGCCAGGCATGTCATACGTCATGCCATCCAGCGAATAGGTGATCGGTTGGCCGCCGATCTCCGTTTTCAGACATACCGCTTCCTGATGGGCTTGAAACATATCAAACACATAATAACTTGTCGTTGCCACACAGGCATCGCCTTTGGCCAGAAACAACGAATGAATGCAGTTGACAAGCTGGGCGATGTTGGCCATCACCACCTTGTCGCATTGATTGTTGAAGATGTTCAACGAAAGCGCCGCCAATACCGCTTCGCGCATTGTACTCGGCTGTTCGAATAAATAGCGGCCCGGCAGCGGATGCCTGCCGTGGAGCTGATGCCACACGCCCCACTCGTCGACGATCAATCCGACATCGGCCCCGGGAAGCGCAGCTTGAAGCATCTCAAATTGCGATTGGATAAACGGCTCCATGTCCATGCCTACACGCATCATTTCATACCATTGGGCATCGGTATATTCCAGCTCCGTTCCCATCTGCCCGGTGTTTGTCACATAATAATGAAGCGAGTAACCATACATCGGGGCAACCCGCCCCACCGTATACATTTCCTTATATTTGTAAAAAAACTTTTCCGTCCATTCCGGAATGCCCTCGTAAGGCCCACAGGCGATAAATTGCAGCTCAGGCCCAACGCTTTTGCTGATTATGCCGTATTTTCTGTATATATGGCAGTAATCTTCAGGGGTCATGCAGCCCCCGCCGCCCCAGTTTTCGTTGCCGAGTCCCCAATATTTCACATTGAACGGCTCCGCGCTTCCATTCTTTTCTCTCTCTAGTGCCAGAGTGGTCGTCCCCTGCGGCATGTTGCAGTATTCGATCCAATTTCTCGCTTCCAGTACGGTGGTTGTCGTCGCGTTTACCGCAAAATAAGGCTCAGCGTCCACAAGCCGGCAAAACTCGATAAACTCGTGGGTGCCGACATGGTTCGATTCGAGCTTTCCGTCCTTCATGTACCACCAATTGACGGTGACAGGCCGCCGCTCGCGCAGTCCGATGCCGTCCCTCCAGTTGTACGTCTCGGCAAAGCATCCGCCCGGCCAGCGGATGACGGGCGGTTTAATGGCTTTCAGCTTCTCCGCAAGCTCCTGCCTGAAGCCGTTGATATGGGGAATGCCCGCGTCTTCCCCCACCCATATGCCGTCGTAGACAACCCCGCCCAAATGCTCGATAAAGTGCCCGTAAATGTTGGGATTGATACGCCCTACCTGCTCATCCAGCCTAATGCCGATATCGATCATCGATTACGTCTCCCGCTCTCACCATCTGGGGTTAAAAGGATAGGGGCACGCCCTATCCTTGATTTTGGTGCGAATTTGTACAAGGCAGCCGCAATATTTGCACGTTCCTCCGTGCGCATAACCTTCGCAGCTAATGCATTGGGCAAGCCGCTTGCCGCTTGTTTCCTCGTCGGCGAGTTCTACCTGCCGCGAGTCCATGAGCATTTGCAGCATGGCGGCAACTTTTTCCGGCGGGACCACTATCGTTTCCGAGCAGTCTTTGCATGGACTTTGTTTAGCCACGGCCATGAAGCTCCTCTCGGTTATTCGATCGTCAGCACAACAACCGACATCGGCGGGATCGTCGCCTGGAACCCTTCTTGGGTCAGTTGTACGCCTGTAAATGGCTCCGGCTTCACGCGGTTCGGATGCTCAAATGTATTATGGCTGCTCATTGCGTCAGCGGCCAATATTCTCCCCGTAACCAGCTTGCCGGCAAATCCTCCCGTATCGCCATGCAGCGGAGCGGCATGGGACGGGTCCGTATTGCAGACCGTGATGTTCAGCTTGCCCGCGGCGTCTACGGAAGCGGACACGCTTAATTGCGGCACTTCTTCTCCGTTCAGCTTATAGGCGCCGCACTGAATGTCCACCGGCTGCATGATCGCATCCTGGTGCACCTTAAACATCTCGAACACATGATAGGTCGGGGTCAGAATCATTTTTTCCCCTTCCGTAAGAATCACCGCCTGCAGCACGTTGATCGTCTGCGCAATATTCGCCATACGCACGCGGTCGCAGTGGTTATTGAAGATGTTCAGGCTGATCGCCGCCGAAACCGCGTCTCTCATCGTATTTTGCTGGTACAGGAAACCCGGATTCGTGCCGGGTTCAACGTCAAACCATGTGCCCCATTCATCGATGATCAAGGCGACTTTTTTCTCGGGGTCGTATTTATCCATCACGGCCGAATGCTTCGCGACAAGCTCTTCGGTGAAATAAGCGGCCTTCATGATGCCAAACCATTCGCTTTCGTCGAAGTCGACGGCCTGCCCCCGCACCGCCTTCGGATCTTTCAGATAGATCCGGTTGCCGTCGGGATTTTGCAGCACGATGCTGTGATCCCTCAATCGGGTATAGTAGTGGAGCGCCAATCCGTCCATGAAAGGGGCGGCCTCGCGCATCAGCACTTCCGTCCAATGGTAATTGTCGCCACGCGGACCGGCGGCGATTTTATAAATGGCGTTGTCTCCATAATCCCTGACGTACGTGCTGTATTGTCTGTACAGGTCGGCGTAATATTCCGCCCTCATCCTGCCGCCGCAGCCCCAGTTCTCGTTGCCTACGCCAAAGTAGGTCAGATTCCACGGCTTTTCTCTGCCGTTTGCTTTGCGCAGGTCGGCCATTGGCGACTCACCATCAAAGGTCATATATTCGACCCATTGCTGCATCTCATAAACGGTCCCGCTTCCGACATTGCCGCAAATGTACGGTTCGGTCTCCAGCATATCGCATAAATCGAAAAATTCATGGGTCCCGAAATGATTGTTTTCCACGACGCCGCCCCAATGCGTATTGATCATCCGGGCCCGCGATTCCTTGGAACCGATCCCGTCCTGCCAATGATATTCGTCGGCAAAACAGCCTCCCGGCCAGCGCAAAATCGGAATTTTCATGTCTTTTAACGCCTGAACGACATCGTTGCGGATGCCTCGTGTATTCGGAATAGCGGAATCCTCTCCAACCCAGATGCCCTCGTAAATACAACGGCCCAAATGCTCGGCAAAATGCCCGTAAATGTTCCTGTCAATTTTGTGAACTGCCGCTGCTCTGTTCAATTTAATGCTGTTTGTCATTTCATTTGCCTCCTGAATCGATTGGTTTATGATGGTCTAGCCTTTGACGCCGCCGGTGGACAAGCCTGATATAAACGCTTTCTGATTTAACAAGAACAAGACGATAACGGGAATAATCGCCAGCACCGCACCCGCGATGAGCATGTCGTAATTGTTGCCGTAAGGCGACATCAGCGAAGCAAGCCCGATCGGAATCGTAAACATCGTATTGGTGCGCAGCACGATCAGCGGCCATATGAAACTGTTCCAGCTCTGCATTGCCAGCAATATGCCCATGGCCCCAAAGGCCGGTTTCATGAGCGGGGCCATAATCCGGAAAAAAATGCCGAACTCCGAGCAGCCGTCAATTCTCCCTGCATCCATGAAATCTTTGGAAAGCCCCGCCACATATTGCCGGAAGAAGAAAATCGCCATGGGCGAAACGACAAACGGCAAAATGACCCCGTAATACGTATTGATGATGCCCATTTTGACAATCAGTTTGTAGAGGGGCAGCATTAGAATTTCCAGCGGCACCATCATTACAAACAAGACCAGCATAAAAATGAAGTTTTTCCCTTTAAAGCGATAAGCCCCTAGCCCGTAACCGACAAGCGAGGAAAGAAACAGCGAAAACACGGTATGCAGCGCGGTGATGCCCAAGCTGTTCCGGTACCAGTACAAATAAACGCTGCCCTTGCCCGTGAACAACAGCTTATAATTATCCAGACTCATCAGACTGGGGATGATTCGAAAATCCATGCCGTTGCGGAACAGCTCCTTGGAGCTCTTGAAAGAAGCCATAAACATGTAATAGAGGGGAAACAGCACGATAAAACAGACGATCAGAAAAAAAACGATCATCGCTATTGTCAGCAGCTTCTTTCGTTGCTGGACGCTCACTTCAGTCCCCCTCCTTCTTGAACAAACCGAACATTCTGAGCTGCACCAAATTGACGGTGAGCACGATCAGCAGCAAAGTAATGCCGATCGCCGAACCCATGCCCAAATCGTTGCGCTGAAACGCCTGCTGATAAATAAACCTGACGATGGTAAGCCCGATGTCCCCCGGCATGCCTTCGTTCCAGAATACATAGCTTTCCCCGAACATCCGGTAGCCTTCAAAAATACCGATCGTGAGCGTGTAAACGATAATCGGTTTAAGGAGCGGCAGCGTGATCCAATAAAACTTCTTCAGTACGCCGGCGCCGTCCATCTCGGCGGATTCGTACAATTCCTCCGGAATGCTCTGCAGGCCCGCGAGATAATAAATCATATTGATGCCGGCAACCCGCCACGTGTTCAGAATAACCATCAGCATCATGCCGGTGCCGTAGTTCAGCATCCAATTTTGCGGGGAAATGCCGAATTTGGCGATAAACGAATTGATCAACGCCGTATCCGCTTCCCCGAACATCAGCCTGAAGGAGACGCCGGCTACGATGACGGACGTTAAAGCCGGGATAAAGATTACCGATTTAAACAACGTTTTTCCTTTAGTCAGCCTGGAATTCAGAAATACGGCGAACAGAATCGGAACCGGAATCAACAGCAGCAGCGACAGTATGGTATAAATCGTGTTTGTTTGCAGCGCGTTAAAAAAGTGCTCGTCAAACATTCTCCGATAGTTGTCGAGCCCGATAAACGTTGTGCTGCTCAGCCCATGCACCTCCTGGAAGCTCATGGTGATTGTGGAAGCCGTCGGATACAGGAAAAAGACCAGAAACGATAACAGAAACGGAGAAACAAACAGATAAGGAGCGAACTGCTCCGAATAAAACGCCCTTTTGAAGCGGGTCAATTGATTCACCTCCATCGGCATGACAGTTGCGGAAATCGCTTACATTAAATCGATCTCCGCAACCGTCAGATTCCAGTCAGCCTGATGTTACTTTTTCTGTTTGCGCAGCTCGTCAGCAGCAGCTTTTAATGCCTGCTCCGGAGTTTGCGATTGATCCTTGAGCGATTTAAACATCACATTGGAATTGACCAAGTCTTGAGAAGCGGAGCTCAGCTCGCTCATATTAGGCGATTTAATCTCATCTTTCATGTTAAGCAGCACATTAAATATTTTTTCGTTGTTGAAATAAGGGTCGGGCTTCTGCAGCTCCGCATCGTTCCACACATCCCAGCGGATCGGATCGAACTTCAGCTCCTGCCAAATCCGGATGTTGGACTCTTTGCTTAACTTGGCGTATGCAAGAAACTTCACGGCTGCATCCTGATTTTTGCTTTGTTTGGTTACCGAAGTGCCCGTGCCTCCCATGCCTGCGGACCTGACGTTGCCATTTTCCCATATCGGCATCGGCCGGACCAATATTTTTCCTTTCAGATCGGGCATGTATTCCAAAAACCGGCTCATATACCACATCGGCATAATCAGCGAAGCCGCTCCGCCTTTATTCATAAATGTGAAAAATTCCTCCGCTCCGGTATTGCCCCCGGGCATGGGAACGGCGATTTTATCCTTGACGATCATATCTTTCATCGCTTGCAGCGTTTTGACATTGATTTCGTTGTCCAGAATGACGTTGCCGCTTTTATCCAAATAATCGGAGCCTCTTTGCACGATCATCGGCCAAAACGGCCGTTGTCCGGTCACTTCGAAGGCGGTCATCGGTTTTCCTGTCGCTGCGACGACCTTCTTCCCCGCTTCGGTATAATCAGCCCATGTTTTGATGTTGTCGACGTTGACGCCCGCTTTGTCCATCAAATCCTTGTTGTAATAAACAACCGTAGCGCCTACGTGGAAATCAATGCCGTAATATTTCCCGCCTTTGCTGTAAATATCGAATCTCGACTGGATGAATTTGTCCTTCTCGGGTTCGATCGCTTTGTTTAATTCCACCAGCTGAATATCACCCTTCAAGAAGTTTTGAAAGAAGTTGATATTGATGTCGGCGATATCGGGTGCGCCCACGCCGGATTGCAGCGCAATCAACAATTTGTTATGCATGTCCGCATTCGGGTAAGTTTCGACAGAAAGCTCGATCGGCTGGTCGGGATTGTTTTTGTTCCAGAGTTCGGCGGTTTTCTCGTAATATTTTTTATGCAGATCCTGGAATGTCCATAGTGACAGCTTAACCGGCTTCTTGGCGCCAGCGCTTTCCCCTTTGGACGGTTCCGCACCGCCGCCGCATCCTGACAATACGGACGCCAGCAGAAACACGGAAGCCACCGCTGTAACAGAAGTTTTTTTCATACCATCTTTTCCCCCTCGCAATATTGTAGCGGTGCAGCTGAAGCCTGTACACAGACGACGCTGCTACCTGTTTTTTATTATAAGAAAACGCTATCACTAGCGAACTCCAATATTTTGCACTCCACTACAACATTTTGTTATGTCTGCATTTGATTATCCGAACTGCAGATCATTTCCGGCAGGTCGTCTCATATTCCAGCGGCGTCATGCCCGCGACCTCCTTAAATACTTTAAAAAAGTAATTGTAGTTGTTGAACCCGACATGGCTGACGATTTCTTTCAGTTTCAGCTCGCCCTGCTCAATGTGCCGTTTGGCATGCTCGACCCGCACGTGATTGACGTATTCGGTGAATCCCATCCGGCACTCCTCCTTAAACAGCCTGCTGATGTACGAGCCGCTGACCCCGGCGTAGTCTGCCGCATCCTGAAGCGAAACGTCGTTGTTGTAATTGCGATGGATGTATTCCACAGCCCTCTGGGTAACCTCACTGTAGGAAGAAAGAATTTTCATCTGCTGCAAAATATGGATAAGCCTGTCGTACAAATTCAATATCCACGTTTTCATATCCATAAGCACCTCGTATTTCTGCATCAGATGGTATGGAATATCCCCTGCGGTATACAGCTTCGACATGTCGACGCCGGCATCCTTGGAGGCTTTGTTAACGATATTAATCAACTCCGCGCAGATCATCAGCGTGGATTTGCTGCTCAGCCGCAGGCTGGAGATTTTATCAAATACGCTGCCGATCAAGCGTTTTACGGATTCGAAATCTTGATTTTTCAATGCCGCGTAAATCGCCTTCTCATCCTTAATATCAAGGCTGAAAAATCCTTCTTCATGTTTACTGCTGCCGGCGCTTTCGATATAGATCCCGTTTTTGCCCTTATGAAACTTGTCCTTAAGGATGGAAGCCGCTTCGTTGTAGGCCTGATGAAGCTGCATGATATCCCTGCACACATCGCTGACGCCAAAGCTGGCGGTCATATTCAAATATTTTTTGATTTCCGAGCGGATCCGGTTAAGAAACGTGTACAGCTGATTGTAGATGTACATTCTGCTGTGATTGCGGCCCATGGATAAAATGATCGCAAATTTGCCTCCGCCCATAGGGGAGATGACCGACTTGTCCCAGTCGCTTAACATTTCGCAGGAAATATCCAGAAACGTTTGTACAAGCACATCGATTTCTTTGGAACTGAATTTTTCTTCGATAAACGGAAAATCATCGATCTCCGCAGCCGCAACCATCAGGTTTTCCGTATCCATGGCGACATCTAACATTCTGATTTGACCCAGCGCGTCCGCCCGATCGGGCAAGCTGCCCTCCAGCAGCTTTTTGATCAGTTCCTGACGCTGCATGTTTTTGCGGATCGTAAGCACCTGCACCATTTCATGTTGTTTATCGCGTTCGTTCCGATACATTAGAATCGAGTTCTCTGCTGCTTTTAACAATTCCAGCAGCAGAGGAGCATTCAGCCGGTGCTTTAACACGTAATCCATCGCGCCGCGTTTCATACTCTGGCGGACAAATTCAAAATCGTCATATGCGCTCAGCACCACGATGCGCACCTGCGGATAATCCCTCTCCAACAGCTCGATCAAACCAAGCCCGTTCATCCCGGGCATATTGATGTCGGTAATAACGATGTCGGGAACTTCCTTTTCCATCAGTTGCATAGCATAAATACCGTTATGCGCTTCACCGTAAATATAAAACCCGCAGTTCTCCCAGTCGAGCATCGTTTTCAAATCCGTTCGCGAAACCGCCTGATCATCGACTATAAGCACCTTCAGCATATTGCTCGCGATTCTCCTCTCTCACGGCGGGTAAAGTGATTTCTACAGTGGTATACAGGTTGGCAATGCTTTGAATGGCAATCCCGTATTTTTCTCCAAAATACAGCTTGATGCGTTCGTCGACATTGCGAATTCCAATCCCGCTAAGACCGATCGGTTTGTTTGTTGACGGTTTCTGCAATACATGGCTTACTATATCGCTATTCATGCCTACGCCGTTATCAGTGACGACAATTTTCAGCTCGTCCCCGATCCTGTAGCCTTTGATGATAATCAAGCCTTGGCCTTCCATCGGCTCCAGCCCGTGCAGCAAGCAGTTTTCCACAATCGGCTGAAGAATGAACTTCAAGGTGTGGAAGTCCAGAATACTTTCTTCCAATTCGTAATGAACCTTGAATTTGTCATAATCGCGGTAAGCCATGATGTTTAAGTAGTCTTTGACATACTCCATCTCCTCACGCACGCTGATGAGCGCGCTGCCTTTGCCCATACATCCGTGCAGCAGCTGGATTAAAGATGTTATGATGCTGGAGATGCTCTCCGCCTTCTGAATGTTCGCAAGCCATCTGACCGTGTTTAAGGAGTTGGACAGAAAATGCGGATTGATTTGGGCCTGCAATGATTTCAGCTCTGCAACCCTTTTCAATTTTTCCTTTTTGGTCACCTCGTCGATCAAATATTTGATCTCTTTCACCATGTGGTTAAAATTCGTAGCGGCCTTCCCCAGCTCATCGCTGCTGTTGTCATTGATTTGCGTTACCAGGTTGCCGAGCTTGACATTGTTCATCGAATTGACCAAATGCTTCAAGGGCCGGGAGATGCTTTTGGATACATAATAAGACAAAATCAACGCCATCAGAAAACAAATGACGCCCAGCACTAAAATATAAATACTTGTCTTAACGGACTCGGCGTTTAAATAAGTAAACGGGATGAGGCTGACCACGTACCAATCTGCGCTCGGAATATAATGGTAAGCAATCAGATTGCGCTTGCCCGACACGGTGCCGTTAAATGAGAATAAATCCTGCTCTTTATGTTTCTTCAGCTCTTCGATCAGCGAAGCGTCGCGGTATGGCTTGGCCGCTTGCATTTCCGGGTTTTGGCTGGAGATGACGTTGCCTTCGCCGTTCAGTATAAAAATATCCGATCCTTGTCCAAGGTTCGTATCCTTGAATTTTTTTAATATATGCTTTCCGTCGATCCTCATCACAAGATAACCGGCCGGCAGCCCGCTGAACGATTTAAAACTGCGGGTGAGCAAGATGCCGACCTTCCCGTAATTAGCGATGCGGTATGTTGAGGTTCTGGCGTTTTCTTCTTCATCTTTGCTTTCGATCGTCCAGAGCGGGACACCGTTGTTTTTCTCGGTTTGCACGAAAATATCGTTTAAAAAACCGGGCGTAAGATTAAATTTAAAGTACACGTCGCCGTATGCAATGATTTTGTCCTTATTCCGCGTAAATACGAGTACGTCCGTCACACCGTGAATAAAGGAGAACCGTTTAGTCAGCATGCTTTGAATTTTTAGCTCGGCATCGTTCCTTGTCCATTCATCCATCGAATCGTAGCCGGTCAGCGTATTTTGGATCAAGTCGGAGAAGGCAATGTCCACGCTGTCATTTTCGAGCTTGGTCAGCTCATTTTGAATGTTTTCGCTGACTTGATTCATTAACTGGATGGATGAGGTGCTTATTTTCGTTTTCATCGCTTCGCTGGACGTGTAATAAGCAAATATGCCTGTGATCATTAACGGGATTAAGGAAAGAATCGCAAATGAAATCACAAGCCTGTTTTGAATATTCATTTTGCGGATCAAACGGTTTAAGCCGGCACCCATAATTTCCCCCCTCGCGTTATGGTTATTCTGCGTATGAATTCGACAGCCGCTGATCAATCCCTTGTGGTTATCAGGCGGATGAAAAAAACCGCCGGCAAAACATTGCCTGACGGTCCGCTGTTTGGCGCCTAAAAGCAACTTTATATGCTTGTTAGGTACATACCCAGTATATAGAAAAACCAATTCCGCATTCAACCGACAACTTTTGCTCAAATCGCTATTTCCCCGGTGCAAAAGCAGAAAACCGCCAGACGCCCTATTCCGGCGCTGACGGTTATTTGCTCCTGAAACATACCTACATTTCCTCCCGGACGACGCTGACGCTGCCGACCGGCGTTTCCACGCTGTACTTGAATTTTCTTCTGTAAGCCGATGGAGACAACCCTTCCGCTTGATGAAACGACCTTGTAAAATGATGCTGATCCTGAAAGCCAAGCCGCTGCGCAATTTCTTTCATCGGATACGTGCTGAGCAGCAGCATCTCCCGCGCACGCTGCAGCCGCATACTGGCTGCGAATTTTAATGGGGCCAATCCGAGCTCCTTCTGGAACAAAAACCGCAAGTGCTCCTTGCTGAGAGACACTAATTCGGCCAGCTGCTCCAGCGTGGGCCGCTCGTGCAGGTGCTCATTAATGTAGGCGCAGACGTCATACACGCGGGTGTCGTACAAATCCGGGCTGTCCGGCAATTGATCCTGAAGCGATTCGAACAAATAGTGGAACCATAAGTTGCCGAGCGAGCGAATTTTTAAGTATTGTACGGATTGCTGCGTATTAAATCGGAACACGGGATATTCGCTTGGCTTCGGGCCTTTATATTCGTTGGACTGGATTTCATGCGGCTCGAAGTGGCTGAGCAGTTCATGAAAATCGGCGGACATCCGGTACCACAGCTCAACAAGCTTTGCGAAAGCCGCATCATCATGAAGCGTCTTATGAAGCGGAAAGCTGTAGAGGCGAACCAGATCGAAGGAGCCAACCTTCGCCTCGCAAGCCAGCGATAAGTAATGGAATGGCGTATCGCTGCTTACCCAAATCCACTTGTGATACGTCTGCGAAGGCAGCGAAATAATGTCGTTTTTGCCAAGCTGGCAGACTGTCTGGCCGAATTTCAGTGTTGCGCCGCCGGAAAGCACCAGCCACAAGGTGGAATATTGAAACACTCCCCCTCCCAAATGAGCAATGCTGGAGCGCTTCCATTCTTTGAGCCAACGAATATTGATGTACAATTGATCCAGCGAACTGCGGTTACTCATCTCCATCTGCAGCATGTTCATCGCCTCCGAAGGTTGCCTAAAGCCCATTATAACATCCGAATGCTGGAAACTTAATATGTCTGACGGACGATGGAATAACTGAAGACGCAGCAGCCGCGACATGATCACGGGTGAAAACGGTCAAAAATCGGGAAGCTCGAACCGGTCGCCGGTATCCGCCACCCACAATTTCAGCCTTTCGTTCAGCCACTTGCGTTCGCTTGCGTATACCGAATTAAACGCCAGATTTACCTGCTCGTACGGGTCCTCGTTAAGATTAAACATCAGCCAGGGGGTGTTTTCCAGACAAACATACTTCCAACCGTCGGTCGTAACGACGCCCCGCCATGCACGGTCAACGCTGTTTGCATGCCGGGTAGGCTCAACAAGCTGCAGAAAAGCCGAATCCGGCATTTCGGGCTGCGGCCGCTCCGGCAGCCGCAGCGAAGACATGTCTGTGCCTTGCATCCAATCCGGCTTGCCGATGCCGCATAAACCGAGAGTGGTCGGCGCGACATCGACGTGATTCAGGGGAACTTTCGTCGTACCGGTACGCCGCCCGTAGAACGGCTTCTCGCCGCTAATAATCATCGGCACGCGAATGGCTTCCTCCCACGGGCTCGTTTTGCGGAATTGGCCGTGAGACCCGTGCATATCGCCATGGTCGCTAAAAAAGAGAATATGCGTGTTCTCCAGGGTTCCGCTGTCGCGCAGCGCCTTTACGATACGTCCGACATTCCAATCCCAGTTTTCGATCATTGCATAATAACCGGCAAGCTCCTTGCGCGCCTGCTCTTCGATCCGCGGTACCTGCGGCACATTGGGCCGCAGACGAATGCTGGCGGCATTGTATTTATCCCGGAACGGAGCCGGCGCGATGTACGGATCGTGGGGAGGCTGCACCGAAAGGACGGCGAAAAACGGCTGTTCGCTGCCCGATGCTTGCGCCTCCGCTTGTTCACGTAAATAATCGAGCAGCAGACCGGTCAACTCGTCGGTTTCGTATCCCGGCAGCCGGTGATGGAACGCCTCGTCCCCTGCGCCTCCGTGAACCCAGCAATCCCACTGGCTGTTGTTGTTTTCGTAACCGATCCATTTGCGAAACCCGCCCCTGCGCTCGGGGGGAATGATATGATGCGCCGCCCTGCCTTCTCGTTCGTGGAAGCCGTCCAGATGCCACTTCCCGAAATAAGCCGTGTCATAACCGGCCTCGTTAAACACATGCGCCAATGTCCGATGTTCCGGGTCCAGCCGGTGCTCGTGCCCGCGGACGGCCCGATGCGGATACAGCCCGGTTAGCAGCGAGCCGCGATAAGGACAGCATAGCGGAATTCCGGATACCGCACGGGTAAATTGCATGCCCGAGGCGGCCAAATTATCGATATTGGGCGTATGCGCGTTGGGGTCGCCGGCACAGCCAAGCGCTTGGCCCCGGTGTTGGTCGCCGAAAATCCAGATGACGTTTGGTCTCTTGTTATGATTGCTGGATGCGGAAGTCATGAATTCGCAGCTCCTTATTCTTTTTTTACGCCAACCAGGATCGGCTGGAAAAACGCTTCATCTAGTCTCCGTACATCGGAGAACCCCGCTTCTTGCATCACCGCCGCCAGCCGGTCCGTAGTGACGGGATAATACACGCCGCGGGCCAAACGGGTTACCGGAGGGCCGAAGCGGTCGTCTTCAATCACATAAAAATCCGTATGGTACATCGTTTCCGACATGTCCCACACTTGCAGCAGCACGTACCGCTTCCCGTCCTGTTCTCGGACTCCGTAATGGTGAACCTGCGTACCGGAGCCCGGATAATCGCTGTAATCCCTGACGGAAATCAGGCACAGCCCGCCCTGCTTCGTACAGCGGTGCAGCTCGGCGACAGCATGCAGAAGCGCTCCGTCGTCAGGCAGATGCGGCACCGCATTGTCGCAGGCAAGCACGACGTCAAACTCGCGCCGCCCGTGATGCTCGAACACATGGCGCATGTCCGCTGCGCTGAATGCAACCGCCGCCCCTCTAGCAGAAGCTTCCTTCTGCGCCCGCTCCACCGAAGCCGGCGAGAGGTCGGAGGCTGTCACCCGGTACGCTCCGCTTAAGGCCAGCCCGATGCTTTGCGTGCCAATCCCGCAGGCCGCGTCCAGCACATCGAGATCGCCGTTCGGCAGATAAGCGCGAATAATCGCGTCAAGGTGTTTGCCTTGCCGCCGCAGGGAAGCATCCCAATTCGCGTAGATCAGATGATAATATTCGGTGAGATCATCATAGAAACGTTGTACGGACATATGCCTCTCCGCCTTCCCGCCTTATTTTTTATCCTTGGCGTCAAAAGTACGCTTCAA
Organism: Paenibacillus thalictri; assembly: GCF_004307995.1. Classification (GTDB taxonomy): domain Bacteria; phylum Bacillota; class Bacilli; order Paenibacillales; family NBRC-103111; genus Paenibacillus_AF; species Paenibacillus_AF thalictri. The sequence continues at coordinate 61,052 of NZ_SIRE01000008.1, read as the reverse complement.
CACCGCGTCGACCTTCGGTTTGACCGTTTTGATCGTATCGGCGGCCGACTGCGTGCCCGTCCAGAGCGGATCGAGCCCCTGCGTCAAGGTGGTGTTCATTTCCCGGTAATTGGCGAACAGATGGTTCGCATTTTCGATGGAGTTTTTCGGGTATCCGGTAATCGCCTCGCGCAGTTGGTCTTTGGTCATGTCGGTCGGACCCGTGAACAAGTCGAGCCACGTTTCCGTCGTGCTCTTCAGCGGAACGAGGAAACCCGTAACGTCACTCATGTCTTTGGCGCTTTCCGGCGTCAGCAAAAACTTGATCAGCTCCCACGCCTCTTTGGGGTGCTTGCTTTTTTGGGCGATAAACCAGGCGCCGTTGTATAACGCGGTTTTATTGTCCTTCATGCGCGGCAGCGGGGCCAGCCCCCACTTGAAAGGAACGCTTTTCAAATTGCCGTACGCCTGCGTGGACAGCTTAAACGCCATGCCGATTTTACCGGTGGCAAAGATGTCGCCAAGCTGCTGCAGCGTCTTCGTCTCGGCCGGGGTCGGCGCGACCTTGTCCTTGTGAACGAGATCGGCTGTCGCCTGCAGCGCGGCGATGACGCCGGGATCGTCCAGCTTGGAGGAGGTCGCAAAGCCGGTTTTGTAACTTTCCGGCAGGAACGGGTCCGTTCCCCAAAGATATGCGAGCTGATGCGCTTCCAGCGGCGGCACTACGCCGTATTGCGCGTTGGCGCCTTGGCCGTAGTTTTTGGTCAGCTTCTTGGCGTATTCCACCATCTTATCCCACGTCCAGGACGGGTCCGACCAGGATGTAGGCAGATCGGGCAAGCCGGCGGCTTTAAACAAATCTTTGTTGTACACCATCATCATCCCAAAGTTGGACACCTGCGGCACGGAATAATATTTGCCGTCCACCGCGTAAATGTCGAATACGCCGTCGACAAAATCTTCTTTTTTCAAATCTTGTTTAATATATGAGCTCAGGTCAAGCAGCAGTCCTTTGTTGTAATATTCATTAAAGCCGGACTCCCCCCACATCGAGAACACATCCGGCGGATCGCCCGCCGCCACCATCGTCGACAACTTCGGATCGACTTCATTGGAAGGAACGACGATCAGATTGACTTTGATGTTCGGATGCAACTTCTCGAATTTGGGAATGACGACTTCCTTCTCCCATTTGTTTTCAAACGGGTTGCTCCGCATCAGCCACTTGATTTCTACAGGGGCTGCGGACGCCTTATCCGCCGAACCTGAGCTTGCCGCCGAGCAGGCGGCGACAACCGGAATAACGCCTGTCAGCATTGCGGCAACAATGGTCTTTTTTCGCATGAGTGACCTCTCCTTTTTAAAATGAATGTGGGGCGATTCTTTGTTATCCCTTCACCCCGGAAATCACGATGCCTTGAATAAAATAACGCTGCGCCACGAAAAACAGCGCAATGCACGGCAAAAGCGCGGTCAGCGTCGCAGCCATCAGCAAATGCCACGGCGTCATGCCGTAATCGGCCGTGAAATTTTGCAGCGCTAAAGCGACCGTGTATTTGGAGGAAGTATGCAGAAAGATCAGCGGCCGCAAGAAATCGTTCCATGCATGCATAAACGTCTGGATGGAGATAATGCCCAGCAGCGGTTTGGACAAAGGAAGAATAATCCGGGTGTAAATGCCGAAATAACCGCAGCCGTCGACACGTGCCGCTTCATCCATTTCCAGCGGAATGGTCAGAAAAAACTGGCGGGCGAGAAAAATGTAAAACGGAGCGCCCATAAACTCCGGCACGATCAGCGGGTAATACGTGTCAATCCAGCCGAATTTGCTGAATAACACAAATTGCGGAATCAGCGTCACCTGCACGGGAAGCATAAATCCGGTGAGCACAAGCAGAAACAGCCACTCCCGCCCCGGCACATGAATGCGGGCAAAGCCGAATCCGGCCAGCGTGCTGGCGAATAATTGCCCGACAATCGAAAACAACACGATAACCAGCGTATTGCCAAACACCATGCCTTTATCCAAAAAATCGATGGCGTCGATATAATTGCGCCATTGCAGCGGATGCGGAATCCATTGCGGCGGCATGAGCATAACGGTGCCTGCGGACTTCAGCGACGTGGACAGCATCCATACGATCGGGGTTAGGACACCTATCGAGCCGCATACCATAATCAAGATATACAGTGTCCGCAGCAGCCCGCTTTGCAGCTTCCTGCCGCGTAATTTCTTGACTTGTCCGGAGGCATACGACCGTTCGGTCGTTTGTGTAGATAATGCAGACATAAACGATGTTTCCCTCCTTATCTGACCGATTCGTAATGAACCCATCTTCGCTGCAAGCGAAACATGAAGATCGTTACCGCCAGGATGACGACAAACAAAATCCAGGCGAGCGCGGAAGCGTAACCCATCCGGAAGTTCTCGAACGCGTTTTGGTATAAATACAACACGTAGAAATACGAAGCATAGTTCGGTCCGCCCTTCGTAATGACAAAAGAGGGAGTAAACACTTGGAACGAAGCAATCAGCGTCATCACGGTATTAAAAAACAGCGCCGGGGTAATCATCGGCAGCGTGATGTGCCAGAAACGCCGGAAAGCGCTGGCGCCGTCGATTTCCGCCGACTCGTACAAACTGGTCGGAATGCCCTGCAAACCGGCCAAATAAATCAGCATCGGCCCCCCTATGCCCCACAAGCTCATGATGATAAACGCGGGAACCGTCCAATGCTCGTCGAAGAACCATCCAGGCCCTTGCACGCCAAACACCTCGTACAGAAAAATGTTCACAAGCCCGTAGCTCGGCTGAAAAATCCACGACCATAAAAGCGCCACCGCCACACCTGATGTAACGACCGGCAAGTAAAAAATCGTCCTCCACAAGGACAGCCACGGAATCTTCTGATTCAGCAGCACCGCTAAGCATAACGCGCCGATTACGCTGAGCGGCACATGACCCAGCGTGTAATACACCGTTACCCACAGCGATTTCCAAAATAAATCCGAATGCACAATTTCTTTGTAGTTGTCCGCACCGATAAAATGCGGGCTGTTGACCCCGTCGTAATCCGTCAGGCTTAACCATCCCGAAGCGATAATCGGGCCCAGCGTGAACGCCAAATAACCGATGAGCCATGGGCTGATAAACAGATAGAAAGCAGTAAGATTGCGCTTCCTCGGCGTCATGGCGCCTATTCCCTTCTTCAAATTTCCCCCTCCTTTAGTCCGGAAATCAAATAATATAAAGCGCTTACAGGTGCAATTGTAGCACGCGCCCTATACGGCTGTATTTACCACGAATCTCTGCAAAATGTTTCAAAAATACAGATGACCGTTATAACGGCAAAAAGGCCGCAGCCTGATTTGCAGGCTGCAGCCGGACCGAATCTCCTTGCGAAGAGCTGGTTCTTTTGGATTTTGCACTCATTAAGTGATTTTGTAAATGGCATCTAACTTGGTTTATTGGCCGGCGACTCCGTATTTCTCCTTCATGGATTGCATCGAAACTTTGACTGTTGTGTTGAGCGGCAAAGGATCTTCCTTCTCCATCATCCACCGCATCAGCTTGCGCTCCAGCTCGATACGCACCTGCGCGCATGCCGGATCGTCGATCCGGTTGTGCAGCTCGTGCGGATCCTGCCGCAAATCGTACAGCTCGCCTTCGCCGTTTGCGTATACGCACAGCTTCCACTCCCCTGTGCGAATCGCTTTGCCTTTGCCCAGCCAAGCGTCACGGTAAGCGCACCAGACAAAATACCGCTCGTCAAACGGATGCTCGGGGCGCAAAACAATGTCCGACTCGCGGGGCGATTCTCCGTGCTCGCCGCTTTCCATCACAATAAACGGACGCGGGGCGTAAGCCGGATCGCCAAGCAGAAACGGAACCAAGCTTCTCCCCTGGCAGCCCGGCGGCACCGGCACGCCGGCAAACTCCAGCAGCGTCGGCATCACATCGACAAGTTCCACAGGATGCGGCGTCCGTCGAGGGCCGTCGTAACCGGGAACCGACATAATAAACGGCACATGCGTAAATGAATCGTAGAAAAAGTTGTGCTTCTGAATGATCCCGTGAGCGCCCATCGAATCGCCATGGTCGGAAGTGAACATGATGACCGTATTGTCCGAAAGCCCCAGCTCATCCAGCTTGGCGAATATTTTCTCCAGCGTATCGTCGATAAAACGGATCATGCCGTAATGGATGGCGCGGACTTTGCGAATCAGCGCTTCGTCGGCGGTGTCCATGGCGTCCATAAGATGCGCCACCTTCACCCGTTCCGGTTTGCCGTCCAGCGTATCCACCGGAGGCATCGGCACGTCGGCCGGATCGATCATGCTGGCATAAGGCTCAGGCACCTGATACGGCGTGTGCGGATCCGGGAATGACAGCCATGTAAAAAACGGCTTATCGCCGCTGCGGACACGCTCCAAATAATCCACCATCGTCTCCCCCAGCAAATAAGTGCCGCATTTCTCCAGCGGTGCCGGGTTAACGCCATGCCCCAGCGGACTGTTCCAGCAGTTTTCGACGGCCCATGCATGAGCGGCCTTTGCGCCCGGGTCGTCGCGGTAGCCGTCGACCATATGCCCGTGATCGCCAAGTCTCACATAATCAAACACGTTATGCAGCGTGCTGGACAACTCCGGCGTACCGCCGGGATAATACGATTGCTTCTCATCGGTCATAAATGCATGGTTTTTGCCGATCAGCGCCGTTTGATAGCCATGCTCCTTCAGCACCTGCGGCAGCGACGTTTCCGCCGGATTGATCAGCATATGATTGGCGTGCAGGTTCAGTGTTGAGCAATAGCGTCCGGTCATCATCGACGAACGCGAAGGCGAGCAGGCCGGATAGTTGCAGAACGCCTGCTCGAACACGACGCCGCGCTGCGCCAGCTTCTCCAGCGCCGGTGTGCGCAATGCGGGATTGCCATGCAAGCTCAGCGTCTCCGCCGTTTGTTGATCGGTTTGAATCAGCAATAAATTAGGTTGTTTCATGTCGTTGCCCCTTTCCGAATATGATACGGATAACAAAGAGGACCGGCTCGCGGTCATCCCTTGATCGAGCCGATCATAACGCCTTGCACGAAATATTTTTGCACGAAAGGATACAGTACCAGCACCGGAAGACTGGAGATGATGATGACCGAATATTTGATGCTTTCCGCCATCATAACCCGCTCGGTCATTCCCGCCCCGTCGAGTCCCATATTTTCCGACTGGTTAAGAATTAAAATTTCGCGCAAAATGAGCTGCAGCGGGAATAGCTCCCGGTCCTTCAAATAAATCATCGCATTAAAATACGCATTCCAGTGGCCTACCCCGTAAAACAACACCATCACCGCCAAAATCGGCATCGACAGCGGCAGCACGATTGTCAGCAGCAGCCGGAAATTGGAAGCGCCGTCGATCCAAGCGGATTCCTGCAGCTCGTACGGAATACCGTTTTGAAAAAACGTCCGCATTACGATCAGATTGTAAGTTGAGATCGCTCCGGGCAAAATCATCGCCCAAACGGTATTGATCATACCCATCGATTTGATCAGCAAATAAGTCGGGATCAAGCCGCCGCTGAAAAACATCGTAATGGTAATCAGCACCATCATCACGGTCCGTCCCGGCAAATCCCGCTGCGACAGCGGATAAGCCGCCAGCACGGTCAGCACGATATTGACCAGCGTTCCCGCCAGCGTGTACAAGATAGTGTTGCCGTAGCCACTCCAGATCGCCTCGTTCTCAAACACGTGTTGGTAAGGCGCTATGGTGAGTCCTTGCGGCAGCAGCCAAATCTTGCCTTCAATGACGTTTACGGGGTCGCTGAACGAAGCACTCACAATAAACAGCAGCGGGTACAGGACAACCACAAGCACAATGCCGGCAATTACATACACAATCGCGTCAAAAAGCTTATCGTCCCCCGAACGGATTCCTTTGGATTCATAAGATGTCATCTGTGCCGCCTCCTACCATAAGCTGGACTCCGTTTTTTTGCGCGCCCAGCCGTTGACGAGGATGAGCAGGATGAAATCGATGACTGAATTAAACAATCCCGCCGCCGCCGTATAGCTGAACTGGCCTTGCTGGATGCCGTTTTTATACACAAAGGTGGCAAGGATTTCGCCTTTGCTGGCGTTGACCGGGTTTTGCATCAGCAGCGCTTTCTCGAAGCCGACATCCATCAAATGCCCGACCTGCAAAATAAACATAATGACAATCGTCGGCAGCATGCCTGGCAGCGAGATATGCATCAGCCGTTGAAACCGGCTCGCCCCGTCCATCTTGGCCGCTTCGTATTGCGTCGGGTCGATGCCGCTTAAGGCCGCCAAATAAATAATCGAACTCCAGCCCATGTGCTGCCAAACATCGGAAGAGACAAATACCGTCTGAAACCACTCCGCCTTGCGCATAAACGGGATCGGATCGACGCCAAGCAGCATCAGCAGCTGGTTGACCTTGCCGGTGTCCGGATCAAGAAACACGTTAAGCATACCGACGATCACGACTAGGGACAAAAAATGCGGGATATACGTTACGTTTTGCACCCATTTCTTCAGCCGCTTGCCGTTGATCTCATAGATCAGGAGGGCCAGTAAAATCGGGATCGGGAAGCCGACCAGCAGCGAATACAAGCTCAACGACAACGTATTCCACAGCAGCTCCCAGAAATAAGACGACTCGAAAAATCGTTGAAAGTGGCGCAGACCCGCCCAAGGGCTGCCCATAATGCCGCGGGTGGCCGAAAAGTCCTTGAAAGCGATCTGGATTCCGTACATCGGCACATATTTAAACACGATATACCAGATAAGCGGAATGGCCAACATGATATAAAATTCGTATTTGGATAAGATGCGTTTCCACAGCCTGCGGCTCGGCTTTGAATGCAAGGCCGGCATGGCGGCTTGCTGCGTGTTCATGCAGGTCAACTCCTCTCCTATCGATGCGGCCCCGGGCCGTCTGTCTGCTGATTTCTCTGTTGGCCCGGGGCGTTTGCCTGCTTGCTGACCTAGTTTATTTGCTCATCGCATCGAAGGCGGCTTGATAAGCCTGTTCGAGTTCGTCGACTTTCATCTTTTTCAGCGTGGCTGTGTATTCGCCCCATTTGTCGAAGCTCGTTTCGCCGAGAATAAATTTGATCGCCGACTCCTGCACATATTTATCGATATCGGCTTTAATCGGCACGATCTTGTCGGTTGCTTCCTTGCCGAAGATCGGAGCGCCGTAAATCGCTTTGGAGGTGAACGTTTCGGAAGCGGCGGAAACCTCTTTGGTTCTCTCGCTCAATACGATATCGTCGACGATAATCGTCGGGAAACCGCCGCCGGGCACGAGATTCACTTGACCCAGCGCCGCCATCATGCCGCGCGGATCGTTTTTGATGCTGTCAACCAGCACAGGTTTGCCGTTTTGCATATTGTATGTTTGGCCTTCTACGCCGTAATTGAAAAAGCGGCTGCCTTCTTCGCTGTAGAAATAATCGACCCAACGGATCGCCGCTTCGGGATTTTTGTTCACTTTCGTGATCGCAAACGTGCCGATCGGCGAAGCCAGCGGGCTGCCCGTGCTGAGCAGCTGATCACCGTGCGGGCCTTTAATCGGCGCCATGCCGGCGAACTGATTTTCCACCTTGGTGAACGGATCGGAAGCGTAGATGAAAAACATGCCGTAAAGCGCTTGCGACAAATTGCTGCGCCACTTCGGAAGATCGGCTGCGTAGAAATCCGCATACAGCAGCTTTTCCGCATACAGCTTGTTAAGGAACATCAGCAGCTCCTTGTATCTGTCGTCGCCAATCCACAACTTCACCTTGTTTCCTTCGATATTGGCGTTGGTGCCAAGCTGCCGGTCCAGTCCGAAGGAACCGGCGAACGTGGAGAATACCATGCCCGGATCACGCAGGCCCAGCGGGATTTCATCCTTTTTGCCGTTGCCGTTCGGGTCTTGGTCGCGGAATGCGCGCAGAACGGTAAACAATTCGTCGACATTCGTAGGCGCTTTCAAATTCAGCTTCTTGAGCCAGTCCTGATTGATCCATACTTTATCTCCGCGGCCTGCCGCCTGGAGCCGGAACACCGGCAGCGAATAGATGTGGCCGTCCGTTGCGGTGACCGACTTCTTCGCATCGGGGTACTGCTCAAACAGCTTTTTCAAATTCGGCGCATATTTGTCGATGATCCCTTCAAGCGGAATCAGCATTTGCTCCTGCATCCCGTATTTGGAAATATCCGTGTTGGTCAGATTCGCCCGGAGGAACACGTCCGGCAATTCGTTGGAGGCAAACAGCAAATTCCGCTTTTCGTCGCAGCCCTGCGCCGGCGTTTCTTCATACATCATTTTAATGCCGCTTTTCTTCTCATATTCCTTCAATACCAGTACATCTTTCCAAGCCGCCTGATTGGGGTCCTTACAGCCGAACACCCGCATGGACACCTCTGATTTCACAATGGGAAAGCCGCTTGGGTTCAGCACCGAGCTGGCCTGCTCGCCGGCTGCGGAAGAGGCTCCGCCCGCCGTATTGTCCGCGGATGAACACGCGCTGAGCAGCGTGGAGAACGCCGTCGCTGCTACCAGCATCGTTGTTAGCGGTTTCATTTGTCTCATAATCATCATTCAACCCCTAATCTGTAGTGTGTTGTTGCAACTCGAGTTTTATTATAGGTCGTTGAACGTGGCGGCGGCGTACTACATTTTTATAATAAACATCAAATGTTTGCAATGTTATTGACCGACCGCTTCGCTTTTCCCGATGCAAATGTCCCCTCTTCCGCCTCCACACGCCGAGTTATTTGCCGTACTTACTTGCGTACACGTGGGGCGTTTCGCCCATATGCTCCTTGAACAGCTTGATGAAATAGCTGTAGCTGTTGAAGCCGACCAGCTGATAAATTTCCTTCACGGAGCATGCCCGCGTGCGGATCAATTGTGCGCTCCGGTCAATCCGGTAGGCGGTCACGTATTCGGTGAACGTTGCTCCCGTCTCCTCCTTAAACAACCTGCTTAAGTAAGACGGTGTAATATGCAGCTCTTCCGAGGTTTCCTCCAACGTAATGCCTTCGCTGTAGCGCTGCTGAATGATGCGCACGGCTTGCGCCACATATCTGGAATAACGGGCCGAGGTTTGATGCAGGCTCAGCTCCTCAATTAACCTGGCGAACAACGCTTGAAGATTGCGTTCCAGCTCCTGCCCGTTTTTGGGCGCAGACAGACCGGCCTTCATTTCCTGAAAAATCCACTCCGCATCCATACCGGCCTTTTGTGCAATTTTCACGGCAAGCTGGATCAGTTCCGCGCTGACGCTGGCTGCGCCGCGCCGGAAAGCCGCCTCGTTCGCCGCGCACGCCTTGACAATCTCCTTGACAATACGCGACGTTTCCGCGGCGTCACACGCTTCGGCGGCAGCAAGCAGTTCCTTCTCTTGGTTCAGCGTGACCAATGACGCCGGAGCCCCGCCGTGGCGCTCCGCCTTCGGCTTGTAACCCTGCAACTCGTCCAAGCGGCTCCGCAGCTCGGTGAATTGAACGGAGATCGCAGCGATGCTGTCAAACATCGCAGAACCAAGAACAATGCCTGCCGAATTAAAGTACAGTTCCAGCGATTTCTCCAAGCGCGACTTTTTGGCTTCGACACGCTGCAGCATGCCGTATTCACTGCGTTCGTTCTCCAGCGAAAACAACACGCCAAAGGACCCGCGCTCCAAATAAACGGCACAGCCCGCGTCGGCCACGATTTGCATTGCCATGTCAGTAACAGAGCGGATAAACAACGTCAGCTCCTGCTCGTTCATACGCAAAGGCAGCGAATCGAAATGAATCAGCTTCATCAGAAACAGCACATGCTGCTGACCGTCCCGGCCATAAGGCATATCTTGAAAATACTCGACGTATTTGCGCCGTGCCTCCGGCGTACCGGCTCCGATCAGCAGTTCTTTCAAGTAACTTTGGCTGACGGCCGGACCCGCCGCCTCCCATTTCAGCCGCTCCCGTTCGCGGGCGTTAATCTGGGCCAGCTCTTCGCTCATCTTCTCCTTGACGCGGCCAAGCACTTGGATGAGCGCTTCCGGCGTCAGCGAATGCTTCAGCAAGTAATCCATGGCGCCGTAGTGCAGCGAGCCGCGCACGTAATCGTAAGAATCGTAGCTGCTTAACGCGATAATTCTAACCTGCGGATACATCTCGGATATGTGCCGGACGAGCTCCACACCGCCCATTCCGGGCATATTCATATCGGCAATAACCAGATGCGGCTGCAGCTCGCGAATCAGCTCCAGCGCCTCGGCTCCGTCGCCGGCTTCGCCGCACAGTGTAAACCCAAGCCGCTCCCAATCGATCAGGGAGCGCAAGTGGTTGCGTACAAGCCATTCATCATCCACGGATATAACCTTGAGTTGCAATGCCGTTCCTCCTTCTCACTTGCGGTATTGTCATTTCGACGGTCGTAAATACGCCCGGCTGACTGTAAATGCTGAGTCCATAGGGCTCCCCGTAAGCGAGCTGCAGCCGTTCGCGAATGTTGCTGAGACCAATGCCTCCTGTGCGGGACAAGTCGATTGACTTGTCATGATCGCAGCTGTTTATGCGCTCCAGCGTTGCCGAATCCATGCCCGTCCCGTCGTCCGTTACGCTCAGCTTGAGCTGCAACGGCCCGTCGCTGTATATGCGGATCGAGACGGTGCCTTCCCGGTCCGTTGTGCCCAGCCCGTGATTCATCGCATTTTCCACAATCGGCTGCACAATCAGCTTCGGAATGAGGCAGTCCAGCACTTCCTCCTCCGCCTTCACGTTCACCGTGATCCGGTCCAAAAACTTATACCGCTGGATGCGCACATATCTGTCGACCTGTTCCAGCTCTTCGCGGACCGCAATCATTTCCCGCTGCGGGTCAATGGCAAATCGCATCAGCTCGATCAGCGAACCGGAAATTTCCTCGATGTTGGGAGCATGCTGGATTCGCGCCAAATATTTGATCGTATTGAGCGTGTTGTATAAGAAATGCGGCTTGATCTGCGCCTGCAGCGCGCGGTATTCGGCTTCACGCCGTTCTCTTTCCTGCGTTTTGACCTTGTGCAGCAGCTCTTGAAGATGGTCCATCATGGACACAAACATGTCGCTGAGCTGACCGATTTCATCGTCGATTTTGATGCGCGGCCGCGCATTCATATGACCCTCGCGGACCAGCCTCATCGCACTGTGCAGCCGCTTGATGTTTTTGGTTATTTGCTTGGAGAGAAAAATGGATACGAGCAGCACAGCCGCAAGCACGATAACCGTCATCGTCAAAATTTGGCTGCCGATGCCCTTCACTTCGCTGAGCAACACGGAAAGCGGCACCATCGTCACGGTAGCCCAGCCGGTGTAGGCCGAGCGCGACAATACCGCCAAATACGGCCGGTTGTCCATGCTTACCTTGCTGCTTTTCCATTTGCCGGGATCCACGCCCGCCAGCAGCGTAAGCAGCTGCCGATCCTCCAGCCTGCTGCCGATGCGTTCGGTTCTGGAATCGTACATGATGCTGCCGCTTTCATCGATAACCGACACCACCGTTTCCGATAACGGCTCGATTTCGTATACCTGCCTGATTAGATTCGGGTCGAAATCGACGATGCAGAGGCCGATCAAATCTCCGCTGGACAACACGGGGCGGACAAGCATAATGCGGCCGCTCCCCGACGGATCGAAAAGCAGATGGCGCCGGTTTTCGCGGATTTGCGGGTCCCGCCACAGCGATGCGACAAATTCGGAATTTCCCGCACGGTAACCGGTGTAAAACACGACATCGCCTTGACCGATGACGGTAATTTGCCGCACATAATTTTTGAAGGCGGCCATCGATCCGAGAAACTCCTCCACCGCCTTCTTTTCCTGGAACCATTCCAGCGTCGGCGCCTCGGTATGGCTGACCAAGCTTTGGTGGATCAAGTCGCGGATGACGATCGATTTGGCAACATTGTCCGCTTCCTCCACCATCGATTGCAGATTGTCGTTGGCCCCCTGAATCCGATCCGATATATACGAGGTCGCGTTGCGCTCAATGACTTTGGCCGAGCTGTAATACGAGCTGTAAGCGATGACAATTATCGCCAGCAGAATGGTCAAGCCGAATGCGACGAACATTTTTCCTTGTATCGTTTTCACCGTCTACCGTTACCCCTTCCGCCTGACGGCGCGTTTACGGCTTTCTGCAGCCGGCCGCTTGAACCGTTTTCCGTGTCGTCTATGTCCCATAAGTAACAACATTATGCCACAAAAATCGGGATGCAGCTACGTGCTTTCCGCACGGCGCAAATCAGGCGCCGATCGGCCGGAATTATCTACCATCAAATAGGAGGCTGTCCGACGAGAATCAATCCGTCAGACAGACTCCTAGCGGAAAGTACCCCAAAAAACCAGATAATTAATGACATGTAATAAAATATACATGTCATTAATCTTTTCTCAACAAGACGCAGCCGGCTCTATTTCTTCTTTCCGGGAGCCGGATGGGATGAATTTGATTTCCGTTACCTAAGAACAATAAAGAACCGCCCAAATCGGGAGGCCTCTGAAAAGAAGCGAAGTGAGCGAAATTATTCTGGAGAAGCGCCAGCGTTCGCTTTTGTCTCCAAATTTCACCCGCCATGAGCGGGTATAATCTAAGAAATTCGGAGACAATTGGCGAGCGGAGGAATAATTTGCTCATACAGCGTTCACTTTTTCAGTGGCCTCCAAATCGGACGGCCAAACAACATGATTATTTCAACCCGGTCATCGTGATTCCTTCAATAAACTTCTTCTGTGCCGAGAAAAATACGGCCAATAGCGGAATCGTAGCTACCATAGAAGCAGCCATGATCAGATGTCCCTTGGTTCCGCCCTCATCCGTGAACATCGACAGCGCCAACGGTATCGTATATAAATCGCTGCTATTGAGATAAACTAACGGCTCGAAAAATTCATTCCAGCTATGCAAAAACGTTAATATCGATAATGTGGCAATAGCAGGGGTGGCCAGAGGCAGCATAATATTCCAATATATCCGGAATGGCGTACACCCGTCCATTTTGGCTGACTCGCTCAGTTCATCCGGAATCGTGACAAAAAACTGCCGCATTAAAAATACGCCGAAGGTGCCGCCTGCTCCGAGAATGGCCGGAACAATCAAAGGAAAATGAGTGTCGATAACTCCTAGTTTTCCGAACCAAATGAATAGCGGAATAGCCGTCGACTCGGTCGGAATCATCATACTGCTGAGCAAAAAAAGAAAAATAGCATTTTTAAAAGGAAACGATACTTTGGCAATGGCATATCCGGCCAACGATGCTACCAGACAGGTGCCTGCCGTCACCAGAACGGCAATATACAAGCTGTTAAAAAAATAAAGGTGATACGGATAACGCTGAAACAGCTCCACGTAATTGCTCCACATAACAGGACTCGGAATCCATTTCGGAGGTGTCACAAAAACTTGCGAATAATCTTTTAACGAGGTGACCGCCATCCAATAAAACGGTATAAGGCTGACTACAGCAATGATCATCAACACGATATATTGCGGCAAATAGCTGAGCAGCTTGCTGCGGGAGTTACTCTTCATAATGAACCCACCTCTTTCTCCCGTACCATTGGAACAAGGTTAACAGCAAGATGATAAAAAACAGTACAAACGATATAGCGGAACCATATCCGAACTCATTATATTTGAAAGCTTGCTCGTAGATATAATAAACCATCACATGTGTGCTTGTCCCCGGACCGCCTTTGGTCAAAATATAAATTTGCCCGAATACTTTCATCGAACCGATTAATGTAATCATAACGACTAGAAACATGGATGGGGAAATCAAAGGAAGCGTCACATGAAGAAAGGACCGCCAGCGGGAAGCGCCATCGATTCGTGCAGCTTCGTAATACATCGCCGGAACGCCGTTTAAGGCTGACAAAAAGATCGCCATATTCATCCCTAGGCTTTTGAGCAAGGAGACAATAACAACTACCGGAATCGCCAATTCCAGATTGTACAGCCAGGCCGGACCGGTGATGCCAAACCATTTCAATATCGCGTTGACCAAGCCGTTATCGGTTTGAAATATATATTTCCAAATGATCGCCCAGACTACAATGGAGGTGACAACCGGAGAAAAGATGGCTGTCCGAAAAAAGCCGATCCCAGGAATGGACCTTTGAGTTAACAAAGCCAAAGACAAAGTAATCACAATATTTAACGGGACAAAAAGCAACGTGAAATATAACGTGTTCCATATCGTTTCCACAAATACCGGGTCTTCGAAAAAAGCCATCCGGTAATTGGCCAAACCGACAAACTTCAAAGCGCTTGTTAAGTTCCAATTAGTGAAACTCATGACGAACGAAGCAACAACAGGTCCGAATAGAAACAGGATATAGCCTATCAACATCGGCATGACAAACGCGTAGCCATACCACTTCTCTCTCCGATTTAATTGTCCGCCGCTCTTTACGATTACCCGGCCGTTGACGCCGGATTGCTGAACTGCATCGGATCTGCTCATTATCATTACCGCCTTTCGTTCTTACCGCCAATCCATGATCGATACCCGATATGTTTAGCGGTAAGAACGTATTTCAAACACTGCGATCTTACATCGCTTACTTCAACAGAGGGGTTACCTCTTTTTCCATCCGATCCAACATTTGTTTAACCGAAGCGTTCCGGGTGTACAGCATATCCAGCATACTTTGCATTTTCGAATCAATCTGCTGCCAGTTGGTCGGAGTAGGGATTATGCGCCCTCCCGCCATCATGGGTTGGGACATGGCCAGCTTAATGCCCTCTGCCGAAGGCTGCGCATTCAAATTGGCGAATTCAGCGGATTCGAGCACCGATTTACGTGTTGGCGGGAAGGTCGACTGGAGCGCTTTAATTCCTTCTTTGTCCGTGAAAAACTTGAGCAATTCAATCGCTTCCGCATGATGTTCCGAATCCTTCATCACAGAGTATCCGGAGACACCGTTATAGAACGGGGCGTCTGCCTTAGGCCCCTTCGGCATCGGAGCGATATCGAATTCGAGTCCCTCCGCTTTGCGCGCGCTTGCCGAATAACTGAAGGTACCGCGATACATGCCAATTTTACCGGATTCAAACGGGAGCTGGTCGCCCGGTTTCGGATGAATGAAATCTTTAAACATCATGTCATCATACATTTGGAATACTTTCTCGCCTTCCGGCGAGTTTAATAAAAATTTCGATCCGTCTTCATTGAAAATATCCGCGCCAAATGACCAGATCGTATCGGTCAGCGCATCCTTCCAGTTGCTTCCGTCACCGAATTTCACGCCGTAAATCCCTTTTGACGGATCGGTTAAAGCTTTGACCGTTTTGATCAGTTCATCGTATGTCCATTTTCCCTCTTTGGCCAGCTCGTTTGGAGTTTTTAAGCCTTTTTCCTGGAACAGTTTTTTATTGTAGAACAATACTTTAGGACCCGCTGAGAACGGGATGCCGTACAATTTCCCATTTTTACGGTAAATATCCATATTCGACGCATAAATATCGTTCAGATCATATGCCGCATCTTTGGACAAATCCGCTAGATCCAACAGCTGATCCGAATCGCGCAGCTGAGGAATAATCGCGTCATACAACCAGGCGACATCAGGCACGGTCCTGCTTGCTACCATGATCGACATTTTCTTCGGATATTCCGCGTAAGGGATCAACATCACTTCTACTTTGATGTTGGGATGCTTCTCGGTAAACTTTTTGCCTAAATCTTCAAACACTCGCTTCCGGTTGTCATCCCCCCATATACTCAACTTGAGGGTGATGTCTTTCTTCGCTTTATCTACGGTGCCGCTCGCTTCATTACCGCTTGATTTGACATTAGCGCCGGACGAACAACCTGCCGTAACCGACAAGAGCACCACACTGGCTGCGATCGATATCCACACTTTTTTCATTTGTTCTTAACCCCTTCTCCTTTTTGTATGATGAAGATCACCGGTTACATTTCGATATAAACCTTGCCCTGCTCTATCGATACGTCAAATTTCTCAACGGTTACGTCGTAAGTCAATGTCCGTATCTTGCGGTCAATAACCATACATCCGCTCGGAATGTCGAACTCCCAACCATGCCAAGGACAACGGACGATTTCCCCTTCTTTTTCATACTGAAAATCGCCCGGTCTCGAGGATTTGATCCATGAGGTGACTGGTCCTTTGCACAGCTCTGCTCCTTGATGCGGACAATAATTTAAGATGGCGTGGAATCGGTCATCGCTTAGCCGATAAACCCCGATTTTGCGGCCGTTGATTTGAACCAGCTTCGGTTCCCCGACGGTAAATTGATCGGTTGTCCCGATGTAATGACGCGTCATGCCTTATCCCTCCGTGGATTCATGCAGCGGCAATCCATATAACTTGGCTGCATTGTTGTATAAAATGTTGTCCGCAATCTTTTTATCCATTTTCGGAAACGTCAACTTCGGGGAATCGAAATCCCAATGCGGGTAGTCACTGCAGAACAGCATCCGTTCTGAAGCGTAAGTGGCCTCCATCATCAAATCAAAAAGCGCTTTATTCGGCACTTCCTCGAGCGGCTGCGATCCGAAGTACATATTGGTTTGCAAATATTCGCTTGGCTTCTTCTCCACCCAAGGCGTCTGCGGGCGAAGCGCACGCCAATCCTGATCCAAACGCCACATGTAAGGGGCGATCCAGAAAACGCCTGCCTCAATGAACAGCACCTGCAGCTGCGGGAATAACTCGAATACGCCTTCAAATATAAAACTGGCCATATGCGCCATGAACACTTGCGGGCGTGCCGCACGTCTTTCGATATAATACGAGGGGTTGCCTGCTCCTGTTGCCGATGCATTGCCGCTTGCGCCTTCTCCGCCGACGTGAATCGCGAAATGCAAGTTATGTTTCACACAAGCTTCATAGATCGGATGATAGTTTCTCTGGCCGTACGGATGGATCGCTCCGCCCTGAACATACGCTTGAACCATCTGCGGGTGAGAACCGACCCGCTCGATTTCCTTCACGGAAGCGGCAATATCGTGGTAAGGAATGTTGATAGAACCACGTAATCTCGGATCTTTATCCAACCAATGCTCAATGGTGTAATCGTTGTATGCGGAACATAAAGCAGCCGCATAATAAGGATCGGGAACCATCGTACATCCTACAAATTCGCCGGTCAAAATACCGAATTTGACGTCATACTCTTCAAAATGCTGCCTTATCATAAAATCCAAATCCGAACCGGCTTGCTTCCCGCCCCCGGGAAACGCATCGAATCGCCGGCCGTGAAGACCGCCGTTTAATCCAAACCCACCGTGAAGCGGACCCCAAATTTCAATTTGTTCTTTGTACTTTCTCGGCAAGTAAGGGAAAATCGCTTCGATATTCGGGATGTTGTGATGAATGTCGCAATCGATCACACCGATGTTTTTTCGCTCGGCAGCATTTCCGTTTTTATTCGCACTTTTTTCCGTTTCTGGCATTATTTCGATACCCCTTTCCACGTTATCTAGGTTAAGCGCCATTTGTTAAACGCTTTCAGTGATTAAGTATAAGGGCTGCCTTAAGAAACAGAAATCACCGGGAATGGTGAAAAGGTGCGAGATTTTAAGATCCATGATTACGATAATCGGAAGGAGTCGTACCGACTCTTTGCTTAAACACATTCATAAAGTGCTTGGCGCTGACATATCCGGTCATATTGGCGATTTCATGAATCTTCAAGTTGGTTTCTTTCAGAAGCTGCTTTGCTTTGATCATTCGGCTATCCGTAACAAAATCGGAATAATTTTGTCCTGACACGGTTTTGAACAATACAGATAAATAATGAGGAGTCAGATTCACCTGGGCGGCCACTCTTTGCAAGGAAATATCTTCCGCCATATTTTGCATCACAATATCCTTCACTTTGCGGATCGCGTGCCGGCCTTCCTTCATTTCATCTGTAAGCTCGTGCTCGTTCGAAGACATATTTCCGGCATCCAAATTTCTTTTTATACTCTGCAAAACTTCAGCCAATTCAACCCGATTCACAGGTTTTAATAAGTACTCCGCAACTTGATATTTAATAGCCATCTTGGCATATTCGAAATCCCCGTAACCACTCACGATAATGATATATAAACTCGGAAAATTGTCTCTGACCCTACGGATCGTCTCGATCCCGTTCATTTCCGGCATCCGAATATCCGTTATGAGAATGTCTGGAGATGTTTTATGCAATTGGTCCAACGCGTCTTTCCCGTTTGCCGCCTCCGCCACAACCTTAAAGCCGCCGATGACCTCTTCAATTGTTTTCTTTAAGCCTATTCGGATCTGGTCTTCATCCTCAGCTATCATGATTTTATACATGCCAATCCCCCTCCCAATTTATACAGGCAGTTTTAACATAAAGGATGATCCCTCGTTGACCTCTTTGTCAATAAATAATCCATAATTGTCACCGTATAAAATTTTCAGACGCTGGTGTACGTTTCTCAGCCCGAACCCTTTGTTCTCTTCGCCAAAACGATGCTGTCCATACTGCGCCGCGGTTCTGCTGTTTATTCGTATTTCAATGTCTTGGATTTGCTGTCTTGTCAGTCCAATGCCGTTATCAGTTACGCTTATGACCAGGTCATCGTTCTGAAAATGGGCTGTTATTTTAATCGTTACGGTTTCTTTTTTCAGCGCATGTTCGATTACATTTTCAATCAATGGCTGTAAAATCAGTTTAGGCACCAAACAATCCTCAAATGACGGCTCGATGTCGATGACGGCATGCAGCCGGTTTTTCAAACGGAATGCTTGTATTTGCAAATAGTTATCTACAAATAACAGCTCGTCCCTCAAAGTTACCGGCCTTTCCTGTTTTTCCACTGTATAACGAAGCAGCTTGCCCAGGCTTGAAACGATATCAGAAATTTGCAATTGTTCGTTATGAAGTGCCAGCATATTGACCGATTCCAACGTATTGTATAAAAAATGCGGATTGATCTGACTCTGCAGAGCGGAAAGCTCCGCTTCGCGTTCCCTGATTCGGGTCTCATATACCTCCCTTACTAAGCGGTTCAGTTCATCAACCATCGTATTAAAAGTAACGGTTAATTGACCGATTTCATCATGCGTGACAACAACCGCTTTGGATTGAAACGAACCTCTCTGCACTTGCTTCATGTGGCTTTGCAGCCGACGGATCGGTTTGACCAGACGGTTGGAGATCAGAACAGCAATGCCGAAGGCGGCGATCAATGAAATGATGGACACAATGACCGTAAAGTTCGTTAGTTCCTGCGCATCCCCGCGTAAATCAGCGAGAGGTATGTGTCCAACCAAAGTGAGTTTGCTGTAATTGGAATACACAGTGGACATGATCGTATCCGGCGTGCTGTGAGTCACACGTTCAAAGGCCCAATCCGGATGTTGACTATACTCAAACGGGTAAAGCAAAACCTTGTCGCGGTTATATATAAAGAAACGGCTGTTTGGCGTAAAATCAACTAAAGACAATACACGCTGAAACCCTTCCATCGTAAGATCGACTTTCATAATGCCCAGGGGAACCCGGCTCTCCGGATGAACAATGACCCTTGCAATCGATATGACTTCAAGGGGCTGCACATAATAATTAGCCGAATGCGGCGGCAAAATCACAAGCCCGCCGCTTAACCGCTTCACATCGGTCATCCATTCGTTTTGTTCCGAATGCCAATAAGATTTGATACTATTCAATGAGCTGCTGAAGAGCCCGCCGTCATTCGTAAAAATCATAATCCCCTTAATTTCCACCCGGTCACTCGTAAAAGAAGATAAGAACAAGTTTATTTTGCCATATTCTTCGATAGGCAAGTACAGATTCGGATCGTAACTGCCGCTGTGATGGAGTAAAATCCTCAACACATCCTGATCATACAGAGGGGCTTGTGTCAACCGGTCGATTTCTTTGACATATCGGTCCAGATTCAAGTTCATCTGTTCCATAATTTTCAAAGTGGAATCACGGGTATTGCGGTCAACATCTGACGAGTATTTACGGTATGTGAACACACCGCTTACAAAATAGGGAACGGTAATTAACAAAACAAATACGATGAGGAACTTCATTCGCAGAGGTAAAAAATAACGTTTGCCAATCATATGCATCATTCCTTTACTAGACAGGTAGTCGTGTATGTAACATGTGAGTAATATTCTGCACGGCTCGTCAATATCCTTTATGGCCCATTTACGCCTAAACGAGAAAAAACCAAATTGATAGCGCTTACATTTTATTTCAGAAGACAATGCAGGTATATGTCGCAGAACTCAACTTGCGCAAAATGATGCGGATTGGGAGAGCGCTTCAAGTCAAGGCTGATCCGCATGCCGCGGATATGGAGGAATCGCCGAATGAGCTGAATGCCAGGGGGAGCCAAGCATCATTCGCAAGCTGACAGAGGAGATTGTATTGGAGGATTCGCGTTTCTGGAAGACTTCGTTGGAACCGTCATCGGTCTGACGGGATTAATAAGGAGGTTGCGGGTCAATCCCCGCAACCATCCGCGACAACGCCGTCATCCCTCAGCCGGACGGGACGGCGCGCTCCGTAAATTTACCGTCTTTGATCTCTAAAGCCACGCCGGTCCGTTCTAGCCTTCGTGCGCGATAACCCCTTTGGACACGCCTAGTTTTCCGTATTGGGCCATCGCCTCCGGCAATTCATCGAGCTTGAAGCGATGGCTCACGAGCCGCTCCACCTCTACGATGCCGCTTCGCAGCAGCGCTATCGCATCGGGATGCGTATGCGGATTGATAAACGAGCCGTAGATGCGCAGCTCCTTTGTAAAAATCTCGTAAGGCGATACCTCGATGCCCGTCTGCGGCGAAGCCACTCCGAACAGCAGCACCTGCCCGCCCTTGCGTGCCGCCCGAACCGCCAGCTCCATCGACTCCTTCCGGCCGACACATTCGACCACGATGTCGGCCGAATTCCGCAGTTGCTCCGCTACCTCCGGCGTCGGAACAACCGTCTCGTCAGCGCCGGACTGACGCAGCAGCGCGTGTTTCTCGACCGCCGGATCGCTGACCGTAATTTGCGCTGGCCCCCGTGAGCGGAACAGCTGCAAAAATAGCTGGCCGATGAAGCCGCCTCCAATCAGCAGCACTTTATGTACCGGCTTCACGTCGAGCTTTTTGAAGCCGTGCACGACGCAGCCAAGCGGCTCCACCATCGCGCCTTCGACGTAACTCATGTTGTCCGGCAGCTTGTAGCAATTCGCCGCAGGCACGATGCAAATCTCGCCCATGCCGCCGTCCCGCGTCACGCCGACAGCCTGCAAATGATCGCATAATTGAGGCCGGCCGGTTTGGCAATATTCGCAGCCGCCGCAATACATATTCGGATCAACCGAGACACGATCGCCCGGCTTGAGCGCAGTAACGCCGGATCCGCAAGCCATGACTTCGCCGGACAATTCGTGACCGAGCACGATGGGCGTGCTGACAGCCGCCGAACCCGGCTGGCCATGATAAATATGCTGATCCGTGCCGCATATGCCGCAACATTTGACCCGAATCCGTACCTCTTCCGGTCCGAGCTCACGTTCCGGCCATTCCATCACTTGTAATTGACCTACTCCTTGCAATACAGCTGCTTTCATAAGCGCTTCCCCCATTAAAATGTTTGTTTTAAAACACGATGCTTTTGTTTCGGACGTTGGATCTGCAATAAAAATAATGAATCAATCAAATTATACACTGATATATCTGTGATTTCATCATTATTTACAAAGAGAAACAAATATTTTTTCGAAACATCGTTCTCTGTCATTGATCATGGAAGCCGCGGGACCGCCGAATCCTATGAAAAAACGGAACCATAAGCCCAAAGCTTACGAGTTCCGCATATCGAAAATCAGGGGAAAAAGGAGTAATCCGTTTCGTCCGGTGATTCCGCCGAGCACCTCACGCTGTAACCATCCGTCTGGAGTTCAATCGTCCGATAGAGATCGGTTCGCAGCAGCTTTGCCCCGTTTTTGCCGTACTCGCGAATATTGTCCGCAAATACGGCGGCTTGCTCCACGATATAATAATTGCTGGGGATAATGACGATGCGAGCGTTGCAAGAAGCAATAAATTCCGGCGTCAGCGATTGAGTGCCTCCGTGATGGGCCGCCTTGAGCATAAACAGATCCGTAATACGGTCCCCGGCCGCGGACGCCATAATCTCGCCGGATTGCTTGACAGCACAATCTCCCGGAAATAAAGCGGTAAACTCCTTGTACTGAAGTTTCAGCACAAGGTTCAAATTATTGATATTGACCCGCTCCGACGAATCCTGCCGGAACAGCGGGACGTCAATAATGTCCAAATACAAATCCGAATCAATGCGGATCGTGCCGCCGGTTTCGTCCCGCATGATTTTTCGGCAGGCGATCCCGCTTTGCCGCAAGACCTCCGTGAACTCCCGCCATGTCTCGTAATTGAGCGGATCGAGATCCCCCCGCTCAATATCGTTCTCATCGACGGGCGCGTAAATCAATTGCCCAACTTCGATACCCGAATAATTCAAAATATCGATAAATCCGCCGAAATGATCCTGATGCGGATGAGAGACAACCGCCATATCGAGTTTTCCGATGCCCATCTGCAGCAACTGGGGAATAATCCTCATCTTGGCTTGATCTTTTTTGCCTGCATCGATCAAGATGTGGAACGAAGTATTGCCGCTGTAACGGCTGATCAAAAAGCTGTCGGCGGGAAGCTGCGACGGCTCCCCAAGCGGTGTGCTCTCTCGCGAATTCAGATCGAAGGTGGCGATGCGGACATACTCATTATTAGCCCAGTACTCAGTCGATTGTGACATCACGCGGCCTCCTTCAGATCGGAATGCGGACAGGCTGACGTCCCCGGAACATCTGCAGCTCCCTGTAGCCGATTTCCTTCAGCATCCGCATGACCTCTTCCCAATGTTCGCCTACCCGCACGGGCTTGTGAGCATCGGAGCCAAACGTGACGGGTACGCCGTAGCGGTGCGCCAGCTCAAGCACCTCGAGACACGGGTTAGTGCCTTCGCTGCGCATAATGCCCGAAGTATTGATCTCCATCGTTACCCCGGTTTCGGCAAACACCTTGACGGTCTGCTCGACGAGTGCGCCGCAGGTGCCCATAAAATCGCGATAGTAGCGGCGCACAAGATCCATATGTCCGATAATGTGAAAGACGCCGCTTTTCGCCGCCTGCTGCAGCAGTCCGAAGTAAATGTCCCGCTCCCGCTCCAACTGCTCCTCGTCCAGTTCGTACCAAATATGCATGTTCTGAGATACATGTTTGCCGTTTGTAACATGAATCGAGCCGATGATGTAATCAAGCGGATACTGCCGGTAGATCTGATCATATTTCCCGACATGCTCCGGAAAAAAGTCCGATTCCACGCCGACCAGTACTTCAATGCGGTCTTCGTATTTCTTTTTCAGCCGGACGATCTCTTCGATGTATCTCGGAAACTCGCTGGCGGCCATGGCCAGCCCTGGTGCGGGATGATCCTCCGATGCCGCGAAATAAGGCGAATGATCGGAGATGCCGATGGCGGTCAGTCCAAAGTCGGCTGCGGCGCGGATGTACTCCTCAATATCGCCCGCCGCATGCCCGCAGCGCCGGTGATGGGTATGCAAATCAAATGTCATGGCAGCAGCCTCCGTATTATCCTTTGACGGAACCGACAAGCGTTCCTTTGACGAAATATTTCTGAATGAACGGGTAAAGCACTAATATAGGCAAGGTGCTGATCATGATGACGGCAGATTTCAGCGTTTCCGCCGGCGGCAGCTGATCCATCATATCCATCTGCTCGTCCTGAAGGGAGCCGCTCAGTAAAATGTTGCGCATGAACACCTGCACCGGGTATTTGTGCGTATCGTTTAAATAAATCGAGGCTTGGAACCATTCGTTCCAATGGTGCACCGCATAAAACAGCCCAATCGTCGCAAAAGAAGGCAGCGACAGCGGGATGATGATTTGCGTAAATACCCGGGCGTTGGAAGCGCCGTCAATTACGGCGGATTCCTCCAGTTCAACCGGGATCGACAAGAAAAAGTTTCTCATAATAAACGTATTCCACGCGCTGACCAGCGACGGCAAAATAAGCGCCCACAGCGAATTTTGCAGTCCGATGTATTTGACCAGAAGATAAGTCGGGATTAATCCGCCGTGAAAGATCATTGTAATAAAGATGAAGGTGACAACCGCGTTTTTCCCCGGCAGCGCTCTGCGCGCGAGGCTGTAGGCGAGCATCGAAGTCACGGCTAAATTCAGCGCGGTGCCAACGACCACTCGAAACAAAGTGACCTTGTACGCCCCCCAGATCAAGCTGCTTTTAAACAGCACCATCTTGTAGGCTGTCCAGTCGATCTTCTCCGGCAGCAAGATGAAAGCGCCTCTGCGCATCCACTCCTGCTGACTGACAAGCGAAGTGGCCAAAACCGACACAAACGGAAGCAGGAAAACGACCGTTGCGATCGCAAGGATGAAATAAATCAGCCATTTTGTTGTTTTCTCAGCGGTGATGCTCATATTCCAGCTCCTTCTACCACAGCCCGGGCTGATCCATTTTTTTGACGATATAATTGGAAATCAGGATCAGCGTCATGCCAACGATATTTTTGAACATGCCAATCGCGGCGGCAAACGAATATTGCATTTGCAGCAAACCTTCCCGGTACACATAGGTGTCGACGATGTCCGCCACCTGATAAACGGCCGGCGAATACAACAAAAAGATTTGCTCGAAACCGGCCTCCAGAAACCGGCCTACATTAAGGATAAGCAGAATCGAGATCACAAAGCTGATGCCCGGCAGCGTAATATGCCACACCTGCCTTAAGCGGTTCGCACCGTCCATCTTGGCCGCTTCGTACAATTGCGGGTCGATACCGGTCATCGCGGCGAGATAGAGGATGCTGCCCCAGCCTATAGACTGCCATATGTCGGACAGCACCAAGATGGTACGGAAGTAAGCCGGATCGCTCAGAAACGAGATGGGCTGTTTGCCGATGGCGAGCATAATTGCATTTAAGATGCCGTTGTTGGTCGACAGCAGATTCGTAAGCAATCCGGCCACAACAACCATGGAAATAAAATGAGGCAAATACGAGATCGTTTGCACACTTCGCTTGAACCATTTGCTTGTCACTTCGTTTAGAAGTAAAGCAAACAAGATCGGGGCGGGAAATCCGAAAAACAGCTTGTAAAAGCTGATGATAACCGTATTCCCCAGCACGTTCCAGAAATAATAGGAGGCAAAAAATCGTTTAAATTGCGCAAAACCTACCCAATCGCCGTGAATGATTCCTTGCAGACCGTCGAACGGCGTAACATCCTTAAAGGCGATCGCCACGCCGGCCATCGGAATGTAATGGAAAATCAAGAAATACACCAGTCCCGGAACCATGAGCAAATAAAAAAATTGATGTTTTTTCCAAGTCATAAGTACTCTCATCGGTGCAACGCTCCTGTTCGAAAAGCAGGATGGCATGCTGCGGGCCCGGTTAGGAGCCCGCAGCATACTTGACAAGCTCATTTCTTCTGCTTCTTATATTCCTCCGTTTGAAAATCAATCAATTTATCTAAGCCGGCCTTGTACAGCTCGTCAACGAATTTGTTATAGTCGCTCAAGGGACGTGCGCCCATAATAAACTTAATAACCTCTTCTTTCCGCAGGCGGTCCAAATCTCCGGCGTTAGGCACCTTTTCCTTCAAAGCTTCTTTGTCATACACAATGCCGAGGTCGACCGGCATCTTGACCTTGTCGAACTTGGTCAGCTCGTTGTTCAAAAACTGCGTATGCTTAGCGCGCAGCGGGTCGCTTGGAGCGTATTTCGTCTCCATGGCAAGACCGAGGGTAACCATAAATTCGCCCGCATACGGGTTCGGATTCGTCACTTCGACGGTTTTCTTCTGCTGATCGGCCCATTTCCAATTTTTATCCTTGATGCCGTACCAAGACGTCAAATGATTTTCCACGTTCTGATACTGCCAGTTGATAAACTTGATGACCGCATCCGGATTTTTCGATGATTTGGTGACCAGCATGGCCGTTGTCGTTCCCGGATAGGCCGTTTGTAAATAACCTTTAGGACCCTTGATCTCAGGAATAAACTGGTAATCCATTTCCGGCACCGTTTGCCCTACCAACGGGGCGTTGATAGTCAGCCCGGAGTACCAGATGTCAACGGCTCCGACACGGTTTGTTTTCAGCATTTGCTGCACATCGAATTTGGCGAACGTTTCCTTGTAAATGTAGCCCTTCTGGTACCAATCGGCCATCTTAGCCAGAAAGTCGACATATCCCGGCTGCAGCTCGGGGATTTTCAGCTTGCCATCCTTGGGATCCACCCAGTTGCTGTAGCCGAACTCGGTAAACGCTCCGACCAGCCCGTATTGGAAGCGGTCGTCCAGCAGAATCGGAATTGTGTCTTCCTTACCGTTGCCGTCAGGATCTTTCTCCTTAAACGCTTTCAGAACGCCTTCGAGTTCGTCCAGCGTCTTCGGCATCGGCAGGTTCAGCTTCTTCAGCCAATCCGCACGAACCCAGATCGGGAACGGGGCCGTCGTAATGATCCGCGGAATGCCCCATATTTTCCCGTCTTTGTCTGTCATCAGCTTCCAGGCGTCCGCGTCCCACGCTTTTTTAATATCGGGTCCGTATTTATTGAGCAGATCGTTCAGCGGAATGATCGCTTGTTTGTACTGATCCCAGTCTCCTTGAAACAGATCCAACTGTTCCCCCGATGCCAGCAGCACGTTTAACTTGTCTTTCTCGGAGCCTTTCGGCGGAATGATCGCCGTCGCTTCCACGCCGGTTTGCTCCTTGACGTAATTGGTTACTTCTTCCAAAGCCTTCGGTTCGCTGCCTTCCGGTTTTCTTGCGATCGCGTTTGTGTTCATATAAATCGCGATTTTCGGAGCGACCTTCGGTTTTTGATCTTGCGCTGTCCCTGTTGCCCCTGCCGGAGCTTTGCCGTCCGCGGCGGAACCTCCCGTCGATCCTGACGAGCAAGCGGCTGCGAGCGTCGCGACCGATAAGAGCGCAGCCGTCGCTGCAAGAGCTTTGTGTTTCTTTTGTTTCATTGTGATAATACCTCCCCATTTTATCATTTCAGCTTTTTCGAAATGAAACGCTTTCATTCCGATCCGAATATAACATGCTCATTTTCTGAAGAGATATAGTAATTTCGCAATGTCAAAAGGTTATTACGGTTCAACAAAACTGACATCAACATTGTATTATTGTTCCGATCGTTTCAGATACATGGACGCCCATCGTTCCAATTCATTGGTTGTGATCACTGCATCCGGGTATTTGTCAGTCATCAACTGCATCGCTTCTATCGAATCGACTACGCCCGGGCTGTATATAACGACGCCGTTTGCCCTCATCATTTCGGCGTAAGCCGGAGTGAGGAAGATATCAAGAAAACCGAGGAACGTGCAGCGTATTTCCTTCAGATAAGGGAATACATAAGGTAAGCAGCTGCCGGTGAGCAGTCCAAGCTCAATGTCCGGATCTAGCCGTCTCATCTTGGCGATCGCGAAATGATCGAATGAAATGATGCGCGATTGTGCGAGCGTATCCGTGTGGCGGATGACATCCAGCGTCGCCTCTTCCAGCGTCGGGTACATTTCGCCCGCTTTCTTAAGTTCGATGACGAATTCGATTTTGCCTTTCAGCTGTTGCAGTGTCTCCTCCAGTGTGGGAATCGTTTCGGTCTCTCCGATCCGAAACTGCTTTAATTGCTCCAGCGTGTAGTCTTTAACCCAGCCTTTCCCGTCACTCATGCGATCGATCTTGTAGTCGTGGAACACGACCGGCACGCCGTCCTTGCTCAACTGCACGTCCAGCTCCAGGTGGGAGTAGGACAAGTCGCATGCGGCTTGGAACGAAGATAACGTGTTTTCCGGGGCTTTGCCGGGGTATCCCCGGTGTGCGAGACCACTAATTTTTTTCATTTTGGATAACCCTCCATAGGTAGTAGTGACTTTCGACCCCGAATGTAACACGCTCCGAACGACGAAATATATAGTAGATTTGCTATGTCAAAAGATTAATACCGGTATGCCGTCATCTCTGCGCGCTGCTTTTGCGGTATTCGCCAGGGGTCATCCCGGTCGCTTCTTTAAACAATTTAATAAAATAATAGGCATTTTGGTATCCGACGTTTGCAGCGATTTCGCCGATTTTCAGCTCCGTGCTTTCAAGCAGCTGCTTGCCCCGTTCGATCCGTTTGGCCGTTACATAATCGACGAAGGTCTCTCCGACAAACTGCTTAAATAACCGGCTAACGTAAGACGGATTCAGCGACAGTCGGCCGGCGACCGCATTAAGGGACAAATCCTGGTTTAAATCGTGTTCAATGATGTCGAGCAGCTTCGTAATATGATTGGAACCTTTGGCCGTAAGTTCCTCGGAAACGGCTTGAATCACTTTAACCGTTAAGTTTTCAAACCATGCGAGCAAATCCTCCACTCGCTGCTTCGCGGCCAGCTCCCGGTATGGATTCGGGCCGAACAACGCATCGGTTTTGCCGCCCAAGGCGAGAACCCCGTGCTGCAGCGATTGCAGCAGCTGGACAAACAAAGAACGTGCCTCGTTGTAATGGATTCTTTTGTCCTTCAAGTTGTCGACCATCGCGGCCAACGTTTGCTTGGCCTCTTCGGTTTTCCCCAACTTGATGCAAGACATATACTGATTTGACAATAAGCTGAACCCTTCCAGGTCCTCGCTGACACTGAGCGAAACTTCCTCGATGAAAATAACTTGGCTGCCGCCGTACACAAACCGGTACTGCAGCGCCTCGGCAGCGCCATGAAACGAACCGGGCAAACCTGTAATGTCTTTGCAAGGACTTCCGACGCCAATTGTAAACGAGCCGCCCATCGCCTGCTGCAGCATCTGGATGATGTCCTCCGCCAGCAAAAACAGCTGATCCAGCTGCAGCTCCTTCATCGACATGATGATCGCAAGTTTGTCGTCTTCGACTTCCGCGGTCAGCATGTTTTCCCCGAGGCAGTTGGTTTCCTGCAGCAATTGCAGCGCCTTCAGCCGGTACAAGTCGGCGATTTGCGGATTTTCCGCTTCCAACACGACATTGTAATCGTCAATCGACAACACAAGGCAAATCGACGGACCCAGCCAGAAATCGATACCCAAGTAGCCAAGCTTTGCCGCGAGCTCCTCTGCGGAACGCGTATGCGGCTTGATCAGCGATAAAATAAATTTCTCCCGGTAATAAGGCAAGCTTTCCCGCAGCTTGTCGATAATCTGGTTCTTCTCGTAAGCGGTCAGCTGCACATAATCTTTAATATCGGTCAGTTCGTCCTTCAGCTGCTCCGGCGGCACGCCGCCCTCCGCTCGCGGTTTCTGCCCTCGCAGCGTGTCCACCACCTGCCTGAGCGGCCGATACAAGCTGCGCGAAGATAAGATGGCAACCAGCAGGGCTGCGCCGATCAGCAGGGCCGTTGACAGGATAATTTGATTTTTCAAGTAATTCAAGCCGTTCTCCAAACGGTCCATGCTCGCAAAGTTGATAAACGACCAGCCCAGCTCCGGCGAAAACGTCCTTGTGATCAGCATGTTTTCCTTGACGAGGGTAATGTCTTCATTATCGAAAAATCGAGGTTCGCCTTCGACCATATCCAGCAGCCCGCGGGCCGTATTTTCTTCGTCTGTTTTAAAGATCAGGCCGCCGTCCCGGGACACGATCAGCAGCTTATCCTGCTCGGAGAGCCTCGATACAATCTGCTCCTGCAGCTTGGCTACGTCGAGATTGATGATAAATGCGTTTGTGACGTTCGAGCGGATAATCAGCGTAATGACGTCTTTTTTCTTCTGGGTTTCCTGCATGGCAGCACGTGTATCCAGGAAAATCAAACCTTTGTAGTCGCCTTTGTTTAAAGGCTCGAACCAATCCTTGTCGTAAAACGAGTCAAAATCGAACTGCTGAAACAGCGTTTCGCCGCCAAACGACAGAACGATGCTTTTTTCCTGGTCGTAGTAATAAACGGTGTCCACGAACGGATTTGAAATTTTGAACAAATTGATGCTTGCGACGGCCTCTTGTTTGTTGCGAAGGTACGAGTAGTTGGTCGGCAAATCTTCGGTCTTCAAATAACCGGACAATTTCTCGTAATAATATCCGTTTGGAAAACTCTCGAAATTACGAAAGGACTGGTTTAATATCACCTGTTTGCAGTTGTCCTGAATTTGATGCACGAGAATTTCCATGAAATGCTTCATTTGCGTCAGCAGCACGCTGTTCTTATCGCTTGATTCCTGGCGGAAAACGGTCGTGACGTTCTGATCGGTCATAATGGATAAAGCGATGTTAGGAATGATCGCGAGAAATACGGAATATAGCAGGAGTCTTAAAAAAAACTTCCTCAAATAATACAGTTTGCTGATCCGGGAGTACCATCTCAACTTAAGTCCCCCTTTTATGTATTGGACGCTCAGTTGCTTGTGCTCTATTATTCTACCATAGCTCCGGCCGGTCACGATACCGTTGCGCTCAGCTCTGCGGACAGGCTTTTTTAATTATCTGGACGTTGTCCCCCAATTGGGTTAATGTAATATATTTGATCCATCACAAATTTCGCCGATACCCGAT
Organism: Paenibacillus thalictri; assembly: GCF_004307995.1. Classification (GTDB taxonomy): domain Bacteria; phylum Bacillota; class Bacilli; order Paenibacillales; family NBRC-103111; genus Paenibacillus_AF; species Paenibacillus_AF thalictri. The sequence goes on along the minus strand of NZ_SIRE01000008.1, from coordinate 30,475 downwards.
ATTGCATCGCCCCGGATTCGAAGACGACAGCCAGATTATCCTTCACAACAGCCAGTCCCTCGGACAGCGGCGGCATTGTAACGCGATTTAGCTGGTTAGCACTGTCCAGAAACCACAGCGGCACCTCCTTGTCGCCGTATCGGACATTCTGGTGCGGAGCTCCGCTGCGTTCATCTTTATATGTCAAAAGGGTGCTGTCATTTGTTCTGCCTGCGGATTGGCTTAACGCGATTTGGCCGTTATGGATCGCGAAACCTTGGATTTTGTCGGGAAGGGACAATATTTGATCCGGAACTATGTTGTCGTTTTGCCGCCCGGCTTCGATCCGGGGAAGTCCGGTTTGCGGATCCAGCTTGTAGCCAGCGGCCCATGCATGGGATGTGATGTTGTCCCTATTTATCTTCCGATGGCTGTCGATAAACTTATCGTTCACGTCATAATAATCGCCTGCCCACAGCATTCCGCCGGAATACGACATAAAGGTTGCCTTAGCATCCGGTCGGAATTTCACCTGAAATACCGCCTTAGCATCATTTGCGCTTTTGATGACTGAATCCAGCGGGATTCCCCACACCGTGCTTTCCCCGCCCAGCCATACATATTTATCGCTAATCGCCAGACCCCCGGCATGGCCCTTGTAGGGAGTGTTATCGCCCTGGTACAGGATCAACGTTTTCAGCAGCTTATCTGATTTGGCATCGATGATCGACAGGATGCCCGGCTTACCATCGCTTCTGTAAGCCGACACAACGAGCCACTGCTTTTCTGCGTAATAGGCCAATCCTTGTGGTACCGCACCCTGCTGCAGGCCCGAAATAACTGGACCGGGAACGCCACTTGTGAAAAACGGCACATACTTGTCAGGCCGCTGCGGTTTATCGTCCGTCACTTTTTCTTGCGTGAACGAACCGGTCGTTTGCAGCTCGGCTGTCGAACCGGATGAACCCGCAGAGCATCCAATCGCCGCCAGGCAGACGAATACTGCCAGAATTGCTTCAATATATATGCGCAATCTTATCCCCCTTCTTGAATGTAGCATGGCCGACGCCGGGAAATATATAATACTTTTGGGATGTCAAAAAGTTAGTATGCCCGGCGCTTCACGACGTTGTTTGCTTACACCCCGTGCAACTCGCGCAGACCTTCATGAAATCCCGGCTGCGGCCGCTCCAATCTTACCAAGGTAGAATGCAAAAAGGACACGAACCTATAGAGGGCCGTGTCCGGGTAATAATTGAAATTCGATTGGATAAAACTGACCTGTGCTCCATGTTCTTAGATAAGTTTAACTAATTTAATAATTTGATAACCACAGAGGCATTAACGTTTGTTTGTGTGCCTCCAGTTAGAGTCTGAAGGGTAACTGCGGCAGCGGAAGAATGATTGTTTAAAGTAAGAGTATCCCCGGATGCTAAGGTGAGTATCACCTGCCCAATGTTTTGCTGGGTTCCGGCGCCAGAACCGTATACGGAATTCGTAACCGGGTCACTGTTTAAGAATAGTGCAAATTGGTTGGGCTCTACTCCACTGACAGAGTAAGTGATCTCATAATCACCTTCATTGACAATTAGAATACTTGAGGTTCCGGGAGTATGCGTAATTCCAGGTGTAATTACACCATTTGAATCAAAAATAATTGGCGCCTCAATTGCTACAGTCTGAGCGCTCAAATTATAAATGTACCCGTATTGAGAAAGACCACCTGCGGCGCCTGTGGCTCCCGTGGCGCCAGCCGCTCCCGCTTCGCCTGTGCCGCCTGTCGCTCCCGTGGCTCCGGTGGCTCCGGCCACTCCCGCTTCGCCTGTGCCGCCTGTCGCTCCGGTGGCTCCGGTTGCTCCGGTCGCTCCCGCTTCGCCTGTGCCTCCTGTCGCTCCCGTGGCTCCCGTGGCTCCGGCCGCTCCCGCTTCACCCGTGCCGCCTGTCGCTCCCGTGGCTCCGGTTGCTCCGGCCACTCCCGCTTCGCCTGTGCCTCCTGTCGCTCCCGTGGCTCCGGCTGCTCCCGCTTCGCCTGTGCCGCCTGTCGCTCCCGTGGCTCCGGTTGCTCCGGCCGCTCCCGCTTCACCTGTGCCTCCTGTCGCTCCCGTGGCTCCGGTTGCACCGGCTGCTCCCGCTTCACCTGTGCCGCCTGTCGCTCCCGTGGCTCCGGTTGCACCGGCTGCTCCCGCTTCACCTGTGCCGCCTGTCGCTCCCGTGGCTCCCGTGGCTCCGGCCGCTCCCGCTTCGCCTGTGCCGCCTGTCGCTCCCGTGGCTCCCGTGGCTCCGGCCGCTCCCGCCTCACCTGTGCCGCCTGTCGCTCCCGTAGCTCCGGTTGCACCGGCTGCTCCGGCTGCTCCGGCCGCTCCCGCTTCACCTGTGCCGCCTGTCGCTCCCGTGGCTCCCGTGGCTCCGGCCGCTCCCGCCTCACCTGTGCCGCCTGTCGCTCCCGTGGCTCCCGTGGCTCCAGCCGCTCCCGCCTCACCTGTGCCGCCTGTCGCTCCCGTGGCTCCCGTGGCTCCGGCCGCTCCCGCTTCGCCTGTGCCGCCTGTCGCTCCCGTGGCTCCCGTGGCTCCCGTGGCTCCCGTGGCTCCGGTTGCTCCGGCCACCCCCGCTTCGCCTGTGCCGCCTGTCGCTCCCGTGGCTCCGGTGGCTCCGGCCGCTCCCGCCTCACCTGTGCCGCCTGTCGCTCCCGTGGCTCCCGTTGTGCCCGTAGTCCCTACTGAAGGACCTGTAGGTCCGGTAGGTCCAATAGAAATGGGTGTAGTCAAAATACTTTCAAGCTTATTCTGTAGAAGAAACTCTTTCATCGTCAGGTCACGGATTGTATCTCTTACGCTCTCGTTGATTAACAATAGATCACTGATCGTCGGTGCCGGCGAGCTTACTCCCGGCAAAGTGCCTAGAACGAATTGAATTTTTTCCCCTTCGGCATTAATAATGTGGCTTAATCCCAATTCCTCCAAAGCAATAGAGGACAATAGTAAGTTGATAGCATCATCTCGTGTAATTGAGATCTCAGGGGTAATATTCGGGATATTGGATTGACTCAAAAAGATCACCCCCAACTACTAATTTATTGAATTATTTTCATAATACGTAAGCTTGCATACTTTGTGACTTGAGATAAGTTGATTGAACTAAAATCCGCTAATAGCGGTAATTATTCGTTCTAAGCTCCCTAATATATCAGCAGCGCCCAATAGTTTTCGCGCGCTAAGCAACTCCTTAATGCATCGCAGCCAGTCCCGCGGATTTTAGCTCATCCATCCGAGCTTGAGAAAGAAAAGAACCCGGCCGGAATTCACTTCACGGCGGGTTCTGGACTTAAGCTATTTGAATTTTGCGAATGACAATCGCTTTTGTTACATCCGCTTATTCGGGCGCATCGGCACCACGTCGCAAGTCTCCTGATAAAAGGTCAGCAGCCTATCCTTTAACCCCATTAATATTTCGGATAACGCAGGATCATCAATCCGGTTGACCGTTTCACCCGGATCATTCACCATATCGTACAGCTCATCCTGCTCGTAAAACCGCCGCACATATTTGTATTCCTTCGTCCGGCACATGACCGCCTTCGTATGCTCCGGCCCTTCCTGCAACTGCCATTGAATACGCGGCCAATACAGCCCCGAGGCGTTGCCCACCGATGTGCTTTCGCGTTCCATGCACTGCTCTTCCCCATGCAGCCTTCCCCCTTCGCAGAAGACGGCGTCGCGGTGCGCATCGGTCTCTCCCGCTAGGACAGGCAGCAGCGAGCGGCCAAAATGGCTGTGATCAGGCTTAATGCCGGCCAGCGCCTCCACTGTCGCTGAGAAATCGATCAGCTCGACCATCGCGTCGCTGACCCGGGGCTGCACGGGAACATCCTTCGGCGGCTTGATCACAAACGGCACACGCGAAAGGCAGTCCTCGAACGTGTTTTGCGTTTTTTCCACAAGGCCGTAATCCCCCGTGTAATCGCCGTGGTCGGAGAAGAAGAATACTGCCGTATCGTCGTAGATTCCCGCTTCGCGAAGCGCGTCCATCAGCATGCCGAACTGCTTGTCTACACGGGCGCACATTCCGTAATAAGTAGCGCGCAGCTCGTCCCAGCGCTCTTCCGTCCAGCCCTGCAGCTTCTGCTTTTCGCTGATGCCGCGAAGCAGGCTTGGCTTGCCTTGCCAGCCGGCCGGAGCCGGAAACCGCGCCGGTAGCTTGCTGCGGTCAATCATGCTGAAATACGGCTCTTCCACGCCATAAGGCGGATGCGGATACAGCAGCGGCAAATAGATGCACAACGGCTGATCTGCCGGGCGGTTTCGTATTAGATCAATGGCCCCGAGCACGTTTGCCCAGTCCCCGTCGTAATACGTGTCCTCATCTTCCGCTTTCTCCAGCTTCCCGGCATAAAAGGAAAAATAGTTATCCCCGTCCGGTTCGCCCCGCCATACGTCATGGGCATGCAAATTCGTCTCCCGGCGCGGCTGCACCGGCGGCTTGTATTTCACGTCACAGTACGCCTCGTACCCGTTTTCCGCGGGAACGAGGTCATTTTTGCCGCCCCACCATACGTGATACCCCGCATCCTTCAGCGTCTTCAGCAGCACCGGCTCATCCGGCTGCATCATATGGTACATCGTGCGGTGACCCCGAACGTGCGGGTACCAGCCGCTCATAAACGAGCAACGGCTTGGCGTGCACACCGTATTTTGGCAGAAAGCGTAACGGAACGAGACGCCGTCGGTAGCGGCCATCCGATCGAGATGCGGCGTCACGGCGGCCGGGTTGCCCATATGCCCCATAACGTCGCTGCGCCATTGATCGGGATTAAATATAATAATGTGCGGTTGTTTAGCCATGGCTATATGTTTCCTCCTTGATTATATGCTGAATGATCCGCTTCAGCCTTTCACCGAACCGGAAATGCCTTCGATAAAAAAACGTTGGAACACGATAAACACAATGATCACGGGAAGCAGCGAAATGGAAGCTCCGGCAGCCATCCCCGACCAGTCGACCGTATGCTCGCCCACAAACGAATACATGCCGACGGCAAGCGTGCGCAGACCGGGTTTGTTGATGCTGAAGATCAGCGGCACAAAAAACGAGTTCCACGTCCAGATGAACTGCATGATCGCCGTGGTGGCGATGATCGGTTTGGCCAGCGGCAGCATGACCTGCACGAAGGTGCGGAAAAATCCGCAGCCGTCCATTTCCGACGCCTCCTCCAGCTCCTTAGGCAGGTTGTGAAAATAGGTCATATAAAGCAGGATAAACAACACGTGCGCTCCCGAGGATTCGGCCAAAATAATACCCGGCAGCGTGTTCAGCAAGCCCAGCCCCTTAATGATCTGATAAATCGGAATGATGGTATAGCCTTTCGGGATAAACATCGTCGCCGTAATCATCAGCACAAACAATTTGCGTCCGGGGAACGTAACGCGGCCCAGCGCGTATCCGGTCAAAGCGCACATCAGAATGACAATAACAACCGTCGAGCAAGTGATGATCACAGAGTTGGAGAAATAAGTCGAGAACCGTCCTACCTGCCATGCCCTTGCGTAGTTTTCCCACTGCGCCGCTTCGGGCAGCAGCTTAAACCCTGCATTGATATACTCCGTATTCGTTTTCAGCGACGAGAACAACATCCATATAAACGGATATATCCATACGACGCCTATGACGATCAGCAGCAGGTGAAGGAGACCGTTCGTAGTTGTTTGTTTGCTCATGCGTGATCCGCTCCTCCCTTGGCCTTCTGGGCGTGGCGGGCATCTTTGCCGTCCTTGGACAGTTTGGCAAGCCAGCCGAGCGCCAGCGTAATGACGAAAATCGTCAAGCCAAACACGATGCCGGCGGCGGAAGCATACCCGATTTGCGGGAAGCCGCTTGTGCTGAAGGCGTAGTTGTAAATGTACAAATCGACCGTTTCCGTGGCGAAGAATGGACCGCCGTTGGTCAGCGTTTTGACCAGATCGAACACATGCATGCTGTTGACGACCGTCAGCAGCAAAATAACCGTAGCCACCGGCATCAGAAGCGGCAGCGTCACGCTGCGCAGCGTCTGCCAATAGCTGGCCCCGTCCACCTTAGCCGCTTCGTACACATCGGCCGGCAGCGACTGCAGCCCGGCAAGCCAATACACCATCATGATGCCGAAAAACTTCCACGATCCCACGAGAATAAGCACGATCATCGCCGTATTCGGCTGGCCCAGCCACGGCACGGGCTCCGAAATAATGCCAAGCGCGATCAGCAGCTCGTTGACCAGCGCCTTATCGTTGCCGAAAATAAACTTCATGATGATCCCTACAATCGATGTCGTCGTGACAACCGGAAGGAAGTAGATCGTCCGGTAAAACACTTTCCCTTTAAACATCGCCTGGTTCAATATTAATGCCATTAATAATGTGGTCGGCATTAAAATGACGGTTTTGACGCCGATGTAAATGAGGCTGTTGCCAAAAGCGTTCCAGAACTGATCGTCGCGCAGCAGCTTGGCCAAATTGTCCAATCCGACGTAATTCGAGAGCGGGCCGAACCCGCTCCAATCGTAGAAGGCGTACACATAACTCATAATAATCGGATAAATCGTAAAGACAATAAAAAACAACAGCTGCGGCAAAATAAACAAGTAAGCCCAGGCGTAACGGATGCGGGTTCTGCGGACTGATGGTCCCGCCACCGCGCGCTCCGCCAGCAAGGTTGTGTTAGCGCTCAATGCCTCCAACTCCTTTGCGAGTCAACGATGCCCGTCAATTGGGCAATTCTTTGTATTTGTTTGTGGTGTATGGCTGGAAAGGCGTCCAGTTAGGGAACTTGTAATCGTTGATGCTGATTTTGGCCCCGGTGCCCGCCACTTTCTTGATCGACTCTTGAAGTGCATTATTGTAATCGGCGCTGAACTTGCTTAATGTCCCTTCCAGGTCTTTGATTTGTCCGGCCATATAACCTTCGAGTATTTTACCGAGCGTTTCCTTCGGTTTCTTGCCGTTCAGCTCGGTATTCACCTTGACGGCCGCCAAGTTGCGAATGTATTGGTGGGGCGACAAGATAAACATCTGATCCTGGATTTTTTGCGCTTGAATGAACTGCGGGTTGTCTACCTTCACGTTCTCATTATGGGCCTTAATCGGCGAACCCTCCACGCCCATTTCCATCTCCAGCTGGTAGATGCGGTCCATGTAGAACTGCAGGAACAACTTCACTTCTTCGTAATGCTTCGTATTTTTGCTGACATGAACGGAGGCTTTCGTTTCCCCTTGGAAGGCGTAATATTGCGGTTTGCCGTCTTTGGTCGGCAGCGGAGCAACGCCAAAATGATCGAATTTATTGTTTTTTTGCAGCTCGGATGTCAAGAACGTCCCGTCGATGACAAAAGCGGCTTTGCCCCCTGCAAACAATGCGGACGCCTCGCGGTAATCGATAACAAGACTGTTGGGATGCAGCAGCTTGTCATCCTGCAGCTGCTTGATAAACTTGAGCGTCTGCACGAAACCCGGCGAGTTATGCTCGTATTCGCCTTTTTTATAGTTAAACCCGACATAAGCGCCGTCATTGGGCAGCACGTCCGGATAAATCGCCGAAGCCATTTGGCCCATAAAGCCGCTCATCAGCCAATCGGTTTTAACGCCAAGAATAAGCGGATACACGTCGCCGCCTTTCTCGCGCATCTTCTTGCCGACGCTCACAAGCTCATCCCACGATTTCGGCACATCCTTCTCCGACAATCCGAAGCTCTTCAGCACATCCAAGTTGTAGTACATCACATGCGCAAACCGGCGCGGAGTAAAGTGAGGCAGCGCATATACTTTGCCGCCCATCGTGGTAAAACCGTCCGTCCATGTCCCCTCGTAAAACTCGTCTTTTTTCTTCTGCGGGAACAAATCGTCCAAATCGTGAATGAGTCCCAGCTGGTACAGCTGATCGGTCGGAACGGCGTTCTGGTTGGCGAAGATGTCAGGCAACTCGTTGCTGGCAACGGCTGCCTGAAGCTGGGCCGAATACTGCGAGGATGCAATCGGCGGCAGCTCCACCTTGATGTACGGATATTTTTCCTGAAATTCCTTAATCGCCTTCTCAAACACCTGCTGCGATTCAGGCCAGCGATGCCAGAACGTAATCGTCACCGGCTTCTTATCGCCGGCTTTATCTGTTTTATCCGCCGCACCGCTGCCTCCCTGTCCGTCTGAACCGCTGCAGCCGGATAATACGGCACTTGCGGCAAGCAGCGTCATCATGCCCGTAGAAAACGCTTTCCTCATTACTAAATTCCCCTCTTCTTATGATAGAATGGCTTACAATTCAAGTGTAGAAAAAAGGCCGTAAGGAAAACAGGAGAATAAATTAGCGGCATGTATGAACTTTTTAACGTTCCGTACGCGCATGGCGTTTGCGGTATTCCGACGGGCTCAGTCCGTAAGCTTGCTTGAACAGCTGGCTGAAATAGCGGTAATCCGTATACCCCGTCACCTCGGCGATTTCTCCCACCTTTTTTTCGCTTTCTCTGAGCAATCGCTCCGCTTGCATCATTTTGTGCCGTACCGCGTAACGAACAAAATTTTCCCCCGTCTGCTGCTTGAACATCCGGCTTAACGTGACGGAATGTACCGACAAAGCGGACGCCACCGATTCCAGATTAATGTCCGATCCTTTGCAGCGGTTCACGAACTGCATCGCTTTATCGACAAGATCGGTCGGCTGCTGGCTGGAATCAAGCTCCGATAGCGCTTTCGCACCGCCCGCTATGAAACGCTCCATACGGCTTCGCAGCTCCAGCCAGCTGGGGTGCGCTTTCACCCAAGACGTCCAATAGGCAAGCTTGTCCTCTTCGACAATGGCAATATCGTGCCCCGCAGTCAGCGTTTCTTCGAGGGCCGCCATCAGATAAGCACTCTCTTTACGCAGCTGTTTAAGCTCAAGCCGTCCGATGTGCTGCAAGAAATCCGCGAGCTGAGCTTCCACTGCGGGTACGTTAAGCTCCTTAACCGCTTGCACCACTGCCTGCCGTTTCGCGGCAGCCTGCTTTAATTGCGCTTCGCCGCCCCTTCGCCCAGCACCGTCCGGCGTCCCGAAAAACTGGCGTGTTTCCCATCTCTCCGTCTCTTGAAGGCATGCCGTTATAAATTGTTCGCCCCGCATAAAGCAATCGGGCTCTTTCCAATCCGCCTGCACCACCGCTCCATAAATATGAAGTTTGTATGTAAACGATAATACGATCCGTTCCGTCTCCATAGACAAGCACTGCGGCTCTGCCGCAAGCCGGATTCGCTTAGGAACCGCGTCATCGTACCAATCAAACGGCTTGTGCAGCTCATCCGGTTCCAGATGCACATCCCATTCCCGGAGCTGCTGCGCATATCTGCGGAAGTCGCTCTCCAGCCGAATAATCCCTTCTTGCCTGACGCTTTCAACCGCCTTCAACAACTCGCTGCGGTCGGCCGGTTTAAGCAAATACCCCATAGCTCCGAGTTCGATCGCTTTGCGGGCATACTCAAATTCGCTGTAGCCGGTCAGCAGAAACACTCGGATTGATGGCAGCTCTTCTTTGAGCTTCTGCAGCAGTTCGAGGCCGGTCAGCTCCGGCATCAAAATATCCGCAAACACGATCTGTGGGCGAATCTCGCGTATCTTCTCCAATGCAGCCAGCCCGAATTCGGCGTCAAACACCTCCAGCGGCTTATTTAAGCCGTTTAACTTATGAATCACACCCGACCTGACCGCAAACTCGTCGTCAACTACACAAATTTTCAAAATGTCTCAGCCTCCCGCTAGGAAATCGGTTACATGGTGACGAATAAGATCAAAGGCTTCTTTCAGCTTCAGTTAAACATAGAAGTGAGGTTGCTGGCGAGCATAATTTTTTGACCGATGGCATTTTTTGAACAAAAACCTCAAGGCGGTGCGACAATGCTCCAACGATTCCAACAGGCGACCCGCAAGTTACGCGCTTTATCTCTGCGCAGCAAGCTGCTGACGCTGCTGATCCTGCTGTCTCTGGTGCCTACGCTGACGGTCAGCTTTCTCTCGCAATATTTAATTGTGAGGTCCAGCACCAACTATACGGCGGCCATCTCCGCCCAACTGATCGAATATATATCAAGCGAAATCAACAGCTACTTTATCCGTATTAACGAGACGCTGACCCCTGTAGTCATTAATTCCGAATTTCAAAAATTCCTTTCCGTTCCGCCAAGCAACGTGCCCGACCAGTCCAACTATTCGATCAGCTTCAGGCCCTTGCTGCAGCTGCTGATTCAATCGAAGAAAGAAATCCTCGGCGTGCTCTATATGGATAAGCTGGGCAAGGTGTATTCGGAATCGCAAAAAGTTCACGTTCAATTCGAATATCCGTTTCAGCAGGATCCGGTGCTCAGCCAAGTATTCCAAATGGATAAGGAAGCGATTATCGCTCCCCATCCGATGAATTATACGATTTATCAAGTGGCTCCGCAGCAGGTCATTACCTTCGTCAGACCGATTACCGATCTCCGTCAGCAATCCGCCAGCGCTTGGCTGCTGATCGAAATCGACGCTGCTTGGCTGCAGCAAATGATGGATCATACAAAGCTGGGAAAGCACGGCCAGATGCTGCTGTACAGCAAAAGTACGGGAGAGCTGATCAACTTCGGGGAACCGACCCCTCTTCTCAGCGAGCTTGGCGAGCAGTTGAAACGTCAAACCGAGGCCTCCGGCCAATTTTTGATGCGCGCCAAAGGGGCTCAATACCAAGTCATGTACAGCCCGATTACGATCAGTCAATGGACGCTGGTTGGCGTATCGCATCTCGATGAAGTCAACGAAGGCGTAAAACAAGCGCAGACGCTGACGATCATTGTTGCAGTAATCAGCCTGCTGGCGGCGCTCATCGTCGCTTTTCCGTTTATGGGCGTTGTGCTGAAGCCGTTATACCGGCTTAAAACCGGGATGCAAATGCTGGGAAGAGGAACATCGGTGCCGATTGAGCACTCCGTGCAAGATGAGATCGGATTTTTGATTCGGACGTATAACCGGATGTTGGACGATTTGGAGATTCTAAGGCAAGAGGTTATCAGAACAAAGCTAAGCGAAAAAGAAAAAGAGCTGCTGCAGCTGCAAGCGCAGATCAATCCGCATTTCCTGTTTAACACGCTGGAGACGATCGAATCGTACTCCCTGCATAACAACGGCGATGCGGTCAGCGACATGCTGCAGTGCGTTTCGCGTATGATGAGGTATAATGTGCGCAAAGACCGGGGTGTCGCCCGGCTGGAAGAGGAGCTGAAGTACACGCGGGATTTTCTGCATATCCATTCTTACCGTTATGGGAAAAACGTGCAAGCTGAGTTCAACATCGCCCCCGAGCTGCTTGCGATTCCCGTCATGAAGCTGAGCATCCAGCCCTTTGTGGAAAATTCGCTGAAATACGGCTGGAGTCCGCTTGCCGGGCAGGACGATTTTCATCTGCTAATCTCCGTTCGCCCGGAAGCGGATGAGTGGGTGTACACGATAGCGGACAATGGCCGCGGTCTGCAGGAAGATGTACAGCAGCGCCTGGAACAACTTACGGCAACCGACGGGGAAACGTCCGATCCGTACTTCAAGCAGCATACCGGTATTTTGAACGTGTACCGCCGTTATTCGCTTGCTTATGGGGAACGGTTTTCGATGAGCATTGTCCGTAACGCTCGGGAAGGACGAGGCACGCTGGTGGAAGTCCGGGTGCCTCGTGAGAAAGAAGATATGGCATAATGGTAGTCATCAACGATGTAGTTAACCACATTAATTTTCGCGGATTAACAGAAAACGGATTGTATAAGCGACAAATACGGACACGTAAATAACGTGTCCGTCTGCCGCTTATAACGTGAAGAGCTTTGAGTAAAGCGACCGATCCTGCTCTCCCTGCATTAAGCACGATAATATGAAAGCACCCAGCATACGCCGTTACGATCGGTAACGATAGCGAGCAGCCCGTTAAACGGAGCCTCATATGGTTCCGTTTGAACCGTGCCGCCGGCCGCAAGTTCCCCGTAAATTCTGCGGAACTCATCTTCTTTCTCGATACTTACGAACACTCTCACGTAATCGCCTTTTGCGGCCGGCTTCGCCGCTTGCGTGTCGGCAAACTTCAAGATTGCCCCATCTACATGCAGGTCCGCGTTAAACACCGCATCCCCTTGTTTGCGTAAAATGGTAATCTCCCCGCCAAACACGCCTTGATAATATTGGATTTCGTCTTTGCAGTTGTCCACTGCGATAAAAGGGTTGGCTTTCATCTTTTATTTCCTCCTTAGTGTCATTTGATCATATTTAAAACGGGCTATTTCAATGGCGTTAGCAGCATCTTACCCGCTATTCAAATAAACGGATACCCATCCCAAGTTACAGTTGTTCCGTCAATTGCGCTCCTCCGTTCCCGTGCATCCCTATGCCTCCTCCTGCTCGGTCAAATTGTGGAGTACAGTTTTTAACAAGCGTATGAACAAGTCATACTCTTCATCGGTTATGCCCTTACGTGTTTTGTTTTTCACACGGGCCAGCGCTTCCTGCACCTGTGGCACCACTTCTCGTCCCGAATCCGTCAAATACAGCAGTTGGTAACGGTTATCGGCGGGGTTGACCTCTCGCTGCACGTATCCTTCCGTTTCCAGCTTGGCAATCGCTTTGGCGGTGGTCGTTTTGTCGATAAGCAGCTTCTCGCTTAACGCTTTCTGGGTTATCGGCTGCTGGAAGGCAATTGCCATCAGGAAAATATACTGCCCGCTTCCGATCCGATACGGCGCTAACTCGGCCGAGATCAGTATTTGCATGTGACGATAAATAGCCGAGATGTATTGACCGTGCGATTCCGCTGTGCCGTTGGACTTAGGACTCCATTGCTCGTTCAGATGACTTCCCCCTCTCGATAGGATGTTATTGCAACTAATTCCAAGATACACGAAATAGGATGTTATTGCAACTATTTTTGCAAATTTTACCGACGCAGCAAAAATAACCACAACCCGACGAACAGTCGAATTGTGGTCTTTGATCTCAGGTATACGCAGAACAAGCGTGTATTAAAAAATCGTAGGCACCATGCCCCCGTCCATACGAATCGGAGAACCTTTAAAGGCGGATGCATAAGGGCTGCAGACGAAGGCGGCGAGCCGGCCTATTTCAAAAGGCCTGATAAATCGCCGTATTTCGGACTGCGGCAGGTTGGCGGCCATAAATGCTTTCTCTTTTTCCGAAAATTCCATGTCACCGGGAAACAAGCTGTCAATGATTTGGTATACTTTTTCGGTAAGCGTTGGTCCCGGCATAATCGTATTCGATGTGACTTCCGTTCCTGCCGTTAGTTTCGATAAGCTTTTGGACAACGACAATAACATGGATTTGGTCATGCCGTACTGGGGCATTTGACCTGAGGGCATCATCGCTTCTTCACTTGCGATAAAGACGATCCGTCCGTCATTATTTTTCAACATCTTAGGCAAATAAAATTTACATAATCCATTGGCGGCAAGCACATTCGTCCGAAAGTATGTTTCCCATACTTCATCGTTAACGTCCTCATATGACATAATTTCATATATGCCCATACTGTTAATCAAAATATCGACATGGGGATATTTCTCCAATAAGGCTTCTCTTTGCTGCTTATCCGTGATATCGGCTGCGGCATTTTGTGGAGAGGTAGACGGGAATTCGGACTTCAACTCACGGACGGTTCGTTCCACCTCTTCATGATTTCGTCCATTAATGAGCACATTGGCGCCTTCTCTGGCAAGTTCAACGGCAATTGCTTTCCCTATCCCTTTGGTCGATCCGGTTACTAAAGCTATTTTGTTCCTTAATCCCATATCCATCACACATGTCTCCTTTGTGATCTTGCAAGATCTTTGTAGTTGCGGATAGAGATTATATTACTTTGTCCGGATCGTCAGGTAACTAGCATGCAGCGCCAAAATGCTTGTTTAACCCGCCAAGTCCTCAAGCCGGAAATCGCCGGCAGCAGATTAAGGTAAGTAAATACACCGACGATAGCCACAATGAGCAGTGCGAATACCAAGTGATGGATGGAGCTAAGTTCAGTGTTTTATGACAGCGGATGTGCCTTTACATGTTCGGAACGCCAATGGGCCGGAGTATCTCCTTCCCAAAGACGGAAGGCGCGGTAAAACGAGTTCTGGTCTTCATACCCGATTAAGAATGCCACTTCTTTGATCTCAAGCTTGGGGTTTGCCAAGTATTCACGCGCCTGTTCATGCCGGGCTTGCGTCAGCAGCTGCTTGAAAGTGGCCCCTTCTTCGGTAAGTCGCCGCTGCAAGGTACGATCGCTCATGCCCAGTTCACTTGCCACATCCCGGATATCAAGCCGGCCTCGGGATAAGCTGCGCTTCAAGATCCATTTGACCACCTCCGGAATTGAACGGCTGCGATGTTCATCTAATGTTTGGTCCAATACGGGAGTCAGAATCTCCAGCAGCTCTTTATTATACGATACAAAGGGGCGGTCCAGATCGCTTCGGTGCAGCGTCAACCGGTTAGCGGTTGCGCCAATCCGGATAGGACAGCCGAAGTACGCTTCAAGAGCTTGTACATCGCCCATCGAATGAGCAAATTCCACGGACCGTGCAGGTATTGGCCGGCCTGTGCCCCGGCGGCCAAGCTCAAGAAGAAAAGCCAGCGTAGTTCCAACGAGCACAGGTGGTCCGGAATGCTCACAGTCCCTCCACTCCAATTCTATTGTAAAGCGTTCCCCCTCTTCGGTTATACGCAAGCTCTCCGGGGGACACAATTGTTTGTACCGGGCCATTCGGTTCAGAGCGTCGCGATAGTCACGAGCATGATAGGTCGCCAAGACGGACGGCGGGTATTGCGTCGTCTCAAAAACGGTGACAAGTTTAATGATTGCGCTGGCTGTATCACCAACGAGATCGGAATAGGCTTGCCAGATATCGAAATATTGGGATGCGGTAACGGCAGCCGATTCTGTAATTAGGGTGAGCGGCAGCCGCGCTTTACGGGCTATGTCGTCAGGGGCAATTCCCAGCTGCTGCAGACCCGCCCAAAATCCCGGAGGAACTTTGATTCGGTCAGATTTCATTACGATGGATCTCCTTTAGCTGCCGCGGCAGCCGTGCCGCTATCACTTGTTGTATTTAACTTTCTTGGTCCGTTTGGTACCATTGCAATGCCTTCTTCTCCATCTCTTTCACAAACGCGTCTTTGCCGTCCATATAAGCTTCCACATTTTCGGGGAACTGTTTGGCGAGGTTTGCTTTTAAGTCCCCATAACGATCTGCCTCATCGGGGTGCATGCGGAGATAATCTCTTACGGCCAAATGGCGGGTAATATCCTCCCGATTAGTCTCTTGAAACACGTGCACCTGATGAGTACGATGATCCCCGCCCTTGCGGAAATACCTTCTTCCTTCCATGCCGAACTCTCCCATACATTCATAACCAAGACCTGCCATTTGATCGTTAAACGAATCGACTTTAGCGATATTTCGGACTACCGGCATGATATCAATGATCGGTTTGGCTTTGAGCCCTGGAACCGCAGTGCTGCCGATGTGATGAATGTCAATTAACTCATTCCCGAAAATATGTTTTATGCGCCGGGACTCCTCGCTAAACAGCTGTTTCCAGTGATCACGATGATCTGTTACCACGATATACATCCCATCGACCTCCTCCGCGAAATAAGCCCCCTATAACTTCGACAAACGACCGGTCTCATCTATAAGCTCACGCAGCAGCATTAGCGCTTGGCTTGAACCGTCCGGCTCTTCCGTAAGCAAGGAAAAGATGTTATTTACTTTTTGCGAGTAGCCGCTTGGCGCCAAGGGAAACGAACCGGCAATGGCGACAGCGCCTTTTTCGTTCATCCAGTACGTTTCGTTGAGGGCAAACAATGCCTGATTCAAGCAGGATATCGCCCTAAAGCAGCACC
This sequence comes from Paenibacillus thalictri, assembly GCF_004307995.1. Classification (GTDB taxonomy): domain Bacteria; phylum Bacillota; class Bacilli; order Paenibacillales; family NBRC-103111; genus Paenibacillus_AF; species Paenibacillus_AF thalictri. The sequence goes on along the minus strand of NZ_SIRE01000008.1, from coordinate 14,592 downwards.
CGGCAACATAAGATATATCTTTTTTGTAGACGCCTTTATGGCCGATGTCTAGAGAAAATGCCGCCTCCCAGAAAAATGTTTGGATAGTCGATTTTTGCATCGCTGACGAATAGGGTACGGTTCGGGTTTTCAGCTCACCGATTATGCCCGAAGGATCCCACAGCACCTTGCACAACGCAATCTCGGCAAAATAAATCGAGTTCACAAATCCATGCGGATGCCCGGGCTGATAGTCTATCGTGATCTCTCCGGCGGTGCATTGATCCATTACCTTCGACACTTTGCCGAGGTCACGAAATAACAGATCGACCGGCTTTCCGCTCACCTTCAACCAGCCGCCGCCGTTAATCCACGGTCCCCAGCCGCCAAGTTCGGTCACCAGGTCGTCCCGATGTTCGTCATCCATTTCCGCGGCCGCCTGGCGAAGCCCGGATATGTCCAAGCCCGTGCCGGAGTCGTAATAAATGCCAATATCAATGTCCGATTCGGGTGTATCGTTTCCTCTGGCTCTGGAGCCGCCTAGAACTAACGCACGCACTCCGCTGATTTGTTTTAGATGGTTAATTATATCGGCAATAATCGGATTAGCGTCCATTTTATTCACTCTCGCGTTATCTTTTTGTTTTAATAGTAAACAATGTCTATGGCACCGGGAAGTGAAAACATCGATAAAACTATTTTATCGGATTTGTCTCACTAGATTTCGCCCCGAAATATTCGATGACAACCTCGCGGAATTCATGTGCCGCCCGTGAAATGTAACGGCTTCGATGCCATATTAGAGCAATTTCACGCACCAATTTGTGGTTTTCGAGTTGAAGGTATTTGACCTGTTCCCGTGAATCCTTTGCGGTGCTTGGTACAAAAGCGATGCCTACCTCTGCTTCGACAAGGGGAATCAGCCTTGCAGGTTCATCTCCCTCATACACATATCTCGGTTCAAATCCAGCCGCCCGGCATGCGGCATCCACAAAATCACGAGCACCGAAACCTAACTTCACGCCAACAAACCATTCGTCCTTAAGATCGGAGAGCGACACGCGGTTTCGTGCCGCCAGCCGATGTCCTGCCGGAACGGCGAGAACGATGGGATCGACAAACACGATTTGGCATTCGATGTCATCTCCTTGTACAGGGGGCGAAGACAAGCAAAAATCGACCTCTCCCCTATGAAGCAGCGTTACCATTTCTTGCATGCTCACCATCTGCACATGAAAATGGATGTTGGGCTGTTTTTTTCGAAATTCACGAAGGATATGGGGCAGCGCGCTTGCGGTAGTGACCGCCAATTCAAGAGCGACGTGCTCCGGCCTGGACAAATCGCAAAGTTCCTGCTTCCCCTGCTCCAATTCAAACAGCGCCCTTTCCGCCCGGCGCAGAAATCTGCTTCCGAACTCGTTTAAACGCAGTTTTCTCCCGACCCGGTCGAACAATGGGACTCCCAAATCCTCCTCCAGACGCTGTATCGTCTTGCTAAGCGACGATTGAGTAACGTGCAAGCTTCGTGCCGCTTCGGTTACATGCTCCAGTCGGGCTACTTCGAGAAAATATTGCAGCTGAAGCAGTTCCATTTCCTTATGCGCCCCCATTCATTCCTTTAAATCAATAAAATCATAGCATAAAATGCGTTGGAATAAATATAAGATTTCAAGTACGATGTCATCAATACACTTTTGGGGGATAAACATATGAAACCTAACAGCAGGTGGCTGATGATTTCCATTGGACTTGGCATATTGCTTAATCCGCTGAACTCTTCGATGATTGCCGTGGCAATAGCCAATTTGCAGCATGTATACAATCTCGAATATACCGCCGTATCCTGGATTATATTTGCATTTTACATTGCAAGCGCTATTGCCCAGCCCGTCATGGGAAAAGCCGGCGATTTATTCGGACGTAGGAACATATTTCTTGCCGGACTTGTTGTCGCTTTTATCGCATCGTTATTGGCGCCGCTATCACCAAGTTTTGGCTGGCTTATCGTGTTCCGCATCATGCAATCCATCGGCACCAGCATGATGGTTGCGATCGGAATGGCCATCATACGTATCCATGTTACGGAGAAACAAGCGACCGCACTTTCCGTTCTGGCCATATTTTTATCGGGAGCGGCGGCTCTTGGCCCGTTTGTCGGCGGCATACTGATTCACTGGTGGGACTGGCAAGCGATCTTTCTCGTCAATATTCCATTTGCAGTGGCAAGCTTTATATTGGCTTATAGAACCATTCCCCGTGATGAACCGCCGGCGGCCGCGGCAAACGGCATGTCCTTGCGTACATGGTGGCGATTCATCGATGCGCCGGGGATCCTGCTTTTTGCAGCAGGACTTATTGCCCTGCTTGTCGGGCTGCTTTCAGCCAAATCTTCCGGGCACATCTCGTCAAGCCATGCCGTAGCCATACTGTTCGGACTTGTCATTCTGATCGCTTTCGTCAGGCATGAACTGAAGGCGGCGTCCCCTTTTATCCCTTTGCGCACCTTTGCCAAATATCCTGCGTTAACGTGGGTCAATGTCGAGTTCATACTTGTTAATATGCTTTTTTATTCGCTTTTTTTCGGGCTTCCCTCCTACCTGCAGATGGTGCGCCATATCAGCGAGCTGCATACCGGCATGCTCATGTTAAGCTTAGGTCTGTGCTCACTGATCGCGTCGCCGATTGCGGGAAGATGGATTGATAAATCGGGTCCCCGCCCGGTGCTGCTAGTATCCGCCGTACTACTGACTTTTGGTTCGATATGGGTTGTGACGATGGACTCGGCTTCGTCGTTAATCGGCCTGTGCCTGGCATTAGCCGTGTTTGGTTTCGGCAGCGGGTTTAATAATGTCGGCATGCAGGCCGCTTTATTTAAAAGCTCGCCCAAAGAAATGATCGGTGTCTCATCCGGTTTATTTATGACCTCGAGATACTTTGGAACCATTCTCGCTTCCCTGCTGCTTAGCGTCATTATGGGCGACAAGTTCAGCACCGCGGGGTTTCAAACGCTGGGAATCGTTCTCATGGTTATCGCATTGTGCCTGGTGATGATAAGCTGGAGAAGACGCGAATCGGGGCAGTTGCAAGAGCAGGGCCGCAGCTAGAAGCGGCCGGAACGTACAATCAAATAAAGGAGCCACAAAAACATCAGTATCGCGGCAATAAACCCGATCTCAATGACAGGAATACGCCACAGCATGGATTGGGAATGGCTTATTGCCGAGCCGATAATCAGACCGACCATCATAATGCTCAGCGAGAGCAGCACGATGCTCAATGACAAGCGGTTGGTGATCCGGTCCATTTTTTTCATCAGTTCATCCAGCTGAGGCACGGAAACTTCTATCCGAAACTGCCCTTTCCTCATGACCGATGACAACTGCTTTAAGCCAAGGGGAATTTCTTTCAGCAAATCCACATAGTCAGGCAGGTCCTCCATCCACATCTTTACCATTTCCAGCGGGCTGAACCGTTCCAGAAGCAATTTTCTCCCGAACGGCTCGGCCACATCAAAAACGCTGAATGTCGGATCAAGAGCGGACACTACCCCCTCCATCGTCAGCAGCGTTTTTCCCAATAAAGTCAATTCCGACGGCATTCGAATCCGGTGCCGCAGCGCTAAAGCGAACAAATCTCGGATGGCCTGCCCGATACTCACTTGATGGAGCGGCACCTTATAATAAGTTTCGCGCATTTCCTCGACATCCGCGTACAGCAATTCGATATCCGTTTCATCGGGTACAATGCCCATATTGGAAATCGCGCGAATAATGCCTTTGGAGCTTTTCTTTTGCAAAGCGATCACAAACGAAGCAAAGTGCTTTTTCATTCCCGGTGTCAACCGGCCGACCATGCCGAAATCAAGCAGCACAAGACTGCCGTCCGTAAGCGCCAGCACATTGCCCGGATGCGGATCGCCATGAAAGAAACCTTCGACAAGCACCTGGTTCAAAATGGTTTTGGCAAACTGTTCGGCGAGCAGTTTGCGGTCCAAACCAGTGCGGTCAAGCTGCTCATGATCGGACAATTTGATCCCTTCGACAAAATCCATCGTCAACACTTTGCTAGTGCAGTAATCCCAATGTACCTTGGGCACACGGACATTTCTCCACGTCTTGCACTGGTCTGCGAATTTTTCGGCGTTGCGCGCTTCCGTCGTATAGTCCAGTTCGGCGCGCAGCGCTTTGCCCAATTCGTCCACGATATCCCGCAGCCGGTAATTGCTCGCCCATTCCAGCCCATTTTCCGCCAATCGGGCCCAATCGTTCAGAATGTCCAGATCGGTTTCGATCACCATGCGAATATGAGGACGCTGCACCTTGACGGCAACGGGGGTGCCGTCTTTCAGTACGGCGCGGTAAACTTGCCCGATCGAAGCGGCTGCAAGAGGTATTTCATCAAACTGCAGAAAGAGGCTTTCGATCGTTTCGCCCAGCTCCTGCTCAATGATGTCGGACGCTTCCCGGTACGAAAATGCGGGGACATTATCCTGAAGCCGCTCCAGCTCCGCTAAAATAGCCCCCGGGATCAGATCCGGACGAGTGCTTGCAAGCTGACCCAGCTTGACAAAGGTCGGACCAAGCTCCTCCAGCAGCAAACGGATACGCTCGCCGATGCTTTTAGTCTGATCGCTTCTCCGCTCATCGCTCCGAAAAAACTGCAGTTTTTCGGTCAGTCCGATTTCTCCGGAAACATACCCCAGACCGTTGCGGGCAAAAGCCGCGGCGATCGTGCGATACCGCTGCAGCTGCCGGATTCGTTTTCCTGCGCTCATGGGCCGCCTCCTCACTCGTCTTCGATAGGTTTACTCACGTTCCCTGCTGCGTTCCAAAGCATCCAACCGTCGCTCGATGCGCTCGATATCCTCCTTGGTAGCCAGATGCATGCTTTCTAGGATGGCATGCACGCGCTCCCTCGCCATCGCTTCGATTTGCTCCCGCGTCTCCGCGCCCTTTTTGATCAGCTCATCTGTCAGCGCTTTGGATTCGGAACGGTTCACTTCACCTTTCGTCACCAAATCTTCGACTGTTTTTTCAATCTGCTCCTTGCCGGCCATAACAATCCCCAAGCCAAGCGAAACAACCTTGTCAATTGTTTCTTTCATGTCTTCCACAGCTCCTTTTTAGGACAAAATGGATGTGCCTTCACACGCAAACTCCTCTTTATAATGATACGGAAAAAAATGCTTTTTCATCCATCTATTAGTTCAATTCAATCGCTTTTTCCATGACATAATCGTCCATAACAAAACCATTTCCTATATCCGCCACCTGTGTGCGTACGGTCCTAAATCCTTTTTTCTCATATACCGCGACGGTGGAGTCATTGTAGCGGTTCACGGTAAGCCAGATCGCGCTTAACTTTCTCTTCTCGCACAATTGAACCAAAAATTCCATGGCCTTGCTTGCATAACCAAAACCCCGATGTTCTTTTTGGATATAAAATTTGCTTAAGAAAAGCTTGCCATCTTCTTGTTTGACCCCCATATACCCTACGTTCCGGCCATTCACGGCCATAAAGTAATACTCATACCCTTGATTACGGGTTTGATCCGTAACAGCCTCAATCGATTGAAACTTGGCCAGCATATAGTCGATTTGTTCCTTGGAGATAATGGCGGTAAAATATTCGTTCCAAATCTCGGATGCCAGCTGCACCAAGGACAACACGTCGGCCTCTGTTTTTACTTCACGAAAAGTCAGTTCCATTTTCTTTCACCTCATATGGACATTAAAGTTCAACAACTTGTGTGGCAATATGTTTGCAAAACTCGCTATCGTGCTCCACAAAAAGCAGCGTCGGCTGATATTCAAGCAGCAGCTCTTCGATTTGAATTCGCGAAATGACATCGATAAAATTAAGCGGTTCGTCCCAAACATGCAAATGCGCTTGCTCACTTAAACTTTTGGCGATCAGCACTTTCTTTTTTTGCCCGCCGCTATAAGCGGAAATGTCCTTTTCAAATTGAACTCTGGAAAAATCGAGTTTTCTTAAAATCGCTTTAAACAAGCTTTCATCAATCCCGTTGTTTCTGGCATAATCGGTTAAATTGCCCTGCAGATGCGAAGTGTCCTGCGAAACATAAGAAATTTGCAGCTGGCTTCCTCTCCGGAATGTCCCGGTGTAACCGATATCCTCTCCGCATATCAGCTTGATGATGCTTGATTTGCCGGATCCGTTTTTGCCTGCAAGCGCGATTCGGTCTCCTTGCTCAATAGTAAAGCTGAGATCCTCGCATACCTTCTTTTCGCCGTACGTAATTGATACATGTTCCAGCTCGACAAGCTGCTTTTTATGATAAGCCAGCTGTGCGATTTTAAGGCTTTCCGAGGTTTCGATGTTTTTCAGAAGTTTGGACGTTTCTTCAATGGCGTTATGTTGTCTTTGCTCGATCGATTTGGAACGCTTCATCATTTTAGCTGCTTTATGGCCGACATATCCTTTGTCTACCTTGGAGCCGGAATTTCTTGTGCCATTTTTGGTTTTTTCTACTTCATGAGACCAGTTGTTCGTTCGTTTGGCCGCTTCCGACAGGCGTTTAATATCGCCTTTCAGCTTTTCATTTTCGGCAAGCTCATAATGATCCTGCCGTTTTTTGTTTTCCCACCACTCGGAGAAATTGCCTTTCTGGATCTCGATATCGGTTTTATTGATCGAGAGGATATGGTCCACGCACTGATCGAGAAACGCCCTGTCGTGAGATACCAGTATAAATCCCGATTTGCCGCTAAGATATTTGCCGACCAGTTTTCTGGCGTTCATGTCAAGGTGATTGGTCGGTTCGTCAATTAACAAAAAGCTGTTTTCCTTTAGAAATAAAGCGGCAAGCAGCACTTTCGTCTGCTCTCCATTCGAGAGTGAATCGAAAGGCCGGTACAATACGTCATCAGACACCTTTAGCATATTGAGCTCACGCATCAGTTCCCAATGAAGGTAGTCGGGAACGATGTCGCTGATGACATCGATTGTATTTTGTGCTTTATTTTCGACATAAAAAGGGAAATAGTCAAAGGTCACCTTGGCGGAAATAGTGCCGCGGTAATCGTACTTCCCGAGCAGCAAGTTAAGAAACGTTGTTTTCCCCCTGCCGTTGCGCCCCGTAAACCCCAATTTCCATTCGGTATCGATTTGAAAATTGACATCCTCAAAAACATTATCGTAACTGCCGTCATAGGCAAAAGTCAGATTGCTCACATTAATTAAAGACATGGCTTGTAACCTCCCGTATAAATATAAAAGCTACAAGAAAGTTACTTTCTTGTAGCTCAAATAAATATAACAAATCCAACCCATATCAGAGTCAGACCAGGATATACCGTTTGAGCGAAAAGATAAAGTAACTTTCTTGCATATAACGAATAAAACAAGCGAAACCTACCGCTTAGCCGCTTTATTCATTCATCTCATCTGCAAGAAAAAATTACATTATCGTTTTCAGCTCCAATCGTCAATGTAAAGGTATTTTATCATAACCGCTTCATAATTACAACAATTGGGATATTGCGCCACAAATGCGAGGCTATTAAAAAAGTGAAGCTGACGCTTCTCCAGCATGATTTCGCTCACTCCGCCGCTTTTTCAGTGGCCTTTATAAATGCAACTCATTCGTTTGGTCGCTGATTGCTCCCGAAATTTCTTAGATTGTACCTGCTTATTGCAATAGACCCCGCGCTAACATGGATTCCGCAAGCAGAACCGCGCCTTTTCCCGCTCCCATCTTCGTGTTGTGGGAGACCAGCACATATTTGAGCCCGCCTAGCACAGGTTCTTCTTCCAGCCTGCCCATGCTTGTCGTCATGCCGCCTCCGAGCTCGCGGTCCAAACGAGGCTGCGGCCGGTAAGGGTCGTCAAAAATATGAATCATCCGTTCGGGAGCCGAATGGAGCTTATAGAAGTTGTCCGCAGGCGTGTAGGTTTCGATGGCTTCTTTCATTTCGGCTAAACTGGCTTGCTGCTTCAGACCGACAAACACGGATTCCGTATGTCCGTCCAAAACGTTTGCTCTTGTGCATATGCAGTTCACGTTGATCTCCGCCGGGGTGATGCCTTGCGGAGAATATTCGCCGAGTATTTTTAACAGCTCTTTTCTGACCTTGCCCTCTTCATTCGGAATATAAGGAATAATGTTGTCCAGAATATCCAAGGAACGGACGCCGGGGCTTCTTCCCGCACCGCTGAGCGACTGCATGGAGACCATCAGTACATTTTGAATGCCGAATCGTTCGTGGAGCGGTTTTAGAGTGATCGCCAGTCCTGTAACCGTACAATTCGGAACCGGCAGAACAAAACCTTTCCAGCCGCGCTCTTGCTGCTGCTTGCGGATTAATTCCATATGATCGTCGTTAACCCCGGTAATGAGCAGCGGAGTATCGTCAAAGTAACGGAATGCCGATGCCGTGGAGAACGTCGGAGTCGTTTGGGCAAACCAAGGCTCCAGCTCTTTGGCCAGATCGGATTCGATCGCCGTAAAAATCACATCCACCGAGTCGGGACGGAACTCCTTGGAAGATACAACCGGCACTTCCAGCATATCTTCCGGCACCGGCGTGTTTTGCGTCCACCTCGACGATCCGTTTGATTCCAACAAAGCTTCTTTATAGTTTTTCACCGTTCGGGAAGTCACCATGATGACCACTTCAAAATTCGGATGATTGGATAATGCTTGCACAAACTGTTGTCCGGCCATTCCCGTTGCTCCTACAACGGCCGCTCTTAATCTTGACATATTGCTCACTCCTCGTGTGGTATACTAATCGATTCCAAAATACCGATCTTGTACAAATAAAAAAATCTCACCCCCAAGACAATGAAGTCTCAGGGACGAGATTTGTATGCTCGTGGTACCACCCGGATTCGCAAATATGTCGCCATACCTGCCTCTTCGAGTACGTCATCTAATCTGATGAATAGATGGTTATACTCTAGCTCTGTAACAGGAGCTCCTGTTACACCATCCCCTTGAAGGTTCCGATGTACTGCTCAGAGGCTTTCTTCAATAAATCATTCTTCGCTCCTTTTCAGCGGCCGGAGCTCTCTGTGGAAGAATGCATTTATTTACTTTTCTCTTCATCGCATTTCGAATTATTGGTGAAAATTATACTAAAGAATTGAACTAGAGTAAAGATATTTTTGTTCTAACATTTTCCGAATACAAAGTTGGAGCCCATTTTACCCTGAATATTCCATTAACCAACAATCTCTTAATTCACCTTCATGTTTTTCATGTTTCGGTAATTCCTTGATTTTCTTGAACCCGCATCGTTCATAACAAGTGATCGCCCGAATATTCCACTGCTGCGGGTCCATCACTACACGGTTCGCTTTTAATTCATCTCGCAAATAATGCAACATCGTTTTGATTAACGTCTTGCCAATTCCTTGATTCCAATAATGGGTTTCTCCAATAAACTGATCCGTTCCATATATCTTATCGTTATTGTCGCCGTACCCGTATTCCTGTTTTGCTTGCTCATCCAGTTCATAATACTGAATATAACCGATGGGTTTGTTTTTTAATTCAACGATACATCTCACCGCTTGATCCTCTTCTTGATAAAAATGTGCAACAACCATCTTTATGTCATGGGCCCGATCTCGCCCTTCGTAATAACTCAAAACCAATGGATCGTTCAGCCACTTGACCAACGTCACTTGATCTTTCACTTCCAAGGTACGAATCGTAATATCCGATTCATCATAAATAATCATCTTAATAGTCCTGCTTTCAACATATTTTCCGTAACTTTGTCTTTGTGCCCCTACCGCATCGCTCACAGCAATCGAAGAGCCGGAGAAGATTTCATCCGCAGGTGTATTCTAAAATTCAACAAAATCCGGAACTTGATCCGGCTTTAAACAGGTTTCGATCCGCTCTCTGAAATTCATGAAAGTCACCATGTCCAGCGCTTGGCCTATTGGAAAAAATCCGGATTCCAAACTTTCATTTGTGGGAACGGGTTCTCCACCAATCCACTTCGCAAGAAACAACGTATTGCAAATCGAGTCCTTTACATTTTGGTAAATCCCGCAAAATCGAATGATTTCTATATCGACTCCGGATTCCTCTTTGGTTTCCCGGATCGCCGCTTGAGTTAAAGATTCTCCTTCTTCAACTTGACCGCCCGGCATTTCCCAGCCTCTTTCGGGACCTCTAATGAGTAAAATCTCGTTTTTATCATTGAGAACAATGGCAGCTGCCGAGACAAAATGTTTGGGAGGGGCCACGTCATCTGCTCCTTTATGAATGATTGGATAACTTCTTTTTCATGACCGCATCATCTCGTATGATATAGCCGTTTGCTGCGTACGTTTTCAGAGCCGTCTCGTTTTTGAGTCCAGTAAGCAGCTTCACGTTTTTAACACCTTTTTCACGTAATTCTTCTTCAATAAATCCCAGTAATAAACTGGCAATGCCCCTTCTTCTTGCATGTTCACTAACATACATTTCCGTTATTTCCGCATACAAATCGGGGTAGCAAAAAGACTTAAAATATTGAGCGCAAGCAAAACCAACCGCACGATGGTCTAAAAAAGCTAAAGCGACCAGTTCGCTTGAAGTGCGCAAGCTTTCTTTTACCTCATTTAACTCCATGCGCACGCCATTAAACAGATCATTAAGATGTATCAGGTCCTCGCTATCGTCTTGTGTCGCCCATCTAATCGTTATTTGCTTGTTCATCCCTGCACCTCTTACTCATATCGCATTGAAGCTCACCAAACTCATAACCCCGCATACTCAAAGCAACTATACTTTGGATGACTGCTTGAACTTCGCCAGAATCCTTTATTACAAATAAGTAATTCGCTTCACCTTCCACAGGATCGGAAATAATTCCTTTTGAAGATTCCTCCGTCTGCCGCTGAAGCACTTCGTTAAAATTCGCAGCAGTTCGAAAAATAGATTTGCTGCGCTGGCTTTTTGACACCCGTTCTTGAAGAACATCATCCGGTATATCAAAATGTACCAAAACACTCTCGAAGCCATGTTCACGAAAATAAGCAAGCGTTTTCAGTCGGCTTTTCGCATCACGATTTGAATTACAAAGTATGAGGTGAAAATCCGTTTTCTGTACGGCGTAATCAACAATTGTATTCGTGACGGCATATTTAAGCGTATTTGGCCCGTGTGTGGGGCGTAAAGACATATAGTGTGCATTTATAAAATCAGCATGATTGTCTTGATCAATCACAACACAATTTGTTAGCTGCTGTTCTAACGTTTTGGCGAATGTTGTTTTCCCGCTATGGGTTTTACCTACCGTCAGGATGACAAGCCGTTTCAATAACATCCCTCCCAATATGATGGATAACCTTAACCATTCAGCATCAAGATCCGTAAAATCCAATGATTATTTTGAATTTATTCCTATTCTTGGCTTGAAGTTTGATTCCTTCTCTCAGATCAATTACCATAACCTTCTTTCCGATCCAAACTCTAAAATATACCGATTTTAGCCGGAACGGTCTTATCATTCCTTTTATTTCCCGTTCTGTGCCATCTTCATGTTCAATTTCCGTTCGAACAAGCCAAGTGTTGCCTATACCAATTTCTATATATTTCTTCAACGGAACTGCTCACTTTCTTCATACCTCAGATGGAGTTCTTTAATCATATGTATGGTTATATACTTCTTAGCATCTGTACTCGTCATTTTCACATCAAATGGTTTAAAGCCATACTTAGAATAAAACGCTAATCCTCTGGAATTCGTGTTATGACAGGCTAATCTTATTTCCTTGATTTTTAAATTAAGCTTAGCTTTATCGAGCATTACATCTAGTAGATATTGGGCCGCGCCTTTGCCTCTATAACTGGGAGAAACAATAACGTTGCCAAGCCAGAAACTACTTTCTTCTGAGTCATCTTTATAAATATTAGCATAAGCCACCACCTCATCCGTTTTCTGAACGACGATGACAGTAGGTTCGAATCTATCTTTTATTATATTTAAAATTTGTTCCGGTGTTAAAGGATGAACAAACCTCGGACTCATATAAAACAACTCTTCTTCCGATTGCGGCATTAAACAAATGGATTCCAGATCTCTAGTTTCAAGATTTCTTTGAGCATACATAACAAAACTCCTTTAAAAAATTTCCTCAACAACTACTTCTTTATTTAATGTCTTGCCAGTCCTTCGATTGTAAACATTGTCCTCTGATAAGGACCTGAAATGATCGAGTCTATCCCTTCGTTTTTCAACAATTCAGCTATGTGCAGAGCGTCTACAAATCCATTCTCGGTCAATCCTCGCGTGCGCTCATTTCCTTCTGTTTTAGGAGATTCACCGTGCCTAACAAAGTAAATATTTGTATGCATACTTCCTCCCAAAGACAAGCCTGCTATGAACCCATACCGTTGATATATTCACGAACCCGAAATTCTCATGGCAGTTTCTTCGAATTACTCTGCCCACATTCTAACTACTTTTATTAATTCCCGACCTTTAAATTCTAATTTATATATGTCCGGCATCGAGGTTGATTCCCAAAAATCAAAATCAAACCTATTGTCAAAATAATTTATAATCAACGTCATGATATCTCCATGAGTGCCAACGACAATTTTTTTGCCGGCATGCACGTCTAACATATTGTTTATTTGTGTTACTGCTCTTTCTTGTGCCTTGGCACTTGATTCGCCGTCGGGAAATGAATATTCCTTTTCTTTGTACACTTTCAATTTGGCTTCCTTAAAACCAACTTTCTGAATATCACCAATTGTTCTTTCTCTCAGATCTTCCAATATCAAAATATCATTTAAACCAGCAGACTCCTTAATCGTTTGAATAGCCCTCTCATACGGGCTTGAAATAAAAACATCTATGTGTTCGCTATCTAGAATCCATTTTACCTTTAGCGCGTCTGACTTTCCTCTATCTGATAGGCCTCTGCTTCTTTCCATTCCTTCAATGTATGGGGATTCAGCGTGTCTTACAAAGTAAACAAAGGTCCTCATCTAATTTTTATCACTTCTTTCTTGGCAGCGATGGTTTCAGGTAATGTCTCAGGAATTCGTGAATTCTCACTGGCTTAAGCTACGCAACGGCTGGTTCGATGATCTTAGCCAATGAAGGTGTTGTCTGCTGAGTTAACATCTCTTGGCCTTCTTCGAATGATCTCGTGTTAGGGTTTAATAGCCTTCCAAATATATCTGTACTCTTTCATCCCTAATCTTCCGTTGATAAGATTTTCTTCTATTTTCAATTTCAATTCTTCTTCATATTCAGCCAATGTGTAGTCCGGATTCCCTGGTGTTCCAGATATGAACTTTGCAAACTCGTTCTCGTTAGGAAAATATACCGTTGCCTCGTTATACTCACTAATCTCAATATTTATAAATCCATTATTATGTAAACGTTCTTTCACTTTATCTAATGCACCTGAGTGAATTCCAAAGACGATTCCACCCGACCGCAGAATCCTGCTGTGGTTTAAAATTGAGGTCGGTCCTCTTCTGTCATAAATTAAATCAAATTGTTCGTCAGAAAAAGGCAGCTGTTCCTTCGTAGTCGCATATTTGAACATTACATTATTTATCTTACTTTCTTGTAGTAAACTTTCAGCAATATTGATCATTTCAATTGAATTATCAAATCCAATTATCGATTCAGCAAATCTTGCCATCTTTAACGTAAAGTCACCGTGACCACAACCAGCATCCAATACAAAACGGTTTTCTGCTAGTAATTTAATCAACTCTTCTTCGAAAATGTCCTCGGACGAGATTCCCTCAACTGTAAATGTGGCATTGCTTTTATAACCGCCATTTCTTCTGGCGATCATGTTGTACCAATCTACTCCCATGAATAACCTCCAAGTAAGTCTTTAATAATATTTTATTGCAGCCATTTCCTTTAACTTCTTCTACAAATCCGAGAACCTTAAGGCGACTCTGAAATGGCCTCGGGCAGGACAAGAGCCGTTGGGCCCGCAAACTTGAATAAGGTGTCATTGGAAGCTCTTGCATCGAATAGCTTTCAATAATTCTTTATTAACCCCACGCCGCACCATGTAATATAAAATGGACAGCGTGCCAAGACTTGTCGAGATAAAGTGAATCCAATTCTTCCGTATCTCCGTAGATGTAGTCATTTATAATTTCATCGTTTTTAATTAATTCTTCCAATTTACTTGTTTCGACGTGCTTTAAAACTCCTACTACTCCCAAAAATGTTCCCTCTCTTCAGGTTATTATAGTACTGCATGAATTTCTGATAACGCCTTTTGTACTCACGAATCTGAGAGGCATAAGGTCGCATTAGCAATCGGGTGGCTTCGCCCCTTCCTCGATTTACCTCCAGGCGGACCAGAGTTCCTTCATGAACCGAAGTGTTGAGTATGATGTTACCTGGTGCTACTGACTGCTTTGAGTTCACTTACTGAATAAAGATGCCTATCACTACTAGAGCCATAAATCCAATAATTATTAAAATAGCAATAATAATCCTTATTATCCCTGGTTCTTCGTGAAATACGGTTATCCCTGTGAATGTCAATGAAAAAGTTGACCACTGCGCTAATCAAAAAGTTGACCACCCGGGCAAAATGAAAACCACAGCTATGTGGTTAATTTTTTCATGAGCGCAAGGCTTGCATGCTCTGCTTGAAGCG
>NZ_SIRE01000080.1 GCF_004307995.1 Paenibacillus thalictri | reverse complement strand
ATGCTCTCCATTGTCAAGACACGATTTTTTGAGGAATAAGTTAAGTCCTCGAATCTCGTCATCTATTGAATTAGGATGAGATTTTTTCGACATCATGGGCATAAAATTCACAGGGTTTAGCCCCGTCAAGAGACTGATGGGGACGCTCCTGATTGTAAAACTGGACATAACGAGCTATCCCTTTACGCAGCGCGCGAGGGTCTTCAAATTCATTCAAGAAGATACATTCACATTTGAGAGAGCGAAAGTAACGTTCCGTACGGCTGTTGTCCGTTGCCCGACCCGTACCGTCCATCGACACCTTGATGCCTTCTTTTTCTAACAGATTCAGATAATACGCATTGGTAAAATGTGAACCCTGATCGCTATTCATGATCTCCGGTTTACAACGGCTGAAAGCACGCTTGAAGCATATCATAATAAAGCCCTTTTCGAGCGTGCTGGACAGTTCGTAATCAATTCCCTTGCGGCTGTACCAGTCGATGATGTTGAACAAATACATAAATCCCTTACCCCTCCTCAGATAGGTAATATCGATTCCCAGACGTGATTAGGTCTCCCGATCGTTAATCCGCGAAGCAGATAAGGGCGCGTGTACTGGGCATGGAGGCGTTTGCTCAGGTTCGGCTCCGGATAAATCGCCTCCAATCCCATGAGATGCATCAGACGGCGTACTCGCTTACGATTCATTGCGAAGCCCTGATCCCGAAGAAAACGGGTTATGCCGATAACCGAAGTAAGGATGTTTCATATATATAGGTTTCATCGATTCGATGCATGAGCTGCACATTGTCTTCGCGTTCTTGTTGCTCCTTGCTCGGACGGTGTACGCTCGTTCTGTTCACACTGAGCAGATCTGCCTGACGTTTCACTGTGATCTCGATATAGCCGCGCTCAACCATCGCTTTCCGGACTTCCAAGGGTTCATTTGAGGCCAGATTTTTTTTTGAGCCAGTCCACCTCCA
>NZ_SIRE01000079.1 GCF_004307995.1 Paenibacillus thalictri | reverse complement strand
GTTTCAGTTCCCCTCGTATGCCTCCAAAGCAGCTATGTATTCACTGCATGGTAACTGAGTATTACCTCAGCTGGGTTCCCCCATTCGGACATCCCCGGATCAATGCCTGCTTACGGCTCCCCGAGGCCTTTTCGTTGTTCGCCACGTCCTTCTTCGGCTCCTAGCGCCTAGGCATCCTCCGTGTGCTCTTATTAGCTTAACCAGTTGTTCCGTTGTCTGCCGACGCGCTCCATTGTTTATTTGAATTATGAATTGATCTCCTTGCGGAGAATCCAACTAAACAAAAGTCGCTGCTTTCGTCATACAACTTCACAGTAGCTAAAAGATATGTTAAATCCAAAGGATTTGTAAGCTTTATGCTTGAAGTTGTTTCGCTATCCAGTTTTCAAGGAACAAGTTTTGGTGGAGCCAAGCGGGATCGAACCGCTGACCTCCTGCTTGCAAGGCAGGCGCTCTCCCAGCTGAGCTATGGCCCCTAATTTACCCCCAAAAAGTGACGCTATGCTCTGGAGCCTATACCGAATACTTTTCGGGGACCCCATACAACATATCTTTGGAAGTTACATGGTGGGCCCTAGTGGACTCGAACCACCGACCTCACCCTTATCAGGGGTGCGCTCTAACCAGCTGAGCTAAGGGCCCGTCTTTTCATTAAAAAACCCACCACGGTGGGTTCGCTTGGCAACGTCCTACTCTCCCAAGACCCTGCGGTCTAAGTACCATCGGCGCTGGAGGACTTAACGGTCGTGTTCGGGATGGGTACGCGTGGTTCCCCTCCGCCATCGCCACCAAACGAATGCGAGAGTTGCTTTAGGTCTCACGATGATGTGAGCCTGTATTGCTCTCTCAAAACTGACCAACGAGTGAATGTGTTTTGCAGCTTGCGCTGCTTTGTGTCCGTTACCCTGCTGGTAACATGGACTCCATAGAAAGGAGGTGATCCAGCCGCACCTTCCGATACGGCTACCTTGTTACGACTTCACCCCAATCATCTACCCCACCTTCGGCGGCTGGCCCCCTT
>NZ_SIRE01000078.1 GCF_004307995.1 Paenibacillus thalictri | reverse complement strand
TCCCTTTCCTCCTGTATCCCTTGTTGTCTCAGCAACTCCAAGGTTACAGGAAAGTGATGCTCAGGTGGTCATTTTTTTGATGAGCGAACCCCTGCAGGGTGGTCACAATTTAGATTAGCATTCACAACCGATAAAGCCGTATTTACAATCGATAACAGTTTCAAGTCAAGTGGGATACTGTAAACCAGGTCCTTCAATATATAATATAGTGCAAGCAAAGATTAATAAAGGTCCAACTATTTATGTCGACGATCAAGAGAAGAATTTTATTCCAGCGAGAGAACTTGGTTGGACTACTGAGATCGCGGATGTAGAAGGCAAATGGACTGAAAAAATCACAAAACTATTACAAAACAAACTTTAGCAAGATAATCGAGGATGAGGTTCCTTCGTATAGCACCGTATTCTCGCGGCCGGCAGCAAGCTACCTTTAAGGTTCTCGGGCTCGTGAATACAAGAGACGTTATATGAAACCAACGCAAAGCAATATGAATAAATCTTTCTTGGAAGGAATTTTGCTATGTCGAGAAATTGGAAAGAGTCATATACTGGACAACTTCGATCAATATTAGGAAATCAAAAACTGATCATCCCGTCAGTAAGAGCTGTGATTTTTAATGATAGTGGAGAAGTACTATATATCCAAAGAAGAGGAAATGGAAAGTGGGCTCTACCTGCAGGTGGCATTGAACTTAATGAATCTATCTTAGAATGTTTGAGACGAGAAGTGTATGAGGAAACTGGGTTAGAGGTAATTAATGCTACACTTATTGCAATGTACACAGGAAGGGAATATTGTGTAAAAAACAGATTTGGTGATGAGTATCAAGGATTTGAATTATTATTTAGAGTGGATGAGTGGTCAGGAACTATATTGAGGGAAACAAATGAGACAACGAATATTGGATTTTTTCCACTGAATGACTTACCTTCATTTGAAACCGGTTATTGGGAGAAACATGAAAAGGAAGTATTAGAAGAAGTATTAAACTTTAGGGGAGTACCAATTATTAAGTGATTAAATTTATAGTTTATCGAAGAAGGCGTTGGCATCATATAACACCATATTCATACTGTGGCTCCTGGAGGAGCCTTGGTCCGCCAGGAGATAAATCGAGGAGGCTGTAAAATTCTTTGTGTAAACTCCAAACCTATTACAATAGAGTTACTTAGGAAGGGTTGGGAGAACACATGGGATTATGGTCCAAGGAACAGCTACGACAATTTATTAAGGAAAACAAGCTT
>NZ_SIRE01000077.1 GCF_004307995.1 Paenibacillus thalictri | reverse complement strand
GGCTACCAGGGATATCCCCTTGGCCTTTAAATCACGGCGATGGTAACCACGACTGTATGCGGAGTCAGCGACCACAATGGCAGGCTTCACTTTGTGTTTTTGGTCCACCTGATCTAGCAGTTCTTGTAGACGCTCTCCATCTGTCTCATTGCCGGCGATGGGTTCAGCCACTAGCACCAGATGGTGAGCCGCTGACATCACCACCTGAATTTTGTCGCCTCTATAGGTGATCGATCTTTTCTTGCTCACTTTTGCATCCGGATCTACGCTGCTAAGCAACTGGCTTGCGGGCCGCTCTTTGCGCGGTCGCTTCCGGTAAGCTCTATTCGGATCGTCATCCGGATCACCTGGCATCGTATTTTCCGTGAGAATACGAAATAAAATCGCCTGCCGCTCTAGTGAATCAAGCTGCCGTTGCCGATCCTGCCAGGACCAGAATATGGAGCGAATGCTCTCCTTCTCGAACCAATGTAACAATCCGTATGCAAGAACGACCAGGCGACTGAAAGAGGCCGCGATATCGTCAGGTGACGGATGATCCGGCAGTTTGGCGGTCAACGGCTGTGAGTCAAGATGGAGCAATAGTTGCCGATACAGTAGGTGGTGGGTACGCTTTAAATGATTCATCACACGAAGAATCGCTTGCTTAATGAGGCGATAGGCCGATAGACGAGCGACGTGTCCATTCGTGTGAAATGAATCAACCAGCCAAACCTCCTTGTTGTCTCCCCACAATCCTTTTTGTTTGGCCTGTGCAAGGATGTGATGGTGGCACGCATCAAACAACGCAGAACCCATCCGTTCGCGGTCGAGCCCAATGGTGCTGTGATCGAATCCGATGAAACTCACCGGCAAACCCAAAAAACGTTTTATAAACAAATCACCAATGACTCGCTCTTCCATTTGACGATCGGAAAGATTGTAATAGCGCTGAACAAGATGAAGCTTCAGCTTCAGCGAAGGCGCATAGGGTTTAGGTCCGCGAGTAGAGTAAAGAGGGGCGCATATTTCGTCGGCAAAGCTGAAATCCAGGAGTTCGGCAGCCGAACTCCACACAGGATGTTCCGGTAATACCGTATATACTTCTAGATCGGCGAATGAAATCTGATCCAACTGTTTGTAGCGCACTGCTCAACACTCCCAACTCCGATCATAATAACTAAATTATACCACGAATGAGAGAGTAAATAAGAGAAATATTGAGATATCGTGCTGTTTTATCGTTATTTTAGAAGAAGCATTTTGGGGAATTAATCGACAGTCTCCT
>NZ_SIRE01000076.1 GCF_004307995.1 Paenibacillus thalictri | reverse complement strand
TGGGTCTGTCAAGATCTTTGTGTAAACTCATTTAAAAAGATTTCTCCCCGAGGGGAGAAAAAATTTTCAACGTAAAAATTGGCCGATGCGGTCGGGAAAGAAAACTGAAAGCTGAAGCAAAATTTGCCCCCAATTTTGCACCCGGCCCGTCCATTTACGAACGACGTCCATGGTCGCCAGATAAAGCATTTTTAGCAAAGCCTCGTATGTTGGGAAGATACTTTTCCCTTTTGTGACCTTACGAAGCTGGCGGTGATAGCTCTCAATCATATTCGTGGTGTAGATAAGTTTCCGAAGCTCCGGCGGGTACTTGAAGAAGGTGGCCAGTTCATCCCAGTTCGATCGCCAGGAACGGACGATCAAAGGATACTTACTACCCCAAGCCTCTTCAAATTGGTCCAGTTCTAGCAAAGCCGCTTCTTCCGTTGCCGCTTTGTAAATGGGTTTTAAAGCGGCCGTTACCTTCTTAAGATCTTTGTAGGACACATAGCGAGTCGAGTTCCGGATCTGGTGAATGATGCACTTCTGAATTTCTGTTTTCGGATAAGAGGCCGCAATAGCTTGGGAAAAGCCGGTCAGGTTGTCGACACAAGTGATCAAGATGTCTTGCACGCCGCGGTTCTTGAGATCATTCAGCACGCTGAGCCAGAATTTAGAGGATTCATTTTCGCCGATCCACATGCCAAGGACATCCTTATTGCCATCCAGGTCAATACCGATAACCATGTAAGCGGCCTTATTTACGATGTGCCCATCCTGCTTCACTTTGAAGTGAATGGCATCCAAGAAGACCACGGCGTAAACGCTTTGCAAGGAGCGGTTTTGCCATTCCTTGATGAGAGGAACGAGTTTATTGGTTACATTGGAAATCATCGTAGGTGACACTTCAACGCCGTACAATTGCTCGAGGTGATCCTGAATATCTCTCGTGCTGACTCCCTTGGCGTACATGGCAACAATCTGGTCCTCAATACCTGTTACAATCGATTGATGCTTCTTAACCACAACCGGCTCAAACTCGCCTTGACGATCCCGTGGAACTTCAATTTCATGTTCCCCGTATTCGCTGATGATCGTTTTCTTGCTTTTGCCGTTTCTGCTGTTGAGGGTCTGTTTGTTCTGAACGTCGTGCTTCTCGTACCCTAAATGCGTATCGAGCTCCGCTTCCAACATCTCCTGCAGCGTCTCAGCGAAGAGCTCCTTCAGTGCATTTTGGGCATCTTGTGCCGTTACAAGCTTGTTTTCCTTAATAAATTGTCGTAGCTGTTCCTTGGACCATAATCCCATGTGTTCTCCCAACCCTTCCTAAGTAACTCTATTGTAATAGGTTTGGAGTTTACACAAAGAATTTTACAGCCTC
>NZ_SIRE01000075.1 GCF_004307995.1 Paenibacillus thalictri | reverse complement strand
CCAACAAAAAAGTAGGGTATTCTCGGGATTGCTGAAGTCACCAAGAAAGGAACCCTACTCATGGCAACTATACATCAAAATGAATTTCGCAATCTACTAGAAGATTCTGTTACCCAACTGCTGAAAGAAAAACTGGAAATGCTCATGCGTGAAGAGATCAAAAACTTCTTGCAGGTCGAACAGCCAGGTGAACGCCATAACAGTCGTAATGGTTACTATGAACGTAGTTGGGAGACACGCCACGGTAAAATCGATGATCTGCAAGTCCCCCGGGATCGCCAAGGTCACTTTCAAACGCAGCTATTCGAGCCGTATCAGCGTCGAGAAGGATGGCTGGAAGAAACGGTTATTCACATGTACAAGGGCGGTATGAGCACTCGAGACATTGCCAAGTTCATTGAATCCATGTTTGGAACACATTACTCTCCAACGACGGTGAGTAACATTACGAACACCGTACTCGAAGATATCCAGCAGTGGCAGTCGCGTCCACTGGAGAAACGCTACTCCGTTCTCTACCTGGACGGACTTTACATCAAACTCCGCCGCAACACAGTAGATAGCGAAGTCATTTATCTGGCCATGGGCATTAATGAGCAAGGCCGCCGGGAGATCCTTGGTTTCTACGTCGGCGGCCAAGAAAGCTCTAATGGCTGGAGAGAGGTTCTGCAAGACTTATACCGCCGCGGTCTTCAGGAAGTCCTGCTTGGTGTGTTTGACGGGCTTCCCGGTCTGGAGGACGCGTTCCGGGATGTGTACCCCCAAGCCGATGTACAGCATTGTGTCGTCCATAAAATCCGGAGTACGATGCCTAAAATTCGCGTCCCCGATAAAACGGAATTTCTGGATGATCTGAAAACCATCTACACCGCATTAGATGGAGATTTAGCCAGGGCAGCCTTTGATACGGTAAAAGACAAGTGGAGCAAGCGGTATCCCAAGGAACTCAAATCGTGGGAGCAGCAACTTTCCACCTTGCTTGCGTACTACAAGTATCCACCGCTGATTCGACCTGCCATCTATACATCGAACGCCATTGAACGAACCAACAAAGAGCTACGAAAACGTCTGCGACCCATGAACAGTTTACCCAACATCGAAGCAGCTGAGAAAATTGTCTACCTCGAAGCATTGGATTATAACGAGACATGGAGCGGCCGCTCCATCAGGGGGTTCAGCGACCCCGAAACCAAGGAAAAACTAACGAAGATGTTTCATCAGCGTTATGGAACACCAGCGCCGGCTTGACATGGAGCCTCTGTGGGCATGATGACTTGCGAAAGGGCGATACCTCGTAAAACTCGTATCGCCAAGGCACATGAGCCTATCATGCCCACCCCTCCATATAAAGCCTTTGGAGGAACAACTGTAGAGTCGCTCCT
>NZ_SIRE01000074.1 GCF_004307995.1 Paenibacillus thalictri | reverse complement strand
CCAATGTTGTCAGGTTAAGCTTATTTTATAAGTTGCGTCTTTTTGTTTGTGTAAATCGGTTGGCTTTGCTTTGTTTTTCACGTTTGAAATTTCGGTTGGGGATGACAGGTACTACATTACGTTGTAGTTCTTCCATCAAGCGATGGTAGAGCTGTTCTTTTTCCTTGTCATCCTCATTCAAAATAATTTCAATCAAGTCATTTCTTAATTTTCCTACAAGCATACTTTTGTTAATCCGGTATTCTGTATGCTTACGTACCTTATTCTTGTTTTTTTCTCGAAGCTCTTCTTCCGCTTCTTGTTCGTAAATCGATGCCATATTGCTTAAAAATACCGTCGCGTAGAAATCTTGTTCAATCAGCAGTGGCTTTTCCGCCGAAAAATTCTCAATTTCAAATGTTTGTTTTAATTCATTAATTCGTGTTTCAATTCCCCATCTTTTGAAGTACAGAGCGGAGCTCTCTTCATACCGCAGTTCTTCTCGCGTCAGGTTTGTGAGTAGAACCTCCATTTCTCCGCTAGGCAACTCTACTTTCAACACGCGGACTTCTATAACGGTGCCCCGTTTTAAAGGCGTGCCTTTCTTCTTTAGAGCCTTCGCTCGTTCTCTGTTGATTTCAATCCGTACGACCTCATCAGGGGACGAGGTTTCCAGTACTTCCTTGTAGAAGGCGGAACTTACCCGCATGAGATAGCAGATGTTTTTTTCCTCTAAATACCGAATCAAGTCAGCCGACGGGTAGCCCCGATCAAACAGAATCAGGTTAGGAATGTGAGAAGGCACGAGTTCCAGAAGTTTTTCGATGTTTTTTTTCGCCAAGTTCCTTTCATGATCATCATATCGGCTCATGCATGTACTGATGGCGATTTTGTTTTCAACATCGAATAGATGGGAGGACAGAGCACGTGCTACTTTTCTCCCCTCCTGGTTCGTCGCGTATCCGTACGTTTGCAAGGTTTCCTTGGTTTGAGGAACTTCAATGACGCTACCATCCATAGCAAGTAAGCGGAATCCTTTATACATCTTAAAATCCCCATCTTCGTAAAACCCGCGGACGATCTCATCGTTCAGTAAGGTAAATGCCACCGGTGACAGCTTTTGCCTGGCCTCTGAAAACGATTGTTTGGTATAGGTTGTCGTTTCCGAGTCAGGAAGAAACATCTTCCGAAATTCGTCAAGTTCCAACTGTGTGGTTTTTCGAACCATTCTCATCAGCATACAGACCAGCGAAACAAAACCGACTTTTCTTTTCCTTGTAAAATCCTTCTCGTTCATCTTTGCCTGATTTTTTAACTCGTCCCCGAAGATCATACGTATTGCACGTTCCGATAAAGCCTTGCTCTTTTTTTCACGGTTTATCCGCCCATTTCACTCATTTACTTCTACTATACCAAATTCTGCTAACCTGACAACATTGG
>NZ_SIRE01000073.1 GCF_004307995.1 Paenibacillus thalictri | reverse complement strand
TACACTGGTACCCATAGACTGGACACTTAGAAAAAAGGTGTTCAGGCTGTGGGTACCTTTTTGTATACTAGAGTAAGCAACGGGGGGATTACATCATGAGCAAGAAGCGATTTACGGAAGAAGAACGTGAACAGATGTCAAAGAACAGATATGTAAAGAATGTTAGTGACAAAGCGATAACCTATGCAGATGAATTTAAACAGTTATTCATTGACGAATATATGACAGGGAAAACCCCTAGAGAGATCTTTGAGGCTCATGGATTTGATGTTGCCGTAATTGGAATCAAGCGAGTAGAACAGTCTGCTGACCGCTGGAAGAAAGCCTACGACCATGGAGGGATTATTGGGTTATCTGACTCCCGAAAAGAAGCCTCTGGCCGCCCTTTGCGAAGAGAGTTATCACAGGATGAAGTCATAGCAAAGCAAGAAGCACGGATTCATCTACTCGAATCTCAAGTAGAACTGTTAAAAAAGCTCGATACGAAAGAAAGGTTGCTGGTAGCCAAAGGAATGAACCTAAGCAAGATTAAGTTATTCGAGCTCATAAAGGATGCCGTGGATCAAGGCTTAGGGCGTATGACGAGGTATCTCTGCTCGTTGCTTAAAGTATCCCGTTCAGGTTATTACAGTTACTTGCAAGCCACAGATTCGCGCTTACAGCGGGATCGTTCGGATGCTGAGGCGGGGGAACTGATCAAGAAGGCTTTCGGACGAAGAGGATACAAGAAGGGATCACGCTCGATCAAGATGATTCTTGAACACGAGTTCGGTGTCGTCTATAACCTAAAGAAAATCCGTAGGCTGATGAAGAAATTTAACATCGTGTGTCCGCATAGAAAGCCCAACCCTTATAAACGCATGGCCAAAGCTACGCTGGAACATCGAACCTTACCAAATATTCTACAGAGGGACTTCAAGAAGGGGATACCGGGTCTGGTCTTGCTTACGGATATCACGTACCTTCCATACGGTCGCACCGAGATGGCCTATTTGTCGACCATACTAGATGCCTCATCGGGCGAGGTCCTCGCTTACAACGTATCCAATCGGCTCACATTGGACATTGCCACGGATACTGTTTACGCTCTCAAGAAACAGAAACGTCTAAAGCTTCAAAAGGGTGCTTTCATCCACTCAGATCAGGGCAGCTATTACACGAGCCCTATATATCAGGAGTTGCTAAAGAAGAATGGGTTAGGCCAGTCGATGTCCAGACGCGGGAATTGTTGGGACAATGCCCCTCAAGAATCATTCTTCGGTCATATGAAGGATAATGTGGATCATCGTAATTGCCGTTCTTTACAAGAGGTAAAGCTTGAAATTGATCGTTATATTCGCTATTACAATAACCACAGATATCAATGGGGATTAAAAAAGATGACCCCTGTTCAATACAGGAATCACCTATTGTCCGCTTCTTAAATACTCAACATTACTCTTTTTTTTAAGTGTCCTTGACATGGGGGCCAGTTTA
>NZ_SIRE01000071.1 GCF_004307995.1 Paenibacillus thalictri | reverse complement strand
AAGGGGGCCAGCCGCCGAAGGTGGGGTAGATGATTGGGGTGAAGTCGTAACAAGGTAGCCGTATCGGAAGGTGCGGCTGGATCACCTCCTTTCTATGGAGTCCATGTTACCAGCAGGGTAACGGACATAAAGCAGCGTAAGCTGCAAAACACATTCACTCGTTGGTCAGTTTTGAGAGAGCAATGGTGCCCGTAAGGGTAACCGGAACCTCGCTCAAACTTGTTCCTTGAAAACTGGATAGCGAAACAACTTCAAGCATAAAGCTTACAAATCCTTTGGATTTAGATTTAGATCTTTTAGCTACAAGTGAAGTTGTGTGACGAAAGCAGCGACTTTTGTTTAGTTGGATTCTCCGATAAGAGATCAATTCATAATCCAAATAAACAATGGAGCGCGTCGGCAGACAACGGAACATCTGGTTAAGCTAATAAGAGCACACGGAGGATGCCTAGGCGCTAGGAGCCGAAGAAGGACGTGGCGAACAACGAAAATGCCTCGGGGAGCCGTAAGCAGGCATTGATCCGGGGATGTCCGAATGGGGGAACCCAGCTGAGGTAATACTCAGTTATCCTGTAGTGAATACATAGCTACAGCGAAGGCATACGAGGGGAACTGAAACATCTAAGTACCCTCAGGAGAAGAAAACAAGAGTGATTCCGTCAGTAGCGGCGAGCGAACGCGGAACAGCCCAAACCAAGAGGCTTGTCTCTTGGGGTTGTGGGACGCCAATGTGCGAAAAGCAGATTAAACGAACAGGTCTGGAAAGGCCGGCCAGAGAAGGTAAAAGCCCTGTAATTGAAAGTTTGCGTATCGCTAGGCGGATCCCGAGTACCGCGGGACACGTGAAACCCCGTGGGAAGCAGGCAGGACCATCTGCCAAGGCTAAATACTCCCTAGCGACCGATAGTGAAGCAGTACCGTGAGGGAAAGGTGAAAAGAACCGCGGGAGCGGAGTGAAAAAGAACCTGAAACCGTGTGCTTACAAAAAGTCAGAGCCCGTTAACGGGTGATGGCGTGCCTTTTGTAGAATGAACCGGCGAGTTACGTTCACGTGCAAGGTTAAGGTGAAGAGCCGAAGCCGCAGCGAAAGCGAGTCTGAATAGGGCGAATATGAGTACGTG
The DNA here is from genome assembly GCF_004307995.1 of Paenibacillus thalictri. Classification (GTDB taxonomy): domain Bacteria; phylum Bacillota; class Bacilli; order Paenibacillales; family NBRC-103111; genus Paenibacillus_AF; species Paenibacillus_AF thalictri. Next base: position 507 of record NZ_SIRE01000071.1, on the reverse strand, counting down.
GTCGTAGACCCGAAACCGTGTGATCTACCCCTGTCCAGGGTGAAGGTGCGGTAACACGCACTGGAGGCCCGAACCCACGCATGTTGAAAAATGCGGGGATGAGGTGGGGGTAGGGGAGAAATTCCAATCGAACTCGGAGATAGCTGGTTCTCCCCGAAATAGCTTTAGGGCTAGCCTCGGGAGTAGAATAGCGGAGGTAAAGCACTGATTGGGTGAGGGGCCCGCCAAGGGTTACCAAGTCCAGTCAAACTCTGAATGCCGCATATTTTTACCCGGGAGTCAGACGGTGAGTGCTAAGATCCATCGTCAAGAGGGAAACAGCCCAGATCATCAGCTAAGGTCCCCAAGTGTGTGTTAAGTGGGAAAGGATGTGGAGTTGCACAGACAACCAGGATGTTGGCTTAGAAGCAGCCACCATTGAAAGAGTGCGTAATAGCTCACTGGTCGAGTGACTCTGCGCCGAAAATGTAACGGGGCTAAACACACCACCGAAGCTATGAATTGCAG
>NZ_SIRE01000007.1 GCF_004307995.1 Paenibacillus thalictri | reverse complement strand
GCATCATCCGCTGTACAATGCTCGCCTTTAATTCCCTGCTTACAGGATTCATGGGTGTCCACCTCGTTCTCGTTTTCCTCACTATACATTCATACAGTGGGTACGACAACTATTTTGACAGAGGGGGTGCGCTCCAATTGGATACGTGGGTTGAAGAATATCCAGCCATACCAAACTTCACCCAACCACCCATCAAACCCATAAAAAAACTGGCAGAACGTGAAACGTCGCCAGTTTTTTTGCTTCTATTAAGATTCGCTGTCCTCATCGGTCATATAAACGCATTTAAACCTTTCCACACCGGGGTATTTCTCTCCCACACTCTCCACCTGAAAGCCGATGCTGCGGTAAAAATCAACCGCCTCTTCATCCGTTTCGGCGATAATCGCAGCGGGAGTAGCCAGCTCCAGCGCTTCCAGAATGAGACCCCTTCCGAATCCGGCTCCTCTGCAGTCCGGCCTTACGGCGATGTGACGAATGGTTATCACATTGTTGTCGTCGGTATTCCAGCCGATGATGCCGATAATTTCTCCCTCGGACTCGCAGCCGTAAAGCTTAAGCGCCGCGTCCTCCCGATAAGTGGCAACTGTTTGCTCCAAACGGTCGGGATCGGGAAATATACTGTATGAGATCAGGTCTTGAATTGCTTCTTCGTCCAGCCGGTTTTTGACATCCACTAACATGGCGCATACACTCCATTTTCCGCTTCATTCATAGTTCTTATCGTATAAGTCTAAGTCTATTACAAGCTTTATACTGGAGTCAAATGTCCTAGGACACCAATTTCTTAAGCAGCGGAATGTGCTGCACATCCTTCCGCTGGATCGCCTGCGTCGCGAGAAGTGACATGATATAAACTACGATAGCCGCCCCGATCGTCCCGACAACAATCCACAAGGGGGCCAGCTCCGCTTTCAGCAAATATACGTATACGCTTTGCCCAACCAGCGCCATCACGCATAAGCCGATCGCCACCTTGACCGCATGCCGGACATCGGCGCTGAATCCGATACTTTTGGATACGGACAGCAGATTCAGTGCAGTAATCAGAAACACGCCGAAATTAATTCCCCATACGACCCCATCCATGCCCAACCTAGAGCCCAAAATGAACACCGCAGCCGCTTTAAACGCAGTGGAAATCATAAAATTCCACATCGCCGCACTAACCCGGCCCAGCCCGAGCAGCACCGCATGAAGCGGCGGTTCGAAGTATTGCAGAAAGAAGATCGGTGCGAGCATTTTCAGAAAATGACCTGCCTCCGGAGACCGGTAAACGACCGTTGTGAGCGGCACAGCCCATATAAATAAGATCACCGTACAGGGGGCGCCGATAAGCAGGGCAATACGCATCGCCTGATCAACCCGCTGCTGAATCTCCATGCCGTTTCTTTTTGACCTTGCTTCGCTGACCGCAGGAAGCAGCGCAGTGGACAACGAATGCATAACAAAACTCGGAAACACAAGCAGCGGAAACGCATAACCGGCCAGCATCCCGAACTGCTTTGTGGCAATAACCGTGCCTATACCGGCGAGCGCTAAACTTTTCATCACGATGACAGGCTGAAACGCCCTGTATATCGAAGAAATAAATCCTTGTCCGGTCGTCGGCAGTCCGATCTGCAGCAGCTCAACAAGCGTTTGTTTTTCCTGTTTCAACCGCGGAGACAAATTCAAGTGCAATCCTCTGCGTTTCTTATGCAGCTCAAACATAAACATCAAGTACAAAAGCCCGGCGCCTTCTCCGATCACGGTGCTGATCATTGCACCCGCCGCAGCGTACTCCACGCCAAGCGGAAGCAGCATTTGCACCAGCGCAGCAATCAGCGCAATCCGTACGATCTGCTCGATGACGTCGGAGACGGCCAGCGGCTTCATATTTTGCCGGCCTCTGAAGTAACCTCTGAGCACGGAGGAAACAGCGACCAGCGGCGCAATCGGGGTAATGGCCAACATCGCGTAATATGCTCTGCGGTCGGTGAGCAGCCATGAAGCAATCCAATCGGCGCCAAGAAAGCTTAGCACCGTCAGCACAATACTGACTGCAACGGTGACGGCCAGCGAAACGATCAGAATCCGCTTCACCTTCTGCCGCTCTCCCCTCGCTTCAGCCTCCGCAACCAGCTTCGAAATCGCTACGGGCAGCCCCAGGCTCGTCAGCGTGATGACAATCGGAACAAGCGGATGTGCCATCATCAAGAGGCCAATCCCTTCCGCGCCAAGCAAGCGGGCCAAAATAATGCTGTTCGCAAAACCGATCATCCTTGTTATAAACGCCGACACACTTAAAATGAAAGCGCCTCTTGCAAAAGATTGCTTTTCAGTCATGGCCATATCTCCAATGTACGTGTAATGAAAATCGCCAACCTATCTAAATATATGTATACAAGCAGGCTGGCAATTCCTTAAATGGAGAAATTTAAAGACCCCATCCTCTGTCTTGAGGATAGGGTCCGGCTCTGATTGTATATGGGGGTGCGCAGTTGCTCAGGCGGTGAAACGTACGTTATGTTCCAACGCTTCCTGTCTGGCTTCTTCCAGTGCAACGGCAATTTCATTCATAACGGATTCAATCTCTTGTTGTATCCAATCGCACTTCTGCTGAGGTATAATTTTTTTGCTGCTGCAATCCTTCATTATTAGTCCCTCTTCTGAATGTGTAGTCTCGTTGTCTGTTCGTCATCATGCATCAAGAACAAATTATAACCTAAATCGCACGAGCCGTACATAGTAAGGGTACACTAAAAAAATTGTAGGAATGCATCAAAAATGAGCAAACTGTGTCGCTCAGCGCTAAATGACCATATGGTCTTTCTGCAATCGGTCTCTCAGCTCGTTCACGTCCACATCTTTGGCCGCAATGTTCGCCGCGCAAGCGAGAGCCGCCGCCGTTCCCGCCGCTTGTCCGGTTGCCATGCAGCTTGGCGTGAGACGTGTCGTAGCAAGCGCTTTGTGGGTGGTGGAGATGCATCTTCCGGCAGCCAGCAAATTCTCGATGTGCTTTGGTACAAGACAGCGGTACGGAATATCGTAAGCTCCGTCGCCGCCTACATCGGCATCAACGACACCTTTGCCGGACGGATCGTGAATATCTACGGGATAACCGCTGCGAGCAATCGCGTCATCGTATCTGCGGCCCTGCACCACATCGTCGATCGTCAAGCTGTATAACCCTTCGATGCGGCGTGTTTCGCGGATGCCGATTTGCGTGCCAACCGAAGAAATCGACGCCTTCTCAAAACCCGGTACATCGCGTTTCAGAAACTCCGCCATCATCAGCACCTGTTTGCGGCCAAGCTCCTCGGCCAACGTCAAGTCCTCCACATCCGTGCCGTCGAGTCCCTGCACCCTAGTGCAATTGACAAGCACTTCGTCTTCTTCAGGGCCGATGAAAAACAGCACCTGGTCGCGGTTGATCGGCACGCCGCTTGCTTTCCACTGCGAATAAAAACCCTGCACCCCGCTGAGCGGGAGATTCGGCAGCTCGGCGATTGGCGTCTTTCTGTAGAAGTTGCCCGGATTGTCCAGCATATACTGCTTGATCCCCGGCACATTGACGCCGCGCATGCGGAATTTCATCGTCATCGGCTGCATCTTGCTGTCGCTGTCCCGCCCTTTGAGCGTAGGCGCACCGGACAAATAAGCGATATCCGCATCTCCCGTCGCGTCAACAAACATGCTGCCGCTGACGTCAATACGTCCGGATTTGCTCGTAAGTTGGATACTTTCGATCCGGTTCCCGGACGTCTTCACTTCATCGACAAAACTGTGGACAAGCAGCTTAACTCCCGCTTCCTTCAGCATATCGACGGCCAGCACTTTATAAATCTCCGGATGATACGGCGTCACCGTATGCACAAATCCTACCGTATCGCGCAAGTGGCCCGGCGATCCGCCGCGTTCGGCCAGTCTTTCCACAATTTCTTGGGCGATGCCTTTAATCACTTGATCTCCTTGCTCCGTGTGAAACGTCATCCACGGATAAACGGAAGCCGCCGTCGACATGCCCCCGAGAAAGCCGTGACGTTCGATTAAGATGGTAGAAGCGCCCATTCTGCCCGCGGCTATAGCCGCGTTAATACCGGCCGGACCGCCTCCTGCTACGACCACGTCGGCTTGCAAACTTTTGATGGAACGAGTCAATTCAAACGCCTCCTGTTATTGTCATCATTACTCTTTCAACCCAGTCATGGAAACTCCTTCAATAAACTGCTTCTGCGCAAAGAAAAATACGAGCAGCAGCGGCAGCGTCGCCATCACGGAGGCGCTCATCAGCAGATGCCACGCCGTACCGGCTTCGTCCGTAAACAAGGACAACGCAAGCGGCAGCGTCATCAGCTTGCGCGCGCTGAGGAATATAAGCGGATCGAAAAAGTCGTTCCAGCTGGTCAAAAACGTAAATATCGTCAGCGTGGCGATGGCCGGTTTGGCCAATGGCAGCATAATATTCCAGTAAATGCGAAAGCGCGAGCAGCCGTCGATCATCGCCGCTTCTTCCAGCTCCTTGGGCACGCCGAGAAAAAACTGTCTCATCACAAACACGCCGAATACCCCGCCCGCCGCAAAAATCGGCAAAATAATGAGCGGCACATGCGTATTAATGAGCCCCAGTTCGCGCATGAACAGAAACATCGGAATCGCCGTCACTTCGTTCGGAATCATCATCGTGCTGAGCAGCAGCAGGAATACGATATCCCGGCCTTTAAACGGAATTTTCCCGAACGAGTAGCCGGCCAACGACGAGAACAACACCGTTCCCACCGTAACCAGCACGGCGATATAGAAACTGTTGAAATAAAACAGATGAAACGGCGTCGTCCGCAGCACTTCCAAATAATTTTCGAAGCGGACCGGCGACGGGATCAGTTCCGGCGGAAACACAAACACCTTGGCCGGTTCTTTCAAAGATGTGGACAACATCCACAGAAACGGAATCAGCATAAAAATGGAAACCGCGGTAAGCACGGCATAATGCAACACATTGTATAACTGGTGCGACCAACGGGCCGACATGGACTCAGTTTTCATGGAACACCCACCTTTTTCTAAGCTGCCATTGAATCAAGGTGAACACCAGCGTGAGAAAAAACAACACAAAAGCGAGCGACGAAGCATAACCGAATTCGTACAGCTTAAACGCCTTCTCCCAGATGTAATACACCAGCACCTTCGTGCTGCTGCCCGGTCCCCCCTGCGTCATCACGTAAATTTGGCCAAACACCTTCAGCGAGCCGATAATCGTCATCATCACGGTCATAAAGACGGTAGGTGTAATCATCGGCAGCGTAACGTTAAAAAACATTCTCGTCCGGCCCGCGCCGTCAATTCTCGCCGCTTCGTACAGATGGGAAGGAACCTGCTGCAGCGCCGCGATAAACAACACCATGTTCAGCCCGACATTCTTCAATACGCTGGTCACGATAACGGCCGGCATCGCCAGATCGGGATTGTACAGCCAAGCCGGGCCGGTGATGCCAAACAGCTGCAAAATTTGGTTAATAAAACCCGAATCGGTTGCAAACATATACTTCCAGACAATCGCCCAGACGATCAGCGAAGTGATGACCGGCACAAAGATGGCGGTGCGGAACAGCCCCATAAACCGTTTATTCTGGGCCAACATCAGCGCAAGCGACAGGGCAATAATAATATTCAACGGAACCAGACCGGCGGCAAAATAAAACGTATTCCCAAGCGCCTTCCAAAACTGCGCATCGGATACGATGCCGCCGTAATTGTCGAAACCGATAAAATTGGCGTCGCCAAGCAGCGGCCAGTCGGTCAAACTCATATAAAACGCAAAAAACAACGGACCGATCATTAAAACAAGAAACCCAAGCACCATCGGGCTGACGAACAGCCAGCCGAAAATGTTGGCTTCGCGGGAAAGCGGACCGGAACGCCTCATTTTATTGCCGCTTGCTGCCTGCCGCCGCCCCGCCTCACGGACAGTCGCTTCCATTTAATTTCCCCCCAGACGATCGACGGCATTGCGGAGCTCCGAAACGGCCTTACGAATTCCGTCCTCCGTTTTTCCCGTTACTATCGCGCCAACCAGCACCGCTTGGACTCCGGAATCGTATAACGCCGGAATGTCCTCGGGTACGATCTTCCGCTGGGACGGCACAATCACCGGCAAACCGGACGTTTCCACAAGATAGCGGTATTTCAGCAGGTCGGCAAATGTCAGCTGGCTGCCGTATTCGTTACCCGGAACAATCGACGCTTCCAGCGCATCCATGCCAAACGGCGCCGCTCCCCGCACAAGCTGCAGATCGAAGCTGTCATTGACGGCAAACGTTCGGGCGAGCTGTTCGGAACGCAATAAAAACGAAGGCAGATGAAACGCATAAATGGAATAAAAATCGATGCCGATACCGGGCAACCTGTCGATTTCTTCTTGACGGATATCTTCCGTAGCCCCTCCGGGTACAATGCCCAGCGGACCGTCGTATAACGAGCGGATTTCACGAAACGTCATCTCATATTCAGCCAGCGGGCCGAAGTGGTTGCCGCTTGCCCGGTGCCCGACATTCATGTGCACCTTTAGACCGTCCGCTCCTTCCTCCAGCGCGGCGCGGGCCAATTTCGCATCGTTTGCGTACAAGCTGACAAACAGCGACAAACGTTTATTTTGTAAAGCCGTGCGTAATCGATTCAATTTATTCTCCTCCTGCCAGGGACGCGCTTACACAAAAGCGGCCCGTTCGCACGAACCGCTAGCGCGTCAGTCTTATTTGCTTTTCATAATTGGATTCACTTTATCTTCCAGCGACTTCACGATTTGCTCCGGTTTCGCCGTTTGTCCGAACAATTGATCGAAGCCCGCTAACACTTCGTTATCGATCTTAGTCCACTGCACATGGCCCGGTTGAACCCGCGCTTTCGGCATCTCGTCGATCACCGCTTGTTTGATGTTGTCCGCAGGCGGATTGTCCGGCTGCTTGAGGAACTCGTCAGAATTCAGCACCGATTTACGCGGCGGAACAAAGAAGGTCTGGGTTGCTTGAATGCCTTCTTGGCTCGCTAAAAACTTCAGCAGCTCCTTGGCTTCCTTCGGATGTTTTGTTTCTTTAAAGATGGTGTAGCCAGCTTGCCCCATCATCGGTACGGAACCTTTGGACCCGGAAGGCATCGGGGCGATGCTCCATTTGAAGTCTTTGATTTTCCGCGCATTGGAAACGTAGCTGTATACGTCGAAGAACATACCGATTTTGCCGGATTCGAAGCTGACCTGCTCGCCCGCTTTCGGGTGCGACTGATCGACAAACATCATGCGCTGCAGCATATTAAACGTTTCCACGCCGTATTTATCGTTCCATGTAAATTTCGTCATCTCGTTATCAAACGGACCGCTGCCGTTGGACCAGGAATACGACGACAGCAGGATCCACGTTTTCCAGTCGCGGAAGAAATTCGCGCCATAGATTTTGCTCGCTCCGGAGCCGCTGGACAGCGCTTTCGCCGATTTCTCGAACTCTTCCCATGTCCACTTGCCGTCTTTGGCCAGATCGTTAGGCGATTTTAAGCCCGCTTTGTCAAACAGATCTTTATTGTAGAACATTACGCTTGGCGGCGTAGAGAACGGAAGTCCGTACAGCTTGCCGTCCTTGCGGAACAAATCCAGCGTGGACGGAATAAAATCGTCAAGCTTAAATGCCGCGTCGTCTTTCACGTCGGACACGTCCATCATGATGTTGTTGGCCATGAACTGCGGCACCATCCGCTCCGATACCCAAGCGATATCCGGAAGTTCGCGCCCTGCCGCGAGCACCGACACCTTTTGCTGAAAGTCCGGGAACGGCACCGATTCTATTGTCACGGTAATATTTGGGTGTGTTTTTTTGTACTTATCGAATAACCCCTTGAATAAATCCGTATGCGCCTGGTTGCCCCAAAACATAAACTTCAGTTCCACCGGCTTGTCGCTTGCCGCTCCTGCAGCGTTTCCTCCGCCGGATGCTGCAGGCTGCGCCGTACCTCCGCCACTGCCGCTCGAACACCCTGCCGCCACCGCAACCAAACACGATAACGCGGCTAAAGGCCATCTTTTTCTCATCGGACACCCTCCCAAATTTCTGTAATGGCTTACAACCTCATTATAGGTGTAAGCGTTCTCTGTAATAAATCACGTGGTCTTCAGGTTTGGTACGATTTTTTTATATCATTATGAGATTTTCTTATCATATCAGACTTGCGTGCAATCCGCTTTAATTCCTGCATCGTGCCGGCGGCCTCGCAGCCGAACCAATCATGCAAGCGACAATATTCACGGTACAACTCGTCATATACCATAGTATGCTCCGGAATCGGCTTGTACACTTCCGTAACTGGCTGCGCCATACGTACGACCGCTTCTTTCACGCCACCGCAACTTCCTTGTCCGGCCGCGGTCGCCGCTGCGCCCAACATTGCTGCACCAAGCGCCGAAGTTTGCGACGAACCCGCAATTTGTATTTCGCGGCCGGTCACATCGGCATAGATCTGCATCAGCAAACGGTTGCGCCGGGGCAATCCTCCGCAGACAATTAGCTGTGCAACCTGTAATCCCCGGCCTCATAGTTTTCGATAATTTTGCGGGTTCCGAATGCTGTCGCTTCCAGCAAACACCGGTAAATATGCTCCGGTCTTGTCATTAATGTCATTCCGGCAATAAGTCCGCTTAATGCAGCATCCGCCAATACGGAACGGTTGCCGTTCCACCAGTCAAGCGCCAGCAGCCCGTGTTCTCCCGGCTTTAACCCGGCAGCTTTCGTTTCCAGCCAGGCATGGATGCCCGCACCCTCCGCTGCAGCCGCTGCTTCTACGTATGCCGGTACTCCCTGCTCTACATACCAGCCGAACAGATCGCCGACGGCCGGCTGGCCGGTTTCGTACGCATATAAGCCCGGTACAACGCCGTCTTTTACTACACCGCAGATGCCATCCACTGGAATTTCCCGGTCACTGAGCAGGATATGGCATAACGAGGTGCCCATCGATATGACCATTTGACCGGAATGCACAGCGCCCGATCCCAGCGCACCGGAGTGCGCGTCGATGATGCCGGCGGCTACCGGAGTTCCCGGGCGCAGTCCGGTCATGGCGGCCGCTTCCTCGGTCAGCCAACCTGCCATGGCGCCGGGAGCGGCGACGGTACCCCGCAGCTTCGTCTCCGCGAACCGTTCGAGCCTCGGGTCAAGCGCCCTGAAAAAAGCGGAAGACGGATAGCCCTCCACGGCATGCCAAAAAGCTTTGTATCCGGCGCAGCAGCTGCTGCGCACCCATTCCCCCGTAAGCCGGAAAACCGTCCAATCCGCCGCTTCCACAAGCCGGTCCATCCGCTCGTAAATATACGGAGCTTCATGGAGCAGCTGCCAGCCTTTTGCCACCGTCCAGCCGGAAGAAGATTTGTCGCCATACCTGCGCAAAAAATCCGCTCCCAGCCGCGGCGCCGCCGCGTTAATCATGTCCGCCTCCTGCTGCGCCGATTGGTCCTTCCACAGCTTTGCATAAGCATGCGGTTCATCCCGGAACTGCTCCGCCTCGCATAAAGGAACGCCATTTTCGTCGACCGGCAAAACCGTACAGGACGTAAAATCAATACCGATGCCAACGATTTGGCCGGGATCGATCCCCGATACGCGCAGCGCTTCGGGGACGGAAACTCTCAGCACCTCCATATAATCGTCAGGATATTGCAGTACTTGCCCCGGCTCCAAACGTTTACCGCCATGCGGCAGCCTGCTGTCGATCACCCCATGCGGATAACGGGTGACGTGCACCGCCAATTCTTCTCCATTATCGATATCCGCAATCAGCACTCTCCCCGATTCGGTCCCGAAATCAATGCCCAGCACATAGTTTCTTTTATCTTTGCCGTTCATTCTCTTATTCCTCCCCGCAGTTGTGAGTTGATAAAAAATAAGCCCGCAAACACCCGTTCCATCATCGGAAACGCCGTTTGCAGGCCGTTATTGCTGCTTATATCAGCATACTTACACTACTCTGATTGCCACCACTTCGGCAAACCGCGATCCGTTTGTGCTTTCAATCACGAGTCTCAGCTTTGCGGTTTCCAGACCGTCCGAAAGACGATGAACTCTTTTTCTTCTGCGGTTGTCATCTTCCCGCGCAATCGTTTTCCATGCGTCGTCTACGTACGCTTCGATCCGGTAGTTTTTCACCAGCTCCGGCATGACGTCAAACGGCGTGCGTTTATAATGAAGATTGACCAGATCTTCATTGACATCATCGTTGAAAATCAGCTGAATTTCCGAGACCTTTTCCGGCGCCGTCCACGCCAGCTCAATCCATTCCTCACGGCCTTCATGCATTGGAGCGGACACCCACATATTCGGGCCGCCGTACGGCCGCAGGTAGCCATCCGCCACATGAGCCGGCTTGAAAGCGGCCGTTTCGTCGACCAGCCGGAAGCAAAACGGCTTGCGCACCAGCCGCTTCATGCTCCATTTGACGACAAGCTGGTCGTTGTTCAGCGCGGTCAGCAAACTCGAAATATTCGCTTTGTCTTCTTTGATAAAAGCAAGCGTGCCCGTACGCGGCTCCTGCGATTGATAAAGCGTTACATGCGGATTTTCCCGCACGATCACAAAGGCGTTTTGCGCTTTCTCCGGCGACCACGGCAGGTCGAAATTCACCCACATCTGTTCGCCCTTGGTTATGGTAACGGAATCTTTCACCTGCAAGGTGTGCGGAATGTAGTTCTCGGCTTTGCCCGTAGTCCATACTTCGACGTCCACCTGCGTATCCTCTGCCGCATCAAGCAGGATCTCTACGCTGCCCAGCTTAGGTTCGACCGGAACAAGAAACGCCACATCGTTCGCAAGCGCAAAGCGATCCGCCGGAGAGTCCAGCTCCAATTTGGACAAGTGGCTTGATGCCGTCACCGCCGCCTTGGATGCCAAATCGGCTTGATCTTCGTATTTCAGGCCGATGATGGCCGCATCGTTCCACAGCAGCGTTTGCTGCAGCTCTTTCATATGATGGCGATACAATTCGCGCGGTGTAACGCCTTTGTCCAAGCAAAGCGCCGCCCCCGCTCCGGCAGTTTCACCCATCACCGAGCAGGTAGCCATGACCCGCGTTGCTCCGAACGCGACATGAGTTGCGCTAATGTTGCGTCCGGCGAACAGCAGGTTGCCGACATTGGCCGAATATAAACTGCGGAACGGAATTTGGAACGTGCCGTCCACGCAGAACAGCTTCGATACATATTCGCTGGCATACATGCCTTCCGGCGGGTGAAGATCGATCGACCAGCCGCCGAAGGCGATGTTGTCTTCAAACTGCGTTTGGTTTTCCAAATCATTCTGTGTCAATATATAATCCCCGACAAAACGTCGGTATTCGCGTTTCCCCGGCACGCTCCCGACCCATTCCAGCGTCATGTTGTCGGCGTCGAATTTGCCGGAGTTTTTGATATAATCCCAAATGCCGTAAATCACCGACCACAACTCATTCCGAATTCGCTCGTTGTCGTACAGCGTATCGATATCCGCTTCGCCGCCCCATTCGATCCACCAATAATGACAGCCGGAGTCACCGCTTTTAAACACGCGTTTCATCGGAATCGCCGTCTTCGTGATGTCCTTCGCAAAGCTCGGCGGAATATATTTTACCGGGTGGCCGGCATCTTTGGTGTAGAAAAACATCGAACTTCCCAGCGTAATATTGTCGGCTTCCTCGGGAGCCCATTTTTCGTTAAATTCGCTTTGCGGCTCGCGGCCGATCCGGTACTGCGCCCCCGCCAAAAAGCCGACCAAGCCGTCCCCCGAGCAGTCGAGGAACATCGGGCTTTCAAAGCGGATTTTCCGCTCCGATCCCAGCATGAATCCGGTCACCGCATGAATCGTCCGGTTCGTTTCATCCCCGGTCGCCTCGACTTCATATACGTTGGTATTGAGAAACAACTGAATATTCGGCTCCTTCAGCACCGCCTCCAGCACGACCAGATCCCAATGATACGGATTGCCGTCCGGGTTCAAATATTGATTCTCCAGCAGCATCTCGCCGATAATCCCCGATTCCCGGGCATAACGGTTGACGCCCAGCCCGGTCGCCCCCAGCACCCATACGCGGATTTCACTGCTAGAATTGCCACCCAGAACCGAGCGGTTTTGCACCAGCGATACTTTTTTTCCGAGTCTCGCGGCGGAAATCGCCGCTGAAACGCCGGCGAGCCCTCCTCCGATCACCGTAATGTCCGAACGTACCGTTTCATGTCTCATTTTTTCTCTCCTTGATTGTGAATAGGAATGCTTAGCCTTTTACCGCGGAACTTGAAATGCCCTGGATAATAAATTTCTGGCCGATCAGAAACAGGACGACCATCGGAATAATTCCGGCCGAACATGCGGCCATCATCGCCGTATAGTCGATGTGATCGGCGTCCACAAAATTTTGCAATCCCAGCGGTATCGTAAATAAGTTCTTGTCGATCAGAAACACCAATGCGTGTTCATAATCGTTCCAATGCCATGAAAAATCGAGCACCGTAAAGGTAGCGATCGCCGGTTTGGCCAGAGGCAGCATCATCCGGAAAAAAATCCGGAAATGCCCCGCTCCGTCAATCATCGCCGCATCGGAAATCTCATTTGGCACCGACATGAAAAACTGCCGGAGCATAAACACTCCGAATATGGTAAATATGCCCGGTAAAATAAGCGCCCAATGCGTGTTGTAAATTCCCATCCAATGAAACATGATGAACTGCGGCACAAACAATATTTGCGGCGGAATCATCATCATCGACAATGCGAACAGGAACATCGGCCCTCTGCCGGGAAACTCGATTTTGGCGAAAGCATAAGCGGCAAGCGCCGCCAAGAACACGGCTCCGAATGAACTGATCACCGACACTTTAAGCGAGTTCATATAGAAGGGCAAAAAGCTCGCTTTGCCCGTCCAGATCTGCTGGTGATGCTCGAACACGACAGGTGACGGAATCCATTGAATCGGGTAACGAAATACATCCTGGGATGCGCTGAACGACGTGCTGACCATCCACAGAAACGGGGCTATCATAAGCAAGCCTATTATCAGAAACAAGATCGTCATCAATAATTTAAGCAGTAATGCAAGCCGGTTGCCGCGGGTCTGTTCCATCCTATCCCCTCTCCTAGTAGTGAACCCATTTTTTCTGCCCGTACCATTGAAGCAGGGAAATCAACAAGATAAACGCCAGCAGCACCATGGAAATCGTCGAAGCGTACCCCATCTCATAGTAGCGGAACGCCGTTTTGTAGACGAACAGAGACAAAATATGAGTGCTTGTGCCAGGCCCTCCATGAGTGACCGACTCCACCAGGCCAAACGACTTGATCGTGACGACAAATCCGGTAATCAGCAGGAAAAAAGTCGTCGGGCTGACCAGCGGGAACGTTACGTGAATGACCGACTGCCAGCGTTTGGCCCCGTCCATTTTGGCGGCTTCCACCAGTTCCTTGGGAATTTCCTGAAGCGCCGCCATGTAGATGATCATGTTGTAGCCAAGCATCAGCCAAATCCATATCAAGTCGAAAGCGTACATCGGCGACGTGGTCGTCGAAAACCATCCGGGCGGGTCGGTTATGCCGATCGAACGCAAAAATTGGTTAATCGGGCCGCTTTTGGCGTCAAACAACAGCATCCACACAAACGCAACCGCAACACCGTTGGTGATATAAGGAAGAAAATACATCGCACGAAGGCCATTTTTCATAAACACCTGATTGTTCAGCGCCAGCGCCACCAAAAACGCGAGGCCAACAGAAACTGGCACGGACAGCAGAAAAATCACTGTATTTTTCAGCGCGGTATAAAAAACATCGTCATGAAACAAACGGGCGAAATTGCCGAGTCCGACAAAATCGGCTGTCTTCTGGGTAAACTTCCAGTTCGTAAACGAAATGAAAAGCGAAAACAAAGCGGGAATGAAGAAAAATATGAAAATGCCGATAATATTAGGGGCTACAAATAAATAACCCGTTAGCTGCTGCTTCTTAACCCAGCTCATAGCTCAAGTCCTCCGGTGCTCCGTTACTTCTTGTTTTGCTTAAGGAATTCGTTGTGGCGTTTGACCAGATTGCTGAACATTTGATCCAAAGTCTGGTTGTTTGTAAAATACAGCTGGTATTGCTCCTTGCGGGCATCGATCATCTGCTGCGGCAGCTTGCTTTGGAACGTTTTGAAGTCTTTGCTGAACAGCACCTTTTTCACGGAATCGACGTCGTATTTGTCTTCGACTCCCTTAAGCAGCTCTTTGAACGATTCGTCGGCGTTCACCGCTTTGGACGATGGAATCCGGCCTCCCTGAGCAAGCGGCAGCATCCCTCCATCGGCGTACCATTTCAAAAACTTCCATGCCGCTTCGATATTTTTGGACTGCGGGTTGATCGAAATCGCATCCCCCAATCCGCCGAATACGCGGTAATTTTGCTGATCCTTGGTGACCTTGGGGATCGGCGCAATGGCGATCTTGAAATCGCGCGGATTGTCCTTCAAATTGTTGGCAAAGCGGAAAATCCATTCCCCTGCGTAATACATCCCGGAATTGCCCTTCAGGAACTCTGTTTCCACCGGCATTTTTTTGGAAAGCTGCTCGGCATATAATGGAATGCTCTTATCGTCGTACATCATGGCATGCATATTTTCCAATATTTTGCGGGTCAGCGGGTTATCCATATTGGAAGTCCCGTCAGACTTGACTGCGCCTTCCACAGCGATCGGAGAGTCCAGCACAAAATCCCAGGTGACCAAATCCTGCAGCATGCCCCACTGCTTCTGCTCCGCCAGCTTTTTGGCATACGCCCTCATATCGTCCCATGTCCAGTTGTACGGGACCGGAAGGCCCGCTTTGTCCAAAGCGTCTTTATTCAGCCACACAAAATGCAAATCTTTTTTCGTCGGCATGGCATAAAACTTGCCGTCGACCTTCCAGTCCGCCGCCTCCGGGCCCATCATGTCGTCGATGTTGTAATCTTTGAATTGGCCGAGATCCAAGGCGACATTGGCTTTTACCCTCGTTTCAAAGCGGGGAAAGTTGTGGGTGGCGTACAAATCCACGCCTTGCCCGGTCAGCAGCGCCGTATCGAGCTTGATGTTGCCGGCGTCGTCATTCACATATCTGACATATTCCACTTGGATGTTCGGATTTTGCTTGTTCCAGTTGTCGACCGCTTGCTGCGGGCCCGCTTCCGCCGGAACCCCGCTCCAAAATGTCAGCTTGATCGGTTTGGCGTCTCCGCCGCTCTTAGCTTGAGTTTGTGCCGTATCGCTCCCCGTGCCTGTTGCGCAGGCGGACAAGCCGCTTGCGGTTAACAGCAGGCAAAGCGAATACGGGACCAGTTTTTTCCCCTTCATCAATAAGCTTCCTCCCTTGTTGAATCAACTTATTCTATTGCTTTACCAGCGAAAATCCAGCAACACCTTCTTCCAATCGCGATGAGCGGCGGCCAGTTCCATAACGGCTGTGAAATCCGCGGCGCAAGTGATTGGAACCGCCTGCTCCGGAAGCAGCTTTCTCAGCGTATGCTGGCAGGCAGGATCGCTCATCACCTTTAATACCTGCCGGAAATCGGCCGCCGAGCTCCTGCTGCTGCCCGCAACCGTAAGCCCTTTTTCCAGCACGTCTCTTGTGTTCATCGGGACCCGTTCTTCCGTTACGCCCATCAGAATGAGCATCCCCTTCGGCGCTGCGATGTCGATCGCCTGATTGACCGCGCTTTCGGAGAAGCGGCCGCCGGTACACTCCATCACCACGTCGAACGGTGTAAAGGAGGCGAAGTCGCATTGCTGCACCAAAGCCGTCTGTGCAAAATCGAACTGCGCCAGCTTATCCGGAATCGCTCCGAATACTTGAAGGCGCTGCCGCTCCACACCAAAGCAGTGGTGCAGCATGGCGGCCGTAAGATAACCGACAGGCCCGTCGCCAAACACCGCTACGCGCGCCTCTGTACCCTGGATCCGCTCTGCGGCGCGGCTGATCGCCTGGTAAGAGACCGAACATAGCTCCGCAAGTACGGCGATTTCATCGGGCACTTCGCCGGGAACGGGAAGCGCGCAATCCGCAGGCAGCGGCAGCCGGCTTTGCGCGATGCCATCCATGCCGCTGCCCAGAAACTTGCCGTGCAGGCAGTAACTGTCGCCTTGGCCGCTCCGGCATATCGGACAGCAATCCGCAGGTCCTATGCCGCGGGATAAATACCCGGGTATGCTGGGAACGATGACGACGCGGCGGCCCTCCTCCAATCCGGCTGCCTCGCTTTTTACGATTCGGCCGATCCCTTCATGGATAAGCGCCATCGGCAGCTTCGACGCCAGCGCTTCAGGCCTCCTTTGCCCGGTAAAATAACGCAAATCCGCGTGGCAAATGCTCCCTATCGTCGGCTCCACCACCACATGACCGTTAAGCAATTCGTGTTCCAGGATCACCTCGCGCACATCTCCCGGATGCAATAAACGGTAAGCGCGGGATTGAACGTGCGTTTCCACTTCCATGTGCTGCAAATTAACTGACACCTCCATCATCTAGTCGAGCAAGCTTGTGCCGCAGCTATAGTCTAGCAAGCCTGAGGGAGGTGACGTAATGAACAAATCTGATGAATTAATGAAACAAAACAGCGCAAATCCCACACTTAAACCCGTTCATTTTTGCGTGTTTTTGTTCTATTTTTGACGCTGCCTATATTGGCTTGGCGTCGAACCGGTCAGCCTTTTGAAAATTTTGATAAAGTAATTGTCGTTGACAAATCCGACCTTTAAGCCGATTTCTTGGATTTGCATATCGGTTTGCAGCAAATAATGAATCGCCTGCTTCACCCTTACTTCATGGAGGTAATGAATCAGCGTCTGTCCCGTCTTTTTCTTAAATAATGCGCTAACATAGTTTTCGCCCATCATGACATACTGGGACAACAATTTAACGGAAATGTCCTTGTCGTAGTTTTCTTTGATATACGTCACTATTTTGTTCACCTCAGGATGCGATATGCCCTTCAGCCGTTGCTTCTCTTCCTCCCCAGGGCCCTGCATTTTGGCTGCAAGCGTCAGCTCGCCGTTGATTTGGTGCAGCGTTTGCCTGAGGTCGTTTACGCTCATGGAGAGCTTTAATATATAATTGGAAGCGCCGTAAACCATCGCCTGGCGCACATATTCGAAATCGCCCATGCAGGTCAGCATGACAAATTTGCAAGTAATTCCCGCTTCCCTCACCTGTTTGAGCAGTTCTACCCCATCCATCTTGGGCATAATGATGTCGGCTATGACGAGATCCGGCGGCTCCCGTTTGATATATTCAAGCGCCTCCGCCCCGTCTCCGGCTTCCGCAGCCAGCGTAAACCCCATCTCCTCCCAGCGGATAAGCTCCTTCACCGATTCCCTGACAAACACCTCGTCTTCCACAAGCAGCACTTTCCACATTCTTAAACTCCCCTTCTTTGCGATCGTTTACAATTCCAATCTGTTTTGATATGGCTCCGATAAAAGATACGGCATCGTCATGCGGACCAATGTCCCTTCCGTCAGCGAGATGATCTCCAGCGCTCCGTGATCTTTAAAAAGCAGCTTTAATCGCTGCCTGACATTGTCGAGTCCGATCCCCGGACGCTTGCGGGTCGTTTGCTGGCGGGCGGCTTGAACGATTCCGACTCCGTTATCCTCCACCTCAACGATCAGATTTCCCTGCTGCGTGCAAGCAATGCGAAGTCGTATCGTGCCGCCCTCTGAACGGTGAGCGATTCCGTGCAAAATGGCGTTTTCGACAAGCGGCTGCAAGCTGAGCTTCGGCACCAAGACATACTCGTTGCAGCGGTCGTAATCGTAATGAATTTCAAACCGGTTATTATACCTTCGCTGTTGGATGTAAACAAAGGCGCGAATTAGCTCCATCTCGTCTTTCAAATAAATCAAATCGACATCCGAGTTCAAGCTGGCTTCCAGCAGCTTGCCTAGCGACATCGTGATTTCGGCGATTTCCGTCTGCTCGTTGCGGAGCGCGATCCATTTCAGCGTATTCAACGTGTTAAGCAGGAAATGAGGATTCATTTGCGCGAGCAGCATCTGAAAGTGGACGGCATCCTTCTGCCGTTCCTCCGCTTTCAGCCGTTGAACCAAATCGTCCATATCGTCAAGTATCGTATTAAACGACCGCGTCAGCTCCAGTATTTCTCCTTTGTACCGTTTTTCCGGCAGCCTGACCTTCAAATCTTTCCTGACCGCATCCCTCATCTTTTTCTGCATATGCGACAGCGGTCTTGTAAATGTAAACGCAATCATAAAAGCGATAATCATAAACGCTGCCGTAAACAAACCGAAGGTGACAAAATAGTTTTGTTTGAGCTCATGGATCTGCTTGTACAAAATATGCAGCGGAACCCGGTCCACCATATACCAATCCAACGAATCGATATAGGTGTAATTGATTAAGGCGTCGGACGACGAGTCGATGAAATATCCGTTGGCGGACGGTTTGGATTTGATCTGCTGCAGCGCATTTGGCGTAAGGCTGGTATGAGGGACGGATTGTGCCGCCTGCTCTCCTTCTCCGGTAATAATGAAATATTCTTTGTTAGCGGAAGCGGAGGAAAGCATCGATTGAAACCAATACGAGTAATCGATACTGGCTCTCGCCAAGCCGTAAGGCTTTTTATTCTGATCCCTCATCACCGCATACATGGACAATAAGGAAGGGCTGGATGAGTTATCCCGGAACAAATAATTGTCGTCCTGGGACACCCAGCGATATTTGGCCCCCTCTTCAAGCGCTTCCTGAAAACGCGAATGGGCCCGAAGCTGGTCGTAATCCAGCGCATCCTTCGGCTTGTAGGATGTGTATACGCTGCCATGCAGATCCAGCACGGTGAAGTAGACTGGCGGATTATATAGAAAAAAACTGTTGTTCAAGCCTTTGAACTTCTTTTCCACCAGCTCGATATTGTCCAGCTGGCGGTTCATCTGCGGAGTCTCCAAGATCGATTGAATGGATGAATCCTGTTCCAGGAAAATCAGCGTTTTAAAAGCCGTGCTCATCTGATCCTGCAGCGTATGGTATAAGCTCTCCAGCTGCGAATGGCTTTCTTCGCTGATTTTGACCTGAATCAGCGTTTCGATTTTCTGATAGTTGTACATGTTTAATACGGAAAACGGCAGCAGTATTAATAACACAAATGCCATGAACAGACGATATTTCAATTTTTGAGGCACAATCGATTCTATAAATCGTTTCATGCAGCACCCGGTCCCTTCGTCAAAATTCTTGCTGTTAACGGAAAAAATTATATCATAACGATATTTATGAAACGACAGACAACGGCAAACTGCATAGATTTGTAGGTGTTAAGCGTACAAAATCGCTCCCCCCGCATAGATTTGTTATATCGCTACGAAAATAGTTATTGACAATAATCTCCACGAGGACTAGTATGGCTGTATTACAGCTTAGAGTTTCTGCAGCATGTACATACGCGGAGGAGGACTCTATTATGAACACGTTAAAGGAAAAGCTGAAATCGGGAGTAAAACTGGCAGGTACGCATATCACCATGAGTGATCCTTGCATCAGCGAGATGATCGGCCATCTCGGGTTTGATTTTATTTGGATCGACACAGAGCACTCGTCCATCGATTATCATACCCTGCATTCCTTATTGATGGGCGCCAAATCGGCCGATGTCCCGGCTATCGTTAGAGTTCCGTGCAACGACCCGACCTTTACCAAAAAGGTGCTGGAGATGGGCCCGGACGGCATTATTTTCCCGCTGGTCAACAGCGCTGAAGAAGCCGATTATGTCATGAAGTTGTGCCTGTATCCGCCGCTTGGCGTTCGCGGCTTCGGTCCGCGCAGAGCGATCCGTTACGGCCTGGACGATGCGGGTGAATACGTAAATAACACAAGTAAGGAATTATGCCGGTTCATCCAAATCGAAAGCGAAGCGGCGGTAAAAAATTTGCCCGAGATTGTGCAGAATCCATATATCGACGGTTACATCTTCGGCCCCAACGATTTGTCGGGTTCGATCGGCGAGTTAGGCAATGTTTATGGCGCAAGAACAACAGCCCTGATCGACGAAGCCGTCGGCATCCTGAAAGCGGCCGGTAAACCGGTTGGCGTTTCGACCGGCTCCACGGACAGCAATGTATTGAAATACTGGCACAGCAAAGGAATGGACATCATTTCTTCAGGCGCGGACAACGACCATATCGTCAGCGGAGCCCGCCATGTCATCAACACGCTGCGCGAGGTGCAGCAAAGATCTGCATATTAACTCTGGAAATCCCCTCCCCATCTCTTTATACTGGGGTTAAAAGTCACAAGACGCAGTCTGGAGGACAACGATGCAGTCTATCGATTTTAACGTCAAACATACGAATTTATATGAGGTTATCGCGGAAAAATTGGAGACTATGATTCTCAGCGATTCGTCGCAGCTCGAGCAAAAGCTGCCGTCGGAACAGTCGCTTGCCGCAAGCTTTGGGGTAAGCCGCCCGGTCATCCGCGAAGCGCTGATGCTGCTTAAGGCCAGGGGACTTGTCGTACAGCGCAACGGGGAAGGTTCATTTATCTCCAATCCCCCGCCGCAGGAACTGACCAACACCATTAACCGTATGGTCCAAATGAACAACATCCCCACATACAGCATGTACGAAATCCGCGTAACGCTCGAAATTATGGCCTCCCGGCTCGCAGCGGAAAGAGCAACCGAAGAGGAGCTAAACGAGCTTTCACGGATCAACGATGAGATGGAGCAGCATATGCACGATATCAAGAAGCGGGTCGAGCTGGACATCCGATTTCATACGAAGCTGGCTGAGTTAAGCGGCAATCCGCTGCTTGGCATCTTCGTGACCTCCATGACCAGCCTGCTCGAAACGATGCTGACGCAAGCTCTGGAGCTCCCCGGCACCAACGAAGACGGCATCAGTTATCACCGCAAAATTATCGAGGCCTTGCGCACCCGCGACCCCGAGCAAGCCGAGGACACGATACGCGGCCATCTCGTAGCGTCGATGCGGAACTACGAAGTTGCAAACGAATCCGCGCAGCGTTCGTCCGAGTGAAACTGCCTGCCGCTTGACGTTGCCGCCGAAAAAAAGACCCTTCATGACCGCCGGTTTAGCGGTTTTGAAGGGTCTTTATGTCATCGGTAAGCTCCGGTTGCTTGTCTGGAAGCGACTTCCTGAACTCATTGGGCGAAACGCCCTCATATTTTTTGAACAGCCGCTGAAATGTCGCCCGGCTGTAGATGCCAACCTGCATGGAGACATCGTTGACGCTGTCCGTTGTTTGTGCCAGCAGTTCTTTGGCTTTTTCAATCCGGTACATGCTGATATAATCCGTCAAGTTCATGCCGGTTTTTTCCTTGAAAATACGCGAGACATATTTGGGCGATACGTTGATTTCCTGAGATATCGTCTCCAAGTACATATCCTTGCCGTAATTTTGTTCAATATAACGAATGATCGAACCGATCATACTTCCCACTCTGCTGTCCGGGTCGACCGAATGCTCGGATAATTGCCGGCACAAACGCAGGATCAGCTCTTGCTTTAATTCCGCCGCATTGGCCATCGGCTGAGTGATGCCGCACAGCAGCAAGTGCTCCTCCTCCGTAACCAGCTCATTGTAATCCTTTTGCCGTTCCGTGGCATAACGCAGCACGGTATGATACAGCTCACCTTGCAGCAGGTGCATATTGTGATGCGACACATTCCGCAGCTCGTTCTGCCGCAGCACATCGCGGATCGACTCCTCCGCCGCTTCCGAGTCCCCTCTTCTCAGGTGGTTTAATATTTTGTTCTCATCCGCAAAAGCATAATAAAACCGGTGTTTGATTTCCAGCGTTTGCGCATAAATCACCTGGAAATCGAGCTTAGGGTCGCGGTTTTGCAGCGCCGTCATCGCTTCGTTGTAAGACTTGTGCAGCGCGCCAAGCCCGTTGTAGGAGCGGCCTACGCCGACGTGGATAATACAGAATAAAGCGTCGTACTGAAAGGTTTTCATCAAGTTGTTTAACGCTTGGTTCAATAGATGCAGCTGCTCCTCGTCCTGAACGTTTAATAAGCACACATAGAGATGCCGGCTGTATTCGAAAGCGTAATTGGGCACATATTCCTGAAGCAAACCGGAAACCAATTTGCTCAGCTTGCTTAAAATGACGATCCGGTCCACATCCTGAATGTCCATGTAAAACTTGTCTTTAAACTCAAAGTAAATCGTGCAGCACAGATAATCCGCCGAACGGAACCCGAATTGGGACGATAACATCCGGTTGATGTCCGCTTCGTGCGCAATACGTCCGCCTTGCAGCAGGTGCAGCAGCGAATGCTCCAGCTGTCCTTGGGAGGCGATCGCCAGCTTGCTTTTGTACATTTCGCTGAGCTGTTTTAATTGATGAACGCGATCCCCAATCGCCGTCAGTTCGTTTCGCGGATTGCCCGGATTCGGCAAATCAGATTCGCCTTCAGCCGCTATGAGCACGTCGCGGATTTTTTTGATCGGATTGTAGATGCGGAATGTAAAAATAAACGACAGCGCAAATCCGACAACCATCAGCATCGAGCAAATCAGAATGATCACATCCAGCAGACTGGAGGCCTGCCGGTTAAACTCGGTTAAAGGCGTAAAACCGTAATATTTCCAGCCGTACACTCCCGATTGCGTATAAGAAGCCAGATAGGAATCGCCGTCGATTTGGAGTTCTCCCGCAGGGGCTATCGCATCTTGCCGCCGCATCAAGCTCTCCAGCGTATGTATATCCAAGCCGGGGCTTTGAAAGATCACACTACCGTTGGCATCGGCAACAACAAACTGGGTAGCCGGAAATATATTGTTGGCCAGCAAAGCGCGCTGAACCATCGACACGGACACGTTAGCCACAACGACCGCTTTGCTGCCCTTGATCAGTCCCGTCGTTACAAACGGAACAACCGGCGTCCGCGGAATGGCGTACGAGTCCACTCCCGACAGCGGGAGCAGCGTGATCATTGCGCCGGATTGCAGCTTGTTCCTCCACGCCTCCGCTCCGTACAGCTTGTAGCGGTAGCTTTTGGCGAAAAAGTCGTTGAAATTTTCCGCCCCGGATGGCGAATAAACCTTCTCTCCGTCGATATATGTGAATACCATATCGATTAAACTGCCCATAACCGCGTTGGTGCTTTGCAGCGTTTCAATCAGCAGCCCCAGCTCGGCACGTTCCTGGATCATCAACTGGCTATTGGGCTTCAGCAGCCGTTTGACCGTCTGATTGTCCAATAAGCTCTGGCTGGCTGCCTGAATCGTCCCCAGATTGATGTCGACCGTGGCAGCGACGGACTGCAAGTGCAGCCCCAGCTTTTCTTCAAAATCGCGATGCAATTTATCGATGAAGTCCACATAATAGACCAATCCGATGATAAGCGTAGGAATGAGCAGCGATAAAAAATAACACCATATTTTCACAAACAAAGGGTTTACTTTGAGCGGAAAAAGGCCGTTTCTTTTCCTGACTTTCATTCCCCCACCCTCCATTGTTTTGCTTTAGCGGGGGGCAGCCCCCACCCCCTCAATCCCCCTTGGAGGGGGACTCCAGGCGCTGCGCCCTGGACCCGCCTAGCTTCGGAGCGACGGTGTGCCTCGCGCTCGCGCCTGTCGCACCTTGCCTTCGCTAGCGCTTGGCATCGTGCTCCGCGCTTTACTGCAGCGTGATGACGCGGGGAGCGACTGTGTGCCTCAGGCTCGCGCCTGTCGCACCTTGCCTTCGCTAGCGCTTGGCATCGTGCTCCGCGCTTTACTGCGGCGTGATGACGCGGGGAGCGACTGTGTGCCTCGGACCCGCGCCTGCCGCACCTTGCCTTCGCTAACGCTTGGCTTTGTGCTCCGCGCTTTACTGCGGCGCGATGACGCGGGGAGCGACTGTGTGCCTCGGGCCCGCGCCTGTCGCACCTTGCCTTCGCTAGCGCTCGGCTGTGCTCCGCGCTTTACTGCGGCGTGATGACGCATGGAGCGACTGTGTGCCTCTTGTCCGCGCCCAATGTTGTCAGTTTAGCGATAATGGCTGCTACTCGGATCTCGCTCGTATTGGCTGCATTAGTTTAATCCTATTCGGGTTCATGGAGTAAACCGGAACCATAACATGCTTGAATGCAGCAATTGGAGCAATTTCGATTCGTTCGACCTTGAATTAAAGTCGATCGTTGCCGGCTGTCTGTATCCGACATCCTCGTCGCTATGGCTGGCCTTATGTATACGAACATCATGCCCCAACGCTTACGGACAGGAGCGCCTTTATTTGGCGAAAAAATCGGGATTATCATTTCTAACGGACGCAGGAGACTTTATTTGCTCAAAAAAGTCAAGGAAACCGCGATAGTAGGCCGAATAAGTGCGCCGGTGTCCGTTACATGTAACAAACCTCAGATTTGGTTTACATTGCAGCGCCCATGTCCGTTAGAGTGTTAGAGCGGAGACTTCCTCCAAGCTAGGGTTGCATAACCAATCTACAGTCTCATTCCAATCCGCTATCCATTACAATGGGTTCTATGTCCAGAACGGGCCACGACGCATAAAAGAAGCTTGATCATTCCCGTAACGACTGTAGCCCATAGAATCCATCGACAACTTCAGTCCATCGACTTCTTATCCTGACAACATTGGGCCCGCGCCTGTCGCAATGCCTTCGCTAGCGCTTGGCTTTGTGCTCCGCGCTTTACTTCGGCGCGATGACGCGGGGAGCGCCTGTGTGCCTCGAGCCCACGCCTGTCGCACTTGCCATCGCTGACGCTTGGCTTTGTGAGCCTCGCTTTACTGCGGCGTGATTACTGCGGCGTGATTACTTCTGCTGATTATACCGCAGCGATTGGCACGCGAACAATATGAACTTGTTCTTTGGTTACGGAAAATATCACATACAGCCACCCGTCATGTATCATGGAATGCGGATAGCCATAGTCTCCTCCCTTGTGCATCCCCTCGAACTTTCGCTCGCAAGGCGCGTCGCACAAGACGGTATGGCGGTCAAACGAGATCCCGTCGGACGAAACCGACAACACAAGCGGATTCCGCCGCCCGTCCGGAACCGGGCTGCCGACATAATAAAACCGTCCGTCCGGTAAGCGGCCAAAGTGAAACTTCGTATTGCTGTCGGGAAATAATGTCGGTTCCGGGGCACTCCAGCTTGCGCCGTCGTCGTCGCTGGTCGTCAGCCACAACCTCCGCTCCTTGCTGCGCAGCAGCATATTCAGTCTACCGTCGTCCGTCTGATAAAACGATCCTTCGCACAGCATGGTCGGCCATCCCATCTTTGGAGGCAGCACATGGATGTATTCCGAATCGTCGACCATCTCGCTCTCCAATTCGGCTGCGTAAATGCCGGTTGCTCTCCAACCGGAAAGCCCTTCCGGATCCTCGGTGTACGGGTAGCTGATATTTCCGCTAATGATCAGCCTGCCTGACGAAGTGCGCTGAGGCCCGTGATTGGGCACAATCCGTAGGCCCAGATCGACCGGTTCGCTCCAGTGCTCGCCGTCTTCTGTCGCCATGGCCAGCAAGCCGGTGCGGATATGACCGGCGTCCGTCTTTGAGTTCCGCACGCCATCGGAAAGATGCTCCGGCTTATATTCGTATTGCCCGATATAGGCGATCAGTTTCTCCCCGTGCACATGAAAGCCCGCAGCCGTATATACCCATTCGCCGTATTCGCCGTCCTGCGAATCAAGCAGCGGTAACGGCGCCGACCAATGATGAAAATCGGCGGAAGTCGACATCATCACCCGCTGTCCGGTATCGTCTTCGTTCACACGGCCGTTTGACCAGATCGCATATAATTTGCCGCGATAAAAAACTACGTGCTGATGATGCGAATACGTCCAATCCTGATCGCTTCCCGGTTGGAAAATCGTCGCTTGTTCAACTTCCAGATGAGTGATCTGCCCCTGAGGGTAATTGTTTGTAATTGAAGATCCCATTATCTTTTCGCTCCTTTTTAAAATCCTCATTTCCGGCGCTTCTCAGCCAACTTACTTAGCTACCCGGCTCAGCGCGTCGTTGTATATTTTCTCCAGTTTGGGGGCTCCGGCTTTCTCCAGCTGGCTGGCGAATGCGTCAAACTCGCTCAGCGGCTTTGCACCCATAATAAATTTCACGACATCTTGTTCGATCGGCGAAATTTGCGAGGTAATTTCCTTCAGCTGGTTGCTTTCATCTTTGTTGAGACTCGGTGTCAGCGCCGGCCACACATAAGCACCCGGATCTTTTTTGATTTTATCAATCCACGAGACCGTAAGCGGATCAAGCATCTGGATCAGCGGCCGTTCATCCACCTTCGGGGACAACGCCAAGTACCCTGCTCCAACATCCGACTGCATCGTGCGCACTAGATCGGCGGCCGTTTTATATTTTTCGATCACATCGTCTTTCATTTTCAAATCGCCGTTTACGTTGGAGTACGTCTCTCCCAAAATGCCGAAGTTTGATACTTCCACGCCTTCTGGGCTGTACAACCAATCGTAAAACTTGATGATCGCTTCGGGATCCTTCACCTTCGAGCTGATCGCGTAAATATCGTTCAGCCAGCCGCGCGGGTACAGGAATCCTCTGGATTTGCCGCTGTCGTTTTTCAAATAAGGGATATAATCAAATTGCGCGTCTTTATTTCCGCTCTGCTGCAAAGCCGCGTTATAATTAAGCGCAAAGCTGTTGTTGTCGTACATAAAAAACGACTTGCTCGTGTTGTTTTTCTCTCCCCAGGTCTGCGTATTTAATACGGCGAAGTCGGGATCGTACAGCTTTTCTTCGTACAGCTTGTTTAAATACGTCAGCACCTTTTTAAATGCCGGTTTATTCGTACCGTATACATACTTGCCGCCATCAACGTCCGGATCGAAATAAATGCCGTACCCGCCGCCCATGCCAAACGCAAAGGCATCCAGGAATGAAAGGCCGCGACTGGAGAACGGATAGGAGTCCGGATATGCTTTTTTCATTTCCCTGAGCACGTTATACAATTCATCAAACGTGGTTGGTGCGGCCAAATTCAGCTTTTTCAAAATATCCGTCCGCATCATCAGCGCTTTGCCGTACTGCCAGTTGTTCTGGGCTGTAGTCGGGAACCCGTACAATTTACCGTTCACATACAGCTTTTTAATTTCCGGGTTCTCCTGAATCGCTTTCTGAAAATTCGGCATCTTATCCAAATAATCGGAGATCGGAAGAAAAATACCCGTACTGCCAAACTCATTCAAATCGGCCTGATTGACCAAAATCACGTCAGGTATATTGTTTGTAGCGATTAAGGCCCGTTTCTTGTCCGTGTACCCGCTCTGCGGTACGGATTCCACCTTCACCTTTACACCCGTTCTTTTGAAAATTTCGCGAATCACCGGCGTATCCTGCTTGACCGCTTGCGACGGGTGCTCCCACCGCAATATATTCAGCGTCAACTCTTTCTTCACCTGCTGTGTCCCGTCTTTCTTCACTTCAGGCGGCATAGCTTCCTTGCCGTCCTGGCCCGCCGAGCAGCCAATCAGCATCCCCGAAGTTAAACATACGGATAAAGAAGCGGAAACGATTGTTTTTTTCCTCATTAACAGTCACCTCCATATAATGAAACACGGTGCGGACTAACCTTTTAAAGAGCCGATCATAATGCCTTTGACAAAATATTTCTGGATAAACGGATAGACAAGCAGAATGGGCAATATCGCAATAATAATGATCGCGTATTTGATGTTAAGTGTCGTTATCGCTCCGGCGCCGGACAATTCCTGCGCTTGGGCAGCCATATCGCCTTCGACGACAAGGCTTCTCAGCAGTATTTGCAGTGGAAACTTGGCTTTTTCGTTTAAATAAATCAATGCCGGAAAATAGCTGTTCCAATGTCCTACCGCATAAAACATCGCGATTGTCGCCATCATCGGAACGGATACCGGCAGTACGATCCGCAGCAGCGTCAGCCACTCGTTAGCCCCGTCGATTTTGGCCGACTCAAATATTTCGCCCGGAATCCCCTGGAACGAAGTGCGCATGATAAACATATTCCAAGCGCTGACCACCCCGGGCAAAATAACCGCCCACATCGAATTAAGCAGCCCCAGTTGATTGATCAGCAAGTAGCTGGGAATAAGCCCGCCGCTGAAAAACATCGTAATGACTATCATCACCGTAAACCCCGATCTGCCGTAAAATTCCTTCTTGGACAGAGGGTACGCGCATAATATCGTCATCATCATGTTAACCGCTGTACCAACGCTTGTATACAGCAGCGTATTTCCGTACGCCCGGATGATCGACTTATCGCCGAGCAACAGTTTATACGCTTCTATATTGGTGCCGGACGGCCAGAAATAAACGATACCTTTGCTCGCGGCAACGCCGTCGCTCAGCGATACGACAAGCAAATAATAAAGCGGATACAATGTCAGAAAAACCAGCAGCGCCATAAAAACGTAATTCAACCCATCGAATAACCGCGAGCCAAATGATTTGCGTATCATAGATTGTCACCTCCATTACCACAGGCTCGTTTCGCTTACTTTTTTGCTGAGTTTATTGGCCGAAACAAGGAAGAACAGCGCAATCAAGGAATTGCACAAGCCTACCGCCGTCGCGTAGCTGAAATCGCTGGCCACCAGGCCGCGCCGGTATACGTAAAGCGGAATGACATCCGATGCAGCCGCATTGGAACCGTTGTACAGCAGCAGTATTTTCTCGAACGAAACGGACATCACCGAGCCGCAGTTAAAGATGAATAAAATAATAATGGTCGGCGCGATGCCGGGCAGCGTAATATGCAGCATCTGCTTCCAGCGGTTTGCCCCATCGATTTTGGCCGCTTCGTAAAGCTGCGGATCAACCGAAGTTAGAGCGGCAAGATAAATAATGGCCCCCCAACCGACGCTTTGCCATATTTCCGAGCTGATATAGATGGACCGGAACCATTCGGGCAGCATGAGAAAATGGACGGGCGTTATGCCGAGTTTTCCGAGCACATTGTTGACGATCCCGTTATAAGCGAAAAAATTGACGATCATACCCGCCACCACGACAGTGGACAGAAAATGCGGCAAATAGCTGAAGGTTTGCACCAGCCGTTTAAATCCCAGATGCGTCAGCTCGTTAAACAATAAAGCCAATACAATCGGAGCCGGGAACGAAAACAAGATATGGTAGATGCCGATCAACAACGTATTTTTGAATATTTTATAAAAATACGGGTCTGTCAGAAACTTCTCAAAATACCTTGTGCCTACCCAAGGGCTGTTCATGATGCCTTGAAATACGTTGTAATCTTTAAAAGCGATAATGACCCCATACATCGGAACATAGTGGAACATAAAATAGTACAGAAACGGCAGCAGAAACATCAAATAGAAATGTCTGCTTTGATAAATCGACCTCCTTATCATCGATACTTTCGTGTGAGTTGCGTTTGCCCGCACCGGCTTCTCCCCCCTTTCGATTCTCCCGGAAGCCCTTACATTTGCCTTCGCGGATGATCAGCTCACTCGCCCATCTACACTATAGCCCGGCCCGGTCAGCCGTACAACGATCAATCCGGCACAAAACGGCTCAAATTTCCCACTTCCCGCATACCGCTCAAATTTCTACCTGGCTCAATTTTCGCACATCACTCCCCATATAGAAAAAAGACATCGATGCGGGATGCGCATCAACGTCTTTTATAGTTGTGTATGGGTAGTATTCTACGGATCGTACCGCTGAAAAAATTCCAGCTGCTCAGCCGCCGGTCCTATCTCCGGTATCTTCATGTGATCGACCGACCGCTGTCATGCAGCGAAAGACCGTGCCGAGGGGTGCGAGCGGTGCGCGCTCCGGCCGTTTGCTTAAAGCTTCACCGGCGGCTGCGGGGCAGGCCGTTGCATATCGGAGATAGTGAAGGAGCACAGTTCCACCAGCGCCCTGGACAAAATGCCGCAGAGCCGGTCGATAATGATCTGCCCCTTCTCCGCAGTAGCCAGCGTAGCGTCTCCCGCTACACCGGAAGCGGAGATGTCGGACATTTTCCAGGCGAAGCGGATGCCTCCCTCCAAGGTGAGAAATTCATAAGCCGCCGTGCTCGGGATGTCCCGGACCGCCAATTCGTCGCGCACCCAATGCGGCTTCACCGCTTTGACAATTGAAGTTTCCGAATCGCCCCCGTGAATGCCGTAGGCGACCTCTTCTTCCGTAAGCAGATCCGACAAACTGTCCAAGCTGTGCGGCATCATATAAAAGACGGTCATCCCGGTAGCGATTCGAATTTCGCGCGCCACCAGATTCAGCAGATCCTGATTGCCGCCATGCGAATTAAACAGCAGCAGCCTGCGAAAACCGCTGAGATGCAAGCTTTGGGCGATATCCATAATGACATGCTGCAATGTAAGCGAAGATAAAGCGATTGTTCCCGCAAACCCGATATGCTCGTTGCTTTTGCCATATGAAACCGGAGGAATTACCCACACCTGGGCGCTTCGTTCCAGCCGTTCCAGCGCTTGCGTCAGCAGCGCTTCTCCGATCAGCGAATCGGTCATGACCGGCAGATGCGATCCATGCTGCTCCACGGCTCCAACCGGGAGAACGACAAGGGCATTTTCCTTCGGCAGCTCTTCAATCTGCTTATAAGACAAGCGCGGCAAAAACCGCTGTTCCCAGGCGATACCTTCATATCTTTGAAACATAACCATACTCCTCCTTTGGCTTAAGTCATCATCTACGGTTTGATTTGTAGAAACTTTGTCGTAAACGCCTTGCTGACATCCTGCTCTTTCTTCAGCGCCCCCAGATCAAGCATCTGCTCCTGAATCGTTTTCCAGCGTTCCTGTGTCATGTAACCGATACCTTTGGCTTTTGTTTCTTCCGTCAAAATATATTCCCGCTCATGTTCCCCTTCGTAATCCATCGCTTCCACCTTCATATCGGGGTTGTACGGCTGAATAAACGGATTGACCGTCTTATAATTGTCGAGATAGTAACCCCATCCCTTCTGGCTTGCTTTAACTACCGCTTCAACGACGTCGGGATGTTTGGCAATGTAATCCTCGGTGGCGAACAATACGTCGGCATAGTTGGCATATCCGGAATCGGCGACCTTTAGGAAAGACACGTCGATATTTTGCTGTTTTAAAGCGTACGGCTCATTGGTAACGTAACCTTGGTTCAGCGACTTTTTATCGTTAATGAAATTGACGAGCTGACCGGTATAATTAAACTCCTTCACCGTATCCAGCTTGTATTTCTTCTTAATGAATTCCCAATACAATACGCCGGGGGTCAAATAAACCGACCGTCCCTTTAAATCCTCGAAGCTTTTGATCGCTTCGCCCGGATGAAACATCAGCACTTGCGGCGTATATTGAAATGCGGTCAGCAGCCCGACGATCGGAATGCCCTGCTCTCTTGCTTTCAAAATATCGTCCGCATACGAGATGCCGAAATCCGCTTTGCCGGATGCGACCAATTGCACCGCCGAAACCTGCGGACCGCCCGGCTGAATCGTCATCTCCACTCCGCTGTCTTTGTAATAGTTTTGCTGCAGCGCCGCAAAGTATCCGCCATCTTCGCCTTTGGCGTACCAGCCTTCAATCAGCTTTACCGGAGTCATCGCTTTTACTGGTGCCGATGCCGGGGCAGGAGCAGGCGTGTTAGCCGCCGCTGGGGCAGGCGCATTCGCCGCCGCAGCGGGTTTAGGCGTCTCCTTTGCCGCCGCCGGCTCGGTTGTGGCACCGCCGGAACCGCAGCCGGCCACCAACGACAATGATAATGCAAACAACAGCATCGAAATCTTTTTCCCTTTCCCCATCATAAACTCCCTCGCTTTATCCGATATTTTTCTCTTTTCCTTTATGTTATATTATATAACATAAATGTAATTTAAAAATAACATAATCCAGACTGATTTTACAATAGCAAATTTAATAATTCGAAGATAATTTCGAATATTTTTGTATAAATAGAACTTCATACACCTACTTTATTTTCGTATAAGTCTATTTATCGAATTATTCCATACGAATCGAAAAGTACACTCAATTTTAGGGGTGAATTAATCCGCTATACTTTTTATTACATTTTGTTAATTTAAATAACATACACATAACACAATATCATAAAGACCGGCTAATGCTCATGTTGTCAGGATAGCGGGGTTCGACCGTCCGCCGCAAAGCACGCTTGGGATCGCGAACGTTGGAATGATATATGGCAGGTAATCAGATCTCGTATTGGCTGCATTAGCGCGATCGTATCGGGTTTATGGAATAAGCCGAACCATAACATGCATGAACCACAACATGCTTGAGCCCAGCAAATGACGCGATTTCGATTCAACTTGATCAAAGTGGATGAAAGTTGGTTGTTCGCTAGCTGTCTGTCTGTAACGGACATCCTTGTCGCTCTGGTTGGCTTTATGCATGCGAACGGCACGCTCCAACGCTAACGGACACAAGCGACTCTATGTGGCAAAAAATTCGAGGTTATCATTTTTAACGGACACCGGCGCCTTTATTTGCCCAAAAAAGCCGGGGAAACCGCGATGGTAGGCCAAATAAGAGCGACTGTGTCCGTTACATGCAGCCAACCTCAGATTTGGTTTATATAGCTGCGCCCATGTCCGTAAGAGAGAGGGGCTTCACCAACGTTGGGCGATGCACAACGATTGGGAGCTTCCCCAACGTTTGGGGGAGCATAATGGATTGGGTTGCACAATGAACCGACAGTCTCACTCAGTCCATTATCCACCCTGAGGGGTTCTCTTCCCGAAACGGGTCACGATGCATAAAAAAGCTTGATCATTCCCGTGACGATACTTAGTCAACCGACTTCATATCCTGACAACATTGGGCTAATGCCGCCCATCCCCCCTGGAAAACTCCCGCTCCATCGCGCAAAGAAACTATTTCCTTTGCCGGAGCAGTGTCGTTTCTTTGCAGGTGTAGTGAATCCGCGGTATGACTATAGAAAAGAAACTTTACTCCGTCGGAAGGAAACTTATTTGCTTCGGACATACAAAACTTTCTTTCCAGCCCTGCGGATCGCCCTATTTCAGTTATAACGGAAACTGCGCTTCGCTAGGACGGAAATTCTTTTCCGTAAAGCAAGCGCGGTTTATTCCGACTATTTGATTTCGAACAAAAGAAAAACCTGGCTGGAATGAACCGTCCCCTATTGTTAGATGTGTCTAACAATCGAGTCACTTCATCTCTGCCAGGTCCCTTTTTCATGTTATAAGCCGCTTATTGCAGCAATTTATTTCCCGATCGGCTCCAGCGCTTCATGATGCCCGTAAAACGTCCGCTGCCGCTGCACCGGCGCCGTCCATTTGACGGCATTGGCGATCACGCGATGGATCTCCTTGTTGTGATAAGTCGGATAAGACTCGTGTCCGGGGCGGAAATAAAAAATTTTCCCCTGTCCCCTGCGGTACGTGCAGCCGCTGCGAAACACCTCTCCGCCGGCAAACCAGCTGACGAAGATAAGCTCATCGGGTACGGGAATATCGAAATGCTCCCCGTACATTTCCTCCTCCGGCAAATCGATGTACGGGCCGATGCCTTCGACAATCGGGTGGGACGGATCAATGACCCACAGCCGCTCCTTCTCGTCCGCTTCGCGCCATAGCAGGTCGCATGAAGTGCCCATCAGCTTGCGGAACATTTTGGAATGATGGCCGGAATGCAGCACGATCAGCCCCATTCCTTCGTGTACCCTTTTGCAAATCCGCTCGATCACTTGATCCTGGAATCCGGCATGGTCGACATGCCCCCAATAAATCAGCACATCCGTCGCCGCCAGCACCTCTTCCGTCAAGCCGTGCTCAGGCTCATGAAAGGTAGCCGTTCTGATCGCAAAATCGTCCTGCCGGATTCCTGCCGCAATGGCGCCGTGAATCCCGTCGGGATATACCTTGGCGACCTCCGGTTTTCTTTGCTCCTGAATAAATTCATTCCAAATCGTTACGTTGATCATCGCTTTACACTCCTTTTTTTCTCCGTTATCCAGGACAATCGCATGCAAGTGAGAGAAGCTCCTTATGTGATTAACCTGCTTCATTATCTTGAACGGGTAACGCCATCTTGCGCCGAGTCGATAATCATTTGCAGCACCTGCTGGTTTTTATAGCCGTCCGTCAGGGTAGGAAGAAAAGCCGAACCGCTGCCATTCTCCACATACTCGATAAAATCCTGAAGCAGCGGCTTCACGTCCGCCCCGTCCAGATGCACCGTCTTCTCTACAAGCTGCCCGCGTTCGCCGTCCCGCATCGTCAGCGATACTTCAAACGGCTTCTCCACCGCAATCCGCGCCGTACCTAAATCCCCGAATAACGTAACGTTAAACTGGTTGCCGGTGCCAATCGCATTTTTATGGGTATAAAACGTTCCCATAACGCCACCCTCCAGCACGCCCTGAAACCCTGCAAAATCGTCCACGTCGATCTTCACCCGCTCGTTTGTGCGGGGATCCAGCCGCTCCTCGACAAACGTTGTCATCATGCCATTCACAGTCATAAATTCGCCGACAAAAAAACGCGCAGCATCAATCATATGCGAGCCGATATCCGCCAGCACCCCGGTGCCGGCCAGCTCTTTGCTGAAGCGCCAGCTGTAGCCTTTTTCGAACATCGGCGCATTTTCCTCCTGCAAATAATGGGCGGCGATGTGCCGGATCCTCCCCAGCGTTCCTTGCTCCACAAGCCGTTTCACATATTGAAAGCAGGGCCGGTAGCGGTAGGAGAAACCGATCACGCAAGGCACCGGCTTTTGGTGATACAGGCCAATCAGCTTCTCCGCTTCCTCCATCGTGCGGGTAAACGGCTTCTCCGAAAAAATCGGCTTGTTATGCTCGATGGCACTTTTGAGTACGTCAAAGTGAATGTTGTTGGACGTCCCGGAAATGACAACATCGACATCGCTGTCGGCGATCAGCTGCTCGTAATCGGTATATCGCTTGCCGGGCGGCAGCTGCAGCCGCTCGCCCGTTTTCTCGACCGCCTGCTTGTTTACGTCGCAGATGGCGGCAATTTGCGTATTCGGGATTTTCAGCCAATTCCCCATGTGGTGCTCGCCGATGCCGCCAAGCCCGATAATTCCTGCTTTCCATATTTTACTCATTGGTTTCCTCCTAGAAATTTGCTTTAGTAAAAATGACTTTGTAAAAGGAATGCCGGGACAGCTTTGCTTATGCTGCGTGAGGAATGGCGACCGATATGCAGCCCCCCCTAGGCCCTCTGGTACCTTGGCTCCCCTTCTATCGCTTCGAAACAGTCCGGAATTGCCCGGATTTGCGCCCAATAGATGCCCAAAACAAACTTATATCGGCACACACGAGTTTCGCTCCACAATCCGGCTCTCCACAATGACCTGCTCAGGGTAACTTCCCTTCAACACCCCAAGCCGGTGCATCAGCAGCTTCACCGACTGCATGCCCAGCTCCGATGGCTGCAGATCCATACTAGTGAGCGACGGCGACGACTGGTGCATGATGGAAAGATCGCCGCAGATGACAAAAACCGAAATATCGTGCGGCACGTTCAGCCCCAGATCTTTAAGCGCATTCATCGCGCTGAAGGCGGTCCGGTCGTCGTCGGCGATAATTGCCGTCACCTTTTTGTCCAGCCGCTTGAGTACATTGACCGTTTCTTTGTAACCGTAGTTCAAATAATCGCTGGCGTCGATCGCCGGCTTATGATGGATCATATACTCCTCCACCTCGATCCGCTGGCTGGCAAGCGTCTGCACGAAACCATTTTTCCGTTCCTTGGATACGGTCATCTGTTCGCCGGCGTTCAGAAACATGATGCTCCGGTGGCCCAGCTTAATTAAATAACGGCATATATCGCCGATGATTTTCCGATTGTCGCTATCCACGCTAAGGGAGCTGCCGATACCGCCGTTCATCACCTTGCCGATGGCGACAAACGGGATATTCTTCGCGTCGAGCAGCCGGATGCGCTCATCCTCCACGGCGGGACTCATCACAACCGCCCCGTCAATCGGGTAATTGGACAAAAACGGCGTCTTGACTTCCTGCTGTGGAATCATGTCCAGCAGCACCCGGAATCCGTACCGGGACGCCTCCAGAATAACTCCGTTGATGAATTGATGATGGAAAGCGCTAAAAAAGAAATTGCCGTGAGGGATTGTCAGGCCGATGGCCTGCGTTTTTTTCGTGACCAGGCTTCGCGCAATATGGTTGGGCGTATAATTCAGCTCTTTGGAGACGCTCAGCACACGCTCGGTTACTTCTTTGCTGGTCGGTCTTTTCTGGCTGAATACGTTGGATACGGTTCCTTTCGAGACATTGGCTAATCTTGCCACATCGTCAATTTTGGCCATTTCTTGAAACATCCCTTCATGCTCGCTATATAAATTGAACGTACCATTCGGCCGCCTGATCCTTCGATCTATTCAATTTATGTAACCTAACTTACTTCTTCTTCGGCCCGCTCCAGCTCGCGGTTCAGCCGCTCGGCCAATTCGATCAATTCCAGCGGTTCGCTGATCGTGTAGTCCGGTATTTCGCTGTCGTCGGCGGGCGTTTTCGGATACCTCGGCGTCCAGTCCAGGAACACGCTTGTAATACCCATCACATTGGCCCCTTTAATATCCCGGCTCAAATTGTTGCCGACCATGATGATTCGCGGAATATCCCTTTCGCTGAGATCCAGCGCCCCGATCGCCGCCTTAAACATCCGCGGGCTTGGCTTGTGGGCTTTAATCGGCTCCGAATAAATCATCGTCGTAAAATAATCGTACACCCCGTTTTGGGTCAAAATGTTCTTAAACGACTGCGCCAGCCCGTCGGCCACAAGCGCAAGCGTAAAACCCCGTTCGGCCAGCGTCCGCACCATCACGTCGGCGCCTGGAATGACATTTGCCTGTACAACAACATCGTGTTCGTCGCGGATTTCCGTACCTTCGTCGATAATCGTATCGCCGCTATCCAAAAAGATAATTAACTTTTTCGGTTCATTCATATGCAACACCCCGCAATTGTAATTCGCTTGCATAATGGCAAGCGGCGTAATGACCGTCTCCCATCGCTTGCAGCTCCGGTTCCTGCTTCATACATGCGTCCGTGCGGTAAGCACACCGCGGATGAAAATGACAGCCGCTCGGCGGATGCGCCGGGTTCGGGACCTCGCCTTCAAGAATGATGCGCTCTTTTTTGCGCATCGGATCAGGTTCGGGTACGGCCGACAGCAGCGCTTCGGTATAAGGATGCTTGGGCTGCGCAAACAGCGACTCCACCGGCGCCAGCTCGACGATTTTGCCCAGATGCATGACGGCGACCCGGTCGGAGATGTTCTGCACAATCGACAAATCGTGAGAGATGAAAATGTACGTAATTTTCAACTGCTCCTGCAAATCCTTGAGCAAATTAATAATTTGCGCTTTGATCGACACGTCGAGCGCCGACACGGCTTCGTCACACACGATCAGCCTCGGATTGGAAATCAGCGATCTGGCAATCGCGATGCGCTGCCGTTGACCGCCGGAGAAGGCGTGCGGATAACGCCGCAGATAACTGACGTTCAGCCCGGTTTTTTGCGCGATTTCCGTGACCTTCTCGTCCACCTCGGCCCGGGACAACTTAAAGCTGGCCAGCAGTGGTTCGGAGATGATATCGTAGACGCTCATCCGCGGGCTTAATGACGAATAAGGGTCCTGGAAGATCATCTGAATATCGGGCCTGTACTTTTTGTACTGCTTGCCCCGCAGCTTTAAATAATCCACCTGCTCCCCGCCATCGGCATGGTACACCACCTCACCGGAAGAAGCGTCCATGACCCTCACGAGGCACCGCCCCAAGGTTGTCTTGCCGCAGCCCGACTCGCCGACGATGCTGAGCGTTTCGCCTTCGTACAGTTCGAACGAAATATCGCTGAGCACCCTGATTTCCGTCGGCTTGCCGAACAGCTTTTTATCCGATTTCACGCGAAAGTTTTTGCTCAGACGGCTTACCTGCAGTATTGGTTTGGACATCGGGCACACTCCTTATCTTACTCCTGATACAGGAAACATCTCACCTTGTGATGATCGGCAATCTGCGTTTCCGGCACGGAGCGCTGGTTGCACAATCCTTCGATTCGGTCGGGGCAGCGCTCGTAAAACCCGCACATCGGCGGCATATTCGTCGGAATCGGAACCGTGCCTTCAATCGATTCCAGCCGGGTTTGCTTGCCTGTGCCCATTCTTGGCATCGACCTGAGCAGGCCTTTTGTATATGGATGCTTGGGATTGGCGAAAATGTCCGCCACCGGCGCCTGCTCGACGATTTTGCCCAAATACATGACGGCGACTTCGTCGCACATCTCCGCGATGATGCCCAAATCGTGCGTCACAAGCAAGATAGCCATGCCAAATTCCTTCTGCAGCCCCCTCATCAGCTCCAGCACCTGGGCTTGAATCGTCACATCCAGCGCCGTAGTCGGCTCATCGGCAATGAGCAGCTCCGGATTGCAGGACAAGGCCATCGAAATCATCGCCCGCTGCCTCATACCGCCGGAAAACTCGTGCGGATATTGGTTAAACCGCTTCTCCTGGTCAGAGATGCCCACCTTGCTTAACATCTCCAGCGCAATGCGCTTGGCCTCCTGTTTGTTTTTGGTGCGGTGGATCCTAATCGCTTCCATGATTTGATTGCCGATCGTATACATCGGCGAGAACGCCGTCATCGGCTCCTGAAAAATCATCGCGATCTGGCGGCCGCGAATAGAGCGGATTTGCTTGCTTTTCGGAGACAGCGACAGCAGGTCGATCGGGTTTGTCTCTTTGCCGGAGGAGGAACGGTATACGATTTGTCCCGACGTTTCGCACTCCTTCGGATTAATGCCGATAATCGCTCTGCTGGTCAAGCTTTTGCCGCAGCCGGATTCGCCGACAAGCCCCAGCGTAGTGCCTTTGCGGATATCGAGATTGACGCCGTCCACGGCGCTTAGTTCCCCGGTATCCATCGATATGCGGATTTTCAAATCCCGGATGGACAAAAGCGGCTGTTCCGATTGTGCCGGAGAAGCATGGGCTGCCATCGCCATTCCTCCTTGGTTTCTCATTAGGTTTATTTCTTATACGGTTTCTATTTCTTATAAGGATCGGCGGCGTCGCGCAAGCCGTCTCCCAGAAAGTTAAAGGTCAGCACCGTCACAATGACAAACAGCAGCGGTATTAACTTCCACGGATACAAAGCGACGTTGTCGATTTGCTGGGCTTCCTGCAGCAGCACACCCCAGCTGGTTGCGGGAGCGCGGATGCCGAGCCCAAGGAAACTCATCGCCGTCTCGCCGAGAATCATGCCGGGTATCGCCAGCGTCGTCGAAACGACCAGGTAACTGATGAAACCCGGGATCAGATGCCTGACGATAATTTTTGCCGGACCGACGCCGGCGATTTGGGCTGCCAGCACGTATTCTTCGTTTTTCAGCGATATGAACTTGCCTCTCGCTACGCGGGCCAGCTCCGTCCAGCCGATAAAGGCAAAAATGATGACGATATAGATATACATCGTGACGACCGGGATGCGTGGCGGAATCGCCGCCGACAGCGCCATCCATAGAGGAATCGTCGGGAACGAGCGGATAATTTCGATTGCCCGCTGGATGAGCGAATCGATCCAGCCGCCGAAATACCCCGATACCCCGCCGATAAAAAGTCCAAGCACAAAGCTGATTGACACGCCAATCAGCGGAATGCTGAGCGAGATTTGGCTGCCCAGCAAGATACGCGAGAACAAATCCCGGCCCATGCCGTCCGTGCCGAACATAAACACCCGGCCCGGCTCGTCGACGCCGAATAAATGCGTTTTGGTCGTGAACAACCCCAGGAAGGAGTAACTTTCCCCTTGCACAAACAATCGAAGCGGGTATACGGCATCCTCGTCGGGCATAAACATTTTGCGCAGCGTGACCGGATCGCGGCCCGATTTGAGCCCGTTGACAAACGGCATCAGATGGAACTTGCCTTCCTTGTCGATCCATTTCAGCTTCATCGGAGGCGAGTTGACGTATTTGCTGTCATAACTTTGCAAATCGTAAGGCGCGATAAATTGGGCAAACAGAGCGAGCAGGTACAGGAAAGCAAGAATAAACAAACTGATGCGGGCCAGCTTATGTTTTTTCAGCCTCACATACATCAGCCGCCATTGGGAGCTGTACTGCGTATCCGCGTTTTTCTTGGGTTTTCTGTGTTTCATTCTACTGCCAACCGGCACCGATATCGTTTTCATAAGCTACATACCTCTGAATTCCGTACGGATTTTCGGATCGAGCCAAGCGAGCAATATATCGGAAATGAGCGTCCCCAGCACGGTCAGCACCGCCATAAACAGCAGCCATGTGCCGGCCAAATACATATCCTGCCCCAACAAGGCGTTATACATGACTGGGCCTTGAATCGGCAAGTTCAACACAATCGCCGTTACCGTCGAACCGGTAAAAATCGAAGTCAACGACCAGCCGATCGTGCTGATAATCGGGTTCATGGCGGCCCGCGTTGGGTATTTGAACAAAATTTTCGCCTCCGACAAACCTTTGCTTCTTGCTGTCACGACGTTAGGTTTGTTTAATTCGTCCAGCATTTGCCCCCTCATGACGCGGATCAGCTCCGCCGTATTCGCCAGCCCGATCACGACAACCGGGATCGCCATATGCTTCAGCAAATCGATGAATTTGTCCATCGACCACGCCGCATCGGCATATTCGCCTGAGAACAACCCGAGCAGCGGATCGCCGAAATACACGTAGGATAAATACATCAGAATAATCGCCAGCAGAAAGTGCGGTGTCGCCATGCCGAGAAATCCCAGCGCCGAAAAAATGTAGTCGCCCACCGAATATTGCTTGACCGCGCAATAAATGCCGACCGGAATGGCGACAAAATACGTAAACGCCATCGTGACCAGCGAAACGATCAATGTCAACGGCATATATTGTCCGATGACATCAAGCACGGGTCTGTTGAAATTAAACGAGTAGCCGAAATCGAAATGCATCACGATATTTTTCATCCAAACCACATATTGAACGTACCACGGCTGATCGAGATACAAGCTGGCTCTCATCGCCGCCATATCCTCCTGCGACATCACATCACCGGCGACGGACATTTTGGCCGCATAACTCGAAACGTAATCTCCCGGAGGAAGCTGGATGATGTAGAACACAATCGCCGAAATGACGATCACGACGGGAATTACGAGAACCACTCTTCTAATAATGTACTGAAGCATGTCTGACTCATCCTCTCGGCTTATTCTCAAGCCCAAGCGAAGCGGAAGGGAACGGGGCTTCGCTTCACATGTCTATTCCCGTCCCCTGTCCCGCGCCCCGGACTTGTTACTTGATGAAAAATTGCGCCGGATGACCGTGGCCGATGCTGCGGAATTCGTCGCAGAAAATTAAATCCTTCGGCACGTTGTGGAATTTATTCGAAGCGACGATCAGCTTGGGAGTCGGACCTGCGTAACCGATGACCCATTGATTTTTTTGATGGAGCTTGATAATCTCTTCGCCCCATTTGTTGATCTCCTCTTTGGTGGAAGCCGCTTTGAGCTTGTTCCAATATTCGAAAATCTGGGCAACGTCGCCCTCCGGTTTGACGCCTTCCTTGCCGCCGGACTGCGAATATTGGCCGTAACCGATGCTCCATGGCGTCAGCACCCGCAGCGGAACCAGCGTATCCGGGCGGTAAGCCACGTTGACAAGCGAAATATTTTCCGTTGTAATCGGCACTTTGTTGGCATAAGTCATGTCGTGATGGGTGCCCTTATCGACGATTTTAATGTCCACTTTAAGTCCGATTTTTTCTACATATTTCTTAAAAAGCTCAAGGAAAGGCATATTATCCGTGCCCGGCTCAATAACCGTCAACGTCACGTCGGAACCGTCCGCGTTCAGTCGGAAGTTGTTTTTGTCGCGTGTGGTCAGTCCAAGCTCGTCAAGCAGTTGGTTTGCGCGGTTCGGGTTATAGGCGCTCCACTGCTCTCCCCAACTCTTCTGGTAACCGACAAGTCCTTCCGGTACGGAAGCTTGTTGTGCCGCGCCGAGGCCGTTGGTCATGATCTCCGATATTTCCTTGCGGTCGACGGCGACGGACAATGCTTCCCTGAACTTCGCGTCTTGGAACAACTTGCGCATTTTCGGATCTTCCGTCGTCTGGTTCAGTTGGATGCCCGCGCTTGACCAGTTCGGCTCGGACCACTGCAGCACCCGGAAATCGGCTTTTTTCTCGTTTTCCTTCAGAATCGTAAAGTCCTTGAAGCCAAAATCCAGCAGATTGAAGTTGCCGGCGAGCGCGCCAAGCACCCTTTGCGCCGGGTCCTGAACTTTGCTGGCCACGATGCGGTCGATGTAAGGCAGTTGGTTGCCTTGCTTGTCGACTTTCCAGTAATACGGGTTGCGCTCCATAATAAACTGGTCGCTATTCGGATCGTTTTTGGCTACCCATGCCCGGAGTGTCGGGATTTGCGGGTTCACCCAATAATAATAACCGGTGGCGACCAGGAACGATTTAACATCGGCGAAACCCCACTTCTTGGCGATTTCCAGCGCTTTGTCTTCGCCGACAAACTCGGGAAGAATCGTTTTCTGGAAGTGTGCCGGAGCGAAAAACCATTTGTTGTCGATCGCCACGCGCTCCAAAAACTGCACGCTCGGATATTTATGCGTGACCTTAAACGTGTAATCGTCCACCTTGGTCACTTTAGCCAGCGCTTTTTCCCCGGACACAGGGTCGACCGAATAATAAGCGTCGTATATCTTTTTGCCAAACGTTTCTTTGGTCAACATGTGCTCCCAATAAAAAAGCACGTCGTCGGCCGTAAACGGCTGTCCATCCGACCATTTCATGCCCTTGCGCAAATAAATCGTAAATTCGGTCGAATCCTTGTTCACATCGTAGCCCTTAGCCACGTTTGGCTCGACCTTGCTGCCGTCCTTGCTGAACCGGAAAAGCGGTTCCTCGGTCGGTTGGCCGACAACCCAACGGTCGTCCGGACCTTTCCACGGCAGCTTCCAGTCCCCGCCGTATTGCCCGACCTCCTCCAAGACAGGCTCGACCATAATATCGTCCTTAGCCGGCAATCGGTCGGCCACCGCCTTTAACGTGCCGGCTGCGACCAGCTTGCTGAGCATCGGAGCTTCCTTGTAGCCATCCGTTTGGGCTGGTGCAGCAGCAGGCGTGCTGGCGGCTGCCCCGGCGGGAGCCGGGGTGGAAGCGGCCGCCGGAGCGGGCGTCGATTTCGCCGCCTTCTGGGCAGCTTTTGTCGCTTCGCTTTCCTCGCATGCGGCAAGGCCAATCGAACAAATAAGCATTAAAACCATAAGCAATTTGCTTTTTCTCAAGCATAATCCCTCCCTAGTTTAACCTTGAATACGCTGGCAAATTTCAACTTTCGGTACCTCGTGTTACGCTCAACGCGATGCGCGTCGACGCATGACAGTTGTTAACCCTATACCCCGTATGTACGATGATTTCGGCTATTGCATGCAAGCTCCGAAGGACACCCCCTTTGTTTATTAAACCGGTTTAATTGTGTGCAACAAAAAAAGCGCTTTTAAAACCACCTTCAATCATGTCACTGGAAGCGGAAGCACCTGTTGTTTGTTTGGTAACACCCAATTCATAAAAGAGCATTAAATCGGTTTAATAAACCAGAACAACAAATTCACAGGTCTATTAAATCGGTTTAATAAGCTTTTTATGGAATTGTAAGCGTTTTATTTATATAGTACATGGGTTGCATCCATAATGCAATACCATTTTTCTCAAAATTTACCTGAACCTAAATGGACTAGTCTGCCCCGTTCTCCACTCCGTACTGCTCTCTATACATGCCTGGAGTAAGCCCTGTCTGCTGTTTGAACACCAGCATGAAATGCTTCGGGCTTTGGTAACCGGATAAGCGGGCGATGTCATACACTTTCAGGCCAGTCGTCCGCAGCAGGTGTTTGGCTCTTTCCAGCCTCACCTCCGTCACGAAGTCGGAGAAATTATAACCTGTCTCCGCTTTGAACAGCTGGCTTAAATAAGACGGGTGCAGATGGACGTGTTCCGCCAGCACCTGCAGACGCAAGTCCCCGTCCGGGCGTGCTGCGACATATTCCTTGACCTTGCGGATCAGGCTTCTGATTTCCGCTTGGCCTTCCTCCCG
Organism: Paenibacillus thalictri; assembly: GCF_004307995.1. Taxonomy (GTDB): domain Bacteria; phylum Bacillota; class Bacilli; order Paenibacillales; family NBRC-103111; genus Paenibacillus_AF; species Paenibacillus_AF thalictri. The sequence goes on along the minus strand of NZ_SIRE01000007.1, from coordinate 329,049 downwards.
GCGCTCGGCTTCAGCGGTCGGATCCGGTTGTTTCACTCGCGCGCCGCGCTGCCCTGCCAGCTGCGATTTCACTTCGTCCAATGCCGCTACGAGCGCGAGACGGTCGATCGGCTTCAGCAAATAATCGGTTACCCCGAATTTCAAAGCCTGCCGCGCATATTCAAATTCACTGTAGCCGCTTATGATGACAATCGGCATATTCGGATATCGCTCGCGGATTTTGCCGGTTAACGCCAGACCGTCCATTTCGCGCATACGGATATCGGTAATAACCGCATCCGGCAGCTCCTTCTCCAAATACCGCAGCGCCTCCTGTCCATGGGACGCCTCGCCGGCTATGACAAAATCACGCGAAATTTGGCCGATCAGATGTTTGAGCCCCTCCCGGATAACTTCTTCGTCTTCAACAATCAACAGCTTGTACATGATTTTCCTCCATTGAAACCGGAATCGTCAAAGTGACGGCGGTCCCTTCTCCCAAACTGCCATCAATGTGCAGCTCGTAGGTCGGGCCATACATCAGAACAATTCGCTGGCTAATATTGCGGAGCGCCAAACCGTGTCTGGGCCGGTCCCCGCGTTCCGAAGACGGATAAGCCGGAGCGGCGAGCGACTGCCGGATCCGTTCCAATTCCTGCTCAGACAGCCCCCGCCCGTTGTCTCTGACCGAAAGCAGCAGATCGTCCTCGAATCGGACCGCAGAAATCCAGACGGTACCGCCCGCTTCGCGGTCTCCGATCCCATGGTATATCGCGTTTTCCACCAGTGGTTGAAAAACCAGCTTGGGCACCATAGCCCGCTGCAGCCCCTCCTCAATGTCAAAAATCACTTCCAGCCTTTCGCCGTAGCGGACCTGAAGTATTTTGACGTAGGAAGCTGTGGCGTTTAGTTCCTCTTCCAGCAGCACGTACCGGTCATACTTGTCCACCGTATACCGCAGCAGCTTGCCCAGCGCGGTTACCATCTCCGACGCTTCGGCATTTCTGCCGCGCACGGCCATCATGTTGATCGACTCCAGCGTGTTGTATATAAAATGCGGATTGATCTGGCTCTGCAGCGCAGCCAACTCCGCTTCCTTCTCGCGCAGCCCGATCACATACACCTCGTTAACTAGGCGGTTGATTTCTTCCACCATGCGGTTAAAGCCTTTGCCGAGCTGCCCGATTTCATCATAAGACAAGACAGGCACGCTTTCGTTGAAATGGCCCTGCTCCACGCGAAACATCTTCTGCTTCAGCTTCAGCAGCGGACGGGTGATCCGGTAGGAAAAATAAATCGCCAGCAGCCCTCCGGTAATGAGGCATACAGCGGCTAGCCCCATTGTGAAGTTGCGCAGCCGGATCGTCTCTTTCAGCAGCGTTTCAATTGGGATCAGACTGATCACCTTAAGCCCCGAATAAGCTGAATAATCGACAACGGCGAGCACCTTTTTGCCTTTGATATCGATGGTGTCGGACCGCGTTTCATTCGGAAAACGTCCGCTGCGGACCAGTTCTCCGCTGTCGGCAAAGCTGTTTTTGTTCTCCTCGAAAAACAGCTCGTTGCTGCCGTTCACCACCATAAAGCTGCCTTGATCCTCAAATTTCAAATTTGCCAATATTTGTATAAAAACATCAAGCTTCAGGTCGATTTTCATGATGCCCAACACGTTGTTCGTATTGGGTTCGCGGATCAGCCTGGCCACGGAAAAATAGCTTTGCCGGGCGGTAAAATAATACGATGGCGCGTGCGTCGGAATAACCACAAAGGCCCCGTCCGCTTCTTTGACTCGCGGATACCAGCTTTCCTTCTGCGGGTCGATATAAAAACTGATCAGGTTCGGGTCGACGTTGGAAAAAATGTAGCCGCTGCCGGTAATAAACTGAATGCCCTTGACCTCCGGCCGATTGTAGGCCGCACCGGAAATAAACAGCGACATCTTCTCCATCTCCTCCAGCGTCGGTCGCTGCTGCCGCAGCTCGGGCCGGGAATACTGCCTGAGAATCGCCAGCACCTGCTGGTCGTACAGCGGCATCAGCGAAAGCCGCTGCAGCTCCATCAGCGTCCGGTCCAAGTTGCGGTTGACCTGGTCGGCAATCTGCACCGTGTAATCCGCCGTCCGGCGCTCCAGCGAAGAGGAGAAATCGTAATAAGTAATCATGCCTTGTATCGTAAGCGGAAACGCGATCAGCAACAAAAAGATGATCATGATTTTGTTGCGCAGACTCAGTCTGGATATGAACAAACGCGATACCCCCGTTATGTGTACGGCTGTGTACGGCTTAAGCTTCTACGCTCGCGCCCACGCACAAGTGTCCCAGTGACGCAAAGCGGCGTTCGAACCCGGCACGCCGGGAAACGCTCATCGCGCCATTGTTGCCATTATTGCCACATGACGAGCGGTCGAACCCCGGTGCGCAGGCAACGGCCAGCTCCCCATCGTTGCTATTATTGCCGCATAGCAGCGGTCGAACCCCGGCGCGCAGGCAACGGCCAGCTCCCCATCGTTGCTATTATTGCCGCATGGCAGCGGTCGAACCCCGGCGCGTAGGACTACGCTCAGCTCCGCGCCGATTGCTTGCAGTACTTATAATGTAACAGGGGACGGCCGTTCGCTCAATATGAAAAACCTAGCGGTGAATTTGCGTGACCCCAAAGTTAGAAAATGGGGGGTAGTGCAAATTAACGCTAGGTCTTTATTTACTTGAACCAAATCAGAAATGGAAAAAGAAAATCTTTTCCGCCGGAAGGAAATAAAGTTGCTTCGGACATACAAAACCTTCTTTCCTGCCTCATGAATGGCCCGATTTTCAGGTATGACGGAAAATGCGCTTCGCTATGACGGAAGTTTTTGTCCGTGGGGCTGGCGCATTCCCTTACGGATCTCTTCGCCAATTGTACACGCAGTTCATTTTCACGGATGAACAACAGCCGTTTAGCGGAATTTCCCGAGCGCCGCGCCAAGCTGGGCCATCAACCCCATGCCCATCTGAAACAACACGCGGTAGCCGCTGCGCTGGATCTCTTCTCCGCTCTGATTTGTCTGCGACACGCCGCCCAGCAGGCCGTCCACCCGAACGTTGATAAACCTCCCGCCTCATGTTGACAAGCTCCATGCGGGCTGCCGTCAAACGGTATTTGCTACCAGTTTACCATGAACGCATATTGCCTTGAATCGATTGAAAAGCCGCCGAAAAAAAGAAACACCGTCCGGTTAACAATCGCAGGACGGTGCTTTGTTGGTGCACAGAGTTGCTGTAGTGCGTTGAATGGAGATGGGGCGGGGTTCCAATCCACCTCATCCTTTCGGTCAGCTTTCCGCTAAAAACTCTTTCCTGACACATTCTTCGATTCGGAACCCAATCCGCCCCCCTCCTCTTACGGACATGGGCGCAGCTATGTAAAGCAAATCTGAGGTTTGCTAAACGCAACGGACACCAGCGCTCTTATTCCGCCTTCCATCGCGGTTTCCCCGAATTTTTTGGGCAAATAACAGCGCTCCTGTCCGTTAAAAATGATAACCTCGATTTTTTTGCCAAATAGAGGCGCTCCTGTCCGTAAGCCTTGGAGTGCGATGTTCGCATGCATAATTCTAGTCGCAGGCTAGCATAGAGACGAGGACACCCGTCAGATACAGCCAGCCAAAGATCAACTTTTATCAAGTTGCATCGAAATCGCTTCATTTGCTGCGTTCAAGCATGTTATGGTTCCGGTTTACTCAGCTTTACGCCATAATCCCGATACTATTGCGCTAATACGGCCAATACCCGATCCGCATACCCGCCATTTATCGCTAACCCGGCGCATAGGGCGCATGGAGCGCATGGGTGCATAGGGTGCATGGGGCGCATGGGGCACATGCCTGGCACATGCCGACAGTCACCGCCCGCTCGCCTCGCAACTGCATTGCAGCGGCTGTTCCCGACTCCCGCGAATCGGCCGTCAAATGGCCTGTGCCTGCCCCGGCCATTTGACTCGCTGCTTGCGGCTTGCTGGCGCTCCCCCATTTATTCCGCCGCCGGCTCCTTAGACGCGGCCACAAACCGCTTGACCTCGACGCAGCGGGCGGGCTGGGGAAACACTTTGTCCGGGTTGCACAAATTGTCGGCGTTAAACACATCGCGCAGCCGCAGCTGCAGCGAGATTTCCTCATCGTTCAAAATAAACCGCATATCCTCTTTTTTCTCGATACCGACGCCATGCTCCCCAGTAATCGAGCCGCCTGCGTCGGCGCATGCCTTAAGCACCTCGGAGCCGGCTTTCACGGCGTCCTCCTTCTGGCCGGGCACACGGGAATCAAAAAGGATCAGCGGATGCAAGTTGCCGTCTCCGGCGTGAAACACGTTAGCGATGCGCAGCCCGTATTTGCGGCTGATTTCGCTCACCTTGTTCAGCACCTCAGGCAGCGTGCTGCGCGGAATGACGCCGTCTTGCACAAGATAGTCGGGCGAGATCGTGCCCATCGCGCCAAACGCGGTTTTGCGGTTGGCCCACCAACGCGCCCGCTCGTCCGCACTGACCGACTGACGCACCTCTCTGACATTGTGCTTGCGGCATACTTCCAGCACCTGATCGATCTGGTGCTGCAGTCCCGCTTCGATGCCGTCCACCTCAACGATCAATACGGCCCCCAAATCGCGCGGATAACCGACCGGGTAATTGCCCGATTCAACACCCTCGATCGCGGTGCGGTCCATCATTTCCAGCGCCGCGGGCACAATGCCCGCCGCGATAATATCGGACACGGCCAGACTGGCGTCGTTCACATCGTCGTAAAGCGCCAGCACCGTCTTGACCGCTTGCGGTTTCTTTAAGATCCGGACCGTAATTTCCGTAACGATGCCCATCGTGCCTTCCGAGCCGGTTAAAATGCCAAGCAGATCGTAGCCGGGCGCGTCCGGCACGCCGCCGATGCGCACCGTCTCGCCGGTTGGCAGCACCATTTCCAACCCAAGCACGTGGTTGGTCGTCACGCCGTATTTTAGACAATGCGCGCCTCCGGCATTTTCCCCGACGTTGCCGCCGATCGTGCAGGCCGCCTGGCTCGAAGGATCCGGCGCGTAATAATAACCTTTGCTCGAAATCGAGTTGGACAACTTCAGGTTAATATATCCCGGCTGAACGACCGCCTTGCGGTTCAAATAATCGACATGCAGCAGCTTGTTCATACGCACCAGGCTGATGACAACTTCTCCGTTTAGCGCCGTCGCCCCGCCGCTCAGACCGGTGCCCGCTCCCCGTGGAATAAACGGAATGCGGTGACGATGCATATAGCCGACCGCGGCAGCCACCTGCTCCGTATTGGCCGGGAACAGCACCGCACCGGGGATTCCCTTGTGAATGGTGTACCCGTCGCATTCGTAGGCAAGCAGATCTTCATACCGGTGCAAAACCGCTCTTGCACCAAGCAGCTCCGTCATCGCCGAAATCAACGCCGCACGTTCCTGCTCGTTCATGCCTTGTTCCCTCCCTCCGACGCCGCCGCCAGCGGATTCAGCCCCCGGTACGACCAGTCCAGCAGCTGTATGGTATGCACGATGCTTTCCGAACGGTTCTGCCGTACGACGCCGACCTGAAACTGCATCATGCAGCCCGGATTGCCCATCGCCACCGCATCGCAGCCTGCGGGAATATCGTTCATTTTACGCTCCAGCAGCTGCCCGGCCATATCGGGATGAGTGAGGTTGTAGATGCCCGCGCTCCCGCAGCAGCGGTCGGCATCCGGCAGCGGCACAAGCCGCAAACCCGGGATTGCCTCAAGCAGCTTCCGCGGAGCGGTGCGCACCTTTTGGGCATGAGCGAGATGACATGCATCATGGTAGGTGACCGTCAAATCCACTGCCCCAAGCGGCGGAATCAAACCCAGCTTATCGAGAAATTCAGAGACATCCTTCACCTTATTGACAAATTCCCCCGCTTTCCCATGGTACGCCTCATCATATTTCAGCAATTCCTCATATTCCTTCAGCGTCGAGCCGCAGCCTGCCGCATTGATAATGACGGCATCGATCTGCTCCGACAAAAAAGCGTCGATATTGCGGCGGGCCAGCGACTTCGCCGTATCCCGGTCTCCCGCGTGCACATGCAAAGCGCCGCAGCAGCTCTGCCCCTGCGGCAGCCATACTTCACAGCCGTTCTGACGCAGCACGTTGACCGTAGCTTCGTTAATATCGCTGAACATTACATCCATCACGCAGCCCGTCAGCACCGCGACACGAGCGCGGCGCACGCCGAACGCCGGCAGCACTTCGGGCAGACGGTGCAGCACCGGCGAAGCCGTGACGGCCGGCAAAGCCCTTTCCATTTCCTGCAGATGAACCGGAAGCACCTTCAGCAGCTTTGTTTTTCTGACAAGCGACTGCAGGCCCGATTTTTGATAAACCTTAAGCAGCGTATGCATACGCTGAAGTCTCTTCGGATACGGGAACAGCTTGTGCAAAAAAATATCCTGCACCAAACCCGGCACGCCCGAAGGCGGGTCTGCTTTAAACAGCTGTCCGCGCGCCTCCTCAATCAGCGCGCCTACCTGCACGCCGGAAGGGCAGGCTGTTTCACAAGCCCGGCAATCCAGGCACGTATTCACGGGATCGGCAAAAAAATCGTTTAAAGCCATTTTACCTTCAGCCACGGACTTGATTAAATACACCCTGCCGCGCGGAGAATGCGGCTCTAGTCCCATCTGCTGGTAGGTGGGGCACGCTTCGAGGCACATGCCACAGTGCACGCATTGAGAAAACTTCGCTTCGTCCGGAGCATCTTCGAATTTATAGTTGGACTTCAACAGCGAAACGTCGGCGCAAGCCGCCGCCTGCCGCATATTTACCGGGTTCGACATGGTCAGATACCTCCCGCAAAACGGCCGCAGTTTAAAATGCCGGCCGGATCCATTTGCCGTTTGATGCCTTCCATCAGCTTCAAGCTGCCTCCGGCCGCCCCCCATACAGAAGCGGCGGACCTTACCCGCTGGGGCGCCAGCATGATGACGGCCGCTCCTTGCAAGCGCTCCATCTCCGCCCTCAACTTATGGAGCCAGCCGGTTACCTCGTCCAGGCGCTCCCATTCCGAACGCACGGTGACGTAACTGACTCCTGTCACAACGCCGCCACTGAACTCGGGCTTGAGTCCCAGCGACTCGGCTGAACTGCTCACCTGCTCCCAAACTGCAGGCACATCTATTGGCGCCGTCATCAGTTTAACGGAGACGGCCAGCCTGTCTGCGGGCACGCTTGCCGCATCCGGCACGATATTGCGCAACCGGTCGATCATGGGTTCCGTTTGCTCGCGTCTGCGGAATTCATTCACAGCTTTGAACCCGATTTCGGCGGCCAGCGAACGAACAACCCCAAGCTGGTATTGAACGGATGGAGCGACATCCTCAAATAAAATCATAAACGCCGGAACGGGCGATCCGAACATTTCCGCCGCCAGCGAGGGACTGACTAGCTCGGCCGCACAAGGCTCAAGCGGCGAATCAAGCAGCGCTTCCTGCAGCTGCCTCCAATGCGCAGCATGATCGGACTGCAATACGAGCATGCCGCAATCGGGCGGCAGCGGGCGAATTTTGAACGTTAGCTCGGTAAGCACGCCAAGTGTGCCCATCGAACCGGCAAACAGCTTGTTCATATCGTAGCCGGCGACATTTTTGACCACTTTGGCCCCGGTGCGGATGACCGTCCCGTCTGTCATCACCACACGTGTAGCAATCAGATGGTCTCTGACCGTACCATACAGCGCACGTTTGGGGCCGGACGCTGCCGACGCCACGATGCCTCCAAGCGTAGAATTCCGGCCGTGGCCCGGATCCAATGGCAAAAACTGTCCTTCGCTGCGCAGCGCGTGCTGGAGTTCATCCAGCGTTGTGCCCGGCAGAGCGGTCACCATTAAATCCCCGGCTGAATGCTGAAGGATGCCGGACATTTTTTTCATTGATAAAATTAGATCGGCTGGCTTCGTTACGTTTCCCAAGGCGTCTTTGGTGCCTCCGCCCCGGGGCACGGTCAAGCAGCCGGAAGAGCCGGCCCATTTCAAAATTTGCGATACTTGTCCCTCGTCTTCGGGGGTTGCCGTTAGCGATGCCCCGATCATATAAGGGGAGGGGGATGCGGCGGATGTTGCTTCGATTACATGCGGAGCGATCTCCCGAAGCCGGGCTATCGCTTCCTGAGTCAGACTTACGGTCTCCGTGCTGTCCATAGGTTCCATTCCTCCCATACGTGTTGTTTACGGAAGCAGAAGTTAAAACCAAGGTGCGCAAACGCTTTCTATGTCCATCTTACATAAAATGATATGTAAAGCATACAGACAGTTTTCGTTTTTACGCTAAATTTTTGTACAGAAATGTCCGGACCGTTAAAATAAGGCGCTAATATGCGAAAAATTACGCCTACGTGTACAAGCTGCCCCAAAGCGCTTTTGCCGCAATAACTCTCTTTGTTCAATATGAGCCAGATAGTAATGAAGTTTGTCGCACAACTCGGAAACCGCAGCAAATGTAACCACGTCTTCCCCCGGATTCGCATATTTCCGCAAATTAGGGCGCTCCTTCACCACCTGTAACGCGCCGCATGAAGCAATAGAGCACGTGTACATGAACCTTGAGGCGGCGGTGTTTTTTCTATGCTGCAGAGCGGTTTCCCGGTGGAACTTTGCCTCCCATACGGCGAATGGATGTGATATTCTATTATGTACAAGGCCAGCAGCTTATTTAATCGGATAAAAGGAGGAGTTTTCATGTGCCGCAGCATCAAACCGTTGTTTAATTTTGACCCGCCGGCTACCGACGACGAGATTCAGGCGGCTTCCCTTCAGTTCGTAAGGAAAATTTCAGGTTTCGTCAAGCCGTCTAAGGCCAACGAAGAAGCGTTTCAGCTTGCCGTTGCGGAAGTGGCGGAAGCCGCGCGAAAATTGATGGACGGCTTGATGACCAATGCGGAGCCGCGCAATAGGGAGATTGAGATACAACGCGCTAAAGCCAAATCCGTCAAGCGATTCGGCGGTGCGGATACCCGCTGACCGGGTATTGATCATTAGGGGAGGAAAATCGTGAGACTGGCCAAATTTACCGCAGCTTGTTTATTTGCTTTTATCTGCTTCATGATGTATCCATGGAATGCGCACGTCGTAGCCGCCGACTCCGACGCCAATCTAATCAGCATTTCTCAAGACCTAGGTGCGTTGAGCCCCGCTTTCAGCCCGGACATTACGGAATACTGGATGCGAATGAAAAGCAGCGATCCGCAATTTTACACGGCAGGGACGCTTTCCAATACCGGCGCCATTCTCGAATACAAAATGAATAGTTCCAATTGGACCGCTATCGCGGACTATACTTCCACCGGTCATCTGGCGACCAACCGGGGGGACAATACATTTCAATTCAGAGTGACGGCCACGGACGGCATAACGGTCAAGACGTATACGATTCACGTCTATTATCCTAATATTAGCGATGCCGATTTGCTTGACCTGCGGTCCGGGAATATGACGTTGAGCCCGGCATTCCAGTCGTCGACGACATCTTACACCGCCAGTGTGCCGTATGCGACTGCTTCAGTGCAGCTAACGGCCACATTTTCCGATGGAGCGGCCAACGAACTCAAGATCAACAACAACAATGCCGTCAGCGGCTCGCCGTTTGGCCCGGTTCCTCTAAATGTCGGAGCCAATACCATTTCGATATTTGTCAAATCCAACGACCAATCGTCAAGCCGAACGTATACGGTTACCGTGACGCGAGCTGCGGCAAGCACAAACGCCAACTTAAGCGATCTGACCTTATCCGGCGGGCCGTTAAGTCCGGTTTTTATCAAAAATCAGACAAGCTACTCGTTATCCGATGTCGGATACGCCGTCGATTCGCTCACCGTCACTCCGACGACGGAGGACGCTGCCGCAACGGTAAAAGTTCGCGTTAATGGCGGAAGCTACGAATCTACCGGGAACGGAACGGCAAGCTCTTCGCTCCCGCTGCAAATCGGCAGCAACACGATTGACGTCCAGGTGACCGCACAGAACGAAAGCGCTACCCAAACGTATACGATTACAGTAAAACGTCTGAAGGGCGATGCTGCTTTAGCTTCGCTCGCGGTTTCCCCGGGCAGCCTCAATGAAACTTTTGCAAGCGGCACGTTGACTTATACGATGGCGGCTGTCGGCTACAATACCGATTCGCTGTCGATCACTCCGGTGTTATCGGACCCGACAGGCGCGTTTGTCACCGTGCAGGTTAACTACGGCAGCATAACGCCTGTCACCAGCGGCCACCCGATTAGTGTGCAGCTGCCTCTTGGCAGCAATACGATCCATGTGAATGTGCTGGCGGAAGATACGTCGATCATTAAGAACTATACGATCACCGTGACGCGCTTGAACAACGACATTGCGTTAACCTCGCTTGCGGTTTCCCCGGGCAACCTTAACGAAACGTTCGCCAGCAGCACGTTGTACTACACGATGGCGGCTGTAGGTTACAACACCGATTCACTGGAGGTAACTCCTGTGTTATCAGATCCGACGGGAGCCACTGTTTCCCTCCAGGTTTTCCACGATTGGGGAAACAATAATTGGCAGCCTGGCGCAAGCGTCTCCGGCACCAGCGGTTCGCCGATCAGCGCGCAGCTTCCTGTTGGCGATAACAACATTTATGTCAAGGTGACGGCTGCTGACCCTTCCATCAGCGGGTATTATGTCATTTCCGTAAAACGTCTAAGCAACGATGACGCGTTAACCTCACTTGCCGTATCCCCGGGCAGTTTCAATGAAACGTTTGCGAGCGGCACATTGTCGTATACGATGCCGGCTGTCGGTTATGATACCGAATGGTTGACGATAACACCCACGTTATCGGACCCGACAAAAGCATTTGTATCCGTTCAGGGCTACCACAAGGGACCAAACAACGATTGGCAGCCCGGCAGCAGTTTCCCGGTCACCAGCGGTTATCCCGCCAGTATACAGCTTCCCGTAGGGGACAACATGATTCATGTCAAAGTGCTGGCCGAGGACTCGTCTGTCAGCAGGACATACACCATCGCTGTGAGACGCTTAAACGGCGACGCTTCATTAAGCTCGCTGACCGTGTCGCCGGGAAACCTCAACGAGACATTTGCAAGCGGCAGGTTGTCGTATACGATGGCCAGTGTCAGCAATACAACCTACACGTTGTCCGTAACGCCGGTATTGTCCGATTCGAACGCAACTTCAATTCGCGTGCAAACAAACGGCGGAGGTTACATGCCGCTTTCCGGCGGTCACGCCAACGTGCAGCTTGCACCCGGCTTCAATTTGATCCAAATTGAAGTTGTCGCCGAAGACAATACGCGCAGTTATACATACACGATTGTGGTCGACCGGCAGCTCAGCAGCGAGAACACCTTAGCGGATTTAGCGGTCTCTTCGGGAACACTCGTTTTTTCCCCGCTGACGCAGCAGTATTCGCTGACCGTAAGCAGAGCGACCTACGAAATTTCCGTCAGGCCGACGCTTGCAGCAAACAACACGGAAGCTTTCATAACGGTAAGGATCAACGGCGGGTTCTATTATTATGTGGCAAACGGAGCGAACAGCCCGGCACTGTCGCTGCTTCCCGGCATCATCAATACGGTTGAGGTGCTGGTCACAGCCCAAAACGGTTCACCCCGGTTGTATACTATTGCAGTCAGCCAAGCCGGCACACCGGCGCTGCAATACCTTGCCATAGAGGGCATGCAGGCCAAATTGATGTTCTCCGAGCCGTTGCTGTCTTCCGTTACGGATGTTACGTATTATTCCATCTATAACATAACCCGCGGCAGCGCGCTCACCGTCACACAAATCGTCTACACTCCGGGTTCTCCTGAAGTACGATTAAATATGAGCGGCCTGCTTCTTCCGGGAGACCAGCTTCAGTTCCAGCTTCGTGCAGATGCGGTATCCACTGCGATTGGCGGAAACGATGCCATGAATTTGTCGTTTGTCTTCGGAACTCCGCTGCAGCAGCTCCAGCAAAGACTTGCCGAGCTGGACACGGACCATAACGGGATTCATATTAATGAAATTGTCGCTTATTTGAATTCCACCTACGGCCGCATTGATCTTAACGGAGACGGCGTATTCGACCGGGAGGATGTGGCGGTTATATTGCGCCAGATGAGTCCCGTAACCGCACCTTCGGCCGGCTTGAATTAATTCTGATTATGTTCCAAGCCCGAAATATGTACGAAAGACCTCCAATTACCATAAGGAATTGGAGGTCTTTCTTTAATTGCTAATCGATAAGTCCCGATTTCTGGAGCAGTTTTCGCAGGATAGTCGCTACCTCGGCCCGGGTCATCGGATCCGCAGGCGCAATCGCTCCTTCGCTTTTCCCGGACACCAGTCCGGCTTTGACGCTTGCGGCAATGCCTGCTTTGGCGTAACCGGATATCCGGTCGGCATCGGTAAAGCCCGCCAGCAGTTGCTCCGCTTCGCCGTCCACGACTCCGAGTTGTATGCCGGTCAGGTTCATCACCCTCGCGATAATCGTCATCGCTTGCTCCCGGTTAATCGTGTCCTGCGGACCAAAGCTGCCGTCCGCAAGCCCTGAAATTAGCCCGTACCGGTACGCGTTCTGGATATACGGGGCATACCAGTCCTCGGCTTTCACATCCGGGAACCGGCTTTCGGTTGATCCCTCCCGGTCCGGCAAGCCCAGCGCTTTAACCGCAATCGCTGCGAATTCCGCCCGCGTCATGCTGCGATCAGGTTCGAATTGACTTTCCCCTGTGCCGCTGATTATGAAACGGGAACCCAGATCGCGAATCGCTTCCTGCGCCCAATGCTGCCCCACGTCGTTAAACGCAGTCCCGGAAGACACGACCGCAAACACTCCGTTGCTGGCCATGCTGCGGATCACCACAGCGCTTTTCCCGCCGCTGCGGACGGTTTGAGCGGGAACAGGGCTGATGCTTCCATCCGGTGCAATCATCACGGCCGCCAGTTTCCCGGCTCCTGCCCCATACTCCGGTAGTGGAAGGGTCCGCTCGACAAAGGCGTTAAAAGGGCCGAGCTTCCCGACGTAATTTCCTAAAATGTACGTCGCATGAAATGCCGTCGGCGCGGCGACAAAAGAGTATCCCCCGCTGGTGGCCGCTTGCTCAAGCTGCCTTGCTTCGGCTTCCTCTAGGCTGGCGATCTCAATCCGTACCCGCACATCCCCCGTTACTGTCGGACTTCCTATTTTGGGAATATAAGCCTCTTGAGAAAGCTGCTCCGCGGGAATGCGATAAGAAGCGGCGCCGTTTTCGATTCGGAGAACGGCTTTCCGGTCGGCGATTTCCCGGATCAAAACCCCGGTCAGCTCCACCGTCCATATGTCCGATTTTTTATCGAAGACAACGGCGATTTCCGGCTGATTTCCTTTCTCCTGCAGCAGAAGTTTCTTCAGCGCATCCTCCTGTACGGTCATGACCGTATTGACTTTGCCGCCCGTGGATTCGGTATTTTCCGAACCAATCGACGCGGCCTTGCCATTCACAAGGATATTCGATGTGGAGCCGGCCGACCAGGCTCCCCCTCCTCCTCCTCCACCGGAGCCGCCGGAACCTCCGCCGACAGGGCTCTCCTTCGTATACACGGCTCGAACGGCCTCGCTGTTATTTTTGCCTTCCGCCGCCACGACCGCCTGTACGGTTGTCGTCTGCGTCAAAGCGATCGGTCCGCTATACCGCTGTGACTCCTCTGAGGGGAGATTGCCGTTCAAAGTGTAATAAATAATTCCATTAGGCTCGTTTGTGGTCAACGTGATGCTGACGGTATCTTTAAAAGTGCCGGTAGACAAGCCAGTAGGCTTCAACGCCGTATCGGCATACAGCGAAGCCATCTTGTTCACGGTTATGGTTCTGCTCTCTTGGCGCAAAGAAGCCTTTAGCTGAAGCTCACCCGCTTTGTTCACAGTCTTCCACTCAATAGCAGGATCGCTGGTTAATGTGTAGCCGGATTTTACATGGTAGGCCGTATCCTGATCGTTCAGCACAATTGCCGCGGCCGCCAACTTGGCTACATCTACGCCGTCAAATTGGGTTAACCGAGGATAAAAACCGGCCGAAGCTTGCCAGATCGACGGGTCCAAACCTTCGTACAGCGCCGCTTTGACAAGCGCGCCGGTCTTTACATTCTCAGCTTTCCCCGGCACGGACCGGACGAATTGACCGGCGCTATCATTGTATACGATATTTTCCATCAGCATCTGCCTGTCGCCAAACGCATTTGTTATGGATACCTGATCTGCGACCTGTCCCGCTATGCCTCCGTAGAAGGTCTTCTTGTAGATCAGCAGTCCGTTAATCGTTCCTTCGACCTGCCCGTAGCTCAGAACATTATTCATGCTGCCCGCAAGGGCATATCCGGTTATTCCGCCTGCCCTGGCATAGCTTTGTCCCAGAGCTTGAATATTTCCGGCGTTCAGGACGCCATGCAAGTTTCCTTCGTTTTCCCCTGCTATTCCTCCGGCACTCACAACGTCCGCTTCCGCGCGAAGTTCCGCCGCCGAAAAACTGCTTTCAATAACAGCAGCAGGGCCGCTTGTTCCGGCGATCCCGCCGATCTTCACCAGGGCGGCATCCTTCTTGATGCCGATGCTGCCAGCAGCATATGAGGATTCGATGCGAGCCATATTTTCACCGGCCAATCCCCCTGCGGCAGCTCCTCCTCCGGAAATCGTTCCCTTGAAGCGGGCACGATCCATGCTGCCTTCATTTCTACCGGCAATACCTCCGGCCGCGCCATCCCGGATCCACAGCTCCCCTTGAACGGAAGCTTGGCTGATTGCCGCTGTCGTCTTGCCGGCTATGCCTCCGATGTAGGCGGAACCTTTAATGTTTACGGCGCTCAGCTCTACATCCTTGATCAAGTAGCCGGTTTCCGGCACGACGCCGGCCGCTGTTCCGCTTGTCGCTTCCACGGCTACGCTTGCCGCCTTGATGCCGCTAACGGCTCCCGTCACGGCCCCCGCGATCCCGCCAAGCGCGCTTTCTCCCCTGACCGTCACGCTGCCGGCCGTCACATTCGAAATGCCCGACGCCTCGCCCGCTATGCCCCCTGCATGACGCACAGCTGTAACGGAGATGTCGCCGGCGCGGATATTCGTCAGTTGTTTTGCCGATCCGGCAACCCCTGCGACTACATTCCGGCCGCTGACCTCAAGCGTACCAGTCGAGATGCCGCTCAAGGCGCCGATGCTTTTGCCTGCCGCGCCGCCGACGTAGTCCCCGCTTCCGCTCACTTTTCCGCTTACGGTGACGTTGGAGATCACGCCGTTCTCCCCGTTGGTTCCGGCGACAATGCCGACGTTTGATCCGGCCGCGATACGGGCATCGTTGAACACCGTATTGCGGATTGTTCCCTGATTAGTCCTCACGAAGCCATAGTTATCCAGGGCTTTCCCGTAATAATTGAGGCCTGCGATCGTTTTTCCTGCACCGTCCCATTCTCCCGTGAACGCTTCGAAAGGAATCCATAATGCCCCGGAAAGGTTCATATCCCGGCCCAACGTCAGTTTGGCCAACGCCGGCTTCTGGACCGCGTTTTTATTGTACAGACGATAGAAGCTAAGATCGGTATCATTAAGCAGCATCACTGCGGCTCCGAGCTGCCGCTCACTGGATATGGTAAGACCGTTGACTGACGCCCCCTCCATCATAAAGGAGACGTCCGGTGCAAACGTCCAGCTCGAAATGCTTTTTAACACAGGCTTACCGCCGTTGCCGCCCTCTAGATAAGCCCAGAAAGCATGGTCCGTGGCAAAATCCCATTCGGCAAAACTATCCTGCACAGAGAGATCGGTCCGGGTCAGCCCCTGCACCGCCGTTCCATATCCGATCCCCGCATCCCCTTCATAATAAGAGCCGTTCACTTTGCCGTCCCGGAAGTTGTAACCGATAAAAGAGCCGGCGTAGGAATTGGAGCCGCTCGCCAGAGAAGCCGTGTGAGCTGCGGTAGCATATGTCTCCGTCAAGCTGCCGTTGTTATACCCGGCAAAACCTCCCGCGTACGACCGCGTCGCTCCGTGCGCGCCGATGGCTTCCACGCTGTTTGTGACAACATAAGCTTTGGAGATCGCCGCGCTCTGATCGATCGTGCCGGCAAAACCGCCGCTTCTGGCGTCAATAGCGGTATTGGAAACCGCGCCGGAGGCATACGCCTCCTGTATCGTATATTGATCGATATCCCCGGCAAAACCGCCGGCATATGAGCCTGCCTTCCCGGAAACGGTAACCGCGCCTTTTGCATAAGATCGCTCAACCGTTCCGTTGCCGTTACCTCCGGATTCCAGAAGTCCGGCAAAACCGCCTGTATAGAGCGTCGCATATGGATTATCGCTGGCAACCTTCACGGTCGTTTCGGAAGCCGAATTCCGGACGATCGTATCCGCCAGCCTGCCGGCAAAACCGCCTGCGCGCGCAACGGGGGTAACGCCCTGATTAGCGACCACACCGCTTATATTAAGCGTACTGCCGGACATGGCCTGCGAGTAGAAAATCCTGCCGCCCGACGAAAGCCCTGCGACACCTCCCGTGTTATAAATGCTGGAGGATGAGGCTGTAATGGCCGAGGTTCCGGATCCGTTTAAGATGTCCCCTTGGTTCCAGCCGGCAACGCCCCCCAGATTGGCCGTCTTCACACCTGAAGCCTCAATGCCTGCAGATGAGCTTGTAAAATAAAGGGAGGAGGCCTTGTTCAAACCTGCAATCCCTCCGGCCGAAACGTCGGCCAGATTGCCCGTCCCCAGAATACGGATGGTTCCGCCTTCGGTCTTAGACAGCGTAATTCCCCTATACACAGGAAGCGGCTTGCCAAAATCAAATGCCTGCTCCGCCGTATTTTCAACGATCCCTGCAATGCCTCCCGCATAGTTTGTTCCCGTTGATGCGGATAAGGTGATATCGGGGGCCGACGCCGCCTTGTAAATAACCGAATCAAGGCTTTTGCCAACGATGCCGCCCACATTGCCGCCATCGGCGCTCAGCGTGAGTTTACCTTTGAACGTCCCGTTCAGCAAAGCGGCTTTATCCAGGCTGCCGGCAATACCTCCGGCATTGCCGCCGCTTGCAGCGGAAATAACCGCTTGTTCGACTGTGACATCAGCGATGTCCCACTCCGCTGTTTCCTTCCCGGTTTTGCTGCCGATGATGCCGCCTGCATTGCCGTTGCCCGCAATATTCACGGGATTGGTGATGCCTTCATTATGAGCGGCGAGCCGGATGGCGCTAAATGTATGATTCGCTCCGGCTTTGCCCGCGGCGCCCCCCGTGTTGCTCCCGGAACCCGATCCCTTAATGCTTCCGCCGTTCAGCGTGATGGTCGTATCGGAAAGACTGCCCGCCGAGCCATATCCAAGCACTCCTCCTACGCTGCTGCCGCTCGCCTGGGAACGGATCTCTCCTGTAGCGTCCACGGATACTGCGGCTTGCTTGATTGTTCCTTGATTTTCTCCAACCACGCCGCCCGTATACGTCCCTCCGGCTACATAACCACCGGACAGCAAGGATACGCTCACCCCCGTAATCTCGCCTTTGTTCCACGCGGCCAGCGCCCCAACGCGGCCGCTTCCGGTCACCGAAACCGGCTCCAGCTTGACATTGTTGATGACAGAGCTGCTTCCCGCAACCCCGAACAATCCGGAGAAATCGGGTTTGTCCGCTCTGAGCCCGCTGATCAAATAATTCTTGCCTTCAAAGCGGCCCTGAAAAGCATTCTGCTCGCTGCTGCCGATCGGCGCCCACTGCGCAGACTGAATGCGGATCGGAGCGGTGATCTCCACCACCCTTCCGGCAAAATCAAACCGCGCAAGCCCCGTCACGCTGCCGTTAACGACGGCGGCCAAGCCCGCCAGCTCCGCTTCCGTGCCGATATAAAAACGCAGCGATTCCTTATTTTTCGTATACCAGCTTATGTTGGCATTGACCTCGGGCAGAGTCGAACCTCCGCCGCTGCCGGCTTCCAGCACCAGCTCGGGATACGGGTAATAATCGGCATGAACCGAGCCGTACGTCCAGATTTTATGCTCGCTGCTGAAATCCCAGCGGGATAAAGCCTTAAAGGCCTCTCTATCCGCCAGACTGCCGGACAAAATCGGGGATAAGCGCCCATAGAGCTTAAGCTCGTAATAAGTGCCCGCTCCAAAATCGAGCAATCCGCTATTAATCCCCTGGGTTTCATCCTTCACGTAATAGCTGTTTTCCAGCAGCTCCTTGTTTGCCGTATCATATCTGCCTGCGAAAGCTCCAGCATAAGCGCCGTTCTCACCGGTGATTTGCCCCGCCGAATAACTGTCCTTCACGGTTCCGCCGGTAAATCTCCCAAAGAAACCCCCGGCAAAAGATTGGGCGCCTTGAGCCAGCACTTGCTTCGCCGCATAGCTGCTGTCCACGCTGCCGCCGTCCTGCCAGCCGATCAGCCCGCCTGTGTTCGTATAGGAGCCGCTCGAAGCGACAGCGGAGGAGGTGTACGAACGCTCAACCGTGCCGCTGTTTTTGCCGATCAATCCGCCCAAATAACCGTAACCCGCATCGGTTCCGCCGATGTCGGCCGATATATCCTTATCGATATAAGAGGAAGCGACAAGACCGCTGTTCTCTCCCACTAGGCCGCCCGCAACCGTCTGTATGCCTCCTGCGCTGAAGCCCGCATTCGCAAACGAATAGTAGACGGTTTTAGCATTAAGTCCGACAAGGCCGCCAACCGTATTTTGATTGCCTTGGGAGACGATCCGGAAGCCGTCGGAAATGATCGTATTTGCCACCACAGAACGGTTTTCTCCAACAAGACCTCCCACTTTGGACTGAGACGAATTCACCGTCAAGCTGCCCAGGCTCCTGTTGTTTTGAATGGAGCTCACAGCCGTCTTCGGGTCGCCGTTGTCAACGCCTCCGTCTCTGGTGTCGTTTAGGCCGATAAGGCCGCCCAAGATGGAGCTCATGGACGAGCTGTTTGCCGTTATGGAGATATCCGACATGTAGTTATCGGCAATGACGGCAGTGACCGATCCTTTGTTGTAACCGGTAAGGCCACCCGCCGTGGAGTGAGGGGCGTTGTCCGTAATCTTCATGTTGACAGCGTACACATTGCGGATCGGAGTTGTTTCGTTCCATCCTGAAACCCCTCCGGCCGTTGATCCGTCCGCAGCTTGAAGGAGTTGGATCAGCATGTTTTCGATATTAGGGCTGCTGCCGTTTCCGCTGATGGAGGCGCCTGCCGCCTTGCCTGTTATGCCGCCGGCCAGGGAATTCCCTCCGCTGATCTTGAGAATGGCGTACTCCCCGTCATAAGCGGCTACGGTAGGGCCCGAAAGTTCGGTTTCCGCATATCCGGCGACGCCTCCCACCCTGGAGTTTGCGCCGCTCGCGGTAATCATGGGCTTCAAAACGATACCGCTGCGAATATGATGCCCGGCCCCTGTCGACTCTCCGGCGATACCGCCCGCAGACGAGCCGGCGCCGCCGATTGTGATGACAGGGCTGTCGCTTACGACAGAATCGAGATCGGAGAGGATGCTTTTACCGGCAATGCTTCCCGCGATATTGCCATCGCCCGTGGCTGTGATCAGCGCATCGGCAATGGTCGCGTCCACGCCGTTGCCGGATAAGGCCGCATTCTCCAGCACACCTGCGATACCGCCTCCTACGGATTGCGGCCCGCTCAGAGCGAGCTTCGGATTGCCGCCGTCTTCGCTGAACACTTTGGGCTGAACGATGCTCCCGGTGCTGCGGCCTGCCAGCAGGCCGGCAATACTGCCCGGCCCTTCGGCGGATATGTCCGGATTCAGAATGGCCAAGCCGTTAAGCGTTCCTGCGTTCTGACCGGATATTCCGCCCGCTTGCGCGCGCGCCCCGCTTGTGACGATTTTGATATTGCGGATATCGGACAAATTTGCGGCGGCAAGCGAGGCGCTGTTTATGCCGAACACACCGCCGACAAAGCTGTCATCCCCGCTGGATTGCAGCGTCAACTCGCCGGGATCCGTCAGAGGCATCAAGATATACACAGCGCCCGAACGGTTTTCGCCGATCGCTCCTCCCAGACGGGTATTGCCCGAGGCGGAGGTCAAGCTCACGTGCTTGACAAGGATTGGCGATGATCCGCTTCCGATCGTCGCCGTTGGAGCTGTCTCGCCGGCAATGGCACCCACTCTCCCCGCAAGTCCATTCTGGCCTTGGGCGCGAATGGCGATAAACTCCGGAGCAGAAGACAAGACGCTGCCGGCTGCGTAACCGGCGATGCCTCCCACACTCCCTGCGGAATCAACGGTTGCTTGAATTGCCGCGGTATTTCCCGCCTTGGCCCCGGAGATCGTGCCGGCGGCTCCCAGGTAACCGGCGATGCCGCCGGTATAGGTGAATTCTCCGCCCGTTACGTTCAGCGTGCCTGTAAAGGCGTTGCCGTCCATAACTGCGGCTTGCTCTACAAGCCCGACAAGGCCGCCGGTAAAAATGCCTGAGGCATAATCCGTATTTTGCGTCGCATTTCCAGTGACGCGAATCGTCTTAGCGTACGTTTCGCCCGAGAGATCGGCCCCGGCTGCCGACAATTTGCCGATGTAACCGCCGGTGTATAAAGCCTTGTCTCCCTTTACCGTAATATCGCCTGTATTCGAAATGTTGCCGGCCGTCTTCGTGTAAGCTTGGCCGGCAATAATCCCGCCGGTATAAAGATCCGACTTTCCGTCTACCGCAATGGCTCCACTGGTGACATAAGCTCCCGGCAGCGTGCTGCCGAACGATACTTGCCCGCCGGCAGCTCCGAAAAATCCTCCCGTATATACGGTGGACGCACTGCCGGACACCGTTACTTTGCCCTGGTTTTTGATCTTGCTGCCGGGCGCAGCGGTCATATTGCCGTCCACATATCCTGCAACGGCGCCTGTGTAGGTCCCCCCTGTACCGGAAGCCGCGGCTTCCACATCTGCGCTATTGTCGAAGCTGCCGCTTAGGGTCAGGTTTCCTTTTACCCGGCCGACCAGCCCTCCCGTATACACCCGGTCCTTCGCCTGGTTGCTGATTAAGCCCGAACCGGCATAATTAAACCCGATGGACAGATCCTTTTCGTACAAACCCGCCAGCGAGCCGGCGTAAGCTTCTGTGGAATTGCTAGCATCCACCAGCACTTGACCCGAATTGGCCGTCTGTTCAGAGAAGGTAACCGTATCCGCTGCGGCTGCCAAGCGTCCGATAATTCCTCCGCTGTAAGCGGTTGTTCCGTCCGATTTGACGCTGCCGCTGTTCGTGATAAGCGAGTTGCCTTCCGCCATCAACAGACCGGCATTGGCCTGGCCAACGATCCCGCCGGCCGCTGCGGCCCCGGAGTTCTTGACGGAAACGGCCGCCGTCTGTTTATTAGCGACCGTATTCAGCGTAAGCGTACCTTCGGCTGCACCCGCGATCCCCCCGGCGGCTGCCTGGTAGGTAACGCCGGTCACGGTAACGGGAGCGCCGTTCGACACATTGTAGATTCTCCCGCTTGCCGATCCGGCGATGCCCCCGGCATAACCCGCATAAGTACTGCCGGTCACCGTGACATCCAAACTGACATTTGTGGATACATCGTAGATATAGCTCCCGCTCCCGCCGCCGCTGCTCTTCACGCGTCCGGCAAGGCCCCCGGCATACATCTCTCCCGCGGAATTGGCCGTGATGGTTCCGGACAATACAAAACCTCCCACCGTGGCATTGTCCATATTGCCGATGAAACCCGCATAACTGTAGCTGCCGTTTACGTTGATCCCGGAGATCGTAACAGGTCCGCCGATCTTAGCGATCAGACTGCCTTTGAACGGGCGGTCCTTCGTGCCGATCGGAACCCAGGTATATGCCGACATATTCATATCCTTGCCTGCCAAACCGTCCGCATCGACGACCAAAATTTTCCCCTGAAAATCCGTCGTTCCGTTATTCACCAGCTTGGCGATTCCCGCAAGCTTGGCGGGACTGTCGATCGTAAACGTCGTGTAATTGGAATAATTCACATACCAGTCTACTTCAGCATGATTTCCATCCGTCCAGCTGCCGCTGTCCGCTTGTACCAGCAGCGTCCCCCCTAGTAGCAGCAGCGGCAGCAGTAATAAAATGCCTAATCTAAAGCTTTTTCTCGAAAAAGCTTTATTCATGAATTGTCCTCCCCAATATCCATACATTTCCATGCCCGGCCCAAAAACCGTTCAGGCTTCAGGCCGGGCCATGGAATAGCTGTCCGTATATTATTTGGGCGCCAGAAGATTCCCCAGCCGGATCGCAATTGCCGCAGACTGTGCTCTTGTCAGCACGCCCGCCGCGTCGAGTCCCGCATCCGTTCCCATAATGACTCCATTCTTCACGCTGACGGCCACGTATCTTGCGGCCCATTCCGGCAATGCCGGATTATCGGCAAACGAGCTTAAAATGTCTTTGACCTCTTCATCGCCGATAGGGCTTGCCGCTCCCGCATAATCCAGCATTCTACCCGCCATGACCATAGCTTGAAGCCTGGACAGCTCTTGATCCGGCCTGAAGGTATGATCCTCATAACCGCTGACGATGCCTCTATCCGAAGCGATAGCGGCGCTCCTTGCGAACCAGTCGCCGGCGCTTACATCGCTGAACTGTGAGGATGCGGTTTTGTTCATGAGGCCCGCCGCACGCAGCAGCACCGTAGTGAACTCCGCTCTTGTCACCTCGCTGTCCGGAGCAAAAACGCCTTCGTCCCGGCCGACCATCAACAGCTTCGACGCCGCCTCATGAATGGTGTTTTTGCCCCAGAAGTCATCGCCGACATCATGGAATGATGCTTGGCTGCCGATAAAAGCGATGCTGCCGTTGCCCGTCAGATTGGCTTCCACATAAGCTTTGCCGCCGGACATATCCAGCCGCCACGGGATCGTTGTCCAGCTGCCGTCGCGATCCTTCAGAATAACTGCCGTCAGTTCTCCGGCCGCTATGTCATCCGGAACCGGTATTCTGACAACCGCGTAGCGATCATCCTTCACAGGAAGCTCGAAAGCGACTCCTTGTCCTAATAGCCAGGCGTTCATTCCGTCAGCAAGGGCCTTAAAATTCTGCATCTCGGAATTGCTGCTTCTGGATATCTTCACCTGGGAACCGTCCGTCCCTTGCCGGAACGAGTTGGCGCTCATCTGCACGGAAGCCAAGTGTGTGTCAATATAAATCGCCTGGTCGGCTCTAACATTTTGATCCAGATTAAAAATATACGATTGAGCCGATGCATCGCTTGCCGCAATACGGATTTCTCCGGCGTTCAGATCTTTGCCCGCAACGGTCAGCGTCAGCACGCCGTTCTGCAATTGTCCGAGGGCCGACTTGCCGTTGACGATCGTAGACACCGTTGAGATGCCTCCGCCGCCATAACCGCCTCCTCCACCGCCGCCGTTTCCTCCGCCGCTGCCTTGCTTCCAGACCTGGGCCGCGATTCTTGGGCTTGCCCCCAAGGCCCGCTTGTCTTCGGAGCTTCTCTTCGCAACAACCAAATAGTCGCCATCGGCAGCAGGCACGATCATATTGGAAGGCAGAAGCGTCCAGCGGGACAAGTCTTCGTACAGTTTAGGCACAGCCGCGCCAACCTTGTACACCAGCTCCGCTCCGTCCATACTACCGGCGTTCGACACGCTGAGTTTGGTTTGGCCGGTTGTATTGCCGATCGGACTCGACACTACCGACAAGGCTTCCAGCAAGTCAGGCACCTTCACGACCGTCAGCGAGCTTATCGCCGTATCTTCAGATACGTTGTAGCTGGCGCTAACGATGCTGGAGCCCGACTTCACCGCCTTCAGCGTTCCGTCCTCCCCGACCTGAACCGCCTCTCCCATGTAACTTGAGAAGACCAGCTTATCCATATCCTCGCGAGGGACGGGCACCTCCCGGTAACTCACCTTGCCCGCCGCGTCCTTCCCGCTTGGGTATCTCAGGAAAGCTTCCACCTTTTTGCTTTCTCCCAGCGCCATGTTCGCTGGTTTCCTTAACACGAGGGCAGTCGGCGCCTTGAAACCGTCATTGGTCACATCGACAACCGCCTCGTTTCGATTCCCCGCTCCATCCACAGCGACAAAATTCAGCTTGACCCCGGGCTCCTTGCTCGCTACAGGCACGGTTCCCGCGAATGTACCGTCCGGCTGCACCGCGATGCGGGTGCCATTAACGGTAAGCTCGGCATCATTGCTGGTCGTCCCCGATACGGCAATACTTCCGTTCGAAGTTCTGTCCCCTGTGCCGGGAGAAGAAATATAGATGACAGGTGCGGTCGTATCCACCGTTAAATACAGCATCGTGACGGAGAAGTCGCCCGTATGTTTGTTTTTGGCTCTCAGCTCGATGCCGTAGGTGCCGTCTGTAGGAAAACCGCTCAGATTCAATACGCCCGAGCTGCCGCTTCCTTGGCCCGAAAGCTCCAAGGACGCTATGCTTTGCTCCGAGTAAACGGCTTCCACCTCTACATCCTGCTGATCGGAGACAAGCTCGATGCGCTGGGTTGTATTTGCGGTGAGCACCGTAATTGATTTCCCTTCGGCTCCCATCTTGCCCGTAGGAGACGAAAGCTTCGGCTTACTCGGTACAGGCAGCAGCGTTTTAACGGAGTCCGCCCTGTCAGACCTATGCCAATTCTCGTGCTGATCCACGCTTTTCGGAGGCTTGACAGCCGCCGTGACGCCGATCACATATTCATTTCCGGTTTCAAAACCCGTATGCTTCACCTGTGCCCCTACGGAACTTCCCGAGAGGGAATCATGATCCACCTGGTTGGAGCTGGAAACCGCATTCCATCCGCCAACACGGATATGCTCGTATTGACCGGAGGTTTCATTCCAATACTTTTGTAGTTCTTCCCCTTCAAGCGTGATGCCGCCGAATGGAGGATAGGCTGAAAGCTTTCCTCCGGCTGATTCTTGAAGCGCATCGATATTATAGCTCTGCGGGTATCCTTTTTGTTCCGGTTTTTCCTTGCCGGGCTTGAAGGATAGATCAAAATATCCATTGCCGACGGGAACGATCTTCACCTGACTAACCGCCTCAGGGGCCAGCGGGTCGACGATGCGGAACTTCTCAGCGGAGCTTTTGGTCGAGAAGCCCGCTACCGAGTGCAGCTCCGCTCGCAAATAATAATCTCCCTGGCCGATCAATCCGCGTATATCTTCCATACCGCCCAGCAGGGGTACCTGGCTGACATCAATGACCTTGCTTCCGGTACCCGTTAAATCGACCGGCACATCTTTGGCGATCAGCATTCCCGGGTCTCCGACAGCCGGCACTTGCACCGTTTGGCCGTTGCTGTCTTTTGCCGCAGCCATCTCTCCGGTAACCGCATCCTTGGACAGATAGAGGCTCACGGTATCTCCGTTTTTGACGCTGCCAACCTTCCATGATGCTTTAAACAACTTGGTATCGGAGGTATCCGGAGTCAGCTTGATTTCTTCCAAAGTAGAAGGAAGAGGCACGTTCAGCAGTTTGGTCTCCACAGTCTGATTGGCATACAGCGTCCAGCTTCCTCCCTTGATCACCTCTTTGGGAATCGCGACATACGCTTTTCTCCGGTCCGTTGTGCCTTCTGACGGAGAGCCTTGAATAAACTGGGTGTACGCCGGCAAATGTCCTTTCTCCGCGACAGTCCCGGTCGATGCGGACGCAGCGCCGGCTTCATAGAAAACAACCGGATATTGGGTTCCGCGCGTATTGTCCACCAATATCAGCTCAGGAGTTTGTTGGCCGAAATACTCCACCTCCAGCAAGCCGTTTCCGGTCACGCTACTCATCGGGAGATTATGATTTTTGCCGCCGTTCGAAACGGTAATCCCGCCGATGCCGACATCCATCGAACCATTATCCAGGATGCTGACGCCATCTCCCGCGCTGCGATATTGGATCTCATGCAGTTGATTTTCATCCCACACCTTGGACGTAGCCACGGGCTGAATGCCTTCCCCGATCACAACCAGCTTCGGTCTGTCTTCCGGATCCTGTAACTTAAGGTAAGCAAGACCTTCCGGCAAACCTTCTCCCGAGGTGCCGAACTCCAGGTCGCCGCTCCAGTAATAGGTGACGCCCACTTCGATCACGATGAAGCCAATGCCGATGCCGATGCCGCCCCATATTTTATCGTTGTTAAGTCCCATGAACACGCTGCCTAATTTAATACCGCCAACGATAGGAACACTCGACGGGATTTGCACCTTCGCCCCGACAAAACCGTCAAAATCGACCCGGTTCTTCTCCAGATTCTGACCGACGAAGATTCTGGCGTTGCCGATAATGACATCCCAGCCGAATACATCCAGCTCGGCCTCGGCCCGCACAAACCACGGGGTCATCCATTGCGCCTCGATCAGCGCCATCGTCAGCATCTCGACTCTTTTGGACGAAGGGCTCGGAGAGTAGTCAAGCTTTCCTTCAAGCTTGATTCCCGACATCCTCAGCAGCAGATCGATGGAGCCGTAGAATGTCGCAGGAGGCAGTCCGAATTTAATATCCACTCCGGCTCCAATGGTCAGAGGCACTCCGCCGCTGCCTCCGGCAATCGTATCTGCCAGTTCACGA
The DNA here is from genome assembly GCF_004307995.1 of Paenibacillus thalictri. GTDB lineage: Bacteria > Bacillota > Bacilli > Paenibacillales > NBRC-103111 > Paenibacillus_AF > Paenibacillus_AF thalictri. The sequence goes on along the minus strand of NZ_SIRE01000007.1, from coordinate 302,542 downwards.
ACGGAACCTCTTACGCCCGTTAAATACGTTGCTCCGGTGATCAGAACGCCCGGATCCATATCTTCGGCGCCAAACGCAATGACGTCGGGCAGCACTCTGCCGTCGGCCACCTGCTTGAACCCGAGTTCCGCGCTGATCGTGGCGATGTTTTTGAGCTCCGCCTGAAATTTCATGCCATACTTGTTGGATATGCCCGGCATCTTCTGAACATAGTGGGTGACATTAAACTCTCCCGACACGTCCCCTGTCGTTCCTTCGCCTTTGACGACGATATCTTTGCCTTTAGCGTCTTTTTCCCCTGTTTTCTTATTCTGAGACGCCAGCAGGCCCATATCCTTCTCCAAATTGAATTTCAAGGCAGCATCCACGCCTACAAAACCCTTCTGGTTAAAGAGCACATCTTTTACCTCAGGCTCCAACACCTTCAGGTTCAGCTTGCCGGCAAAGGAAACCCCATCCTCGCGAAGCAAAAATTCGCTCAAGGCCAAAGAAAGGCCGCTAATTGAAAACCCAGGTGTTGCATACATGCTGTATTTATTAAAATAAACCTTATCAATCGCGATTTGCCGCAGCGGATTCATTCTCTCTCTCGCCGCGCCTTTCGCCCACTCCAGCGCACCGTTCAAGGTGCTGTCTTCAGGGTTATCCTTGGCTTTCTTGGCTTTCTCTTCGGCCAGCTTCTGCCGGGCCCGCTCGTCCTTTGCGTCCTGCTCCTCCTGGCTCAGTCTGAACGTCTTTTTGAAGCTGTTGTAGAAGTCCAGCGTCCACTCTCCGCGGTAGAAGAGGAAACCGCTGTTGTAGATGGTGAGGTCGCCGTCCCCTTTGACAAACAATGTGCTTAGGAACGGGAGATCGCTGCTCATGCCAAGCGCCTCAAGTTTTCCTTTGACAAACACGATGTCCTTGCCCTTATAAGCTACCGTTTTGTTGATAATGGCCGGTTCCGTTTTCGTATCGACCACGTATTCCGCTTTGTCCCCGCTGCCGATCTGCTTGATCATGCCGCGAATTTCGACCAGCATCTCGTCGCCGCCGCTTTTGCTGCGCTTTAATTCGTCTTCGCTTTGGAAGGTTTCGACCCGATAAGCGGCCACATTTTGAAAATCGACCAGCCCCGCCTCGTCGTAAGTAGGGTCTATCGCCTTACTGGCTCCTACCAGCGCGGTTTTAAAAGCGGCAAATTTCGTTGCATCCGCAGTTAGCTGGCCGATATTGGCCACGTTGTAGCCGGGGTATGCCCGGTTTACTTCGGTCAGCTTGGCGCTCGGATTCACCACATCGCCCAAAGCGTTCACTCTCAGATCGACGGTCGTTTTGGTGACCGTCAAAATTTTCGCCTCGCGGATTCTCGCTTTATCGTTATCTGTAACCCGGAACGATTTCGGCGTTTTGACGCTGTACATGGCGGACATTTCCTCGTCCGCTCCGCCCTTAAAATCAATTTCCACCCGATACTCGCCAAGCGGAAGCTCCGGTCCCAGGCCCGCGGAGAGCACCTTGCCATAGTCATCCACCAAATCGCCGGTACGGTACGTAATCCGCATATCACCCGTAAGACCTTCGTCCGTAGGTTGGATGATGACCGAATCCTTGACCGGAACCTTGTATCGTTTTCCCGTCAGCACTTCTCTGAAGAACAGGTCAAAGTTGGGAGCTACGTTTTGGTTTCCCGTGTTATACGCCTCGATATTGGACATATTGAGCGTGATATATTTGTCATCCTTGCTGTACGCCTCCTCCGGGGACATGGCGTACACGTAAGTAGGCGTTGCCGTTCCTACCGGGGGCAAGAAGACGAACCCTCCTTTGGAGGACGTGTATTCCGCCTTGATTCCTTCATCCTGAATCGTTTCCACCTTTTGGCTTGTCTCGGGACTTTTGGCCGTAAGCAGGTACTGCTTCACCGTTGGCCAGGCCCTGCCCTTCGCTTTCACCTTGAAGGATACGGAGACGGTATCGCCGGGTTTGTATTTGGGCTGGATCCCTTGGCTTGCTTCCTCCGGCGTGGCTTCTTTCCGAAGGGTCAAAGCGGAGGACCTATAAGGAGTCGTCATGGCGTTTCCTTTAGCGTCTCTGACGATATTTCCACGTTCATCCAGCTGTACAAAATCAAGACCGCCGTCAAGCGTGAGCTCCAGATCGATGTAGGAATGCTCCATCTGAAATGCCTGGAGATTTTCCACCTCGGCTGTGATGTTAAAGATGCCCTCATCCTGATAGGCGCTTGCGTCATCAAGGGTAGCAAGCTGGTCCACAGGGTCCATATAGCGGATGGAGAACACCTTGTCCGGCTGGATAATTTCCCCCAGGCCATACACGGTTTCAAAGCTCTTGACGCCGCCCGAGGCGATTTTTTTCGGATTCCAATAGAGAGCCACTGCAGCATCGGCAGTTCCGTAGTCATTGGTATCCCGGGTAAAATCCAGATTCGGATTGACTGTGTAATCCCATTTCGTATTGGCAAGGCCGTTCCAATGTCCGACGATCATCTCGTCTACAATGTTGACATTTTTCTCGGAGAAATTGTTGAACCCGTATGCAATCACATTGGTAGCCAATGGATTGGTCAAATCCAGGTTATCCCTCATCACCCAGTAAGGGGGGAGCTTGTACAGCGGCCGCTCCCTCTCCGATATGGCCGGGTCATCTTCGGGATTATGAACCAGCTTTCTCTCCACAGTAAGAGGCGATTTATAGGAGGTGCCAATCTGGAAAGCCGGGCCGTCATTTCCCCCAACCATCGTATCCAGCAGCATTCTGCTGCCGATCTGAACTTCGGCTCCCGTGCTGTTCGCAACCTCGTATCTTACATTGACGTTGCCGGCATTTTGTTTGTCCGACGAATTTGTGTACAGCATCAGAATCTGCTTGATTTGGATTCCCTTGATCGTCCACACCGTTTCAATCTGCTTGGTTCCGTCGGTGTTGGTTACAATCTGGGGCTGAGTCACCTCGGAAAAGAAATCGACAGCAAATTTATATGGATTCCCGAAAATATAATCCGTTCCGTCAATCCGAAAGGTGGTGAAGGACGTCTGCGGATCATCTCCGCCGAATAGCATATTGACGCCCTTGTCTTTTTTCCTTACAGGCTGCCCTCCGACCGTACGGATCCCGAAGCGTCCCGATTGATTGTCAACGGTGACTTTGATGAAGTCGTTGGAAATCGTCGTGACCCCGATCTTCTGAATTTCCTCGGCCAGCGCAGCCACAGGAACCACGCTCATAAGCAGTGATATAAGCAAGGTGTAAACCATACATGCAAAGAGCCTTTTTCTCAAGCTTTTCATAATTGTTGTTACTTCCTCCTTAGCCTGTCTTAGGATTTATCGGCCCATGTTTCCTATAAAGAATGTGGTATACTCCCGCTCTCTTTCCTGCGTTCTGACAATGAGGGTATACCAGCCCGTCTTAGGAAACTCGACGGTGAAGGATTTCTTTAGAAGCTCCTCCAGGGATAGACCCTGTGCGACATATTTCATCTGACCTTCGCGGTAAAGCCCGCTTTGGTAGAACACATCGTAGGTTCCACGTTCGTTCACCAAGGTTTCTCCCGCTACGTCCATCAGATTGTATCTGGATATTTTGAAGTTCACGACATTCGTGTCAAACAGCACTTTCTCCGATTGGCTTGCGGAAATCAGAAGATCATTGCCCAGAATCATGAGGCCGTCGCCAGGCAGCACGTATACTTTCTGCTCGGCCGTGGATATGTTGCCTGCTTCGTCCCTGGCCGTATAAGTCACGGTTTGTCCGCCGATCTTTGATGAATCCAAATAGCTGGCCTCTACAGCAATGTTGCCCGGCTTGGACCGGTCATCGGTCACAGTGAAACCTCCAAGGTCGGTTAAAGCGTTGAAATTGGGTTTGTTCCGCTCGACAAAAGCAATCGGCTTGTTCAAAGTAATGACAGGAGGCTTGTTGTCAAGTCCTTGCACAACGATAGGCAGCTTGTTGACGTTGCCCAGAACATCGCTGATCGCCAGGGCAGTCTCACCATTCGCCGCGTAAATTTTGGAATAGCTGTAGTTTCCGTTTGCATCGCTAAGCAGGTTGGTGTAATCCCCGTAACCGTCCTTTGCCGGAGCGGTTCCCAAGAACACCTGGTTAGGAGCTTGCACGCGACCGGATAAGGTGATCTTCATCTTGCCTTTGGCAACTTTAACGCCGTCGATAACTACGATGCGATCGTTTTGCAGCACATTTCCGTCATCATCGACAAACTCATATTTAATGCTGGCAGGGTCGGGCAAATAAGGAACGATGGTGGAAATTTCGTCGCTGACGACTGACGAATTGCCCGCATCGTCGACTATCGTAAATTTCCCTTCTCCGTTCTGGTAAAGAACCGTGCCGTTTGTGCCCCTTACAATTTGGAAATTTTTCGCCTCGGCATTCGGTTTCTCCACATTCAGCACAACCCCCTGGGACAACAGAACTTGGCCGCTTCCGTCTTGAATCGTTTTGAACGTGTTGCCTCCGTTTTCCCCGTAGGCATATGAACGTACGACTCTCGCTTCCGGCGGAGTTTTATCTATGTTGTAAACCGCTGCCGTGACGGATCCCGCGTTGCCTGCCTCATCCTCAAACATAAATGTAAAGTTTCCGTTCTCGTTAAAGGTGTAAACGAATCTTCCTTCATTGTTTAACACCTTTACATGCTTGGAAGTTTCCAGCCGTGCAATGACATGGCTGTTGGTACTCGCTGTCATAGAATATTCAATGCTTCCTACAGGAAGCACGGAGTCTAAATTGTCAACTACAACCAAAAGCGTATCCGTTCTTGAGCTGTCCGACAGATCAGTCAGGTCAAAGGAATAAACACCGTTCTGGGCGATGCTGAATTTGTTGCCCTTCCGGGTAGGCTCAGACGGATTGCGTCCCGCCGATGGCACGGCCCGAATGCCAGCCGGAACCTTCAACTCCAGAACAAAGTTTTCCGGCTTCACAGGACGTAACGTGCTGTGTGTTGCAATTGCATATACCGGTTCGTCGATGGAAACGGAGCTCGCATTCAAGCTTACAGCCGCGCTTTCCGCGCCTCCCGGGCTTCTGAATTTGGCCTTAAGCAGGAAATGTCCGGAATTGCGATCCTTAAGTCCCCCTACTTCGATAAAATTGGTGTAGGGAAGCCACCTGCTCCAGGAAACTCCTCCGTCCGTAGAAATGGCGTATTTGTAGCCTTCCTTCATAGGATTTTCCAGGTTCAGCCTCACGACCGCCGTATACCCGTTACCGACCTCCTCGTATATATAGAGCAAGTCCGAATTCGCGGCAGCAGGAACCTCCGCTGCCGGTTTTCGAGACACCTTGAACGCTCCCGTATGAGCTACGGCGCTGTTGCCTGCGGCATCCTCGCCGAGCACGTAAAGCATAAAGTCGGCTGTTTCACCCGGAGACAAACGCGTAGAATCAATCGTCACCGCCCCATCTCCCGGAAGCTCCACCCATCCGCCGGATTCCTTAGCAGGCGCCTCGGCGTCAGCTCTTAACCATTGGTATTTCTTTAATGCCACGCCGCTTAGCCGATCGGTTACGGTCACGACAACACGCTGCTGCTCGGAGGGATAAGAGACGCCATTTTTGCTAAATGTGATTTGCGGAGCCTCGTTGTCCGCCAAATATTGCTTGGAATACGTGTAGTATCTTTCTGTACCCGCTTCCTTGACCTTCACATAAACCCCATAAGTCCCATTGATTTGGGGATCTGCGGGAATCACATACACCAAGCCGTTCCCGCCCCCATAGACGGAATTGCTCACAGTGCCGTAAACGGAGCCGCTCACCGTACCGTAAACAGACTGTGCGACGGACGGATAATCGGCAGGAGGGGCCGAAGATCCCGTCACGGCGTATCTGACGTTTTCTACGTTAATTCCGTTCATCGCGAAGCGGACCTCCGGACTTTTCGTATAGCTGCCGTTCATTTCCGGATCGAAGGCGGCGTTGACTCTCACCGAGGAATCTACGGTTACAGAGGCGCTCATCTTTTCAATGATCTGATTGCCCGCCTTATCCACCGCCTTCACGGCCAATTGATAGGCCCCGTCCTCCGGCACATGGTTGAAGGTCGTGATTTCGCCGCTCGCCGGAACATCCGACCAGTCTATCTCTTGCGGCTCCGCTCCCTGCTTAACCCATTGGAATTGCTTGGTTCCTACGCCGCTGTGCTCATCGGTAACGGTTACCTGCACCTTGACCTCCGGCGTGTTATTCCCGCTGAGCGCTCCAAAGTCGATTTTCGGCTTTTTGTTGTCCAACAGTAACGTCCCTTTTTCATACGTCCAGTTGGAATCGTCTTGCTTGAAGTCGTCAAGCGGCCATTCCGAATAATTTCCTACCTGCACCATTGCCTTGTCTTGGGCATATTTTTCGGCGTCCGCATCGGAAGCCCCCGGATTGTTCATCTTGTATTCGGCAATCCAGCCATTAAAGTTCGCAGCGTTTGCCGCCTTAAAAGCCTTCATTTTACCGTATTGCATAAGCTCTCTTGCCGAATCCCAGGTCATGTCCGCCGTCCAGGTGTGAAGATACCAGGCTCCGCTGTTCTCTTCCGTTAAGGCGGCTGCCGGCGGCTCGATCGTATTGGTTTTATTGTTGACTACCTTCAACGTTACCGTGTTGCCGGGGTACAAATCTTCACCTGGCTGCTTGGCCGTCAAGGAATAACGCTTGATTGCCGCAAAGCGGTCCTCTTCCTTCCCTGCGAACGGATCGGCAGGGCTCTGGCTCCACGTATAATACACCAGCCCCACCTCCGGCGATTGCCCGGGTTGTACCCCAGTCATGTTGCCTGGACGGTAGATGCCTTTGCTCGGCCGTTTATCGACGCTTCGATCCGGATCAAGGGCAGGCACTTTAATATCCGGGTCTGTGGCATCGATTGTGATTTTTCCGGATTTTCCGTATACGGTGCCACTCACTCCGGCCGGAGAATAACGGAAGCCGATCTCGGGCGGCGTATTATCAATGGACAGATTAGCCCAGTCGATCTTGGTATAAGGCACCGCTTGGGAGGGATCCTGGGAAGGAGCTCTGTCCTTGTTGGCTTCATCCATAAGCAGATTGCCGGCGTAATCCTGGATAACTCCCGTATCCGTCCCTTTTGCCTCGTGGGTCAGGGCAATCGCTTTTAACAGCGGGGTTTCCACATTCAACCCGACGGGAATTGTCATTTTAAATTTCCATAGCTTCGTGTTTGGTCCCGTATTTTCCTGAGCGGCGTATTTGGCCTTCATTCCGTTATTGAATAAAAGATACAGCCCCTCCGTCGAAAGCCCGTCTTTCACTACCGTATCTTCGGTAAGCTGAACGGTAAATTCGATCTCTTTCCCTTCATTTAATACAAGTCCCGAAGGAATTTCCGGCGTGATGCCGTTGCCTGTCAAATTATATTGGGGAGGCACAGCGTCCACGATGATCCTATAGCCTCCGTGATTATAATCAAACGGATTAACCGTCCGGTTGCTTAAAAAGCCTTGACTGCTCGGGTTCGCTTTCAAGAAGCTCGACATATCCGTAAGCGGATTCCCCGCCGCGTCATGAAAATCGGCTGCCGCCAGCCTGTCCTTCATGCTGTGCAACGCATTCTGGAATTTGGTCTCCAGTTCTCCGCCGTTGCCGATCGGATTATTGCCGGTATGGTGATAAACCGAAGCCTTATATGCGTAAGGAAACTGCTTGATATATTTGAACGTGTCGGCATCGCTCCGATTGTAACTGATGGAATTGTCATAAAAGCCGTCAGGCATACTCATGCCCTGGGTCTGGTTATCTGTAGGCAAACCTTGGCCGTCCGGCACCGTGTACAGAAAGTGCTTGTCGAACACTTGAGCTGCGAGGTTGGTTGCTCTTACAGGTTTGCTGAAGTTATATTGCAGCTGCAGAGACTCGTTATTTTTCAAAAACAACTCTTGCTGTCCGGCATTATTGACTCTCTCCGTGCCGTCGGACGTAAACGTATAATCCGAAAGCACCGGAGCGACAAAGTCGCCAAAGCTCAATACGATATCCTCGACTTGAGTTCCGCCGTCATTTGTTTCCGTCTGAATTACGATGTAATCATCGGCGTTAAAAGACAACCAACCGGAATCCACGGTTCTATCCGGATCGGTAGATCTGGAATATCCCTCGAATTTGGAGGTGGCATTCTGGTAATTGGCGCTGTATTTCTCATCTAGTTCAAATCCCGTATAGTCATAATTTTTGCTGGCATAGGCCCAAATATAGGCCCCGTTGCTTGTTGTTGAATTCAAGCGGGCCTTTACCCTGTATTTGGCGCTTTTACCGTCGGCCAAAGCTTTAAGAGCCGGGATCTGCTTAACGTCGATAACCGCCCAAAAATGCCCGTCAACGGTATAAACTCCGGCGCCGTTGGCATAGTCATCATCGTATTCACCAGGCTCCCAATCACCGTCCTCGGATTTCCCCCATATGCCTGGATATTTCGACGGCTCCTTGGCTTGATTGTAAAATACGGACCACATGTTGTAGCTTCCCAGATTGGACGCATAGTCCGATTCACCGCCCCATGAGACGCCGGTAGAGCTGTTGTTCATGATTTTGGCCCCTACGTAAACATATCTGTCCTCGTATTCGCCAGCCGCCTTTGCTTCCTGCGGAGAAATCGCCGATAGTATCGGAGCCAGCAGGAGAACGGCAGCCATCAGCCCCGCTATTTTCCCCAAACCTTTACCCAATTTCATTCTGTAATCTCCTCCCTGTCTGCTGCAAAAAATCTAGCAATAGGCTAATGTCCGTCTTGTTCTAGCACCTGCTGCACCGCTTGCGAGTCTACAGCCAGATGAATGCCGTTCATCGCGCGAAGAGAACCCGACAGGATCCCGGCAGCATACCCAAACGAATCCAACAAAGGTCCGCCGGACATGCCGCTCACGAGCTGTGAAGACACCAATATACGATCCCTTCCGTTGATCGGAGCGCGAGGTGCGTTTACAATGCCTTCCGTAATGATTGGAGTGTCCTTCATGGGATAACCGACGGCGAAAATGTTCTCTCCATGTTTCAGCGCGTTTGTCCGCAGTCGTATGAACGGGAATGGGCTCTCGGTTCCCGAAGCGTCTATTGAGGGGGACAGCTTAAGTACCGCTGTATCCGCCGTGCTATTCTCCGTTATCGTGTGGCAAGATACAACGGAAGCGTCGCTCAGCACACATTCGACTTTGTCCGCTTCCTCCACTACATGATAAGCGGTCAATGCCGTACCGTCGGGCCGAATCACAAAACCGCTGCCCACATCTTTCAGCGTACCGTCGGAGCGAAATGCTCTGACATAGAATACCGCTTGCTCTACTGCGGCATATAAGCTTTCCCCGTCATATTTGTCCCGACGGTCATCTTGAGCAGCGGATTCGCCGAGAAACAGGAACAATGCCAAGACAACCAGCATCATCGTCCAAATTGTTCGTCTCATTTCGACATCTCCTTTGTGACTTTCGTCGCAGGTCTGATGATGATACCTAACCTATTATAAAAAGGCGTTCTCTCAAAAATCTCACAAGACCTGGAACATGGAATCAGGAAGAAGAAAAGTTAAAATAAGGATTTAATTGCTCATTGTGTAACAAAACAAAAAAAGCAGCTGCGTTAAGCAGGCTGCTCTCGTAAAAAAATACAATATTTAACTTTTTGGGACGGACAATTATTTACATATCATCAACACATTGCCGTCAGGATCCTTGAAATTAAACCAATGGTTATTTTCAATCCCGGTTATGAATTCGACCTGCTTGCTCTGCATGTATTCGTAAGCTTCTTGGATATTATCCGTCCGCAGTTGAAGCGCTGGCACCTTATACACATTGTCCGGGCTGTAAATTTTGCTATCCAGCACGATATCCGGCCCTTCCATCGGGAGCACGTAAATATGGCCGAAAAAGATCTCCCCGGCTGACGGTAAACCCAATAGATCGCAATACCAATCCCGTGCAGCTTCGATACTGCTGACCGGAATAAAAACCCCGCCGATCCGATTAAACACAGGCTGCATAACATGACCTCCAGAGCATTTTTACCACAATTATTCTCCGGATGCTCCATATTTCCTCTTTCTCATCTCTAAATTTCAAAAGCGCCGGCATTCGCCTTTTCAGTGGACTCAAGGCGTCGCGCCGGCTTCTCTTATGCAGATATTTCCCGTGAAGCAATACTCGTGAAGTGAATTCACGACAGATTTCAACCCGGCAACGGTCAGCGCCTCCCTGCCAAACCAACTTCGGCAGCGCTTACATATATTTTGGGCAAGTACAACACTGTTTGACCGCGCTTATTTTTGGGTATTATAACAAAACTGTTTCTCTAGACCCACACGGATGTTGTCAGTTATCATATCATTTGTAATTCTAAATCAACGGAGGCTTCAGATGGAAAGCGCATATGATGAGATCAGACAAGGCGAGAAAGGCGCATGGCTGAGCATAGCCGCCTATATTATTCTAGCGATAACAAAATTGGCTGTAGGTTACTTCTTTAATTCGGAGGCGCTGTCGGCGGACGGGTTAAACAACTCGACGGATATTATCGCATCGCTTGCGGTTTTGATAGGTTTAAAAATATCCCGCAAACCGCCGGATAAAGATCACCGCTACGGCCATTACCGGGCGGAAACCGTAGCCGCGCTTATCGCGTCTTTTATTATGTTTTTGGTCGGCTTGCAGGTATTGTATCAATCGGTTTCGAAGTTTGCCGTCCCAACGATCGAATCTCCCGATATGATTGCCGCTTGGACAGCGCTGTTCTGTGCGGGCATGATCTATCTCGTTTATTTGTATAATGTGCGTTTGGCGAAAAAAATCAACAGCCACGCCATGATGGCTGCCGCGCAGGATAACCGGTCCGACGCCTTTGTCAGTATCGGCGCGTTTATCGGGATCCTCGGCGCACAATTCGGACTGCCTTGGCTTGACCCGTTAACCGCCATCGTTGTTGGCATCATTATATGCAAGACGGCCTGGGATATTTTTCGCGATGCGACACATGCGCTGACAGACGGTTTTGACGATTCGGAGCTGCAAACTATTAAACAGACGATCCGAAACGTGCCTGGGGTTAAAAAAATCGTCGATATCAAAGCGCGGATCCACGGCAACAACAAGCTGGTCGATGTGACGATCGGGGTCGATCATCAGCTTAATGTGGCGGAGAGCCATGAAATTACGGAGCAAATCGAAAAGCAAATCTTTAAGTCGCACCGCATTTCCCATGTGCACATTCACATCGAACCGTATATGGCTGCGAATCGGTAGTGCAAAAAAAGAAAAAACCTGGGAGTTCGATTGAACTGCCAGGTCCTTTTTATGTGCGTGGAGTTACTTATCGTGCGTAGGCTGGGGATAAGCATGCAATGTTGTGAGAATAAGAAGTCAATGAACCAAAGTATCGTCACAGGAACGATCAAGCTTCTTTTATGCGCGGCGACCCGTTCTGGACATAAAACCATCCGGAAGGATCACGGACTGAGAGAGACTGTCGATTCATTGTGCATCATCCAAACGTTGAGCATCATCCAACCATTGTGTAACCTCCAACGTTGGAGGAGCCCCCTTTTTAACGGACATCAGCACAGCTACATAAACCAAATCTGTGGTTTGCTCAATAGGGACGGACACCAGCGCTCTTATTTGACCTACCATCGTGGTTTCCCCGGCTTTTTTGGGCAAATAAAGTCGCGCCTGTCCGTTAAAAATGATAACCTCGATTTTTGGGCCACATAACGGCGCGCCTGTCCGTTAGCGTTGGAGCATGACGTTCGCATGCATAAGGCCAACTATAGTGACGAAGATGTCCGTTACAGATGCTCCTCCCGCCGTTTTAACGCCTTCACCGCTTGGCAAAAAGATTATTCGAACGTCCGCGCCAATTCGATATCTTTGCGCACATCGTCAAGATAATACGGATAACCAAACGTCATCTTGACCCGCGCCATGAAATACGGTTTGTTATGTTTGCTCCATATATGTCCAAGCCGTTCCCAATGCGTATAAGCCTTTTCCAGCAGCGTCACGGCAGCCGCTTTACGCGACTCATCTCCGCTCAGCCGGTAGCGGTTCAATTCCAGAGCGGCGGCGAACTTGCACTCGTAATACCGCCCCATTTCCACGTAACCTTGCAAATCGTGAAGCGTACAATCCGCATGCCCGCCGCACAGCTCGCCTAGGCTCTTGGTCAACGTTTCGCAGGCGAGCTCCGTCTGCGCCGAAGCATCCCGCAAGATGCGGATGATGTCCAGCGGCGTCTCGTATGACGAAGCCGCTGCCTCCGACGCCTCGCCCGCTAACGATGCGGCATCAGCCGCTCCCTCGCGTTCCGCTTTGGCAAAATCAGCGACACTCATCACGCCGACGCCTGGCATGGACTCGCCGTTCACAAAATCCAGTATCGTCTTGAAGCCGCTGACCTGCGACAAGCAGCTTTCGGCGTGCCACTGAAAATCGTAGTCGATCCAGAACAGGCGGTTGACGGCCGGAATGATTTTGGAGGCCTGACGTAAGCCTTCCAGAAACATCGGTGCGTGGTCCGGCCCGTAATGCTCCCGCAGCAGATGCGTCCACACGTCGTCGCCCGTTGCCGGATCGTAGGAAAGCCGGCCCCACAGCTGGAACTGGAACAGATGGCGTTCAAAATCGTACTTCCACGTTTTGTGCCCATGATCGGCATGCTGAAAATCCCGGCCCCACAAGTAGCCGTCCGCACCCCAATAGAAACCTTTCACGTAAGACTTGCGCATGCCTTTTACATAAGCCCGCACATAATCGGGATCTCCCCAGCGGTGGGTGAACACATCGTCGTTGCGCACGGTATACAGCACCTGGGTTGTCTCCAGGTCGATGCCCTCCCAGGCGTTCCACAGCTTCTCGAACTGCGGCAGCGGATGCGAATAACAATGGGCATTCGAATATTTCCAGCTGATATAAAACTTTTGCGGATCAAACTTGTTTTGCACCATGTCTTTAATTTCTTTGCCGGCATTTTGCATATTGGTACGGTGAATAAACGGCATGTCGCGTCCGGATTGCTTGATCGCTTCCACATACGTTTCCACGATCCACTGCTCCCGTTCATAACCGGTGCCGTCCATCCATTCGCTGGCCGATGTGCCCAGCCCCTTCAGCTCAGGATATGTAAGCAGCAGCTGCAGCACCATTTCGCGAATGTAGTCGCGAATGATGTCCGATTGTCCGCGGAAACGGTTCAACGTGATGCCGCCCCGATGAATGAGGTCGTCGTACATATTGCCAAAATCCCCTACGGCTTCCGGCAGCCCCAGCCCTTTGGCCACTTCGGGGGTGATCCGGATGTTCCACGTAAATAAGTAGACGTCGATGCCTCTGTTTGCTGCATAACGGAACAACTCGCGGAAAAACCGGATATTGCGGTCGATTTGCACGTCGCTGTAAGGGTTGGCTGCCCGGTATTTCGGCGATACAACCATCAGATGGTACGGATGCTCCGACCAGAGACTCAAGCAGTTGTAGCGGTTTAAGGCCAGCATATCGATGTACGCCTTCCAAAAACCGATGTTCAGGCACGTCTCTTCGTTCAGCACAAACGGATCGCCCGAATCAAACGGGGCGTACGGCAAATTGTACTTGATGCCGCGCATGCCCAGCGCAGGCTGGCGGCTGATGTCCTCACCGTCCTGCAGCCCTTCTCCCCGCGCCAGGCGTTCGGCCCATTCCATGCAGCCGTACATGACGCCGCGGGAATCCGAACCCTCAATATGGATACGCTCCCCCGTGCGGTATATGCGGAAAGCTTCTTTGGCGTAAGCCGGAGCTTCTCCTCTGCGTGGAACCCGCCTTGTTGCAACGATCCCGCGAGCCGGAAGCAGCCCGCCCGCCGTAAATGAAGAAAACTGCTCAACGAAAAACACGCCGTTTTGTGCCAAACTTTTTTTGATCTGCTCCACGCCAAACCGGATCATGGCATCTTTATGGTCGTATATCAGCTTCATTTTCGGTCCTCCCATATGATTAAGTTGTTATCCGCTTGTAAACGATTACCTCAGCGATACCCGGTATTGCTTGGGCGTCATGCTTACATGCCGTTGAAACGTCCGGTTTAAGTTGCGCTCGGAGTAACCGACAATTTCGGCGATTTCCATCACACTGCGGTCCGTATCCTGCAGCAGCCGCTTGGCCATATCGACCTTGTATTCCATCACATATTCGACAAAAGAGATGCCGACCTCCCTTTTGAACAACCGGCTGAAATAAGACGGACTCATGCCTGCAAGCTCCGAGCAGTCGATTAACGAATGGTCGGCTCCAGGATATTCCTTAATATGCTTGCATACCTTTTGCACCGCAAACTTGGCGCCCATTTTTCTGCTTTCCTCCGTAATTTGCTGGTACAAGGGAAATATGATTTCGATAAACCATTCGTAAATTTCACGCGACGTCTGGCGAGCCTTCAACTGATCGAACCAATTGTCTCCAAGCGAATCGATCATGCCCGGTCCCTTCTCCTCCAGCGATTGGATGATCGACGATAACAGCACATAATAACATTGAAAAATCGCATTATAGGAACCCGATACTTTAACGTGTTTGGCGAAAGTGTCCAACGCCTGCTCCGCTAGCGCCAATTCGCCGCCGGACAATGCTTCGACGATCTGTTTTTCCAGCTCTCTAGGGTACGAGAACAGATTCTGCTGTCCATACTGCCCAAGTTCGTCGTAGAACAGCACCGATTGCGTTTCGTCGAACATCCGGTGCTGCAAAGCCCGCTGGGCTTGCCGGTACGATTCGCACAAACGCACCGCATCCTTGGCAATGCCGCCGATGCCAACAGATACCGAAAACGATAAATATACCGCCAGAGCCCGCCGAATTTCCTCCGCGAACGTTTTGACCATCCTCAGCATCTGGTCCTTGTCCGTTTCCTCTTGAAAATGAAGAACGGCCACCCCTTCTTTTTCGCCCTGCTCCACCACATAACCGGTAAGCCCCGATTTGACCAGCAGCTCGTTGATGACGTTGGTTACGGCAAATGTGACGATAGCCCCTTCGCTTGGCAGGAACCGCTTTTCCTTAAACATATTTTCCACAATCGTCACAAGCACGAAATAATTGCCCTGCTGCGGAATATCGAATTGCCCGCACTCCTCCAGCAGCGACGAGCGGCTTCCCGCACCGCCCTTGAGCAGCTTTTGCAGCAGGCGGTCGCGCAGATTGGGCTGGATTTGCTTCAAGTAATTTTCGAGTGATACCGACTGCTCGCTTAAATATTGCAGGCATGATTTGATGTACTCAATCTCGTTTTCCTTCGACGCCGCTTGCTGCCCGTGCTGCAGCTGCTCTCCGTATTGAAGCAGCTTTTCGATCGGATTGTAGGCTCTTCTCGAAGCCAGCCAATTCAGCACAATGCCCATGCCCAAAAATAGGATGACGGAAAACACGATCATCGCGCGAATCCAACTGAGCTGCTGAAGCATCTCATCCTCCGGGATCAAAGAGATGTACGTTCTGCCGACCGTCGTTTTGCTGAATCCGGCCAACAGCGGCGTATCGTCCTCTTCCCCGTGCATGACATGCATCCCTGAGTTCATTTCATCGGCCATGATTTGGGTTAAGCCGGGCATTTGCTCAGCAGGACGGCCAAGCCAATGATTGTCGGTGGAATGAAGGATGATGCTGCCGTACGAATCAACAACGATAAACGATTGATGTTTGGAATAAGCGGCATGATTCATCAGCATGCTGCGCAGCTGGCTTTCCTTGACATAGATGATGACGGCGCCCTGCGGGTCGTTTCCGTTAATCAGCCGCACAAACGCCACCAGACCGTTTTTTCCGCTCTGCGGAAGATACGTCCATCTCGCCTGCTCCTTCTGGCGCATCGCGGCTTCGACGTCTTCACGTTCAAAAAACTGCTCATAGGCCATATACCCGTAATTATTGGACAACACAAATCCCGATTGCTTATCGTAAAAAACGATCTCATTAATGAAGCTGTTGGAGTTTTTATGAAGCTGAAGCGTGTCCAAAATCAAGATCTGCAAAAAAATATCGCTGCTGAACCCGGCTTTGCCCAGGTTGTCTTTGATTGTCGGATTGTTCGCGATTTTCAAAGAATCCGATTCGATATTAAAAAATGCGTTCTCCATCCGGTCTTTCAGCAGCAGCAGCGATGCCTTGTTGTCTTCTTTGTATTGGTCTGTCAGCTTCACCATAGAAACATGATAATAAGTGCTTCCCGCAAGAACGATGGGAATGGAAACGGACAAGCAGCCAAACCAGATCAGCCGATTGAAATAAGTAGTGCGCGGCAATAAAGTCCGCAGCCGGTTCACGATCCCTAGCAGCCAATTCCTCATGTCTAACGCTCCTTTGCGGCCGGCAAGGGTGGATGAAGTCGGTTCGCATCAATGGTTGCATGCTGCGCGGCCTTACTGCCATTGTACAAAACAGGCCCGCGGCAAAAAACAGACATTTCTTGTCATGACCGCAGTACGCGATGCGCGGCAATAAATGTCTGTTTACGGCATTCGTATTCCCTTATTTAAACTCGACAAGCAAACATTCCCACACGTCCAAGCGGTCGACAGTCACCGTTAGGCGGTTGCCGGCTATTGTATAATCCAGCGGCTCCTCGGAAATAAGCCTGCGCACCCCGCTTACCTCCGCGCCTTCATCAAGCAGCAGCCGGAGCTCGATGTTATACAATGGAACCGTCGTAGCGAGCGGTCTACGGCCCGCTCCGTTGACCAGATGCACAAGTCTGGCGCCGTCTTTTTCAAACATAGTAAGCTGCATGCCATGATATGGAGTTACCTCCACCAGCTTGTTCTCGCCATATCCTATTTCTACGCAATTTGATAAAAACAGGTAATGTTCAACGAGCTTATATTCGTTAATCAGATGGCTGAGCGAAAACGGCAGGTACAGCGCAGTCCCCAGTCCTCTCCGGTTCAATACGGCCAGCGGCAAATCGGTATGGCTTACCGGTAGCGAAGCCCGTTCCGGCGGAGCGCCGACGCTTTCCAGCGGGGAAAATGGCGGCACCAGCGTCGCCAGCACCTCTGTGTTATCACTTGCCGTCCGGCAGTAGACGACCCGGCCCCGGTGGGCGATCAGCTCCGTTTGCTCCAGCCCTTTTTGCAGCGGATTACCGCTGCCTTCAAAGCGGAGATACGAAGCCACAAGCGATTCTCCGGACAACATTTCCCCGGAAATACCGAGCAATTCGAGCAGCTTTTCATTGTCCGGCAATGCTCCTTCGGCAACAACATGCCCCCCTTGCTCGACAAACGAAATGACGTTTTCCGTAAATGACTCGGAGTAACTCATGCCTTCAGGGAGGATCAGCGTCTTATACCGGGACAATCTTTCCACGGTCGCCTGCTCGGTCAGCAGCACATCAAACGGCGTCTGATTGTTAATCAAGCCGTCGGCCCAGCCCTCGGCCGCCGAATCGGCCGTCCACATCAGCGCAACCTGAGAAAGCGGAGCGGCATCTTCCATATATGATTCAATTTTTTCTACATTTTTGTTGAATGAACTAACAACTTCCAATATCCGCTTGTCTCCGATCGTATCGGGGATACCCGTTAACGAATGCCAAATGCTGCCCCCATGCGCGGGGATTTGCGACAGCCAGAAGCGGTATTCCGCAGGCGGCAGCCCCGTATGACGCCAGTCCATGCCCGGCGAGGAATGCACGATGCCAAACGGCACAGGCCGGTCGGGCAGCGATCGGCCTAACTTGATGCTGAGCGCAGGCTTCCAAAATTCCGGAATATGATGGTGTCCAAGCGACAGTATATCCTGCGGTTCGGTACACAACATGTCGGTCGTTTGCGCACGGTCGAATAAATTATCGCGGTACAAATTGTAATAAAGAATCATCGGAACTTCGGGATTTTTTTGCTTGATGGCGCCGTAGACAGCGTCCATATTGTCTCTCAGACACGTGGAAGCCCAATCCGGCTCATAATTGTTGGGTTCGGAAGGCAGTTCGATTCCGTAACGCTGCTTATATTTGCGTTTGCATATTTCGCATGAGCACGCCACAAAATTCGGCGCATTAAAAAAGATCCCGTCGATTTCATAACGGTCCAGCACCTCGTTCAGCACGGGAATCGCAACCGCCTCGCTGCGGTAGGCGCTGTTAATGCAGGTGGACATCAGCATCGACCAATTGCCGGGCCGCTTCGCTCCAATAATTTGCGGCTCGCCTTCAGTATTGCGCACAAACCATTGAGGCCGCTGCAAATATACCGTATCTTCGGCTTTGCTGAAATCGAACCTGGCGATGAAGCGGATATTCTCGCGGTGGCAGGCGGTTATCACTTCCTTGAGCAAATCAAACGACGCAGGCAAAAACTCATTGACCGTATGATACTTCACTTGTGTCGCATACCATGCGTAAATGCCGCCCACGTTAAAAACGATCGTATTGGCGCCCATGTCCTTCATCTGTGCGGCAAGCCGCTGGGGGTCTATCCGCTCCGTATCTCGTACCTGCAAGTTGGGCTGAATGACCCGCAGCGGCTTCTGCCACCATGCTTTGGATTGCGCGTTCATCTTATCCTCTCCTCGTGAAGCGTTCCGCAGTAGAGCCGGTGCTTAAGAAGCAGCCGGCTTACCTGCGAATAGCCGTTTTTATCGTCATCAAGAACCTGGTCCTCTGCAAAACAGTTAACCCGCACTTAAGGATCATGTCCTTCGCTCGTTCTGCTGCGCTGCTGGCGGCCTCAGAAGACCTTTGCCTATTTGCCCATAAACTGCTTGTAGGAGGCCGCAAACTCTTTAAAAGCCGTTTTCATCTCCGGCAGATTGTTCAGCTTATCGATATAAGCTTTATACTCGTCCATCGTAATTTGTCCGACAATCGCTTTAGTGACCATAGCTTTCCACTCGTTTTCATATTTCGTCCACGTATTGTTCCATGTTGTCGATTGGGAGAACGCAAACGGATTTACTTTGCCGATCTCGTCAAACTTCTCCACTTCTTTTTTCTTCGCATCGTTAAAAGCTTTGGTGCCCGAAGCGCTTTCCACCTTGCCCCACTTGGCATAAGCGAGCACACCCGCGCCTTTGCTTGTCGTATTGACCTCTTTTACGCCTTGTTCGGTCAGCACCTTCTGGCCGTCAACCGACTTGTAGTGCACCCCTTCGATGCCGTAATAACCAAGATCGGTAATTTCCTGGGAAGCGGTGTAATCAAAATATTTCAGCAGCTGCTTCACCTTTTCTTCAGGCACCTTCTTGGAAATGTAATATCCTCCGGACACGCCGGTTTGCAGGTCGACGGCGTCGCCTTTCGGCCCCTTCAGCTGAAGATCGAGAATTTTCGGGTTCGGCTGGGTTTTGGCGATCGATTTCTCCCATTCGTCATCCCACCAAATACTGCGCACATACGATGCGGCCATGCCCGTCTTGTACAGCTCTTCGGCTTGCGTTTTTTTCATCACGGCAAATTCCTTCGGAAGCACCCCGTCCTGATACAGACCGCGGAACCATGCGACCAAATCGGCGTATTGCGGGGTAAGCCGCGATTCAATCAGGCCGCCCTCCGCGTTATAAGTCGGGTCCGATGCCCCGAAGCCGGCGGCAAAGCTGGCATCGCCGTCATTAACGATGACACCGTGGCCGATCAGGCCAAGCGTATCGTTTTTCCCGTTGCCGTCGGGATCGCTGGTGACGATTTTTTTCAAGGCGGCGGCATATTCGTCAAGTGTTGTCGGAACCGGAATATTCAGCTTATCCAGCCAATCCTTGCGGATTTTGATCCCCGGGTCGATCCGTGAGCGCGAACGCGGCACCGCGTAGATTTTACCGTCGACGGTCAAATATTTCAGCGCGTCTTTGGCCAAATTATTTTTTAAATTCGGGTACTGGCTCAAATCGCCGAGGAATGGCGTAAGATCCCAGAACGCGCCGTTGCGGATCGCATTAAGCAGCGTCGGGCGCGTTGATGTCGGCGAAGCGAGCACTTCGGGCAAATCGCCGGAGGCAAGCAAGAGATCCAGCTTGGTGTTTAAATCGCCGTCAGGCACCCATTCGATGTCCAGCTTTGAATTCGTTCTTTTTTGCCACTCGGTCCAATAAGCGTTGTTCATGTCAGGCACATCGTTGTACAAGCCGGCGAACATCTTAATCGCAAGCGGTTTTGATTCCGTCTTGGCCCCGGCCTGCGCTTCTTTCTTCGGCTCCCCCGCGCCCGGCTGCGCGGCCCCTTTGCTTGCTTCCTGACCGGACGAGCAGCCTGCGGCGAGCGATGCCGCGAGCATAACGGACACCCCTGTCGACATCCAGCCTTTCATACTTTTCCCCATCTTTTTGTCCTCCCTTAAAAATGTAGTGAAACGCTCAACATCGGCACTCGGCAGCCGGCGGCGTAAGCGTTTGCCATGTTTTGCCGAGGCCACTGAAAAAGCGAACGCTGGCGCTTCTCCAGCATGATTTCGTTCACTTAAGCTACTTTTTCAGCGGCCTCTGTTTTGCCTACGCTGATCTTATGCCAATATCGCCGGGCGGCAAACAGACAATCCGTGCGGTTTCTCCGTTGTGAAGGGCCATCGCAATTATTGTCCGCCTGCGCGTTAGTCCGCTTGCCTCCGCTTTAAACCGCAACTGCACCGATAGCGGACGGCAAAGCGGTGCGGAAGGCATCTTGCATTTCCAAGGTGCGCGAATCCCCAGCGCGTGTTACTGCGACCGCGTCGCATAACGGCGGCCGGAGACTCTCAGCGGCTTGCCTTAACCTTTGATCGAGCCAAGCATAACCCCTTTGGCAAAATGCTTCTGCAAGAACGGGTACACAATCAGGATCGGAGCCATCGCCAGCATGATGGAAGCCATACGGATCGTCTCTTGCGGCACAATCCGGTCGTCGCCGCCCGAGCCGGCCTGTCCGACGCCGGTCGAGTCGGAATCGATGACCAGCGTTTTGACGAGCACCTGCAGCGTCCACTTTTTCGAATCGGATAAATAAATCAAGGCGTTAAAATAAGTGTTCCAGTAAGTCACGGCAAAAAACAACGTAAACGCGGCGATCGCGGGCATCGACAAGGGGATGACGATCCGCAAAAACACCCCGATATCCGAGCAGCCGTCGATTCGCGCGGAATCCTCGAGTTCTGAGGGCAGCGACTCCAGAAAACTTTTGATCACGATAACGCTCCATGCACTCGACAAGCCCGACCAAATTAAGGACCAATGCGAATTAAGCAGCCCCAGCTGTTTGATCAACAGGTAGCTCGGCAGTATGCCGGCGTTAAACACCAGTGTAAAAACGACGGCCCCCAGCATAATGCCACGCCCCGGCATCGCTTTCTTGGTTAAAGCATACGAGAACATAAACGAAACGACAACGCTGAGCGCTGTACCGACTAATGTGATAAAAACCGTGCTTTTCAGCGCATTCAAGAAACTGTTCGTCGACAAGATGTATTTATAGGCTGAAAGCGACCACTGGTCGGGAAACAAGTAAAATTTTAGCGGCACGTATACCTTCGGATCGGTAAAAGAAACGCTGAACACATAAATAAACGGAAAAACGCAGGCAAGCGAAATCAATGACAACACGGTATAGTTTACATAATCAAAAGTCGTCGGTTTTTTGGAAGCGACAAAACTCATAAATTTCCCTCCTTCAACAATGTTCAGACTCGCGCAAATCACAAGTCCGCGTCCCGGCATGCATGGCGGTAGTCGAACCCCACGCGTTGTACCAAGGAAGATCAATAAATGCCTTCATGGCCCATTTTTTTCACAACATAATTGGACACCAGCACCAGCACAAGCCCAACGACGCCTTTGAACATACCGACGGTGACGCCAACGCTGACCTGTCCTTTCAAAATACCGATTGAATACGCATACGTATCAAACACCTCGGCGACGGAGGTCACAAGCGGATTCATCATCAGCAGCACCTGCTCGAACCCGACATCGGCCATATGCCCCAGCCGCAAAATCAACAAAATGATAATCGTCGGCCGAATCGCCGGCAGCGTGATATGCCATATTTGCCGGAACCGGCTGGCTCCGTCGACGACGGCCGCTTCATAACGCTGCGGATCGACGCCGGCCATCGCCGCAAGGAAGATGATCGTGCCCCAGCCCGCTTCCTTCCACATATTTTGCGCCGTAATGAGCCCCCAGAAATAATTCGGATTGGACAGAAACGCCACCCGTTCATAACCCATCTCGGACATGATTTTATTGATGATGCCGATATCCGAAGACAAGATGATAAACGTCAAGCTCGCTACAACGACCCAAGACAAGAAATGGGGTAAATAAACGATCGATTGGTTGACTCTCTTGAATACCTCATGCCTGACTTCATTGAGCATCAGCGCAAGCAAGATCGGCAGCGGAAACATAAAGATAAGGCCAAACAAATTAATGGCAAAAGTGTTTCTCAGCATGATATAGAAATTGTGGTCGGTGAACAATTCGATAAAATGTTTCAATCCGACCCATTCGCTGCCGCTGATGCCGACATACGGATTGTACTGCTGGAACGCCAGCAGCAGGCCCCACATCGGCACAAACTTAAACAAAATAAAAAAAGCGAGTCCTGGCAGCGCCAGCAAATACATCATTTTGTACTGCATCATGGTTTTCCAAAGACGAAATTTCATGCGAGTCCCGCTTTGGGATCGGGTTAATACGGACGGCTGCATTTTGAGCACCTCTCTTCTAAAGTAGTAAGCAAATGTCTGTTTTTGGTCTGAACAAGGCTTAGTATAACGTGCCTGAAAATGGCAAAATACAGACAAATCTTGCGCTCCGCGGATTTTATCGGCTGCGGCATAGGATGTCATGTCCTTGCGGCAAGCCCGGCCTTCCCGGAAGCGCTACTCCAGCTTCGGCCGCCGTTCAGGCAAATCTTGCGGCATGAATTTGTCCCGGCGCGAATGCCGGATGCGCTTTTATCCAATAATTAGTATCGTTACGAATCCTGCTGAAGGAGGCGTTCAATTGAACGTTGTCAATACCATTGTTGTCATTGCCGTCATGAATATCGTATACGTATCCTTGTTTACGATCCGCATCATTCTGGTGATGAAATCCCGCAGACTGCTCGCTTCGTTCATCAGCATGTTCGAAGTTTTTGTCTATTTAAAAGCGCTGAATATCGTGCTGAGCAACATCAACGAACCGCTGAATCTTGCCGCTTATTGCATCGGCTGGGGCTGCGGCGTATGGCTCGGCATTAAGATCGAAGAATGGCTGGCGCTTGGCTACTCCACCCTGCAAATCGTTGTTGACTATGAGGCAAGCCATCTGCCCGGATTAATCCGCGAGAACGGCTTTGGAGTGACCCACTGGACGGCGGAGGGCAAGGACGGCCCCCGTCTGGTCATGGAGGTTCTGGCTAAACGAAGCCAGGAAAAACATCTGCTGCAGCTCATCCGAGCGATCGCCCCCAAAGCGTTTATCATCTCCTACGAACCCCGCACGTTTCACGGCGGATTTTGGACGAAGCGGCTGCGCGGCGGAAAATCTTAAGAGTCCTTCATGATGTTCTCATGAATATAAGGCCAACCGGACAAGCTATATAACAAACTTCCATCCAGGAAGAACGGGTTTCTAAATCATTTGTTCAATTTATATAACTATAGAATTTCCAATACATAAAGGTGGCGGAAGCATGATCCGATTTGAAAACGTCGGTAAAACCTACGAAGACGGTTTTGTCGCCTTAAAATCCATCAACCTGGAAATAAAGCAAGGCGAGCTCACCGTCCTAATTGGGCCGAGCGGATGCGGCAAGTCGACCCTCATGAAGCATATCAACCGGCTGAACAATCCAACCAAAGGAAAAATATATATTCGCGATAAAGACATCGCACTGGCGGATCCGGTCGAGCTGAGAAGAAAAATCGGTTATGTGATCCAAAATATCGGGCTGTTTCCGCATATGAATATCGCCAAAAACGTCGCCGTCGTCCCCCATCTGCTGAAATGGGACAAGCAAAAAATCGACAGCCGCGTCGACGAGCTGCTGCGTATGGTCGATTTGGATCCGCAGGTATACGCCGGCCGGTATCCTTCCGAATTAAGCGGCGGACAGCAGCAGCGAATCGGCGTGATCCGCGCGTTAGCCGCCGAGCCGGACATTATTTTGCTCGACGAGCCGTTCAGCGCGCTGGATCCGATCAGCCGCGAGCAGCTGCAGGACGAGCTTGTCCGGCTTCAGCAGGACTTAAAGAAAACGATTGTGTTTGTGACCCACGATATGGACGAAGCGATCAAAATCGCCGATACGATCGTTCTGATGAAGGCCGGGGAAATCGTGCAGGTCGGCAGTCCCGAACATATTTTGCGCCACCCGGCAAACGAATTCGTCAAAAGCTTTATCGGAAAAAAACGTCTTCAAGCCGAACCGTTTGGCCCCGGCCTGACGGTGGACGAAGTGATGGCCGAACACCCGGTCACGGCGTCTCCTGAGCGTGGAATGGCTGAAGCGGTCAAAATTATGGAGAAATACCGGGTCGACTCGCTGATTATCATTGGCAAGAAAAAAGAACTGCTCGGCTCCGCTTCGATATTTCAAGTGCTGCAGCGGTATAGCGAAGAACATACCAAACTTGGCCATGTCATGAAGCCCTTTGAACATATCGTGGAATCCGGCACGCCGATTGCCGAGGTGCTGTCGCTTATGGATCATCTGCCTTTGCCTGTCGTTCAGAACGGCAAATTTATCGGGTTATTGACTAAGGGCAGCATGGTCCGTCACTTGTCCGAGGTCTACAATACGGACAACGCCGTGGCCGACCCCACCCAAGATGAGACAGCCGGACATTCGCCGCACGAGCTTCACGGCGAGATTTCTTCTGATACCAAAGATGGGGTGACGCATTGATGACCGGATGGCTCGGCGATTATTGGACTTTCCTCGTAAGCCGTCACGAAGATATTTTCACGGCGCTTAAGGAACATCTGCTCATTTCTTTTGTCTCCATCGTGCTCGGAGCGCTGATCGCGATTCCCGTTGGCGTGCTGCTGGCCGGCAACCGCAAAGGCTGGCTGAACGAAGTTGTTTTCGGCATTGCCAACATCCTGCAGACGATACCCAGCCTTGCCCTGCTGGCCATCCTGATCCCGCTGCTTGGCATTGGGAAAACACCGGCCATTTTTGCGTTGTTCTTGTATTCGTTAATGCCGATGATGAGAAACACATTCTCCGGCTGCAAAGCCGTCGATCCCCATGTGCTGGAGGCCGCACGCGGCATGGGCTACAGCTCCGCGCAGCGTCTGCTGCGCATCCAGCTGCCGCTCGCCTTCCCTTACATCATGGCCGGCATTCGCGTAACGACGGTATATGTCATCAGTTGGGCCACCTTGGCCACACTGATCGGAGCCGGCGGTCTGGGGCAATTGATTTTTACCGGGCTGGGCGTCAACAAAAAAGAGCTGATCGTCACCGGCGCCATATTGGCCGTACTGCTTGCGCTGGCGGCCGACTTTTGCCTGGCCGTGGCGGAACGTTGGGCGGCAACCAAAACCAAGTCGGAACCGGCCGCGCAAACGCGAGAAGCTGCATGAGGAGGGAGACGGGCATGAAGTTTTCCGGGCGCTTAGCTGTGACGCTGGCAATAGCTGCCGCGCTGCTTACGGTTACTGCCGGCTGCGGCAAACAAAATACGATTCGGATCGGCACCCAGACGTTCTCGGAGCCGAAAATTATCGCCCATATGTACAAGTTACTGATCGAAGACCGCACCGATCTGACGGTTGACGTGCTGCCCGACCTCGCCTCCAGCACCGTTGTTTTGGATGCGATGAAAAATAACGATATCCAGATGGGCACTTTGTATACCGGATCGATTTTTGACAACTATTTCCCTATCGAACCGACAAACGACCGTCAAAAGGTGCTGCAGCAAGCGCAGCAAGGGTTCGACCGTTATTTCGGATTAAAATGGTTTGACCCGTTTGGTTTTGAAAATACGTACGCCTTTACGGTACGTCAAGATTTGGCCGATCAGCATCGGCTGGCAAACATCTCCGATGTCAAAGAACTGGCCGGATCCATGCGCCTTGGCGTCGATACCACCTGGCTGGAGAGAGCCAACGACGGCTACCCGGCATTCCAGAAGCATTACGGCATCACCTTCGCCCAGACGTTCCCGATGGAAATCGCGCTAGTGTATAATGCGGTCGCAAACCGCAAGGTGGACATCGTGCTTGCTTATTCCACCGACGCCAGACTCAAGGAATACAATCTGAAGACGCTGGCGGACGACAAGCATTTTTTCCCGCCTTACGATGCGTCGCCGGTTATTCGCAAAGAGACGCTGGAAAAACATCCTGAATTAAACGAAGTGATCGGCATTCTGATCGGTAAAATCAATGCCCAAACGATGGTTGATTTAAACTACGAGGTCGATGTCAAAAAGCGGAATGAGAAAAAAGTGGCCGAGGATTATTTGCGGAGCATCGGTTTGCTGAAATAACACGGATCCAAGACGGATCCATTCGAGGGAGGGCTTGAAATATGTCCTTGTTTTTAAGTTACATTCGCGAAAATTGGGCCGATCTTTTCGTTTTTTTGGGGCAGCATATCGCGATGGTGGCCATCGGTTTGGCAGCGGCTTTGATCGTCGGCGTACCGCTAGGCATGATCTCGGCCAGATCCCGCCGCATGTCGGCGGTCATTCTCACGGTTGCCAACATCATCCAGGTGTTCCCCACCTTGGCCTTGCTTGTGCTGCTGATGATCGTGTTTGGGCTCGGCTCGCAAACCGTCGTCATCGGTTTATTTCTGTACTCACTGTTGCCGATTATCCGCAATACGTACGTTGGCTTGACGCAAGTAAATCCAAACGTGCTGGAAGCAGGCCGCGGCGTAGGCATGAGTCCGCTGCAGATGATGGTGAAGGTCCGGCTTCCGCTCGCACTCCCCTTCATTCTGACGGGAATCCGCGTTGCGGCGGTCATCGCGATCGGCGTCGCAACGATTGCGCCGATGGTCGGAGGCAACGGGCTCGGCCGGGAAATTTACTCCGGCATCAACATGGATAACCCGGCCCGGCTGTATGCCGGAGCGATTCCGGCTGCGCTGCTGGCTTTGCTGGCCGATTTCCTGCTCGGCCGCCTGCAGCGCGCCGGCACGCTAACAAAATAGACCGGCCGCATCATAGCTGGCCGGTCATATGTTGTACGACAAGACTGGATACGGCGACGACAACCCACACAATCAAGCCAAGCAGCAGCGGCTTCACGCCGCTTTTCAGCATGCTGCGCAGATCGGTCGACAAGCCAACCGCCGTAAGCGCCATCACGATCATAAATTGCGCGGCGGTCTGGATGATATGTTGTGCCGTATCGCCGAATAAGCCAAGTGTGTTGAACAGCGAAGCCGCCACAAACCACACGATAAACCAAGGGAAGATGTTCAGCCACGAAAATTTCCGCCCGGCATCAGCCGAGACCGTATTCGTTGCAGCGCCTGCCACCGCTGTATCCGCACCGGATGCCGCTGCCGCCCTTGTCGCAGCCGCGCTCACTGTGGCCTCCCGGCGTTTTTGGCTAACTCCGGCAAACAGCGCAATGGCAAAAGCCATCGGGATAATCATCGTTGTTCGCGTCAGCTTGACAATCGTCGCATAATTGCCCGCATCCGCGCTGTACGCATACCCTACCGCCACAACCGACGAGGTGTCGTTTACCGCCGTTCCCGCCCATAAGCCAAATGCCCCGTCAGACATGCCCATCAGATGGCCAAGCATCGGAAACAATAGCACAGCAGCAACGTTAAACATAAAAATCGCGGCAATCGAGTAGGCGATTTCATCGTCTTCCGCTTGAATCAGCGGCGAAATGGCGGCAATCGCCGACCCGCCGCAAATACCCGTACCCGCACCGATCAATATGGCCAGCCGCGCCGGCACACGCAGCACACGGCCAAACAAATAAGCCGCGGCAAACGACAGCAGCAGCGTAACCAGCATCACCGCAAACGTCTCCGAGCCGGTTTTCCATACTTCCGTCAAGCTGAGATGGCAGCCAAGCGCGATAATCGCCCACTGCAGCACTTTTTTCGAGCAGAAGCGCACTCCGGCGACCGTGCTTTTGGGCTTCCGCCGCACATTGTTAAAAAGAATGCCAGCAATAATACCGAAAACCGCCCCCCCGATCAAAGGAAAAAGCGTTCCCAGAAAATACGCGGCGCAAGCGATCACACCCGTTAATGCAACGCCGGGCATGTATGGTTTCCATGTATTCATCGTTAACCCCTCGTTCCTGTCCGTTCCTGCTGACAAGATTTATAGTAAGCGGAGCAAGGGGGAATAGCAAATTGCAAACATTTATGCAAAACATAAGGAATCGTTATATGTTAAAAGCCGATGCGGTTAATGCGTTTTTGAGGAGCGATTTTTGGAGGAAATAAAGCGGTACGCTGCAGCGAGCGCCAAGCCCGACCAGAACACAACCGGCATATTCAGCCAGTAGGAAACAACGCCAAACACCAAGACAAGCGCCAGCGCGGCAAACGAACGCAGCAGATGAGAAGGCTGGGCGTCGCGGTTCCAATAAGCGGCAGCTTCCAGCAGCTCCTGTTGTGGGGCAAACTTCTGTCCCGCTTCACGATTCGTATCGGATTGCTCGGATACCTGTACATACGGCGTGTTATGAGGAAATTGCGCAGTCATGATTACACCCCCGAAGGTGAAGTACAATTCATTCTTTTCATAGTTATTTTATCGGAAATAAAGAAATAATTCAATTGTTTTTTTCATTGAAAGTGTATGGCGTGTCGTGATACAATTCACACTACACTGTATGGCTCATAACCATACACTTAAGGCATTAGAGGTGAACCGGCCATGAGCCCCCTGTGGAAACCAAATCAAGACCGGATTGATCCGTCGCGGCCGCTTTACGAGCAGTTCGTTGAACAGCTCCGGGCCGACATCGCCCGCGGCGAGCTGCCGCCGGGAACCCGGCTGCCGTCGGTGCGCGAGCTGGCTGCCGCGGCGCGCGTCAATCCAACCACCGTAATGAAAACGTATCAGGAGTTGGAGAGGATCAAATTGATTGTCACCCACCGGGGACAAGGCACCTTTGTCACCAACGATGAAAAAGCCATTCTGGACAGCAAGCGGACGATCGCCCGGGCGGCGGTAAGCAAGCTGCGCGAAGTCGCGGAGTCGCTTGATTTGTCGCTGGAGCAGCTGCTTAAGCTGGCGAACACGGAGGAGGACGAATGATGGCACACAGAGACGAAACACCGGCTGCAATTGAATGCAGGCAAGTCACGATGAAGCTGAGGAAAAAAGAAATTTTGCAAAACGTTACTTTTTCGGTGAAACAAGGCAGCATTGCCGGACTGCTCGGCCCTAACGGAGCAGGCAAGTCGACGCTCTTGAAAATATGCTCCGGGCTGGCGGAGCCGACTTCGGGATCGGTGCGGATTTTCGGCGAACCTGCAGGTGTGCCGACGCTTGGCAAGATGGCGTTTTTGCCCGACCGCGGAAAACTGCCCGGTTGGCTGACCGCAGGAGAGTGGCTTGGCTTTGCCTCCCAACTGTACCCGGATTGGGACGAAGCCCGGGCCGAGCGGCTGGTGGACGATTTGCGCATCCAGCTCGGATCGCCGATCGGCACGTTATCCCGCGGCGAGGAAATGCGGCTTCAGCTTGCCAGCTGCTTAGCGCGCACATCCCCGCTGATCGTGCTCGACGAGCCGTTCACCGGCGTGGATATGATCTCACGCGAACAGATCGCCTCTTCCGTGGTCGCCGAATTGGCCGACGGGGAGCGCACCTTTCTCATCGCGACACACGATATCCGGGAGATGGAGCAGCTTTTTGACACGTTGATATTTCTTGGAGGCGGCCGTGTTCAAGCCGTTGACGACGTGGACAGCTTGCGCGAGTATGGGAAGTCGGTCGAATCGCGGTACAGGGATGTGTTCTCATGAAAACCGTATCCCTGCTGGCCAAAGTCGCTCTGAGCCGGTATGAACCTTACATGCCGGGCATGCCGAGAAGCAATTATAAAGCCATCACTCTCATTCTTCTTGCACTTTTTACTGTAAGTCTGCTCTTCATGCGCGGTTATACTTCCTTAAATGGAATATTGACCGCGGGAGTGCTGCTAACCGCCAATATGCTGCACATATTGATGCTCGCCGAAGCGCCGCATCTGCGGGGGCTCGGCCAAGACAAACATTGGTGGCTGCTGCTTCCGTATCCGCGCCCCGCCCTGCTGCTCGGCAAACTTCTAGCGTATGTGCGTGCCGGTATGATCCTGTTTGGTTATACGCTGGCGATGTTGATTGTGTTGTATGAGATCAAAGCGATGACGGGGCTCGCCCGGCAAGCTGATGCCATCGCCATGCTGCAAGCGGTAGGCGCCAATTTGCTGCTTGCGCTTGCCGTGCTGCCTATATTGGCCGCCTTAGGGCTGCTTTTAGCCGTTTTCGAGGTTTGGTGGACGAGAATCGTTGCGTTTCTTGGCTTTATGTATTTAATGACGCCGCTGCTTATTTTCTCATTTACAGCCGGCGATTTCACTTGGGAAAACGGACAATTGGCGCCTTCGCGTATTGTGTATTACGCGCTGCTTATATTGGCCTTCGGCTGGCCGCTAGCCTGCGGCTTCTTATGGCTGACAGCCGCGGTTGGCATGAAGCGGCTGGGCCGCATCCGGTTTCACGGCGGCTCGGTCACGGCCGATGACACAGATCATCGGCGTTATGCAACCCGGACACATCGTCTTGCCGCCGTTGATCCGGCCAAAAAGCCGAGCCCTTTTTGGGCGCTGGTCGCCATGGAGCGCCGGCGGTTTCAAACGTTCCATGCCCATGCGCCGAAAAAAGCGAAGCTGATCGCATGCCTGATTATGGTCATCCTGGCCGCTGCCGGGTACATGAAGGGCGGCGACTTCCTTGACCTGATCTCGCTGCTGACGCTGATGGCGACAAGCGGCTACATGGGCATCGTCATCTATTGGCTGAATAAACAAGCCGACTATCAAAAAGGTTTTGTATCCTGGTGGCTAGCGATCCCGGTCTCCCGAGTTGTCCTTGTCGGCAGCCGTGTATTCGCTTATGCGACATCCATGCTTGTCTATTTTATCGTGCTTGTATTATGCGTTGGCGCCGGAATCGCTTTGAGACAATGGGCGAACCCGCTGCCGGGAGAGCAGCTGCTGGTTGCGCTGCACTATTTTTCCCATTATGTTGTGTTGATGATTCCGCTGGCCATCCTGTATGTCATTTCCGCACAAGTGATTCCCGCCGCCTCCAAGCACCCCTTGCTGTATTTGCTGGTCGCGCCGGTATACGCAGGATTTATATTCGGCATTCAGCTCGGCAACCGGCTGATTATGCCGGGCCAAATGGCGGGTCGCAAAATGCTGGATGGGCCTGCGCCCGATTTTGGCGTTCATCTGCTGCAGGTATACGGAATCGCTCTGCCGTTCGCTTTCGTCTGCTTCTGGCTTGGAGCGAAATATGTGAATCATTATTTATTTATGAAAAACTCGCCCCTTACCGGCGGCAATAAGCAAAAGTAAACATACAAATAAGCCCGTCCACTCCGGTTGAACCGGAATTGACGGGCTTAAAGGTTGAGGCGTAAATCGGCGGCAAAACCGCCGGTTATCCACCTTTTTACATTGTATCCGGCAGCAGCAGCCATGGTTATGCGGACCAGGCTTTCCACGTCCAAATCACGCTCCGGCTCCTCAAGCTGCTGTACGGCTTACATCAAAAATCCAAGCCCGCCGTCCACCGCAACACTTTGTCCGGTAACTTGGCTGGCATTGTCCGAACTCAGGAATAAAATCGTCTCCGCGATATCCCCGACCGTCTGCAGACGGCCAAGCGGAATATTCTCTCCTTGCGCGTTCAGCCAATCCTCTTCTTTGCCTTTTTGACGCCATAACTCGCGTTCGCCTTCCGAAGCCACCCAGCCGGGATGCACGCAGTTCGCGCGAATGCGGTGTTTCGCCAGCGCATGGGCCAAATTGCGGGTCAACGTGACAATGCCGCCCTTGGAAATCGCATAAGCGAACAGATCCTCGCCGCCTTTGCCGGCATGCAGCGAGCCGATATTTACGATGCTTCCGCCTCCGCGGCGGATCATCAACGGCACAACCGCTTTGCAAGCCATAAACGCGCCTTTGAGATTAATGTTCATAATACGGTCCCACAGCACCTCGTCCGTTTCCAGCAAGGTCGCCCGCGGAAAAATACCGGCATTGTTCACAAGAATGTCCACGCCTCCAAAGCGCTCTTCCGCCAATGCCGCCGCAGCCTGGATATCCTCGGATTTGGTAACGTCGCATAAAGTGAAGACAGCCTGCTTCCCTTGATCTGCCCATCCTTGAACAAACGTCTCCCCGATTTCCTTGTTCATATCGGCGACAACCACATTAGCGTCCAGTGCAAGCAGTTTCCCCGCAATGCTGGCGCCGATGCCTTGGGCTCCACCGGTAATTAGCGCGGTTTTTCCGGAAAAATTCACAGCACTTCCCCCTTCTCGCGATTGCAATTCAACTATAGATATTATGTTAAGGGATCAGCATAAATTTAGCAATTCCGCCGGGATCGCCAAGCAGCCGTTCGAAACAGCTTTGTCCTTCCTCCAGCGGCGCATGGGCAAGCCATGGGCGCAACGTCATACGGCCTTCATCAACCCAGCTTAAAGCGGTTTCAAAATCCGCCCGGCTGTAAGCAAACGAACCGGTAATCGTCACTTCATTGCGGATCAGCGCATTAAATTGAAGTTTGCTTCCGTCTTCGTGAAGACCGGAAAATACGACTCTTCCTCCCGGCTTGACATACTCGGTGCACTGCCTGCGCGTAATCTCCAGTCCAACGGCGTCCACCGCGGCATCGTAAGTCAGCGGCGCCTCGTCCTGCAGCGATGCGACGGTGATCGCTCCGAGCTCCGCGGCAATCGCCAAACGTCCGGCGTTAATATCGGCAACAACGATATGTTTGACGCCATACACCTGCGCCGCCTGCAGCGTAAACAAACCGATCGGACCGGCTCCGACAATGAGCAGCTTGTCGGTAGGCGTCAGCTTCAGCAGCCGGCAGATGTGAACCGCGCAAGCGTAAGGTTCGATCATCGCCCCATCGTCAAAGTCGACATGATCACTTAAAGCGTATACATTTTTTTCCGGCGCATTCACATACTGCGCAAACGCGCCCGGCAGATGAGCTCCCAGCAGCTTGCGGCGGGCGCACAGCTGCGACATGCCGGTAGTGCATTCGCGGCATTCGCCGCAAGTGACAAGCGGATTGACCGTCACACGGTCGCCCGGCTGAAACCGCTGCGTCCGCGAACCTGCGGAAACGACGGTGCCTGCAAACTCATGCCCCATAATCAAAGGCGGCTTACGCAGCGAGTTATGGCCTAAATAACCGCTGATTTCAGAGCCGCAGATGCCGACCCGCTCCACCTTGATCAGCACATCATCTTCCCCCGGCTCAGGAACCTGCTGTTCCCGGACGTTTAACAGTTTCGGACCTTCGTACACCAATGCTTTCATAGACGCTAACGATGCGGCCTCTGCCAATGCCATCCACTCCTCGTGACATTTGTTTACAATTTTCACTATAGTTAATGGTACAAACGGCGTCAACAGATGTTTTCGAATCCGGCTCGCTGAACGAACAAAACGGAGAAACAAGCAGCAATCCCGCTCCATTTGTGCAAAAAAGAGCCCTTCTGCCAGGTAAATCGGCAATAGAAGCTCTTATTGGGCTTGTTCGTTATATAATGTTCATTATAGGATCAGGTTTCGTTCAGGAAGACGGTTCTTTTCGCAGACGCGCTGAGATTGGCCAATTCGATCAGCCGGATGACGGTCAGGGCATGCTCGGCGGTAACCGGGTTGGGTCCTTCACCGGCAATGGCGGCCTTAAGCTCCCGGTAATATTGACGGTAGTCGCCCGGAACGGATGGGTATTGCGTGCGGCGCTCGCCATTCTCCCCGTCGCTGATCCAGCCGGCCAGCTCTTCCGGTTCTCTCCCCCAGGAGTCGTCAACAGGAAGCAATCCTTGCTTCAGCGCATTTTCTTGCGGATCCGTCCCGTGTTTGACAAAGCTGGCTTTGGTGCCGTGCACCTGAAAACGGGGGCCCGCCTCGCGGCTGAATACGCCGGAGTGGAGCACGGCCTTCGTTTTTCCGTAATCGAGCAGGAGATGGAAATAATCGCAGGACTCGCCTCCCTCGCGCTGAATCGCCGCATCCGCGGTAATGGACAGCGGAAGCCCCAGCAGCGTGATCGCCTGGTCGAGCAGATGTGAGCCCAGATCGTACAAAATGCCGGACCCCGGCAAGTTCTGCGACCTCCAGCCGGGGCGCGCCACCGGAGCATACCGGTCGTACCGCGACTCGAAATACATGATTTCTCCGAAAGTTCCTTCCCGATGCAGCGCTTGCACCGTCCGGAAGTTATTGTCCCAGCGGCGGTTATGATACACGCTTAACACAACGCCGTGCGCTTCCGCCTGCTCGGCCAGCAGCTTGCCTTCGGCATATGTATTGACAAAAGGTTTCTCCACCACGACATGCCTGCCCGCGGCAATCGCGGCTTGCGTGAGCGGAAAATGCAGTTCGTTTGGCGCCGTGTTGATGACAAGCTGAATGTCCATGTCCTCCAGCATAGCCGTCAGGTCGGCGTACACTTCCACCTCCGGCAGGTCGCGGTGTACCTTCGTCTTATCCGAAGATACGATTCCCCTGATTTCATATTCGTCCAAAACTTTTAGCAGCGGCACATGAAAGGTTTTTGCGGAAAAGCCGTAACCGATAATTCCAACTCCGATTTTGCGATTGTTCCCCATCGTTATACCCCTTCCTTCCCATTTGCACCTGATCGCGCGGATTTTCAGGCGCGCGAGCATCCCTAGCGGGCGTCCCGGCGCCGCATGGCGACGGTCTAATGCCCGCACAGACTTTCAGGCCCCGGACGTCAGTTTCTTGGCGCAAGCTCGACAGCCTGACGCACCGCTTCCTTCAAGCTCAACTCATCGGCAATGCCTTTGCCGGCAATATCAAACGCCGTTCCATGATCGACGCTGGTACGGATAATCGGCAAGCCTATCGAAATATTGACGCCCGCCTCTAGGCCCAGCACTTTGATCGGCCCATGCCCCTGGTCATGATACATCGCTACGACAATGTCAAAATCTCCCCGTCTCGCCCGAAAAAACAGCGTATCCGCAGGCAGCGGCCCGACGGCGTCGATTCCTTCCGCTCTCGCTTTACCGACGGCGGGTACAATTTTCTCTTCTTCTTCGCCGTTGCCGAACAATCCGTTCTCTCCGGCATGCGGGTTAATGCCGCAAACGGCGATTTTCGGAGCGGAGATACCGGCCCGCCGCAGCGTATCGTAGGCGGCGCGAATTACCTTATAGACGCGGTCCGGCGTGATTTTGCGTACGGCATCGATCAGTCCGACATGTGTCGTGACATGGATCACGCGTAAACCGGGTGCTGTGAGCATCATAAAGACATCGGCGCTATTTGTCAAATCCGCTAAAATTTCCGTATGTCCGGGATACTTATGCCCGCCTTTTTGCAGCGCCTCTTTATTCAGCGGGGCTGTGCAAATCGCCTGAATCAGCCCTTGCTCGGCCAGCTCCACCGCTTTCTTAATATATCTGAAGGCCGCGTCTCCGGCTGCGGGCGAAATTTGGCCAAGCGGCAAATCGGCGGGCAGCAAATCCAAATCGAGGCAATTGATCGTATTTGGCTCGTAACGCGCTTCTTCTGCTTCGCTTATTGCAGCAATGTGCAAGTCCGAGCCAAGCTGCGCTTTCGCCCGTTCCAGCATCTTCGCATCTCCGATCACCAGCGGCCTGCATGTTTCGTGAAGCTGCGGGTCCCCCAGCGCTTTGACGATAATCTCCGGCCCTACTCCTGCTGCGTCCCCCATCGTAATTCCAACTACCGGCAACATCATTACATCTCCCCTTGTCTATGAGTTGTTATTTGATTTTTAAAAGCAAATCCATAGCGTCGCTTAACGCGGTTGCGGATCCGAAGCTGCCCGCCTTCGTTACGGCGTACAACGCTTGCCCGTCCGCCGCTGCCGAGCGGCCCAGCGGGATGCCCGGCTCCACTTCGGCCAGCAGCTCCAGCCGCTCGCACCCGAGGCGCAGCAGCACCTGCTTGGCGGTATCGCCGCCGGTCAGCACAAGCCGCTTGATGCCGCCCGAGCGGGCTGCGCGGGCCGCGATTTCGCCAAGCGTATCGGCGACAAGCTGGCTGACCGCCCTTTCGTCGCGGTTGAAACGCCGGCCCGCCGCAACCGCTTCTGCGATCTGCTCCCGGCGGCCGGAAGAATATAAAGCGACATGGCATTTGCTTGCGGCCGCAGCCTCGACCAATGCAAGCACCCGGGTTATCTCCTCGGCGCGTTCGGAATCGTCGCCTGCGACGCGGCTTGCCTCCAGCTCCACGCCGGCCGTATCGGTTCTGGCCAAAGCTTGCTCCAGCTGGCCGCGGGATTTGCCGCTGACGCTCCCGACAACCAACAACACTTGCTCGTTGTAATCGGACTCATCTCCTTGAGACTCATCTGCAAACCCGCCGATTTCTGTCCCACCGGCCAAATGAAACGCAAGTCCCGCCGACCCGACCCAGATGGCGCTGTAAGCGGACGCAGACATTGCTTGCGCAATCAGCTCCAGATCACCTTCCGATTCCGAATCGAAGACAACATAAGGAGTCTCATCTTGAATGAACTGTTCCAGCCGATCTGCCAGCGTTTCCTTATGCCGCAGCTGCTCAAGCGTTACATGGCCTACTCGCTTTGCGGTCTGTGCGCCTAACAGACGGGGAAGAAACGATTCCGTCACCGGCGTTTTCGGATCTTTGGCCACTTCCGTTTGGCTGACGGGAACTCCGTCGATGAACAATATACCGCCGATGATACAGCGCCCATTCTTAGGAAAAGACGGGGCGATAACCGCAAAATCAGGCCGAAAAGCATCGTACATAGCGTCAAGCTCCGCGCCCAAATTGCCTCTGAGCGTTGAATCGATTTTTTTATACACGATATCAAAAGGCGGTCCGGATTGCAGCGCGTTAGCCAATTCATAAACCTTGCCGTAAGCGGCTGCCGGCTCCAGGGCACGGCTGTCCGTATCAAACACGTGAACATCACATGCCTCGATTTCCTCAAGCGCAAGCTCCATTCCAAAATGAACAACCGTACTGAATCCGCGTTTCGCGAGCTGAACTCCCGTATCGTTAGCCCCGGTTAAATCATCGGATACTATTGCAATTTTCAACACATCACCTTCTTTTATAAAAATGAAACATAAATATACTCTAATATTAGTTGTATACATTGCTTTTAGCAACATAAAAATACCCCTTACACGAATGTAAGGGGCTTAGCTGCGATTAAGATTCATTTTCCGGCAATTTCAGCTTGCGCCATAATGTTGTCCGGTTGATGCCAAGACGCTGGGCCGCCTTGGACTGATTCATCTGTTCTTCAACCAGCACATATTCGATAATATCCCGCTCGATCTCGGCAAGCGGCTTCGACAAATCCAGCCAGCCCGCCGTTCCCGATGCAGGCAGCAGCGCTGTACCGAGCAGCGGCAGCACTTGGTCTTCGATATAATATCCGTTTGTCTCCCGCACGAATAAATCCAGGGTGAGCCGCAGCTCTTCCGCATTGCCGGGCCAGCCGTACTGCCGCAGCTGCTGCATCACAGGCGGGCGAATGCCGGCGATTTGTTTGCCGTACCGCTCGTTATAAGCGGTTAAGTAGCCGCGAAGCAACAAATCAAGCAGCTCGGGTTTTTCGCGCAGCGGAGCGATACGCATCATACGCCGGCCAAACAGCTTGTGCAGCGGGGATTCCTCCCGCCACTTCGCCGGCTGCTCGAAGGAGCACAACACCCGCCCCTTGCATGCCGCGAGCGCAGCGGCCAGCTTCTTGCAGGCGGCCGGCTGCATATCTTCCATGCCGCGCAGCAGCAGCACTTGCTCCGGCTCCAAGTCCTGGACCCATGCCGCAAGCAAGGAGGCCGATTCTTGATCGGCTCCATTTACGACAAGCTCCATAAGGCAGCCCGCTTGAGCCGCAGCGGCGGAACCGGCGGCAATTAAATATTGAACCGCTTGAGCAAGCTCTCTTTTGCCTACACCACGTTCGCCGCATACGGCAACCGGTCCGTGTTCCGTCCACGCCGCCGCTTGAGCGATTTCATCCACCGTAACGGGCGAGTAGACCGGCGGGACGCCATCTGCGGATTCATGCAAAATCATACGCGGGTTTTCCTTCGCCAATCCGGCCAGCGGCCGCACGATGATGCAGCGCCATTCCCGCTGCGGCTCCGCCTGCGACTGCAGTTTGCCGAACTCAACGCGGATCTGCTCGCCAGCGTCCGTCAATGGAAAAGGCAGCGCACCGTCAGCGCCTTGCTTCATTTGCAGACGCAGGGCCTGCTCCAGCAGCGGAAACCTATGGAGCTCCGAAACGGACGTTGCCTCCTCTACCCCGGCAAACCGCTCCCGAAAAGCCCGGTTCGTCCAGCGGATATTTCCCAGCTCGTCCAGCACAAGAAACCCTTCGCCGGTCCGGTCCAGCAGCTGTATTTGGAAGCGCGCCGCTTCCTTCCAGCGTCTTAACGCGGAATACGTTTGACGCGCCTGCTCGAACGCCTCCAACACCGCTTCGCGTCCCGAAGTGATAAGCACGCCTTGCAGGCCGTGCTCGGCCGCCTTTTTGACGGTAATCGTGTCCCCTGCGACGACCTGCACGCCACGCGCCTTCAGGTTCCCCAGCACATGTTCCGCGTCCTCCTCCCGGCCGAGCAGCGAACAAGACACCGGAATGCCGATCAGCTCCGATACCGCTTGGAACGGACGGATCACATTCGGATAACCGACCATCTCGATTCGCGCAGCGGCATCTTTCCACAGCAGCAGCATCCGCATCGCGTCGTAGCCGGTTACCGGGATATCGATTACCGGAATGTCCGCTTGCTCGCGGAGCAGCTCCGCAGTGCCTCCCCGGCTGACGATGACGTCAAAATGTTTATTTTTCCACTCGTCCATCAGAACCAGCGCTTCGGATAAATCGGCCTGGCCGACCGTAATTTCGAAGTCGGGCAGCTCGCCGGACATGTCGGATATCATTTTAGCAAGCCCCGGATAAGGGGCGACAACAAGCGCTTGAATAGGCATCATATACCACCGTTGCAAAATTATACACCTATTATACACATCTGCACCGCGCTTGTCGCTAGCAGCCCGGCGAGCGTCTCTTCACGCACCGGCTAACAGCGCCAAAAAGCTTTGCCGCATTTTGATCACGGCAAAGCTCAGAATCTATAAAATCAGATTATATGCGCAGCACAACCGCATCTTTCGCCGGCACAGCGATCGTCAGCGAACTGCCGTTGACATCCCCGCTCCATTCTCCCCAATGTGCTTCCGGCACCGGCAGCGGGCCGCAGCTATCATTGAAGGCCACAGTTGCCGCGATGTTGTTGACGCTTGGATTCAGCGCCCACAAATACCGGCTTCCGTTTCCGTCTCCGCCGCTTACGACAAGCTGCAGCTTCGGATCCGATGCCTGCACCAGCGGTTTGGCGCCGCTCCAGGCCACAACTTCTTTAAAAAATGCCAACGTATTCGCATCCTGCTCCCGGTAATACGCCTCGGAAGGAAACGTTCCGACCAGCAAGGTCCGGCCCGCCCCGTACGTATGCTCGGCGCCGGCAATACGGCCGTCGGTGTACCTTGCCCAGGCTTTGCCTTGCGTGAGCCTGTACGATTGCAGAAACAACCCGCCCCGGACCCGGTTTTGCAACGCCGTATGAAACGAAATATGCTCTCCCAAATCAGGCATAAACTCGACGTCTTCCTCCAGAACGCCAATCATCTCGGCCAACCCCAGATTAGGCTGCACGACTCCGGCGCGACCGTGTTCCCCGAAATAAGCGGGGCAGCCTTCGGAAATTAACGTTCCCCCGTCATAAACCCACTGCCGAAGCTTACCGGCCGACTCCGGATTCAACATAATCGGATAAGGCAAATACAATACCTTATATTCATCGATATGATCGAGCAGCACCCAATCGGCGCGGATGTGATTGTCAAAAAAACCGCGGTAAGCGCCCCAAGCGCATTTCGTATAAAATTGCCCTTGGCCGGCCTGCTCCATCAATTCGTTAAACAATTGCGACTCCGGTACTACGATGATGCCGACATCTCCTTGCACCGGAGCGGACCGGAACAAGCCGGCTTGCTCCGGCGCGTTGGCCCATGCGGCGATTTGGGCGGCGGCGGCCGACCGCGGATTCGGCAATCCGTCCATACCGTACAGTCCGAAAGCGCCGAACAGCGGCCCGTCCAGCAGCGACCGCCAGCGCAAATACATGACGCCCCGCGCTCCGCGGGCGAGCGAGATCAAGTTCCAGATGCGCACATCCTCCGGTTTTGCGATCCGGCAGTCGTCTTTGGCCCCGCCGATCACCTCAGGCTGCAGCCACAGCGGCCCGCCCTGCATCTCCGAATGCCAGAAGGTTTTGCCCCGCGAGGCCGCCCGCACCAAATCAACGGCACTTGCCTGCTTCCACGGATCGCTGCCTTTCCGCGCGGTAACCCATGTAAATCCGTAGCTCTCCACCTTGGAGGATGCCAGCCAGTCGTCCGACCCGCGCGCCATATTGTTCAGGCTGGCCGCCGTGCCGTGTGCGGTTATTTTGTTTTTGGTATCCAAGCTGCGGATGAGATCAATCCGCCATTGCATCAGCTCGTAGAAATTGTCCTTTTTGAACTGGAGCCAGTCGAGGCATTCCGGGTACGGTCCCATGACGGTCGGTGCCATCACGTCTTCCCATTCGGCAAAGCTGTATCTTCTCCAGACGCGCCCCAGCGTCTTCAGATCCTTGTATTTGTGCTGCAGCCATCCCC
Organism: Paenibacillus thalictri; assembly: GCF_004307995.1. Classification (GTDB taxonomy): domain Bacteria; phylum Bacillota; class Bacilli; order Paenibacillales; family NBRC-103111; genus Paenibacillus_AF; species Paenibacillus_AF thalictri. The sequence continues at coordinate 261,650 of NZ_SIRE01000007.1, read as the reverse complement.
TGAATTTGTGCTGGGTCGCGGTGCTGTATCCGACGTTGCCCGGATAGTTGCATTCGTTCCATACATCGTAACCGTACATAGCCGGATGATCCTTATAGCGGTTGACCAGCTCCTTCAGAAAACGGCCGGCATATTCCCGCGCCTCCGCAAAATTAAAATCAAGGCTGCCGGCAGCGCCGTTGCTGCTGCCTCCAGTTGCGCTGCTGCCGTTCATCACATTAGCCGAGCGGCTGCCGTCCGCCCTGATCTGCAGAAGATGGCCGTGCGATCTGTGAAGCCATTCAGGGGTAAACGTGATATGTTCGGCTATGACCGTCCTGATCCCGTATTTGGCCCCCAAATCCATATGCGTATCGTAATCCGACCAATCGAATTGCCCCGGAGCCACTTCGATATTCCCCCACAAAAACCAATGGCGGAACAAGCTCATGCCGTCTTTGGCCGCCTGCGCATAATCTCTTTCCCAATCCTCCGAAGGCGGATTCGACTTTCTGAAATAAACGGCTCCAAACGGTATAAGCGGTGCTGTACGGCTGTCCATAACGTTCTCCTCTCTGACAAGCATTTTTGTTTCGTAAAAACCGGCCGAAAACGGACATCGGCCGGCATCAACTTCTATCGGCGCTCGCGCAGCTCTCCGTGCAAGGTGCAGTGGTACGATGGCTGACAACTTCTTGCCATCCTTACATTCACGTAATGCATATTTCACGTAGTCATGTTCACGTAACGTGTATCTCCTCAGTCACATCCTTCCGCACACCGTTCCCAATGGTGCCCTTTGCAGCAATTCGCAGAATTTCGCTTAATTTCGCTGTGTTTCGTGGAATTTAACGGCATTTCGCAGCATTCCGTAACAATCGCAGCAAAACACGCCTTCAGCCGTTCCCGCTAACTCTCCAGAACAACCGTATGTGCGGCATGCGGATCCGACGTGTACACGGTAACCTCTACTGTAGTCCGCCCTACGGCATAAATCCGGGTAACGCCGCTCTCGCCCACTCGTTCAGGACGAAGCAAACTGTCGTGATCGTTCGCACGCTCAGGCTGCAGCAAACCGCCGTCCCCGTCTGAGCGCTCAAGCCGCAGCAAACCGTCGTGCCCCGGCACGATGATATCGGCGTAAGCTTTGATTTTGGCGATGCTGGCCGCGCTGGCGGCCGGGTCCAAAGTCATCGTGGCAATACCGTCGATCAGCTCGCTTTGATGTTTCACCGCATCGGAGGCAAGCACCCACCGTTCGCCGGCGTATTCCAGAAACAGCGAAAATAACCCCGGCGTGTGGCCCGGCGTATGTACCCACCGCAATCCTTCAACCTCGCCGGATTCGCCGGACAATACGCGCAGCCTCCCGCTGCCCTGCAAGTGGGGATACATTTCCCGAAGCACGGCCGCATCTTGCGATTTCGCATCGTTGATGTGCCCAATCTCCCGTTCATGCAAATAATAAAAAGCATTTTTAAACAACCCGTAATTGGCCGCATGATCAAAATGAAAATGGCTTAGCAGCACGGCGCCGATGTCTTCGGGCCGAATTCCGCGTTGGGCCAATTCGCGCAGCAGAACGGCCCGCTCATTAAATCCCGCCGTGTCAAACAACACCGGCACCATATGTTCCCTCATGATCAGCGCGCAGCTGCTCCAGCCTAAAAATCCGCGGCTGGAGCGGCCCGATAGGCCGCCGAACAAAATGTCGATACGCATGTGCGTTTCACCTCGCTCCGCTCGCTTCAAATATTCGCTCCGCCCAATCTACGGCGCGTTTCGCCCGCACCCGCTGGCAGGCCCATGAAGCCATACCTGCCTCTTCGTTTTCGCCACTAGGCTTTATGCTCAAATACGAGCACCTCGTAATGCCGGAGCGCGGGAATGACCAGCTTGACCGTATCGCCGTCCCGCTCCAGCGGCAAAGTACCGGCATCGACCAAAGCCCGGACTTCCACAGCATGAATATCGGCCGGAAGCTTTAAACAGACCGGAACGTCGTAAAGCGGGTTCAGCTTATACAGCGGGCCCCGTTCCGCACCCGTCAAATTGACAAGATGCAGCACAACCGCGCCATCGATCCGGTATAAGTGGACGTCGACCGACTCCCATTCGGGAAGCCCGATTTCAACCGGACTTCCCGCCCAGCGCACGGCGTTCGCCAATATGGCGGCATGGTCCGGAAGGTTGTTTTCCCAATACAGCCGGTCCGGCGTTCCCGGGAAATAGACGACCCGGCCTCCGGCTTCGTGCGCGACGGCCATCGCTTGGCTTGTTTCTTCAATCCGCGTCCAGGCCAGCTCCGGCGGATACGTCGGGCATGGCGGCACGAGGACAAGCGGCGCTGCTGCGTCACCGTCAAGATGTACCGAGCAGGCGGCTCCCGCATTAGGCAGCATCTCCGTCCCTTCAAGCCCCGCCGTAACGGGATGGCTGCCCTTAATCCGCATATGCGAGTGGAACAGATCGGTAACGGTGCGGCCGTTATAATGCGCCCCGAACAAATCGGATAACGCGAAATCGTCCCGCGGTTTGCCCCATTCGTCAAACAGCGTTGTCTCGTGGGTCGCCACCAGTCCGCCGCCGCTGCGGACAAAACCGCGGATCGACTCGATCGCTTCTTCCGGCAAACAGGCCGCGTTGGGCAGCACAAGCACCTTGTAGCGGCTTAAGTCCGTTTGCGCTAATGCTGCTTCATGCAGCACGTCAAACGGGATATGGCTGCGCAGCAAAGCTTGATAATAGCCGCGGAAATGGCTGTCGTAACGCTGCGGCGAGCGGTCTTTGCCGTAATGGTCCACCGTCCGCAGCGAATAAACAACGGCGGTTTCGGCTAGCGAATCGCCGCCCAGATGCCGCTCGTTGGCGGCATGCCACACCAGCAGATCGCGGATCGTGTCCAGACTGCGCGTATCCTGCAGCCGGCCGCCGATAAAATGCACGTAAGGCAGTCCGCCGGCGGCAAACGCTTCGGCAAACCACACCTGCAGCTCCGCCGGCGGACTCGCCTGGAAACGCGCCCCGAAGCCGAAGTTATAGCTCATCATCAGCCACACCTGCTTGCCGTGTGCGACCGAACGCATCAGCTTGCCCTGCTCGGCAGGCAAAAACACCGGTTCGCCGGCTCCGCGGTTTTGCGTTTCCTGCTGCACGGCGTCCTCCAAATGGGCGATTTCGCTGAGCTCCCAGCCGTGCGGTGTGTTGCGGCTGATGCCGCCGCCCAGATTGCCGAGAAACACCGCCTGCGGATCGGCTTCACGTGTCACATTTTTAAGCAAATTCCAAACCTCTGTAGTCATCCGGTACCGCCAGCGCATATACCGGTGCCATACCGGATTGTCCCAATCCGGATGAGCGGGAAGCGGCTGCCCCTCCGCTTCGCGGAACAAGCGGCGGCAGTGTGCGCAATGGCAAACGGCAATCGTAAACGACGTATAATGGCAGTTGACGGCAAAAATCCCGTCAAACCGGTACCTCGCCATAATCTCGCGGATCACTGAAGGCATAAATTCGCTGTAATAAGGACCGCTCGGACATGCGTCGTAAAATCCGTAATGCATGATCGGCTTGCCGGTGTAATCGATCGTAAACCAATCCGGATGCTCGTGGTACAGCACGTCCTTAGTCCGGTTGAAATCAAGCCGGGCCAGTACCTTCATGCCCTTGCTTCGCGCAGCCGTCGTCAGTTCGTCTACCGGATCGCGTCCGCCCAAAAACGGGGTGATGTTATGGCCGTGCAGCTCGCTGGGGTAAAAGGCGACGGCGCCGCCGACGTTGAAGCTTAATACATCCACTTTGGCTTGCGCTAAATAGTCGATCCACGCCTCGACGTCAAGCCGCTGCGGGTCCAATTCGTTCAGATTGATTTGCGCCAGCCGAAGCGGCTTGGCGTGCCAAGGCAAATCTTCCGTCACTGCCACTGTATTCGCTCCCCTCTGCATTCCTAATCTCATGTTTTGCTCGTTCCCAAGAGTGCAACGTACGGCGGCTGCAGCTGTCGGCCGTGAAGACGCGCCCCTCTCGCCGCCAAAAAGAAGCGATTCCCAGCGCAAGGTGCAGCGCGCCGGGAACCATGCCGCCTCATCTCAACCCAACCTTCGGTCAGCCGTAATATTCCTTGTATTTCTTGGCGAATTCCTGATACGCCTTTTTGAAATCGGGCATATTGTTCAGCTTGTCGACATACGCCTTGTATTCGTCCATCGAAATTTCTCCCATGGCCGCCTTCGACACCATCGATTTCCATTCGTTTTCATATTTCGGCCAAACCGCCGTCCACGAATCGGAGAAAATGACGGCAAACGGATCAAACTTGCCTTTTTCCGCGTACACCTGGACTTCCTTCAGTTTGGCATCGTTGTATGCTTTGCTTGCCGCCGGGTTCACCACCTTGGCCCAATCGTTAAACAGCAAGGGCAGCGGCTGCTGCACGTTGGCGGTAATTTGCTTTTTGCCCAAATCGGTCAACTGCGGCGAACCGTCCACCACTTTGTAATGAACGCCTTCGATACCGTAATAGGCGAGGTTTTGGAATTCTTCCGTCATCGTTCTCTCGAAATAATCGAGAATTTGCTTCACCTTGGCTTCCGGTACCTGCTTGGAGATGTAAAATGCGCCCAGCGTTCCCGGCTGCAGCCAGATCGCGTATCCCTTCGGCCCTTTCAGCGGCGGCAGCGAGATGACCTGCGCTTCCGGCTGCACCTTCTTGATCTCCTGCTCAAACGAATAGTCCCGCCAAATGTTGCGCAAATACGAGGCGACGCGGCCTGTCGTAAACAGCTGCTCGGCTTGCGTATTTTTGATGCTGAGAAATTCCTTGGAAATGATGCCGTCTTGATAAAGCTTGCGGGTCCAAGCGACCAGATCGGTATAAGCCGGAGTCAAGTTTTTATGAATCATGCCGCCTTCGCTGTTATATGCCGGGTCAAATCCGCCAAATGCCGCGAGAATCGGCTGGTCTGCGCTCGCCAGCAAGAAACCTTCGTTGATCAGGCCAATCGTGGCGCCTTTGCCGTTGCCCCCCGGATCGCTGTCGACGATCTTTTTTAACGCCGCCGTATATTCATCCACAGTTGTCGGAACGGGGATGTTCAACTTATCCAGCCAATCTTTGCGGATTTTTAAGCTGGGGTCGATTTGCGTGCGGTTTCTCGGCACGCCGTAAATTTTGCCGTCCACTTTCAGAAAATCCCATGCTTTGGGAGCCGCGTATTTTTTCAAATTCGGATATTTGCTGAAATCGCCCAGAAACGGCGTCAAATCCCAAAACGCCCCGTTTTTGACCGCGTTCATCAGCGTAGGCCGCCCCAGCGAGTTGCCGACGATAATTTCCGGAATGTTGCCGGAAGCCATCACTAGATCGAATTTCGTATCGTAGTCGCCGCTCGGCACCCACTGCAGCTCCAGCTTAGTGCCGGTTCGCTTCTGATATTCGCTCCAATATTCGTCGTCCATCTTTGGCACATCGGCGTACGAAGGTACCATCATCTGCAGCTTTAAAGGCTCCGCCGCCGCTGCCGGCTTCGGCTGTTCCCCCGGCTTGGCCGCCGTGCTCGGTGCCGGCGCTGGCTCCGCCGTCTGGGAACATCCCGCGAGTATGGCGACCGCTGCCGTCATCGCCACCCATTTGCTTTTTGCACGTTTCATCGCATTGACCTCCTTGTTTATGGACATCATTTTACCCTGCACTTGCCGGTCTTGCATTAGCTTCACATGCAACCACCCCCTCTTCAGGTTCAACCGCCTTGTCACCCTTTAATGGAGCCGATCATGATGCCTTTGACGAAATATTTTTGCAGGAACGGGTACACGATCAGAATCGGAGCCATCGAAACCAAAATCGCGGACATCCGGATTGTTTCCTGCGGCAGCTGCATCGCATCCGACGAAGCGTCGACGCTGTTGGTCCCGGCATCTAACACAAGCGTTTTGACCAGCAACTGCAGCGTCCATTTGCTGGCGTCGGATAAATAAATCAGCGCGTTAAAATAGATGTTCCACTGCGACACCGCAAATATTAAGGCAAAAGCGGCAACGGCCGGCATGGACAACGGGAGCACGATTTTCGTAAAAATGCCCAAGTCATTGCAGCCGTCGATACTTGCCGCATCCTCCAGCTCCGACGGCAGCGATTCAAGGAAACTTCTGACCACGATGATACTCCAGGCATTTGTTAACGTCGGCCAAATGAGCGACCAGGTCGAATTGAGCAAGCCAATATTTTTGACCAGCAAATAGTTGGGTATGATCCCGACATGGAACAGCAGTGTAAACACGACAGCGCCAATCACAATGCCTCTGCCGGGCAGCTGCTTGCGGGTCAAGGCATAAGCCATCGTGAAGGTGACCGCCAAGCTCAGCACACTGCCGATAACCGTAATAAATACCGTGTTGTTGAACGCTTCCAGAAACCGGTCATTGCCCAAAATGTACGTGTAGGAAGCCAGCGACCACTTTTCCGGCAGCACATACAACTTCAGCGGCACATATACGGACGGATCGGTAAACGATACGACAAGCATGTACAAAAAAGGAATCAGACAGGCCAGCGAATACGCCGCCAATGCGCCCATAATGCAATAATCCGCCAGTGTCAGCTTTTTTTTATGCGCAAAGCTCATATCCCACTCACCCCCGTCTCAATAAATGCCTTCATGGCCCAGCTTTTTCACAATATAGTTGGACACCAATACAAAGATCAGACCGATGATCCCTTTAAATATGCCCACGGTGACGCCAACGCTGTACTGCCCAAGCAAGATGCCTTGGTTAAAACTGTACGTATCAAACACTTCGGCCACCGAGATGACCTGCGGATTCATCATCAGCACGACTTGCTCGAAGCCGACGTCGGCCATGCTGCCGAGCCTGAGAATGAGCAGAATCAGAATGGTCGGCCGGATCGCCGGCAAGGTGATATGCCACACTTGCCTGAAACGGGAGGCTCCATCAATTACCGCCGCCTCATACCGCTGCGGATCGACCCCGGACACCGCCGCCAAAAAGATAATCGTGCCCCAGCCCGCTTCTTTCCATATTGTCTGCGCCGTGAGGATGCCCCAGAAGTAATCGGTTTTGGACAAAAAAGGAATTCTTGCCCATCCCAGAGTTTGGTACAGCTTATTGATAAACCCGACTTCATAAGAAAGCACAAAATACGTGACGCTGGCGACGACCACCCATGATAAAAAATGCGGCAAATAAATGACCGACTGGCTGATCCGTTTGAACAGCTCCACGCGCACCTCGTTTAACAGCACGGCCAGCACAACCGGCAGCGGGAAATAAAACACAAGGCCGAACAAATTGATAAAAAACGTATTGCGCAGCATGATCAAAAAATAGTCGGATTTCAGCAGCTCGCTAAAATGCGCCAGCCCGACAAACTCGCTTTTCCATACGCCCCCAAACGGGTTGTAATTTTGAAAGGCGAGGACGAGCCCCCACATCGGTCCATATTTGAAAATAAGAAAATAAAGCACGCCCGGCGCAAGCAGCAAATAAATGTACTTATGTTTGGCGAGCCTTGCGGACAGCGGTCCCGACTTTGCGGTTTTGCTCGAAACAAGCTTGGAGGCATGCGCAGCCGATTGCGATTGGTTCATAAGGGTCCTATCATCCTTTCTGCCGGTACGGCGCCCCCTTATCAGGCGTTAGCCGGCGGCTTCAATGGGAAGTGGTCCGCTGCGGGACCTTGCTTGACTCGAATTATATACCGCTCCGTTCAAGGCGTTATACAGAAACTTCTTTACCTTCTCCACATAGAGCCTTGCGTTGCCTGTTCATAAGCGGTCCGGCGTGTCCGGCATGACGTTTTTTTACCGGGACGAAAGGAAGGTCAATTTATTTCTGAAGCTTTGGTGTGTATAAAAAAAAGCGAAACCGCTCCAGGAAAAGCGGGTTCGCTATAAAAGGCATAAGCTGCACATGGGCCGTCGGATCGGCGACCGTTTCCGTCTAACGCTGCTGGCTGCGATATTGGCCGGGAGGCATCTGCATGAACTTTTGAAACAGGCGGTTTAAGTTTCTTTCCGAATATCCGAGCAGGCCGGCGATTTCGCCGATGCTCTTGTCGGTTTCAAGCAGCAGCCTGCACGCTTCGTTCAGCTTGATTTCCATGACGTATTCCACAAACGAAACGCCTTTTTCCTTCTTAAACACTCTGCTGACGTAAGACGGATTCATATTCACCTGCTCGGCGCAAATAACCAAAGAAATATCAGTGTAAATGTTTTCTTCCACGAACCGGCAAATTTGCTGAATGTACGATTGATTGTAGGCCCCGTGATATTGGCTGCTGGCTTTGAGATAAAGCGGAAACCAGGCGATTACAAACCACTCGTTGATTTCCTCCACCGTGCGGAACTCCTTGAGTTTCTCGAACGAATTCCCTTCGAGCACTTCCAGCGGAAGCTCTCCGAAGGTTTCAAGCCGGTGCAGGATGGACGACAGCAGCATCGAATACGCTTGGAACGTTAATGGGTACGATTGAAACGATTTGATATGCTTCGTAAATTGCTCCATGTTTTGTCCGGAGGACGCCTCATCTCCCTCTTTAAGCGCCTGCAATATCGCCGATTCGATTTCCGCCGGATAAACAAACCTTTCCCTTTTGTCGGCCGTTTCCAAGCGGTCGATGTACAAAATCGGCTGCTCGTCGAACATCCGGTACTGCAACGCCAATAATGCTTCTTTGTAGGCAACGGAAATATCCCCGATATGATGGTACATCCGCCCGATGCCAACGGTCGCTTGCAGCGATAAATATTGTCCGACGGATTCATGTACGCTTTGGGCGTAAAGGAGCAGTTCTTCAATCGTTTCCGCCTGCACCAGCACGACTTTTCTTCCGTGGGCGTCGTTGACGCCAAAGCCTTTCAATTTCGGAAACGATTTCATCAACTCTTCCAAGATGTTGGATACCGCAAAAGAAAGGATAGGCCGGTCTTCGGGAATGTAGCGGGTATTTTTATAATAATGATCGATATCGATAACTACAGCCCAATAGTCGCCGTACACGGGGATTTTGAACGTTTCGCATTCCTCGCGCAGCGTCTTCTCATTCATATAATCCCGGGTAAGCAGCTTCTGCAGGAATCTCTCTCTGGAGGTAGGCTCCAGATTTTTGACAAGCACGGAAAGGGATTGGGTTTGCGATCTTAATTGGTTAAAACAGTCCATAATAAACACGAATTCGTTCTGATCATGGCCGTTAGTCCCTGTCTGACTCACCGCCGAACCGTATTTCATCAGGTTTTGCAATGGGTTGTACGCTCTTCGGGAAATAATCAGCGAAAGCAAAAGCCCCAGTCCGAGCAGCAGCAGCAACGTGCAGATCGATACCCAGCGGATCCACCAAATACGCGCCGCCAGCGAGCTTTCGGGAATGACCGAAATGAATGACCGGCCCAAATCGGATTTCACATAGCTGTACAGAAAATTGCTGCCTTCCGCATCCGTCACCGTGCCGTTTCCCGGACCTAAAGCTTGGATGTCGCGGACCAACCGTTCGCCTCCTTCTTCCATTTCCCCATTGCCGCCTGCAAATAAAAGCCGGTTTTGCTGGTCAAGCACATAGACGGACTTCTCCAAAAGCATCGAATATTCGGTTAAATATTCCCGGATCATATTGATTTTGATCTGGAACACCAGCACGCCGGCCGGCGTTTGATTGGCAGTGGAAGGGATCAAGCGGACAAAACTGACCAGCCCCTTCTTCTCCGCTTCGGGCAAAAACACCCATTGGCTGCGTTTGATTTTCAGAATGGAATCGAGGTCGGACTTTATCTTCAGTTCGCTGGGCAGCACATATCCAAGTTCTGTCGTTAACAGGATGTTTGCACTGTTGTTGTAGTAGTAGATCGATTCTACGAAATCCCGGGAATTTTTTTGGCGGATTAAATAGTCCAGCAGTTGGGAATGATACAGCCGGGCCGCACCGAAGTTTTCCATGGACAAGCTTTCTTTGATCAAAGGTTCGTCGGCTAACTGCAAGGCATCGCGTTCAATCCCCTGTATGACCCGTTCAACGCGGTTTTCAATAATGATCAGCGACGATGCATTCTCGGACATCATCTGATTGGACAAATTGGTAAGGGAAAAATGATAATAGACGATCCCGGCCAGCATGACGGGCACGCATGCCGAAATGCAGCCCAGCCAGATCAAGCGGTAAAAGTAGCGGCCTCGCTTAAAGGGATAACCGCCGAATAGCAGTGTCATCAGTTTTGTATACCAACCAGTCAACTCGTGAGCCCCTCCCCCACTTTTACCGTTTTTGATAAGTATTATAAGGTTGCCGGGAGCGGCAATATACAGAAATTTCTTTACTTTTCGGCGAAAAGGCGCTGCAGAAGCCCGTCCGGGGCCTGTTGGACAGTATTTTCCCGCGCGAATCCATGAGCGCATCCCGGTGCCGTGTGGCGGCGGTCGTCCCCAAGCGCGTCCCGCTGCCGTATGGCGGTGGTTGTTCCAAGCGCGCGTCATGGCTTCGCATGGCAGCGGCTGCCTACGAGCGCTCGTCTCGGCGCCGCTTGGCGGCGGTCGCTTCCACACGCGTCATGGTGCCTCATAGCGGCGGTTGCTCCGGGCGCTCATCCCGGTGCTGCGTGGCGGCGGTAGCTCCCGAGTGCGCGTCCCGGACTCGCATAGCGGTGGTCGTCCCCCACGCGCGTCATGGTGCCTCATAGCGGCGGTCGCCTCTACGGCTACGCTCCTGACCGGTTCGTCCACAGTCTAGTCCCGGTAAGCCGTCGGCGATAACCCGAAATATTTCGAAAATGCGCGCGTAAACGAATACAAGTCGGGATAACCAAGCGACAGCGCAATTTCCGTGACGGTCAGTGGGGTTTGCTTGAGCATCTGAGCGCCCTTGTCCATCCGCAGCCGCTGCAAATATTGCATCGGCGAGCAGCCGTATTGTTTGCTGAAAGAAACGTACAGATGCGAACGGTGAACACCGGCGTAATCGGCCGCTTCCTCGATGCGGATTTGCTCCGTGTAATGGAGCTCCAAATATTCCTTCACCTTGGCCACCCAATTTCTTTTGGGCTCGGAGGATTGCTTGACGGCGGCGGATTTGGGCTTCAATCTCCAAATCAGCTCATACAGTAGGCTTTGCTCCAGCAGCGGATCGGCCGTTTCCTTCTGAAACAGCAGTAGCAGCCGTTTGATCGTGCGAATGGCCGGTTGATTAAGCGCCTGCCGCATAAAATACGCCTCCGGCGTCAGCCCCAGTTCGCCGAGCAGCAACTCGGTCTGCCCGCCGGAAAGCGCAAACCAGCTCATCTCCAGCGGCGGCCGCGATCCGGACAACGTTTTGTACGTGTAAGCCCTGCCCGGGAACAAGCAAAATATATCACCCTTGGACAACTTCACCGGCTCGTTGCCGTCCGCTACCTGCACAGTACCTTCAAGAACCATATGAAAACCGTATTGGCCGATGACTTTCGGTCCGACATTGTATTCCGGCTTGGCAATGTTCTGGCCCGCCCTGACGATCCAGCAGCCCCCTGTGGTTTGCAGCGGCGTCGGCAAAGCGTAGCGGATATCGGCAAATTCGTGCGCATATTCCTGCATGTTCCTCCTTCGCCCCTTTCCTCCAAGTCTCAGTCAACAAAATGACAAATAAAACATAATGATATTTCAATCCGCAGCAAGCGCAATTAATATGTTTATTATAAACGCCAGCCCAAGGAGTGAACAAGCAGTGAAGAAACCCAACATTTTGCTAATCACCAGCGACCAGCAGCACTGGAATACGATCGGCGCCTTCAACCCGGAAATTTCGACCCCGAATCTGGACCGTTTGGCGCGTGAAGGCACTGTATTTACACGGGCATATTGTCCGAATCCGACCTGTACGCCGACAAGATCGTCCATTATTACCGGCATGTACCCAAGCCAGCACGGCGCATGGACGCTGGGCACGAAGCTTCTGGAAGACCGTCATACGGTCGGCGAAGATTTCTCCAATGCCGGATACCGCACGGGACTTGTAGGTAAAGCGCATTTTCAACCGCTGAAAAGCACCGAAGATTACCCTTCGTTGGAGTCGTATCCGATTATGCAGGACCTCGAGTTCTGGAAGCAGTTTAACGGACCGTTCTACGGCTTCGATCATGTCGAACTGGCCCGCAACCATACAAACGAAGCGCATGCCGGGCAGCACTACGCGATTTGGATGGAGGAGAAGGGCTGCGCCAACTGGCGCGATTATTATGTCGCTCCGACGGGCACGATGGACCCGAATCAGCTGCACAAATGGGCGATTCCGGAGAAATATCACTACAATACGTGGATTGCGGAACGAACCAACGCCTTGCTTGAACAATACAAAGAAAACGACGAGAGCTTTTTCTTATGGTCGAGCTTTTTTGACCCGCATCCGCCGTATTTGGTTCCCGAGCCATGGGATACGATGTATGACCCGGACAAACTTACGATCCCTGCCGTTACACCGGGCGAACATGAGCAGAATCCGCCGCATTTCCGGCTGACCCAAGAGGACAACCCTGACTTTTCATATTTAAAAGAAAGCGGCTACGGCATTCATGGCTACCATTCGCACACGCAAATTTCGGACAGCGAACGCAAGCAGCTTGTCGCCACCTACTACGGCATGATCAGCTGTATGGATCATTACATTGGGCACATTCTTAACAAACTTGATGAGTTGGGGCTCGCCGACAACACGATTGTCGTATTCACAACCGACCACGGGCACTTCTTCGGGCAGCACGGCCTGCAGTTCAAGGGCGGCTTCCATTACGAGGATTTGATCAAGCTGCCGTTTATCGTACGTTACCCGGGACATGTGCCGGCCGGGCAGCAATCGTCAGCGATTCAATCGCTTGTCGATTTGGCTCCGACCTTCCTGAGCATGACTGGCATTCCCGTGCCGCATGCGATGACCGGCGTCGATCAAAGCGACGTATGGCTTGGACGCGCCTCCAGCGCACGGGATCATGCGATTTGCGAATTCCGGCATGAAGCGACGACCATCCATCAGAAGACATACGTCAACGAGCGGTATAAAATCACGGTGTACTACAACCAAACCTACGGCGAAATATTCGATCTCGCGGAAGATCCCGGCGAGCTGCATAACTTGTGGGATGACCCGCAGCATGCCGCGCTCAAAACCGAGCTGCTGCTCAAATACGTATGGGCCGAGCTGGGCAAAGAACCGCTACCGATGCCGCGCATCCATCACGCGTAAAGCTCCGGCTGACCCGGCGCGTGCCGGCGGTCCGAACCGTCACCGCTGCGAAGACGGAGTCCGGCTTCGACGAGGGCAGCGTGGGGCTTCAGTCCGCCTCATCCTGCTGAGCGAGCAACGCACTGTTATTGCATGAAGATATACTCTAAACAATGGAACCGGCATATACTCCATTGTTGTCGGGTAAGCGATAATGGCTGGTAATCGGATCTCGCTCGTATTGGCTGCATTAGCGCAATCGTAACGGGTTCATGGAGTAAACTGGAACCATACAATGCTTGAACGCAGCAAATGGAGCGATTTTGATTCGTTCGACCTCCATTAAAGTTGATCGTTGCTGGCTGTCTTTAGCGGACATCTCGTCGTTATGGCTAGCCTTACGCATGCGAACGTCATGCCTCAACTCTTACGGACAGGAGCGCCTTTATTTGGCAAAAAAATCGGGGTTATCATTTCTAACGGACGCAGGAGACTTTATTTGCCCAAAAAAGTCGTAGAAACCGCGATAGTAGGCCAAATAAGAGCGCCTGTGTCCGTTACATGCAGCAAACCTCAGATTTGGTTTACAGGGCAGCGCTCACGTCCGTTAGAGCGGAGGTTTCTCCAAGCTAGGAGACGCACAATGAATCTACAGTTTCACTCAGTCCGGTCTCACTCAGTCCGTTATCCACCCAAGTGGGCTTTATGTCCGGAACAGGACACGCCGCATAAAAGAAGCATACACTGCTTTCGCCGCGAAGAACTCATTACCATGTCCAGAACGAGTCGTGACACATAAAAGAAGCTTGATCATTCCCGTGACAAACTTTGGTCCATCGATGACCTTGGTCCATCGACGACCTTGGTCCATCGACAGCTTTGGCCCATCGGCAAACTTCAGTCCATCGACTTCTTATCTCGACAACTTTGGCATATACCCGCCCGCTCACTTAACAAAAAGGCTGCAGCCGTCGATCCAACGACGGTCTGCAGCCTTTTTCCGTCCGGCCGTTTTGGCCGGACGCTTCCTAAAAGAAGCAAGTACAATTATTTCAACATGTGAAACACTTGCTCGACGTCCTTGTCGCCGCGGCCGGACAAGTTGACGATGATGATGCCGTCTTTACCCAGCGTCGGCGCGAGCTTCTTGGCATATGCCACCGCATGCGAGCTTTCCAGCGCAGGGATGATGCCTTCGGCGCGCGACAGCTCCTGGAACGCCGCAAGCACCTCATCGTTGGTCACCGTTACGTATTCCGCGCGGCCGGTCACCTTCAGATGGCTGTGCTCCGGACCAATGCCCGGATAATCGAGTCCCGCCGCGATGGAATACGTTGGCCGCGGATTGCCCTGCTCGTCCAGCAATACGAGACACTTAAAGCCGTGGATGATGCTTGGCACGCCTTCGGTCAGCGTAGCCGCTTGATCCGGTTCCACGCCGATCAGACGTACGGAAGACTCGTCGATGTAATGGGCAAACGCGCCGATCGCATTGCTGCCGCCGCCTACGCAAGCCAGCACCGCATCCGGCAGTCTGCCTTCCTTCTCCAGAATTTGCCGCTTCGATTCCTCGCTGACGATCGATTGGAAATGCTTGACCATCGTCGGGAACGGATGTGGGCCAACCGCCGAACCAAGCAAATAAAACGTGTTTTTGTAATTTTGCACCAAATCGTTGAGCGCTTCGTCCACGGCGTCTTTCAGACGGGCTTGTCCTTTGGTGACAGCGACAACCTTCGCGCCCAGCAGCTCCATGCGGAATACGTTCAGCGCTTGGCGGCGGGTATCTTCCGCGCCCATATAGATGACGCAATCCATGCCGAACATCGCGCAAGCCGTAGCCGTAGCCACACCATGCTGGCCCGCGCCCGTCTCGGCGATGACCCGTTTGGCTCCCATTCGCTTAGCAAGCAAAATTTGCCCGACCACGTTGTTGATTTTATGAGCGCCGGTATGATTCAAATCCTCGCGCTTCAAGTAAATTTTCGCGCCGCCCCACTTTTCCGTGATGCGCTCGGCATAAGTCAGCGGGTTCTCGCGGCCCACATATTCACGCAGGTAATATTTGTACTCTTCGACAAATTCGGGATCATCCTTAAACTTGTAAAACTGGGAGCTCAAATACTCCAGCACTTCCTGCAGTTCCGGGGGAACAAAGCTGCCGCCGAACTCGCCGAAATAACCTTCCTGAACCGTTTCCTGACTCATTGGACCTACCTCCGACAAAAAAATGGGATGAAGAAATGTGATTGCGTTTTCATCTCTTTTATCATAAAATAATAAATTTACCTTTGTCAAAATAATTTACAACGCCCGCACACCTTTTCCCCGGCAAACCGCGAACCTTTGGTCTTCGGCCGGGTATGTACGGCGCGCGTTTCCTTGCCCGCTCTCCCCTCTTGCATCGAACTGAAAAATAAGCGTATCGGACAGCCCGCGGCAACCGCTGCGCTTGTTCAGATCCCCAAGTCCCTCCCTCCGCTGTTCCCTTAATCGATTGTTCCGTATAACCCGCAAAATGATTGACGGTTTCCACAGGACTATAGTACCATTTATTGGGTAAACAGGTTTATTGAACTAAATATGAATGATATAAGGGAGGATGATCAGCACAATGAAAAGCAAAAGGCTCACCAGCTTGCTGCTGTGCGCGATGCTGCTTCAAAGCCCGTCTTTCACCGCATTTGCCGCCGGCCCAAACGTCTTGCAGAACCAGGCGACAAACGGCGCAGTCATTCAGCAAAACGTCACCTTTGTCGATTTAAAGAACGATTATTGGGCCTATGAAGCGATTTCCGATTTGAGCAGAAAGGGCTATATCAACGGGTACGAAGACGAGACGTTTAAACCGGAAAATCAGATTACGCGGGAAGAATTCGCCAAGCTGATTTCTACGACGTTTTATTTGGACATCCCTTCGCCTTCGGCTCCTTCGTATTACGACGTCGATCCGGGTAGATGGTCTTACGGTTACGTGGAGGCGGCCAAAACGTTCCTGACCGGCTATTATCCTCCCGGCGGCAAAGCGTTCTTCAGCCCGGACATCAAGGCGACAAGAGAAGATGTTGCCGTCGCTCTGGTCAAAATCCTCGGTTTATCGGCCAGCGATTTAAACGATAAAAATATACTGCGAAGAAAATTCAAGGACACCGATCTCATCTCATACGGTATTCGCGACTATGTCGCCATCGCCACGGAAAAAGCGCTGATCAGCGGGTACGAAGACGGCACATTCCGCCCGGATAAGCCGATCACCCGCGCGGAAATCGCCACACTGCTGTACAGAAGCATCAAGGCGTCCTCCCAGGATCAGAGCGAAGTTCCCATATTAAAGGTCAGCGTCCCGGCGAAAACCGGATCGGGCACGTTTTACGTACAGGGTACCGTGACGGCGGGCGCCAAGGTATATATTAACGATCAGCCGGTCACCGTCACCGACGGCTTTTTCAAGGAAGGCTTCAAGGTCGATGAAGAAGGAAGCTACGAGATCCAGATTGTCGCCAAAGCGGCCAACGGCAAGACGGTTACGGTGTACAAGACGATTGTCTACGAGATCGAGCCCCCGCAAATTACGGTGGACGACATTCCCGAGTCCACATCATCGCAGTCGTTTTATGTTTCTTGGTCGGTTTCCGATGCGAACGACAACAGCCCCGCCGTTTATTTAAACAACCAGAAGTTCGACACCTATTGGGGCGGTTATTCGGGCAGCTATCATACGAACGTCCAACTGCAGGAAGGCGAGAACGCCCTGGTGTTCAAGGCCAAAAACCGCAGCGGCAAAACGGCGATCGTCACCAAAACGATTACGCTGATCAGCGACGGCCCGATTCTGAAGGTAGACGACATTCCCGACTCCACTTCGTCGCACTCGATTTCCGTCACCGGCACCGTGTCTGATCAAAACGACTACAAACCCGTCGTCTATCTAAATGACGTGAAGCTCGACAGCTTCTGGGGCAGCTTCTCCAAATACATCGATCTCCAGGAAGGCGAGAATACCCTGGTGTTCAAAGCCAGAAACAGCAGCGGCAAAACGACCGTCGTCACCAAAACGATCTTCCTGACCACCGACGGCCCGATTCTTAAGGTGGACGACATTCCCGATTCCACTTCGTCACAATCGATCTCCGTCACCGGCACCGTATCCGATAAAAACGACAGCAGGCCCATCGTTTATTTAAACGATGCGAAGCTCGACAGCTTCTGGGGCAGCTTTTCCAAAACCGTCCAGCTCGAAGAAGGCGAGAACACCCTGGTGTTCAAAGCCAGGAACAGCAGCGGCAAAACAACCGTCGTCACCAAAACAATCACGTTTAACGTTGGCGGACCCGTTCTGAAGGTGTACGATATTCCGGAAACGACAAGCCGTTCGTCCATCACCATCAGCGGCACCGTCTCCGACAAAAACGACAGCAGGCCCGTCGTTTATTTGAACGACGAGCAAATCGACAGCTCTTGGGGCAGTTTCTCGAAGTATGTTCCCCTGAAGCTGGGCGAAAACTCCTTGGTCATTAAAGCCGTAAACAATCTTGGTAAAAGCTCGACCGTCACAAAAAGCGTCTATTACCAAAAATGATGGTATAATGGAATAGCAATTATTCCCTCACATGGAGGACAATCATGGATTCCTATCGCATTCAGCTTGTAAATGAACAAGGAGAAGCGGTGTACGTGCTGCTGGATGCCGCACACGAAGCGGAGGCGCAAATCGTGCCTGCGATCGGCAATAACGCATTCCGGTTTACGGTATCGGGTCAATCGCTGCTGCTGCCTCCGCCCGATCTTGGCGCGCTGGCGGCTTCGCCGACGAGGTACGGCATTCCGTTTCTGTTCCCGCCCAACCGCATCAGAGAAGGCCGCTTCTCGTTTCAAGGCCGCAGCTATGAGCTGCCGCCCAACTCAGACGGTCATTATATTCACGGCGAGCTGACCCGCAGACCGTGGAAGGTCGTCGATTACGGCGCTTCGGAAGAAGAAGGCGCTTTTATCGCCTGCCAGTTCGATTTCGCCGATCACCCGGACATCATGGCGGCGTTTCCGCATCCGCTGTCCTTCTTGATGACATACCGGCTGTGGAACGGCCGCCTGATCCTGGAAGGGCTTGTCAAAAACGAAGGAGCGGAAGCCGCGCCGTTCGCACTTGGCTTCCATCCTTATTTCCAGCTCGGCGAGGAATTGGCGGAGCATACCGTCATCGTTCCCTCAATAAACGAATGGCCGGTGCAGAACTTGTTTGTTGCGTCGCTGCCTGAGGAAACCTCCTTCAGCCGGTCGTACCCGGATGGCGTCGTTTTCCCGGACATTCCTGCTGAAGGTTACCAACTGCTGCAAATGAATAACGGCACCAACCGCTCGGAGATCAAATTCCCAGGGAAAAATGCCGCCATCGTCTACGAGACGGACGCCGTATTCCCTTACATGGTGGTCTTTAAACCGTCGTGGGGTGCCGCTGTCTCGCTGGAGCCGTATTCGTGCGTCACCGATTGCTTTAATTTGCCGTGGGCGGCGGAGCTGACCGGCGCGCGTGCGGTTGAGCCGGGGCAAGCCGTTTCGTTCCAATGCTCCGTTTACTGGGAGAAAACGTATAGTCGATTCATGCTGTAAATTAAATACTGGCCTGCCTGCCCTTTCATTTCCGTCGGGAAATCGAAAGGGCTTTATTTTTATTTGTCGAAATTTAACAAATTCGTAACAACAATGTGTTTCTTTTTGCAAACATCGCGACTATAATTTGGGTATAAAGAACTATTTTATATAGGCATATTTTCCTAATAATCAACAGTGGTTTACTTGGAATGATTTATTCTTATTTTTACATATCGCAAAGGGGGAAATCACATGAAACACACGGGCAAAACGGCTGTTTGGCAATTTAACTGGACCATCCGCAAGAAAATGCTGCTTTTCTGCATGCTGCTGCTGTTGACGCCCAGTTGCATCATCGCAATCATGAGTTACTCCGGAGCCAAAGAAGAGACAGACGCGCTCATCGAGAAAAATTTGGAGAACAGCGTAAAGCTGATGGTCCAGAACGTCAAACAATTAAATGAAATGGTCAAAAACGGCCAGCTCACCTTACCTCAGGCGCAAGAGGACATCAAGCTCCTCGTGCTTGGCGCAAAACAGCAGGACGGCACAAGAGCGGTAAACCGCAATATCGACTTAGGACCAAACGGATATTATTACATCATTAACGACAAAGGCGATCTGATCGCGCATCCCGAGCTGGAAGGGCAAAATATGTGGGACAAAAAAACGTCCGACGGCTTCTATTACATCCAAGATGTCATCAAGCAAGGGCAAAACGGCGGCGGATTTACTTTTTACAATTGGCCGCTGCCGGGCAGCAACAAGGAAGCGCTGAAGATCACGTACGCCTTGCAGGTTCCCGAATGGAACTGGATTGTTGTCGCCGGCTCTTATTACCAGGATTACAATCAAGGGCAAATCCGGATTTTATATTCGACCGTCAGCACTGTGGCCATCTGCATTATTCTGGGAGCGATCGGCGTATGGCTGTTTGCCAACCATATGGCAAGACCTATTATCCACATCGCGGCCGAAGCGCGGAAAGTTGCAGCCGGGGATTTGACCTCGGAAGGATTGAGCATCAAAAATAGGGACGAAATCGGAAAACTTGCCGACGATTTCAATACGATGAGCAGCTACTTAAGATCGCTTGTGAAGCAAGTCATACATAGCTCGGACCAAGTCTCCGTGTCTGCGCAGACGCTGCAGTTTTCTATTGAAGAAACAACGCAAGCTTCCAGACATATCGCCGAGTCCACCCAGCATATTGCCTCGGGGATTGAAACACAGGCGCTCAGCACGGAGCAAAGCTCCAAAGCTATGGAAGAAATGGCTCAGGGGATTCAGCGAATTGCCGATACATCATCCAAAGCCTACGAAACGTCGGTGCACTCCAAAAATGAGGCGGAACAAGGGTATCAGTTGATCGCGCAGTCGATAGGCAAAATGCAGACCGTGCAGCTGGCGGTAGACAATATCGCCAAGGTTATGGATACGCTCAACCTTCGCTCCCGGGAAATCAGCGGCATCGTGACCGTCATCACGGATATCGCCGCTCAGACCAGTCTGTTGTCCTTAAACGCCTCCATCGAAGCGGCCAGAGCGGGAGATCAAGGCAAAGGTTTTGCCGTAGTGGCATTGGAAGTAAAAAAGCTGGCGGAAATGTCCAAAAGCTCGTCCGAGCAAATCAACGGGCTTATTGCCAAAGTACAGTCCGATATCGCCTCCGCTTCCCGTTCCACGGTCACCGGCATCAACGAATTTCAACAAGGCATTCATGTAATTGAACAAACCGGCACAGCATTTGAAAAAATCGTGGAAGCCGCCCACAACGTTGTCGAGCAAATCCAAGAAGCATCGGCGGCGGCGGAAGAAATGTCGGCGAGTTCGGAGCAAATCTACGCATCCTTGCAGGAACTGGACCGCATTGCCAGCAAGTCGGCCGAAAGCTCGGAAATGATCTCCGCAGCCACCGAAGAACAAATCGCCACAATGGAGGAAATCTCCCACTCCTCCCATTCGCTTCAACAGATGGCGAGCGAATTAAAAACGATGGCTCATCAGTTCCAGATTGCATAATGCCGCGAATGCAAAGGAGGATTATGGATCATGGGATACTGGGGACGCGGCGTGCTGCTGACGATTGCAATTGGCAATACATTCGTCTTTCTCACGGTTGTCGAAGACGTCCCTGCGGGTCTTCTTGCCCTGCTGACGGGAGGTTTGGTCTTCGCGTGGGTGCTGGGTTTTTACTTCGATAAGGTCAAATATACGTCGGAAAAAGACGTCCTGACCGGTGTGTACAACCGGCGGATTGCGAGCAAAGTTTTCCACCGATTGCGAAGGCAGGCATCCCGCAAAGATTCCCTGTTAGCCGTGTTTGTCGTTGATATCAACAACTTCAAAGCGATAAACGATACGTTCAACCATGACACCGGCGACAAAGTGCTTCAGCTTGTATCGGACCTGCTCATCGCCGTGTTCCGCACCCCCAAACATGTCATTCGCTGGGGTGGAGACGAATTTATCGTGATCCATACATTTCGCAGCAGCGAAGAACTCCGGCGGACGCACGATATTTTGCATCAAGAAACGGATTCCTTATCCGGAAAGATGACTTTCGATATTTCGCTGTCAGCAGGCTTTTCCTTGTTTCCACGGGACGGCGATCAGCTTGATCTGCTGATCAGCCGGGCGGACAAAGCGATGTATTCGAACAAATCAGCCATGAAAAGAGAAGCACGCAGCGACTAACAGCAAGTTACCATTGTATCGGGGGCGGATGCAGAATGGAAGTCTACGCGGCAAGACAGCCGATCTTTGACCGGAATATGAACACGTACGGATACGAACTGCTCTATCGAAGAAGTTCCAACAATTATTATGAGGGAAACGACGACCAGCAGGCGACCGCCGAGCTGATCAACAATGCTTTTCTGGTCATTCAGCTTAACGATCTGACGGGCGGAACAAAAGCGTTCATCAATTTTTCCGAGGAGCTGCTGGTGAACGAAATCCCGCTGCTGCTGCCCAAAGACAGCATTGTCGTGGAAATATTGGAACGGGTGAAACCGACGGCGGACGTCATCCGGGCCTGCAGGAACTTAAAAAACAACGGTTATATGCTGGCTCTGGACGACTTTGTCTTCGATGAAACTTACGAGCCATTGCTTGGCATCGCCGACCTGATCAAAGTGGAGTATCCGGCCGTAAAGCCGGACAAGCAGCGCCAGATGATCAGCTCCTACAAAAGTAAATACCCCCTCCGCTTTCTGGCGGAGAAAATCGAGACAAGGGAGCAATTTCAGACGGCGCTTGATGCCGGTTACGATCTGTTTCAAGGTTACTTTTTCAGCAAGCCGGTTATTGTAAAAGGAAAAGAAATCGGCGGCTTGCACGCAAGCATACTGCAAATTGTCAACGAATTAAGCAAAGACGAACCGAATTACCAGCCGATTGCCGAGATTATCGAAAGGGACCTTGGGTTGTCGTATAAGCTGCTGAAAATCGCCAATTCGGTAGCTTACGGCTCCAGGAAACAGATTTATTCCATTAAGCAGGCGCTGGTTCGTTTTGGCATCGAGGAAATCAAAAAATGGATGTATTTGCTGCTGCTTCAGGAGAAGCAAAACGCCGACAATCAGGAGCTTGTCAAAACCTCCTTAATCCGCGGCAAGCTGATGGAGCTGCTGGCGATTGAGCTGGGGATGAAGCAGAAGCATTTTGAGTTTTTTTTGACAGGCATGTTTGCTTCGATCGACGTGCTGCTGCGCCGGCCTATGGCCCAGATTGTGCAGGAACTGCCTTTTACCGGCGAGGTCAGGGACGCTCTGCTTGGGCAGGACAATGTGTTCAGGCAGGTGCTGGACGCTGCGCTTGATCTTGAAGCCGCGGACTGGGAGCGCCTGGACAACCGGCCGTTGATGAAGGCGTTACATAAGGAAACCGTTATGAAGTTATATATCCAATCGCTAAAATGGGTCATGGAGATGCATCATTAGGCTCCAATGGGACAGAACGGAGGATGCAGATGGCTAGAATCATGGTAGTGGACGATGCGGCTTTTATGCGCACGATGTTAAAAAACATACTTACGGAACAAGGACACGAAATTGTTGCCGAAGCCACGAACGGCGAAGAAGCGGTCAACGTGTACAAGCAGCATAAGCCCGATTTGGTGACAATGGACATCACCATGCCCGACAAAGACGGAATCGAAGCCGCGACACAAATCATTTCCTTTGATCCGCAAGCCAAAATTATTATGTGCAGCGCCATGGGCCAGCAGTTGATGGTTCTGAATGCGCTCAAAGCGGGGGCAAAAGATTTTATCGTCAAGCCATTCCAAAACGACCGGGTCATTGCCTCGATCAACAAGGTGCTGCGTTTGACATAAGGTGTTGCGAAGAGCCTGCTTTCGGCGATTGTCCCCGAGTTTCACCCGCTGCATGCGGGATCAAGCGAGAAATTCGGGGACAATCGCCGAGCTTACAGTATGATGTGCACAATCAAGTTACATTTTCCCACACGCGCAAATCCCGATTGCGCGTCCTGGCGCCGCATGGCGGAATTGAACCCCGCCACGCGGCCTTTTCAGCGATCTTACGATGGCTAAGGAATGTTTGCTGCTTATGACGACGTATATTCGATTCCGGCCACTTGCTCATACCATGCTTTAGCGAGAGCGGTTAATTGCTCGGCCATATCGGGATGCTGATCTTTGACGTTGACCCGTTCCCCCGGATCGTCCTGCACATTGGATAAATGAACGGCATCAGGCACCGGCCTGCCAAAATCCAGCCTGCCGTTCAGCACCAGCTTCCAGTCCCCCTTACGGACGGCAAGCTGGCCGTTGTATTCCCAATATACTTCTTCATGCGGGCTTGAAGCCGCTTCGGACGTACCTGTCACAGCTGCATGCAGGCTTCTCCCGTCTATGCCTTCCGGCGCGGGTAAACCGGCAAGCTCCAGCAAGGTCGGGAACATATCCATCATCATCGCCGTGCCGTCGTTCACCTGATTGGTTGGAATGACGCCCGGACAGCTCAAAATCGCCGGTTCGCGGACGCCGCCTTCAAACAAGCTGCCTTTATGGCCCTTAAATATGCCGGCGCTGCCGCCGTAATACAGATCTTCGGTTCCGTCCAGCCAGTTGCGCGCTTCAACGGACGGCCCGTTGTCGCTGGAGAAGAAAATGGCGGTATTCTCGTAGACGCCTTGCCGCTTCAAAGCGGCGACAAGCTCGCCTACGCCGTCGTCCACGGCGGAGATCATCGCGGCCATCACTTGACGGTCCCACGGCAGATGGGCGAAACGCTCCATGTACTTGGCCGGCGCATGCATCGGATAATGCGGCGCATTATAAGGCACGTACAGGAAAAACGGCCGCTGTCCGGCTGTCTCCCGTTCGATGAAGTGGACTGCCTTCTCCGTAATCATCTCCGTCATGTAACGCCCGTTTTCCCATACTTCCTCGCCGTTGTGCCACAAATCGTGAACCGGATTAACGCCCCCGGCTTGCTCCCAATAAAAAATGTGCGAATAATAATCGATACAACCGGCCTTAAAGCCAAAAAACTCGTCAAAGCCGTGCGCATTGGGGCTGTTGTCGGCTGCCGTGCCCAGATGCCACTTGCCGACCAGCGCCGTGCTGTATCCGTGCGCCTTCAAGGCCGCGGCAATCGTCGTTTTGGCCGCAGGCAAGCCGTGAGTGCCGCGCTTGCCTCCCAATATTCCCGTCACTCCCGCTTTGGCCGGGTACAGCCCGGTTAGCAAAGAAGCCCGGGACGGCGAGCAAACCGGGGAATTGGAATAGAGATTCGTGAATCTCACGCCTCCCGCCGCCAAGTCGTCCAGATGCGGCGTTCTGACCGTATCCGAGCCATAGCAGCTTAAATCGCCGTAACCCAAATCGTCGCAATAAATGATGATAATATTTTTCCGGTTCAAAATCCATCAGATCCTTTCGTGATATCTGGGGCCGGCTCGGCCGTACCGCCAAGCTTCGAAACGGCGTCAGCAGTTGTAACGTCGGCGGATGAACCTGTCCCATCGGGAGCGGCAGAAGCACCTCCCGCCGCTTCGGTATGTGTGGCGGCGGCCGTTTGCGCAGAAGCGTTTGTCTCGGCAAACACGGCAGCCTGGCTGGCTTGCGCGGTTAACCCCAGACGCTCGTATTGCTCGACGGGCGCTTCGTGCTCGCGCATCAGCTCGGTCAGGCGGCGGCGCATCAACCGCTCCGTTGCCTCATCCGCAATCGGCGCATTTTGCCCCGGATCGGCCTCGATATCGTACAGCAAGGTGCCCATACCATGCGCTCCGATATAGGTGGCTGCCGGTATCTTAAGCGTGCGCACCCCTTTGGTAAAACCAAACGGCTCCTGAAGTTCGATATGCTGCAGCTCCTTCACGCCAAACATGCTGCCCATATTGGCCGGCATCAGCGTGTAGTTGTACAACGGCTTGTTGTCGGCCCGTTCTGGCGCTTTCATATACACATGACGGCCGTCGGTACAGTTGACATGTGCGCCGTGATAACCAAACAGCACCGCGGATCTTGCAGCCCTGCCGTCCTCCAGCGTTTCCGCCAAACTTACGCCGCGCATATCGGGGGCCGCTGCGAGCCCGTACGCCTGAAGCAGCGTCGGCGCGACATCGATCCATTGCACGAGACTGTTGTTCCTGACGCCGCTGCGGCCGGTGCGCGGATCCCAGATAAAAAACGGGATACGCGCAATCTCATTGTACAACGGCATGGTGTTTTTTGCCCACCAATCATGCTCTCCCAGCAAAAATCCGTGATCCGCGGAAACGATCAGCATCGTATCCTTCCACAAATCGAGCTTGTCGAACGTATCCAGCAGCCTGCCCAGGCTTGCGTCGCACATGCTCAGCAGCGCCTTGTATTCGTATCGGCAATGCTCCGCTTCCTCCGGCGTTTCGGTCACACGCTTGTAGGCGGGCCAATCGAAGTGCTTGCCGGCATACTCGTGAGGATATAAATCCTTGTACGTTTGCGGAGAGAAAAAAGGCTCGTGCGGGTCAAACGCTTCGATTTGCAGCAGCCAGTTGTCCTCAACGGCGTTGGTATGGATAAATTCGAGACCTTGCGCAAACGTCTGTGTCTGCGGATGCCCGGCTTCGCCTTGCATGTAGGTGCGGTTGATCCAATCCTGGCGGAACAAGGCGCCGCGATGCCCTTCAAAGCTGCCGACATGCTCCGGAATATCCGGATCGCCGACTTCGCCTTTCCACGGATCGCCTTCCTGGCCGCGGCAAAATTCCCACGAATTGTACTGCGTATGATACGTAGCGCCGCCCGCCTCCCAATAATGGTAATGATCGCTGACCAGATGTGTGTATACGCCGCTGTTCTTGAGCATAGTCACAAACGAATCGTCAAACGGCTCCAGCGGCCCCCAACTGCGGTGCAGGAAATTGTATCTGCCGGTATGCAGATCGCGCCTTGCCGGCATGCAAGGCATGCTCCCGACCCAAGCGTTGTCGAAGGTGACGCAGTGCCGCGCCAGCCTCTCAAAGTTCGGCGCATGAACGCCACTACCCCCGTAAGGCGGAAGCATATGCCTGTTTAACGAATCAAATAAAACAACTACCGCGCGCATATAGATCGCTCCTTTCTTGGCCCTGCCCTGCCTTCTAACCGTACATCACGCAGCGTACCTCGCGTTCCTCGTCCAGCCGGAACGATGCAATCGGCCCGGCGGCACATGCCTGGGCCGCATGCGGGCACCTGTGGCGGAAGCGGCAGCCTTCCTGCGGAAGCGGGCCGCCCTGCGGCTCAACCGGCTCCTCCGCATCGCCTTGCTGCGCGCGCCATGGGTCCGGCGACGATTGCAGCAGCAGCTTCGTATACGGATGCTTCGGATCGGCGATGACCTCTTCACAAGGTCCGCTTTCCACGATTTGCCCGCCGAACATCACCAGAATCCGGTCGGCCATGTATCTCGCGCTGCCCAGATTGTGCGTAATGAGAATGTACGACAGCCGGTGCTTCTCTTTTAATTCGAGCATCAGATTCATAATTCCTATGCCGATCGATACATCAAGCATCGAGGTTGGCTCGTCGGCGACAATAATTTTCGGATCGAGGCCAAGCACCTTGGCGATAATGACCCGCTGCTTCTGGCCGCCGGACAGCTGATACGGGTACTTGTCGATAAAATCTTCGGCAGGCGTAAGCCCGACCTGATTGAGCAGGGAAATCACCTTGCTCCGCGTATCGCCTCCGCCGGCGTGCTGCACCTCAAGCGCCCTGCCGATGATATAACCGATCTTGTGATGCGGATTCAGCGCCGCAAACGGGTCCTGAAAAATCATCTGCACATGCCGGGGCAGCTCCCTGGACAACTTGGCGTCGTCCACGGATACGCCGTTGTACACGATATCTCCGCCGCTGCGCGGAATCAGCCGGGTAATCATCCGGGCAATCGTGCTTTTGCCGCTGCCGGATTCGCCGACGATAGCCAGCACCTCGCCTTCGCTTAAACGAAAACGGACATCGTGCACGGCGGAAAACGTCTTTTTGCGGGGCCACACTCCCGATTCAAATACTTTGCTGAGATTGTTCACTTGCAGCAGAGGCTTGCTCATGCCCGATTCCCTCCTCCGTATACAAATGGCAGGAGACATCCTGCCGCCCGTGCAAGCGCAGCTCCGGCACAATGCGGCTGCATACCGGCAAAACATGGCTGCAGCGCGGATGGAACTTGCAGCCCGGAGGCGGCGTAATCAGATCCGGCGGGTGACCGGGAATGCCGATCAGCTTGCTTTTCGGTCCCGTCAGCGACGGAAACGAATTCAGCAGCCCCTGCGTGTACGGGTGCTTCGGATGCCTCAGCAGGCTGTCCCGGTCCGCCGTCTCCACCAGCTTGCCGGCATACATGATGCCGATTCTTCCGCACATTTCCAGCATCAGCGGCAGGTCGTGCGTAATGAACAAAATCGAGAAGCCGAATTTCTGCTGAAGCTGGACGATTTTGCGGATAATGCCCCGCTGCACAACCACGTCAAGCGCCGTCGTCGGTTCATCCATGATGACCAGGCTCGGATTCAGCGCAAGCGCCATCGCGATCACGACCCGCTGCCTCATGCCGCCCGACAGCTCGTGCGGAAAGCTGCCCAGCCGGTCGTACGGCAGATCGACCAGTTCGAGCAGCCTTTTGGCTTCGCCGTACGCTTCCTTCATCGTCATCGGCTGATGCGCCAGTATCGAGTCGGCCAGCTGGTCGCCGATTTTCATCACCGGATTCAGATTGTTCATCGCGCTCTGCAGGACAATCGACATCCGCGACCAGCGGATGCGGTCGAACTGCGCATCGCTCAGCCCGGTAAGCTCCGTTCCGTCCAGCTTGACGCTGCCTCCGGCAATCCGCGCCGGCGGGCGCAGCAGCCGGGCAACGGCAAACGCCGTCGTCGATTTGCCGCAGCCGGATTCGCCGGCCAGCCCGAAGATTTCGCCTTTGCCGATCGTAAAGCTGATGTCGTCAACGGCCCGGACAGAGCCGCGGCCGGACGCGTATTCCACGCGAAGCCGGTCTACTTGCAACAAGTCGGTCAAGCCGCTCTCCCCTTCCGTTATGTTATAACGCCGCATTGCCGCGGTTGGCCTGATATTTGTCCAAAATGCCGTTGCCGATCAGGATAAAGCCAAAACAGAGCAGCGCGATCGACAGCCCGGGCGGAATAATCCACCACCACGCTTTAAACAAGACGGCGTTGTTGGCGTTGGCCAGCGACAGAATCGTGCCCCAGCTGACGCTGGTCGGATCGCCGAGCCCCAGGAAACTTAAGCCCGCTTCCGCCAGCACCGCCTGCGTTGTTACAAGCACCTGATTGGCCAAAATAACCGGAATCATGTTGGGCATAATTTCCCGGAACATGATTTCCCAATCGGACATGCCGACCATACGCCCCGCTTCAACGTAACCGCTCACCCGCTCGGACAACGTCTGGCTGCGGATGCTGCGGGCCATATACAGCCAGCTGAGCAGCCCGATAATCAGGATTGTGCTGACAAGGCCGATCGACGGCAGAAACGAAGCCAAAATAATCATTAACGCGAGCGTAGGTATAATCAGGAACAAATCAACAACGCGCATCAGCGATTCGCCGATCCACCCGCCCTTATAGCCGGAAATAAGCCCGACAGCGACACCGATGACGGTTGTGATCAGCCCGGCGACGATACCGACAAGAAACGAAGTGCGCGTGCCGTAAATCATCTGGCTCAGCACATCTTGGCCGTAGCTGTCCGTGCCAAGCCAATGCTCGCCGGAAGGCGCAAGCCACGAGTCAAAGCCGATAAAATTCATCGGATGCGGAGCAAGCTGAGGTCCGAAAACAGCGACAACCGCAAAACAAACGATAATGATGAGACCCGCCTTCCCCTTAAACCCGGGAAACCAGCGTTGAAAAAAAAGCCGCGTACGCTCCATATGTGCCTCCTTGCTGTAAAATAGGCCAAACTGGCGAATGTATGTTGCCGGGCAGCTCGCCGCGACACTGACTCCCCCATCATGGATGAGCTGGCCGCAAACCGTTCTTCGGCGATTCCTTCCGCCTGCGGCAAATGACGGACCCGCATCCTGCCGCTACTGCATAGCAACCCGGGGATCGATCAGCGGATACAGCAAATCCGCGATTAGATTAAACAAGATGACCGACACGGCAATAAACAGGAATGCGCCTTGGATCAGCGGATAATCGTGGCTTAATATCGCATTAAATGTGACCAGCCCGACACCCGGATAAGAAAACACGATTTCCGTCGTAATCGCTCCTCCGATGACATGCCCAAGCGTCATCATCAATCCGGTAAAAGAAGGCAGCAGCGCGTTGCGCGCCCCGTACATATATTTCCGCCGTCTCTCCGACAACCCCTTCGCTTTGGCCAGCAGCATGTAATCTTCGGAAAGCACCCGCATCAGATTGTTGCGCAGCACTAAGATGTGTCCGGCAAGCGAAGCGATCACCAGTGTGAAAACAGGTAAAAAGGCATGGCTTGCGATCGACATCAGCTTTCCCCAAGCGGTAAAGCTGTCGTAGCTCGGATCGATCGCCTGCCCAAGCGGAAACCAGCCCAAATAAAAGGCAAAAATCATCACAAATAAAATGGCGATCCAGAAATAAGGCACGGCATTCAGAAAAAATGCCGTAAACAGCGAGGCGTTATCGAATACCGAGCCGGATTTCCACGCACCGCGGATACCGATCAGCCAGCCGATCAGATAACTGATGAGCGTTGCCGTCAGCACCGTGCCGATCGTCCACGGCAGCGCCTTCAGCATCACTTCCATTACCGGGGACGGATAATTGACATAAGAGATGCCCATGTTGCCCTGCAGCAGCTGCTTGAGATATTGCCCGTATTGGTATAACAAGCTCGGATTTTCCAGCCCGAACTGCGCCTTCAGGGCACTCGCAATTTCCTGTGAGCCCAACGCTTTATCGGAAGCAAGCGTATCGGCGGGATTGCCCCCCATCAGCCGGGGCAGCAAAAAATTAAGCGTAATTGCAACATAAAACGTAATCAAGGCGAAACCGACTCTTTTCACAAAATAAGCCGCATTGTATCTCAATCGGAAGCGTCCTCCTTACGCGGACGGCCTTGTCCGGGCCGCCCGCCCGCATAGACAGCAATTATTTTTTCTTAACGTCTTTCAAGGACAGCGCGGAGTACACCGGAAGGCTTTCGTTATATCCGGTAAAAGATTCCACCCGGTAAGGCACATGTCCCCCTACATTGTACATAACGGCGATTGGCGCTTTCTCGGCAATACGCTGCTGAATAAGGAAATACAACTCCTTGCGCTTGGCCGGATCGGCGGAGGCGGCTTCATCAAGCCATTTGTCCACGTCAGCGTCTTTAAAGCGCATATAGTTCAAGCCCGGCGTATTCGTTCCGGTCGGCGCTGTCATTTTGCTGTGGAATACTTCCAGCGACGCCTGCGGATCGGGCGGCGTGTTCAGACCGTTCTGCAGCAGGTCGTAATCGCCCGACATCAGCAGTTTGGTCAACTCAGGCCAAGTAACCAGCTTCACCGTCGTTTCAATGCCCACCTCTTTTAACCACTGTGTAATCATCGCTCCCTCTTTGTTTTGCGCCGGGGCGTTGGCGGCCATGTGGTACGTAAACGAAAGCGGTTTGCCGTTTTTCTCGTAAATGCCTTTGGCATTTTTCTTGTAACCGGCGTCCTCCAGCGACTTGGCGGCGGCAGTTTTGTTGAAGCCAAACGCCGGATCGTCCAGCAGTTTGCTGTTTGTCATCTCTCCGAACACGGACGACAGGAACCCGGGGTTGGCCGGAAATACGCCGTTGCTTTCGCCTTTTTCAATCAAATCTTTGCGGTCGATCGCCTGCTGGATCGCTTTGCGCACCGCCTGATCGGACAAACCCGGCTTTTCGTTGTTCATGATAACGGCATATGTGCTGAGTCCAGGATATACCTGCATTTTATTGTTCGGATTTTCCAGCAGCTTCGGCACACTGGGCATCGCCAACGTTCCGGCCGACATCTGCACATCGCCTTTTTCCAAAGCCAACGTCAAGGTCGACGAATTGTTGAAGCGGCTGACCTGCAGTTGATCGATCTGCGGCGCTCCCAAGAAATAATCGGGGTTTTTCTCCAAGATGATAGCGCTGTCATTTAACGATTTATACTTGAACGTTCCCGTACCGATCGGTGTTTTGTTTAAAAAAGTCGTTGGGTTCTCCTTTTCGAACTGATGTTTGGGCACAATCGACACGGTCGTCAAATAATAAGGAAGCGACGGAAATTTGTCGCCGAGCTTAAAGACGATGGTGTCTTTGCCTTCCGCAGACACTTCCTGCAGCCGGTTTTTGTCCCATAATAAATAGCGGTCAAGCACTTTGTTGTCCTTCAGCGCGTTAAATGTGTACAACACATCGTCCGTCGTAAGCGGTTGTCCGTCGTGCCATTTGGCTTTCATATTAAGCTTGACGGTATACGTTTTCTGATCGCCGGACCATGTCCCTTCTTTTTCCGCCAGGCGCGGAATCAAGTTGCCTTTCACCGGGTTAAAGTACAGCAGCGGATCAAACATGTAATCGAAAATCGTATTCCAGTTGCCCGTTGCCAGAAACGGGTTAAAGTTGGTCACCTGCTCCGGATTGATAACCTCCGACATCGCAAATGTAACCGGAGCGCCCGCTGCCTTCGGCGGTTCTTTTTTCTCAGGCTGACTTTCCGCCGCCGTATTGTTTGCTTTTGGCGCCGCCGTACCGCTGTTCCCCCCGCCTCCGCTGCATGCCGTTACGATTGCCGCCAGCAGGATAGCCGTACCCGCCGCTGCAATGCCGCTTTTTCCAAAAAAACGTTTCATGCCCAAAAACCTCCTCGAACGATGGTCTGCCGCAGCTTCATTGCCGCAATCCGATCTTATGTCCCGCGACGCCGCTTCGTAAAGATGACTATTTCTGCAATTGTGGACCCGAAATGCTATTTGGCCTATTGGGGCCGTATGGACTTCTTCTGACATGATGCACTTGATATGTTTTTCGGGAACGGATGGGCCCGAAACATTGCGATAAACAGCCATACAGAACCATGCCGGCAGCGGCCTTCGTCCCCAAACGGCCCCCAATGACCGCCCTCCCGCCTAGTACACCTCGCCTTTATGCAAAGTGGACGGGGATGCCATATCGCGGTACTGTCCAGGGGAAACGCCTTCCTGCTTTTTGAAAATCCGGTTAAAACTTCGCTGATTCTCATATCCGACAAGCATGCCGATATCTTTAATACTAAGCGTCGTATTTTTCAGCAATTCCTTGGCTTTGTCCATCCGCAGCGAAATTAAATAGTCGGAAAAATTCATCCGATACTCTTGCTTGAACAACCGGCTCACATAAGACGGGTCCAGCCTCAACTGCTCGGCGATGCCGCCAAGCGAAATATCGTAGGCATAATGCGCTTCGATATATTCGGCAATTTGCGTGCTGACG
Source organism: Paenibacillus thalictri (assembly GCF_004307995.1). GTDB lineage: Bacteria > Bacillota > Bacilli > Paenibacillales > NBRC-103111 > Paenibacillus_AF > Paenibacillus_AF thalictri. Next base: position 228,957 of record NZ_SIRE01000007.1, on the reverse strand, counting down.
GCGGCCGGCTGCTGCTGCAGTCTGGCGGTGATCAGCCGTTTGGTTTCCCCCGCGTACTGCCGCGTCCAACGAAGCAGCTCCTCTGCCGTTTCCACTTGATTAAAGCTGGCGTGAAGCAGCGTCAACCGCTCCTCGTCAAAAGCTTCAAGGCCGTTTTCCACCGATTTGTTGTAAACGTCAAGCACGATTTGGAACATCGCCGCCTGAAACAATTCAAAACTCCAGCCCGGCGACACCCGCAGCTGCTCTTCCAGTTCCGCCAAGCTTATCTCCAGCTCGCTGTAGCCTTCTTCGTTCATGCCGTGAGGCACCTTTTTGCGCAAATCCTTAAGCTGCATGTACAGCGATTTCACGCCGCGCTGGTCTCCATCTCCATCCGATATCCAGCATGGAATAACCGACTCATGCCCTTTAAACGCTTTGGCGTTAAGCGCTTCCAACGCTTCCGCGAACGAATCTGCGATATGACCCGGTTCCATCCTGATGTCACCGATGCCGGCGCTAACTGTAACAGTCAAATGGCGGCGCACTTGAGCGCAGATCAATTCGGCCAGTTTGACCGACTGGAGCATAAACGTCTCCCGCGGCTGCGGCTCCTTTAAGCTGCACAGCAGTTTAATGTCGGAGCTTTCCGCGTGAATGGCGTAAGCATGCATATATTCGCCCGCGATTTCTTCGGCCAGCTTGGCGATAAAATAACGGATCAAGCTTTGATCGTGCTGGCTGTATGCGGAGGTGAACGAGCTGTAATGATCGATTCGCAGCACACATACGAAACAGCCGTATCCGGCGAGCGTTAAACCGTAATACGCGAAGCGTTCGGCCCGTTCCTTGTGCAGGCTTGTTTTTTCAAATAATACCGAATTCAGAAAACTTTGCTGCAAAATCGGCTTGTTCTGGGCAAGCTGCTGCTCAAGAGAGTCGCCTTTGTGAAGCAGCGATTCATACGCCGAGACGATCACGGACAACTCGCCGCTGCGGCCGGAAAGCGCCTGTTTAAGCGGACCGATGATGCTGCGGTTGCGGATAAATTCCATCAAGGAATAAATCGGGCTGTACACCCGAATCGACATAATAAAAGCGCTGATGACCGCGGCGGCCATACATAAGCCGGTCAAGATGAACATAAACCGCTGCATGTTGATGCTGCGGGTATGCAGCGATTCGGAAGGCATGATATCGATGTATTTCCAGGAGGTGTATGGCGAATTCACCGCCGTAAACGAATAATCGACGACGCCCAGCTTGCCGTCAAATGCCGAAATGTCGGTGCCGATGCGGCTTTTAATTTGCTCGAAGTCGGCGGGAGGAACACGCAGACCCGCTTTGTTAAACGCATAGTTGCCATCCGGGCTGACCACCCATATTTCCTCGCCTTTTCTCATCAGGCGCATCGAAGGGCTCTGGAACAACGCCGGCTGGTTCATATTAATAATGACCGCTCCTTTGATCCCCGTTCCGAGGAGCGGCAGCGGCCGGATGAAAGTAACTTGGGCGGAAGCCGGAGCGATGGAATCGTCAGGGTCCTTGTAGCTGCGTACATACCACTGCCCTTCCTTGCGGATGCCTCCTTTGACCAGCGAAATCCAGCTTTTATCGTCCAATTCGTCGAAGTCCATAAGCTGGCTGAGCGGCGTCTGTACCTTATTGGGTCCGGCATAATATACGTAAATGGATTCGATATAAGGCATGTTGATATAAGCGTCGAGCAAATATTTGCGCACCTCGGACAACTCCGGGTCCAACTCGGCCATATTCCGGCTTTCGAGCAGGGTGGACATCGCTTTGCTTTGCGCCAGCTGGATGGATACCTGGTCGACCTGGCTAAGCAGCAAATCCATCAGCCTGCGTGTTTGCTCCAGCATCTGTGTGCTGGACTGCTTGACTTCTTCATTGATGCTTGTTTGGCTGTACCAATTGCCGAGCAGGCCCATAAACAGCACGGGCAGCGTGATGAATCCGGTGAGCCACAGCAAATTGCGGAAAAACAAGCTGCGGAATTTGAAATTGGAAAAGGCGACTCGGATTAGCGACAGCATATGTTTCCCCCTTTTATCATAAACGGCGCGTTCCGGAAAACATCGTGCGAAACGGGCAGACGGCAGACGACGCGAAATATGAACCGCTTTCATAAATGTTATCACAGATTATAACATCAAGCCTTGGATTGTGGAATTCGAATCTCATTTGCCCGGAAATGAAAAAAGCCGCGATGTACGCGGCAATGAATTATTGTTTTTCCAGCCTTTTCATAAACTCGTCGGCTGCGCTGTACCCCTGCATGCGCAAATACCAATTGTTCGCCGCCGCTTCCACAAGTCCGGCCACATCACGGCCCGGCTGCAGCTGGATTTCGATATGCGGGACCCGGACGTCCAAATACTCCGTAAATTTGGGCTCCAGCTCAAGTTCGTTGTTTAACGCATACTCCTGCCATTGAGTCAACTCAATATCAAGCACAATTCTTGTTTCCTCCTGAAACGCACGCCGGCCGTACAGCCGGGAAACGTTGATCAGTCCGATGCTCCGCAGCGCCAGAAACTCTCTGTTCACTTCGTTATGTGTGCCCAGAATCGTTTCCGGGCTGATCTTTTTCAGGACTACCATATCGTCGGCGACAAGCCGGTGCCCGCGCCGGATCAGCGTATGAGCCGTCTCGCTTTTGCCGACTCCGGATTTGCCGCGCAGAAGCACCCCGATTCCCGAAACGTTGACGCATACCCCGTGTATGGCCATTTCCGGCGCCAAACCCGTCGTCATGTAAATATCGGCCATCTCCATGAATTTATAAGTCGGCATCGGTGTGCGCAATAAAGGGATGTTTTCTTCCTCGCAATATTTCGTTAAATATTTTAAGCCTTCCTGGCTGCGCGTCACGACAAAGCAAGGCGGACGGTATTTCACGACGTTGCCGATCCGGTCATTGCGCTCCTCTTCCGTCAGCTTATGCAAATAAGTAATTTCTTTGCGCCCTAATACCTGCACATGGTCATGCGAGAAAAAATCGAAATAACCGGCGAACTCAAGGCCCGGCCTGTGAGCTTTAGGTTTCGATATCGTGCGGGCAGTATCCCCTGCCACCAGCACCTCCAGCGAGAACCGGTTAATCAAATCTTGAACTTTCAAAGACTTCATCCAGACTGCCCCTTTCCTAATTACGTTATATACGCGCACTCGCCTGAAACGATTCGTTATCCGTTCGTTTTATCTTCGGTAGCGTCAAATTCGAAGTCGCCGCTTTCAAAGACATATTCCGCATCATGCGATTCAAAGGTTTGAACAATGTACTCGAACCATTGAGTATACGTTTTGGCTAATAACGCTCTTTCTCCCGAATCGTGCCACATCGTTATGATTTGACCATTTGCACCGTCTTCCGTCGCTCCTAGATCAACACAATGATGATCGCCGCAGCCGTTATAGGTTAACGGGATCCACGCAGGCTGCCACCAGACATTCGCTATCCCCTCCTGGGGATCTGCGTTCCATTCTGTAAACGACTCCTTGTCAGATAACTCCTTCCAAACTTTCCATTCTTCCAAAATACGCTCCGTGGAAAGCAACTCCCAACCAGCAATAAGCCACTGGGCATCGCCTGACTGGCCGTTGTGAATGCGCAGCGACTCTTTTATATCGTCAGGAAGCGCAAAACCTATAACGTCTTCTAAGCCAGAAATTTCGGGCTCGCTTGCCCCCTCATTGAGATCCGCTAAAACGTCAGGAGCATGGACCTTAAGCCAATTCTCCATTCTATCCCACAATACCTTCATTTTTCTACTCCTTTTGTTCAAACTCTTCTTTCTGCACGTATTCAAATCGGCCGCGTAGGGTAAGAGAGGCGGCTTCCTCATGTTATCCGGCTTTTACTCTCGCACTCCGTGCCTAATAAGAACATTCCTCACAGGCTCGCTGCCCATCGCCTGATCCGGCAGCTTAACCCCTGCTTCGATGAGTATCTCTGCAACCGCAGCATAATCCCCTTGCGGATCTTGAGTATGAAGAGATCCCCAGATACAGCTGTTCATTGGAGTTCCGCCGAATTCATTCCGAATTTCCAGCGATGCGCCGTGTTTAATGAGCAGCCGGACGATTTCATAGTCTCCTCGTTCTGCGGCACGATGGAGAGCTGTCATCGAACGCTCATTGCGCCGTGCATCCACATGAAAACCAACATCCAGCATAAGCCGCACCGCATCTGCGTTATGATCCCGTGCTGCATCGATGATAACACTCTGGTCTTCCGGCTGGAGGAATTGAACAATGTCCGGATGCTCCTTTAAGATGTTGCGAACGGTTTCCGTATCTGCCCGTATACAGGCAAGCAGAAATTTCTGCTCAACCGAACTGTACGACAACATCAGCTCCGTAATGGCTTCATGTCCCAAATGCTGCGCAAGAAAGATCGGCTTGACATTCGCGCCGATAACGTACTCATATATATGACCGCCGACGGAGGTAAAGTCCCCTTTCCCCACCTGGAACTGAAGGGCGTCGGGATCCTTTTTCAAAATGTTATGGACAAGTTCGACGTCCCCCAGCTTACAGGCCATGAAGATATCCGTCTGGGCACCGCGGTGAATTAAATGTCTGCATTTGTCCGGAATATTGACGGCATATTGGGCAGGCGTACTGCTGTGGTCAATATCCCGCATATCCATGACAGCTCCGTGGTCCAGCAGAAAATCGATGATCTCGGGTGAAACGGCATAATGCAAAGGCACCTGCCCATCCGGACCTCGCTGATTGACAATGTCCGCATCCTGCTCAACCATCTTCCGCAGCAGCTCCAGCATTCCCAATGCAGCCGCAGCATGCGGATCGACATGGGCCCCCCGCTCAATAAGGTAACGGGATAAATCGTGATGCTCATGATGCAGGACACCAAATCCCCCTGCCCACCAGCTGCTTTTGACATTAATATCCGCCCCGTACTCTAGCAGCACGTCAACCAACTCACGGTTTCCTCTATTTGCAGCAATAACAATCGCCGGTGTATCGAAAACAAACCACGGTTCGTTGATCCGTTCAGCAAGCAATGGCTGGCTATGCAGTAAGCGTCTTACGGCATCCGGGTCATTCCGCTCAACCGCTTGCTTGAATTGTTCAATAACCACGTTCCGACACATCCTTTGAAATATTCGAATTGTTGTTTGTATCGGTCATAACATCATCATTCTCCCTTGTTCTACATATTCAACATTTTATTCCAGTATCCTTCCCGTAAGCTGCGTGCGGCGCAAGACAGACCTGCCCTGCAGCTATATTGCCCGCCAGCCGGAATCAACATTGCAGCAGTCATGAAAAAAAGCCCACGTTTCGGCAGAACGTGGGCCGCAAATAAAGGATCCTATCGTCTTTTACTTATTTAATATAAGTTGAATTTATGCCTGCTGTCCAATTAGTGCTCTACTCTTCCCGGAATATTTTTGGCTGGGCTTGTATCGCAGGTGTTCTCCGTCTTTCAGCGCCCCGCCGAATCGGCGGATGCCGCGGTGCCGCCCGCTGCTGCCGCACCTGTCCCGGGCCCGCCCTTGGGTAGCCGGAGCGTCACAAGAAATGAAATTACCGCCAGCACTACCATAGCCACAAAAATGACATGCAGCCCCGAAGCAAGCGCCTCGCGTAGTCCATTCAGCGCCGCAGCGCTGAGACCGGCGTGTCCCGACTCGGGGCCAAGCACTAGGTTGACATCCGCCGCTGTCAGTTCCCCGCTGAGTCCGCCTGCCGCAATACGCCGCGATACGATAGCGTTTAACAGCGCGCCAAAAAAAGCAACGCCAATCGTCTGTCCCATCAACCGGATAAAATTGTTCGAAGCGATTGCGCTTCCCCGCATATTCCAATCTACGGCGGATTGGACAGACACGGTATGCACCGTAAAGGTGACCCCGAAGCCGAGGCCAATTAAAGCGAGGCAGCCCGCCAGCAGCCACGGAAACATGCGGATGTCGGGAACCGCCATCAAGACACATGCGGCGATTGTAATGCCAAGACCGGTTAGCGATGCGGCGCGCATCCCGAATTTCATCTGCAGCCGTCCGGCCAGATTGGCCCCGATTGGCCAAAAAATCGACACCGGAATAAGGATCAGTCCCGAAGCGACGGCTCCGCCGCCGTATATTCCTTGCACCCACAGCGGAATGTAAAAATTAATCGCCACCAACACGGCGCTGTATACAAAATCACTCGCATTCGGCACGCCGATCATCCGCAAACGGAACAGCGACGCCGGCAGCAAAGGTTCTGCGGCTTTGCGCTCAAGGCCAAAAAATACCGCAAGAAAACCGAGCGCAGCGAGAAAAAATACCGGACTCGCGGCGTTTCCGCCTCCTCCGGCATGCGGGTCGGTGTTCATCAGCGCATACAGCAAACACGTCATGCCGGCGGCAAAAGCGGCCATTGCCCCGTAACCGATCGGTTTGCGCTGCCTGGCCGGAGCTTCGCGCAAAACAAAAGCCAGCAGCAGCGCGGAAACGGCGCCAAACGGCACATTGATGTAAAATATCCAGCGCCACGACACATAATCGACCACCAGACCGCCGGTAAGCGGACTGATCAAAGCGGATATTCCCCATATGCCGCTGATCCAGCCCTGCGCTTTGGCCCGCTCTTCCACCGGATAAATATCTCCCACAATCGTCATCGTCACCGGCAAAATCGCTCCCGCTCCCAAACCCTGCAGCGCCCTGAAGGCAATCAGCTGCTCCATAGTCTGGGCGATGCCCGATAAAATGGAGCCAAGCAGGAATAAACCCGTGCCGAGCAAAAAAACCGGCTTGCGGCCGTATAGATCGGCAATTTTGCCGGATATCGGCGTACCGATGGCTGTGGTCAGCAAATAAATCGACACCACCCAACTCATCAGTTCCATCCCGCCCAGCTCGCCAACAATGACCGGAGTGGCTGTATTCACAATGGTGCCTTCGATTGCGGCCATAAAGGTCGCAATCAGCATAGCGGTCATAATTAAACGTCGGTCTCTTTTATTCATGCTGCGCTGCTCCTTGTTATATGCCCTGCTCCAATACGGCACGCATCCGGCCCGGATAGTCGGTAATCAGCCCGGAGGCTCCGGCCTGAAGCAGCTTCCGCATGTCCTCTTCACCGTTTACCGTATATGGATATACCCTGATCCCCTTGCTTACGGCAAGCCCGATTTCGTGCAAACCGATCAGCTTGTGATGCGGATGCAGCGAGAAGACTTCGGCCCCGAACGCTTCAGCAAACGCGATATGATCGATCACATCGCCCGTATAGCCAAGTCCGACTCGCACTTCCGGAGCAATTAGCTTTAACGTCTTTAAGCTTTTGTGCTTAAATGAAGAGACAAGCACTGTTTCCATCCGGCCGCTGCCATACAATAACTCTGCCAGCTTCCGCTCCAGCTCGCCGTTCATCTCCCCTTTGATTTCCACGTTAACGACACATTCGGCCGGCATCCGCTCGAACACTTCGGCCAGCGTTGGAATCGTTTCGCCTGCGAACTGCTCCCCGTACCATAAACCGGCATCGTACCGTTTCAGTTCCTCCAATGTCAATTCGGCAACGGCGCCTTTACCGTTGGTGGTGCGGTCAATCGTATCGTCGTGAATGACGACAAGCTCCCCGTCTTTGGATAATTGCACATCCAACTCAATGGCATGAGCTCCTTGCCGGACGGCAAGCAGGAACGAAGCCAGCGTATTTTCCGGCGCTTCTCCCGCTGCGCCCCGGTGACCTATAATCATTGGTACGCTCATTTTTTCCATATTCAGTCCTACGCTCCCTTCGCCAATCACTTTAATGCACGGTATCCCTTATGGGCAATTATCACTTTATGCGGCGCACACAAAATAAAGATAACGCGGCGGAAACAAAGATAAACCGTAATCGGTACCCCGCTCCCACACGAGGCGCAACGGCGCGGGGAGAACACGGTCCGGGTGCGCGGCTACGGCAACGCTAGGCGTGACAGAGCAAGACGGTGCATGACGACCGGCAACCTCGGGCCCCCCCTTGGCCATCCCCCCCATGCAATTGGTTAATTTGACAAATATGGCGAAAGTTATACACTTGAAGAGCCGTAAAAAAATCGAGTGCAGGTGAGAACATGAATCCGCTTAATCCGCTTCCTTCCAGATGGCCTTACCGCTGGAAAACGATGTCGCTTAAACATAAGCTGCTGCTGTTTGCCGTATTGGGCGGTTTGCTGCCGATTGCCGTCTGCTCATTTATTTTTTATACGTTATGGACTGAAAGCGTCAACATCGAGATCGAAGACCATTACCGGAACAAACTTACCCATATGCAAAATCGCGCCGACGCCGCCTTCGGCGAGCTGAAGACAGTCACGCGCAGTTTGGCGGCAAGCGACGCCGCTTCGGGCTTGGCCCGTCCGCAGACGGGCGAAACCGGCCGTCTGCCGTTTGCCAGTCTGCTGGAGTTGGCGCAGGCGCTAAAGCGCGACCTGAATGCCGAATACGACATTTCGTTCATCGATACGGCCAAAGCCGATGTGCTGACGACAACCGGGAAACCGTATGCTTATTTTCAAAACATGCTTGGACCCGGAACGTTAAAAGCGGACTCGCCGCTGCTGATCCCCCCGCATACATACGCCGGCCAAGATGAGCTGCTGCTGCTTTCCCCGCTGCCTTCTGCAGATGCGGCTATCGCGCTGCATGTAAGCAGCCGGGAGCTGCAAAATATGTCGCGCCGGCTTGCCTTCGAGGAACGGCAAAAGCTTTGGCTGACGGCGCCGGACGGCAAGCTGCTGCTTAGTACCGACGCCAGTATAACCGGCAATGCGCAGCCGGCGGTCCCCGCCCCTTATGAAGTTTGGCGGCATGCGCCGGCAACGCTGACACAAATCGTCCCGTTCGCCGGAGAAACTTATTACGTGTCCGCGGTTACTTCCGACGCCACCGGGTTTACCACCGTTGTCATGACACCGGCCGCCCAGTTCGCGGCCAAGACGGAATATATCCCCATCGTTTCTTCGCTTTTTGCTATCGTCATGATACTCATCTGGCTTATCGTTTCCTACGAAGGCACAATGCGGCTGTACGGACCTGTGGAACGGCTGCTGGACAAATACGAAATCGGCGGGACATACAATCCGCGGCATGCCGACGAGTTCCAGGCGTTAGGCATGTTTATGGCGCAAGTCGTCAGGGCGAACGGTGAGATGGAAGACCAGCTTGCCAAATATATGCCGGATCTTAAGTTAAGCACGTTCCAGCATTTGCTGTGGGGCGAATTGACGGAAGCCGAGCTGCAGGGCAAAGTCGAGCAGTTGAAGCTGCCGCTGAAGGGCGAATATTTCTATATCTGCGTTGCGGTTATCGACAAATACAAGCAGTTCACCGGCAGCTATAACAAAAACGATCAACTGATCGTGCACAACACGTTGCGTGTCATGGCGATCGAGACGTTCGAGGATAAAATGTCGTGTGTGACGTTTACGCCCCGCCATGGACAAGTTGTCATTTTGACCGGCACCGATCATCCTGTCGAAACCGGCAATCAGCTGGTGCGCGACTTGACCGACCGCTACCGGGCCAAAGTGCGCAGCCAGTTTCCCTTTACGCTGAGCGTGTCCATCAGCAGACCACGCCGGGGCTACTCCAGCATGTCTTTAAGTTATCATGAAGCATCCACCATGCTGAACTACAAGCTGCTGCTCGGTAATGACGTCACCGTCTCCGACCATCAGCTGGAGTCGCTGATCCGCAAGTCGAACCGGGGCATGTTCCAGATCCAGAAGCAGATTGTGCACGCCGTCATTCAAGGCAATTTGGACGATGCGTCCCGCCATTTGGCCGAGTTGATCGAGACAATCCCGCAGCAGGTGTACAAATCGGAAACCGCGTTGGGCATCTTCTCGTATTTGCTTGGCGAAATCGAATATATGATTCATGAGATGGAACTTGACGTAAACGAGTTTTTTCAAAACGATCTGTATGACACTTTGTACAGCAAGTCCACATTGGCCGATGTGCAAGTATGGCTTGTCGACATCGTCTTCCCGACGATCAAGGAACATCTGGAAAATCAGTCCGTATCCAGGCAGAAACGGATCGTTCAGCAGGTGATCACGTATATTCACGATTTGTACGACAGCGATTTGACGCTGCAGCAAGTGGCCGAACAGCTGTCGGTCTCCGCCTCCCAGCTCAGCCGTATTTTCAAGGAGGAAACGGACCGCAACTTCAGCGATTATTTGATTGAATACCGGATGAAAAAAGCCGTCGACCTGCTGCAAAATACGGATATGTCGATCAAGGACATCGCCGAAAAAATGCGCTATACCAACGTGCAAAACTTCACGCGTATTTTCAAACAAATTACCGGCATGCCCCCAGGGGAGTACCGCAGACAATCGCGTTACTTATCGTAAAATTTGGTTGCCACGCGCGTTGATTTATCGTAACCGTTTATTGGCCGTAAGGTGTATTATCCTAGCCCTGCCGGGCCTTCACCTATCCCCTTATCCTTTTTTGCCGCAGGTTATCTTTAAATTCGGCCCGTTTCAACAAGTGATTATTGCCTGACAAACAAGCGATGTTTTACTGTTAAGGCCAAGAGGGACAGCCACCTCTTGGCTGTTTGGCTTTCTGCAGAAGCCGATAAATCGCGAACCGGAAAGGAGGAGCGTAGGATCGCACCAAAAACCGCCGTCACCACATAACTGCATCACACAAAAGGGGGATTGCATCGTTGTCGCTGCGTACGGAAAAATGGAAGGAAGCTGTATGGGCCTACTTCTTCTTATTGCCTTCGGCTGTACTTTTTTCGATCTTTTTGTTTTATCCGATGATCCGTTCGGTTTACTTAAGCTTTCATCTGACCAACCCGCGGGGCAAGGTGGCGATGTTTGTCGGGCTTGAAAACTTCATCGATATTTTCCGCACCGACGCTTTTTTCGAAAGCTTGAAGGTAACAGCCCTGTTTATGCTGTATACGGTGCCAACCGGCATCGCTTTGTCTTTGCTGCTCGCGGTGCTGACCCATAACAAGCTGCGCGGCATGCGGGCGTTCCAGTGGGTGTTTTCAATGCCTATCGTCATTTCGGTGGCGACCGGCTCCGCCATCTGGCTGCTGCTGTTTCATCCCAGCGTCGGCATGCTTAACTATTTCCTCAGCGTCGCCGGCATCGAGCCGATACGCTGGCTGTCCGATCCGAGGTGGGCGTTATTTTCCGTGTCGCTGATGACGATATGGATGAACACCGGCTTCTCATATATCGTGCTGCTGGGCGGCCTGAAAGGCATCTCCGCGGAAATTTACGAAAGCGCGACCATCGACGGGGCAAGCGCCTGGCGGACGCTGCGCAGCATTACGCTGCCCTTGCTGTCGCCGACCTTTTTCTTCCTGTCGGTCGTTTCCATGATCGGCTCGTTTCAGGCTTTCGGCCAAGTGCATATTTTAACAAAAGGCGGGCCGACACATGCCACGGATGTGGTGGTGTATTCGATCTATCAGGAAGCGTTTGTCAACTTCCAATTCGGGACGGCCAGCGCCAAAGCGTTGGTGTTGTTTGCGATTTTGCTGCTGCTCACCTTGATCCAGTTTCGTTTTGCGGAAAAGAAGGTGCATTACCAATGAACTGGCGCTTGCAAAAAACGCTGCATTATACGCTGCTTGCTCTTCTCGCCGCCGCTATTCTATACCCGCTTTATTTCACCTTTGCCTCAGCGTTTATGACTCCCCAGGAAGTCAGCAGTTATCCCCCGCCTTTGGTTCCCAAAGGACTGTATTGGGGGAATATTGCGGATACGCTGAATACGGTGCCTATTGTTAAATTTTTGCTCAACTCTTTAATTACATCGGTATCGATAACGGCCGGACAGCTCGTTTTTTCGTCCATGGCGGCATATGCGTTCGCCATCTTGCGTTTTCCCGGCAAAGGGCTGCTGTTTATTATGTTTTTGTCGACTATGATGATTCCTTGGGAAATTACGATCATTCCCAATTATTTGACCATCCGGGCATGGGGCTGGATGGACTCGTATCAAGGGCTTACGGTGCCGTTTATGGCAAGCGCGTTCGGAATTTTTTTGCTGCGCCAGTCTTTTCTCCAGCTTCCCGCCGAACTGTTCGACGCCGCTAAAATCGACGGCTGCGGCATTTTCCGCTGCTACTTGCGCCTCGTGCTGCCGCTCTCGCGTCCGGCTCTGGCCACGCTGTGCATCTACGGTTATTTGCATGCCTGGAACATGTATTTATGGCCCCTGCTCATCACCAACAGCGATATGATGCGTACGGTGCAAATCGGCATTTCCATGCTGCAGTGGGAGGAGTCGCAATCGTGGAATTTGGTGCTGGCCGGCGTCACCATCGTGCTGATCCCCTCGCTGCTGCTGCTTGTTGTCGGGATTAGACAGCTTGTCCAAGGCATAACGGCCGGGGCGCTAAAAGGATAATCGAACGTGAACTTGAACATGGACGTGAAACAAGAATCGTGAAAGCTAGAAAAACAGGGAGGGTTTGTACGATGGTAAAAATGAATAAAAAGCTATGTTTAAGCCTGCTTGCCGTGCTGACGGCATGGACAACCGCCGCTTGCGGCAGCGGGAACGGCACGAGCAATAACGGCGGTGCGGCGAATCCGGCTGCAGGCTCCGCGCCGTCTTCCGCATCTTCATCGGCTCCCGCCGCCCAACCGGCGTCAGGCGGAGATAAAGCGCCGGTGAAAGTACTTATGTGGCATTATATGGGCGGCAACCTCGGCAAAACAATCGATCAGATGGTCGAAAAGTTCAACGCCTCGCAAAAGGACATCAAGGTCGAAGCCGTTTACCAAGGCAGCTACGACGAAGCGTTAAACAAAATGAAAGCATCCATGGATTCCAAATCGGGGCCAACGATCATGCAAGCCAACGACGGCGGCACACGGTACATGGTCGATTCCAAAGCGATAACACCGATGCAAAATTTCATCGACGAAGACAAATACGATTTAAGCCAATACGAGCAAAATATTCTCGCGTATTATACGCTCGACAACAAGCTGAACTCAATGCCCTTTAATACGTCCAACCTGATTATGTATTACAATAAAAATTTGTTTAAAGCAGCCGGGTTGGATCCGAACAAACCGCCGGCCACTTTCGAAGAGATGCGGAAAGCGTCTCAAGCGTTAACGAAAAACGGCGTCACCGGCATTTCGTTTTCGATCGAAAGCTGGAATATCGAGCAACTGCTGGCCAATCAAGGAGCCGAATTCGTCAACAACGGCAACGGCCGGACAAGTCCCGCCACCGAATCCATCGTCAATAGCGAAGCCGCCGTCAAAACGCTCACCTGGTGGAAAAGCTTGGTCGACAGCAAGCTGGCGCTGAATCTCGGGCGCAAGGTCGACGATGTCAAAAAGGCGTTTGCCGCCGAGCAGATCGGCCTGATGTTTGCAACCACCGCATCGCTGCGGGAAATCGTCAACTCCGCAAACGGCAAATTCGAAGTCGGCACCGCATTTTTGCCCAAACCTGACGATGCCAAGGAAGGCGGCGTTGTCGTTGGCGGCGGCAGCTTGTACATTTTGAACAACCAGCCAAAAGAAGCGCAAAAAGCGTCGTGGGAGTTTATCAAGTTTATGTTGTCTCCGGAGCAGCAGGCGTTTTGGCATATTAACACCGGCTACTTCCCGGTTACCAAAAAAGCTTACGAGCATCCAAGCGTCAAAGAAAACATGGACAAATTCCCGCAGTTCAAAACAGCCGTCGACCAGCTACACGCCACCAAAATCAACAAGGCGACGCAAGGCGCGGTCATCGGCGTATTTCCGGAAGCTAGGCAGCTGGTGGAAAACGCCGTCGAAGAAGCGTTAAACAATAAGAAATCGCCGAAAGAAGCACTGGATGCCGCTGCGCAGAACATTACCGCCAAAATTCAAACCTACAACAAGACGGTTGGCAAATAGAGAAGAAGGCAGCTCGCGGTTCATTCGCCAATCCCATAGTTACTTGCAAGTTCCGCGTCAGACCCTAAGCCAAAACACCCGGAGAAGATCGTCGATCTTCTCCGGGTTGTTTGTAAGCTTCCTGCTTTACTTGCCGGCAGCCTAGCTGATCATAATATTTGCAGCCTTTCCTCCTTGCTTTACCGTGCAGATGCGATGACTTGATTCGTGATGCGGTATCTGTTCGCCGCTTTATGCAGACAACGTCTCAGCCGCCCGACGATTTTCGCCGCTTCGGCGCGATACCGTAAACCATACACAGCCCAGCGCAGCCATAACAGCGGCGGAAGTCCACAAGGCGGTATGAATATCCATCGAATATCCGGCCACCGGGCCAAGCGCGGAACCTACATCAAGCGCCAAGGTGTAGAAAGTAACGACAGCCACTTTGATCGACGCTGATGCGGCGTTTGTCACCAGCACATCAATCGCTGTTGTCAGTATTGTCGATGTAAGCATGATGCCAATTACAAACACGACCCATATCCAGAACGGCAGCGCAAACGGGATCACCGCCAAAAACAAAGCCGCTCCTACCAGCACGGCTGCAAGCAGCCGGCTTTTACGCGCCGTTCGGTCGAATCTGCGGCCAAACCACGGGGACAGCCATGGCCCCCAGCCCCAACGCAAAGCTTGCAAAATTCCCGACACCGTAGTAGCTCCAATCAATACACCGGCGAGTGAAACCGTAGGATATTGCACGGTAATAAGGTGGCTGAGCGTTGCGGTGAGCATCCCTTCGCAAAACATGGAAACAAGCAATGCCGTCATGACGATAAATACGACGCCCGATCCCCCTTGAAGCAATAAGCGCAGCACGGAAGCGCTTCCAGCCGGGCGGTTCGTTTGTCCGCCTGGGGCCGGTTCTGATTCGCTATGTTTTGGTTTAAGTTCGCCATGTTTCGGAACGGCATGTGCCGATCCGGTACCATCCCCGAGAGCCGCCGCTTGCGGCGCGGCATGCTTCCATATCAGCGGCAGCGCAATCAACGGCACAATACCAAGCGCAAGCGCGATTGGCCGCAGACCGAACAAATCCGCCATGACGCCGCCCACCAGCATCCCGACAAGACTGCCAAGCCGGTATACGCCATTGTAAGTGCCCATCAGATCTCCCCGGTTTCGCTCGTCGGACAAATCGATAATCGTCAAATAAGCGCCGATACGCAAAAAGGTCCACGATACTCCCCATAAGCAGCGAAGTACGATCCACCAGGCAAACCCGCTTAGCAGCCCATACGACGTTGTCGTTATAAAAGCAAGCAGCACCGAGATGACAAGCCCTGTCCGCTTATCCATTCTCGAATACAACCAGCCGATCAACGGGCTGAGCGGCAGACGGACAAGCCGGTTCACGGACAGCAGTATGCCCACCTCCCACAAAGAGGCAAGACCAACCTCACGCCAATACACAGGCAGTGCAATATAGAGCATTGAATCGCCCATCAAACAAACCGCCGTCACCAGCGCCATCATCTTCACTTGTTTTTTATTGTTATTCGTCTATCCCGCCCCCTTCCTTGTTCCATTACTTTAATCCAATGCGCGTTAATGTGCAATAATCAGTTTTTTTGGCGCGTATAGTTTAAAGATAAAGCAGGAACAAACAAAGATAAGCATAAATTAGATTTTTACATAAGCTATGGAAAATCAAACGGCTCACATAGTTTCATATGCTGACATCTTAAATTTGATAGACAAAAAAGCATCCGCCAACAGCGGATGCTTTCTTCATATTGCCTTCCATTACGAATCCTTGTATCCGACGGATAACCGTTCCTGTACAACCGCCGTTTCATGGCCCTCGCGCAGCGTAGGAGGCAGGTACCCATCCGCGGTTTTGTTCGGCTTGAAAAATCCCCCGGGATGCGGGATATCCTGCCACTTGGCTCCATCCCCGTTAAACTGCGGCATCCATGGCGCAAGCGCCTCGAACATTTCGTCGCACATACTCCAGACGTCGCGTGTCGTACACACGGCCGCCGTCAGCGGATCGTGCAGCACGGCTAGTTTCACCAGCTCGCGGTCCCCCGTCAGCGCCGCCTGTACGGCCATTTCCTGCACACTGATGCTGGTCCGGCACGTTGCTGCGCACTGCAGCGGGAGATCTCCGGCCCAAGCGACATTAATTCCGTTGCGATCGACGTAACATGGAATTTCGATCGTACAGCCGTCCGGCAAATTCGTAATAAAACCTTTATTTTCAATATTAAAATGGCCCCGGTACGTCTTGCCCGTCTCCAACGCTTCTATAATATAGGAACCGTGCTCGTCGGAACGTTGGCCGAGCTTAATGTATTCCGCTTCCCCGCTCATCCATTTCGGATACATTTCCAAGTACTCGTCTCGTTTGGAGATGCAGTGATTCAAGTACCCGGCTGTCCGGCCGCCGATCCATTCGTCCTGATAAATCCACTGGGCGGCTTCCTCTTTGCGTTTTCTGTACCATGGCAAATATTCGCTTAAGTGACCGTTCGACTCCGTGGAATAATAACCGAAGCGGCGCAGCACGTCGATGCGGCAAGGCTCGCGTTTGGACAATTCGGGATGTTTCTCGAACGCTTCAAGCAAAAATGGAGTCATGTCCCGGCCTTGATGCGTCACCCGGATGTACCAGGTCTGATGGTTGATGCCCGCACATATGAAATCGACTTCTTCCTGCGGCAGCCCGAGCGCCCGCGAGATTTGCCGATGGCCTCCCTGCACGCCATGGCATAAACCGACCACGTGAATGCCCCCGGCGCGCCGCAGCGCCCAAGTGTTCATCGCCATCGGATTGGAGTAGTTCAGCAGCAGTGCGTTTGGCGCCGTTTCCCGCATATCTTTGGCTATGCCAAGCAGCACCGGAATCGTCCGCATCGCAAAAAAGATGCCGCCCGGTCCAAGCGTATCGCCCACGCATTGATCGACTCCGTATTTCAGCGGGATCTCCACGTCGTGACGAAACGCTTCAAGCCCCCCTACACGGGCCATACATATCACATAGTCCGCTCCGGCGATGGCTTCGCGCTGAATAGTCGTTTCAACGATTTGGGCGGCCAGCCCGTTTTTCTCAATCATGTTACGGCACAAGTCGCCGACCATTCGCAAATTGTCCGCATCGATGTCCATTAAGCGAAATTCCGTATCGCGGAATGCCTCCACCGCTAGAATGTCCATCATAAGCCGTCGCGTAAAACCGATGCTGCCCGCACCGATCATTGCCACTTTAAGCATCGTATCTTCCTCCATATCGTCGTATATTGCCATTCGCTGTTGAAACCGTTTCCCGCAATATCAACGTTATTATATTTGCAGCGACGCTTCAATGGTAATTAACTGCGATATAGAGGTAAAATATTGCTCATCCACGCAGACCGGGGCAGTATGTTTCATTTTCCTTAACCGAATACCTCCGCTTTGTTTTATAATGGGAGAACGACATCCATCCACAGCTGGCTTCAACGAGAATGCAGCACATTCATGCGGGAGGCATACATCAATTATGCATACCAAAATAAAAGAACCCTTCAGTCATTCCTACGGGTTCCGGTTTCGTGAAGTCCCTTCCTTCGACTTGGCACAAATTCAAGGGGTCGGCTGGGAAAACAGAACAAGCGCCGACTATTATTGGGACGGCATGCAGCGCGGAGACGAAGGGCTGATGTTATTCCAATACACGTTATCGGGACGGGGGTCGATGATGCTTGAAGATCAGATCCATCCGCTTGTTCCCGGCAAAGCGTTTCTCGTCTGGATCCCAAGCCGCCATGTGTACTTTTTCCCGAAGGACAGCGATCACTGGGAATATGTGTACATTTTGATGAAAGGGGAGCGGCTGTACGCGCCTTATCTGGAATGGATACAAAAAATGGGCCATTTCCCTGAATTTCAGGTCGACAGCCCACCTATCCGCATGTTGAATACGATTTTGGAGAAAGCCAAACAACGGCAAATTACCGACAGCTTCATTAATTCATCTTATGCCTACCAATTCGCCATTGAGCTGTCGCGCAGCACCAGCGTTGTTCACGCCCAGCCGCCTATGCCGGACGCGATTCAAAAAACGCTGAATTATATCGAATTAAATTATGACCGCATCGGCAATCTGGACGATATGGCCGACTTCGCGGGCTTGTCCAAATATTATTTTCTCAGGCAGTTTCAGCGTTATACCGGCATGACGCCGCTGGAATACCTGAACAAGCTGCGAATCGAAAAAGCCGCCGGACTGCTGCGAACGACCCGCCAGACGGTCAATGAAATCGCAAGTACGGTCGGCTTTACCGACGGCAATTATTTCTCCAAAGTATTCAAGAGCTGGGTCGGCATGCCGCCCGGCAAATTCCGCAGCGAACAAAGCCTAGCAGCCGACCATTTGTTTTTGAATTAGGAGTTTGTCCATACGAAGCAACGATGGATTTATTCATGCCTGCGGCTATTGCGGAGAATGGGATTGTTACTCTCTCTTCATAGCTACATGAATAAAAATCCATCAAAATCGTTGGACAACTCCTAAGCGTTTTTAACGTAAAGTCTGCTTGTTGCTTCCCATAGTTCCCCGGATGTTAGCGAAAACAAGCCGGTTTCTTCCGCAGGCAGCTGCACATGCGGCGCATTGACGAGATTCATCTGCGGCTCAGGGCAGAAGAAACCCGGGGTTGCTCCATTGTTCCAGATCATCCACATCTTGTACGATGTGCCCGCATCGTAAACTAACGTCACCTTTTCGCGCAGGTCGGTCAGCTCGCCGCGGTTTCTGCCGTTTTGCGGCACCGCGGTGTAATGGTTGTCCATCGACTCAAAAAACGGATAAATGCCTTCGCCTTTCAACTGCTCCTCCTGAGCGGAAAGCGGCTGCTTTTCAGCGGTCGGCAGCATCCGCTCATCCAGCTCCCAGCGGCTGCCCAGCGTCATCTTGAAGCGGTAATCCTCGGCTTTGCTGCCCGGCGCAAACGGGGCATTCAGCGAAGTATGGAATGCCAGCAGACACGGCATCGGCTCCGCACCGTCATTGCGGATCAGCACGTGCTGCTGCAATCCTTTATCGCTTAACGTATATCGCAATTGGAACGTAAACTCATGCGGGAAAAACTCATACACCGAATGCGCTGCATCCACTTTGATCGACAGCTGCACAAAGCTTTCTTCGCCGTTTACCCCGTATTGCTCCACCTTCCACGGCACGCTGTGCAGAAATCCGTGAAGATGGTTTCCCGTCGCGGGTTCGTTAACAGGAAACGTATACGTGCGGCCGTTCCATGGGAACTTGCCGTCCTCGTAGCGGTTCGGCGGAAACAGCACCGGAATGCCATGAACAAACGGCCGGGCGCGGAATTGCTCCATTTCCTCAAGGCCCGGTTCATGCAGGAAATGATAACCTTTCTCCGTATCCCGGAATGCGATCAGATTGCCGCCGATGTTTGGCAGCACCGCCGCCTCATAGGGACCTGCGTTCAGCCAAACGGCCGGTTCGCCGAAATATTGCTGTTCGAATGCGCGTGCCATGTCATTAACCCTCCTGGTTACCTATCTTAAAATTGAGTTTGTCCCGCTCCGCCGGCGCTACGACTTCATGTCGGGGAGCTTGCCTTCGTTAATCGCTTTAATCCATTCCAGGGGTACCTTCGGTTTACGGTCATAGGTGAGCAGCCCGTTGATCTCCTGCTCCACATCGGTGAGCTGGGTGTAACAGAAACCCTGCACAATCGGAGATTCCAGCAGCGGATGCACAACAGCCGCAAGACGGCTGACAAAATCCCCGTCGCTTTCGGCTGCCGAATACCCCCAGCCCTCCCATTCGCTTTTGCGGAAAGAGATGCCGCCGAACTCGGTCACCAGGATCGGTTCTTGGTCGCGGGCATAACCCGGCACATAGATCCACCGCTTGCCCGGCTTGGAGCTTACTGCGGTATCGGCGCTGCCGTATCTGTGGGCGAGCACCTCCCGGCTGCTTTCATAATCGTGAATCGTGCACAGGTCGGACTTTACGTGTTCCCAGCCGTCGTTGGAAATGACCGGACGTGTCGGATCCAGCGATTTGGTCAAATAATACATTGCGAGCGCGTGATCCTGTTGAGCTTTGTCCACAAGAATATTCGGAACGCCCCAGCTTTCATTAAGCGGCACCCAGGCGACAACACAAGGATGGTTGTAGTCTCGCTCGACGGCTTCCACCCATTCGCTTGTCATGCGGGACACATATTGCTCGGAGTAGATGTAAGCGTTGGCCATTTCACCCCAGACGAGCAGCCCCAGCTTGTCGCACCAGTACAAATAACGCGGGTCTTCCACCTTCTGATGCTTGCGCGCTCCGTTAAAGCCCATGGCTTTAGTATACTCGACATCGGCGCGAAGCGCATCGTCGGAAGGCGCCGTAAGCAGCCCTTCGGGAAAATAACCTTGATCGAGCACCAGCTTCATATAATAAGGACGGTTATTGAGGCACAACACGCCATCTTCGACCGAAATTTTGCGCATCCCAAAATAGCTTTGCACGTGGTCCGCTTCGACTCCGTCCACAAGCAGCACCCATTCGATATCGTACAAATTCGGCCGCTCCGGCGTCCATTTCCGCCCCGTTTTGTCGCCGTTGGTGTCGTAAAGGCGGATGTGTCTGCTTTCTTCGTTTTGCTGCAAGGTAATGACATCTTCGGAGATCAGAACGTCTGCAAAACGGATGATTGTTTTCAACTGCACTTTGCTTTGCCCGAAGGAACCGTTTACAAAGACACGCACGCCGACTTGATCCTTGTCGATATCCGGCGTCAGCTTTACCTTATCGATGTGCAAAGCTTCAACCGGCTCCATCCAAACCGTTTGCCAAATTCCCGTTGTCCGCGTGTAAAAAATGCCCCGCGATTTCTCTTCCCAGAACTGTTTGCCGCGCGGAAGCGTCATATCTTTGCTGTAGTCGCGGGCGCGGACTACGACGGCATTCTCGCCGTCGCGCAGCGCACTTGTCACATCGGCGGAAAACGGAGTATGCCCTCCCGTATGCGTAGCGACCAAACGTCCGTTCACCCAAACGCTTGCCTCGTAATCGACGGCTCCAAAATGAAGCAACACCGATTTATCGGCAAATTCCGGCGGCAGCGTCACCGCCTTGCGGTACCACACGATATCGTGAAAGCCGGTCTCGCCGATACCGCTGAGCTCGCTCTGAAAACAGAAAGGCACCTGGATGCGCTTGTCGAACACTTGCTTGCCATCCTCAAACCAAGCTTCCCGTTCGCCCGTATTTTCATCGTCAAAGGCGAACTCCCATTCTCCATTTAAATTAAGCCAGTCGTTTCTTACAAATTGAGGACGCGGATATTCCATTCTTTGCGGCATGCGCTAACACCTCTTATAACATTGTATTTTGACAATACACTTTATCATATTATAATGATTATATTACAATGCATCGTACCCGCTGTAAATAACTTTATCAAGATGAGGAGCTTGCGCACCATGACGTTAGCAGGCAACGAA
Source organism: Paenibacillus thalictri (assembly GCF_004307995.1). Lineage (GTDB taxonomy): Bacteria > Bacillota > Bacilli > Paenibacillales > NBRC-103111 > Paenibacillus_AF > Paenibacillus_AF thalictri. The sequence continues at coordinate 207,563 of NZ_SIRE01000007.1, read as the reverse complement.
AAGAAGGTCCCTGCCCCCCAACTGCTGGAAATGGCCAAAGCGCTGTCCAGCGATTTGAGATTGCGTATATTAGAGGTTCTAGGAGATAAACCGATGAGTGTCACCGAGCTGGCCAAGCTGCTTGGTTTCGCCCAACCTACCGTGTCCATTAATGTCGCCATTCTGGAAGAAGCCGGTTTAATCGAAACGGCGCAGCGCTTCGGAAGGGGCAAGCAGTGCTCGCGTACGTGCGACTCCATCGTTTTGGAGCTGCCGCGAAGCTACGGAGACATTTCCGAGGAATGGAAAACTGTCGAAATGCCCGTCGGGATGTACAACGAATTTCGGGTCAAATCGCCGTGCGGACTGATCGGCCAGAATGGGCTGATCGGTCAGGTGGACGAGCCGCGTTCCTTTTATTTGCCCGAACGGTCCGGGGCGATGTTAATTTGGTTCAGTGAAGACGGATATGTGGAATACCGGTTTCCGAACGTGCTGCCGTCCGAAGCGGACTACAAGGCGATTGCGGTCAGCGCGGAACTGTGCTCGGAATTTATCGGATATAAGGAAGATTGGCCTTCGGACATTACGCTTTCCATTAATGGAAGAGAAATCGGGACGTATACAAGCACAGGCGACTTCGGGGAAAATAAAGGGGCTTATACGCCAAGCTGGTGGTACGGGGGTACGCAGCACGGGCAATTGACCGAATGGCGGGTCGGCGCCGATGGCAGTTTGCTGAACGGTCAGCCGTGCTCCGCTATGAAGATAAACGATTTGGGGCTGGAGCGGGAAGAAACGATTGTCGTCCGCTTTGAGGTGAAAGCGGGCGCCCGGAACCGGGGAGGGCTGAATTTGTTCGGCGCCTGCTTTGGCAATGAACAGCAGGCGATCCGGCTCACTTTTATCAGGTAAAAGCGTCGAATACGCAAAACAAGCGCAGCACGTTAATGACGGCGCGGGAAAGGCGGATGCCCTCCCCGCACGCCAAGTTGGAGCCGTATGCGGTCATAAGTTAAATAAACATGCCGCCGTCGACCTTGACCGTTTCCCCTGTGACAAACGGCGAATAAGCGATCAGCGAATAGGCGGTTTCGGCGACATCCTCCGGAGTCGCCACGCGGCCCAGCGGCGTTCCTTCGCCAAGCTTTCTGACGTGCTCCTCCTGGCCTTCCACCCATCTCGTCTGCACGATACCGGGAGCGATGCTGTTCACACGCACCTCCGGAGCCATCACGCGGGCCAGCGATTTCGTCACGCTGATCGCCGCCGCTTTGGACGCCGCGTAAGCGATTGAGCTGCCAAGCCCCGTTATGCCGGCAACGGAAGTGATGTTGACGATGCAGCCCAGCTGCTTTTTCAGCTCGGGATAAGCCGCACGGCAGCAGTTAAACATGCCCTTGACGTTAACGTCCATCACCCGGTCCCAATATTCTTCTTTTAGCCCTTCCAGGTCGTCGTGCTTGACGAAATCCGTCACGCCCGCATTGTTCACCAAAATGTCCACCCGGCCAAACGACTCGACGGCAAAACCAATCATGCCGCGAACAGCCGCATCGTCAGCGACCGAACCTTTAAACAGCTCGCAGCGGACACCTAAGGCTTCGATCTCTTGTTTCGTATCAAGCGCATCCTGCTCCGACCGCGAGTAATTAACGACGATGTCGGCTCCTTCCTTCGCCAAGCGAAGCGCGATCGCTTTCCCAATACCTGTCGCTCCCCCGGTAATGACTGCACATCTCCCTTTCAAGCCAGTCCCCTCCTTCATGCTTGTCTTCATCTCCACTATAAACAAAAAGATCGCGTAAATAAATGATATGCATAAAATTTCAATGGAAAATCCATCCTACCAAGGGGGTGAGCATCCATTGTGAAGCAGTCTGCCGTGTCTTCGAATCTATCCGGACAACTCATTCAATTATTCGGGCAAAATTCCGATTTTGTTCATCAGGAATACATGTTATTCGGGTACAAAGCGGAGTTGTTTTATTTTCAATCGCTGGTCGACATCCAGAAAACGTTAGTTCATTTGCAGCAGTTCTACGATTCCGTCGGCACAGCCGCCGAAGACTTTATCCAAGCTTCGCTGGCCTGCGGCGGTAACAGCGAAATACCCGAAAGCGAGCTTGCAGGCGAGCTGATCGACGGAAAACTTGTCGTCCTGCCGCAAACCGGGCATAACCACCGTGTTGTGTTTGAGCCTGTGTCCCCTTCCATCCAGAGAAGCATCACTTCACCGCAAAACGACAATGTGATTCAATCGTCGTTTGACGCTTTTACGGAAGCGCTGCCTATCAACCTTAGTCTGCTGCGCACTAAATTGAAAAACGAAAGGCTGATCGTCAAAACGTTTACCGCCGGAGGCGTGCATCCGCGGCAAATCGGCGTCTGTTATATAGAGGGCATCGTTGTAGAAGAAGTGATTTCCGATATATCGGCAAAAATCGAGCGGATAAAAACAAAGAGTATCACCAATGTGCAGGAACTGCTTAAAATGCTTAAGCTTCCGCTGCTGACCCCCATGCCCGTGCTGCTTTCCTCCGAACTGCCTACGGAAACGGTCAAGTATCTGGAAGAAGGCAGAGTGGTCTTATTTATCGACGAGCATCCTTTTGCGCTTGCCGTTCCTGCGATCATCAGAGATTTATGGAGCATTCAGGCCGACTACAATTATCCGCTGCCTTTTACGGTCGCCATTCGGTTGATCCGTATTATGGGCATATTTATTGCTTCCATTATGCCTGCGTTATATGTCGCTTTGGTTAACGTCAATCCCGAGTCTCTGCGGATTCAGCTTGCCTTATCGATTTCCAAAAGCAGGGAAGCCGTGCCGTATCCGGCTATCATCGAAGTTGTTATGATGCTGCTTGTGTTGGAGATGCTCATCGAATCCAGCATCCGGCTTCCGAAAAGCATAGGTCCGACAGTCACCACAGTCGGAGGTATCGTGCTAGGCCAAGCGGTAGTGCAAGCCGAATTGGTCAGCAATCTGCTCATCATCATCCTGGCTGTAACGGCGATTTCCAATTTCTCCATGACGGGGTATCAGAACACGATTCTTGTGCGACTGGTGAAATATTTTATGTTATTGCTGGGCTCCATGCTTGGCGTATTGGGGATCGCCATCGGGATCATGCTGGTCATTATCTATTTCTCCGGGCTAACCATATGCAAAGTTCCTTATATCAGCTTCAGCTTGAAGGGCAGGAGTCATCATGAATAAAGTTAAGCCGCTTGCCGCTTTTTTTATCGTTCACCTGTCCTTGATGTGGCACTCCTATCCGCAAGTGAGCATCAGCTCGGCTAATTCGGGGCATTGGGAACCTATTGTATTAAGTCTGCTTGCGGAAGCCGTTTTGTTCGCAGCGCTTCTGAAAGGATTATCGGCCTTCCCCAATCAAAGCTTGATGGACATTTTCGATAATAAACTTAAGAAATGGGCGGCAAGAATCGTCTTATTGCCCTTTCTTTGTTATTTGCTGCTGACCTTATCCTTAACCACAATGATGAACACTTCGCTGCTGACCGTCACTTTCCTTCGCGATACACCGATATGGGTACTGACCTTGCTTCTTGTCATCCCCTTATATGCCGTCAGGCAAGGGCTGGAAGGAATATTCCGGGCCACCCTAGTGTTTATGATCATTTCCGGGCCGGTCATTTTATTCTCGCTTGCCAGCACTGCGGCTAACTACGATATTCACAATGTCATGCCCTTCTGGGACACGAAATTGTCTTTTTTAAGCAATCCGGCTTATTATTCCAGCCTGCTGGCGTTTTCCGGATTTACGGTTGTCGGCTTTTTTTCCGGTAAAGATCGCGTTTTATTCAGCCGGTGGCGGTACATCCTGCCGGCCTTTCTGATTCTTCTTGTCTGTTATTTGCTGTTCACCTATATTCCACTGCTTATTTTCGGAAAAGAAGCGGCGTCGAAACTGCAGTATGCGATGAGTATGTCCATGGATACGGTCGAAATCGAATGGCTTTTTTTTGACCGGCTCTCCTTGTTTTACATTATAGCGTCGTTAGTCTTGGTATTCGTCTATGCGTCCTTGTTGTTATGGATGATGGTTGAAGTGACCCGTAAGTTGTATCTTCCGGTCCCGGTAACTTATTTACAAATCGGATTTACCTGTGCCGCGTATGGGATTACCATGTCCATCCCGAACCAAACGACGGGTGAAAAGCTGTTTAATCTTGACTCCCGGATCTCGATTTATTGCATGGTTGCCGTCCCTGTTATCGTATACATGATGAGTTGGAGCAAAAGGAGAAGTCCTGTATGAAACCGGGTTTTGCGGTTAAAGCCGCCATTTTGCTTTGCAGCGTGTGCTGCTTAAGCGGCTGTTGGGGGCATAAAGACATTAATCGCCGGCTGCTGCCGATCGTGCTTGGCGTATCGGAAGGAAAGCAGGAGAAATATCATGTGGTTTTGCGGATACCGGTGCCGGGCAAAGAAATGATCAGGTCTATCGAAGTGGAGGCGGAAACGATAGGCAAGGCGGTTGACAAAATACGGGCCGATGCCGAGCAAAGCCTCGATTTGCTGCATACAAAGCTGCTGCTGATCGATGAACCTCTAGCCCGCAAAGGGATCAGAAGTATTTTGGATTACACGATACGTTCCAAGGAATTGACGCCAAAAGCGTTAATGGCCATCGTATCGGGCGATTTCGAGCAACTGATGGAAGATAAACGAAAAACGACCGTCGGCACGATTTCCTTTGACTTCTTCAGCAAAGAAGCGGGATGGACGCCGCGAATTTCCATCGTTCACGCCTGGGAGGCGTACCGGGACATTCAATCCTACACAAGAGATATGGCGGTGCCAATTATATCTAAAGGCAAGGATACGTTATATCATTTGGAAGGTTCGGCCATTATGCAGGGAGACCGGATGGCGGCGAAAATATCGCCCGATGAAACAATCATCTACAACTTGTTTCAAGGGATGTACGTGGAAGGGACAATTGACGTAATGGATCATGCAACCGTCGTTACCGATCAGGTTACCGTCAGCAACAAGGCCGTTTGGGACGGAGCTCAGCCGAAAATACTCATTACGTTGAAGGTCAGCGCAACAATCGAAGAGAAGCAGGGAAAAACAAATGAGGACATCATCAAAAAAGAGTTGGAGCAGCTTATCGCAAACAGATTCAAGAAGTTGTTCCAAACTTTGCAGGACAACAACTCCGATGCGCTTGGCTTGGGACGGTATTTCAGAAACACGCTGACGGAGGAACAGAGAAAAAACTGGAAACCGCAGCTGTTTCCGAAGCTGCAATGCGAAACGGTCATAGACGTAGACATCCGCAACAACGAAAACTTGAAGTAACACCTAAAGGGACGATACGCATGAATATAAGCGCATCGTCCCCTGTGCAAAAAAAGCGGTTTTACGGCTGATTGACCAGCACAAGTATGGAAGAGAACACTTCCCGCAAAGCTCCCGGCGTTTCAACCCCGTTCACTTTGTTGATCGGCGTATTTTTCACCTCGTAGACGCCGGTTGCAGCGTTCAGCGTGGCAGCTGTCGTGGAACCGCCGCCGTCCATATTCAGAGCCTGGTAAGCGCCCAGCTCTTTCATGTACAGCCCCAGCTCTTCAATGTAGAAGCCGGTGGAGCTGTTAGCTCCGCGCCCGTCGATGGTAAGGAAAAATACCGTGCCGTTGCTGCGGATGCCAACCGCCGTTCGGGGATGCCGGTCTTTGTAGCGGTAGTACGTTTGCTCGTCATAATTCGGATCGCTCGGATTGGAGATGACCTGGCCGCTGAAACTTTGCGCGACGCCGTCTTTTACGACCCGGAACTGTCCGCCGGAAGCTTGGTACAAATCGTTTTTCAGCGCCTGCCAATCCGTGCTGTAGTTGCCGATGACGGGGGTACCGTCGTCTTTGATGCCAAAGAAGGCGTGGAACGGATACGTTTTGCCGTCAACTCCGGGTACGCGAACGCCGTTGATAATGGAGGAGCCGTCTTTGATCATGTAACCTTCGGGACCTTGCTCCGTGTAAAACTCGCCGTTGACGCCGGCAACAACTTTTTTCCCGGCAATTACCGTTGTCGCCGCCTGCTCGGGAATCGTGCCTTTAAACACGTCGTGTCCGTCGGAGCCTACGGTGCGAACGTAGTTGCCGTTAGTGTCGGTCGGCGGAATCTGATTGTTTTTCGTGCCCACGATGATCGAGTTTTGCGGAAGCGTCAAGTTGACGTCGATGATGTTGGCTTTCTGGATGTTGCCGTTCACATCAACAAAGTCCATCTGCCTATGCGAAACGCCGGTCGAAAGTGTATTGGATTCGTCTCTGAACACTCTGAAGATAATCGGGTTGGATTGAGCGGCCGGAAGGTTCGGGAAAATCTGCAGCACCGGCCGGCCCAGCGTAGGGCTCATTTTCCAGATGACGGAAAAATTCCAACCGAGCGTGCTTTCATATGTCGACTGCGTGCCAAGCGCGCTGTCCGTCACGGACAAACCTTTGTTGTTGCTTGCTGTTCCGCCCGTTACAACCGCTCCTTGAACAAGCGCATTGGTCGAAGCGATGTTGTTCTGGAACGTCGGCGTGCCGTTGACCCGCCCGGTAATTCTGGAAATATTGGAGCCGCCTCCGTTGGTGATCGTACCGGCCAGCAGCGCGTTGTTTTTAATCACGGCGTTTGTATACGCATAAGCCGATATGCCGCCGGTATTGTTCAGCTCGGAATACACATTGGGTTTCGCATAAGACGACGCCAGCGTCGAGCCGCTTTCCGACACTGCCGCCAAGGCGCCGCTTTCACCTTTGGCTTTGACGATGATATCCGTGTAGCAGTTTTTGATGCTGCCGTAATTGTGTGCGGTAATGCCGCCGCTGCGGTAGCCCCCGACAACAACGCCGGTGACGAAACTTTCCCGGATCGTGCCGTGATTTGCAGCGGCGATACCTGCCGCCCAATCGTCCTGAGCCGTATTGATGCCAATGACCGCCGCATTCGCAAAACCGATTTTTTCCACAATCCCGGTATTATCCGCCATAAACGCGGCTTTGGGCCGTGTGGCGCTTCCTGTCACCGTCAGGTTGGAGATGATATGCCCGTCGCCGTCGAGTGTCCCGCTAAAGGAAGGGAGCGGCACAAACGCGCCGGTTAATGTAATGTCGGCCGTCAGCTTGAAATCCCCCGACGGGTTGCTGCGGATCAGCTCCAAATCGGCCGCCGAAGCGATTACCGTATCTTTCCGCTCCTGCACGTGCCGCAAAATAGGCCGGCCCAGCACGGTGCTCATTTCCCAGACGGAGTAAAAATCCCAGCCCAGCGTATCCTCATAGGTCTTCAATTGCTTGAGCTCGTTATCCGTCACGGACAAGCCCTGATTATTGCCGGCCGTTCCGCCTGACACTGCCGCCCCTTGAACTAGCGCGTTCGCGGAAGCGATATTGTTCTGAAACGTCGGGGTGCCGTTCTCCCGGCCGGTAATTCTGGCGATATTGGTGTTGCCGCCGTTGGTGATTGTGCCGGCCAGCAGCGCGTTGTTTTTGATCGTGGCATTGGTGTAGGCATAAGCGGATATACCGCCGGTGTTGTTTAAAGCGGAATGCACATTAGGAATCGCATACGACGATTGCAGCGTTGAACCGCTTTCCGATACCGCAACTAATGCGCCGCTTTCGACGTTGGCGCTAACCGTCGTTTTGGTGTACACGTTCTGCACTTGGCTGTAATTGGTGACAACGATGCCGGCGCTGCGGTAACCGCCGGTGACCGAACCGGTCACAAAGCTTTCCCGGACCGTCCCTTTGTTGCTTCCGACCATGCCGCTTGCCCAAAACGTGGAGTTGGTGTCAAGGGAAGTGACGGATACGTTTACAAACCCGATTTTTTCGATGACGCCCAAATTTTCAACTATAAACGCCGCCTTAGGATGGGCCGCGTCCCCGACGATATGCAGTCCGGAGATGATGTGTCCGTTACCGTCCAACGTACCGCTGAAGGAAGGAATCGGATCAAAAGAGCCGGTGAAAGCGATGTCGGCGGTCAGCTTGAAGCTTCCTGACGGATTGCTGCGGATCAGCTCCAAATCCGCCTGGCTGCCGATGGAAGTGACCGTGTCCGCATGGACCCCGGACGGAGCTTGAAGCGTAAACAGCATGGATGTGAGCAAAACGATGCTCAGAAACAAGCGGGCCATTCTACTTGCAAAGCGCATTGCGTGTACCTCCCGAGATAAGGTATAGTTTTACCTTGCGTTCCCCGTGTTGTCGGTGCTGCCAATGCTGTCGGTGTTGCATCAATGCCTGTTGCTGGCGGTGCGATCATGCTGCCTCTGCTGCCCGATGCTGTTAGCAGCAGGAGCAACCTGATCTGCCCGCATTGTCAGTATCTGCCGGTCTTGCCGGTGTAACGGTATGACCCTCAGTGACCGATCTTACAGATAGGTTACTCCTGCCCGGCCACCTCCTCAATCCAGACGGGAGACGTTGCCGCAAATTCGCCATCCTCCTGATACACCTTGACGAAATAATAACGCTGGTCGCACGGCAGCGACACCCGGCAGTCCATCTGCTGCCCGTTATGTTCAATCGCATGAAGTACGTGTCCGCGTTCGCCGATAATTTCGGCTTTGACGATGCGGCTGCCGGTATCGGCGCCAAACAGCGCTTTAATTTCCAGCTCCAGCATGTCGGTCCGCTGAATTCGCGAACCCATGATGGCCCCGTTCACCCGGAACCACACCTGCAAATGCAGCGCCGATGTAAAATACACCCGGTTGTGCCTGACCGCATCAAAGAAATGCTCCCTTGTCAGTTCGGCGGCCAGCACGCCGGTCCGCAGCGTATTTTCCGTGCCCCACTGTCCGTGGTGATTATCTTGACTGCCCACGGGTGAAATATGCCACCCTTTGTCCAGCGCCATCACGTAATAATAAAGTCCTCCGAGCTCCTTCGATTCGATCGTATTAATCTCCAGCATATACATCACTTTATCCAGCTCGGCGTCATACGGGTCGAATCCGTCGAGGTGGCGTTTGCCGCACGACCACGGGTGGTTCCATTGGTTGATCGAATCGGGATATTGCTTAAGCGTATCGTAATAATGCGGAATATCGTTATATTCGGTTTCGTAAGCGTTGATAAAAAAGTCCATATGATACGTATTCATGTGGCCAAACTGGTTGTACCAGGTCGTTTCCGCGCCAAAAAGGGCAAGGAAAGCGCCGTCCTCCGTTTTTCGCTCGGCCGTCCGCTGAATATCGACCCATTTGCGGCTGAGGTCCCAGTCCAAATAATGGTCGTACAAGTTGCTATGCTCGGTAATCGCCAGAAAATCAAGCCCCGCCGTATACCGCGCATAATCATACGCGTATTCCGGAACGCCGATGCCGTCCGAAAACCCGGTATGACTGTGCAAATTTCCGAAATACACATTGTATTCGCCTGTTGGCGCGGGCAGCGCTTGCGGACGCGGCTTCGGAGCCGGCAGAGGCGACTTTCGGACAAAAGCCAGCCAGTGAATTATGAGGTTCTGTTCAGGCGCAGCATCGGTAATGACCAAATAAACGTCATGAACGCCGGTCAGCAGCGACGCATCATTATGCGACAGCCGGCCGCCAAGAATGGACCAGCGCTTCCACTGCTTAAACAACACAAGCGAGCCGATTTTCTCTCCGTCCAAGGCGTCAACTCTAACTTCCAAGGTCATCCGTTTTTCCTTGTCCAGATTGGTAAACCCGAATTGCCCCCGCAGCTGATCGACACCGCCTGCCGTAAAATCGACCGCGCGGTACACAAGATAGCTGCCGGCTTCTCCGCCGACCAATACCCGGTCCTTCTGCCCGGCTTCGATTTCTTCCGTCTCCGTTTCATCGAACCCGCTCGCCTCATCACAGCTCACAGCGGCAAACTTACGCTGCGCCGCTTTGCGGAGCGCATCCGCAGCTGACGCCGACCCTTCGGCGGGTTCATGGCCAAATACTTGCACATCGCGGAGAATGGCTGTCTCTCCCGCCGAGCTGTACGTCACGGTAACCCGTATGTAACGGGCGTCAAAGCTGACGTCATAACGTTCTTCGCCGCCGGCCGTACCGTGCTGCTCCGTCTTTTCGGCGGCCGCGCTCCAATTCAAGTTATCTTCGCTGTATTCGATAAAATATAACGTCTCTTCATCCCCGCCCGAACCCGCTGCGATGCGGATTTGCGTGACGGGGCATATTTGCTGCAAGTCAAGCTTCCACCACTGGTAATAAGGCGCCCCAGCCCAATACGTATCGGCCTTGCCGTCAATCGCTTTTCCCGCTTCGCAGCCGGCCAGCTCATTGTCCGCCGTGGCGGTTTTACCTTTGCTCAGCAGAACGGCTTGCCCGTCCTGCGTGTTCCCGATTTGTCCCATTGTCGCTGTCTCCCATTCTGCCATAGATTCGCCATCTTCTTTTGACCGTTACCTTTTTACCGCAGTTACCCCTTGACCGCACCCATCATAACGCCTTTGACAAAATGCTTTTGCACCAGCGGATACAACAGCAGCATCGGTAGGCTTGACACAACAATCACTGCATACCGCACCCCTTCGACTAGAAGCAGCTGCTCCACCAGGCTTTCGCCGTCGCCGCCGGCCATGCCGTTCATGTTGTCCTGAATCAGAATGCTGCGGATCACCATCTGCAGCGGCAGCCGCCAATGATCGTTCAAATAGATTAATGCCGTAAAATACGAATTCCAATGAGCGACACCGTAATACATGATCATCACGGCGATGATCGGCCTCGATAGCGGCAGCACGATACTGGTTAGCGTCCGGATATTGCTGCAGCCGTCGATATAAGCGGCCTCATACAATTCCCCCGGAATGGACGTTTGAAAATACGTGCGCATAATAATCATGTTCCACACGCTGACCGCTCCCGGTATAACCATCGCCCACAGGTTGTTGTACAACCCAAGCCAATTTTTGTAGACCAGATACGTCGGAATCAGGCCGCCGTTAAACAACAACGTAAAGGTGAATATCAAGGTCAAAACATAACGTCCTCTAAAATCCGGGCGCGACAGCGCATAAGCGCCCATCGTTGTCATCACGATATTGACCGCCGTGCCTACCACAAGATAAATCGCGGAATTCCGGTAACCCAGCAATATGTCCGGATTTTGAAACACCTTTTGATAAGCGGACAATGTCACATGCTTCGGCAGCAGCCAAAGTTCCCCTTTGATGATCGACATCGGATCGCTGAATGAAGCGCTCACAATGTACAGCAGCGGGTACAGCGTTCCCAGCATGATGACCGTAAGTATCGTATATACCGCCACATCAAATATGCGGTCTCCCCGGCTTACCGATTTTGCGTAATCCATGTTCCCTGCTCTCCCATCACCATAAGCTGATGCCGCTGACTCGTTTGGCCACTTGGTTCACAATAATGATCAATACAAAGTTGATTACCGAATTAAACAGCCCGACGGCGGCGGAAAAGCTGTATTGCGAGCCAAGCAGGCCGATTTCGTACACATACGTGGAGATCACGCTGGATGAAGTCCGGTTCAGCTCGTTTTGCATCAGAAATATTTTTTCAAAGCCGATATCCATGATTGAGCCGAACTGAAAAATGAGCATAATTATCGCCGTCGGAATAAGGCATGGCACGGCAATATGAATCATGCGCTGAAATTTGCTGGCCCCGTCGATGATCGCCGCTTCGTACAAATGTGCGTCGACGCCGGCCAGCACGGCGATATACAACACGGAGCTGAAACCCATCGTCTGCCAAATGTCCGAAAAGACGTAAATCGACTTGAACATCCCCGGTTCGGTCATAAAATACACCGGTTCGCCCCCGAAATAGCTGATCACATGGTTCACCAGCCCTGTGGACGGCGCCAGAAACGCCATGACAATCCCGACCAGCACCACGGTGGAAAGAAAATAAGGCATAAATGTAATCGACTGCACGGTTTTTTTGAACCTTTTGCTGCGGACCTCGTTAATTAGCAGTGCAAACAGGATTGGCATCGGAAAAGCGACGGCAATTTGATACAAGCTGATGCCCACCGTGTTGCGGATTAACGTCCAAAACTGATAATTGTTGAAAAAGCGGATGAAATGCTTGAAACCTACCCACTGGCTGCCCCAGATCCCTTTGGCTACGGAAAAATCTTTAAAAGCAATCTGAATGCCGTACATCGGCAAATATTTGATAAGCAGAAAATACAGCACCACGGGCAGCACTAGCAGGTATAAATCCCAGTTTTTGCTGATCGATCGAGGAATGACCGCTTTGGAAACCCCTCTCCCCGAACCGGATGTCATAGGAACACTCCCTCGCCGCAAATGTCCGGCACGCCGCCGTAAAGCGCCCGCCGGGTCCTATCCTTACTTCTTGTAGCGCTCGTAAGCCGTCTCATACATCTTCTGCAAATCGCCGAGCCCCATTTTATTCAGCTGCGCCACGTAATCGTCGAATTTGTCGATCGATACCTTCCCTTGAATGAACTCGGCGGTACGTTGTTTGACAAGCCCGTTAATGTCCGCTTCCAGCGACTGCTTGTCGGCGGATTCCTGCGCGGTAAATCCGAACGGCGCCCACAGCTCCTTCGGCAGGTACGGCTGCAAGTTTTCAGCTGCCGCCTTAGCCGCAGGCTGGGTTTCGCCGCCTTTGAAATATTTCTCCAAAATAATCGTAGGCAAGGATCCGCCCGCATAAGGCACATATTTCGAGATCACCTGGTCAAACGACGAACCCGCCGGAATATTTTCCGTCAATTTCGGGATAAAGTCGTAGTTGCCGCTGCTGTCCTTCTGATATGTAGTGCCTTCGATGCCCATATACAACATGCGAATGCCTTCTTCGCCGTAAAAATAATCGATCCAGCGCATCGCCGCTTCCGGATTTTTGTTGGAGCTGCTGATCATAAACGCGCCTTTGGCCCCGAAATGTCCGCGTGCGCTCGTAAACAAGCGATCACCATGCGGGCCGGCCAGCGCCGTGCCCAGTCCGACAAAATCGTTGGCGTTTTTGTTGGCTAACGCCACAATATTGCCGAAAGCGAAAGCGCCGATTTGATTTTGCTCGTTTTTGGCCAGCACTTTTTTTCCGTCGTTTGTAAAAATCTCCTGATCGATCAGCTTGTTCTCATACAGCTTGCGCATATACGCCATCAGCTCTTTGTAGCCTTCGCTGGCCGGGAAAAACCGCAGCTTGCCGCTCTTCGGATCGACATCCCAGTTTTCGTTGCCGACGCCTTTGTTGGCAAGGCCAAACGACCCCCGCAAAATCCAGATCAGCTTGTCAAGCGTATCGGACGTTAACGGCACCTCGTCCTGCTTGCCGTTGCCGTTCGGATCGCCGTCGCGGAACGCCGTCAGCACATCGGTCAGCTCATCCGTTGTCGTAGGCAGCTTCTTGCCGGTCTTCTTCAGCCATTCCTGATTAAGAAACAGCTTGCTCGTAATTTCAATGCTTGGAGAATCCGTCAAATAAGGCATGGCATAAATGCTGCCGTCCGCCGTCTGCACACCTTTGCGGACATCGTTGTATTTTTGCATCAGCGCTTTAAAGTTCGGGGCATATTGATCGATCAAACCGTTCAGCTTCATAAAAGAACCCTCGGCGCCGTATTTGTCCACGTCGCTGTCCGGCGTCTTGGTGCGGTAGAAGATGTCGGGAAGCTGGTTGCTGGCCAGCGCCAGGTTGCGCTTCTCGGTAATGTCCGCGCTCGTATGCGCTTTCCAATCGATATGGATGCCGGTCATTTTCTCGTATTCCTGCCAAGCCAGAATATCGTTCCAATTCGTCGGCTGCGACGGACTGAGCAGCACCATCGCGGACATCGTCAGCGGCTGCTTGACGATCGGAAATCCGCTTGCGTTGAGATTGCTTGGGGCGGCGGGTTGACGATTGGCATCCGCCACTTGCTCCTGCCCGGCCTTGTCGCTTGTGCAGGCGGACAGCAGAACCAGCGAAAGCGCGGTGACGGCCGAAACGGAAATCGAAACCTTTTTGTTCATAAATAATAACCCCTTTCATCAATTGGATTACTGGTCTGACAACCTCCCACCGGCTATCTGCCGTCCGGCTGATCCCCGTAAGCGCCGTCATAAGCGGTCTTTTTCCGCAAAAATTGCTTGTACTTATATTTGTATTTCTCGCTGCGGATATAACTTTCGCAATATTCGATGCAGCGGTTTTGCGCGGTCGTAAGTCTCACTAAGTGCAATACGGCTTTGTTTTTCTTCAGCTGAAGCAGATCGGCGATGTTGATCGGGCAATTCACGGCTTCGGCTTCCACCTCCGCTTCCTCCGCCATCAGCCCCGAGCAGCGGAATATCGATAAATACAAGCCGTCTTTCTCCAGCCTCGCCTCATCCACATCCTCCATCAGCGAGCAAGGAACGGAGGCCCTTTCCCAGGCAAACGGCTCATCGCCGATCGAACGCAGGCGGGTTATTTCATAAACCAGCTCATGCTCGGACAGTCCGAAAATCCGCATCAGCAAGCTGCTCGGCTTCTTTTTCTGAAAGCCCAATAAGCGAAAATCCGATTCCAGCCCTTGCTTTTCGATTTCCTGAGACAAGCTGTAGTTGCTCGACAGCTCATGCTCGAACTTGGGCAATGCAACAAAGGTGCCTTTTCCTTGCTTGCGCACCAAATAGCCCTCTTGCACCAGCTCCTTCAGCACTTCCCGCACCGTCATGCGGCTGACGCCGTATTCGTCGCATAGCCCCCGCTCGCTCGGAATTTGGGAGCCGGGGGACCAGACCCTTTTCTTAATATTTTCAATCAGCTTGCTGCGTAATTGGTATTGCAATGTCACCGGCAAAGTATCGTCCAACAAAGCGATTCCCCCATAAATTATGATGTCTGTTTCGTCAAAACCGCCGATCTCCGCAATTCGAAGACAACGATTTCAACCTCTAACTGGTTATAACAATATAATAAGATAACAGGTGCTGTCAATACATTCCTGTAAAATAAATACGGCGATGCCGCAAGAAAAAATCAGAACAAAAAGACCGCAGTTCCGGAAGGAACTAGCGGCCTTTCAATGACATTTATCGCTTATTGGAGCTGAGTACAAGCCGATTAAGCCTTCGGTCCGGCGGAGCGGACGTCCTCCCCGACCTCTCCGAACTGTTGAAAGTTTTCGACAAAGCGCGCTGCCAAATTTTTAGCCGTGCGGTCGTAAGTTTCCTTGTCCTGCCACGTATTGCGCGGGTTCAATACATGAGCGGGCACACCGTCAACATGGTCCGGGCACAGCAGGTTAAACACAGGATCAGGCGTAAATGCCGCTTGATCCAAACTGCCGTTCAGCGCTGCGGTCACCATCGCCCGGGTGTATTTCAGGTCCATTCGTTTGCCAACGCCGTAAGCGCCGCCGGACCAGCCGGTGTTGACCAAATACACACGCGAGCCGTGGCGTTTAATTTTTTGCTTCAGCAGCTCCGCATATTTACCCGGCCGAAGCGGCAGGAAAGGCGCGCCAAAGCAAGTCGAGAACGTCGCTTCCGGTTCGGTTACGCCGCGTTCCGTGCCGGCCAACTTCGAAGTGTATCCGGAAAGGAAATAATAAACGGCCTGCTCTTCGCTCAGCTTGGCGATCGGCGGCAGTACGCCAAAAGCGTCCGCCGTCAAAAAGATGATCGTTTCCGGATGGCCGCCTTTTCCGGGAATGACCGCATTCGGAATAAACTCAACCGGGTAAGCGGCTCTTGTGTTTTCCGTAAGCGAAATATCGTCAAAATCGGGAGAACCGGTCAACGGGTCGATGACCACATTTTCCAATACGGCGCCGAACCTTACGGCATTCCATATTTGCGGTTCTTTTTCCTGCGAAAGATTGACGCATTTGGCATAACAGCCGCCTTCGAAATTAAATACGCCTTGATCCGACCAGCCGTGCTCGTCGTCGCCGATCAAACTGCGGTCCGGGTCGGCCGACAGCGTTGTTTTTCCCGTGCCGGAGAGCCCGAAGAATAACGCCACATCGCCTTTAGCCCCCACATTGGCGGAACAGTGCATCGGCAGCACGCCTTGAAAAGGCAGCATGTAATTCAGCACGCTGAAAATGGACTTTTTCATTTCTCCGGCGTAATGGGTTCCGCCGATGAGCACAACCTTTTTCTCGAAAGACAACGCAATAAACGTCTCCGACTTGGTTCCGTCTGCGGACGGATCGGCCGTAACTCCGGGAAGCGCAATGACCGTAAATTCAGGCGTATGCGAATCCAGCTCTTCCGCTGTCGGTCTGACAAACAGCTGCCGCACAAACAAGTTGTGCCAAGCGTATTCCGTGATGACACGAATCGGCATTTGGTAAGAAGTATCGGCCCCGGCGTATCCGTCGAACACAAACAATTGTTTGTCGGCCATATAACGGATGGCTTTGTTGTACAAACGTTCGAATTGTTCTTCCGCAATCGGCTGGTTTACGCTTCCCCAATCGATATGTTCCATAACCGAAGGTTCCTGGACGATATATTTGTCCTTGGGCGAACGTCCGGTAAATTGACCGGTGGCAACGTTAAACGCGCCTGTCTCCGTCAGTTCTCCCTCGCTGCGGTGCAAGGCCAATTCAACCAGTTTGGTTGCCGACAAATTCCTAAGCACGTTGCGTTGACCCATCCCGGTGACCATATTTGCCTCTCTTTGTATATTGATCATGCTCATCGGTTCTCTCGTCTCCCATTCAAAAATATTGTTTGCTATATCAAAATCCGCTGACGGTTTGTTCAACATTCTTCACATCTGCCGCGATACCGGTGCCGGCCGGGCTGTTTCCTTCCTCTTCGCTGCGGCCGCCCGAGCACCCCTCTTTGCCGCATTCCACGTAATAATTGATGACCTTCTCGGTGTCAAGAGTACCTACAATATCTCCGCAATGCCTGCAAATCAGATTTCCCAACTCTACACGGCTGTAACTGCGTTCCATTTGTCAGCTCCCCTTTCGGCTACCAGTTTGGCCAGATCGACAACCCTGCAGGAATAAGCCCACTCATTGTCGTACCAGGCAAGAACCTTAATTTGATCCCCGTTCACCATAATCGACAATCCGTCAACAACTGCCGATTTGGGACAACCGATAAAATCCGCGGAAACAAGCGGGCTTTCAATATACTCCACATAAGGCTGATATGCCCCCGCCGCGGCGCTTTGAAACACATGCTTTACCTCATCGGCCTTCACCTTGCGCGAAACCTTCACCGTAAGATCGACCAAAGATACGTCTTGTGTGGGAACGCGCAGCGAGATGCCTTCAATGCTTTGAGCCAGATGCGGGATCACATCGACAAGCGCTTTTCCTACTCCGGTCGTTGTGGGCACAATCGACTGCGTGCACGCCCGCGCCCGGCGCAAGTCTTTATGCGGATTGTCGAGATGATTTTGATCGGATGTAAAAGAATGCACCGTTGTCATCCAGCCGCTTTCGATACGATAAGCGTCGTCCAGAATTCGCAGCAGCGGCGAAACGCAGTTTGTGGTACAAGAAGCGGCGGATAATAAAGCATGTTTCTCCGGATCGTACAAACGGTCGTTAACGCCCATGACCACCGTCAAATCCATCATCTTGCCGGGTGCGGTAATAATGACCGATCGCGCTCCGGCTTCTATATGCTTTTGCGCGCCTTCACGGTCGTTGAACTTGCCGGTGGCATCGATGACGATTTCAACTCCGAGAGAAGCCCACGGAATCATTTCCGGCTCGCGGTGATACACCACATCGATCTTGTTGCCGTTAATCAGCAGTTTGCCGTTCTGTACGCTTAAGTCGGCCGCCCATGTGCCGTGTACGCTATCGTATTTTAATAAGTGGGCCACCGTTTCCACCGGATATATGCTGTTTATTGCTTTTAATTGCTTGATCAAATCTCCGCTTTCAAAAATGCTCCTGATCAGCAGCCTGCCGATTCTTCCCATACCACTTATGCCAAGTCCTTTAATGATGTTCTCCTCCTTCATCATTTGCTGCTCCTTATATTTTGTATTGTACATCATATTTATTAAATAGTGTACACTATTTATTTAATTTGGGTGATAAAAAAGATTTATTTGTATTTGTGACACAATATTGAACGACTATCTTGTGGTTTGCGGTTAGGATCCTTGAACGTTCAACGGACCTATAAATAAGAATCAGTGTCTATAGCTTCTGAACGAGTGTGCTACAATAATGGAAACAAGGTTTGCCGGAAAATACCCTTTGGACAGCATCCATATTATTAACGAAAGGAGCATATCCGTGTTCGATAAAAACTCGCCGCTGCTGGCCACTCTTCCCTTCTTAAGTTCGGTTTCTCCCGCGGAGTGGGCGGAGGCCCGGCCTTTTAGCGTGACCTTCCCGGCCCAGGCCCGAATGTTTCAAAAGGAAGAGGCCGCAAGCTACGGCATGTTTGTGCTGCGTGGAACGGCCCGCATTACGTTGATCGAAGAAAGCGGCCGCGAAGCGGTCATTGCCCTGCTATCCGCCGGGGAAGTGTGCTCGCTGCTTGTTCTGAGCGGATTAAGCGGCCGCGACTATCCCGGCTCCATCATTGCCGAGACGGAGGTAGAAGCGCTGTTTATCGCCAAAAGCAGCTTTCTCCGCTGGGTGCAAGAGCATGAGCTTGTGCGCAGCGCGATTTTCGGCGGGTTGCTCGACAGTATGCTCCATATGGTCGAACATGCCAAGGCGAAACAGAGCGTTCCGCTGGAAACGCGGCTTGCCCGTGCGCTGCTGCGCCGCACTTCGGACAGCGCTCCGCTGCTGCATGCGACACATCAAGAGCTTGCCGCAGAGATCGGCTCCGTCCGCGAAGTCGTTTCCCGCGCGCTGCGGCGTTTTCAAACGAAAGGTTGGATCGAGTCCGGACGAGGGTGGTTGCGAATCATCCGTAGAGAGGAGTTGGAAAAGGGGTTTGGTGACTAGGTCACAGAAGGCGCGGCGGAACTACGTTAAGCTGTGGATACAGGCAAACTGATGTTAACCGGCGCTCAGCTTGACTGGCATGAAGCAAGAAGTTTCCGGTGCCAGTTTTTGCCGGCGCAGAAACTTAAGTTCTGCTTCCGACGCCAGTTTTTGCTGGCGCAAAAACTTTTAGGAGGTCACACTCATGATCCAACAGCTTCAACCGGGAAACGCCGCCCCGCTTTTTCAAACTGTCGACCACAATGGCAGCTCCGTTCGGCTGGAGCAGTACCGCGGCCGCAAAATGCTGCTCGCGTTTTTTCGCAACTCCGCTTGCGCGCTGTGCAATTTGCGGATGCATCGCTTGATTAGCCGTTATCCGCAGTGGCGGGAGCAAGGCCTCGACGTCATCGCTTTTTTCGAATCGCCGGAGACCAGCCTTCATGCTTATGCCGGCAAACAAGATGCGCCGTTCCCGCTGATTGCCGATCCGCAAGCCCGCATCTACAATTTGTACGGAGTGGAGGTTTCCGAGCAAAAAGTCCAGGCTACAATATCCGATACCTTCACCAAATCGGCCATAGCCCAAGCCGAAGCGGCCGGATTTAAGCTCACTCACGAGGAGGGCTCCAATTTCCACCGCATTCCTGCCGAATTTCTAATCGACGAAGACGGGATTCTGCGGGTCGTTCATTACAACCGGCTCATTACGGACGATTTGCCGCTGGAGACGATCGACCGGTTTGCCTCACAAAAGTAGCCGCCCCCATGCCGGAAGTTTCGCCATGTGCCTGAACTTGAGCAGCAGCAAAAAGCCGCCTGTCTTGACCTTTTGGTCATTCAGGCGGCTGCTTTTTTATCCGGTCGCGCCGCTAACGCAAGCTCGATGCACTCTTTCATTCGAAGCGCCGGCAGAAGCGAACAAAACTGTCGAAGCTTAAGTTATACTCATGAACGGCACCGTACGGCGATTCGTGTAGTTGATAGAAGGATAGGCCTAATTCGCTTTAACGGACCTCGGCTGGAGACTTCTAGTCGCAGTCATCATTGTTCCTAGTCGCATTCGCCGCATACATAACCCAATATGCGATCAGCCTGCCCCCTAATTACGAGGGACGGACGTGAGCGCCGCAATTTAAACAAAATTAGAGGTTTGCCAAATGTAATGGACATCAGCTACCTTATTTTGCCTACCATCTGTGGTTTCCTTGACTTTTTGAGCGAATAAGAGCGGCCATGTCCCTTAAAAAGTAAACAAAGTACTATTTTACCAAATAAGTACACTCAGGTCCGTTAGCTTCGGGCCGTGACGATTCGCATGAGAATGGTCTTCAGAACTGCCCATTCGGTGCCAACCTCATATTGTCCAGATGAAATCCCACAGGCATAGTATGTATATCCCCCGCCTGTTATGCCATTACGCATCACATGTGATTATTTGGGCACAGATGTTCCAGGCGAGCTTCGATTGGATCGCTTATCCAAGCCCCGGACATTTCATTGAAAGGTCGGTTTCCGCGCTTTACTTTCTTGCTTTTCGCCGAGCAAAAAATAATATCGTTCCTAGCGCAGCAACTCCAATTATTAGGATCCATATATACCGCTGCAACCCGTAAAATTCACCAGTAAGATTAGCCGTCTTAGTGGGAGCTTTACCTTCACCTAATGCAGCCAGATCCTCTTGCGCTTGACTTAACACATTCGTCCGATCGCATAGGATGGTTACAAGCAATTCTTTTCCGCCATACATCGTAGAGGGTTGGGCATATACTAAATATTCCTTATTTTTTTCGAACTTAAATCCGCAATCTCCTCCGCCGGTCCCCGTGTGAATCGTGATTTTCGATTCAGAACCGCCTTTCCATATATGGCTTACTTCGAATAGTGCGGCTTTCGTCAAACTTCCGTTCAAATGCCTCTGCTCCTTGAATTCAAGAACACGACCGGAAAAAACCGCTTGCGACCGATTGAACTGTGCTGCGACATCCTGGGGCTGAGCGCACGAACATGCATACACAGTCGATGGCTTGAAGCTCATCATAATGCTTAATACTAACACCGTCATCAAAATCAAACTTGTTATTTTTCTCATTAGACAGCCCACCTTTAACTTCGGCCATACAACAGACCACATAACTCTAACAACGGTCCGTATCTGTCAAATGTTGCAAGTCACTCTGAACTAATCTGCCCGCTAGCGCGAGAAGGCTGCGGCTGCTGATTCTTTCCATTTTGGAGCATCGTAAAAGGAGGCTGCCGTAAACCTACGGCAGCCTCAGTATATCCCTCTAGTTTGGCCTAACTCTTGCAAAACAAGTGGTATCGCGGCTTCCCTTCCCGGCTTTAATGACCACGGTTTATGTATTAAGCTATAATTTCAGGGCTGGCAACGGTTGGACAAACAAATTTCTCGATATATTCCACTACGAGCTCCGTACCTTGCTCATGGCTGACATAAGGCCGCATGGCCGGATTATACATCGCATCGGTCAAATCCCGGATGAGGATACACTTAAATCCCCAGCGCAGCATCTGCTTAATGCCAAAACTTCTGTTCAGGATACACATATTCGTGTGAACCCCGGCAAAAAGTAAAGTGGTAATTTGCTTTTGCGTAAATAAAGAGTATAACTTCTCCCCTTCGTCGCCGCATACAATATCCTTCGATGGGTCAATATGTACCTCAGGATGCTGTCTGGTCCATACGTTTTCATTGACTTTTCCGAAATTATTATTAGTGTCCGAACCGCCGTCCGAATCATCGATTGGCAATGGCGGAAACTGCAAGTCCTTCTCTTTGGGAGGCTGGATCGGCCGGGCCTCCAGCAATCTGTTTCTGGCCGGTGTATTATCGTAAAATTCCATCGTGTTGGAAGGCGCATGAACGACCAATCCGCCCAAATTCCTGATCCTTGCGTTAACCTCATTGATTTTCCCAAGCAATGGCAGCAATCGTTCTGCTGCGCCTCTGCACCAATGCAAATCCCATAAATCGCTTAAAATAATTGCCGTTTTGTTCATTTCAAGCACTGTCGGATTTTGCTCTTTCTTCCACACTAAATACCCTTGCGCATCGTGCGCCAGTTCTTGTGTCTGCAGCGTAACTCCAAGTTGATTCGGATTCTCGTTCATCTTGTTCTTCCCTCCCCGGACTTAAGCTTGATTAAGGGACTCCCCCTCTTCACGGTTGATGCCATGCGGGCAATTGCAATAAAAAAAGATGATTCCACGTGTGCAGGAATCATCTTCTGTCGGTTTATTTTGTATCCGCGCACCTATTTTACCATAAACTAGTTATCTGCGGGATCAATAATAATTTTTACATGAAATGTGGATTCAATTGAACCCGCCGTTTACGCGGATCGTCTGTCCCGTTATCCAATGGGCTTTGTCGCTGACTAGCAGATCGATCGCATTGGCGATGTCCTCCGGTTCCCCAAGCCGTCCGAATGCATTCATTCGGCGGAACGAATCAACCAACTCCTCCGACTTGCCGTTCAAGAACAGCTCGGTCGACACTTGTCCGGGCGCTATGCAGTTGATGATGATGTTCTTGGGCCCAAACTCCTTGGCCAATTGACGGGTCAACTGCTCGACTGCGCCTTTGGTCGCGGCGTAGACGCTGTATCCCGGCAGCATCGCACCCGATACGGAGGTCGAGAAGTTGATGATGGTCCCGCCTTGAGCCATATGTTTCATGGCTTGCTGGCAGGCAAAATAAGTTCCTTTTACGTTGACTGCGAAATGCCGGTCAAACATCTCCTCCGTTACATCCAAAATAGCCGTAGTTTCCATGATACCGGCATTGTTGACCAAAATGTCTACGCGTCCAAACCGCTTTATCGTTTCTGAGAACAACAATTCGACTTCGCTTACCTTGCTCACATCGGCGCCAATTGCAGCCGCTTCGCCACCCGACTGCTCAATTGTTTTGACGACCTCATCCGCTTTCTCCCGGTTCGATGAATAATTGACAACAACTTGCGCGCCGGATTTCGCCAATTGAAGAGCGATCTGCCGTCCAATGCCACGCGACGCCCCGGTAACGATTGCAACTTTTCCATGCAAACTCATATTTGTTCTCTCCCTTACCTATCCATTATTGGCCAACCTCAGTTTCTTTCGTGTTCGGCCTTATAGGCCCATTATAGTGAATGTTTGCAGCAAGCCGTTAGCTCATATCTGTTCAATCCTTGCCTAATCCTATTTTATTTGGCTATTATAAAAGTAAAGTATACCCTTTTCGGAAAGGAATTAGCAGACATGGATGAATCAACTCGAATGGAGCAAACTTTGCAGCAATTGGCTGATCTGATCCGCCGCCATGCTCCGTCGAACGGCACGCATCCGACGGCCGTATCCGCTTTGACGTTGATGCACGCCATACAGCCGTCGGAACCTATGGAGTCCGTATACAAGCCGTCCATTTGCGTTGTGGCGCAAGGGGCGAAAACAGCTACACTGGCCGATGAAACATATCGATACGATCCTTCCACTTACCTGGTTACTTCCGTCGAATTGCCGATCATCGGCAAAATCATCGAGGCTTCGCCCGAAATCCCGTATTTAAGTTTAAAACTAAGCTTTGACGCCGATGTTATCCTTGATCTCATAAAAGAAACGAATCATTCGGCTTCAGTCGCCTCGGAAGCATGCCGCGGCATCACCGTAAACAGGACATCCCCCGCTTTGCTTGAAGCTATTGTGCGGCTTATACAGCTGTTAAACACCCCAGAGGACGTTCCGATTCTGGCGCCGCTTGTCATTCGCGAAATTTTGTATCGCGTGCTTCAGAGCGAGCAAGGTGCGCTCATCCGTCAATTCGCAACGATTGGCACCCATGCGCATAACATCACCCAAGCGATTCAACGGATTAACCGGCAATACGACCGGCCGCTTGTGATTGAACAGCTTGCAAAGTCCGTAAACATGAGCGCCTCTGCGTTTCATAAACATTTTAAACAAGTAACGGCAATGAGCCCGCTGCAATACCAGAAAACGGTGCGATTGCAAGAAGCCCGCCGCTTAATGCTGACGGAAGCCGTACAAGCCGCCGATGCGGCCTTCCGCGTAGGTTACGAAAGCCCGTCCCAGTTCAGCCGGGAATACGCCCGCATGTACGGCCGGCCGCCGATGCTGGATGTTCAGGAGCTTCGCAATTCGATCGCAGCTTTTAATTCGCTTGGCTGATATGCGTAGAAGGAAATTCGAGCGTACCACAACAAGGCCCTGACATACATCGTCAAGGCCTCCCAAGGTTAAGCGCCATATTACGTCGGTAAAGCTCTTTTTTCAAAATGTCCGGCCGGATTTAGTTACGGCAAGGGGAAATATGCTTATGTTGCCCACTGCAATTGATCTTTGCTCCGCCCAACGACCAGATGGTTGTCCCCGTTCCCTTCAACCGAGCTTTGCGTCCACACACAAATACGAGCCAATCCTTGACTAGACATTGAAAAACGAGAAAATGCTCGGTGTATCCATCTTCCGGAGGAATGTAGACGGCAACGTCCGGTCCCGGAGAAGTTTCCTTTCCAGGGACCTTCATTACAAATTGGATTAGATTAAATCCGAGATGCGAAGCAAATTACGAATCATCACAGCAACTTCCGCTCGGGTAACATTAGCTTTAGGAGCCAGCATTTTGTCAGATCGACCGCTCACAACTCCCGCCAGAAAGGTTTCAAACACGTCTGTTTTCGCCCATGCGGCAATTTCATCCGCATCCGCAAACATTCGGATCTTTTCATTCGTATCTTGTCTATGCAGCTTATCTGTTAAACCGCTGATCTTCATGGCTCGGGCAATGATGATCATCGCTTGTTCCCGCGTAATCGAATCGTTCGGACGGAATATGCCGTCCTCGAGGCCATTGATAAGAGCATAGGCCGATGCCGTTTGAACTGCATCTTTATACCAGTCGCCGGTCTTTACGTCGCTAAATCGGGATTGACCGCTCTCCATTTTAAGACCCAGGCCACGGATCACACTCGCCACAAACTCTGCCCGAGTCATGTTCCGGTCCGGCATAAACGTTCCGTCCTCAAAGCCGTTCACGATCATCCGCGAACCCATATCGTTGACCGCCTCTTTCGCCCAATGCACTTCTGTATCGGAAAACACCACCGGATGCCAGATGACAGAGTAGGTGCTGTTGGTCAGGCTGTTGATCTTGGCGAAGTAACGCCCGTCGATCCTTACGAGTTTGGTCGGCACATGGCGAACGGTACCGTCTGAATCAACCACGATTGCAGTCGTAATCTTACTTGGGTCGACACCGTCGGGGATGGCGATTGTTCGCTCCACAAAGGCGTTAAACTTGCTAATTTCCACCGTCTGATCGCCGTATGTCGCCCGCACAGAGAACTCCAAAGCAGGAACAACCAATGTAAAGTTTCCATTGGAAGCTGCCTGTTGAACGATGTGAACGATCTCCTCCTTCGGTTTGGCGATCTCTATCTTCACCTTGATGTCCTGCAGCTCAACATTGCGGCCCAGACTTCCGGACACGGAATCAATGTTGATTTGCTTCGCAGGAAGGGTGTATGCAGCGGTGTCGGTACGGATTTCCACAACTGCCTGTTGACCCTCCATATTTTTAATCATCTGTCCATTCAATTCGCCGATCACGACAGCCGATTGCGTTTGAACCGGAATCGTAATGACCGCGCCTTGTCCCTCCGCCGCCAGAAGTTGTTCCAGCTTTACGGAATCGACGATGATTGTTGTGACAGCTTGCCCATTCAGGTTGTCAGTGACGACCGTCCCGGCTTGTTCGACTTTTCCGTTAACCAACACTTCGGCTCCGCTTTCAGCAACCGGAACCGGGGCCGAAACCGAACCTGAGCCACCTGAGGATGTCCCGCTCCCCCGCACCAGCGGTGTCACTGCATTGGAAGCGGCCGATACCGCTCCGGCACCCGCGCCGTTAACGGCTTTAACCATGAACGTATAGGACACGCCGTTCGTCAAACCGCCGACCACGATGGGGCTGGCGCTTCCGACGGCAACAATGGCTTCAGGCACGGAAGTCACCTCGTAGCTTGTGATTGCACTGCCTCCGTCATCGCTTGGCACCGAGAAGCTGACAATGGCTTGCCCGTTGCCTGCCACGGCTTGTACCGCAGTCGGAGCGCCCGACACGGTGATGGGCACGGCACTCACTTCATTCGAAGAAGCACCCTCTACTCCGGATTGTGTTGCTCTCACAACAAAATAGTAGGTCGTTCCGTTGCTGAGACCGCTCACTACTTTGCTATAGGTGACGCCGCTCACTGTTTCACTGTAGGTGGCGCCGTTCACCGTCGCTGCCGGCGTACCGTACGTTCCCGTGGCCGTACGCTGGTAGATGTTGTAGCCGGCTGCGTTCGTCGCGGCGTTCCAGGTCAGGCTCACCTGCCCATTTCCCGCCACAGCGGGCGCCAGTGTCGGCGTACCCGGCAGTTCTGCTTGCGGAGTGGCGTTTGCTTCGTTGGAATAAGGGCTTTCGCCCGACGCATTGCCCGCCTTGACGGCAAAATAATAGGTCGTGCCGTTCGTCAGATTGACAGCCTGATAGCTCAGCCCGGTCAATGCCGTGGCCAAAGGCGTCGAATCGTAGTTTCCGGCTGCCGTTCCGGAGTAGACGTTATAGTAGGTGGCTCCCTGAACCGTGCTCCAGCTTAGCGACACCTGCCTATCGCCCGCCGTAGCGCTCAGACCAGACGGAGCGGCCGGAACCGGTACAGCCGATACGCTGACTTTGCCGGCCGTCACTGTCTTCTGCAGCTCAACTGATTTCTTATCTGTCATCGTCAACTGCGCCTTGTCGTTCGGATCGTCGACCGTCAGCAGATAATCGCCCGGGTTGGCATTTGCCTTAATCTTAAGGAAGATCGTAAATAACTTCTGCGGAGCTTCAATCGGCCGGGTTTCGCCTCCACCGTTAATCCAGATCACCTTCAGCTTGCCCGCCGCATTGTCGAAAACGGAGTCGAAATAATCTCCGTTAGCCCCGGTAATCTCCGTTACTTCGAGCGCAGTCGAATCATAAGCGATTTGCGCGCCGTAAGAACCGACGCCCCGCGTCGCTTCTTCCAATTTAACCGGAACTGCGACCGTATCCCCGGGGTAACCGCTGATTTCGCCAATGCCAAGCGTCGCCGATCCTGTTACCGCGATCTTGCCATCGACGTTCTGAGTCTGCTGCGTGACCAAGTCAATGACGGTACTTGATGCAAACGTTACGTTTGAGTCGCCCAATACGGCATCCGCTTTAATCGTGAAATGCATCGTAAACAGATTTTGTTTCGCCGTGATCAGGTTTACCGCAACAAAATTAACTCCGACCACTCCGGATGTCGAGGTGTCGGGCATAAACAGATCATTGCTGTCAAAACTCGATTCGTCCGTAACCGCTCCGCCACCCGCAACCGGTTCAAGCACGGCGGGATCATAAGCTATGCTGAGATTGTAGTACTGAATGTTGTGCGAGCCCGGGTCTATTGTAACGGGCACGTTGACCTGCTCCCCCGGCTTTCCCGACACGGCGCCGATTTTAAGCGTAATGTCGGGAGCATTATTTGCGCCGGCGATCGGAGCGCCGGAAACGAGCAAACTTATCAAAAGCAGCAGAGCCAGTAAACTGCTGCCTAAACGCCTGGTTCGCCGGCCTGTTCGCTGATTCATCATTGTGCCACCCCCAGGTAGAGGTTCATAAGCATTCTGATATCCATGGCGTCAAGCTCGCCGTCATTGTTCATATCCAATATCTGAAATTCCGGGCCCGACTTCGACAAGACAAGCTGCCCGTTCATATATCGGGAAATATACAGCCCGTCCGCCGGAGTGACCAGCCCGTCGCCGTTCACATCCCCTTTTCTTCTATTGACCACCTGAGTGACCGTAAACGTCACATTCGTCATATGATCCGCCGTCACCGTCACCGTTGCCGTGTAGGTGCCGGCCGCCAAGCCGTCCTTGGCTTTGATCGTTAAGCCGGAATCCGATGCCCCGCTGTTCAGCGAGCCTGCCGGCGGGGTCAGCACAAAATCGGCCGCATTCGCGCCGCTCAAAGCTGCTGTCAAATGGGTCAATTTGCCGGTACCCGTATTGGTTAATATGATGGTCTTGACTTCCTGCGTATTCGCCGAATAACCCTCGGCCAGCACGGATGCTGTCTTGTCCGTAATGGCGCCGAGGGTGTAAGTGGCATCATCCTGGAATGTCATGACCGTAGCGGCGCCCCCGCTTCCATCATCCGAATAAGCGACATACGGGATATTGCCGTCCAAAGTCAGAGAAATATAAGTTGCCTTATTGGCGGAAATGTCCGAATCGCCCACCTTCACCCAATCCGTTCCAACCAATTTCATGACTTTTGCCTTAGTTCCGTTTCCAAAGTCGGTGAAAGCAATATACAGGTCCCCATTATTATTTGTCGCAAACGAGTTAAAAGCACCGTTACCGGAGCTCAAAAATCCGCTCCCCACGTATTCCCACGATGTACCGTTGTAACTCTTGACCTCTGTTTTATTACCGTTTGAAGAGTCTGTATAAGCGATATACGGTGTCCCATTGACGAAGGTCAAAACAACGTGGGACACGTTGTCGTTCGAAACCGCAGGTCCCACCTGTACCCAATTCGTCCCGTCAAACATTTTGACTGTCGCTCTGCCCCAGTCTCCAAGGTCGCGATAAGCCATGTAGGGGGTTCCATTATTCATCTTTAAAGAAATGGTGTCCCCATAAGCGAATTTCGGAGTTCCTACCGGCACCCAGTTGGTTCCGTCAAACCTCTTAACCGTTATTTTCTGGGATGTTGACTCTAAATCTGAATACGCGACATAAGGCATCCCGTCTTTCATGGCGAGCGAAGTGGAGTTGGTTGAAACGGTGTCAATGGCTGCGGAGCCGACTGGCACCCAATTGGTTCCGTCATACGTCATCACCGTCGGCCACCCGCTTGAAAATGCGATGTAAGGAACCCCCTCCACGATCGCCAGGGAAGAGCGAGTAATTCCTGCGGTTGAAAACCCTGGAGTCCCCACTTGCACCCATCCGGTCCCGTCATACTTCATAACCGTAGCTTTGTTGCCGACATTCGCATCGCGATATGCAATATAAGGGACCCCATTGTCTACTGTCAGTGATATGTCAGTCGCTTTTCCGGAGCTGAATCCTGCAGAGCCTACAGGTGCCCAGCTTGCAGCCGCCTCCGTCGGTTTGGCCGGGAAAGCGAAAACAGATAACGCTGCTGCCAATGCAATACTCATAATGACAAACTTCCAATTTCGCAAATAAACCACTCATAGATTCCCCTTTACTTATTGACTTCAGTAAACTTCTGATTCAACCATCATACCTCTTGCTCTCATCCTCCGATCTATCGATTGAAACTTTCACGTGCTTCATTATACACATCCGCTCTAAACAGATTCTGAACATTTGTGAAGCGTAAAGGGGAACCTTGATATTGCTGTATTTTATTTATGGTAATTTGTGGAAATTTGTGAGATGAGTCATTATACACGTGTGGTTCGGATGACAGAACAGGATACGTGCGGATTCAGCCACCAGCCAGGCAGACGGATTTAAATAAAGGCCGTACCGGCAAGCGGTCTCGGCCTGCGCGTGGCCGCGCTGTTATTCTGATGCTGGTTCCACATGGCCTCCAGCAATTGGGAGTGGATTTCATGAACGCGGGCAACCGTTTTTTTGCGTCTCGGCAATAAAATGCCGCCCGCCATCCTTGATAAAATCGGGGTAACACATACACACCGCCGGATCGTCGCGAACAGCAACTCCGCATAGTGCGGAACCGTCCATAAGTGGCCTCCGTCGCGGCTGCGAATGAACAAATGAGCTAATCTTCACGGAAACACCACCAGATTAAGCGCGTTCCGGCATTTCCCCCATGCTAATCAACCATTGTGCCGCCTCCAAAAGATTCTCAGCAACATAATCGGGCGGCGCCTGATCGTACCATTTATCCCGGTAAGTTTCTAAGGACGGTTTACCCCAACCGGTCAAAACAAGAATTTTCTGGGCCCCGACAGCCGCCGCCGCGAGCATATCCGTTGAGCCTACATCGCCAATTACCGCACATCGCGCAAGATCCAAGCCGTGTTCTTGCGAAGCTTTGAGAAGCATGCCGGGTTTCGGTTTATGACATTCGCAGCCATCATCCGGCTCATGCGGGCATATGTACGCAGCATTAAAACCGCAGGCTTCAAATTCATCCCTAAAATCTTTTTCCGACGCCATACCTTTTGTGATGTTGTGCTGATTCGTCAGCGCAAAGATCTTAATGCCGCGATCTTTTAATAAACGCAATGCTTCGAGCGAACCGGGATACGGTGTGAAGTCCCTAGGGTGAATAAAACGTCCGGTCCCGCCAATAGTGCCGTCACGGTCCACAAACACAGCCTGAATCGGTTTCATCGCAAATACGCCTCCTTAAGATGCATAATAAGCCCACTTAACTCAAAACATCGCAAACGGATCAACGCGCAAACCCGGCAAATCCAGCATATGCGGCGTATCTTCCAGTTCGAGCAGCTCCAACGCCAGCCTGTGATACGAAATCGCATCCGCCTCTCTGTCCATAAGCAGCAGCAAGGCAATCATCTTGCCGTGAAGCCGCACTTCCAGCGGCTGCAGGCGGACCCACTTTTGCAGCGGTTTCAGCGCAATATCAAACCGCTTCTGCCTGACATAGGTATCCACCATCACCTCAAGCAGCCCGGCGTACCCCAGTTCAAGCTCCGCTTGACGAGGCGCCGCCCAACCGTAACCGCTGCCCTCCAAATAACCGTCTCCGTATAACTGAATCGCCCGCATCACATGCGTGATCGATAACGTTTGCCGGTACAGCCGGCACTCTTCCTCATATGCGGCAAGATCGTCAAACGCAACGTTCCAGCTTATCTGATAACTGCCGCCCGCCGTTTTCGACTGTTCCAGCACGCGGGGCAACCCCGCGGCCTCCAGATCTTTTCTCAGCTGATAGACGGTGGAGTGCAGGTTAACTTGTGTCCGCGCCGCATCGCGGCCATACCACAAATCGTCCATGATCTTGACTTTGCTGACAGGCCTTCCCCCATGATAATGCAAATAAGCGAGCAGCTCCCTGCTCTTCGAGTTGCGGAACCGCACCGTTTCCCCCGCTTCCGTCGTCACGGAAAAAGGCCCGAAACTGCTTACGGAGATGCCGCGTTCCGGTTGTGCTTGCTGCATGATGCGGCTGCTCCGCTTTTGGCAGCGGTCCAGTGTCCGGGCGAGGTCCTCTCTGGCGATCGGCTTGAGCAAATAGTCGATAGCCTCTACATCGAAAGCGTCGCGTGCATATTCCTCATAAGCCGTCAAAAAAGCGATCTGGATTTCAGGACGAACAGCCCGCAGGCGGCGCGCCAGCTCCAGCCCGTTCATACCGGGCAGCTCCATATCGAGCAGCGCCAGATCAATCGGCCCGGGCATTGTCAGCACATGATCGAGAAAAAGCTGGCCGCTTTCGAACAGGCCGGCGACCTGGACTTCGTCGAACGTTTGCAGGAGCGCACCCACTCTTCTTAAGGCAGGCGGCTCATCGTCTACGGCAATGACATGAATCAAGATCGTTCCCTCCTCCATTCCTTGCCCGCGGCAGGCGGAATGCGTACCGTTATTCGGGTGCCGGCAGCCCCGCTGCTGATGTCCAGCCCTTTGCCATACAAACGAAGCAGCCGCTGATGAATGTTTTTCAGCCCGACTCCTCCTTCCCGTCCGGCTTCCTGCGCAAGCAGGTCCTCATGGGGCGCCGCAATGCCGACCCCGTCGTCTTCCACGGCAATCACCGTGTCTTCGCCGTCCTTGCGAACGGTTACGGTCACGGTGCCGCCTTCGTCTTTCCTCGTGACGCCGTGCCTTACGGCATTTTCCACCAACGGTTGTATCGACAGCGGCGGGAGCAAGCAATCGGCGCTGTCGTCCACCTCGATGCGAATGCGCAGCCGTTTTCCGAACCGGGCTTGCTCGATGCGCAGATAAGCGTCCGTCAGCTCCAGCTCTTTGCGCAGCGGAACAAGCCGTTCTTTATTTTTGAAATCGAAGCTGCCCCGCAAGTATCTGCTCAGCTGCAGCAGCAAATTGTGTGCGGTCTGCGGCTCCTCCAAGGAAAAAGTGACGATCGTATTTAAGGCGTTGTATAAAAAATGCGGCTTGATCTGCGCCTGAAGAAATGCCATTTCCGAACGGACCGCCTCCTCCGCGGAACGCTTCATCTGCAGCAGCGTTTGCGCTCTGGCCCGCAGCTCATATGGATGAAACGGCTTAGTCAGGAAGTCGTTGGCACCCGCCTCGAATCCAAACATCACATCTTCCGGTTCGCTGCGCACCGTCGTCAGCAGCACCGGCAGCTCGGAAAGCGCATGCGTTTGGCGAATTGCCCGGCACGTCTCGTATCCCGACAATCCGGGCATCATGACATCCAATATCACAAGCCCGACAGGACAACGGCCGCTGCTCAGCAGTGCAAGCGCCTCTTCTCCGCCCGACGCCGTAAATACCTCGTAAGGTTCGTCTTTTAAAGCGGCCATAATGACGCGCAAATTAACCGGATCGTCGTCGACGGCCAATATCCCCTGTTCCGGATTGGCGGTAAGCCCCGGAACACGTGTTTCCGCCGCAGTCTTCGGCCATTCCGCGGGCAGCCGCGCCGCTGCCGCGCCATCGTCCGCCGCCGGCCGAAATTCGGCGGTTTGGTCGCCGCTTTCCTCACTGACGGGAAGCGTAAACGTAAAAACCGAACCTTTGCCAAACTCCGACGCAACCGAGATGGTCCCGCCGTGAAGCTCCACCAGCTGCCTGGCGATGCCCAGGCCAAGCCCCGCTCCCCCGTACTCCCGGGCCACGGACGTGCCAAACTGCTCGAACGATTGAAAAATGATCTCTTGTTTTTCCGCCGGGATTCCAATGCCCGTATCGGCAACCGCGATATGCAGCATATGTCCGGATGCCTGCGCCGAAACCTTGACCTCCCCGGCAGGAGTAAATTTGATCGCATTGCCGATCAGATTGTACAAAATTTGCAGCAGCCGCCTTTCGTCGGCAAACGCATGAGGCAGCGTCTCCGGCCATTCCAGCCGCAGCGTGACCGGCTTGCTGCCGATGTAGTGGCGGAACACCTCCTGCTGCGCCGTGACGACCGCACGAATGTCGACGGATCTTGGCTGCAGCTGGATGCCTTTATTTTTCAAGCGGGACAAATCCAAAATATCGTTGATCAGGTTCGACAGCCGGCGGGCAACCGAAACGACGCCTCCCAGCTGCTCGCGCTGAATCCCGCTGAGCGGTCCGTATTTTTCTTCGGCCAGCGCCTGGGACAGATTTAATATCCCATGCAGCGGCGTCTTCAGCTCATGTGATGTGTTGGCCAAAAATTCGTCTTTCATCCGGTTCATCGCCATCAATTCTTCGGACATCGCCCCAATGACGCGGAAGGCGTTCGTAAACCGGCGAGCCAGCTCCATCGCTTCAATAAAGACGAGCAAAATATAGCCGTAAGGAACAAGCTGCAGATCGATCCATACAATTTGGCTGTTGCTGTACAAAATATCGTGAACGGCCGCGGCCATAAAAACAAGCCAGCCAAAAAGCTGCAACAGCGCTCCGCCACGCCCCCGCCATAAAGCCAGCGAAAACCCGTATATAAAATAAGCCAGGCACACAAGCGATACCAGCTTGTAAACCCACAGCAGCGATGTGAACATTTCGGCCGGAAGCAGCACAACCGTGCCGATGAAAGCGCAACCGATCCAAGCGAGCGTTTTGATAAGGGAGCGGTTAAATTCCTGAGGGAACAGTTCCCTCACGAACAGCAGAGCCATCGTAATGCCGCCGTAATAAGTCAAATACTCAAGGCGAATGATCAGCCCAATGTCCACGGCCGGAAAAATGTCGACAAGATAGATACCGCCCACAACCCATTGGCGGACGGCGCCAAGCAAACAGCAGACGCCGAAATACAACGTCGACCGCTCTGCGTGACGCAGCAAAAACACCATCATTTGATACAAGCCAAGCAGCGCCCCGCCGCCAAACACCGCCATATCGATCATCCATTGCCGCTGCTTCATGTTCAGCATGTCGCGTTCGGTGCCAAGCGTCATGCTGTACCAGATCCCGCCTTGCGGATAAATGCCGTTGGCGACTTGCACAAACAGCTCAAATTCCTTGCCCGGAGGATCGAATGCGACCGTTTTCGGCGCATAAGCGGCATGGACTTGCGAGCCGTCGGCGGCAATCTCCCCCGTTGCGGCGACGACACGCCCGTTGATGACAACTTTGTAAGCCGGCGCAATGGCGGGAATGTGCAAGGCGAGTGGTCCGACAGTCTCCGACATGAGCACTTGAAGACGATATGTCGCATAATCGCGGCCCGGCATGCCGTAGCCGGTCCATACGCCGGGCACTTTCGCCAACAGCTCAGGCCCGGCCGCTCCACCGTCTGCGGATGAAAGCAGCCGCTCCCGGTACAACGACCATATGCCGTTAAGGCGCACCGTTCCGTCCGTATCCAGACTCCAGCCGCGCAAATCCAACACACCGTCTTTCGCCGCCGGCTCCGCCTTATCGGGAGAGAGCCAATAGACCGGCAGAGCCAAAGCGGCGGACAATGCAAGTACAATGGCAAATAAAAAGGCAAACCGGATTCGCCTGCTTTGAAGCATGATCCACCACCATCGCCTGGAATAGCCGTTTGATTTCCGAATCGTAAGACTCAACAGCAGTTTACCTCAAGGGGTTCTGGTTGGCAAACGGAAGTTGCCGCTCAAGCCGCATGCCTCTTTCTCCCGGCAATCGCCCAAAACAGCAGAGCCGCAGCGCTCACCGAAGCGCCCAGCAGGCAAACGCCGCTCCAGCCCCACCGCGCATACACCATCGTCGAAGCAATCGAACCCGCGGCGCTGCCAATTGAATAAAACATCATATAACCCGCCGTCAAACGGCTGCGCGCCTCCGGACGCAGCGCCAAAATCGCGCTCTGGTTCGTTACGTGCACCGCTTGAACGGCGAGGTCCAGAACGATCACCCCGGCGACAAGCGACGGCAGCGAATGCCCGAGTTGGCCGATAAGCAGCCATGAGCCCAACAGAAGGATTAGTGCCCAGCCGGTTGTACGCCGACCCAATCCACGGTCGGCCAGACGCCCGGCTTTTGCCGCGGCAAAGGCTCCCGCCGCACCGGCAAGGCCAAACAGCCCAATCGCCGTCCGCGACAGCGAATACGGCGGCGCGCTGAGCGGCAGCACCATGGAGGTCCACAATATGCTGAACGCAGTGAAAATCAGCAGGCAAAGCACGGCGCGGATGCGCAATTGAGGTTCCTCGGCGAACAAAACAAACAAAGACCGCACCAGCCGCGTATACGATACAGCCGCTTGCGCCCGTATTGTACGGCGCGGCAGCACCTTGAGCAGCACGCCGGCCATACACAACATCAATGCCGCAGAAACTAAATAGACCGTACGCCAGCCGGCAAGTTCGGACAACATTCCGGCATAAACACGCGCCAGCAAAATACCTATGACAACACCGCTGGTCACCGTCCCGATCGCACGGCCGCGCGCCTCCGGCGGCGCCAAATCTGCCGCAAAGGCGACAAGCGCCTGCACGACGACGGCAAACAACCCAACAGCGGCCATTCCCGCGAGCAATACGGCTGCGTTAGGCGCTGCCCCGACCGCAAGCAATCCGAACACCGAAGATACCATCATACCGGCAACAAGCTTTCTGCGGTCGAACAAGTCCCCCAAGGGCACCAGCAGCAATAACCCGATAGCGTAACAAATCTGCCCGGCGGTAACGATAATGCCCACATAAGCGCGGCCGATGGCGAATTCACCGGCAATTGCTTCTAGCAGCGGATGCGCGTAATACATGTTGGCGACGGCAAGCCCGCAAGCGACGGCAAACAAAAGCGCAATGGAGCGAGGCAGCCCTGCCGCCTGTTCCGCAACGGCTTCTTGCGTGAAGTTTGGGGGCTGCATGGGTTTCTCCTTTTTGGCAACATCTGCGCAGGTAAGCTGATCTCTTGGCCGTTCGCAGGTTTCACGTTCAATTTCCGGCTTCAACATAGGCTCACTCTCCTCCAAAATAAAAAAATTACACCTAATTATTTACCAATCAGTATGTTATTTTTAAGAAAATATATCTATAAATTGCTATGATGTCAATGGAATTGACAAAATCCGTATTATTAAAGTAAAATATTTTCAATACTGATCGATACGAAAATGTTTGAAAAAGGAGGCAACCTAATGGGACGAATCCGCGAATTTGATGAGCAGCACGCACTAGAGGCAGCCATGCATTTATTTTGGGAGAAGGGTTATGAGGCAGCGAGCTTAAGCGACTTGACGGCCGCTATGGGCATTCAGAGGCCAAGCATTTATTCGGCATTCGGAGATAAGAAGGAGCTGTTTGAGGCCGCTTTGCGCAAATACAATCAGCAGCACGCCGCCAATGCCAGATCGCGTTTTCAAAAAAACACATCGGTTAAAGCCGCGTTCCGCGCTTATTTTGAAAGCATCGTTTCCGAAGACGGCCACCGGGGCTGCTTCTGCATCAATACGATGGTCGAACTCGCACCTCATGACGCCAAATTTGAAATCATTACA
Source organism: Paenibacillus thalictri (assembly GCF_004307995.1). Classification (GTDB taxonomy): domain Bacteria; phylum Bacillota; class Bacilli; order Paenibacillales; family NBRC-103111; genus Paenibacillus_AF; species Paenibacillus_AF thalictri. Next base: position 171,094 of record NZ_SIRE01000007.1, on the reverse strand, counting down.
AGAGAACATCAGATGTATTTGAGCGCGATTTTTCAAGAAGCGATTGAGAGGGGAGTACAAACAGGCGAACTTCGCGCCGGTATGGATGCAAAAGCTGTGGCTCAAACGCTTGTGGTGGCGCTGATCGGCTTGACCGTAATGATGAAATCGCGGCCCGAACGGTCATTTGCCGAGCGAGCAATCGAAGTTCATCTGTCACTGCTCGGGTAAACCGCTTGGCGCTTGGCGTGTATGGGCACAAAAAAATAAGAGCGGATCAACGCTCTTATCGCTTTGGTTCTATTGATGACAACATGTTCCGGCGGGTAATGTTACCCCTTCAAGCTGCCCGTCGAAATCCCCTCGATCAAATACCGCTGGAAAAAAATAAACATTGCAAACACGGGCACCAGCGACAAAATTGACATTGCAAACAGCGACCCCCACGAATTGCGGCCCATGGAGTCGGTGAACATCCGGAGCGCCAGCGCAATCGGGAACATTTTGATATCGCTGATATACAGCAGTTGGCTGAAAAAATCGTTGTATGTCCATATAAACGTAAAAATCGAAGTTGTCATCAAAGCCGGCACCGTCAGCGGAATGATCAGGTACCAGTACATCTTGATCGGCCCGCAGCCGTCAATTTCCGCAGCTTGGTCCAGCTCTCGCGGCAAAGAGCGGATAAACTGCACGATCAGGAAGATGAAAAACGCTTCGACTCCGAGAAATTTCGGCAGCACCAAAGGCAAATAGCTGTTGATCCATCCAAGCTTGTTAAACATAATGTACTGCGGAATAACCGTAACGTGAAACGGCAGCATCAGCGTTGTCAGCATGACGGCAAAAAACAGTTTGCGCATAAAAAACTGCAGGCGGGCGAACGCATAAGCGGCCATCGAACAGGAAATCAAGTTGCCTATGATACAAAGCGCGACGAGATAAAACGTATTGATAAAAAAGGTGCCGAAGGTGTATCCCGAAAGCCCCCTCCAGCCTTCGATGTAATTGTCAAAGGTAACCGCCTCGGGAATAAGCGATGTATTGCGGAATATTTCCGTGTTGTCCTTAAACGAGCTGACAAACATCCACAGCAGCGGGTAAATCATAACAAGACATCCGGCGATAATGAAGGCGTGCAGCAATATCCTCGACGATCTGCTCATGGACAAAGGGAATCACCTCTATTCTTGATAATACACCCATTTGCCGGATGTCACGAAAATGAGCGAAGTAATCAGCGCGATCGTCAGCAGCAGCAGCCAAGCCATCGCCGCCGCATACCCCATCTCGAACTGGGCGAAGCCCTTCTGGTAAAGGTACAACGTGTAATACAGCGTCGAGTTCAGCGGTCCGCCCGAGCCGCCGCTGACGATATAAGCCGACGTAAACGCTTGAAAGGCATGAATGATCTGCATTACCAGGTTAAAAAAAATGATCGGCGTCAGCATCGGAAACGTGATGCTTGTGAACTGCCGCATTCGGCCTGCTCCGTCGATCGTCGCCGATTCGTACAAATCTCCGGGAATCTGCTTGAGGCCCGCCAGGAAAATGACCATCGACGAGCCGAACTGCCATACCGCCAAAATGACCAGCGTATACAGCGCCGTGCTTGGCGTCGCGATCCAGTTCATGCCCTCTTGGCCGAAGGAGCGCAATATGCCGTTGATCAGGCCGTCGCCGCCGAATATTTGCCGCCACAACAGCGCAATCGCTACGCTGCCTCCGAACAGGGAAGGCACATAGTAGATCGCCCTGTACACCCGAAGGCCCCTGATTCCGCGGTTCAACAGCAGCGCGATCGACAAAGCGAAGGCGAGTGCAAGAGGCACGCTGAAAAATACATACTTCAACGTTACGCTGACGCTTGTCATATATTTTTTGTCATGAAACATTTCGATGAAATTGGCCAGCCCGATCCATTTCGGCGCCGAAAACAAATCGTATTTGGTAAAGGCGAGATACAGCGAAAAACCCATCGGGAAGGCGCTTAAGCCGATTAAACCGGCCAGCCAAGGGGTTATAAACAAATAGCCGACCCAGTTGTTTTTGCAAAAGGTTTTTATGGCATTCATACATTCACTCCCAACACTGCGGGCGAACGGCGACTTATACCGCACCGCCGGAGAAAGCAGGAGAAGCCGGAGAAGCCCCGCCCCATCCGGGAGGGCCACTGAAAAAGCAGCTTAAGTGAGCGAAATCATGCTGGAGAAGCGCCAGCGTTCGCTTTTGTCCCCGAATTTCACCAGCTGCAGCAGATATCATTCAAGAAATTCGGGGACAATTGGCGATCGTAAGTATGATTCGCTCATGCAGCTCTCACTTTATCAGTGGCCTCCCCGTCCGGGAGGCGTCGTTTCCATCCGCCCGCAAAATAAATTTCCGCTTACACGTCCGCTACTTGTTTAAAATCGCCGCCGCTTTGTCGACAAAATCCTGCGCGCCCTTCTCAATCGTCGATTGGCCGAAAGCGATCGATTGGGCGGTTTCCACCAGCAGCGTGCGCACAGCCCCTTGACCGGCAGGAGGAAGCGGCAGCTGGCCTGCGGTTTTTAAGCTTGTTTGGATCGCATCGATCGTTTTTTGCTCGGGCGGCGAAAGCAGCGGCTTAATCAAATCGTTGGCTTTGCTTGAGCCAAGCGCGCCTTGCTCCAGCTTGAATATTTTCACGACCTCTTCGTTGTTGACGAAAAAGTTAATGAAGTCGGCGGCTTCTTTCGGATTTTTGGATGAGCTTGTTACCGCGAGATAGGCGCCTTCGATAAACTCCCCTTCTTTCCCTTGCGGGTCAAGCGGCCTGCGAAGGGCGCGGACTTCACCGTCCTTGATGTAGTTTTGGTACAGCGGAATTTGGTTAAACGGGAAGACGGCAAGAGCGACTTTGCCTTTGACGAACAATCCCTGGTCCAGCGATACGTTGATATATTGTTCGGTCGTTGCCGCATCGGGAATCATCTTTGCCTTGCGCAGCTGGTCCCAAAGCGAGAACCACGCGACCATGTCGTCTTTATTTACGCCGAGCTTGCCTTCGGCGTTAAACAGGTCTTTGCCCCGCTGCCGGGCGAACACTTGCACGCCGGTAATATCGTTGCTGCCGTCGACCGAAGCCCACACCCCGTTATCTTTGATCGCTTTTTGCAGCTCGGCGGCTTTCGCCTTAAAGTCGTCCCACGTCCAGTTGTAGTCGGGATACTTTACGCCCAATTTGTCAAACATCGCACTGTTGTAATTCCAGCCGGTCATCGTGACGCCCTGCGCGACCATCACCGTTTTGCCGTTGACCTTGCCGGCCTCCTGAACCGCCGGCGGGAAATCCTTCAGATTGATCGCCCCGCTGGTGACATACGGTCCCAGATCGATCAGCGTATTGCGCCGAGCATAATCGGCCACATAAGTGGCATGCATGCCGATAACGTCGGGCGCGTTGTTACCCGCGGTTTGCGTGGCCAGTTTATCCCAATAATCGTTAAAGGAACCGAACTCTCTGACGATTTTGACATTGGGATGCTGCTTCTCATACAGATCGGCGATCGCATTGTATTTCTCATGCCGTTTGCCGTCGCCCCACCAGGCGAACCGGATCGATACCGGATCCTGCTTTTTGGCTTCGGCCGGAGCTGGCGCAGGAGCGGGAGACGCCGGAGCTGCCGGGGTGCTCGCGGAACCGGTTCCCCCGGAAGCGGCCGGCGCTGCAGGCGCAGGGGCGGAACCTCCGCCGCAGGCCGTCAAGCCGGATACAAAAATAACGGAAGCCAATACGGAAAAAACCGCTTTCATTTTTTTCAATGGAACCCCTCCTAAAAGTTTTCAATAGAAAACCGGCGGTGAATGCACAGGCTGTCAACTCTCCCCTTGTCTTCCGTTTTCCTGCGCTTTCAGCGGCCTCGTTTGTGCCGGATTGCCGATGTCCGTTGGTTCCTTCTCCGACGACTCAAATCGCCCCAAATCCGGCTGCAGTTCTTCGGCCGCACTCAGCTCAAGCCGGCGCAGCTTGGCGACTCTGCGGCGAAACTGCTCCTCCGTGCTGAACTCGGCCTGCAAGAAAGCTTTGACCAAATCTTCAGCAAGCCACGGTCCGATAATTTGCGCTCCGATGCACATCACGTTCACATCATCGTGCTCCACACATTGATGCGCGGAATGGACGTCGTGGCAAACGGCGGCGCGAATGCCGGGAATTTTGTTGGCGGCGATCGCCGCGCCTACCCCGGTGCCACATACCATGATGCCGCGTGCAAATCGGCCGCTTCGCACCGCATCGCAGACGCTGCGGGCGATGTCCGGAAAATCGACCGGCTCCGTCGAACCGCAGCCGAAATCGGCAATCTCACTGCTCAGTTTTTGCAGAACCGGCAGCAGCGCAACCTTCATTTCATAACCGCAATGATCGCTTCCCAGCGCAATCCTCATCTTTCATCCCCTCGTTGTTGTCAGGTTAAGAACAGCAGGTTAATTGCCCCTCACATAGACGGCTTTCATGCCGGTAAAAAACTCCTGATTGGAATGGCCGATCGAATAAGCGCCGAAGCCGGATTGCTTCAGGCCTCCGAAAGGAACATGGATTTGGCTGGCCGTCCCATGATTGAGATGAATCATGCCGCATTCCAATTCCGTCGCCAGCCGATGGGCCGTATGTACGCTGTCGGTAAATACCGCCGCCGCAAGACCATATTCGGTGCCGTTAGCAAGCTCAACCGCTTCGTCGAGATGTTCCGCTTCCAGCACGGTCAGCACCGGGCCGAATATTTCTTCCCGCGCGATACGCATATCTCTGCTCACGTCTGTAAACAACGTTGGCGCGATATAATAACCGCCTTGTTCGGCGTCTTCCGTCTCGCCGCCTGCGCCTGCAGCGCCCCTGCGTCCCATGTTATGGTCCCAGCCTCCGCTGTCTTGACCACCCGCTCCGCTTTCCGGGTACGGAAACACTCTTGTTCCGCCGAGAGCCAACGTGGCTCCCTCTTGTTTGCCGAGCTCGATGTAACGCATAACCGACTCGCAGTGGCGTTTGTCGATCAGCGGCCCCATCTGCGCTCCCTCCGCCCAAGCCGGACCAAGCCGCAAGGCGCTCAGCTTCTCGACAAGCAGGCGGATCAGCTCCGGCGCTTGCCGCTTCAGCACGATCACCCGGCTGATCGCCGTGCATCTTTGCCCGCTGCAGGCGAAGGCGGCGCTAACGATTTGCCCGGCGGCTTCATGTAAATCGCCATAATCCAGCACCAGAGCGGCATTTTTGCCGCCCAGCTCAAGCTGCGTTTTGGCTAGGCGCCGGGCTGCCGTTTCGTTGATGCGCAGGCCAAGCGCGGTTGATCCGGTAAAGCTGATGCCTTTGACCAGCGGATGGGCAACCAGCGGGTCGCCGACTTTGCCGCCCGAACCGGTCACAAGGTTCACCACGCCGCCGGGAACCCCCGCTTCGGCCAGCAGCTCCATCAGCTTGACGGAAGTCCACGGCGTCGCGGAAGCGGGTTTATATACGACGGTGCAGCCGTAAGCCAGCGCCGGGGCGATTTTGCGGACAGGCGTGACGACCGGAAAATTCCACGGCGCAATCGCCGCAACAACGCCGATCGGGAAGCGAACGATCTCCGCGCGAAACGCTCCGTTTTCGCTGGGCAGCGTCCCGCCGTCCACACGCAGCGCTTCCCCGGCGTTAAAGCGCGCTTCGTTCGCCGCCCGCTGCACCTCGCCGTACGACTCGGCAAGCACCTTACCCTGCTCGGCGGACAACATAAAAGCAAGCTGTTCTTTGTTTTTCTCTAGCAGCTCGGCAAACCGGAATAAAATGCCGGAGCGCGTCATCGCGGAGCTGTTCCTCCATGTGCGAAACGCTTCGTCCGCTGCGCTGACGGCCGCATCCACATCGCTTTCGTCCGAGTCGGCGAACGATCCGAGCTGCCGGCCCGCAAGCGCAGCTTCATACAGCGGATACGTAGCGCCGCTAGCGCTCTGCCGCCATGCTCCGCCGATAAAATTGCCGTGGATCCGGGCCGGTCCCGAATGCCGCTCAAGCCAGTCCCTCATCGCATTTTCGCTCATGCTCCGGCGTCCTCCTTCCGAAGGCGCATTGCCGCCCGGCATATTTGCTGCAGATCGTGGGGCGTCGGCTGTACCGGGTTTACCGGCACATTGCCGGAGGTCATCGCTTCTTCCGCGATATAACCCAGGTCCGCTTCCGTCACGCCGTAATCGGATAACGTTTGCGTGATGCCGACGTCCTGTTTCAGCCGCCTCACCGCAACAACCGCCTGTTCGGCCGCATCCGTCGGCGATCTGCCGTCCACAGGCATGCCGAAAATTTGCGCGATTTCCTTGAATTTGGACAGGTTGCCCCGCAAATTAAACTCCATCACTTCCGGCAGCAATATCGCATTAACCGTGCCGTGCGGAATTTTAAAGTGGGCGCCAAGCGGAATGGCCAGCGCGTGCGCAAGCCCCAGCCGGGTCGGATTAAACGCCATGGCCGCAATCAGGCTGGCCATCAGCATATCGTACCTGGCTTCGAGATTTTCCCCTTGGAATACCGCTGTCCGCAAGCTGCGCGCGATCAGCTTCATCGCCTGCAAGGACATGCCTTCCGAGATCGGCTGGGTTGCCTTGTTCACGAACGATTCGAGCGCATGCGTCAGCGCATCCATGCCGGTAGCGGCCGTCACGTGCGCAGGCAAGGACAACGTCAGCTCCGGGTCGCAAATCGCCAAATCCGGGCAGTTGTAAGGGCTGCCGACGCTCAGCTTGACCTTCGCTTGTTTATCCGACAGCACGGACCAAATCGTCAGCTCGCTGCCCGTGCCGGCCGTTGTCGGCAAGGCGATGACGGGAGCGCCTTTTTTCGGCACAATATTGATGCCCACGTAGTCGCGAATATGCCCTTCGTTTGCCATCATCAGGCCAATCGCCTTGGCCGTGTCGAGCGCGCTCCCTCCGCCCACACCGACAATGCAGTCGCAGCTTTCGCTTTTGGCAAGCAAAGTTCCCCTCATCACGCCCTCAATGTCCGGCTCCGGTTCAATGTCGTTATACAGCGTATAAGGAACGCCGCCGGTGCGCAGCGCCTGCTCCAACCGCCCGGTCATTCCCGCTTTTTGCACGCCGGGGTCGGAGACAAGCAGCACCTTTGTCCCGTTCAGCTTTTTTACGTGAACCGCCAAATCCTGCACAGCGCCGACTCCGAATTGAATCGCCGTCGGCAGCTCGTAGCGAAAAATGCGATGTATGCTCATCCGTTGATCTTCCTCTCCGTCAAAATCCATTTGCATGAAGACAGATCCGGCGCTATAGCAGCGCTTGCGCCAAATCCACCTGGTAACGGCTACCCCAATCCACGAGCTCGCGTTCCACCGACTCCGGCAGCCGGATGCCTTTTTCCAGCCTTTCCAGCGTGCAGCGGTGCTCCAGCTCGCCCGGAATTAAAATTTCTTCGACGCCGGGAGCCTTAGGCTCCGATTTGATCTCTTCCAAATACGTATCCATTCGCGCCTTAAACTGCTCAACCGGCATAAACCTGGAAATATCTATCGCGATAAAAAAGTGGCCGACATTTTGTGGCTCTTGCCAATTCTCATACATGTTGTTGACATATTTGCCGAAACCCGCGCCGGTCAAAACGCCGCACAAAATATCGATGAACATCGATATGCCGTAACCTTTGGCCCCACCGACCGGCAGCACGGAGCCTTCCAGCGCCGCTTTGGCGTCCGTCGTCATGTTGCCGTGCCGGTCGAGCGCCCAACCTTCGGGTATGGACTCGCCTTTTTGCGCTGCGACGATAATTTTGCCCCGCGCCACCACGCTTGTCGCCATATCAAGCACAAATGGAATGCGATTGCCTGCCGGAACGCCGATCGAGAAAGGATTCGTGCCGATAAACGGGCGAATTCCCCCGGTAGGCGGCATCGTTTGCGAAGCGTTGGACAAAATCATCATGACGACGTTCTGCTGCACGGCCTGCAGCAAATAATAAGCGCATGTGCCAAAATGGTTCGAGCCCTTCACGCCAACCACCGCATTCCCGAACTGCTTTGCCCCCTGCAAGGAAAGCCCCAACGCTTTCGTGCCGACGACAGCGCCAAAATGGTTGTTCCCGTCAAGCAGCGTGACCGGTCCGTCCTGCCGAACCGGCATATGCCCGTCGGTGTTCATCATACCCGCTTCCAGCCTGCGCATATAGATATCCGTCCGCACCACTCCGTGCGAATCGACGCCGCGAAGATCGGCCCCGACAAGCGATTCCGCGATAATCTTCGCGTCCCCGGCCGGCACTCCGGCCCTGCTGAACAAAGACGCGCAAAAATGCTGCAATCCGGCTGCGTTGTATGTGCGGCTGTTCACGGGAATTCACAACCTTTTTTGCGCAACGTCTCATCGATCCAGCTGCGGTCGATCGTCCCGGCGGCGATCGTTTCGAAAATCGCTCGTTCCCGCTGCTGCTGCGCTATCGCCAGTTCGCCGATCGTCCGGGCTTCGTCCAACGGAACAGCGACTATTCCATCTTCGTCTCCGATGATGATGTCCCCCGGATGAACAACCATGCCGCCGATTGTCACCGGCACGTTGATTTCTCCCGGCCCTTCCTTGTATGGGCCGCGATGTGCCGCGCCTTTTGCAAAGCAGGGAAAATCGCCCTCGTAAAACGCCGCCGTATCCCGCACCGCACCGTCGATCACATAACCGGCGAGACCCTTTTTGATCGCCAGCCGCATCATAATTTCGCCGATGATGGCCTGGGTCATATCGCCTCCCGCATCCACGACGATAACGTCGCCAGGTTCGGCAAGATCGATCGCTTTATGCACCAGCAGGTTGTCTCCCGCTCTTGTTTTGACTGTAAACGCCGTGCCGAGCAATTTGCCGCTTTGATGTATCGGACGAAGCGTGTAGGAGGCTCCTTGCAGCCGGTTCATATTATCGCTGATAAGCGGTGTGGCAATGCCGCGAAACCGTTCGAGCAAATCGGCTTCCGGTCTGCGGCTCATCGGCAAAATGCGAAAACCGTGGTTAGCCATATGCATGCTCCTTTCTTATGACAACATGTTTCTGCCGACAGCCGAGAAATCAAGCTCCCCGAGCTCTTTTTCCGAAATCTTGTACAGCTGCAGCGCCAAGGAGGCAAGCGGAAGCGGCAGATCCCGGCCTTCGGAAACCGCAATCTGCACATCTTTCCTCATCAGCTTGAGCTTAAATCCGGGATGAAACGACCGGTCCGCAAGCGCGTCCAGCTTGTTCAGCAGCATCCACGACGCTCCGGAGCTGTTTGCGATCACTTGCTTCACCGTATCTTTGCCGATGCCAAGCTGCTCCGCAAGCGCCGCCGCTTCCGCTGCAGCAATCATATGTACGCCCGCCAGCATCTGATTGATCGCTTTGACCGCTTTGCCGGTCCCCGCCTCGCCGACAAGATACATCTGTTTCGCCATCGCCTCAAGCACCGGTCTGGCGGCTTCAAACGCCGTTTCATCGCCTCCCGCCATCACGGTCAAAGTGCCGTTCTCCGCGCCCGCAGTTCCGCCGCTCACCGGAGCGTCCAGAACTCGCATGCCTCGCCGGCGGCATGCGCCGGCTACCTGCTTCATCATATCCGGCGAACCGGACGTCATTTCAATCAGCATGCCGTCCGGGCGCAGCCGCTCCAGTACGCCGTCCGACAGCAGCACCTGACGCACTTGCCGGTCTTCGGGCAAAATCGTAATGAGCGCATCGCACTGAGCCGCCACTTCCGGCACGGATGCGTGTTCGATCGCTCCGGCCCGTTTCAGCTCTTCCACCGGCTCCCGGCGGTGATGCGCCGCAATGTGCAGCTCAAAGCCGCTTTTGAGCAGATTCCGGGCCATCGGCAGGCCCATGGCCCCAAGTCCGATAAACCCGATTCGCCGCAGCTCCATGGTAAGATTCTCCTTTCGGGATGGTCATTCGCCCGGCGAAAGCAGTAGTGCGAGCAGTCTTGTTGTTGTAAGCATTCGAAGCCGACTTCGCCGGGCATACTCATAGTAAACAGGCCGTTCTGCATATTAAGCAGCACGGTGTCAGTAAAAAAGCAAATGGAGTCTAGTCAAAGTGCCTTTATTTGCATCAGCTGAAACAAGTTGTATGAAATAATTATGATGTAACAAGGAGGTCACCTTAAAAGTCGGTTAGCAGCAACTTAAAAAGTCAATATGCGGAAGCTCTAAGGAGCAAGCGAGGGGAGTATACACTTGGAAGTGGTAATTCGATCCGATCGTCCCCTTGCCGTCAGGTTCGCGAATCGTGCTAGTTTAATGTTAGTTCATACAGATGTAAAGCGGGCGTTTTACAGAACGGTTGCGTCCAGTTCCCAGCCGAGCGCTTCGTACAGCTTTCTGCGGCCTTTTTTATCGTTTTCAAATTCTTGACGGGCATATTTGGCAACATCTCTTGCTTTTTGCCGTGGTACAACGACAATGCCGTCATTGTCCGCCACAACGACGTCGCCCGGATGAATCGTCACGCCGCCGATGCTGACCGGAATGTTGTGCGCTTCATAGCGAATTCTGCCTTGGTCCATCCCTTGCGACACAAACGGGGACCAGAACGGAATCTTTTGCAGGATGATTTCGTCGGTATCCCGCGGACCGCCGTTGCTTATGAAGCCGACCGCGCCGTTTTTATAAGCGTTCAGCGAATTGTTCGAACCGATGATGCCCACACATACCGAACTTTGATCGATACAAACGAAATCCCCTTCTTCAATTTCTTTCTGCCACGGCTCTGTACAAATTTCTTTATAGTACCAAGACACCCATTTCGTGTACTCTTCGGGCGACATTGTAGGCACGGATTCCATATAAGGCACGTAACGGGCCGTTTTGGCGATACCGATAACACGCGTTCTGAACAACGGGCGGAAGCTGTAATGCACCGAGCCGTAATGATGAAGCATGTTCCAGTCCAAGCCGTCTCTTACATCCGCTACCCTTAAGTCTTTAAACAACTCCAAAATCTCTTTGCGATCGTCTGCCATGTTCATCTTCTCCTTTTTCCTTTTGGTTTTATGGGTTACATCCTTGTTGTTTTACCGCTTATCCGCATTAGTGAAAGCGCTCTTATATATTCCAGCACCAGGAATTTGCCAGGTAGGTTTAATTAATGCAAATTTTTTATCCGGTTGTGGAGGGCAAGGGAATGGTACAGAAAGTTTACGTCCGCCTTGAAAATCGTGTTTATACCGCAAAATATAATAGAGAAACACGGTTTTCACGAGCGGTGGAGTGCCATCCCTTCCCGTAACTGCCCCGGTTGAGAAAAATATTTGCAATTGTCCGGTCGGTCAGATTCCTGCCCCCGCTACGCCACCGTATGATCCAATTCCCATCCCAGCTGCTCATACAGCTTTCTGCGGCCGGACTTGTCATTGCTGAATTCCTGATGCGCATATTTGGCGACTTCGTGGGCGATGTTTCTTGGCACAACGATAACGCCGTCGCCATCCGCGACGATCATATCGCCCGGCCGAATAACGGCGCCGCCGATGCTGATCGGCACATCTTTGGCATCAAAGCGGATTCTCCCTTGATTCATCCCCTGCGAGACAAACTGCGACCAGACGGGAACTTGCTGCAAAATCAGCTCATCCGTATCGCGCACACCGCCGTTTGTCATAAAAGCGCGAGCCCCTTTGGAGTAATAAGCCAGCGAGTTGTTTGAGCCAAGGATACCAACGCTGACTCCGCTTTGATCGACGCACACGAAATCGCCGTCTTCGATTTCGGCAAAACCGGGATTTTTGGACACTTCCCGGTAATACCACGCCACCCACTCGGTATATTCGTCCGGAGACATGTGAGGGATTGATTGTTCATATGGCATATACCTTGATGTTCTCGCGATTCCAACCACTCTGGCCGGAAACAAAGGGCGAATGCTGTGGTGGACAGATCCGTATTGGTGCATCATGTTCCAGTCCATCCCGTCCCGTACATCCGCTACCCGTAAATCTTTGTACAATTCCAAAAGCGTCTGTCTTTCGTCCTGAGACATACCCGTCATTTGAAATCACCATCCTTCATTCAGCTTTTCTTTCCGAAGCGGCATGCGGCTGCAGCCGCAATTTGCTTATAAACAGTCATCCACCAGCCTTCGCTCATCACCTCCCGGATAAAATATGATTACACCCTCCCGGCCGCACCACATGAAGCCCTTACGATTAGCTGAGGTTCAAGTACGACGGTCTCCGGTTTTTGCTGCCTTTTGGCGTTAATTCTTTTAATTAGCATCTTCGCTGAAATCCGTCCCATTTCGTACGCCGGCTGCATGACCGTCGTCAGCGGGGGATCGAGATGCTGCGCCCATACCGTTTCATCGTAACCGATAATGGCGATATCGTCGGGAATACGCAGACGAAGTTCCTTGATTCCTTTGATAATGTCAAGAGTCATCATATTATTCGTCGAAAAAATAGCTTCAACATCGGGTTGTTGGCGTAAAAAACGGATGACGGCTTCTGTAGTTGCGCCAGTCCCCTGTTCCACCTCGCAAATGAGCAGATCGCCAGGCGCAAAACCATTTTCCAGCATGGCGCTGCGGTATCCCTCAACCCTTTCCGCCCAAGTGCTGACGTGCGGATTGCGGTATACGAACACGGCTACTTTTTTCCTTCCGGCTCGAACCAGGTGATTGACGGCCAGCTCCGCTCCCTTCACATTGTCGACAACGACGTGATGGGCGGAAAGTCCGGGAACCTTACGGTTGATGACAACAAACGGATAATTGTCGCTTGCCAGCTTCGCGTAAAGCTCCATATTGCGCACGGTGGGGTTGATGACGATGCCGTCTACCTGCCTCATCTGGAACTCCTTGATGTATTGCATCTCCATCTCCGGCTGTTCGTCCGAGTTGCAAATCATCAGATTGTAGCCCAGGTCCCGGCACGTATCTTCGACGCCTTCCAGCACAGTCATCCAATACGGATTTTTCAAATTGGACAGCACGATTCCGATCACATTGGTCCGCATCGACTTGAGACTTTTGGCCACAATATTCGGGCTGTAGTCCATTTCCTTGATGACGTCCAAAATCCGGTTGCGCGTCTCTTCCGTCGTTTGTCCGTAATTGCCGTTTAAAATACGGGATACGGTGGTTTTGGATACGCCCGCCCGCCGTGCCACATCGTCGATAGTTACTTTCATTCAATCACCTTTACCAAATGGATGTTCCATTATTTTCTTGGAAACCGGTTTCCTAAACCGATACCCTAATTATAGACACATAACATTTTGGGTGTCAATACAAAAAATTCCTCCACACCCAAATTGGTGCGGAGGAATAAAACCGGTGCTGCGATGGTTACTTTTCCAGCTCGCGGCGGAAAAAGCGGATAATTTGCGTGTTCAGCTCGATATGGTTTTCCATTTTTTCCGTGTAGTGGCCTTCGTCTTCAAAAATAAACAACTCGGCAGCCTGCCCGCGCTGCTTCATTTCCGCATACAGCTGCTCGGCTTCGGAAACCGGCACACGCGTATCGTTGCGGCCGTGGAAGATCAGCAAGGGCACTTTAATTTTGTGCGAATGATTCAGCGGCGCGATTTCCTCGAAGAAATCCGAATCGTCGGCGAGTGTGCCGTATTCCGATTCGCGCAGCTTCCTTCGCCACTCCCCGGTGTTTTGCAGGAAGGTGCGGAAATGCGTGATGCCCACAATATCGACCCCGGCCGCCCACAGATCGGGATAATGGGTCAGCGCCGCCAGCACCATAAAACCGCCGTAGCTGCGGCCCATAATGCCGATGTTGCCGGTATCAATCTCCTCAAAGCGGGCGAGATCCTGGACCAACGCGGCCAAATCGGCGACCGAATCCATCCGCTTGCGGGCGTTGTCGAGGCTTAAGTACGCTTTGCCGTAACCCGAGCTGCCGCGCACGTTTGGAGCGATCACGTTAAAGCCTTGCCCGACCAAATATTGCAGCACCGGATGAAATTCGAAGCGGATTTGCGATTCCGGCCCGCCGTGGACGTAAACGACGGTGGGCGCTTTTTCTCCCGCTTGCCGGTTCGTTTGCCGGGAGGCGTCAGGGCGGTAATAAAAATACGGCACCTCCACGCCGTCAAAGGAAGCAAACGAACACACCTCGGCTTCGCACAGCAGCGGTTCGATGTGTTCCGACACGCCGAAATAAGTCAACCGTTGAAACGTTTGCCCGCCGGTTGAATAACTCCAGATGTCGCCCGGCAGCACAGGGCTTTTCAGCGTAAACACCAGCCGGTCGGCGTCCATCCAGCCCAGCGTTTGAATGACCGCCCGTGGTTGGTCGGCCGCACGCATGGATTTGCCGCTGGCCAGCTCGTAGATATACAACGCCGACATGCCGCCTTCGTTGACCGTATAGGCAAGTTTGCTGCCGTCCGGCGACAGTTTTGCTTCTTCGATGTCCCAGCCTTCTGCTTGGAGCAGCAGCTCGGCTCCCGCGCGTTCCGGCGAAAAACGGTACAATGCCATCATATTTTCGGCCGAGTTGGTAAGCAAATACCCGGAGCCATCCTTGGTCAGCTGTACGGAGGCGTATAACCCGTCTCCTTCCACGCCGATGCGGCGGGCCGTTCCGGTAGCCAGGTCAAGCACGTGAAGGTGCTGGGAGACGTTGGTTTCTTCGGTGACAAACAACAAACCGGAGCCGTCCGGCAGCCAGATCAGCGGCACGCATTTGCCGTTATATTCGTATACGGCCCGCTCCTGTTTGGTCTCGATATCGGCGACATACAAATCAAACAGCCCCGGTCCCCTGCGGTTCGTGGAGTAAACGACCAGCTTGCCGCACGGAGACCAGCCGCCGGGATAATGAAAGTGCTGCGGGGAAACGACCAGTTCCTCCACCTGCAGCGTATCGTGATCCAGCACGTACAACTGTTGTTTTTCATTGCCTTTATGGTCCATGCCGATCAGCGTTTTTGCGCCGCACGGCGAATGTTTGGCGGTAACGACCCGGTCGGGCATTTCCACGACCTGCCGGCATTCTCCCGTCGACTCGCTCCAGCTCCAAAGCTGCGGCAGGCCGCTTTTTTTCGACACAAACGTAATCAGATCCCGCCCCGGCACAACTTGCGGCTGAGTGGCGGTAATCACCGTAAGGTACGCCTGCAGCAGCTCGCTTTCCGGTATTTGATTCATTTGATCGTGACTTTCCATCGGTTAACGCTCCTTACTTCTAAAATATTGCCTGCAGGGCGATATAAATTTCGTGAATATATATTCATAAGTGTATGGAGGGAAAGGGAATGGCATGAAAAGCATATGCTTCCGATGCCAGTTTTCCTGCGGAAAACTCTCAAGTCTACGTCCGCTTTGAAAACCGTGTTTTTACCTTAAGTTACATTCAGAAAAAACACGGTTTTCATTGGCGGTGGAATGCCATCCCTTTTCCGCAATAACTATAGTTCATGAATATATATTCACAGCTTCTTTTTCGTCCTGCAGACTCCCCACTCCCTACATTATAGCGGAAAATGGCAAGCGGCCACATGTCCGCTTTTCCCGTCCTGCGGCTGCAGGATCGGCGCCTCGCTCCGGCAAATGTCCTGCGCGTAAGGGCAGCGCGTATGGAAGCTGCAGCCTTGCGGCGGGTTGGCCGGATTCGGCAAATCGCCCTGCAAAATGATACGTTCCTTGCGTTTGGTCGGATCGGGAATGGGCACGGCCGACAAAAGCGCCTGCGTATACGGATGGCGCGGATGTGCAAACAGCGATTCGCGGTCCGCCAACTCGACGATTTTGCCCAAATACATCACCGCGATGCGGTCGCTGATATGTTTGACCGCAGGCAGCCCGTGAGCGATAAATATAAACGTCAAGCCAAGCTCTTTTTGCAGCTTCTTCAGCAAATTCAAAATTTGCGACTGGATCGAGACGTCCAGCGCGGATACAGCTTCGTCGCAGACGATCAGGCTCGGATTCAGCGCCAGCGCTCTGGCGATGCCGATCCGCTGGCGCTGCCCGCCGCTGAATTCGTGGGGATGGCGGGACAGATGGTGGGCGTCAAGCCCGACCAGGCGCAGCAGCTCGATCACGCGCTCCCGCAGCGCCGCGCCTTTGTACAGGCCGTGTACGACCAGCGGTTCGGCGACGATTTCCTCCACCCGCATCCGCGGATTCAGCGACGAAAACGGGTCCTGGAATACGATCTGCATATGGCGGCGCGCCTTGCGCAGCTCCTCTTCGGAGAGCGCGGTCATCTTCCGCCCTTCAAACCATACCTCCCCCGCCGTCGGTTCCAGCAATTGCAAAATAAGCTGCCCCGCCGTCGACTTGCCGCAGCCCGATTCCCCTACGATGCCCAGCGTCTCGCCGCGGTAAACGGTAAAATCGAGGCCGTCCACCGCACGTACGGCGCCGCTCATCTTGCCGAACAAGCCCGTCTTGAACGGAAAATGTTTTTTTAACCCTTTAACCTCTAATAACGGCTGAAGCGTCTCCTTCATATACGGTCACTCCTTACTGTAAAAGCAGCTTGCAAGGTGGCTGGCGCCGCCGTTTACCGGCTCCAGCGCCGGCGCGTTTGTCTTGCACAAGTCGGTGGCGATCGGACAACGCGGATGGAACGGACAACCTTTGGGCATGTTCAGCGGATTCGGCACAGAACCGCTGATCGATTCCAGCTCATCGACCTGCTCGTCGATGTTCGGCAGCGATTTCAGCAAGCCGCGTGTATACGGATGTTTCGGTGCGGCGAACAGGTCGTATACGCTTGCTTGCTCCACGACTTTGCCGGCATACATCACGATCACCCGGTCGGCCATCTCCGCAACGACGCCCAGATCGTGAGTAATCAGCACAACACCGGTTTCCCGCTCTTTGCTTAAAGCTTTCAGCAGTTCCAAAATTTGCGCCTGAATCGTCACGTCGAGCGCGGTCGTCGGTTCGTCGGCAATCAAGAGCGCCGGGTTGCACGAAAGCGCCATCGCGATCATCACCCGCTGCCTCATGCCCCCGGACAGCTGGTGCGGGAAATAGTCGATCACCTTGTCGGCCCGCGGGATGCCGACGTTGTCCAGCATCTCGATGCTTTTGAGACGGGCCGCTTTTTTATCCATATGTTGATGGTGCACGAACACTTCTCCGAGCTGGTTGCCGATCGTAAACACCGGATTCAGAGAAGTCATCGGCTCCTGGAAAATCATCGAAATTTTGTTGCCGCGCAGCTTGCGCATGTCTTTGGCGTTTTTGGTCAGCAAATTTTCGCCTTCAAACCAAATTTCGCCGCCGACCACTTTCCCCGGCGATGCGACAAGCCCCAGGATGGAAAGCGAGGTGACGCTTTTGCCGCAGCCGGATTCGCCGACAATCGCCAGCGTCTCGCCTTTCGCTACGGAAAATGAAACGCCGTTTACGGATGCGACGACGCCTCCGTCCGTTTTAAAATGGGTTTGCAAATTGTTTACTTCAAGCAGTTGTGCCACTTCGTCTCACCTCTTTGGATTCCGCAATTGCCTTAAGCTTTTAAGATTCTTTTGTTTTCATGCGCGGATCAAGGATGTCGCGCAGCCAGTCGCCGAGGAAAATGATGCCCAGCACGGTCAACGTGATCGCTACGCCGGGGAATGTCGCAACCCACCAGCTTGTAGCCAAATATTGCCGGCCGTCGCTCAGCATGCCGCCCCATGTGACGGTCGGCGGCTGAATGCCAAGGCCAAGGAAACTTAAGGAAGCTTCCAAAATAATCGTTGTGGCGACGCTAAGCGTGGAAACAACGATAAAAGACGAAATGACGTTGGGCAAAATATGTTTGAAAATAATCCGCGTATTTCGTGCGCCGACTGCGCGGGCCGCCCTTACGTAGTCGCGTTCCTTGACGCTGAGCACTTCGCTGCGGATAATGCGGGCATATTTGACCCAGTTGGTGACGCCAAGCACAAAGATCAGCGTAAACAAGCCGGGACCAAGCACCGCAAGAATGACAAGCGTAAACAAAATGTTCGGAATCGCCAAAAACGTATCGACCGTTCTCATGATGATCTTGTCGATCCATCCCCCGTAATAACCGGATACAAGCCCCAAGATGACGCCGATCGAGCCGGCCACCGCCACGGCGCAGATGCCGACCAGCAGCGAGATTTGCGAGCCGTAAATAATCCGGCTGAGCACGTCGCGCCCGAGGTTGTCGGTGCCAAGCGGATATTCCACGGAGCCCTTGGCCATCCACATCGGCGGCAACAGCCGCTTGGCCGCGCTTGTTTTGACCGGATCGTGCGGGGCGACCACACCGGCGAACACCGCCATAAATACGACGGCAAGCACGATAATAAATCCGATAGTTCCCGTTTTGCTTTTCAGCAGCGAACGGACAAGCCGTCTCACGCCGCCGGCGCGCCTAGGCAGTTCGTCTTGCGCCGCCTGCCCGCTTTGCGCCTCCATCGATAAGCTCATGATGCTCCCCCTTCAGTCAGTTGAATTTGATGCGCGGATCAAGCAGCCGGTAAATAAAGTCCGCCAGCATATTGCTGAGAATGACAAGCAGCGCGATCACCATAACGGCGGCTTGCACGATCGCCATATCCCGCGTGTTGACGGCCTGGATGACAAGTTGGCCCATCCCCGGCCAAGCGTAAATCGCTTCGGTGATCAGCGCTCCGCTGATCAGCGTGGAAATTTGCAGCGCCATAATCGTCACGACCGGAATCAGCGAATTTCGGAACGCATGTTTGTAGATGACAAACCTTTCGCCCAAACCTTTGCTTCGGGCCGTACGAATAAAATCTTGACCCAATATTTCCAGCATGCTAGAGCGGATGAGCCGGGTCATTTCCGCGGCGATGCCTGTTCCGAGCGTAATCGCGGGCAACACGAGATGCGCAAACGTGCCGCGGCCGGATACCGGGAACATGCCTAACTTAACCGAAAACAGTAAAATAAACATGATGCCCAGCCAAAAGTGCGGCATCGCTTTGCCCAGCACGGATGCGCCGGTGGCAAGCACGTCCCAGAACGAATTGCGTTTCGTCGCGGAAATAATCCCAAGCGGAATCGCTATCACCGTTGCGACAACCATCGCCGCAAAAGCAAGCTCAAACGTAGCGGGCAGCCGGTCCAGCACGATCGGCAGCGCCGCTTCGTTATAACGGAACGATTTGCCGAAATCTCCTTGCAGCATGTGGCCGACAAACTTGAAATATTGCGTGTACAGCGGCTGATCCAGCCCAAGCGCCACCGTCAGCGCATGCCTGTCTTCGGCGGTCGCCGTGTCCGGCAGCATCAGCGATACCGGATCGCCGGAAACGTGTACAAGCAAAAATACGATAAGGGAAATTAAAAACAACACGGGGACTATTTGCATGAACGCTTTGAACAAAAACTGCCTCAATGGGGTACCTCCCAATGCAAGGTTGGAATAAATAAACTGGAAGCTGTAGTGATGATGGTTTCCACCGCCATAAGCGAGGGGTCCCGCTGCGGAGACCCCTCATGCTGGTTATACAATTACTTCAGCGTAATTTCATCGGCATAGGTGATTTCGTCAATTCGCGGCGTAAAGTTCAAACGTTTATTCACGCCGTAGTTGGCGACGAGCTGCATCAGGTTGATTTGCGGATGGTCTTTGGCCAAAATGTCCTGCACTTGCTGGAATTGCTTCTCCCGCTCCTGCGGGTTCATGTTTTTCTCGGCTGTGTTAAGCAAATTGAGCACTTCGGGTTTATTGTAGCCGGTATCCGGAGTCAGGCGTTTGTACAGCAGCGCGGCGTCAAACATCGAGTTGGCGTATGCGACAAGGAACATGTCGCCGTAATTGCCGGCATTGCGTTTTTCGTTAAACTTGCTTGTTTCCAAAATTTCCAGATTGACCTTGATGCCAACTTCGCCCAGCATCGCGGCAATCAGTTCCGACGTTTCCTTGTCCTTCAGCGTTTTGCCGACAGAACCCATAAAGTTGATCGTCAGCCCTTTGTCATAACCGGCTTCCTTCAACAGTTGCTTGGCTCGCTCCGGATCAAATTGCGATTTGCCGTAAAGATCCGGCTTGGCCCCGAATACGCCCGGAATGATCGGCGTCATCGTCTGTGTGCCTTCGCCTTCGAACAGGTTGTCGATCAGCGCTTTTTTGTCGATCGCCAGGTCGATCGCTTCGCGTACCTTCGCGTCGGCGGTTGGGCCGGCGGTCGTGCGTAATGCCAACATCATGACCCTTGTGGTCGGACCGGTCATCGATTGCGTCGCTTTGTTGTCGTTCACACGTTTCATGTCGGTCGGCGGAATTTGCACGGCGATGTCGACGCCGCCGGTCAGCAGTTCGGATACGCGGGTCGCTTCCTCGGGAATGGAGCGGAACACCAGCTTGTCCCATTTCGGCTTATCGCCCCAGTAGCCGTCGCTTTTCACCAACACTACGCGGTCGTCGCGCACCCATTGGGAAAACTTGTAGGGACCAGTGCCGATCGGGTTTTTCAGAAACTCGTCAAAGCCTTTTTCTTGAATATATTTCGACGGCAGCATGCTCGAACCAAGGCGGGAGAGACGGGAAAGCAGCACCGGCTCGGTATCGGTCGTAATAACGTCCACTGTGTGGTCGTCAACGACTTTAACTTCTTTAATTTGCTTGTAGTTGCCGTTTTCAACCAGCTTCGGGTCTTTGGCCACACGTTCCAGCGAATACTTCACGTCAGCGGCCGTAAACGGATCGCCGTTATGAAATTTCACGTTGTCGCGCAGCTTGAATCTCCACGTGGTCGGATTGACCGTTTCCCAAGATAAGGCGAGGTCTGGCATAAATTTGCCGTCGGCGCTTTTTTTCACCAAATAGTTAAACATATTGACGTGAACCGACTCCGTGCTCGTAAAACCGTGATTATGTACGTCAAAACCGATGATGTCGCTGCTTCTGGCGATGGTCAGCACTTTCTCCCCGCCTTTTGCCGCTCCTGCTCCAGCGTTCGAATCTGCCGCCGCATCCGGCTTGCCGCAGCCTGCCAGCACCGTCGATAAAGCGATGACAACTGCCAAACCGGTCGATAAAATTCGCTTCATTTGCTAATTTCCCCCTTGTTATTGGTTGCGTGATCATGTATATGCATTAAACAAATGAGTGGGCAGGCCGTTCCATTCCGTAAGGGATGGTTGCGCCGCTTCCGGCATCTTGTTTTGCATCCTTTTTTAGATCGCCGTTTCATTCATCCGTTGCGGAAAATCCTCGATAATAGCCGCGATGTGCTTAATGCCCGCAATGTAGTCGTCGATAAAAATGTTTTCGTTGGGAGCGTGGTTGTTCGAAGCAAAATGCCCGACCCCGACGGATACCGAAGGGATGCCAAGCCGCTGGCACAACACAAACATCGGTCCCGTAGCCGGAGACATCGGCTTGACGGTCGGCGCGGCGCCGTATATGTCCGCGGCCGTCTTGAGCACCGCACGGGACAACGGGCTGTCGAGCGGCGTGCGCGCCGGATACGTCATCGTATGTTGGATGATCTCGATGTCGGAAAAGCCATATTCATCCAGATGCCGGCGGATCAGCGCGCAAATTTCATGCGGATCTTGGTCCGGCACGAGACGGCAGTCGATCTTCACGCTGGCTTCGGACGGCAACACCGTCTTTTTGCCTTCGCCGATGTAACCCGACTTGAATCCGCAGACCGTGCAGGTCGGCTGGTAAATCAGCTTCTCCTTAAGAGGCATGCCGGACAAACCAAGCACAAAGGAATCGAGGCCAAACTTCTTCAGCGTTTTTTCCTCGTCGTAGTCCATGCCCGCAAGCGCTTCGCGATCGGCTTCCGTTAGCGGTGCGACCTTGTCGTAAAATCCGTTGATCAGCACCTTTTCATCCGGCGACTTCATCGTATTGAGCGCCCAGATCAAACGCCAGGCCGGATTCTCGATGACCGCCGCGTTGGAGGAGTGCATGTCGGTGTTGGCCCCCCGGCATACAAGTTCGACGTAACACATGCCTTTGACCCCAAAGCTCGCTTGCAGCCGTCCGTCCGCGTCCTTGTAGCCGAACTCCCATATGCACCCGTCCGCTTCCACCAGCTCTCTATTGTGATCCACAAATTCCCGCAGGTGGAGACTGCCGATCTCCTCTTCGCCTTCCACGAGAAACTTGATCTTCAGCGGAAGCTCGCCTCTGACCGCCATATAAGCGTCAACCGCCGCCAGGCGGGCGATCAGGTTGCCCTTGTTGTCAGCGACCCCTCTGGCATACATTCGGCCGTCATGAATTTCGGCGCCGAAAGGCGGCGACTTCCATAATTCGACAGGGTCTTCCGGCTGAACATCATAGTGATTGTAAAATGAAAGCGTGGTCTTTTTATCGCCTTGAAACTCTCCGTAAACGACCGGAAAGCCGGACGTTTCCACCTGTCTCGCTTCGCCCCCAAGCTCGCGGATCAGCGCTTCCACCATGTTCGCCGCTTCCGTCATGCCGCGATTTTGCGCAGCGACGCTCGGTTGGCGGCAAATGTCCTGCAGCCACCGGATGTACTTCTCGCGGTTCCGCTCGACATATTCAAACACGTCTTTCACAAAAGCCACCTCATTTTGTGGAAATATTCCTTAATTGTTCCCTTAATTAAATATAAAACATGTGTTATGATAGTGTCAATAAACAATGTGACGTAACTTCACATTACAACAGCAGGATTTTCCAGCAGTCGGTAGAATATATTACCGAAGGTCGATCCGCCGTTTACCCATATCGCTACTGAAAGGAACTTGTCACGTATGAAAGCAAGAGTCGGAGCCGTAGGACCTAAAGACTCCATCGAACTAATCCTTGAAATCGGCAAGGAATTCCAAAACCAGCTGACTGTCATCCCGTTTATATACAACACGATGAGCGAAACGAGCGACATCGTCGTGCGGGAAGAAAGCAATATCGATATTTGGGTATTTTCCGGCCAAGCCCCTTACGCCATCGCCCAAGAGCGGCAAATCAAGCAAAAAGCGCTGTATCCGCAGCTCAACGGCTCCAGTCTAACCAAGGTGCTGCTGGAGATCGTTTACCGCGACCGCTTGGCTTTGGGGCGCACCAGCTTCGATACGATTCTCCCGGATCATTTTAACGAAACGTGCACCGAACTCGGTCTTGTTTGCGATCCGCTCCACCTGCTCTCCTATACTGGCTTTAAGCCCGAAGAAGAAGTGCTGGAATTTCACCTCAAGCTGATCGCCGAAGGCAAGGTCGACGCTATCGCCACCTGCCTGAGCGGCGTATACGAAAAGCTGAAGGCGCGGGGCGTACCCGTATACCGGATTCAGCCGAACCGAATGACGATCCGCACGATGCTGAATTTGGCCAGCAACGAAGGCGAAACAATCCATTTCAAAAAATCGCAAATCGCTGTCATGCTGATCCACATCGACGAACCGGAGAAGCTGATCGGTCAAAATAAAAGTGCGTACGATATACGGCGGCTCGATCTGCAATTTCAAGAAATTATAATCGGCCATGTGGAGGCGCTCTCCGGTTCGTTCATCGCGCTGGGCAACGGCAAGTTCCTTGTCTTTACGACACGCGGCGCGTTCGAGGCGGCGGATTCGACGGCGCATCCAACCGTGCTGCTGGAGAAGCTTGCCCTGATCACCGATTTAAAAACAAATATCGGCATCGGTTTTGGCGTCACCGTGCTGGCAGCGGAGCGCAACGCCCAGCTTGCCCTGCAGCATGCCAGATCGGGCGGCAATTTCAGCGCCGTGCTTGTGAAGGACACGGGGGAAATCGAAGGTCCATTGCAGCAGGACAAAAGCATTAATTTCCATTACCGGACGGAGGACATGCAGTTCCGCGATTTGCTGAAAAAAGCCGGCGTGACGGTCACGACCTACAACAAGCTGCTGTCCGTGCAAAAAAATGTCGGCCAAGATTCGATCAGTGCTTCGCTGATTGCCGAAACGTTAAGCATGACCAAACGCAACGCCCGCCGTATTCTGACCGACCTTGAGGAGCATGGCCTCGTCGAGCTGATCGGCGAAGAAGCGCCCACGAACCGCGGGCGGCCGCGCAAAATATACCGTATCAAGCCCGTACAGTAAGCGGCGGGGCGGGGAACCGCAGCGGGCGGGATCGCCCGGGTTCGAGTCACCTGATTGTCGGCTCGGTCGGCAAACTTCGGATCGGGCAAATCAGCCGAGTTTCGGGTCCGACAGAATCGTGTGATATCCTGCGGATTTCGGTTCGCGCGACTGTCGCGATCGCCCGCCCGGCATTGGGAGCCCGCACCTTATTGCTTGTCCAGCAGCGCTGCGCCGGCAATGCCGGGATGCGTCATCTCGTACGGATCAAGAATCAGGTTCAGCTCCTCTTCAGTCAGCACGTTGTGCAGCAGGCACAGCTCGCGCACAGACTTACCGGTCAGCGTCGCCTCGCGGGCGATGCGGGCCGCCGTTTCATAACCGAGATGAGGATTCAGCGCCGTAATGACGCCGACGCTTTGCTCCACGTAATCCGCGCAACGCGCTTCGTTTGCTTCGATCCCTTCCAAACAAAACTTCGTAAACGCCTCAAACACTTGGTTCATCATGCTCAGCGACTGAATGAGGTTAAAGACAAGCACAGGCCCCATCACGTTTAGCTCCAGTTGGCCCGCCTCCGACGCCAGACAAATCGTATGGTCGTTGCCGATCACCTGGAAGGCCACCTGATTGACGACCTCACACATCACCGGGTTCACTTTGCCCGGCATGATCGAAGAACCCGGCTGTCTGGCCGGCAGGCTGATTTCGCCGAGACCAGCCCGTGGGCCGGAAGCCATCAAGCGCAGATCGTTGGCGATTTTGGACATATTGATCATACATACCTTCAGCGCCGCCGACACTTCCGTATAAGCGTCGGTGTTTTGCGTGGCGTCGATCAAGTTGTCGGCGCTTACAATCGGGTGGCCGGTCAGCTCTGCCAGCAGACCGACGACGCTGCGGATATAGCGGGGATCGGCGTTAAGTCCCGTGCCAACCGCGGTTGCGCCCATGTTGACCTCGTACAAATGCCGGCGGGTTTGCCCGATGCGCTGCATATCGCGCAGCAGCACTTTCGCATAGGCGCCGAATTCTTGTCCGAGGCGGATCGGAACTCCGTCCTGCAGATGGGTGCGTCCCATTTTGATCACAGGGTCGAATTGCTCGGCCTTGCGCTTGAATGTCCGCTGCAGCTCTTCCATCGTCAACAGCAGCCGCTCGATCAACGCCAGCACCGCAATGTGCACCGCCGTCGGAACGGCGTCGTTGGTGGACTGCGCCATGTTGACATGCGTGTTTGGGCTAAGCGTGAAATAATCACCTTTGACCCCGCCGAGCAATTCAATCGCACGATTGGCGATCACCTCGTTGGCGTTCATGTTGATCGACGTACCCGCTCCGCCTTGGATCGGATCCACGACAAACTGCTCGTGCCATTTCCCCTGCACAATTTCTTCCGCCGCCTGCACGATCGCCCGGCCCAACCGGGGATGCAGCTGGCCCGTTTCCATATTGGCCATAGCAGCCGCTTTTTTCACAATCGCCAGCGCTTTGATCAGCTCGTTATGGATCGTATACCCGCTGATCGGAAAGTTTTCTACCGCCCGCATCGTCTGGATGCCGTAGTAGGCTTCCGCCGGCACTTCCTTTTGACCGAGAAAATCTTTTTCGATCCGGGTTTGCACAACCGTTTCGTTCATCGCCTATCGCCGCCTTATGTTAAGAGATGATGACTTTACCGATATGACCCGCGATTTCGATTCGGGTCCCGAATGGAGCGGACAACATCTGCAGCGTTTGCAAAACGCCGGTGTCGGGGGTCAGCGCCGGCCAACCTCTGCTGTAGCGCGACTGGCCAAAGCCCATCTCGATCGGGTAAAGCGCCAGTTCTTTCAGCTCGCCGTCTTCCATCGTCCAAAAAGGCACAATCGACGACCACACCTTCGGATCGGTGCCCAGCCCCCTCGTTTCATTGCCGCTGCGCTTGTCCAGCGCATCGGAGATCGTGTCCGTATGGCCAAGCCCATATTTCTCGTAAAAATCCGCCGGCAGATGCGTCACCGTGTCGTTTTGGAAAATAAAATTGCCCAGGCTGTAAAAAATCGGCCGGTTTTTGTAAATCTCGATGCCCCGCACAATATGCGGCCCATGTCCGATCACGGCATGCGCTCCGCCGTCGATACACGCTCTGGCAAACGTTTTCAGGAAATCCGCCGGTTTGTCCTTGGCGTCCGCTTCCATCTCATGCGCGTGAATGCTGACCAGCACATAGTCGGCCTGACGCTTCGCTTCCGCAATCCGGACCAACATACGGCGCATATCGCCTTCGTGTGGCGTTGTCGCCAGCCCTTCCCGCTCACCCGCCATAAAACGGTGTTTGCCGAACATAAATACGTCGGTCTCCGCGCCGGTCGCAAAACCTTCTTTTTTGGACAACTTTTGCTGGGCGTTAATATGTACCGTATCGGCGATTTGCTTCAGCAGCTCCAGCCGCTCGGCGGAAACGATATGGTTCGCATGATACCGCAGCGGATTCACGCCGGGTCTGCCGGCAAGATCGGGACGCTGCTCCCCGGCCGCCCAAAAATCGTGGAAGGTGGACGTCGCCGCGATCAATGCGACCCGGCCCGCAGCCGTTTCGATGTATTTGACCTCGCTGGCTTCGGCCAAATTACGACCCACGCCGGCATGCACAAATCCGTATTGATCCAAATATTTGGCGGTAGCTTCGAGGCCATCGTACAAGTAATCCAGCGTATGGTTGTTTGCCCAAGCCACCGCGTTAAACCCGTAATCCGCGATATCCTGCAGCACTTCGGGCGGGGCGACGGCCCATGTGCCGCCGCTGAGCGCCGAAGGCGTTCCTTCAAAGCGGTGCGCCGTCACCTCCAGATTCGTAAAGCGGAAGTGCGCCCGGCGAATGAGGCCCGATATGCCGGCAAAACGTTCCGTCCGCTCGGCCGGCAATCTGCGGGTAATAAAGCTGTCTCCCGTAGCGACAAACGTCATCGCGTTGTTCATCTGCGGCTTTCCTCCTTTGCGGCATGGACGGCGCAAGGTTTGGACGGCTCCGTCGTTTCTTGGCATGCAAGCACAAGCCTCGCCAGCAGTTCCGCCCCGATGGCAAGCACGTTTTCGTCAAAATCGAAGCTGACGCCGTGATGCCCGTCCGTAAGCGGCGAGCCAAACAACAGATAAGACGCTTTGCCGCCCTGCTGCTGCACGCGGTTGATCATGTACACGACATCTTCGGACCCGCCAAGTTCCATATGCGGAACAAATGAGGTGACGCCGCTTGTCTGGTCCGCCGCTCCGCGGATCAGCGGGATCAGCTCCTCGCTGCTCTCGGCCCCCGGCGCTTCGCCGACAAGCTCCCAATCGCAGCTGACGTCGAAAATGTTGGCTGCGTTTTCAATGATGCGAATCGCTTCGCTTTTCATGTAGCCGTTCAGCTCCGTCGTTTCGCCGCGCGTTTCCAGCTTCATGATCGCCTTGTCGGCGACGATGTTGCGCCCGGAGCCCGCTTCCAGCGTGCCGACGTTGATCCGTGTCGCGCCGCCGCTGTGGCGGTTGATCCCGTTCAAATGCAGCGCGGCGGCCGCAGCGGCAAGCAGCGCATTGCGCCCTTCCTCAGGAGCGGCGCCGGCATGCGACGCTTTGCCGGTGTACGTGACGTTCAGCTTGGTCGTGGCGAGAAACCCGCCGACCGATGCGACGATTTCGCCAAGCGTCTTGCTTTTGAAAGCGATGTGACCTCCGAAGAAATAATCGACGCCATCCAGCCACCCGGCATCCACCATCGCTTTTGCGCCGCGGCTGCCTTCTTCGGCCGGCTGAAACAGAAGACGGATTTCACCGCACAACGCATCACGGCGCGCGGCCAAAATTCCCGCCACGCCAAGCCCAATCGACGTATGCCCGTCATGCCCGCAGGCGTGCATCATGTTGTCGTGGCGCGAAGCGAAACCTTCTTTGGCCGGACGGTGGTGTTCGCCTTCCGATTCGCTCAAATCGTTGGAATCGATATCAAACCGCAGCGCGACGACGGGGCCCGGTTTGCCGGTACGGATCACGCCGACGACGGCGGTATGGCCGCCTTGCATCCGCTCGACCCATGCCGGATCGGCGCCTTCGGCAATCGCTCTGTTTTCGTGAAACCGCAGCACATCGGGACTCGGGACGCCCATACGCGATTCCGGCCTGCACGCCGCTTCCCGCATGTGCAACTCGTAACCGAGGGAACTCAGCTGCCCGGCAACGATCGCCGCAGTGCGGTATTCGACCCAGCCCGATTCGGGATACATGTGCAAATCGCGTCTTCTCGCAATAAGCTTGTCCTTCATATCCTGCACTTGTTGACTGATTTCCATCTGTTGACGTTCCTCTCCTATGTAAAACGTAAATCTGTATTTTTTAAAGGAAATATTCCCTTATACTTCCCTATTTAACTATAAAATTAGCTCCGCCGCTTGTCAACCGTAATTTGCGCAGATCAATTTGCGCGCATCCGGCAACGGCAAAAACCTGGCGAAAAAAATCATGTGGTCACTGAAAAAACAAACCCCGATACGAATTCATGTGAATATTTGAATCCTATCCGTTAGCAGACAACGGGGAGCCACCAGGGCTCCCCGTTGTCTAATATGAACTTACCTCTAAACGGATAATGATCGGCTACAGACCGCAACTGCCCGCAACAAGTCCCTTGGGTGCTGCAGCCGTCTTGCCGCTTATTGCTCTTTGAGCAATTTCGTTTGCCCGTCTGCTTTCACTTCATAGAGCGGCGCGTCACCTTCCCACGCACCTGCAAAATAAAGCTTGCCGCCGATGAGAAACAGACTTACGGCGCGTACACCGCCGATCACGTTGGTAGGTTCGCTGCCATCGATGCGAATCTTCTCGATTGACGCAGAGCCCATGATGCCAAACCTGCCTTTGACGTAATAAATCCAGCCGTCGTTATAAGTGAGCGTGTCAAAGTTGACCGGTTCGTCAAATTTTCGGAGAGGGATGCTGCTGGAGCCTTGCAGACTCATTTTGAACAATTGATTGTCGTTGCCGTAATAAATCCAATCGTCTACGATTAGGAACGAATTAAAATGTCCTTCGCTCATCGGCGTCAGCTGCATCCCGTCCTTGCGGATCTTGCTTAATTTGTCGGGCTGCTCCGAGTCGCCGGGCTGCACGAAATAAATCCAGTCTTGCTGGACATGAATGGAGTCGGACACAGCGTTTCGCAGCGGCTCTTCCGTTTTCCCTTGAAACAAGTTTGTTTCTTCCGTGCCGTCGGTTCTGATCTTCTTGATTCCAAGCGTCTTGTAGAAGCCGACCGAATATTGCCCTTGTCCAGTTAACTTTTGGTCTACGTAATAGATCCAGTCACCGTCCACGGTTATTTTATATGCCGGAGCATCGGATATTCGGGTCCTTCCGGTACCGTCCGTGCGCACCTTAAAGATGCCTTGATGTTCATTTTTGCTTTTATCGATCACGGTATAATAAATCCACTCGCCCTTCACATTGATGGAAGCGGCGTTATCGTCCGTCAGCTTCTGTTTTTCGCTGCCGTCCTTTTTCATCTTGTATAAATAGTTATTGCCGAAGTAGCTGCTGTTCGGGTTAAAATAGATCCATTCTCCAGCTTCCGCCATTTGTCCGCCATTGTTCAAATTAAAGTTGTCATTTTCGGAAACGGGCCGCGCGCTGTCCGATGATGCGGCCGTGTCGATGCGATAGCCGCTTTGATTATCCCATGAGGTGTCCCACCCGAACACATCATGGGTAAATCTCCATGTCATCGGAAAATAGGTAATATTGCGGAACGACAGCACCGGATAAGGTTCGGACGCGTTATCGATCCGCTCCCCTCCCGCCTGAATGGCATAATCGGGCAGCACCGCTTCCGCAGCCGAAAATGTATTGGCTTCGGGGATCAGCGTTTGCGTCAAAGCTTTAGGCGCATTCCCTTTATCGATTGAAAAACCGGATCGGCTGTCAAATGAGGTCGTGAGGCCAAGCGCCCGCGAGTAGTCCCACGTCATCGGAAAATAGGTAATGTCTTTGTATACGATTAAAGGGTACTGGCTGTGAAGATTATCGACCGGAGTATGATTTAAAAATACGGGAAAAGAAGGAAGCGACACTTCTATCCGGTGAGCGGAGACCGCAGCTGCCTCATTACCCGGTATTGTCGCGGGAAATGCCAATAGTGACGCCAAAATAATAATCATTCGTTTCATATACTGATTCTCCTCCGGGCATATCATTGGTTTTAATTACCAGTGATGTAGACGCAGGGGCAATCCGAAAAGTTGCACTGGACGCAGCACATACTAAAATCGCACGCAAAAAAACCGCCGTCCAAGCAAATGCTTGAACAGCGGTCAATCGGCTGCCGAAGTACGGAAGCAGAAACGCAAGCAGAATATGGGAATAACATGCGGGTGCTACGCGTTCAATTCATTCAAAGCGACGGAAAGGCCGGCGTAATCGCCGACATGCTCCTTCAGTCCTGCCGGAACGATCTGGCAGACGGACAATGACAACGGGAGGCTCTGTTTCTTCAGCTCTTCCATAACAATTGGCTCCAGTAACGCCTGCTGCCGGCCGTAAATACTGCCGATCACAATGCGCTGCGGATTTAATATGTCAATCAATAACGCAAGCCCACGGCCAAGCTGCCGGCCTACGATCTCAAACACCTCCAGCGCAAGCGGATCGCCTTGGCCCGCAGCCGCACTGACGGATTGCGCCGTAATGCCTGCCAGCTCCTCTTGCGTCCGGCAAAAAGCCGGCGCCTCTCCCCGCTCCAGCTTCTGCGCCGCCATCGCCGCCGCCAGCCGGGCGATCCCGCCGCCGCTGCAGAAGCCTTCGAAGGAGCCGGCTTTGCCGTAGCCGACCGGCCCATCCTCTTCCATGCGGATATGCCCCACTTCCCCGGCCATATCGTTGGTTCCGGAATACAGCCGGCCGTCCAAAATAAGTCCGGACCCCATTCCTGTGCCGAATGTCAGGAATATCATGTTGCTGCAGCCCTTGCCTGCGCCCCACTTCCATTCCGCGAGGGCGCAAGCGTTGGCGTCATTCTGCAGGCCGACAGGAACGCCGTAGCGCTCGCGGAACGGCGATACGATATCGATGCGGTCCCAATTCGGCAAATTCGGCGGACTCAGCACCAGCCCGCTCCTGCTGTCGAGCGGTCCTCCGCAGCTGATGCCGATCGCTGCGAGACGGCCGCCGCCGTGAAGGCGAAGCATGTCGTCCAGCGTGCGGACGAATGCGGCTATCGTATCCGCCGGTCCCGGCGGCGTTGGAAAGCTTTCTTTGGCAATCAGCTCGATGTCCGATCCGCTCAGCCTGCCCAAGCTAACCGCACATTTCGTGCCTCCTACATCCAAACCAGCCAATACACCCATTAACCGAAATACTCCTTTTCCAGCAAAATACATAAAGCATGATAGATCGGCAAATGCCGCTCCTGAATGTCCGGCGTGATCGGTTCCGGCACACGAATCGTCACATCGCACAGCTGCGCCAGCTTGCCGCCGCCTTGGCCGGTCATGCCGATCGTGTTCATGCCAAGCGCCTTAGCCACTTGCATCGCCCGTACGACGTTGGCGGAATTGCCGGAAGTACTGAGTCCGATCAGCGAATCTCCCGGTTTACCGTAACCAAGCACCTGCTGCGCAAACACCATTTCTGACGACACATCGTTCATAAATGCCGTCATCAGCGACGTATGGGAAACCAGCGAAATCGCCGGCAGCGCACCTTGCAGATGGTCGGTAAGGAAATCCCCCTCCTGCGGAAACAACTCTTTAAAACGATCCCGCAAAGACTGCGGCAGCGGCCTTTTGGACATAAATCCCTTCATTAACTCGCCGACAATATGTTCACAATCGGAGGCGCTTCCCCCGTTGCCGCACAGCAATACTTTGCCGCCTTGATCGTACGTTTGTTTCAGCAAGGCAAATGTGTGTTTAATATCCTCTTCGCATGGAGCGACGTCCGGGTATTTGGCCAGAAGACTTTGCATAGTTTGGGTTTGCTGTTCGTTCATCAACGTTATTTCTCTCCTTTTTTTAGAAAACTTCATCTGTATAAGTTGAACAAATGATTTGGAAGCCCGTTCCATGCCGAAAGGGATTGCCTTGCCGGCTCAAACAACTTGTTTTAAATTCCTTTTATTAAATGGGCCGGTGGATGGTAGGAATTCAAAGCCAAAACTCGCCTGCAAGGCAATTCCCTTTCTCCACTGCACTCCGGTTTTTCCCTGATGTTCTTTTGTTCAACTTATATAGACCGTGGTCGCGCGTCTTTGAAGGACTTCAATCGAAGTTTTTCTTGTTTTTAAAATAAGCCGGTCTTTGCAAAATATCGTCAAGGATCAGCGCTCCCGCGCCTACCAGAACCGGATCCTGAGAAACCGTGTTCGTCTGAACGGCCAGCTTCTCATAAGCGCCCGGCAACGTCCGGTCGGCCAACACCGCCTTCACCCGTTCCAGCAGAAAATCGCCGGCAAGCGCCAAATCATCACCCAGCACAATCCGGTCCGGGTTCAGCGTATTGACGATATTTACCAATCCGTAGGCTAAGAAACGTGCCGCCTTATCAAATGCTTTAACACATGCCGGATCCTCTTCTTGCAGCGCCGAGATGGCGTCGGCATAAGTAAACCCTTCGGTTAAGCTGCTGGGCTCTCCGTCCTTCAACAAAACGCCGATGTCGTTCATGACCGTTTTTACCGAGCAATATTGCTCAAGACAACCGAGATTCCCGCATTCGCAGCGGATGCCGTTGTAATGGATGCTCATATGGCCAATTTCGCCGGCAAAACCGACCTGCCCTTTGTACAGTTGGCCGTCCGTGATAATGCCGGCCCCGATGCCCTGGCTGATCAGCACTCCGATCATCGTCCCCTGCTGCTGGCGTTGCGATCCGAACCACCATTCGGCAAGCGCTCCCGCCCTGGCGTCCTGCTCGACATAAACAGGAAGTCCGAACTCGGTTTCCAATTCCCGCTGGATAAACACCGGCTCCCATTTCATAAAATCGGCCATCAAGTAAATGTTTCCGCCGTCGCTAAGCAGCGGCCCCGGCACGGCAAGCCCAATGCCGGCAATGACCTGCCGGTGCTCTCCGCCCAGCAGCTCGCGGATCATTTCTTTCATTATATGGAAAGCGTGTTCCGGTTGATTGCGGACGTCCGCCTCAACCCGCTGGATCGCGTACTCCTTGCCGTCAATGTCGAATAAACCCGCGGAGACAAAAGCTCTCGCCAACCGCACGCCAATCACCTTTAACAGTCCGCCGTTCAGCTTCAGCCCGATCGACCTGCGGCCTCTGCCACCCTGCAGCATGCCGGTTTCCTGCACAAGCCCCCATGAGATAAGGTCGTTTACGATATTCGTGATCGTCGATTGCTGCAGCCCTGTCGTCTTGGCCAACTCGGCACGCGAGATAGCCTGAGTGTTCCGCAGCTGCCGGATGACCAAAGCGCGATTCATTTCCTGAACATGTTCCAAGTTGGTGCCGCGAGTGGAAGGAGCTTGGTGCATGGTGATACCCTCTTCGTGTTGTTTTTTTGGAAATCTGCTTTGTATGAATGTGTGCTTATAAAAATAGTAAATCCCATGCCAGTATATGTCAACGATTTTATTCATTGGATGAATTAATTCGATGGATGAAATAATTGATCAAAAAAATACCTCACCCTCAGCCCCACACTGATCTGGACATGCGGGCCGCTGTCAGACGGCGCACGCAAAAACAGCCGTCAATCCTATGTGGATTCCGGCTGTTTGATATTACGATACCGTATTTTATTGCCGTTTATACTTCACTCCAGTTTGTTGAATACGCCGGCCGCGAGCAGGTTTTTCTGCGGTGCGGATACTTGCCGTAGCCGCTTTCGGCTGCATAAAGGACGAAAACATTTTGAAATACGGAGTGACTTGCTTGTAGATTCCATAAAACTTCTGGATGTGCCCCATCATTTTGATCAGCCCGTCAAAGCCTCCGAAACTGCTGAACAGCGAAGCGCCTGCTCCGGCACCGGCCCCTGCGCCGCCGCCCGGGGTTGCACCTCCGCCGCCAAACCCCGAGAACAGTCCGTTGACCTGAGCTTTGTTCAAAAACGGCCGTGATGATTGACGCGATATACGCGCTGCGGCTCGAACGTTTTTTCTGGTTTTGTTGCGCATATAATCCCTCTCTCATATGTTGTTACTTCAAAATATGAGAAAATGCCGGGAAACGAGTGGGTTTTTGCCGTCATTCGGAAAAGTTATGCATATAGAATCGTTTCCGCTCCGCGCAGCAAGTCGTCGGTGCCGCCAAAATCGCAGTTGCTCAGGAAGATGAACGTCCGGTCTTGCGCAGGATAATGGCGATAGATGCACCTGCACCCGGGAAGCGATCCGCCATGGCCGTAGCTGTGCTCATACAAAGACAATCCGTAGCCGTAATAACGGGTCTGCGCAAAAGCATGTTGGGTCAGCATCCGTTTGATCGTATCCTCACGTGTTATCGCGTGGTGGCCGCCGGTAAACACCCGGTCCAGCTTCAGCAAATCTTCGGCTGTCGAATACATGCTTCCGGAAGCGCGAAAATTTTCCGCCGCCAAAAAAGGCGCCTTTACGATCTCCTGTGCTTTTTCCGTATAAGCTCCGGCCAGCCGCGGTATGATCCGTTCCGACTCAGCGAACCCGGTATCCGCCATGCCAAGCGGTTCAAGCAGGCGCGAATGAACGAACTGCTCGTAAGGCATGCCTGCCGTCCGGTCGATAATCAGCCCCAGCGCATTATAGCCGGTGTTGCAGTAACTCCAGCCTTCCCCGGGCAAAAAGTCCGGAAGCTCGCCCGCAATCAAGCCGAAAATGGCCTCATTAACAAACGACAGCTTTCCGCTTGTTTCAAAATAACCCGGGAGCCCTTCAAAATCAGACAGACCGGACGTATGGGTCAGCAGGTGGTGAATCGTGATCCGCTCATCCAATTCAGCGATTTCAGGCAAATAGGTTCTGGCGGTATCCGTCACCCGCAGTCGCCCTTGCTCCTCCAGCAGCATCACGGCAAGCGCCGTGATCGGCTTACTGATCGAAGCAATCAGGAAACGGGTCTCTGTTGTATTGGGAACGCCGTGCTCGCGGTTGGCAAGACCAAAAGCCCGCAAGTAACGGATTTCTCCGCGATGGGCGGACAATATGACACCGCTGAACGTGCCGGTAGACGCCGTCTGCTCGAAATAATCGGCAAGCCGTTGATCCGTATACATTAAATTCCCTCCTAAATCGATTTGCGCTGACCGGCTGCAAATCGGACTATGCCCCCGCTTACCGCCTAGGCTGACCGCCGTATCCGGCACACACTTACCGCTTACCGTCTAGGTTGACCGCCGTATCCGGCACACGCTTACGGCTAACGTCCAGGTTGACTTCCATAGCCTGCACCCATTTACCGCTTACTGTCCAGGTTAACCGCCGCAGCCTGCACCAGCCGACCGGACCGGAAGCCGGTTGGAACCAACGACCCGACCGGCATGCTCTTCGCTTGGGAATACAGCCGGGGAACCCTTTTGCCAATGCCGCATACCAGTTCGTAATGAATCGTATCCGCCCATTCCGCCACCTCACCGGCAGACACGGCGCTGTCGCCTTGGCTACCGATCAACACCACTTCGTCGCCGATTTGAATATCGGGCAAATCGGTCGCATCCACCATCGTTTGATCCATGCAGATACGGCCGATAATCGGCGCCCGCCGGTTGCCGATCAGCACTTCTCCACGATTGGACAGCAGCCGGGGATAACCGTCTGCGTACCCGATCGGCAGCACGGCAACCAGTGTTTGCCGGCCGGCTGTAAAGGTGCAGCCATAGCTGACCGGATGCCCTTCCGGTATGCGCTTCAGTGCGGCAACGGACGTTTTCAACTGCAGCGCCGGTTGCAGCTCACTGCCTGGAGGGCAGCTCGGCTTTAACCCGGAACTGTGCCGCACTTCCCGGTTAGCGGCATTTTTCTGCCGCGTGTGGTCTCCGGCCGCCGCCATCTGATGCTGCAAATCGCCCGGCCACATACCGTATAAGCCGATGCCAACACGGACCATATCCAAATGATATTCCGGATATTGCAGCGTTGCTGCCGTGTTGCAAGCATGCTTCAGCGGAATATCGATCCCCGCCGCTTCCAGTCCGCGCAAGATCGAGCGGAACCTTTCATATTGCAGCCGCGTAAACGAAGCATCCGCATGATCGGCGGCGGCAAAATGGGTGAATATGCCTTCTACTTCGATACAACCGGAGCCAAGCGCTTCGCGAATCAATTCCTCTATTTCATCGCTGCCGCTTAAGCCAAGCCGTCCCAAACCCGTATCCACTTTGATATGAACGACGGTACGCCGTCCCAGCCGCCTGGCCGCGCCGATGACGGCAAGCAATACCTCGCGCGAGAACACGGTTACCGCCGCCCCGCAACGAACCGCCGTTTCCACTGACCGAGGGGGCGTATAGCCCAGAATGAGAATCGGCTGCTGAATCCCCGCATCCCTCAGCTGCACCGCCTCGTCCGCAAACGCAACTCCCAAATAACGGGCCCCTGCACGAATAGCCGCTTCCGCCGTCTGAACCGCCCC
The DNA here is from genome assembly GCF_004307995.1 of Paenibacillus thalictri. Classification (GTDB taxonomy): domain Bacteria; phylum Bacillota; class Bacilli; order Paenibacillales; family NBRC-103111; genus Paenibacillus_AF; species Paenibacillus_AF thalictri. The sequence continues at coordinate 134,605 of NZ_SIRE01000007.1, read as the reverse complement.
GTGACCGTAGGCGTCCGCTTTGACCACGGCCATCAGCCTGCACGAAGGAGCAAGCAGCGAATGGAACAACGCCGCATTATGCTCAATGGCCGGCAAATCAATTTCCGCCCAAGTATCCCTTAAGCTGTTCATCAATCCAATCACCTGTCAAATAAATTCGCGTTTGCCTCATTCGCTGATTCGCGGCAATTCGCCGTGCTCCCGAGGCAACGAGCGTCCCTATGCAAAAGAGTGTATCGCCTGTTCCGCCGGCAAGTAGTCATAACCCAGATCGCTTGCAACTGCGGGATTTGTGATAAAACCGGCTGCCGTATTTACGCCCTGAGCCAGCGACTCGTCTTCGCTAATGGCTTTGCCTGCGCCGAATCCGGCCAATTTCAAAGCGTAGGGCAGCGTCGACTGGCACAATGCAAGCGTTGCGGTCCTCGGCACGGAGCCGGGAATATTGGGCACCGCATAATGCTGCACATCGTGCCGCACATACACCGGATTGTCGTGAGACGTTACACGGTCGACCGTCTCCACGCTGCCTCCTTGGTCAATGGCCACGTCCACAATAACGGAGCCCGGCGCCATCGCACGGACCATATCCGTTGTCACCAGTTTGGGCGCTTTTGCACCAGGCACCAGTACGGCGCCGATGACAAGATCGGCAGCCGCAACCGCTTCGGCGATCACCGCTTCGCTTGAGAGCGCCGTCTGAATCGACACGCCGAAAATATCGTCCAAATACCGCAGGCGATTGGCATTGCTGTCGATCACGGTCACGTGCGCGCCGAGTCCGACCGCTATTTTCGCGGCATTGGCCCCTACGATGCCGCCTCCGATAATCGCAACCCGGCCGCGGTTCACACCGGGCACACCGCTCAGCAGCGTTCCCTTGCCGCCCTGGCTTTTCTCCAGAAAACGGGCGCCGAGCTGCACGGCCATACGTCCGGCGATTTCACTCATTGGCGCAAGCAGCGGATATCCGCCGCCGGCTTTCACCGTCTCGTAAGCGATGCCGATCACCTTGCGGTTCAGCAAGGCGTGGGCCAGCTCCGGTTCCGCAGCCAAATGTAAGTAGCAGAACAAGATCAGGTTTTCGCGGAAATACACATATTCCTCAGGCAGCGGCTCTTTTACCTTCATCACCATATCCGCTTGGGACCACACATCCTCCGCGTGTTCCTTTAGACGGGCTCCCGCTTCCGCATACTCCGTATCGGCAAAACCCGCCCCGGTTCCGGCTCCGCGCTGAATGGCCACCTCATGCCCTGCGGATACCAGCGCTTTGACGCCGCTAGGTGTCACCGCCACACGGTTTTCATTGTTTTTGATTTCCTTCGGCACGCCAATTTTCATCTGAATGTCCCCCTTAAACTGAAACCTTTAGATTCATTATAGGGGGAGCTGCAGGAGGCCACATTGTTTAATTCCAAGAAAATAATCCCGCGTATTTGTTTAAAACCACAAATCGCATCATGTTATGTGCCGTATCGCGTAATATTTAGTAACATCACAAGTGTTCCAACTTCAGCTCCAAGTAGACGGTCACTTTATGATCCATATTTTTAAGATCGATGTCTCCGATCTCGGAAATTCGTTTCAAGCGGTAATTCAGCGTATTCGGGTGAATCTGCAAAGCGTCTGCGGTATCCTTGATGTTGCTGTCCAGCTCCAGAAACGCTTTCAGCGTGTCCAGCAAGCAATTGTTATGCTCGCGGTCATAATTGCGAAGCTTTGCAATGACGCCGGTTTCGAACGGCGAACGCTGCTGCGTATGGATCAGCGGCAAATAACGGTAGTAACCCAAGCTGTGATAATCCCTTACAAGCCGCAGCTCCCGAGGAAACCGGCGCTTCAGCTCCAGCAGCTGCTGGGCCTCCTTATAACTTTGGGCAACCAAGGTGTAGCTATCGTAAGCCAGACCCGCTGCCCCTTCCAGAACCGTGCCGAAACGCTCCAGCATGTGACGTGTCACGTAGCCAATCAACGTGCTGCCGGACGAATCGCTCCGGCTGAAAGCGCTTGGCGACACAAGCAGGATGAACTGCCGCCCGTCTCGCACTTGGACGACAATCTGCGTGTTTTCCGCCGCTGACATCAAATATTGCATTTGCCGGATTACATTCAGCGCCATATCCGTGTCCGCTTGAAACAAGACGATTTGAAATCTTTCCGGAAGCTGCATGTGCAGCGAAGCGGCCTTGCCGCGGATCCACTCATCCGTCTGGCCTTGTCCGGTCAGCAGCTGCCAAAAAAAGTTGTGCCTGCCTTCGTCTTCTTTATGCTTGTGCATTTGCAGCTGAAGCATCAGCTGCTTGGCAATGCCTGCCGCTTTGACCAGCAGCGCCGTGCCTTTAGCGTCAAGCGGCCGTCCTTCCTCCAATACCCATATGTAACCGAGCACGTCGCCGTGGTGGCGAATGGATATGACCGTACGTTCCCCGAGTCCCATGTCGGCAATCGCCTTTACTTTCACCGGACTGTCGCTTTCCATCAACATCCGAAGCACGCCGCTTTTCCACAGCGCTCCCGTGACATGCTCGGGAACCTGCCTGCTTATAATCGTGGCCGTCCTCACAGGATCCGTTGTCGCATGGTGGGAACTGTAAGCGATCAACTGATGGTTGGCATTTTCGATCGTCACCGGACATTCCAGCGTTTCGCCTATCGCGTCCGCAAGCTCCATAAAATTTTCAAAAGGCCGATCCAGCCAATCTTTCTCTATCATCATCAAAGCTCCCTAGCTTATACCGAGTACAAAAATAGCTGAGTTCTAGTATAACGCTATTTTCCGGCCTCAACAATTGCGAAATTTTCCGGCAGACTCGGCTTTAAGCAAGCCGCCGCGCCTGCGCTGTCAGTCATTTTTTTTGTTTAATGGCATGGCTGGCCAGTTCCGCCTGCTGAACCTCCCGTTCGGTCGTATAAATGGCCGAATCGGCAATGAAGTTTCCTAGCGGTGCCGTACAATGGATAAAAGAGTCATCTGCTATTTATTTGTAAATCCGGAGGAATACTGCGATGGATCATGTTACCCGGCGGCCGGAGCCGCCTCCCAATCTGCTTATCATTACAGCCGATCAATGCCGTTATGACTGCCTCGGCGTGGCGGGGAAATACCCGGTCTACACACCGCATCTGGATCGGCTTGCTTCCGAAGGCATGCAGTTTACCCACGCCTACAGCCCGATACCGGTCTGCTGCCCTGCGCGGCAGGCGTTTATTCACGGAAAAAGGGCGGAGACGTTTGGCGCTTTGTGGAACTACAGCGGCGCGCTGCCGGTGTCCTCGCTGACGCCGGAGCAGTATGCCTGGCCGCGGGAGCTGGCAGATCAATACCAGTCCGGTTTTATCGGCAAATGGGGCGTCAGTCCGCAGCACGATCCGACTGCATACGGCTTCGATCGTTACATAGGGGAGCACGATTACGCCGAATTCCGGCAGACGACGGGAGTGCCTTTTCCGAAAAGCAACGGTTATTTCGGCGAAAAGGATCCGATCGCCGTTGAGCATTCCCGCACGCATTGGCTCGCCGATCAAACTTCGGCGATGATTCGCGGGTTTGAAGATGCGGGAAAACCTTGGCATGTTCAGGTTCATTTTCCCGAGCCGCATCTGCCCTGTCAGCCATCAAGCCCCTTTGCCGAGATGTACTCGCCGGAGGATATCCCCGAGTGGCATAACTTTCGCGAAACGTTCGCCGGAAAACCGTATATCCAAAACCAGCAGCTGTACAGTTGGGGCATTGAGGATTATGAATGGAAAGACTGGGCGCCTGTCGTCGCCCGGTATTATGCGGCTATCAGCCAATTGGACGATGCGGTGGGACGTATTTTGCAGACGCTGGAGTCCGTCTCTGCCGCAGAGCGTACATGGGTTGTGTTCACTGCAGACCACGGCGATATGTGCGGAGCGCACCGGATGATGGATAAGCATTACATTCTTTATGACGATGTGGTCAAAGTTCCGCTGATTGTGCGCGGTCCGGGCATCGAGCCGGACAGCGTCTGCGACCGTTTCGTCTGCAACATGCTGGATCTTCCGCCAACGCTGCTGGAATTGTCTGGACACCGGCCGGACATGAGCCGTTTTCACGGTTCGTCACTGCTCCCGCTGTTAAACGGACGGCAGCCCGAGGTTTGGCGAAACGAAGCGGTAGCCACCTATAACGGGCAGCAATTCGGTCTATACACCCAACGTATGATCCGCACGTTGGAATGGAAATATATATGGAATACGGCCGATACCGACGAATTGTACAATATGCAGGAAGATCCCGGCGAGCTGCACAATCTGATCCGTGACCCCGCTTGCCGCGAGATTATCGCCGATCTGCGGTCTCGATTATATGACGTTCTTGTCGCCGAAGGAGACAGCCTGGTGCAAAATGAATGGATGCGCCGCCAGCTGATGTTGGGCCGCAAGTTGTAACGAAGCGGAACCCGACGCAGAAATCAGTAAAAAATATCGATATCATACGATAACAAGAGATTGACAGCAAATATCGATTAATCAATAGTGAATTATTCATGTTATAACTTTATTTAAACATTGCATAAATATTTATTTTGTGTTATAATAAAATATTTATAGTTTACAAATAATATAAATCGATTTAAGATAAAACGTAGACCCCGGCCGGGCCATTCACCGTTTAAGGAGTGTGAACCTTTTTGCTTATCGCTCAAGGCATCGCCATGCTCTCTATCACCGCCCCTATTATGGGCCAGGCGAATACCATTCATCCGGTTCTGTTATGGGACGAACGGGATGTCGTATTGGTTGATACCGGATTTCCCGGTCAATGGGATCAGCTTCGCCAAGAAATATCGGCTTACGGAGTAGAGCCCGAACGGCTGAACCGCATCATCGTCACACACCAAGACATCGATCATATCGGCAATCTGCAAGTGATCGCCGAGAGCTCTTCCACAGTTGAAGTTTCGGCTCATGAGCTGGAAAAACCTTATATTCAAGGAGATCAAAGACTGCTTAAGTTTACCGATGAGGCTATTGCCAGCATCGACCGGATGCCGGAACAAGTGCCGGAATCGTTCCGCAAGGGACTTAAAGCGATTATGCTCAATCCGCCGCGGGCCAAGGTAGATCGCCTCGTTCAAGGCGAAGAACGTCTTCCCTGGTGCGGAGGCATTACGGTCATCGATACGCCCGGCCATACACCGGGGCATATCAGTCTTTATCACGAGCCTTCGCGCACGCTGATTGCCGGTGATGCTCTTGTCGTCCGCGACGGGAAGTTGTACGGGTCCGAACCCGGCACAACGCTGGACTTAACGGCCGCACAAACTTCGATCGCCAAGTTATGCGGCCGCGAGATGGAAACGGTCGTATGTTATCATGGCGGTTTGTTCAGAGACCATGTCATGGACCGGCTTGCCGAGCTGGCTGCCGTGAAAGCGCAGTGAGGTAATCTGCCATATGTGCATATAAGCTAGAAATTAAAGAAGGCGATAGAGCTCCTTTGCGGGCTCAATTGCCTTCTTTTGAATGGTGAGTTCATCCGATGTATGAATTTACTTGCGCGGATTTACGGCGTTTGAGCCAAGTATTCTTGCGGTACGCCGCTGTTGAGCAGACGGAACATTTTAGAGCCGGTCTCGGCGGTTCGCGCAACCAGCGAAATCGTGCGCCGCAGCCCGCATTCCTTGATTAAAGCGGACTTCAGGCCAAGCCGTTTCGCTTGTTTGCGGAACAGTTCCGGCAGCACCGTGATGTCGTTGCCAACCGTAATCATGCCAAGCAAATAATCGTAGCTGTCTACTTCCAGCTTGACGGCGGGTTTGTAGCCGTATTTTCCCGCCGCTTCGGTGACCCTTTCGCGAATATTGCAAAAACCCGTAAATACAAACGATTCTTCCGCCAGCTCCGCAATGCTCAACTCCTCACATCCGCTGAAACGGTGCCCCTCAGGGAATATAGCGACAAAATGCTCCGTAAACAGCTCTCTGCTCCAAAGCCTGCCCGCCGCCGGTTCATCAATCAGCGCTGCGTCAAAAGCGCCGTTCAGCACGCCTTCCAACAGCTCGCCCGACGTTGGGCGAACGCTGACGGCCAGCGGGTACCGGGCGTCGTGCAGCTCCCGCAGCTTGCCGGGGAGCACATGGGCCGCCACACTTGGCAAGCTGCCGAGAATATAATTCGGACGTTCCGCAAATTCGCGCATTTCCGTTTTGATCGATTCAATCTCCGCTACAACCGGCGCAATTCTTTGCAAAAAACGCATCCCGGCTTCCGTCAGCTCAACCCCTGACGCGCCCCGCCGGAACAACTCCACGCCAAACGCCTCCTCCAGGCTGCGGATATGTTTGCTTACCGCCGGCTGCGTCAAATTCAGCTTTACCGCGGCTTTGGATAAGCTTTTCCACTTTACCGCTTCGGTAAAGCTGCGATACCAATCCACCTGCATGCGATCCGCTCCCCCCATAACGATATGTTATACCCATCATGCAAAAGGGAAGTTCTGCACTCCCGTTCGCCGCGTTATAATGACTTTACTTTATTTCACATCATAACACATAACGCCGCAGCAATGACGGCGGAAAAGGAGTGGTTGGCATGTCGAATTCAAACAGCCGGTGGATCGGGCTGGCCTGCAGCATCTTCTCGGGAATCGCTTTTGGAGCGCAGTTTCCCGTGGCCGCCCATACGCTTAAAAGCGTATCGCCCATGTATTTTGTAGGGATTCGTTATTTGCTGGCAGCGCTGGTTTTTGTGCCGCTGCTGGCGCTCACGGAAGGAAAAGACGCCTTTCGGCTGGAGGGCAAAGGATGGCTGGTCTGGCTGTACGGTACTTTGGCTTTTACCGGATACAACGGGCTCGTATTTGCTGGGCAGCGGCTCGCCGGACCGTCCGGGCCAATTCTTTCTTCGGTGATGATGGGGTTTATGCCGCTGATTACGGCTCTCATTTTGCTGATTTGGAAAGGAATCCGGCTGTCGCCGCTGACACTTCTGTTTATCGTCATCGGATTGACGGGCGTATTCCTCGTTGCGACAAAAGGCGATGTCAAAACCATCGCTCCCGGAGGCGCCGCGTTGTGGGCCGTTCTGCTCATGCTTGCATCCGTCGTATGCTGGGCGATCTATACGATCGGAGCGTCGATGTTCCCTTCCTGGTCGCCGCTCCGGTATACCGCGCTGACTTGTATGTTGGGCACGGTTAGCAATATCGCCCTGACCGCGGCAGGCACTCCAATGGGCTGGTTCGTTATGCCGGCATGGCACGATCTGACCGCTAACATATGGCATTTCTTGTACATGGCTTTAATTGCCGGAGTGGCTGCAGTGCTGTCTTGGAACATCGCCTGCAAAAAAATGTCCCCCGTCGACGCGTCGCTGGTCTTGAATAACATCGTGCCTGTCGTGTCGGCATTAATCACCGCCCTGATCGGCTACAGCATCGGTATGCCGGAGCTGTACGGCATCGCCTTAACGCTGATTGCGATGATCGCCAACAATGTCGCGGGCCGGTATGGCAAAAAAAGCGTGACCGCCGCGGACGGCAAAAGCGGTTTGGCGAAACAAGCCGGAGGAATCGGTAAAAATACCTGATCCCGCCGGCTCCGCCCCGGCATCATTCGCCTTATTGCAGCACACGGCAGATGAAATTGCAGCTGCAGCGTATTTCAGCCGCCGGCTCTTTTACTTTAAGCCGTGTGCGATACACGGTGAGCGGATTGGCATGATGATCGCGAGTCTCGGTCGATTCTTGAGCAAGCTCAAACACACCTGCGTCGTAACGCATCTCGACTTCCCCTTTAAGTCCCCGCCATGTGGCGGACCCGGTTCCGATCAGCGGCTGATGCAGACTAATAAACGTCTCCTCCACCTCCATTCCGGTTTGCGCAAAAGAGAAAGTATCCGTCAGCAGCAGCTCTGCTCCGCCCCCTGCTTCATCGCACCTCCATGCAAAAGTGCGGATAAGCGAGCGCAGCGAGGCTTCGTCGGGATACGCTGCGGTAAGTTCCAAGCCAAACAACAGCGTATCTCCTTCGCGCCGATACTCCAATATTTGAGCCTCATGGGAGCGGCCGGCCACCTGCGTATGTCCGCCGATGAGCGGTACGGAGTGACCTTGGGAGCCGTTATGGATATATCCGTAGCGGCCTTCTCTGAAGTAATCCCGCGTGTACTCGCCGGCGCCGAGATCCGTTAACAGCGTTTCACCCGCAACATGCAGCAAAAAATGACCCAGATCGTTATGGTTATGCGGTTCCTCGTTATGCCCGCCTTTGGCGGCAAAACCGAACAAACGGCCGCCGGCCCGTTTTTTGTCAACAAGCCAAGATGTATCGGGAAAATAAAATTCGCCTTCAGCCAGCTCGCCGCCGAACAGCGAAGGATCGGTCCACAGCACATTACGTGTCGTATGCGGGAACCTGTAACAGTGATCGACATGCAGCTCCGCCTCTGCGCTCATAGCCGGCAGCGGTTGTCCGGTGCGCTGATGGACTCTGCTGAGCAGCCCCGGATTCATGATGTACGACGGCTCGCTGTCGGAGAAATTGACGAAAGTCCCGCCCGTCAGCGATACGGCCGCCGGAAAAGCGGAGATGCGTTTGATCTTCTCCCCCTCCAGCAGATTAATCCGGCCTTCCGTATAAGCGAAAAGCATTTCTGCAAAATAAACGAAATAACCGAACCCGTAATTCCAGTAGCCGACCCCTTCGGCGCAGCAGCCGTCGGCACCGTAGCCCTCCAGAAAACTTCCCATCGCCCGCACGGCGCGGTCGATCATGCCCGCCAGACGTTCCCCGTCCTCTACCAGCAGCATCGCCGCCATGCCAACCGCACCGCCGCACACGGACGCCCAGTTGTGGGTGGCCGACTCCCAGTGGAACGTAACAGGCGTGCTGAACAGCGGCTGGAAAATACGCTTTTCGATCTCGCTGCGCACCCGGAAGCCGATCCACGGATTGATGCGTTCGCCGAGCAAATACAGCGTTTCCGCCAGCGCATGAGCCGTCTCCGCGGCAAACAGATCGACGACCTGTTCGGGAGCGACCCGCGATGTCCGTGCACCCTCCAGCGTGTGAGGAACATGTGCCGGCAGCGCCCACGTATATTCATCGCAAATCGACCATATTGTATTTTGCAGCGTCTCCAGGTCCTCCTGCTGCGGGTGGAACCACGCTTCCAACGTCAGCGCAAGCAGTCGCTTTCTTCTCTCGAAATACGGACCTTCAAACGGCTTCCTCGATCCATCGGAAGCAAACAAATGGAACAATGAAAAAGGCAGCTCCGGTAGCGGCTCAAGCTTAGCCCTTTCGGCTTCCGCCTTGACCTGCTCCAGCAATTTCGCCAGATGCGGCGCGCTTCTCAGCCGCTCCGGCAGCCCTTCCGCCAGTTCTACTCCCAACAGCCGCTTGCGGTTTGCAGTTGGATGAACTCCTGCCACTGCGCTATGAATCCGGTTGAAGCTTATCATATGAAGCTGCCTCCCCATGATAAAAGGCCGCTGTATCCGCACGCGGACAAAGCCAGCCTTTTTCCGTAAAATTAGCTTGAATCCGCACCGGTTGCCGCAACCATCGCCCGAATATCAAGACCTACTTGCATCATACTGAAAATCCAAAATCTAGTAAACTTCTATTTCCACATTTCCATTTCCGCAGAGCAAAGTCCGGTACCGGATGCCGCCGCTCAAGCGCCGACTGCTTCTCCCCGCTTCGCATATCGGAGCAGGTGGACGCAACCGCTGTATACCGGCAAAGGGACATAGGGACGCAAGAGCACAGCGGCTACAACTTAAAGGTGCTGACCAATTCATTCAGCTGCTCGGACATTTTATTTAAGGAATGGGTGGCGTGCGCAATCTCATCCATGGAGGCAAGCTGCTCCTCGGAAGCGCCGGCCACGGTCTGAATGCCGTTTGCGGAGCTGCGGGCAATGCGGGAAATTTCCGAAATGGCGGCAGCAACTTCCTCCGTTCCGGCAGACATCTGCTGAGAAGCTGCGGACACTTCCTGCATCTGCTCTGACACCATTTGAATCGTCCGCACGATATGGCCAAACAATTGTCCCGCTTCATCTACAAAAGCAACGCTTTTCTCCACTTCCCCAATACCTGAGGCCATCGAATCGGAAGCCTGGCGAGAAGCTGTCTGCATCTGTTCGATCAGTGCGGCAATTTGCACGGCCTGCTCGCCCGATTGCTCGGCCAGCTTGCGAACCTCCGCGGCGACAACCGCGAATCCTCTACCGTGCTCGCCGGCGCGGGCCGCTTCGATGGAAGCATTCAGCGCAAGCAGGTTCGTCTGCATGGATATACCCTTAATCAGCTCGGCCAGCTGCTCAATCGATTCCGAACGTACGTTGACTTCATCGATTGCCTCCGCCACTTTGCGAATCGAACCGTTCATCACTTCCATTTGCGAGACGGCTGTCTGCACGGACTCATTGCCATGCTCCGCTTGCTTCGCAAGTCCATGCGACGCTTCGAAAACGTAGGAGGTCGATTCCGCGATTTTTTGAATGCCTGCCGCCATTTCTTCCATCGCCCGTGCGCTTTCCTCGGCAACCTGAACCTGATTTTCCGCACCGCTGGCCAGTTGCTGAATCGTTTGCGTGACTTCTAAAGTTGCCGTTTTCGTTTGGTCTGCGCTAGCCGACAACTGCTTGGACGAAACGACGACATGCTCCGCCGACAACTCAACTTGGCTGACGATTTCCCGAAGCTTGGCAATCATCGTTCTTATGGCGTTTTGCAGCTTTCCGACCTCATCTTTCACCTTCGCCTGCGGCACTTCCGCACGCAGGTCCCCTTCCGATACTTGCACAGCGGCGGAGGCAACCTTGACGATCGAACCTGCCAGCCGGCTCGTAACAAGCCAGATCGCCGCGATAAAAACAACAATAAACGGCATGCCAAAACCGATCACCTTCGTCCGGAAATGGGTTGCCGCCTCATCATAAGATTTGGCCGGAATACCGATATAAAAAATCCCGATCACATCCCCTTTTCCGCCGGTGATCGGATCGTAAATCGCATAATATTTAGTTCCCAAAACATCGGCAATGCCTTGGAACGTCTGTCCTTGCGTCAATGCGACCTGCTTTACCTGATCGGACACCTGAGTGCCGACAGCCCGACTTCCTTCTTTCATCACATTGGTCGATACGCGGGTATCTCCCTGAAACAACGTAACCGTGGCGTCCTTGCCAAGCAGCTTCGCCAGCTTATCCACAAAAGCAAAAGAATCGTTCAGCTGCTGCGCGCCCTTGTACAGCTTGCCGTCTTTTACGTTCCATTCTCCCGGCATGTCTTCGTTCAGCAATTGTTTGCCGACAGACATGCTGGTCTCGAGCTGCTTTTGCACAAGAAGACCCACTTCGTTCTCCATGTTGATCGTCGCATACAGCCCCATAGACACGATGCTGGCAATCAGCAGCAGATTAAACAAGATCATCATTTTCCAGCGGATGCTGAGATTCATATTTTCTCCCCCTATATATGTAGTCCTCAGCTTATTATAGCGCCAAATCATACCAACCGACAGGAGGGCCGCAAAACGGCAGGGCAATCAGTTAAATGCGGTTCTCCTTGAGCCATCCGATCATATTGCTGCACCATTCAATATAACTGCGCTCGAAGCCGATGCCCATCTCGATAACCGCCACCGTTGAGAAAAAAGGATGATCGCTGCTCAAAGGCTCATATTGCTCGCGGAACGCGGCCACCTTCTCCTTATAACCGTTCAAACGTTCCTCATGTTCACGACGCCTCGTCTCCAAAATAGAAATAAGAACATCCGGCTCCACCAGCCACGAGCTGTATTGCTTCAGCAAAAACTCGTCCCAGGCTTCCGGTTCGCTTGGTTCCGTGACCCAAGCTTTCAGGCAGGCAAGCCCTTCATCCGTAATGGCATACACCTTTTTGGTTGGCCGGTACGATTCTTTCTCATGTGATTGAAGCCGGATCAATCCATCGGCTTCCAGCTTGGAAAGCGACGGATACAGCTGGTTGTTGTTCATTTTATAGAAAAAGCTGATTCTGCCGTCCACCTGCTGCTTCATGTCGTATCCGCTTAACGGCTCGCGGGCCAATAAACTAAGTAGTACATACTGAGTGGAATTCATCATTACTCCTCCATTAAAAAAAATAAGTTATTTTTAACATATGATATTATTGACATATAACCATGTTTAGTATAAGTTAATATTAACCTATTGAAAAATCAAAAACAACTTATCTTAAAGGAGCGATTCATCATGCAGCTCGTATTTAAGGATCAAACATTTTCATTCGAATTATTGCGTACTGCCAGCTACGCCACATACGGTGGAGCCGATCTGGGCGAATGCTTTTCCACCGCCTACCGGATCAAGGAAGGCGATTTCGAAAGCTGGTACGCGGAGTGGACGGCGACGGCACGGCGCATTCACGCGCTTGCAGACTCGGCGCTCGCCTCGGGTCAGCGGGTTAGCGCGCGTGAAGCTTATATGCGCGCCTCCAATTACTACCGCACGGCGGAATTTTTTCTCCACGGCGATCGCAAAGATCCGCGGATTTTGGAAACGTGGGAAGCGAGCCGCCATACGTTCAGAGAAGCCGGGAAGCTGATGGATACGCCGATCGAGCTCATCGACATTCCTTACGAAGGCACACATCTGACCGGATATTTCTATAAAGTGGACAATTCAGGCATGCCCCGCCCGACGCTCATTATCCACGGAGGTTACGATTCGACAGGCGAGGAATTGTATTTGGGAGGAGCAGCCGCCGCACTGCAGCGCGGATATAACTGCCTGACGTTCGAAGGCCCGGGCCAAGGATCGGCCATTCGGCTGCAGGGTTTGCCGTTCCGGCACGATTGGGAGCATGTCGTCACGCCGGTCGTCGATTATGCGCTGACCCGCCCGGATATCGATCCGCAGCAAATTGCGCTGATGGGCATCAGCTTTGGCGGTTATCTGGCTCCACGCGCGGCGGCATTCGAGCATCGGCTTGCGGCATGTATTGCCAACGACGGTCTGTATACGTTCCGGTTCAGCGAAATGGGGCGGCCTTTTATGCAGGGCAAAGAACATGCGGATTTATCGGCGGTAATTGGTCATGTGATGAAGCAGCATACCGGCGTGCGCTGGGCTGTGGAAAATGGCATGTTTACATTTGGGGCGGAAAGTATCGAAGAATTAGTGGACAAAACCGAACCTTGCTCGCTGGAAGGCATTGCGCAGCGGATCGTTTGCCCTACGCTTGTATGCGAAGCCGAAGACGATCACTTTTTTGCCGGACAGCCCGCAAAGCTTTACGAGGCACTGCAGTGTCCGAAAACGTTCATGAGGTTTACCGCGGAGGAAGGCGCGGAGGAGCATTGTCACTTTGGCGCGCTGCAGTTGTTCAACCATCGCATGTTTGAGTGGCTGGACCGGGCGCTGGGTGTACGTTAATCGGTGTGGTCTCACATGATGAAGGTTATCCTGAATTAACGTTCTTTCAGAGAGTTGATGAGTGGGCGGATACACCTAATTCACTTTAACGGACCTCGGAGATTATCGATTCAATGTGCATATCCCAACATAGAATCAGTCAAGCCCCTCTAACGGACGGGAACGCTGCAATTCAAACAAAATCAGAGGTTTGCCAAATGTAATGGACACCGATGACCTTATTTAGCCTAGCACCGCGGTTTCTCTGACTTTTTGGGCCAATAAGGTCGGCCCTGTCCGTTAAAAATGATAACCTCGACTTTTTAGCCAAATAAGCGCGTCCCTGACCGTTAGCCTTGGACCACGGCAGTTTAGTCCGATACAGCAAACCGGTTAGCGGTGAATTCAAAACGCGGACGACACACCTATCCGAATATTTCATTATGCTTGATTCCGAGACATGAATAATGACCTAGAGCGCACTTAGAATGGGTGTAAAACACGCAGCGGCAGCCCCGGACGCGGATAAAGTCCCGGACTGCCGTCATAACAGAGCGGCCGTTCACCGGCCCGCCTACTTCAACCCATAATTATTATCCTTGCTCCATTTGTTCTCTTCCATCTTTTTCTTCACGCCTTCAACCATCATCTTCTTCAAATCGCCGACGTATTTCTCCAGCGGAGTCGAGCCTTCCAAATACAGCTGGCCGAGCTTCTGGTTGTTTTCGGTGACGTTTTTGTCGACTTCGCCGGCATAAATGTTGAGCTGCATCGTTTCTCCGACGAATTGGAAGCCCTGCAGCTTATCCGGCAGGGCGGCATTCGAGATGACCGGCGTCCGGTACAGCTTTTCGCCGAGCAGGCCTTGCACTTTGGGTGAAGTCGTGTAGGCGAGAAAATCAACCGCCGCGCTCATTTTCTCCGGCGCGATCGTCTTTGGAATTGCCATGTTGCCGGCAGGCACACCACCGATTTCCATCAGCTTGCCTACGGCGTCGGGATGGTTCTCCTTGGTCAAATACGGCAGCGGAAACGCGGCCATCTCGAATTTGCGCGCGCTCGATTCGTAGAGCACCTTGCTTTGCGCGCCGGTCCGCATCACCATCGCCGCTTTGCCGCGCAGGAACAGATCGCCGGCCGAATCGAAATCGAGGCCGTTAAAACCTTTGGGCCAATATTTGCTCCATTCCTTCAAAATCGGAAATACATCTTTATAAGGCGACTTCTCGATGTCGATGACACCCTGATCGACCCCGCGGGCATATTCGTTGATTTCGATAACGCCGTTTTTGTTCGTATCCAGCTTGTCGTAGGAACCGGCGATCAGCTCTTCGGTCAAAATCCGCGTCGACCAGCTGTAGTTGTAATCTCCCGGCTTGGAATTCGGAAAAGCAAACGGCACAACGCCGATGTTTTTCAGCTTTTCCTGAGCGGCCATAAATTCGTTCCACGTTTTCGGAATACTCGAAATCCCCGCCTGCGTAAACAAATCCTTGTTGTACAACACGCGAACAGAGTTGACATAACTGGGAACGCTGGCATACGTCTGATCGTCGCCGATCAGCTGCTTTAATACCGGCTTGGGAAATATGTCCTCCCACGTCTTGCCGTCGGTGTAATCGTTTTTTTGCTTATAATACGAGGTAAGGTCAACCAGCAGCCCTTTCTTTAAATCTTCCTGGTCCCAAATATAACGGGTCGTAAAAATATCCGGCGCCGTGCCGCCGATCAGCTGTGTTGTCACCCATGTCCGATGCTGCTCGACGCCGGGGAAATTTTGCAGCTGCAAATTGATTTTTACGCCCGGGTGGCTTTCCGTGTACGATTTGACGATGCTTTCCCATGCTTGTTTTTCCGTCTCGTCCCCGTTGTTCTCCTGCATGACCATCACGTTCAGCTCAACAGGTTTGCCCGCCTTCGCTTCTGTCCCGCCTTTGCCGTCCGCCGCCGCATCGGGCCCTGAAGACGGGCTGCATCCGGCAAGCGCCAGCGCTCCCATACCCGCAAGCACCAGCAGCGCGGCCGGTTTCATTATGTTTTTCATCATAGACCTCCCCACAAGTTTCCTTAAGCAAACAACCCGCTCAACCTTTGACTGCTCCGGCGGTAATGCCGGAAATAAACGATCTTGTCGCCAGCGTAAACAGCAGCAGCAATGGCAGCGAAGCGATGACGTATCCGGCAAACTGCATGCCCTGCACTTGATCCAGCGGACCTCTGACATTAGACAACGCCAATATGATCGGCCTCACCTTATCTCCCGACGTGATGACAAGCGGCCAAATGTAATTGTTCCAGCCCAGCAGCGCATTGATAATCGCTACGGTAGAGATGATCGGAACGGACAGCGGCACGACAATGCGGGTTAATATCGTCAAATCGCCCGCTCCCTCCATTTCCGCCGACTCCATCAGACTGGAAGACAACCCTTCAAAAAACGTGCGAACGAGCATCGTGGCCATCGCCGACGCGCCGGCCATCGGGCCGAATATTTGCGCCCAATATGTGTTGATCAGGCCAAGCTGCTTAAACAAAATAAACTGCGGGATGAGCAGCAGAAAACCCGGCACCATCAGCAGCATGATGATCACGTAATACAGCACCGTTTTGCCGAAGAAAGAATACCTCGCAAACGCATAGGCCGCCAGCAGCGAGTTGATCAGCACACAGACAATAATCCCGGCTGTAATCAGAACGGAATTGTAGATGAAAGGCCATATTTGTTTGAATGCGGCGGCGTAATTGCCGATGTGCAGCGGGAATGACGGAACCCAGAACTGGTGAATGATCTGATCCTCGTATTTCAAGGAGGTAATGAGCAGCAAATAAAACGGCAGCAGCGTCAGTCCGAGCAATAAAGTTAATCCGGCGACGTTCAGACAGCCCGCATACGATATTTTGCGCAAACCGTATCCCTCCTTTTCCTCAGTCGATTTTATCGGCCGAAGCGATCAGTTTATTCATAACGGCGGTGAAGGCGACAAGCACGATAAACACAACGACCCCAATCGCCGAAGCGTAACCCAGCTCATTGTATTCGAAGCCTTTTTTGTACAAATACAGCGCCGGGGTCAACGTGGAGAAGCCAGGTCCGCCGTTGGTCAGTACAAGCACATTCTCGAAGCTTTGAAACTGATTGATAAATGCCAGAATGACGACAATACGTATTTGTCCTTTGAGCATCGGCAGCTCAATATATCTCAGGCGCTGCCAGACGTTCATGCCCTCCAGCCGGCCGACCTCGAACATCTCCTGCCCAATGCCTCCAAGCCCGGCCAAATAGATCAAAAAGTAAATACCGGACACCCACGGAAACCCGACAAAGACGATCGACCACAATGCGGTGCCGCTATCGCCCAGCCACGATCCGGTCCACGACTCCAAACCAACCGCCGTCAGCAAATTGTTCAGCAGCCCTTCCCCCCGGTAAATCCACCTCCACATCAAATAAATAATGATATGAGGCACGACCATCGGCACCAGAAACAACGCTTTGTAGATGTTTTGCGTTTTTTTGTGGGACATATGGTATACGGCCACTGCGGCAAGCAGCGGAAAAATGAGCTGGATCAGCACAAAGCTGCCTGTGAATAAGCCGATATTTTTAAACGACGCGTAAAACGTCGGGTCGCTGAACAATTTGGCAAAATTGCCGAGGCCGATAAATTTGTTGATGTTCGCGCCGTTCCACTCATAAAACGATTTCAGCAGCGCGGTGAAAAAAGGGACATACTTAAACAGCCCCATCGACAGCAAAATCGGCACCAGAAACAAATACGCTTTCACATGCCGCTTCCATTTCCGCCTGATCCGCGTAACGCCGGGCTCGGCATCCGCCGGCAGCCGAATCTCCTGATTCATCGCCGCTTTGCTCCCTTCACTGTGAATGCGGGCCTCAAGAGCCGGGACTACTCCCGGCCCCGCTTCAAACCGTCTCCCTGTATTTGCCCGGCGGACAGCCGACCTGGCGGTGAAACAGCCTGCTGAAAAACGCCGGGTCATCGTAGCCGACTTTACCGGCGATAACGATCACCTTCTCGTCCGTTTCGGCCAGCAGATGCTTCGCCCTTTCGATCCGGATTTTGTGCACCATATCAAACACGGTCATGCCGGTCGCTTCTTTAAACACCCGGTTCAGCTGGCGTGCGCTGATGCCAAACAAATCGCAAATGGCCGGAATGGACAGCTTTTTGTCAAAATACCTTTCCAGGTAACCGCATATCCGCTGGATCAGCAGCTGCTTGGCATGAACGCGGCTTGTTTCCTTCACGTTCTGGAAGTCGCACGTCCGGTAGAAGCGGGACAATAAAATAAGCAGCTCCATCATTTGCAGCCGCAGCAGCGTTTCGTAACCCGTGTTGCGGTTCTCCAGCTCGGCAATCATATGCTCCAGCATATACAACGCGCGGTCGGCATCAGCCCCCCGCAAATTGAGACGGCTGTGGAACCGTTCTTTTTTATTAAGAAACGGATGAACGTAGTAGAAATCCATTGAATGCGAAACGCCCAAATCGGTAAGCCACGATTCCTGGATCAGATCGGGCATAAACAGGCAGTTGATAATTTCGAGTTTTTTGCCGGGCTTGATTTTATACGTGTGCACCTCGCCGGGGTTGATAATAAACACATCGCCGGCACGGATGTCGTTTACAGCCCCCTCAAACACATGTTGCGCTTCCCCGCGCACAACATACACAAGCTCGACAAAGTCGTGTCCGTGCAGCTTGGGAACGTCGTGATGATTGTGGAAAAAACGTTTAATGTAGAAAGGGAATTTTTCCTTCATGTATTGGCTGCTGTTCAGCTGTCTTTCCAAAAAAAGCTCGACCTCCTCCCTCGGCAGGGTAGCAGATGGATCCGTTTATTTCACTTGCATTCACTCCGCATCGAATCCGCTTGGCGCGGTGCTATCGGAATAACCCTTATGCAGCGCAGACGCTAGTGTTTGGCGACACTTTAACCGGTACCTCCGTCTGCGTAGCTAGCGAATATGACAAATGTTCCAACGTGCGCGATCCCAACCGCGTGTTTCGGCTCTGCGTGGCGGTCGGCTGAACCCCACTTACGCGTTATACCCGCTTATCGTCGGCACATCAACCGGCGCTCCCCCGGACAACTGGGAGGCAATCGCCGCTTCAATCACTTCCTGCGCCGCCAGCGCGTCCATGCCGGATGCGTCGATGTGTTCGGGGGCGACGTTTTGCTTGATTTGCGCGATAAAACGCTCAATACGGTTGCGGAACGTATCGTCAAAACCTTGCATGCCGTTAAAAATCGGGTTGCGCACAACCAGCGTTTCCAAAGAATCGTGCGGATAATAAGCGATGCTTTCGTACACATTGTCGATCACAAGCCGCCCTGACGTGCCCGCCGCTTCGCACCATTCGATCGGATGTTTCATCGACATGTCGTAGCTGCCGGTCAAGTGGCCGACAGCGCCGCTGGCAAACTGCATGTTGACGCTGGCCGTTGACCACGTATTGCGCCCCGGCGCTTTGGTCATAAACGACTGTACCCGGCGGATGTCGCCGAACAAGTAACGCATTACGTCAATTGAATGGGGGTGCAGAGCGCGCATATGAAACCATTCTGTCGCATCGGCCGGATTGCGTATCGTCAGCCTCATGTTCAAAAACAGCGCTTCGCCGAGTTTCCCTTGCCCGATCAGCTCCTTGGCTTTCTCCGCCGCCGGAGTAAACCGGTGGTTTAGGTTGCAAGCCAGCCGGACGCCTTTCTCGCGCGCCGCACGCACCATCTCCCGCGCTTCTTCGACCCGGTTGGAAATCGGCTTCTCCACCAGCACGTCCTTGCCGGCTTCGATTGCGATCATCGCCGGCCCATAGTGGTGGCTGCCCTTTTCTTCGCCGCCGGTAGCGACGCACACCATGTCGATGTCCTCGCGGTCCAGCAGTTCTCTTAAGTCGGTATAAGCTTTTGCGGAAAAGGCGGCCGCCGCCTCGCGGACGCGATCCTCCATCAGATCGCACACGGCGACAAGCTCCGTGTCCGGGTGCTGCGCATAAAATTTGCAATGTGTTTTGCCGATATTGTTAACGCCTACGACGGCAATACGGATCATTGATCATTCTCCCTTCTTGGGAACGCTTACTTTTATGTTATCATATTATTACTTTCTCTTCCTTATCACATTGCCGATCATGCCAAATTCATGGTCTATTCGGCCTTAAATTCCATCATTCTGGCGGAAAACTTATGCCGCTAGGCGCATATTCATGGTCTATGCGGCCTTGGGTTTCATTTGGGTTTTTGTTCTCATAAAAAGCGCCCCCTTTCCAAGGAGCGCCTGATAACTGTTGTGCACGTTCTGTTTCTTCATTCCTCCGCTGCGCAGGCCGCAACCTCCGCCGCTTCCGCTGCTTCGTTCGTGGCTGTTGCAGCTTTAGCCGCGGCCCTACCCGCTTCAACCGGGACCGGATCTTACTCTTCGGTTTCCCCGGCTGCTGCCGCTTCCGCTTCGGCCGCCGCTTTTGCTTCTTTCGCCTGCAGCGCGCGAGCGGCAAACACATTGCCGATATACAGCGCGTCGTACGCCTGCTCCGAAGAAGCAAATGCGCCGCCACCTTTGCCATGCCAATCCAGATTGGTGTAGATCGGATTCGTCCGGCCGGTTTCTTGCTCTCTTCTTTGGATATACGCTTCCATTCTGGCGGTCAGCAGCTCGACGAGTTCCGGCTCCTGCTCGGCCACGTTGCGGTTTTCCTCGGGATCTTCGATCAGGTTATACAGCTCAACCGACGGCTTGTTGTGAAAATCCGGCTCCAGCGAACGGATCAGCTTCCAATGCGGGGTACGCCAGCCATGCTTGCGCATCCATGTGCATTCCGTAATATAAAATTCGCTGATCCGCGGCTGCGGCTGGCCTGCCATTAACGGCACAAGGCTGCGGCCGGACAAGTCTTCCGGCTGTTCAAAGCCGAGAATATCCAGAATGGTCGGCATGATGTCGCTGATCACGGTTGTGTCGGACACCCTCTTGCCCGCAGGCACGACACCCGGCATTTTGAAGATCAGCGGAACGACAAGCGTGCAGTCGTACAAACCGTGATGGTCAAAATAACAGTCATGCTCGTACAGCGTTTCGCCGTGGTCGGCGGTGATGACAATCAGCGTATTGTCATCCAGGCCAAGCCCGGAAACGGCGGTCAGCAAGTTCTGGATACATGCATCCATATAAGCCACAGCCCCGTCGTATTGCGCACTGACGTACTGCTCGTCGGTAACGCCTGCGGGAATCCACGATTTCAGGAAATCCGCAAACGGCTTGAAGTTGTACACCGGCTCCATCGATGCATTGGACGGGTCTTTTTCATTCCCGCCGTAAAAGATACGCTCGTAAGGCTGCGGCGGCAAATACGGAGAATGCGGGTCCATATGGCGCAAGAACAGGAAAAACGGCTTGTCATCGGCTGCCAGACGCTGCAGCTCGGGAATGGTCACTTCGTTTAAATTTTCTGCTTTCGGACATTTGCCTTCTTCGTTTGGCAGCCACGCTTCATAATCCAAGTAAGTTTGGAACCCACGCGAGGAAGGATTTCCCGTAAAACCAACGCAAGTTGTGTTGTAGCCGTTGTCGGCGAGCAGCTCCGGCAGCGTCTTCACATGGTCGCCCATCGGGCCTTGATGGCGCAATGCGACAACGTCGGTGCCAAAGCAATCCGTCCCCGTCAGCATGCTGGCGTAAGCGGGAGTCGTCGGGATGCTGGGGCTGAAATGCTGCTCGAACAATACGCCTTCGGCGGCGAAGCGGTCCATATGCGGCGTAGTCAGCTTACCGTAGCCGTAGGAGCTCATCCGGTCGCGGCGCAAGCTGTCGATGCCTAATACAATCAGGTTTTTTTTAGTTGCGGACATGAGAGACAGTTTCTCCTTTCGATATTTACAATTTATTTTCAAGTCGAAATAGACGATGCTTATGCGCCTGCCTCTGCCGGGCGCCTTATCTGGCGCCGAGCTGCTTCAGGCAGGCGTTCAAATAACCGTACGTCTCGGCGGCGATAATGGATACCTGAGCAAGCGAATGCTCCGGCTTCGCGCCGATCACTTCCAGCACAACCGGTCCGTCGTAGCCGTTGTCGGTCATCGCCTTGCAGTAGCCGAACAGATCGATGTCGCCGCGTCCGCAAGCCTGCAGCTCAATCGGTCCCGGACCTTGCTCGCGGCCTTTGCAGTCGCGGATGTGGATATGCTTCACGCGGGAGATGACCGCCGGCAGCGCTTCCTCCGGATTTTCGCCGGCGCGGTAAATATGGCTCGGATCCATATCGATGCCAAAAGCCGGCGAAGCGACCTCCGACATCGCCCGCAGCGTTGTTGGCGTATCATGCACCGCGTTGCCGATATGCGCCTTCACGCATAAGGTAACTCCGTAGGAGGCCGCCGCTTCGGACATTTTTTGCAGCATGGCGATGGACGTTTGAACGTCTTCCTCCACGCCGGTTTTCCCGCCCGGTCCGATATTAACGATCGGAATGCCGATTTCGGCAGCTGCGGCAAATGCGGCCAGCAGACGCTCTTCGTCTTTGACGCTGCCAAATTCCATGGAAAGGAAAGATAAGCCGTTTTGCTGGGCAATCGCTTTCAATTCCGCCGCCTGCTCCTTCCATTTGGTAAGATCCAAATGCTCGCACATCCCTTGAATCGCCGAAATTTCGATGCCATCGTAACCGCAAAGGGCAATTTGCCGGGCGGCCGTGGCAAAATCGAATTCTTTGAACAATACGGAATTGACGCCAAGTTTAATCATATATACTGCACTCTCCTTTTAATCGCTTATCTTATATTGAAGCGTCGGCTCCCCAGGCAGACTATGCATTCCGTGCATACAGAGGGTAAAAGGGAAGTCCGCATGAATTCCGCAATTTCCGGCGGCAGCCGGCGGTTCTTCGCAACTGCCGCCGTATTATCCATATTTACTTGCCGCGCGCGGTCGTCTGGATCGGATGCCGCAGCTTACATGACGAGCGGATCGCCGTGGAACGCAGGCAACGCCTGAGGACGGACGACAATGCCGCCTTGCTCGTAGGACTCCATCGCCGCGAAGGTGTATTCCAGCACGGCCAGTGCGTCCCGGCCCGAAGCGCGAATATGCTCGCGTGGCACGCCGTTGGTAATATCCTCAAGAAATGCATGCAAACGGTTGTTAAACGTCGTATTAAAATCGGTCACACCCGATTCGGTCACTTCCGGAGCCGGATGCGCCCCGATGGTCGGGATGCTTTTGCCGGCCCGCCAATACGATACTTTCTCTACGCAGTTTTCGATGCAGAACGTACCCTTGGTTCCGCCAACTTCCATGCTCCACCAGCCGCCTAATCCGTATGGCGCATCACCGCGCTGGCTGATCAAATATCCGGCCGCGCCGCTGGCGAACTTAACGTGGATGCTGTTGATCGATACCGTTACATCACCGGCACTTTTACGGAAACCCGCCTGATTGGAAAATGTTTGGATGTGCGTAATATCGCCGCAGAAATGCCGCATCACGCTGAACGGATGTGTTAAAAACGCTTTCATATGGAAGTAAGGACGGTCTTTATCTTTCATCGTCTTCGGTGGGGAATATACCTCTTCGCCGCCGTTAAAGCCCATTTTGTGCAAACAGTAAACGACCTCGCCGATATCGCCGGAGTTCATGTATTGCTTGGCTCTTTCGGCCGGTGCGCTGAAATAATGATTTAAGTTGCAGCCCAGGTAGACATTTTTCTCTGCGGCAAAACGCACCAGCTCCCGGCCTTCGCGAATATCGCTGGACAGTGGCTTCTCCACCAGCACATGTTTGCCTGCGGCGATCGCTTGCATCGCCGGCTCGAAGTGCCAGCTGCCGTTTTCGATGCCTCCGGTTGTAACGTCGACAATTTGCAGATCCGGTTCGTTCTCCAGCATGTCCTTGAGGCTGTAGTAAGCGCGTACCCCGTACGTTTCCGCCGCCTTGTCCGCTTTCTCCTTCACCACGTCGCATACGCCGACCACTTCAGCCAGCGGATCCTTTGCGTAGCAAGCGGCATGCCGCATGCCAATTCCATTCATCCCGACAATCCCGATTTTCAGCGCCATTTTCGCGTTCCCTTATGCCGGCTCCAGTCCGGGCAGGAACTGCACCACCTTTCTTTTTTGCCTTTCCACTACTTTATCTTAAAATGAACAAGTCATCCGGTCATTGCCGATTGCGACATGTTGCTGGCTGATTCCGTCCGTATTTTGGAAAAAATGAAAAAGCCTCCGGGCCCACTTAAAAGGTGGTTCCGGAAGCTTCTATCGGTTGACTAACCTCTTATATTCGATACAACCGTTTTTGATGCTCAATTTCCTTGTTTTTTCACATAACCCATCAAGCCGTGCAGCGTATCGACGAATTCATGGCCGCGAAAACGCCCCAACCCGCCATGAGCGCAGTCAATTTCGTTAAACTGAAACACCCTGTCCCTGCGGATACCGGGGCCGTAGATCAGAATCGGGACGGGTTCGCCCGTATGCTCGCCGACCTCGCATGGCGTCGAATGATCGGCGGCAATCGCAAGGTACGTATCGGCCGGTAATTGCTTTGCGAGCAAGCCTACCATGCGGTCAAACAGCTCGATTGCCTGGGCTTTTTCAAAAGGCTTGTTGTCGTGCCCTTTCAGATCGGGCGCCTTGAGGTGCACATAAACGAGGTCGTTGTCGGCAATTTCCTCCAAGGCCAGCTGTGCTTTGAGATCGATATCCGTGTCCATATTGCCGGTCATCCGTTCTGAAGTGACGGCTTTAAAGCCGGCCAAATGCGCCACTCCGAGCACCGTGCTTTCCCCCGCGATGCAGCTTCCTTTAAAATTCCGTCGCCGCACGACCGGCTCCAAATTCGCCATCCGTCCCGCGCCCCGGGTCAATATGAAATTGGCCGGAGGCAACCCTTCAAGGGCACGCCGCCCGTTAATAGGATGGCTTGATAAAATGTCATGCGAACGCTGCAGAAACAGGTTAAGGAAATACGCCGTTTTTTGCGCTTCCTCAGTTTCGTCTAGCGGCTCTACGTCGTAATACGGCTTGCCTTCGTGTGGGGCTTTCGGGTCGGAATCGCTAATCCGGTCGCTCAGCCCGCTGCCGCGTAAAATCAGCACCGCCCGGTGTTCGGTGGCCGGTTTGAAATACACTTCCACCTCATCCTCCAGCACCATCCCGTCAAGCGCCTCCGCCAGCTCCCGCGTATTGTCGCGGATGCGGCCGGCTCGGCGGTCCAACACAATGCCGTTTTCATCAACGGAGGCAAAATTGCAGCGGATCACGATATCGCCGTGCTGCACCTCCATGCCGATGCCCAGCGCTTCAATCGGCCCGCGCCCCGGATATTCGCCGGGCTGGAACCCGAACAGCACCATATGGCCCATATCGGTGCCAACCGGAATACCGGGTCCGACCAAATCCATCATGCCGGTGATGCCTTGTAACGCGAGCTTATCCAGATTCGGCGTATCGGCATATTCCAGCGGCGTCTTAAACCCAAGCTCGGGAAGCGGCCGGTCACCCAGACCGTCGGCTATCGCCACTATCGCTTTTTTGTAGTACATGGTGTGAGTTCCTCCTGAAAGTTTTTGCGCCAGCAAAAACTGGCTTCGTATGCATTGGCTGGGCTAAATGCCCAGCACTTTAAACCATGTAAAGATCGCCAGGCTGATTAGCGTCGCCCCGATAAAACAAGTCACGACGGCATATTTGGCCTGATCAAGCACGCTGAAGTAACCGGTGGCAAAATAGATCGTGTTCACCTTCGAATGCGGCGGCAGCGTAATCGTGTAAGTCAGCGTCATCGCCGATGCAAGCGCCAGCGCGACCGGATCCATGCCAAGCGATTTGGCCAAAGCGATAAAAGCCGGAATCAATATCGTCACGCGCACCGTTTTACTCGTAAAAATCAAGTGGCTGTACATGCTGATAAATACGACCAGTACATATACCCAAACATGGCTCATATGCTCCAGGCCAAGCCCTTTTACCACGCTTTTGATCACCCATTCCGCGCCCTTCGATTTCTCCAGCGCATTGCCCACCGCATAAGCGCCTGCAGCAAAAATCATTAAATCCCACTTGATATTGGCCTCTTTCCAAGTGAGCAGCCCCACCTTCGGCATCAGGCACAAGATAGCGGCGATGATCGCCGTCATAAATACGTCGATTTCAAAACCAAACCAGCTTTTATGGTAGTCCCCCGTCGCCCACAAAACCACGGTCAGCAGGAAAATGCCCAAGGCCTTCTTTTCGATGACGCTAAACCGGCCCAGCTTGACAAGTTCCTCCTTCAGTGTGGACATGACGCCTTCGAACGCCGCCTCGCCTTTAAACGAGAACAACTTCAGACCGATAAGGAATGTGAGCAGCATCGTAATAATCGCCGTTGGCATGGAAGCTAGCAGCCACGTCATGTAGCTGATCGAACCGCCTGCCTGCTCGTTAATAAAACCGACGGCGATAATGTTGCCCGAGGTCGCCGTCATGACGCCCGAAGTAGCGAGGGCATCGGCTTGCACTCCCTGCAGCATCATAATGCGGCCCAGGTTGCTCTCGCCCGGCACCGCTCTGTATACCTCCAGCAATATCATACAGATCGGCACCATCAGCGTAGCCCTCGCTGTCGTCGACGGAACAAAAAAGGCCAAAATAAAGTTGAGCGCCACAAGCACAAGCAGCGTTCTTTTTGGCGTTTTGCCAAACGCCGTAATCATCCACAGCGCAAATCGCCGCGCCAAATTCGACTTGATCATCGCCGAAGTCAAAATAAAAGCGGAAACCATCAGCCAGATGACGTCGTTGCCCAGCATGCCGAGCGCTTCCTCTTCCTTAAAAGTGCCCGTTACGCTCAGCAGTACGGTCGCCACCATCGAGGTTAAATAAATCGGCAGCGAGCCCGCCACCCACAAAATCAATGTGGCGGTAAATATCCCAAGCGCCCTTTGACCGGGTACGGTCATTCCCGCCGGGGTCGGCATGAAATACAAAATGAGCCCTACAATAAGCGCAATCGGGATGCCCCATTTCTTCAAAAACGCTTCCGTGCCGCTTTTTTTCTTGACGGAAGGCTCCAGCGGAGAATCGCTTAGCGGTGTTCCCCTTTCAACCATATTTCTTTCCTCCCAATACATATTTTTGATTGCGCTTTCATTATAGGTCGCGTATGATTATAATACAATTTGATTTAATTTCAGTAACCATAAGATAATCTTATAGTTCATTTGTGAGTATGCCGAAATGAGGTCGTTTTATGAATATCAACAAACTCCATACATTTTTAACCTTGGCCGAATGCCTCAATTTTACGGAAACCGCCGACAAGCTGTACTGCTCGCAGCCGGCTGTCAGCATGCAAATTCAAAGCCTCGAAGACGATCTGGGGACCCCGCTCTTTGACCGCATCGGCAAAAAACTGTTTCTCACCAGCCATGGCAAGCTGTTTAAGCCTTACGCCGAACAGATGGTCAATTTGCTTCAGCAGGCGAAAGAGCATCTGAAGCAATCCGAAAGCTTAAGCACGGGTACCTTGTCGTTTGGCTCCAGCAACTTTGTCGGCGTCTATTTGCTTCCGGCGGTGCTCAGCAGCTTCAACAAACGGTATCCCGGCATTCACATCAACATGAACATCACATCATCGCAGCAGCTCATCTATATGCTGGAAACAAACAAGCTGGAGTTTCTCGTCTTGTCCGATCATATTAAAGTGGACGAAACGTTATTTCACTCCAGCACCTTTTACCGCGATGAGCTTGTGCTTATCGCCCCTTCAAGCCACCCTGCCGCCGGCAAAAAAGATTGCTCCGTGCTGGACTTCTCCAATGAAACGCTGCTGCTCAAGCCGCAAAAATCGGCAACAAGATCGTTTCTTGACACGATGTTCAGCCAGTTTGGCGTCACCTTCAACCGTTTCATGGAAATCAGCAACCTGGAGGCGATCAAGCAGGCCGTCATCCATGGGCTTGGCATCTCCGTAGTATCCAAATTTGCCGTGCAGCACGAGATCGCAAGCGGCCTGCTGATCGAAATTCCGCTCCGGGATGCGGCCTTCCGCCGGGGCATCCAATACGTTCACTATAAAAACAAACACCTGTCCCCAGCCGCAACGCAGTTCATTCACATGCTTGATAACGTCGACGCCCATCTGATCTCGGCCAAGACTCCATAATGGAAGGAGACCGCCACTGGTGCGCGAATTATTTTTCAATCGGTGGTGTCCCTCTGATTTCTTTAATGCCCCCCGCTTGAAGCAACTGGACCAGTGGGCGAACGTCCAACGTTGTCAGGATAAGAAGCCGATGGCCCCCAGTATCGCCATTGCCACAGGAATCGTCACAGGTATGATCAAGCTTCTTTTATGCGCCGCGACTCGTTCTGGACATAGAACCATCCGGATGGATAACAAACTGAGGGAGACTGTCGATTCATTGTGCATCACCCAACGTTGAAGGGGCTGCCTCTCTAATGGACATGGGCGCTGCTATGTATACCAAATCTGAGGTTTGCTCAATGCGACGGACACCAGCGCTCTTATTCGGCCCATCATCGCGGTTTCCCCGACTTTTTTGGGCAAATAAAGTCGCTCCGGTCCGTTAAAAATGATAACCCTGACTTTTTTGCCAAATAGGTGCGCTCCGGTCCGTTAACGTCGGAGCATGACGTTTGTATACATAAGACCAACCAGAGCGACGCATAATGTCCGTTACAGACAGACAGCCAATGATCAACTTTAATCAAAATCGAATCGAAGTCTAAGTACCGCTTCATTTGCTGCGTTCAAGCATTTTATGGTTCCGGTTTGCTGCGTTCAAACATTAAATAGTTCCGGTTTACTCCGTGAACCCGATATGATTGCGCTAATTCAGCCAATACGCGATCTGAATATCAGCCATCATTTATCATTCCAACACGTGCGATTCCAACGTGCGTAATCCCAAGCGCGCTTTGCGGCTCTGCGTGGCCGTCGGCTGCCCCCGCTATCCTGACGACATTAGGCGAACGCTCCCTGCCCCCCGCTATCCTGACGACATTAGGCGAACGCCCCTGCTTCCTGCAAATCCTGACAACATAAGCGAACGCCCCTGCTTGCTGCGAACCGATTCGCATACTCCGTGTTCTTTTGCCGGAACAAATAGCCGTTATCCGAAAACTATAACTTCTTTACCGATTCCTTTATCGTTACTTTCTCGGCTTGATCGTATATTTCATAAATCTCAAAAGTGCCCTCTTCAAAAAACAGCGGAAATCTTCGTTTAAACCACGACTGCATCGGGTAATCCAGCGCTTCCTTAATCGGAATCCACTTCAATTCGCCTTCGGGCGGATTTTCCAGCAACTCCCCCTCGAAGGAGTCGGCCAAATAATTAAACACCATATATCGGCAGTTCTGCTTGGGATCAACAAATTCATCAAGCCCTTTGTAAACAAGCCGGCCGACTCTCAGCCCCGTCTCTTCCCACACTTCGCGCGCCGCCCCTTCCGTCAAGCTTTCCGGGAAGTCGACTTTTCCACCGGGACCGATCCACCCCGGAAAGCCGCGTTCATTGGGACGATTGATTAGCAGCACCTGATCGTTATTTCTCACCAAGCACATCGTATAAAGCATTGTTTTTATGTTATTGACGTCCCCAGATGCCATACGGCAATTCTCCTTTGTCATCTAAAATTCCAGCCGCTGATGCAATAAACCTGATCTTATCGGTTCTATTCTACCATAAACGGATTTGTTCGCCGCAATGCCGTCATTCTCGCTCGTAAGCTCGTCCGCGAGAAAACAAGCAGCCGCATGCTTGTTGATCAAAACCGCCGAAATTCATGCCCCTGTACGAGCGGCAAAAAAGAAAATAGACGGTACAAAGCTGATCGCCATCAGTTGTACCGCCCGGATTAACCATATTCATCGTAGTTTTAAAAAGCTTTTTTCTCAATGCGGTTTGAAGTTAACCTACTCCATTCAGGGTAAAAACCGAAAAACTGAAATTCGCTTATCATGCGCCGCCCATGGCGAAGCTGAAGACAAGCGCGCGATGCCGGAGGCTGCTCTCAAGACAAGCTGTAGGTCATTGCCGCCAAACCGGCGTTTTCCAGCGCCAGTTCGCCGTCGACATACAACCGATAGCCCACCGGCAAACCGGCTGCAGCCGGGTCGTCCCCGCGATTGTACGTGATGCTTATACTGCGGCCGGCCGCACGGATGCGGTCAAGCCGGAAATACGACAAGCCGATGTCTGCCGGCTCAAGAACAAGCCGGTCCTCTTCGACGCGCAAGCCGGCGATATGGCGGATCACCAAATCGATGTAATAGGAATGATTGTAGTCGACCTCGTCGCTGAGCGGCTCTCCCGTTTGGCTGCTGTAATGCTCGACCAAATACGGCTCGCCGAGCTCCCTGCCCCGGTAATGCAGCAGCGAATATTCGCGGAACAGGCGGCCAAACGCCTCCTCCCACGGTCCGCCTTCGCGTTTACCGGCGAGCGCCAGCGCATCCAATACGATGCTGTTGGTGTACGGCCATGTCGGGCCGTCCCAAACGCAGCCGTTTCTTCCCTTGAAAAAGCGGCCCTGCCACCCTCCTTCCGGTGCGTATACGGGACAATCCGCAGCGACCGAAGGAAACGGGCATGGGGTCGCGAACTCACCTTCAGTCAGAGCGTGATGAAGCCCGTCTGCATGGCGATCCCCGGTCATTTGCGCCCAATACGGATAAAAACCGACGATATTTTTCACCCACGCTTTCTCATCCGTTTCGTAATGCAAATCGTAAAAAAAGCGCGTCTCTTCATCCCACATTTTATCCAGCACATCATGTTGAATCCGCTCCGCCAACCGCTCGAAATGCTCCGCATCGGGGTCCCCCGCGGCCCGGCACAAACGCGATACGCCGACACTGTTCAAATAATGATAAACCGAGCGGTCCACGCGTTTTAACGGCGTAAACGTCTCGGGATTTTTGCAATCCTCGGGGTAACCGTGGAAATACCAGTAGCTCGGCTGGTATTCCTTGCCCGTACGGTTGTGCGTATATTCGGTCAGCAGACCGTCAGCCGGATTGCCCAGCTTGGCCGCTTCGCCGTCGACCTGCCGTTTCAGCGATTCGAGCATGGTCTTGACCAGCCCGATATCCTTGCATACCAAATAATGCTGATACACGGCCCAGCCCATAAAATTGGCGTACGAATGAAGCGTTTGGTTGACGAACAGGCAGTTGTAAAACCCTTCCGCATCCTGGCTTGCCTTCATATTCAGCATCGCCCCTTCGCTGGTGGAGCCGTCAGCGTGCCAACGCGACTCCAGCAGGTGCAGCGGCACTGTCAGCGGGATCATTTTGCTGAATTCCCAGCCTTTGGGCGCCAGCGGCGTCTTGCTCATCTTGTGGGAGCGGCCCTCGTAAAACAGCGGATGCTGCAGCCGGCCGCAGCGCGGGTCGGCCAAATTATGCCGCAGCACATACCAGCGATACGACCACGTTGTATTAAGCAGCGGCTCATTGCACACAAACGACGGCGCCCGGTCAAACCATGCCTGATACGCCTGCTGCTGCTTGGCGATAACGGCGGCCGGATCCTGCGGTTGGGCGACTAATACGTCAAGCCGCTTTTGCAGCTCGGCCGGTTCATCCGCGCCGCGCAAGCCAAGCGAAGCAGCTACGATCAGCCGGATAGTTTCGCCCGGCCGCAGCGTCAAGCCGCCGTACAACGCGGGATGGCTTGTTTTCAGCATCGCCGCTACGGCATAATCGTACTGCGGCACTTCGAGATAACCCAAGCGGTAAGCGCCGGATTCGCCGGGTAGGCCGGGTGCAGCCAGTGTATCCAGCACATCCTGCTTCTCCGCTGCAACAGGCGTGCCATTGTTATCCGATGCGCCCGATATACCCGTCAAAACGCCGTCCGGCGGCCCTGCCAATTCGTCCCGCTCCGCATCACCCGCCGGTTGCGTAAACATAAGTTCCTCCGGCACCAAGCTAAGCTTGATGTCGGTACTCCCGGTATTGGTCCATGTCTGGCAGGACACGGCGCAGTCTTCCCACGTAATAAACTTTGTTTCTTCAAACTTCACTTTCCCGCTGGCAAACCGCATCGTCATCCGGCTCGGATACCAGTTTATTTCCAGCGGCTCGTAACTTTGCACCGCATCACAGCGGACCGTAAACAAGGAAGGCAGATTGATTTTATGAATAAAATCGATAGCCCCGGAGAAACCGGGCGCCGGCCACAAAAAATCGGCCCATAACCTGGCTCCGGTGGAACCGAGCAGGCATGCCTTCGGCATTGTGCGCAAGCTGCGTTTGCCGCCGGCCAGCGCGGCATCGATGGGCAGCTCCTGAAGCAATTCCCGCATGTGCATGGCGAAGCCCTCCTCCCGTCCGTATTGCGTCACAACTTCAGAATCGTGCCGCCGATATAGCGGACGCCGCCGTTCATCTGGATCGGGTCGTCTTTACGGTTAAAATAATACGTCGCCAGCACTTCGCCCGGACGAACCTCAACGGTGCGCGGGTATCCCAAATCTTTGCTGCCGCCGTCGTCGCGCAGGATCAGCTCCGGCCCCCACGTCCGCCCTTCGTCTTCGCTGATTTTGGCGCGAATGCCAAACGGCGGGATACGGTACCCGTATACCGCAAGCAGCCGTCCGTCCTGCAGCAGCGTCAAATGCACCGTATCGCCATGCTCGTTGATTCGGGAGCGGAGACGCCATGTAAATCCGCCGTCTTCGGACACGTATACCTCGCTCCAAGCTCCCTCCATAGATGACTTGCAGCGCACGGCGACAACAATCGTGCCGTCCGCAAGCATGACCGGCGAAGGGCAAATTACGCGGTATTCGCCGGATGCCGGCATATACGAAAGCAGCGTCCAGTTCACCCCGCCGTCATAAGAGCCGTAAACGACAGGCCGGTCGTACGGATTATGCTGCGGTTTGGCCGTAAGAAACAGCAGCACCGAGCCGTCCGGTCTGACCAGATACGACGGCCTGCCTTGGAAACGCGGGATGTTGCAAGCCGGCAATAAAGCGGCGGCTCCCCAACTGCGCCCGCCGTCGCCGGACAACTTCACCCATGCCTTCGCGTCGGGAGCGCCGGAATTCGGCGTCGTCCAGCAACTGAGCAGCGTGCGGGGATCGCCGAAGGAAACGCCCGCCACTTCGGGCGAAGCTCCAAAATTCAGCTGTTCGTTGATTTCAATGTTGTCGGCCAGCGTTTCCGGCATTCCCCACGTTCGCCCTCCGTCCTGCGATCTTACTGTGGCGATCCGCCCGAAAAACTCCACCCTGCGGTGCGCAAGCTGCTTTGGATTCGCATAATCGCAGTCGATATTCATAAAACCGACCAATATATCGTTTTCCGCTATTTTCCACATCCCGGCGTTAAACGGCCATGAGCTGAATTCCCGCTCATTCCGGTAAACGGTCAGATGTTCCATGTCTTGGGGCACAACCGGTTTAAAATCGTTTCTATTTACGTTCATATCAATCACTCCTTATGCGAGCAGCTTGCGGTATAGAGCGCGAATATCGTCCATACCGACCTGCTTCGGATTGTTGTTCAGCAAACGGGTGACTTTGGCCGCAGCCACGGACAAAACTTCGATGTCGTCCTCTCGAACTCCATACTCCCGTAAATTTTGCGGAATATGCAAATCTGCCGTCCAGCTGCGAATTTTGCCGATAACGGCTTCCGCCGCCCGCTGCGCCGAGCCGGCTTGCGCTTCCGGCAGCTTCATCGCCGCAGCGACGTCGGACAACCGATCTACGATCGCATCAAAATTAAATTCCATCACATGGGACAGCAGCATCGAATTGGCTACGCCATGCGTGATGTGGAATTTCCCGCCTAGCGGATACGCCAGCGCATGCACGGCGGCCGTGCCGGAGCACGATAACGCCATGCCGCCGTACATCGAGCCAAGCAGCATCCGTTCTCTTGCCGGCAATGACGTTCCATTGCCATACGCCTCCTCAAGGCTTGCAGCAATCAGCCGGATCGACTCCAGCGCAAACATGTCGCTGAGCGGGTTCCCTTTGTTCGATATGTACGATTCCAGCGAATGCGTAAACGCGTCCATGCCCGTCGCGGCCGTAATCGGCTGGGGCAGCGTAAGCGTCAGCACGGGATCAAGCAGCACAAGCTGCGGGTACAAATAAGGACTGACCACCGCCAGCTTCAGCTCCTCCTCCGGCAGCGTGACAATCGCGTTGGGCGTCACTTCCGAGCCGGTGCCCGAGGTGGTCGGGATCAGCACCGTCGGAATGCCCTTTTGCCGCACCAGGCCCGTTCCAAGCATATCTCGCACGCCCATACCGCTTGTCGCCATCACCGCAAGCAGCTTGGTTGCGTCCAGCACGCTGCCCCCGCCGACGCCAATCATTACGTCGTAGTCAGCTCCCGCAACCGCCTGCTCGTAGATGTCCGTCAGCTGCCGTTCGGTCGGCTCGGGCGACACGCCGCAATACATGGCGCTGTGTATGCCCTCCTTCGCCAATGCCTGCGTCAGCGTATCGACGAATCCCGAACGCTGCATCGAAGGCTGGGAGACGATGAGCGCCGAGCGGACATCCCCCAGTCTGTTCACATATGGGGCGCATTGCTCGGCGGCATGCGCTCCCAGCACCATTTTACCGGCCGTCTGAAATTCAAACAAACTCATCTGCGCCGTTCTCCCCTCTTGTAATTCGGCTTATCCTTTTAACGAGCCGACAAGCATACCTTTTGTAAAATACTTTTGCGCAAACGGGTATACGAACAATATCGGAAATATCGCAAGAAATATGGTAGCGGCTTCGATATTGTTGGGCAAAATCTGAAACCCGTTGACGGTCAAATTTTCAAATGAAGTGCCGCCATCCCGTTTAATGATCAACTTGTACAAAACAAGCTGAATCGGATGCAGCTTGCTGTCCTGCAAATAAATAAGCGGCACCATAAACGCGTTCCAAATCGATACCGCGTAAAACACGCTGATCGTTGCCAGCACCGGAGTCGACAACGGGAAAAAGATGCGTCCCAGCATTTGCAGATCGTTGGCGCCGTCGATAAACGCCGATTCCTCCAGCTCGCCGGGAATGGCGTCCAGAAACGACCTTGTAATGATCAGCAGAAACGTGTTGATCGCCCCCGGAATCAGCATCACCCAACGCGAATTGACAAGTCCAAGCGCGTTATTCACCAGGTAGTTCGGAATTAGACCGGCCTCGAATACCCACGTAAACAGGAACAGCAGCATGATGTAATAACGACCCTTCAGCCTTTTGCGGGACAACGCGTAAGCGGTAATAAACGTCAGCGTCACGGCGATCAACGTTCCCGCCACCGTGTAGAACAGCGAATTAAGCAGCCCTGTCGTGATGCCAAGACGCGGGTTGCCAAGGATATAGCGGTACGTCTCGATGTTGAAACCGACCGGCCAGCCGTATACCTTGCCCGATATGACGGCAAGCCCGTCGCTTAAGGAAACCGATAAAATATTAAAAAACGGATATACGCACACGGCCGCCAGCAGCAGCAGCAGCGCGTTGTTTACGAAATCAAACACATATAATTTACGTTGGCGCATGACGAGTCCTCCTTAAAACAAACGCGACTCGGAGTATTTTTTGGAGATTTTGTTGGCGCTGACGACAAGCACCATCGCCACAATCGATTGAAACAGTCCGACCGCAGCGCCAAAGCTGTAATTCGGAAATCCTCCCGAAGCAAATGCTTGACGGTACACGAAACTTTGAATTACGTCGGCCGTTTCGTATACGCTCGGATTGTACATAAGCAGCACTTTATCCAGATCGACCGAAAGGAACGAGCCGATATTCATGATCAGCATAACCACAATAATATTCGACAGCGAGGGCAGCGTAATGTAAAACATTTTGTGCCAGCGGTTCGCTCCATCCATTTCCGCCGCCTCATATTGATGCGGGTCGATGCCGGTCATCGCCGCAAGATAGATGATCGAAGCGTAACCGAAGGAATGCCAGATGTTCAAGCTGACGTACAAGCTGCGAAACCAGCCGGGTTCCGCCATGAAAAATACCGGTTCCACGCCGATCATTTCCAGCAGCCGGTTGACGATCCCGGTTTGCGGCGACAAAAACGTATACACAATGCTGACCGTCACGGCGGAGGAAATAAAATAAGGGAAAAAGCTGAGCGACTGGACGACACGTTTGATCGCCATCTGCCTAACCTCGTTTAAAAACAGCGCAAACAAAATCGGCATCGGAAAACCAAACGCCAGATTATAAATCGCCAGCAGCAGCGTGTTTTTCAGCAGCACCAAAAAATAAGGGTCTATCAAAAACAAGCGAAAGTTTTCCAGACCGACCCAATCGCTGCCCCGTATGCCCTGAAATGTGTTGTAATCTTCGAAGGCGATCACCAGCCCAAACAACGGGGCGAGCTTAAACACCATCAGGTGGAGCAGACCCGGGACAACTAACAGATAAAGCAGCTTGGCGTCCCATATTTGCTGCCACAGCTTTTTCCGGGTTCCGGTCCGCTTAAGCAATCCCGCTTGAAAAGAATCGGCGTGCGTCTGATTGATATCCATACAAAAACTCCCGTATCGTATTGGTTTCCGGACACCGCCTCTTTCGGCAAGCGGCGTCCAGATAAGCAGGAAGCTGCGAAGCTGTTATTTTACCGCATCGTAGGCTTTTTGATCGATTTCGATAATTTTGTTGTAACCAAGGCCGTCCATTTCTTTAAGGAAGGCGTCCCACTCGGAGAGCGGCCGTTTACCCGTGACAAATTTGACGAGATTGGCTTTGATCGCTTCGTTTACTTTGGCGACAAGATTGCTTCTTTCCTTCTGATCTTCGGTCGAATATTTCAGAATCGGGAACGTCTGCGCATATTTGCTGAAATAATCGTTGGCGTACGATTTGGTCAAGCTGTGATTCCACTCGTAAAAAGCTTCGTTGTTGACCGGGATCGGGAACGTCAGCCGGTCCTGGAAAAACGTCCAGCTTGGCGTGCCAAGCGGTTTGGTCGATTCGTCGTCGAAACTCATGGTAAACTCGTTTTTGCCCCCTGCGTTTTTCTTGAACGTTGTGCCTTCTACACCCCAGCCCACCAAGGTTTGCCCTTGCTCGGAATACATATAATCCAGGAATTTAATGATACCCGGCGCTTTGTCGGCCGACTTCGCATTAATCACAAATGCGCGGTCCGTGCGGTAGTTCGGCACAGTCGGGAATTTGGACTGTTTCCCCTCTTCATCAAGGAAAGGAGGCAGCACTTTTAACGAATAGTTCGGATCGTTTTTCACGCCGCCATTCACCAGAAACCAGGCCGGGCGCGTATAGAAGTCGTTGCCGAACACCAGGTTGCCGTTCAGCATCTTGG
Organism: Paenibacillus thalictri; assembly: GCF_004307995.1. Taxonomy (GTDB): domain Bacteria; phylum Bacillota; class Bacilli; order Paenibacillales; family NBRC-103111; genus Paenibacillus_AF; species Paenibacillus_AF thalictri. The sequence continues at coordinate 97,890 of NZ_SIRE01000007.1, read as the reverse complement.
TTTGCCACGCTTCCTCCGTCGCGAGTCCGGAGATCCATTCCGGATCGACCAGCTTTTCGTCATACAAGCGGGCATACCACTCGATCAATTTTTTGAAACCGGGCGCCTTAATGTCGCTGCCTTGACCGCCGTTGTAAATGCCGTGCACCTTGCCTCCGGCATCGATCGAATCCCCGGCGCCGAAGGCGGATTGGAATCTCAGGAAATCGTCGCGGCCTCCAAACGGGAAAAAGTTTTTATTGTCCTTGTTTGCTTCTTTTAATTTGCGCAGCACATCGGTAAACTCTTGAATCGTCTTTGGCTCGGAGGTAATGCCCGCTTTCTTGAGCAAATCGTCGCGGTAAAAGGTCACATTGGAAATTTTCGGGTATTCGGGAACAAGCGCATATATTTTGCCGTTGCTGCTTGTAACCAGCTTCGTAAGGTCCGGATGCTGGTCCATAAATTTCTTAATATTCGGGCCGTATTTTTCGATCAGCGGTTTTAAGTCGAGAAAAGCGCCCTTCGTGCCATATACGTCGGCTTGGCTCAGCTGCACGATACCGGCGTCGGAAAAATCGCCCGAGCCGATTTTCAGGTCGGCGTTTTTGTAATAAGTGTCGCCATCGCCGCCTGCGACAAGCTCGACCTCCGCCCCGGTCTGTTTCAGCAGCACGGGAATCCAGTTCATGTCTTTCATCCAGTTGACAAATTTCCCCGGAAGCGTATAAGTGAATTTGACAGGCTTAGCCTGTTCGGCAGATGCCCCGGCGGCGGCTCCCGCATCCTTCGGAGCGGCTTCTTTTCCGGGTGATGCGGACGAACACGCAGTTGTGCCGATCAGCGCGGCCATCACCGCAAACGCCACCCATTGTTTCGGCCTGCCCCGCAAACCGCCGGTATGCCTGGCAGCCTTTAGCTTCTTAGGGCCCTGTGACTCATTCGAAACCCTTGTACGTTCTAAACTTTGCGAACACTTTGACACCATCATCAAACCTCCCTTTTTTCATGCGCATCGCTCGAAGGATGCGGTTATATGGATACGTATTTTAAACGCCTATTTGCGGCCAATGCCGGATTCGGAAACGGAAGCGCTTACTGAGTTTCCATTACAAAACGCAGCTGATTTATGTTCCTTTCACCCAGTTTTCGGACACAATCAGATGTTTGATCCCCTGCCGCCTTCCGTAAGCGAAAGCCGCATGAATCAAGCCGTCACGGCTCTGCGTAATCCAAGGGTACTCGTACCGGCTGTTAAGTCTTTCGTTTGCTTCTCCGCAGTAATTGTCGCCGGTTTCCAGATGCCGCCGGAACGGCCATGTCGCACCTTCGTCTTCGGAGATGGCGATCGTTACCGGGTAACGTGTCATGGGCCAAACGGTAGCCTGCGGATCATCGCCTCCGCTCGCATGGTTGTAAATGACCGCGATCGCGCCGCTTTGCAGCCGGATGGCACGGATGGACGCGTTGTTGTTGGGCAGCGGGGTTCGCTCAGGTTCGGACCATGTGCGTCCGGCATCCGGAGAACGGCTGATATAGATACGGTCCGCCGCGCGGCTGCGGAAAAAAGCGAGCAATTTATCCCCTTCTTGGCCGACAATCGAGGCGTGCACCCTGCCTCGGCTGCCCGGAACCGGATATTCCCGCCATGTCGCGCCTTGGTCGCATGAATGCTGAACCACGCTGTAATCGCTTCCATATTCCGTCTGGCCGTCCGACACGCTGTACCACATCGGAAACAGCCAGCTGCCGTCGGTTAACGGAAAAATCGGCGCCCGGCAGAACGATCCCGGGTTATTAAACCATGTTTCCGACGGCGTCCAAGTCTCGCCGTTGTCCTCCGAGGTGCGGCAGCGGATCACCGACGTCTCCTGCCGTGTGAACGTCTTGCCAGGGTGCAGGCGCTTGAATTCCTCGCGGCTCATTTCATGTGTTTCCTGGGCGGTGTATAACAGCAGCAGCTTGCCCTCAGCGGTTTGAAACAGTACCGGATTTTGCTCCGAACGCGTATCGTCGTCCGATACTTTTACCGGCTCGCTCCACCGTTCTTCTCCGGCAAGCAGCCTCGACATCACGATATGAATGTCGCGTCTGCCTTCTTCCGTATACCCGGCAAACCAGACGGCAAGCAAGTCCCCGTTGTTCAGTTCGGTTAAGCAGGGAGCATGATTCACTTTAAACGGGGTAGGTATATACGCTTCGGCTCCGCCCCACGCGCAAGCGCGCAATATGCCGTCTTTGCCGATCGGCTGGTCGATCAACTTCCATCGGGATGACATGTGTCCGCCTCCGGTTCTATTTTTATTCAAAATTCAACCTTATCCAATCCGGTTGCTCCGGGCCGTTTCGGGGCTCTGGAGAACGCCCTGCTCCGTATAAGCGTCGATCAGCACTTGCAAATCCTGCCTGCGCGCTTCCGGTAAAGCCCCAACAGGCAAACGGCACGGCCCCGCCTGCAGCCCGGCCATATTCATCGCTTCCTTCAGCACGGAAGGCAAAGTCGCCCACTGAAACGCGCCGCGTATACCTCTCAGCTGACGCTGCAGCGCTTCGGCTTCCTCGTATTTCCGCTGCTTCCACAGCTCGTAGATGGAAACCGCCAGCTCCGGGAATAAGTTCGCCGTTGCCGCAATCGCACCTTTGCCGCCGGACATCAGCGTCGATAAAATCAGCGAATCGGTGCCGGCAAGAACGGAAAAATCCGGTCCGGTTGCCTGCAAATATTGCTGTATCGTATCAAAGCTGCCGCTGCTGTCTTTAATGCCAACGATGTTGGGTACCCGGGACAACTCCGCCACAGTGCCGGGCTGCAGTGAATTGCCCGTGCGGGCGGGGATATTGTACAGCAGAATCGGCAGCGAAGTCGATCGGGCTAAAGCCGTGTAATAGTCGATCAGTTCCTTCTGTGTAAATGTCAAGAAATACGGGGTAATGACAGACAGCGCATCGGCGCCCAACTGCTCCAGCTCTTTCGCCAGCCGAATCGTCTCCGCCGTGCTGATACAGCCCGCTCCGACGTATACGGGTACCCGGCCCGCCGCTTCCTGAATGACAATCCCGGCAACCTTCAGCTTTTCTTCGTAACTTAATGAAAAAAACTCCCCGTTGGTGCCGAGGCAAAATATGCCGTGTACCCCTGCGGCTAAAAACCGGTGTACCAGCTGCTTAAGCGCTGCTTCATTAATTTCCTGCCTGTCGTTAAACGGCGTTACCATCGCAGGTATAATTCCTTCTGCCTTAAACATGCGCACTCTCCTCGCGTGATGGAATTGTTCTTCCATGTTTCGTATTGTATGTTGTATATATCATTTTCACAAAGAAGAAAATGCCATCGATACCTTGCTTGAACAGCCATTGTTGGAGCTGCTCCCATAACCCATGTTGCGGGGGGAACCGTTGACGAGCGCTTCCCCTATGAGCGGGCCTTGCCGCCGAAGCCAGGGCGTCCCGCTTTGTTCATCTGCCTTGCTGCTATCGCCGAAGCGCCTTGTTGACGGGCATCTCTGCGATACAGAGGCATCCCTAACATCATCGTCGACGCGGATCATCTTGCCTTTCAACGAGTGTCGCCACTATCGTCGGACCGGTTCGCCTTGTTGACGAGCATCTCCGCGTTGCCAGACCGGTTCCCCTTGTTGACGAGCATCGCCGCTACAGCCGGACCATCCACCCTGCTCTGCTCAAGCGCAATTCCGGCTATCGCCGGAGTATCCCGCACTTGCCGGGTTTACGGCCTCAGACTACCCCGCTGTTTTGCTCAATGGCCTTCAGCAGCCGTTCCTTCGAATCTTCCAGATGAAGATGGATGACCCTTTTAATATCCTGCGTTTCTCCGCGCCGGATCGACTCCACAATTTCGCGATGCTGCTTTTGCGCCACTTCCACCATCTCATTGGAAACGATCGACGATTTATACGTGATATACCGGTAGTTCATCGTGCGCAAATACATCTCGATATTGTTTTTGTTCTGGCCAAGCTCCATAAATTCAATGTGGAACTGCAGATTATAATCTTCTTTCAAATATTCGTCGAACTCATTATTCTCCACCTTCTCCAAGGAACGGTTCAAGATATTTTCCATTCTGGAGAGCCCCTGCTTCAGCCGGTCCCGATCGAGACCCGCCAGCTTCTCGACAACCCAATATTCGAGCATAAGCCGGGTGTCCATAATGTTGAGCACATCGTGGGCGGTAATGGCAACGACAAACGTGCCTACCTTGGATACGGTCTTGACAAGTCCTTCCATCTCCAGCCGGTTTAAGGCGTCGCGTACCGGCGTACGGCTGACACCAAGCTGCACGGACAACTCAGGAATCGACAGTTTCTGATTGGGATTGAATTTCCGGCGGATGATGTTTTCTTTCAGCAGCGCGTATGTTTTATCCCACAAATTCGTTGTGTCGATTTTAGGCAATTCCACTGTTTGTTTCACCCCCTCTTAACATGTTGTATACAACATACTTAATGTAATTTGATATTATCCAAGTTCATAACATATGTCAATCGTTTTTTTGGCGAAAAAAGGAAGCGGCATACAACCCGCTCCCTCATTTTCCAAGCGTATAGTCGGTCGGGCTGATGCCCGTCACGTTTTTAAATACCCTGCTGAAATAAGCCGGGTCGGAATAACCGACCATCTCGCTGATCTCATAGATCATATACCGCTGCGTTTTCATCAAGTCTTTGGCCCGCTCAATCCGGTACAATGACAAATAGTTCGAAAAGCTGTCGCCGGTCACGGTTTTAAAAATGCCGCTCAAGTAGTTTCTAGTCAGATGCAGTTCGTCGGCCAGCTTGCTGAACGAAATGTTGTGCATGTACTGCTCGGAGACGGCCTTTTTTACATATTGCACATAGGTGATCTGCTTGCCGGCATCGTTTTTTTGATCCAGCAGCCCGTGCAGCTGTTTCAGAATGTCGGAAATATGGTTCATAAGCGATTGTCCGTCCTGTGCAGACTGCAGCGTTTGCAGAAAACCGGCGAGCATCCCCAGCTCCAGCTTAGCCGTTCCTTCCTCCATCACGGACAACACAAGTCCGTTGATCATCGTAATACACACGGTCTTGATGTATTTCAGCGAATACCGCTGCTCGTTAAGCAGCGCCGCTTCGATTTTTGCCCAGCGCTGCATGACGTACGGCAAATCGCTGCGCAGCAGCGCTTCCGATAGCTGGCGAACCTGCTCAAGCGGATACGCCGGCCAAGCTTCTCCGGGGTATTCACCGGCATGGCGGGCGTCGAATATTTTTTGGTAGCCCTCGTATTCCGCCATCGTCAGCAGCTCGCGCGATTCCTTGCAGGACAGCGGATACGAGCTTATCTCCCCGTACCAGTGCCCGATGCCGACATTGGCGTTTAACTCCAAATAAGTGCCGATACTGCCGATCAGCTCTTCCGCGACCCGCTGAGCTCTCGACAGCGTCTCTTCCCGCTCCCCGAACATAACGATGGAAAGCCGGTCCTCCATATAACGAAGCACATACCCTTGTCCCGCCTTCGCTACGATCTCTTGGGCGACATTGTATGCGGCGAATTTGTACAGCTGCCAATCTTTTTCCAGTTCGGTTTTCTGCTTCCGTTCGCGGTGAAGCATCAAGCTCATGACAAGCCCGCCGTGAAATACGCTCTCCTCCAATTGCAAAAACTGAATTTTGTTGCCCGCCGCATCTTTGCGCTTCATTCCGATCGTGATCATATCGAATAAAAACTGTTCGCGCAATATCGGAACGCTTTGCTCAAGCTGATGCAGCAGGCCGTCGAAGTACTGCTTTTTCCTGTCGGCCAGCGCTTTTTCGCTTAACACATCGTTTAATACTTTCTCAATTTCCGTAAAAACCGCCGGCTTCAAGATGTACTGCGCCACGTCGAGATGGATCGCTTCCTTGGCGTAATCGAACTCCCCATACCCGCTCAAAATAACCACAGGCAAATCCGCATCCACCGTTCTTATTTGCTTGATCAGCTCAAGCCCGTTCATTCTCGGCATATACACATCGGTCATCAGCAGATCGGGCTTGCTCCGCTGAAACTGCAGCCAAGCCTCCTCTCCGTCATGCGCCGTCACGATCTCGTCGATGCCAAGCCGGTCCCAGGCGATCATGCTTTTTAATCCGTTCACAACAAATGCGTCGTCATCGACCAGCAATACCTTCATAACGCTTCACCTCTCGCAGTTCCTTTATGTGAAAATAGTTATCTCGATTTATTAAACTCGTTCGCTTTCTCGAGCGAATCCAAATACGGCAGCGTCAGATCAACATTGACCCCTCCGCCGTCGCGGTTTTCGATAATGAGCCCGTATTGCTCCCCTAAATACAATTCAAGCCGCTCCCTCACATTTTTAATTCCGTACCCGCCAGAACCGGATACATACAGCGAACTCGTCTTGCGCCTTTCGCTTTCATCCTTGGATTGCTTCAGCCCAACCCCATTGTCGGCAATCACGATCCGGAACCGACTTTCGTCGATACGCTCGGCGGACACGGCAACTTCGGCTTTTTGACCCTCCTGCAATCCGGCAAAACCGTGGATGATCGCATTTTCGATAAACGGCTGCAATATAATTTTCGGGACGTAACATTGCTTGAAAAAAGGGCTCACATGTTCGTTGTACACAAACCGGTCTTCCAGCCGGGTTTGCTGAATTTGCGCATACAGCCGGGCATGCTCAAGTTCGTCCTTGAGCGGGATAAACGTGCTGCCGCCGCTTAAGCTGATGCGGAACAGCTTGGCGAGCCGGGCGGCCATAAAGCTGACTTCGGTATTGCCTTTTACCGCTGCCGCCCAGTTGATCATATCCAGCGTATTGTACAGAAAATGCGGATTAATTTGGCTTTGCAGCACCATCAGCTCCAAATCGCGTTTTAGCCGGTTTTTCTGCTCCAGCTCTTCAAGCATCATCTTAAGCCGTCCGGTCATAAAGTTAAAACCGATAATAAGCTTATTAAACTCAACGATAAAATGCTGCTCCACATCTGCGTCAAAATTGCCGTTTTCAATTTTTTGAAACCCTTTCAGCAGCAGCGGAACAGGCCGGATCATGCGGCTGGCCAAATAGGAGGCTACCGGGAACACGCAGAGCAAAACGACCCCTCCGATCATCAGCACAATATTGCGGATCGTGTTGACGTCCCGGTACAGCTCATCGCTTTCCAGGAACTCGGCGATCCGCCATTTCTCCTGGCTTTGACTCGTATAGATCATCAAATATTTGTTCCCCTCAAGCTCAATCGGCTTAAAACCGGCTTCGCTTGCCAAAGCTGACGTATGAGCTTGGAACGATTCCATCCGCTGCGAATTCACCTGCGCCGACATGCGGGACATGACCTGATTGCCGGCATCCAGCAGTAGCAGCGAGCGGTTGGTCGGGGAAGATACCGTATTTTCGCTGAACAGCAAACGGGTCAGCGAATCTTCGTCGAGATGTATCGCCACAAATCCGGCCGTCCCGCCTTTCCGGTTATACATTTTCAGAATGTAAGTAAGAACCGGCTTTTCGTTACTTTCGAGCGTGCCGTCCCGGTGAGCGGGAATCCAGATCGCGTCGACTTTATCGAATGACGACAGGGACACTGGCAGCTTGGCCAAAGGCAGGATCGTATTTTTGCCGGCGGGGCCGATTTTTTGGTACTGCACATATTGATCGGTGAAAATTTGCACGCTGTTGATAAACGGTTTGACAAAAGTGAAAGTGCTCAGCCACTCGTTAACATTGCGCTGAATCACAATATATTCGTATAAATCGATGCCGCTGTTTTCCTCTAGCACCGTTTTCATCGTCTGATGGGTGGATATCGTCAAGGCGGTTCCTTCGATGTCCTTCAGCCTTTCGATCAGCTGCAATTGATTGCTGTGCAGCCCTTGCAAACGGGCTTCGCTGATTTGCTTCGTAAAAAAATAGCTGACACTAAAATAAATCGCCACCGTAATGACGATTAGAAATAAAATATTCGACAGCACCAACGAGCAAAACAAAAACGGCTTTAATCTCCATTGCCTCATGTACGTATGCAACCGCCTTTTTCCGGACTGTTTCCGCTTTCATTCTACAACAAAATACAAGAGGCGATACCCGTTTGCACTAAGCACCGCCTCAATTGCGCGTAATCCTATCATACTAAAAGTTGCCGTGGAAACACAATGGAAATTGCCGATTTGTCCGCAATACGCAGCAGCGCCGCTTCCACAGAGGTTCGAATCCCAGCCATGTGACGCCGGGACACACGCTCGAGATCGTCAGGCTGCGGCCGCACCGTTACCGCAGGGGGCAAACACCGCTTTTGCAGATCTTCTAGTGCTTCATAGCTTCAATAACCTCAAGCCAACTGCCGGGAATGACGCCTTGGAATTTCTCTTTTAAATTGTGGGACGCAACCCGTTTCAGCTTCTCCTTGACTGCTTCCGACATCACCGAGTTGAGGTCCGACTCCTGCAGCATCTCGATAGAACCTTCCAGCTCGACGATTCGTCTTTGCGCGTGAATGGCCGTGCCTGTAACCATCCGGTTAAGCGACCATTCGAAGCTTTTGCCGTCCAGTGAGTCGCCGATGCCGCTGATGACAAGCTCCTCCACATTGAAATGATGGGCTGCTTCCAGCAGCTCGATGCCCAGTGCGGCAAACCCCTTCATAAAAATACTGCGGATCAGCTTAATTGCGCTGGCGTCTCCGGGAATTTCGCTAACCTTCGTAATATTCATGCCAAACGGATACATCAGCTCGATGAAGCGGTCCGTCCCGCTGCCGCTGGCCAAAATCGGCACCTTGTGCTTATCGACAAGCAAAGCGCCGACCATCGCCGCATCAACCAAAGCCGCACCCGTTTCCTCAATTGTCTCCCAGATCGCTTTTTTTACTTTCGGGCTGGCCGCAGACACATCGATATACAAATCCCCGGCTTTCAAATGCGGCTTCAACGTCTCGCTTACGCCCAGCGCCTTATCCGCTGGAACGGCCACGATAAGCACGTTCGCACGCTGCAGTACCTCCTCCGGCGTCTTCATCAACTCCACCTGCGCAGTTTCCGCCCGGCCCTGCACCTGCGCGCCGTATGTCGGATGGTCCCACATCGGATCGTAAGCCACAATCGCGCCGATCCCCTGCTCCTTAAGCCCGCAAGAGATCGAAAAAGCCGCTTCCCCAAAACCTATAAATCCTAGTTGCATTCAAGATCACCCCTAATTTTTTGATGTTCGATATTTTTGATGTTGAGTTGAATCAGGTGGAAGAGCATCCCCGCCTGATCCCCGATGTTCAGCAAAGCTGAACGAGTACACTTGTTAGTTTGGTCGGTCTTGTCAGTTTTTTCGGTTTTACCGGTCTTATCCTTTTTCTTTCTTACCATCTTTCTACCTGTCCGATGATTTTAGGTACGGCGAATATTTATTCAACCGGTGATGGAGGGGCAAGGAAATGGTATGGAAAAGTTTACGTCCGCTTTTGAAAACCGTGTTTTTACCGCAAGGTAAATTTAGATGAAACACGGTTTTCATTGGCGGTTGGAATACCATTCCTTCCCCGCAATCACCACTTCGTTGAATAAATATTCTCCCCCTTTCATCGACAGCCCACTCCTACCCTTTGACTCCACCCGAGGTAAGCCCTTCAATCAGAAACCGCTGGAAAAACACAAAGATCGTAAACACCGGCACAAGCGACAGCGCCGACATCGCAAACAACGAACCAAAGCTCGATTCGCCGCTTGAATCCAAGAAGACGCGAAGTCCCAGCGACACGGTAAACTTTTGCGTTTTGCTCAAATAAATGATTTGACTGAAAAAATCGTTCCACGTCCATATAAACGTGAAGATCGCCGTCGTAACCAGCGCCGGGAGCGCAAGCGGCAAAATGAGCCGCCAATAGATTTGAATCGGACCGCAGCCGTCAACGATCGCCGCTTTGTCGAGCTCGCGCGGAATGTTGCGGATGAACTGCACCATCAGGAATACGAAAAATCCTTCCGCAGCCGTAAACTTGGGCACAACCAGCGGCAAAAACGTATTGATCCAGTCAAGATTATTAAAAATGACATACTGCGGAATAATGGTCACATGGTGCGGCAGCATCATCGTCATCAGCATCAAAGCGAACAAAGGTGTCTTAAAGCGGAATTCCAGCCGGGCAAACGCATAAGCGGCAAGCGAACACGATAGAACATTTCCGATAATCGACAAACCGCTGACGATCAGCGAATTGCTGAAAAACAAACCAAACGTTTGCGAGCCCAAGCCCTTCCAGCCGTTAACGTAATTTTTCAGCGTAAAATGCTCCGGCCACAATCCTTTATCGGTAAAAATATGCTCCGGCAGCTTAAACGAACTGGACAACATCCAGATGAGCGGATACAGCATGATCACAGAAACCGCGATGTTGACGATATGGCGTACGATTTGATTTGGCATGTTATTCATAATGCACCCACTTTTTCGACGACAGGAACGTCAAGCTGGTAAAAATCGCGATGATGACCAGCAAAATCCAAGCCAATGCCGACGCATATCCCATCTGGAAGCTGACAAACCCTTTTTGATACAAATACAATGTATAAAACAACGTCGAGTTCAGCGGTCCGCCGGTGCCGCCACTAACGACATAAGCCGGTGTAAACGCCTGAAAGGCGTGAATGATCTGCATGACCAAATTAAAAAATATGATCGGAGTCAGCATCGGGATTGTCACCCGGAAAAACTGCGACCGCTTGCCTGCACCGTCAATCGCCGCCGCTTCGTATAGTTCGGTCGGGATTTGCTGCAAGCCGGCCAGGAAAATGATCATCGGCGAGCCGAACTGCCATATTTTCAATATAATGAGCGTATATAAGGCGTATTCCGGCGTTGCGATCCAGCTTACCCCATCGATGCCGAAATAACCAAGCACAACGTTAAACAATCCTTTCGCTCCAAACACCTGCCGCCACAACAGCGCAATCGCCACACTCCCGCCAAACAGCGAAGGAATGTAATAAACCGCGCGATAGATCCGCAGGCCAGACAACCCTTTATTGAGCATCAGCGCGATCGAGAGCGCAAAAGCCAGCTCCAGCGGAACCGCGATCAGCACGTAACGGAACGTAACGCTTAACGATTCCAGAAACTGCTCGTCATTTGTAAAAATATTTTTGTAATTGTCCAAGCCAACCCACTTCGGCGTATTAAACATTTCGTAATCCGTAAAGGAGAAATAAAGCGATAATACGATGGGAATAAAAGTAAAAACCAGCATACCGATGATCCAAGGGCTCAAAAACAAGTACCCGATCCCGTCTTTTTTCAAAAAGTTGCTTATGCGCATCTCGTCCACTCCTGTTTTAAAACGGACAGAATGCGCAGATGCCCATTCTGTCCTGATCGGTCCGTTACTTTAAAATTTTGTTCGCCTCGTTGAAGAAATCATCGACGGCTTTCTCAATCGTCTTTTTGCCAAACGCAATCGCTTCGCTTGTGACCGTTACTTGCTTGAAAATTTCGTTGTTGCCTGCAGGCGGAATATTCGGAACGCTGAAATATTCGTTTGCCTTTTGCTGGAATTCGATCATTTTAACGCCGGCCGGGTCAAGCACCGGTTTGACCGCTTCGTTGATTTTTTTGGAAGGGCTTGGGCCGACGTCGATTTTAAACTGCTTGGCGCCGTCCACATCGTTAATCAAATAGTTGATAAACTGTGCCGCTTCCTTCGGATATTTCGATTTGGCGCCGACAGCCAGGAACAAGCCGCCGATATCTTCACCGTTTTTGCCGCTTGGGCTTGTAGGTACCCTGCCGAATTCCAGCTGATCTTTCATGTACGTTTGGTAGATCGGCAAGTTGCTGCTTCCTCCCGCGGACAATGTCGCCGCCACCGTACCCTTGACCAGCATCGATTCCTGCTGCGATTTGCCTTTATATTCGGCCGTTAAGGCTGCCGGAGGAATAATGCCTTCCTTGCGCAGCTTGTCCCAATATTGGAACCATTCGACCATGTCCTGCTTTTCGAAGCCCAACTTGCCGTCCTTGGAATAGACGTCTTTGCCTTTTTGCCGCAGGAAGTAACCGAAAATTTCTTTACCCGCATCAATCCCGGACGGGTCTTCGACAAAATAAAGATCCGGGTTGTTCACCGCTTTTTTGTATTCGGCGCCTTTGGCCGCAAATTCTTCCCATGAAATATCGAATTTCGGCGGCTGCACGTTATATTTTTTCAGCAAATCGGCGTTGTAGAACAAGCTTTTGGAAGTGTTGCCATTGGCCACCATCACGATTTTGCCGTTAGCTTTACCGGCGTCGATCATTTTCTGGTTAAAATCGGATACGTCGATCGCCTTCGATTGGATAAAATCATCAAGCGGCAGCAATTGGTTGCGGTTGGCGTAATCCATAAACCTCGTCACCTGCAAACTCATGACATCCGGCATATTGCCTCCGGCCGCCTGCACAGCCAGCTTGTCGTAATACGGATTGCTGTCGGCAAACTCCTGCTCGATTTTGATGTTCGGGAATTTTTTTTCAAAGTCTGCGATCGTCTGCGTGTATTTCTTGTTGCGCAGTTCTCCGCCCCAATAAGCGAAACGCAATGTCACTTTTTCTTTAGGCGCGTTATTGACCGCATCTCCTTTGGCGGCTTCTTTTTTTCCGCCGTCGCTTCCTCCGCATGCTGCCAAACTAACCGCAAGCAATGCGCTGACCCCTACTGTAAGCCCTTTCCTAAACATCGGTGAATCCTCCTCATCGTTATTACGCCGGTTAAACCAGCCTTGCAAGCGTATGGTAACGCTCCAACGTTTAACCTAACTATACTAGGGAGGCATTTTTTTGTGAATGGAGAAAGTTCCGCTCGACTTGTACTATTGTAAAGTCGAGGCAGCAGGGTGCAAGAGAAAAGCCTGGCGGGTGATCGCCTGGCTTCGGAATTATCAATGTGCTGTGAGTTACGTTGACGCGTGGGGAGGGGACGAATATCCAATGTTGTCAAGATAAGAAGTCGATGTACCAAAGTCGTCACGCGAATGATCAAGTTTCTTTTATGCGTCGCGACTCGCTCTGGACATAGAACCCAGTGGGATGGATAGCGGACTGAAGTAAGACCGGACTGAGTGAAACTGTCGATTCATCGTGAATTCCCCAACGTTAGAGAAGCCTCCGCTCTAACGGACGTGAGCGCTGCTATGTAAACCAAATTTGAGGTTTTCTATATGTAACGGACACCGCCGCTCTTATTTGGCCTTCTATCGCGGTTTCTACGACTTTTTTGAGCAAATAAAGTCGCTTGCGTCCGTTAAAAAAGCAACCCCCGATTTTTTCGCCAAATAAAGTCGCCCCTGTCCGATAGCGTTGGGGCATGACGTTCGCATGCATAAGGCTAACCATAGCGACGAGGATGTCCTCCACAGACAGTCAGCAACGATCAGTTTTAATCAAGGTCGAACGAATCGAAGTCGCTCAATTTTGCTGCGTTCAAGCAGTTATAGTTCCGGTTTACTTCATGAACCCGGTATGATTGCGCTAATACAGCCAATACGAGCGAGATTCGAATACCAGCCATTATCGCTAACCTGACAACATTGGACGAGTATCGGGTTTCGACCGTCTATTAAAATCGCATCCTATAAATTCATCTAAGAAGTCGGGATGCGATTTTAAAAACGGCCGCTTATTCCCCCCATACTCGTCCCTTTGTTCGTCTGTCCGCCGGGGCGCACATTAGCAATTGGGTCTGCATATGGAGCTGAACCCGGACATAAGTGCGGCTTAAGCACATTTAAATAACTTCCGCCACAAACCGCACCCAGAAATCATCGCAAATCACGATTCGGGATCATGTCCATCCGACAAGGTATCTTACGTGGAGTCCAAACCCACTATTACGACAGCTCGCTTTCGTCTTCGTAATACACGACGTTTTCGTTAGCAAGCGTTGCTCTTAAGCCGTAAAAATCGAGGCTGAGTTCGCCCCGGGCGATTTTTTCCTTGGTGCCTTCTTCTTTCTGCAGCCGCAGCTTGGACGCCTCCAGGGAAGACAGCAGGTCCCCTCTCTTGACCACAACGACGCCGTCGTCATCGGCCATGATCAGGTCCCCTGGCGCTACCAAAGCTCCGCCGCAAACGGCGGGAGCGTTAACCCAGCCGCCCCGGTTTTTTGTCGTTCCTTGCGAATGAATCGCTTTGGTCCATACCGGGAAACCAAGCTCCCGCAGCTGCGTCGCATCGCGGATCCCGGCAGCCATAATGACGCCCTGCACGCCCCGCTTCATCAGCGCTCTGACGATCAGCTCGCCGATCATGCCGTGTTCGCTGTCGCCAAGTGTAGTGATCACCAGCACGTCACCCGGCTTGCATACCTCGATGGCCGCATGGATCATCAGATTGTCCCCGGCAGGGCAAATGACGGTTACAGCGGGGCCGCAAATTTTGCGGTTTTGCTGAATCGGCTTCAGCGACGAGCTCATCAAGCCGATTTTGCCTTGAGCTTCATAGATGGTCGAAGTATCAAGCTCCGCGTATTGTGCTACAATATCTTGCGCCGGTCTGTCGATGTTGCGAACGACGTACTTTTGCATCAGACCAGCTCACCCCCGACATAAGGGAAAAACCGGCTGAACGCCTCGGCATATTTGTATTCATTGTTGCCCGAGCAGCGGCGTGCATGGTTTCCGCGCAGCTTCGCTTTGGCCCCGTAATAATCGATCAGATGCTGCTGGGCTTTAAAACAATTCATCGCCGCTTCTTTCTGAGCGTACACTTCCGTAATGTCGAGAATGACGTCCGGCTTGAAATCGCTGATTTCCGATTGGTGCGGCTCGAAGCCAAACAACCGCGCCTGCTTGGCCGTCGGGTAACCTTCCAACTGCACGCCGTTGGACGTAGAAAGCACGCTGGCTCTGAATACGTAGTCGGAAACCATCTCGTGGTCCGGATTAAAGGCGTCTTTTGGGCCGTGGCTAATAATATGATGCGGCTTAACTTCGCGAATTTTTTTCGTAAGCCGGTCCATCCGCTCTTCCGTAATTTGCATATGGTAATCCTCAAAATCCCAAAGCTCAATATCTTTTACGCCCAAATGCTGGGCTGCTTGTTCCAATTCGCTGCGGCGGACCGCTTTTACATTGTCCACCGTTTGCCCGGGAACGTTCCACAGATCGTTGGATTCCCCTCTTACTCCATAACTCAAAACGACCAAAGACACGTTAGCTCCGTGTTTCACATATTTGGCGATCGCACCGCCGGCCCTCCAGACAAAATCGGCGGCATGGGCGCTGACAACAAGCACATTTACATTGGAATCGATCATATCCATAATTCCCTCCTGCAGGTTTTATAAAAATTAGCTTTCAACTAAAAAAGCGGTGTTGACCGCGGTCATTTGTTTAATTTCCGGTACGGTGAAACCGTTGGCGGCCAAATTGGCGACAAAGGTGCGCAGCCCTTCATCAGGGTACGGTCCGTTCGGCTGGCCGAGATCGGTGGAAATAATGCAGTTGGCCGGACCTACATAACGGATTTGCTCGTACACTTCATCCCAGGTCGTTTTGCCCGAATGCGGCGTCGTAAAGCAAAACTCCATCCAAGCACCCAGCTCGGTCAGTTCCTTCTGCTGCTCCTTGGACAAGCAGATGGAAGGGAAGTTCGGGTGAGTGATCACGATTTTTCGCACGTTATGCTGCTTGGCCGCTTTGACTACGGCGTAAATCTCCTCGATGCTCAAATGTCCGGTAGCCAACACCAGATCGTGCTGAGCGACAGCATCCAAAATATCGTACACAACCGGCTTCAGCTCGCCGTTCTCCAGCACAGAGATGCTTGATTGCGTTTTGCCTTGCGCGATCAGCTCCATTTGCAGCTTCGCCCAATGCGGCAGCTTTTCCGGTTTGTTTTTGTGAAAATGCTCCTGTTCGTTGGTTGCGTCAAAAGTCGGCATCCAGACGATTTTCGCTCCTCCGCGGGCTGCCATTTCTACAGCCAGCGGGTTCAAACCGCCAACCGCATGATTTAATGCAACCGCACCGACAGCCTTAAAACCAGGGTGCAGCTTGTTGATGATTTTTGCCCGTTCCGCCGTACAGAAGTAATGAGATTTAATGCCATAACCTTTCATCCCTAACTTCATAAGGCGTTCGGCCATCTCCAAATCGTCCACTTTACGGTCCAAAATATCGGGGCCCGAATGAACATGAAGATCATATGCCCCTTGCAGCAGTTCGATCGCTTCCATCGTATCCAGTCTCCCTAACTTAGATTTATACAATATTGTTGAACAATATTGATTTACGTATTTGATTATACTTATCCCCGCTCTTTATTGTCAATCCATAAAAAATATATAAACAAAAACAAAAAAACTCCCGCCGTATCGAAGCTCCTCACAAGATGAGCGCCCGCGATGCAGTGGAAGTTTAACAACAAAAAAAGGCAAAAAAGTCGCCCAAACGGCGTTTTTAGCCTCTTCATCCGATCGTCCGCTTTTGCCGAAAACGGCTGGAACGTCCTTTGTCTCTTAAACTAAATACTTTTACAGCAAATACTGATAGTTATCCCTAATCGTCCGTCTGACACCTGCGACGTGCTCCTTGACCCATTTCTCCGCCCCATCTTCGTCGCGCGATTGCAGCGCGTCAAAAATCCGCTTATGTTCCATATACGATTCATGATTTCTGCCGGGCACAAGAATCGTTTTAAAATGGAACCGGTTCAGCTGCGTCTTAATCGTTTCGATCATCTCTACAGCCTGCCGGTTCACGGACACCGCATAGATGATTTCGTGGAAGCTTTTATTCAGCTTGGAATATTCGTCAAAGCGGCCGTTCTCCAGCATGTCCTTCATGTCGTACAAAATTTGCTCCAGCCTGCCCAAATCGCGCTCCGTAATACGGCTGACCGCCGAACGGATCGCAAGCCCCTCCAGCGCCTCGCGGATTTCCAAATAGTTGACGACTTCCTGCAAAGAAAACGATTTGATCGTAGCCCCTTTGTTTTTCTCGATGGTGATCAAATTTTCCTGTTCCAGCTTGAGCAGCGCTTTAATTACGGTGTTGCGGCTGACCCCGATTTCTTCAGACAGTTGAACCTCTGTCAGCTTCTGGGAGGGACGATACGTTCCGTCCAAAATTCTTGTTCTTATAAACTCATAGGCCGTATCCGACGGCTTGCTCATAGTCATAACCTCTTCGCAATATTGTTGAACGAAATAGCTCATCATTGAGTATAAAACTATATTATTTTGTATACATTGTCAATGCTTGCACTTGCTGCCGGGCTGCAATATGGGCTTTCTGAGCACATCTCATGGCACTTAGCCTCTTGCAAGGCAGCGCATCCGACTCGGCGGAACAATAGGCGAACTTCAGCAAAAAAAGAGCCGTCGACAGCGACCGGCTCTTACGCAACCATATTTATATTTATCGCTTGCATCCACCTAGACTTGAATGTAAAAATCTGTAAATTTCAAACTCGCACGAGTCCCAAGCACGCGTTGCGACGTATTTCAGCGGTACTCAGTCCGCACTACATTTTCCCCGCATGCGTATGCTTCATGTAATATTCCCGGCTTTCGGCGCGCAGCAGCGGCAGCAGGTTCAGTCACCTTTTTCGCCGCATCCTTCCCAAGCATGCACCAGTTCATCGGCCTAAATCGGGGTATCGAGCTGGCTGGACAGCAAGCTCGCTTACCCTCGCCCCATCGGCCATCATTCTCCCGTATACGCCGCCGCCAGCCCAAGCAGTTCTTCTTTTGTCGCATCGCCCGTCAATTCCAAGGAGATAACTTGGTTATCGTCCGTTTTGTACGATACGAGCAGCAAATTATCCTTGCCGTCCGCCAAAAACATCGCCAGCATACGGTCGCTGCCTTTTACATTTTCCCATGCCCCGCCCACATAAGCTTGCGACATCGTGAGCTGCGGATTTTGCAGACGCTCCGTCATTGCAACGTCGAGGTTTTGCCGCACGATAACGTCGTGCCGACTCCACGTGCAGAAATCGTACACGCCGCCCGCCCACCATTCGTCCGCGGATTGCAGGCGGTAATTGTTTTCCTGCGGCACGACCGCAAACGATTTGCTGAGCGACACAACGCCATGAAGCGGCCGCAATATCGCAAACGGAAACTGCTCGCCTTGCTGCGCCTCCTCCAGCGAAATCATTTTCCACACGGTGGGCGATTCGGACAATGCGTTATCCAATCTGTCTTTAAGCGTTACTTCGGCTTGTCCGGCCGAAGACGGGTTTGCGGTCTCCTCCACCGTGATGTGAATCCCGTTCCATTCCGCCCGAAATAAGGCAGCCGCGCTGACCGATACGGCCGAAACAAGCAGCAGCCAGGCAGCCGCAATCCACATCACCCGTCTCGCTCCAGTCTGTACCGCTTTTACGCGCTCGCCGTTGCGGATTTCCCCAGTTTGCCGCCGCTGCTCACCGAGCCGCTCCATCACCTTGGATGTGACATCGATTGGCGCCGGCTTTTCCTCTCTTAATCTGCGAATAAAACTATTCAACCTCGCATCTTGTGCCATACAACGACCCCCCGCCTTCGCTCAGTTTTTTCTTCAGCTTTGTCTTCACGCGTTCGAAGCGTTTGCGGGCGGCCGCCGAAGTAATCTCCAATATACGGGAAATGTTCTCAAAAGGTTGGTCCTCTACCACACGCAAGATCAAAATTTCCTTGTCAGCGGCACTCAGCCCGTCGAGCAGCTGCATCGCCGCTTCCATTCCTCCCGCATACGTATGCTCAGTGTTATGTTCCCGGCTTTCGGCGCGCAGCAGCGGCAGCAGGTTCAGCCATCTTTTTCGCCGTCCTAGCACCGTTCTGCAATGATTAGCGGCAATTTTATACAACCACGCCATAAAAAACTCGTGCCGGTACGCCGCCAGACCACGGTACGCCTTCACGTAAATTTCCTGCACCGCATCCTCCGCTTCCTGCCTGTCGCCAAGCATATAACAGCAAAACGAAAACAACCTATTCTGGTAAGTGCGGATAATCGGTTCAAACGAAGCCAAATCGCCTTGGCGCACCTTGTCGATAAGCTCCCGCTCGTTATATTCCACTGACTTACTCCCCCTTTCGCTTATTTTCACATGTATAACCGCCGGGGTACCTATAATGTGACATAACCCGGTCCGCGGGCCAAACTTTTTTTTCGTTGACTTATTCGCTAAGAAGTGCATATAATAAATTTAATTTCATATCGGTGCTACAAATTCGATGAAGAGAACCAGTACGTTATCCATCTGATCTTACAGAGAGTTGGGGAAGCTGAAAACCAACGTTCGGGTCATAACGGAAAGCCGTCTCCGAGAAGCAGGCTGAACCTTAAGTAAGCTCTGCCGCATGTCCAGCGTTATGAGGAACACGTATTGATGGATACGTGATAAGAAGAGTGTCGTTTCTATGTTGGAGCGAAACTAGGGTGGTAACACGGGTGATAACTCGTCCCTTGACAGGGGCGGGTTTTTTTGTTTTCCAAAAAAGGAGGAAATGTTCATGAAAACAGACGTTTTGGGAAGTTTTGTAACTCAAGCCGTACAGGATATGCAGCCATCGGGCATTCGCAAATTTTTCGATTTGATCGATGGTAAAAAAGATATTATCTCACTTGGGGTTGGAGAGCCGGATTTTGTGACTCCTAAGCATGTACGGGATGCATGCATTAAAGCGCTGGAAAAGGGACGTACGTCGTATACTCCGAACTCGGGACTGCCGGAGCTGAGGGAAGCGATCGCCGAATATTTGGACGCAAGCTTTCAAGTAAGCTACGACCCGGACAGCGAAGTGCTGGTGACCGTCGGCAGCAGCGAAGGAATTGACCTTGCGCTGCGCTCGATCATTACGGAGGGCGACGAAATATTGGTGCCCGTGCCCTGCTATATCTCGTATTCGCCGATTACTTCGATCGGGGGCGGCAAACCGGTGGAGGTTGAGACAACCGCGGCAAATCATTTCAAGCTGACTGCAGAAGCGATCGCCGCTAAAATAACCCCACGCACCAAGGCGCTGATTTTATGTTATCCGAACAATCCGACCGGGGGCGTTATGAACTATGAGGATTGGCTGCCTATCGCGAGGCTCGTGGAAGAGCACAACTTGTTTGTGATCTCCGACGAAATTTATGCCGAGCTGACCTACAGCACGCGGCATGTATCGTTTGCTTCGCTCCCCGGCATGAAAGAGCGGACACTGCTTGTCAGCGGTTTTTCCAAAGCTTTTGCCATGACGGGATGGCGTGTCGGTTATGCCTGCGGCCCGCGGGATGTTATCGCCGCGATGCTGAAAATCCACCAGTACACCGTCATGTGCGCTCCGATCATCGGACAAATTGCCGCGATTGAATCGCTGAAGCACGGTCTGGAGGAAAAGGACTATATGATCGACTCGTACAACCAGCGGCGGCGCATGTTTGTCCATGGTCTGCGGCAGATCGGTCTGCCGTGTCACGAGCCGTTTGGTGCGTTTTATGCGTTCCCTTCGATCAGCCATACCGGACTTTCCTCGGAGCAGTTTGCGGAGCGGCTACTGAATGAAGGTAAAGTAGTTACCGTGCCGGGCAATGTGTTTGGTCAAGGGGGCGAAGGTTTCATTCGCTGCTCCTACGCGACGTCGCTGCCGCAGCTTGAAGAGTCGCTTACGCGGATCGAGAAGTTTTTGAAGACGATCTAATGATCGAGATTTACGGGCGGCGAATGACCGAAAGTTCGCCTATATAAGCCGCTTTAGCGGGTTCGGCACCGCGATGGGACGCTTGGGATTCGGGTGCGCTGAAAGCTATAGGAGGGGATCCGCACTTTTGGCCGGTTTGCACCGCAACCGACTCCGATCACTCCTGGCGCCGCATGCGTCGTGCCTGCTCCCGCCTTAAGGTGGAAACTAGTTGACGCTTACGGAAAATCCACATGTGGGACGGAAACAACCGGCTGTTCGATAGACATGGAATTTGCGTCTGCTATGTTTTTCGCTTGCGGTATTCCGTAGGTGTGACGCCTGTTTTCCTTTTAAACACATTGGAAAAATAATGCGCATCCGCATAACCGATACGATAGGCGATTTCACTCACGGCCATTGAAGTGTCCTGCAGCAGCATTTTGGCTTTGTCGATTTTTTTGCAGAGCAAATAATTGTAGACGGTTGTGCCTGTTTCTTTCTTGAAGGATCGGTTGATTTGCTTGAAGGACATGGCAAAATGACGGCTCATATGCTCGGAATGGAAGGGGGCCGCCTCCAGCCGGTTTAAATATTGCTGCATTTTCTGCACTTCGATGGAGTACTGGGCTTGTCTTTTCTCCATCAGCCCCGACAACTGGGCGACCATTTCCGTGCAAGCCAACAACAGCTCCATCTGGAGCCGTTCACCATTCTCGCCATGCTGCGCGACAAGCTCGAAGCCTTTGTGGAACAAGTTTTCAAACGGAGCTTCGGGAATATGGAATGTTTGGTGAAGCTGGAACGACTCAAAAAGCTGCAGAACATTCCCCTTGATATTAAACCATAAATAAGTCCAATATTCCTCTTGATCGGCATCTGCCGTCACCTTATGGTAAGAATCTTTCGGCAATATAAAGACATCTCCCGCTTTCGGACGGAAGGTCAGGGCATCGATCGTCACGCTGCCTTGTCCCTTCAGCACATAAGCAAGTACGGTGAGCGGCGATGAATCCCGCATATTGAAATAGTCGGCATGACAATAATTGATGCCAAACATGGCGACGTAAACCGGCAGTTTTTGGACAAAAGGGACAACGTGCAGATCGCCGTGTTTCATAAAATTCTCCTTGAGTTCATCTTAACGTATGGTTCTATTGTAACATAGCGAATCGCTAGATCGGGTAGATGTTGTCCCTTTTGCACACCAATTGTTCCCTTTCCTCTATTTTGCCTAGCCACTCTGCGAATTAACATAATAGGTAGAGTCCGCTATGCAGCGAAATAAGGAGTGAGTGATTTGAAGCCAAATTTGGTTTATGTATTCGCGGATCAACTGCGCTTGTCTTCCTGCGGTTACGCCGGCGACAGCAAAGCGCTGACGCCCAATATCGACAGCCTTTCGAAGGAAGCGCTAAGCTTTTCCAACGCGATATCCGGTCACCCGGTTTGCGCCCCGTATAGGGCTACATTGTTTACCGGCAAATATACAACTAGCACCGGAATGGTCATCAATGAAATTCGTATGAACCCAAACCATCGCGCTTTTGCACATGTGCTCCACGAACAAGGTTACGAAACCGCCTATATAGGCAAATGGCACCTATGGGCCAATGAACTTGGCCATCATTATGAACCTCGCAACTCGTTTATTCCTCCGGGAGAGTATCGGCTGGGCTTTGACGGATTCTGGGCAGCCTACAATTTTCACCATGAATACTACAACATGTATTACCACACCGATACGGCAGAGAAAATTCCGATGGAGGGTTACGAGCCGGACGGGCAGACCAGCATGGCCATCGAACAGCTCAAGGAGAAGGCGGCTGCGGATAAGCCGTTTGCGATGTTTTTATCGCTGGGCACGCCGCACGATCCGTGGGATATCGGCAATGTGCCGCCGGAGTATTATGAGAAATTCAAGGACGTGGAGTTCGCGCTGCCGCCGAATTATATGGACCACAACGATCCTTATGCGGATAACTGGGCTAAGCTGGGTTCTGAAGAGCGGACGCAGATTACGAACTGGCTTAAGGTGTATTATGCCATGACGGCTAATTTGGATTGGAATATCGGCAGATTGATGAAGGCGGTTGATGATCTGGGACTCAGGGACAACACGATCTTCATCTTTACGTCGGATCATGGCGAACTGTTCGGAGCCCATGGACGGAAAGGTAAAAATATTTTCTATGAGGAAGCGAGCCGCGTGCCTTTCTTGCTCCGTTGGCCGGGAAAGGTTCCGCAAGGCGCCGAATCGGACGTCTGTCTGAATACTTGCGATATTATGCCGACCCTGCTGTCCATGCTGGAAATGCCAGTGCCCGATGAAGTGGAAGGGATGGATTTGAGCCCGTTTGCTTTTGGCCAAAAGGGCGAGGAGCCGGAAGCCGCTTTCCTGCAAGGCACAGGAGCAACGGCCAGCTGGTCGGACGGGCATGAGTGGAGGGCCCTGCGCAGCAAGCAATACACATATGCCGTATACCGTTCGGATCGCAAGGAGCTGTTGTTTGATCACACGGCCGATCCGTACCAGATGAATAATCTGGCGGAACATCCGGATTATGAGCCGGTCATCCGCAAATTCCGCACAATGCTGGAAGCGAAGATGGGCGAAGTGAACGACACTTTCGAAAGCTGCAGCTGGTATCGGGATCATTGGACCGAAGACCGGATTATTTTAAGGACGGCTACACTAAATCCGGTTCGCTAAAGCCGTCCGTCACATAAGTATAGCCAGACCAAACACAGCGGCAAACACAAAGCTGCACACAGGCTTCTGAGCCTGCTTGCAGCTTGCCGAGGCCGGTAAAGTGATCCGTTCACACATAGCATCTTCAGCAGCCTCCACTTGCTTGGGGGCGCTTTTTTTCATCTGGAGAAGCATTTTTGGCCTTAAGGGACATTAGTTTAAATAAAGTTTACCATTCAGCTTTCATACGATTACGAAAAAAACCGCCATTTGGACCGTTTTCATCAAGCGTAGCCAGCCACACGGCAGTATCTGCTCCTTCTGCGACAGTTAGCGGAGCATCTGTCCCTCCCATATCCGTCTGTACACTGCCAGGACAAGCGGCATTTACTTTAATACCCATATCAGCCACATCATGAGCGACCAGACAAGTTAAAGCGTTGACCATCGTTTTTGAGATTCGATAAGCGGATGAACTTCCCTTTAAACCCAACAAGCCTTGATGAACTTGAAAAGATCCCAATCCCGACGATATATTAACAATACGACCATAGTTATGTTCTTTCATCAATGGCACGGCAGCTTGAATTAGATTCAGAACCCCAAAGTAATTGGTCTCAAATGTTTCTTTCATAACGGTTTCATTTACGTTCAAGATGGAAGTTCCTCTATCGAGAATAACCCCTGCATTATTCACAAGTATATCAAGTCGACCGTACTTTTTTTTCACACGCTCCATTATCTGGACGATGCTTTCGTGATTAGCCATATCAACTACTTCCAACTCAACCGATACCCCAGCTTTGCTCAATTGTTCAACTGCCTTTCTTCCCTTCTCCTCGTCCCGACATCCGCTCAACACTTTGATGCCTTTCAGGGACAGTTGTCGAACGATTTCCCTTCCGATTCCTCGGTTCCCCCCGGTAACTAATGCAATTCGTGGTTTAACCTCATTCATTTTAGGTCCTCCGTTTGGCTGATCAAATGTCTCCACCGAAATATACTTTTTTCTAATTGAGACTCGGCTTTACGTAAAATTTCGATTTGGTTCTTAATCACACCTAATTTTCTTTCTCCGACTTCTATAGCATTAGGGAGACATTGTCGTTTTTCTCCGTTTTGGAATAAGCAGTCAAAGAAATCCATTATTTCTTTCGCCGTGAGTCCAAGGCTAAAGTAAAGTTGGATCAATTCAACTTTTTTAATATCAGATTCAGCGTAATCTCGATAGCCATTCTCCAAGCGAGTGGGATTTAATAATTTCCATTCTTCGTAATACCTCAAAGAACGCAGACTCACACCTGTCCTTCTTGAAAACTCACTAATATGTATAGTGAACCCTCCCTTTTTTTACAATCATTCTAAACCATCACATCATGTGAAGGTCAAGAGTAGTTGTTGTTAAGTAATGCTGCCAGTTACTTCAAATAAAAGAGAGCTGCTCTCACAGCAGCTCACAATTTTCGTATCGTGTTTAATAAATTGATTTTTCATTTATTAGGAAAGTTTTCCCAAATCGTACTAGTACATGCCATATGTATTTTAATTCTTGAAGCACCTCTTCATTGTTCCCTCTGTCGCTCCATAATGCCGGGCTGCGTTTCAAATTATTTACAGCATCCCCAATCACACTAGCATCGATATAACCACTCTTCGCTATTCGTCTGGCAAGGGTAGGCATGGTCGGTCCCCTAAAATTCGGAGGAACTTCCTCTACCTGCATGGAAAACCCCATATGCCAAAATAGTTCAATAGAATATTTCAAGCATATTTGCTCTATAAGTTTTCCTACGTATGTTCCTTTGAACGAAGGATCGGCGACAAGTATTACTACATCATCTTTAAGGGATATATCACCATGAACTTGGACCTCGATAAAGTGGTTAAGGTTTCGACTAGGCTTCCGTTCCGATGGATCCGCGAAAGGGCGTTCAAGGTTGAACAATAGTTGATCAACCAATTTCCTCGGAGTTAGATTCTTTTCTCCTATCGCATACTCGCGGAAAAATGCATCTTTAAATATCGCGGCTAAAATGTCATCGAGTTCCTCATAAGTACCTTTTTCCGGTGGATTATCTTGCGACCCACCATAAGAGTACGTGCAACGATAGGAAGCACTTGGATTGAGAAGAAAATAACACGACCCGAACCGTGGAGCCGGCCCATCCGGGTGTAACATTAAATCTAGAGCACCATACTTTGGTCGCTCACTGTTAGCCACGCCCTCCGACTGGTAAGCCCCGCCAAAAAACTTTCTCTCCCAAATGTCCCGCGCGCCGCCTGGGTAAGCCGAGACGCTGCCATTGGAAATTCGAGTTTCGAACTGACTCTTGTAGCTTCCTTGTTCAAGTAACACTTGGGCCACGCATTTCGTGTCTGCAACCGGACGATCCGGATGAAAATGTAATGCAACCCTCGCATTCGACTGAAGCTTGGAGATCGCATCCTCAAAAGTGCTCAGTGAAATATTTGACATCTGGAGAATTTCTTTAATTGATGCTTGAGCAGCTGCCTTTCGAGAACTAGCGTATTGATTGATATGTTCAATTGCTAGGGTCTGTGAATTTGTAAGTCGACTGTTATTCGACATTTGCATCACCAGCCTCATTCCCCACCGCTGTTGCGGCAATAATCCACTGACTATTCATGTACCGTTAGCATAGCACAGTTTCCTTGTTTTACTATATGATACGGTTCTCCGCATTATCTATGATGGCAAAGGTGAGGGCAATCCTTTGCAGGATGGCCCTCACGGCGAGTTTAATTCAATCTCGGCATGCTCGAGATCGTGCTCTCATCTATCTTGAAATCGGGCATGCTTTTCCTTCTACTCGTAGAACCACAGTTGTTCGCAACTTCAGCCCAACTGCCTCCCCGGAAGACCCTATAGTTCCCATATCGTTCAGTATCATATAGATCCCAGCACCATTCCCAGACGTTCCCAATCATATCAAAAAGCCCCCATGGATTAGGAAGCAGTTGTCCTACTTGATGGACTGATCCATTGGAGTTCTCTTGATACCATGCAATTTGCTCAATTCTTGCATACCGATATCCCGTGGTTCCCGCTTTACACGCATATTGCCATTCAGCGTCTGATAGTAATCGAAAGCCATTCGCTGTCTTGTTATATATCGTGTTCTCACTTTCATTTGTGATTGTGTAGCATTCAGTCCTGCCCAGCATTCTGGACAATTCATTACAAAAGGCAAGCGAATCCATCCACGAAACTTCCGTAATGGGCAGGTTATTCACAATCGGCTCTATTGCTTCTTCATGCACGACAAAATGATACAACTGCTGTGTTACCGGATACTTCATTACATGGAAAGGTTCGATCGTTTCAGTCCATGTAACAGCCTTTTTATTACTTCCAGGGTTCGATAACGTATAATTAGAACTAAGCCATTTATTCGTGTTAACATAATCACGTAATTCAACGGTTCCTCCCTTTACTGGCACCATCAAATTCATTAATTCTTTTAGAAAATGCCCTCTATCACTTTCGTATTTTGGGATTGACATGATGCCCCCCTTTCCTACTACCTTTTTTCGATCGTATCCCAGTCCGATGCGGTGAAATTACCCATATGCCAGAGGGAAATGCCTTTGAGGTTATAGACTTTGGCGAGCCAGATTTTTTTGGCGATGCTTTGCGTGTCTTCATAATAAATTTGGTTCGCAGTGTCTCCAACCTGGTATTGGATCAGCTTCAAGAAATAAGGCATGGTCCAGGTTTTGGAAGCCTCCGGATCCGCGAGGCGTTTTTCCACCAGGTCAATGCCTGGCTCTGCCGTTGTCACTTTGTCATTTGTTGTGATCCACTGGTTCGCCTGCTTGGAAATGCCGAGCACCAGCTTGCTGGCCGGCACACCTTGTCTGAGCGCCCTTTCCACCCCGTCCCTGACGAGAGGCAACGGAGCCGAAGGAAGTTTCGAATCATCATGCGTAAAATCGTAGGCCATCAAGTTAAGGCTGTCGGCCGTTTCGCCGAGCCCCTTTAAATCGTAGCCTTTATAATAATAATCCGTTGGTACGGAAACGGTGAGGGTTTTGCTGCCTATGGCCGCTTTTACATTCCGGACAAATTGCAAATAATTCGGCGCATCCGATGCATCCATCAACCCTTCAAAATCCAAGGAAACACCGGAAAAACCGAATGCTGGATCGCCGAGTTTGGTGACGAGCTGGCCGATAAACGCCTTCTGCGCTGGCCCGTCTTGCAAAAATAACGAAAGTTTCTTGCCATCATTATAAAAAACCATCAGTTCTTTTTGGACATGCGCCTGTTCGGCTGACTTCACCACGTCCGCGTACCCATCTGGAACTTTGTAGGTGGTAGTATCTGTGCCCAGCTTGGCCGTCCCCGCTGTATCGTATTCGAGATGGGACCAGCCCATCACGACTTTGTCGACGATCGGCATGCGCCCGATGGCAGGACTCGATTTGATCGCGTAAAATCCCGTCACTTCCAATTTCTTCTCGGCCGCTTCCATATCGATCAGGCGGTAAATCACGGCCGCGGCTTCGCTGCGGGTCAATCCGCTTTTCGGACGGAAGCCTTGAGTATCCCCTTCCATGACGGTCCGGTTTACCGTGTAAAACACGTACGGAGCGAGATTTGCATCCATTTTTGAAATGTCGACAAACGCTCGTTTATCCCGTTCCTTCGTCCAATCTCCCGATAACCACTGCGAGCCGGTCATTCCCGCCTTATCAAGTAGATACTTGCCGACGACGGCAGCCACTTCTTCGCGTGTGATCTGCTGTTCCGGTTTCAATTCGCCGGCTTTATTCACCATAAATTCGATCCAGTGCCGCTCCGAAGCGGCAGCTATGTATGGTGTCGACCAGCGGTCGGCCGCGTCCGCAGGCACGGTCCCCGAAGCATGAGAAATATCCAGCTTGGCCGTAGTGACCAAAAGCTTGATAAAGGCTTCCCGGGACAACGCATCTTCGGAATGATAGCGGGAATCAGGATACCCCTCAATAATACCGAGCGCCGATAAGGTGTACACGTAATCTTTTTCCCAAGCTTGTTCCGCCACATCCTTGTAAGTGAACATGGGAACGTCGTAGGCATAAGCGTTTCCGGCGGTTGCGAACAAGAACATAACGGCAAATCCCAACATTTTCTTGTACATATTTCTCACCTTCTCTTTGACGTCAATTCTATATAGACGTGTAGAAGAGTAAAATAGTTGCTTAGGTGAAACGGAACAAGCAAACCGATAGGATTCAAAAAGAAACGAACCGACAGTAACTGTCGCCCCAAAGCCCCTTTTGGCATCGAATTAGCAAACGGAGTTTGCCAGGGTCATTAAGCCCTTAACGAAAACAGAGAAAAAATAAAGGACGCAAGGCAGATGCCTTGCGTCACGTTGTTATTTAGCAAATGATGGCTTTTTCTGAGAAACCTTACCGCTTGCAATTAGAACATATTCCGCATCTCCGCCTTCAACCGAAGGATCGACGAAAACTTTAACGCCTTCCGTTAAAACCGGCAAGTACTGCCATTCTCGCGAACGTTCCATGCGCCGGCATGTCCCCACCGTCGCCTGCCTTTGTAAGATCCGATCATACCACGGACCTTATTACTTCTAGGACGTTTCATCATTTCGAATCCCCTTTCCTGCCAGTTAATGGAACGAGGCTAACGAAAAACACTAGAGGCGGAAGTATTCTACCCTATTTTTTTGCTCCGGCCTATTACATAACTTTGTACCACCAATAGCCGCGTGAAAAACGGCCTTCAACCATCAAGGTTTCCCCGTTCCGTCCATAGATTAACATACTCCCCATATTCTCTCGATACGCCCAACCGCCATGTTCCCGCAAATACGTATTAAGCGCTTCCTGCGACAGTCCGCGCCGCCCAACAAATCGGCTTTGTTCCACATCTAAGGGAACTAGCAGTTTGGAACCCGATTCAATCAACACCAAAGCTTTGGGAATGGAAAAAGGCGGCCCAATCTTATGTCCCCATTCAAATAGAGAAAATCCGATTATAAGGCTCAGCACGATAACAGTAATCCTTGTTTTCACCCGTTTGAAAGCTCCTCCTATTTCTATACATCCTCAAACTATTTATTAACCATTGTTGCAGCATTCTCATGCCTAATAATAGAACGAAGTTACCGTTTCCATCCGCGGCAACCTCATTGTGTGGTTTATTCAGCTATCATCTTCGTCAATTAGATGTCCAAATCAAATACAAAAAATAAACTCCAATATTGAATTGTTCCTTTGTAGTTTGTATGCCTCTTCAATCATACATAAATATACGGAAATAACTAGCAGGTAGTTCCGATTCATTATTGCTGAAGATAACTGCCAGTTACCTCAATTTGACGGATGATTTCGTCAACGACGTGCTCGATCGGTGCAGTGGCGTCGATTATGATTCCGTTTTTCGGAATGTCTTCTTTCGTTTGGTGCAATCTCACAATAAGTTCCCGTTCACTTTTCTTGCCGCCCCACTCATTTTCTGGCCGCTCGTCAAGCCGCCGGTTCAATGTGTCAAGGTCTACCTCGAGGACAAACACACCATCAAATAGATCTATGAATTTCGAAAAGTTCCTAGAACCACCGCAGAAAAATGCTACCGCCTCATCCTGGTTGGCGACCAAAGCTTTTACTTTATCTACATGCCAAATATGATGTTCGTGCGTGACGCCATCCGTCCGTGCACCAGTTTCCGGATCGCCTTGATAAGCCAATTCACGGTCACCATTAATGGCCTGGTAGCCGCGCCGCTGCAATTCTTTGCAGACCGAAGTTTTGCCGGTGCCGGAAACGCCTTCAATCAGATAATTCCTAATTCCCATAGCTGACCCTCCATTCAACTGGATAAGCACAATATATTGGATATTTCTATCACTCTTAAAGAAGAGTTCTAAAAATGAAAAGACGCTAGGACAATCAGTTTTCCCGGCAAAGGCCCATGTTCAATCCTACCCCTCAGACCGTTACAGCGCCCCGACCAGCTCTACAAAGTGACGCCCCCGCTCTTCAAAGTTACGGTATTGGTCAAACGCAGTGCATGCAGGACTCAGCAGCACAGTGTCACCCGGTGTAGCCAGCATGTGTGCCTGCGCCACTGCCTCAGCCAGGTCTTCACAGCGAACAATAGGCGGGCAATTCTGCACTGTACGCGCCGCAGCTTCGATTTGCCCAGCCGCTTCTCCGATCAACAGCAGTACCTTAACATGATCAGGCAGCAGATTAACCATCTCGTCAAACGGCACTTTCTTATCTCGCCCGCCGGCGATCAGCAGCACTCGGCCCGCATGTGCATGTAGTGTGGCGACGGTACGGGCAGGGCTGGAGCCGATGGAATTGTTGTAATAATGAACGCCGCCCACAGTTGCAACCCACTGGTTTCGATGCTCCACTCCGACGAAGTTACGCACCGTCTCCAAGATTGCCTCGTCCGATACGATCCCCCGCACGGCAGTCATAGCAGCCATCATGTTTTCCACGTTATACCATCCCGGCAAACGAATGTCACTGATGGGTAACAGACCGTCGATCATACCATCGTGGACAGCGTGCCTGCCGAAATATTTGGTCCGCCCTCGTCCGCGAAGTGCGGCAGTCAACGGATTGTCGCCGTTTAGGACGGCACAGTCGTCAGCACTCTGAAAATCCAGCAGGCGGCGCTTCGCGGCGGTATATTCATTCATGTCGCGGTGCCAATCGAGGTGATTAGGCGAGAGGTTG
Source organism: Paenibacillus thalictri (assembly GCF_004307995.1). GTDB lineage: Bacteria > Bacillota > Bacilli > Paenibacillales > NBRC-103111 > Paenibacillus_AF > Paenibacillus_AF thalictri. Next base: position 66,894 of record NZ_SIRE01000007.1, on the reverse strand, counting down.
GTAATCACCGCCACATGGGGAGAGCGCGTCATGTCCATCAGTTGGAAACTGGACAGCTCGACTACGCACACATCCAGCGGCGACATTTCGCCCGCGCGTGTCAGCAGTGGCATGCCAATGTTGCCACCCAGATGTACCTTACGTTCCCCATCAGCCAGCATGTCTGCAATTAGTGACGTGGTAGTGGTCTTACCATCCGAACCGGTCACACCAAAAATAGGGCAAGGACACAATGCAAAAAATTCCTCCATCTCACTGGTCACACGGCTGCCGCCAGCGCGGGCCGAGTCCAGCGCCGGATGGTCTGGGCGCATCCCGGGAGTACGGAACACCACGTCGCCTCCAACGCCATCCAGATAGTTTTCTCCTAAGCATAACCCGACGCCTAGATCGTCCCACTCCTCCCGGGGCAGAGCCGGATTGCGGTCGCGCACAGTGACGCGCGCCCCGGCCGAGCATAACATGCGAATCAGTGGTGAATTGCTGACGCCGGCGCCGATGACGGTCACTTCTCGACCGGTCAACGATTGGATATAAGTGTCAAAAGCAGGATTCATAAGCACCCCCACATAGAAAGTGTCATTAAACCCAATATACCACATTTTGGAATCAACCTGCCCATTAAAGTAATGAAGCAGCCGAACATTCCTAACATAACATCATCAAGCTTTCAGCCACAGCCTGGTGAGCTGCGTCGATAACGATGGCGGCAAACATACGAGTAAAGTCACGGCAAAAAGAAGCCTGATCGCTCAAGCTTCTTTTTACGGTAACTATTAGGTTCGTCCGTGCTTCACTTTTGTTACAGTTACAGTACCAGCGCCCCCGGTTCCATACAGATCGCCGGACGGCCGGATCACACCGGCGCTTCGTGCTGCTTGCGGAATTTCATCGGAGACAACTTCACCATATTCCGGAACGCCCGGTAAAAGGTCGGCACATTTTCAAAGCCAACCTCAAAACAGACGGTTACAATGTCTTTATCGGTTTCAAGCAGCAGGCTTTTGGCCACGCCGATGCGTACTTCCATCAAGTATTGCGTTGGCGTCACGCCGTAGCTTTCTTTAAAAATATTGTTGACATACCTTGCGCTGATTCCCATACGTCCGGCGATATCGCCTGCGGTCAGCGGCTCGAAATAATGCTGCTCGATATATTTGCGGATGCGCTCCGCCCTCATCGCGTTGGAATCGGTAATCGCCGCGCCTTGCCGGGAACGGGAAAGCTGCAGCAGTATTTCCTGCAAAAAGATCCGCTGCGCCCAGGCGTATAATGGATCGGCCGCTGCCTGCTCAAACATCATTTTGCGCAGCAGCTGCCGCACCTCGGCCGCCAGCAGCGGATTCGGCTGCAGCATCGCGGATGCGGCGAATCTTTTGCCGAAAAGCTCGTTGTGCACGGCGCCTTCAAGCATTTGCGCGTTAAACGCCAGCACCAGCATCGTCAGCTTTTCCTCGCAATATATCGAATGGCGGGAATGCGGCACGATCAGCGCCAGCCTGTCGGCTGTAAGCTCATAACGCTGTCCGTCCAACTGCAGGCCGCCGATCCCGTCCAGCACATATAAAATTTGATGAATTTGATGGCTGTGTTCTTTTACGACATTGCCGTCGCTATGCTTGCTTTCGTACAGCAATATGCCGTTGTCCGGCAGCTCGATGATTCTCAGCTCCATCCGGTGTCTCCTCCGCCCCAAAAAACGGTACTAGTACCATTTTACTCTTTGGCGAAGAGGACGCAAGTATCCTTATTACTTAGCTACTTACTATACATGTTCCAAATAACGGTTTTTCATCTGCTCAAGCGTTTCGTCCCCCGGCTGATCCGATATGCGGCGGTTAAAAATTTCCACTTCGATCGGTCCCTTATAACCGGCCGCTTCCACGGCGTGGCGGATTTTGCGCAGCTCGATCACACCGTCGCCCATCATGCCGCGGCCCATCAGCATATCCGGCACCGGCACAAGCCAATCGTTAACATGGAAACCAAGAATACGTTCCCCGGCTCTGGCGATTTCGGTATACAAATCGGGGTCCCACCATAGATGGAACACATCGACCACAACGCCAACATCCGGTACGTTCAACTGCTCGGCCATCGTATTGGCTTGCGACAGCTTAACGATGACGGACCGCTCGGCCGCATACATCGGATGCAGCGGTTCGATGCCAAGCTTGACGCCGTGTTCCCGGGCATAAGGGACCAACTGCTCGATGCCGTCGAGCACCTGTTTCCTCGCTTCGCCGATATCTTTGTCCGAGGAAGGCCCGCATACGAGCACAAGCACTTCGGCCCCCAGCTCAGCCGCTTCCTCGATGGCGCGCCGGTTGTCCTCGATTCTGGCCGCACGCTCCGCCGCCGTCCCCGCAGGGAACATGCCGCCGCGGCATAAGCTGGATACGCGCAATCCCGCGTCGCGGATCATCTTGCCGCTTTGCTTAAGCCCCGCTTCGGCCACCCTGTTTCTCCACGGCGCGATCCAGCCGATGCCCGCTCTTGCGCAGCCGTCGACCGCTTCCTGCAAAGTCCAGCGGTCCGTCGTCATTGTATTTAAACTTAATCTGTCTATCGATGTCAGCGGCTCCATTCGCGCTCAGCTCCTTTTTTCTGACCTTAATTAAAAGCCTAGAGTCTGTAGGGCGAATTGATTTCGGCGAATTTTTTTGATTGCCTTGACACCTTACTACATCTAATCCAATCAAGGCAATCAAAATGTTCGAGCTTGGAAGCCATCCCTCGCCTGCAATGACACGCACCTTGAATAAATATTCACCGAATTGCTTTTTCGCCCTGCAGACTCTTAGTTCACACCGGATACGTTCATCAGCAGGTTCATCCGCTGTACCGCCAATTCACGGTCCGCGATCAATCCCGCCTGATCGGCAAGAACGAACAAATCGGCCAGATGGATAGCGCTTCTCGCCCCTTCGGCTCCGCCCAGCATCCGGAAATGCGATTGATGGCCATTCAAATAAGCCATAAAAACGATACCGGTTTTATAAGCAAAAGTCGGCCGCTGGAAAATGTGGCGGGACAACGGCAGCGTTTTATCCATCAGCTCGTGGTACCGTGCGGTTTCCCCCGCATCCAATGCATGCAGCGCAGCCGCGGCAACCGGAGCGATCGCGTCGAAAATGCCAAGCAGCGCATGACTGTAGCCCGCTTCATCGCCTTTAATCAACTCGGGATAATTAAAGTCGTCGCCGGTGTACATTTTTACATTGGCAGGCAAACGGCGGCGCATATCGATTTCTTTACTTGCATCAAGCAGCGAAATTTTGATGCCGTCGATTTTGTCGGCATGGCTGTTAATGATGCGCAGACACACGTCCATCGCCGCGGAAGTATCGCGGTGACCCCAATATCCGGCCAGTGCCGGATCAAACATATCGCCAAGCCAATGCAAAATGACCGGTTTCGATACTTGGGATAAAATTTTCCCGTACACCCGCTCATAATCTTCCGGACCTTTGGCGACAGCCGCAAGCGCCCGGCTCGCCATCAGAATCACTTGGCCGCCAAGCCCTTCCACAAAAGCGCACTGCTCCTCATAAGCCGCTTCCACCTGCTCCAGCGTAAGCCCCGGCTGAACCAGCAAATGGTCGGTTCCGGCACCGCTTGCGACAGTGCCGCCGACGGACCGGGCTTCCTGAATGGAGCGTTTGATCAGCTCCTGCGCTCTCGCCCAGTCAAGCCCCATGCCACGCTGGGCCGTATCCATCGCTTCGGCAACGGCAAAACCAAGCGACCACAAATGATGGCGGTAAGCCATCGTCGCTTCCATATCAATCTGCGCGTCGGCAAGCGGATCGCGGTTCGCCCACGGATCAACAACGACATGCGCGGCCGCGTATACGATACGGCTTTGGAACTTCCCGTTTGGCCGAGGAAGCGACAGCGCATCGTTTAATTCATATGCATATATCGATCTATCCGCCTTTGGCAGCTTAATTGAAATGCTCATCTTAGCCCTCCTATTTTTACTAACCCCTCAGCTAGGGGGGATGGTTGAAGATTTGGCGTTCGTGAATTTTTATTCCGGGTCTGCAGAGGGAAGGGAATTGTCATGGAAAGTTTACGTCCGCCTTGAAAACCGTGTTTTTACGATAAAATAAATTAAGGGGAAAACACGGTTTTCACGAGCGGTGGAATGGCAATCCCAGCCCGCCGCAGACATATCGGAATAAAAACTCACCGTTTTTGCATCTTCACCGGTCAACCGCTAGCTGAGCTCCGGCACGTCGATCCACCTGCGTTCCTTCCACGATTGCAGTCCCAGCTCCGAAAGCTGTGTGCCTTTGGCGCCTTCCAGCAGTCCCCATTTAAACGGCGCATCTTCGGCGACATGCTGTAAAAATTGCTCCCATTGAATTTTAAAGCCGTTGTCGAACAACTGATTGTCCGGCACTTCCTCCCATTGGTCGCGGAACGAGAGTGGATTCGGGATGTCGGGATTCCATACCGGCTTCGGCGTGTTGACCCGATGCTGCGTCCGGCATTCCCGCAAGCCTGCGACGGCGCTGCCTTCCGTACCGTCCACTTGGATGTTAACCAGCTCTTTGCGGTCGACACGGACAGCCCATGACGAATTCACCTGTGCAACGATGCCGCCTTCCAGCAGGAACGTAGCGTATGCCGCGTCTTCCGCGGTGCATTCGTAGAGTTCGCCCTGCTCATCCACCCGCTGAGGGATGTGCGTCGCGCCGATACACGAAACGGAACGGACTTCGCCGAACAAATTGTCCAGCACATAACGCCAATGCGCAAACATGTCGACGATAATGCCGCCGCCTTCTTCCTTACGGTAGTTCCAAGAAGGCCGCTGTGCCGGCTGCCATGTTCCTTCAAACACCCAATAGCCGAACTCCAAGCGCACCGACAAAATGCGTCCGAAATACCCGGAATCGACGAGCCGTTTCAGTTTGATCAGACCCGGCAGAAACAGCTTGTCTTGTACAACGCCGTTTTTGACGCCCGCTTCCTTCGCCAGATTGGCCAGCTCAAGCGCTTCCTCCAACGTTTCCGCGATCGGTTTTTCGCAATATATATGTTTTCCGGCGGCAATAGCTTTTTTGATACTCTGCGCCCGGTGTGTCGTTGTTTGCGAGTCAAAATAAATTTGGTTATACGGATCCTGCAAGCATTCATCAAGATTGGTGCTCCAGCGTTCCAAACCTTGCGATGCCGCCAACGCGCGTACCTTCTGTTCTTGTCTGCCCACCAGTATCGGATCGGGCATAACTCTGTCCCCATTGGACAATGCAACCCCGCCTTGCTGGCGGATCGCCATAATGGAGCGGATCAAATGCTGGTTGGTGCCCATTCTGCCCGTAACCCCGTTCATAATAATGCCGATTTGAATCGTCGCCATCTTTATTCTCCTCCTATGTGTGCGTCTACACCGTTATTGTAAGCGTTCTACCTTCTTGCGTCTTGCTAGATTGGGAAGCGGATTCTTAATTTCGGAAATCGTTTTTTGCAAAACAAATAAGCCGGATTGATCCGGGCGTACCTAACGATCCACAGGTACTTAAGTCAAGGATACTAAGTATCGAAAAATTCAGTCATTTTCGCAAACAAGATCGTTGCTTATAATAAAAGCAGCTGTATCGAAGTGCTTTCAGTGAAGTGCATTCGTGTCTTAAAGGAAGCTTTTCTTGCGAGCAGAAAGTTTAATTTGCACTTCAACGTTTAAATTCAGTTAAACTTTCTTACTCTAAATAAAAGCATCCATATCGAAGTACTTTCAGTGAAGTGCATTCGTGGTTTAGAGGAAGCTTTTCTTGCGAGCAGAAAGTTTAATTTGCGCTTCAACGTATAATACAGTTAAACTTTCTTAGTCTAAATAAAAGCATCTGGGCAAAGTAAATTCATGTCTTAAAGGAAGCTGCAACACAGCCAACAATTTTCTAATAATGGAGGTCATTTCATGGAAAAACGCAATTTCGGCCGGACCGGCCGGCAGTTTCCCATCTTAAGTTTCGGCGCGCAGCGGATCGTCGACGAGCACTACTGCACCGAAGAAGAAGCAATTCAAATCGTCAACCGGGCAATTGACGAAGGGATCACTTATTTTGACACTGCGCCAACTTATTCCAAAGGACAATCGGAAGAAAGACTCGGCAAATCGTTCGGAAACCGCCGCGACCAAGTGTGGATCGCTACGAAGACGGGCGAAAGAACAAGAGACGGTTCGTGGAGAAGGCTGGAGGAAAGCTTGAAGCGGCTGCAGACCGATCATGTGGAGGAATGGCGGCTGCACGCGGTCGGCACGATGGAGGAGCTGGACCGGATTTTTGCCGAAGACGGGGCCATCAAAGCGATGATTGAAGCCAAAGAGCAAGGCGTCATCAAACATATCAGCATCAGCGGCCATAGAAATCCGCTTGTCCAGCTTGAAGCGATCAACCGCTTTCCGTTTGACAGCGCCTTAGTCGCCGTGTCCGCCGCAGATCATTTTATATACAGCTTCGCTCATGAGTTTTTGCCGCAGGCCAACGAAAAAGGCGTCGCCGTAATCGGCATGAAGCTGCTCGGATTGGGACTGCTTGCCCCGTGGTATGAAAATGCGCTGCGTTACACGTTCTCCTTGCCGATTTCCACGGCGATCGTTGGCATCTCCTCCATGGAGCAGCTGGAGCAAAATTTGCGGGTAGCCCGGGAGTTCCAGCCGATGGACGACATCGAACGGCTGGATTTTTTGAAGGAGATTATGCATCTGGCCACGCCGGGAGTGCTGCGCTGGAAAGCCAAAGACTGGAACGAAGGCAAGGAATGGGCCGTCCGTTAGGCAGCCTGCTTTTACGGTATGGACCCTAAATATTTTCATCTGGGCAGAGATTACCTCTGCCTTTTATACTTACTGCGGCATATCTGCCGGCTCCCTGTGGGGCCGGTTTTTTCGTGCAAAAATTCCACTTTTTCATGCCAAGCTCCCATGGAAATTTTTCTTACGGTCAAAAGACAAACGCTTCGCGCGGCTTTAAGGTCCCGGATCCAAAGGATCGTAGCTGATCAGCACCGGCATAAACTTCGGCGTCACCGTAAAACTGATCTTCCTTCCGTCCTTGCCGGTAAAACTTGCAAAATAATCCCCGAATGGAGGCGAATATTCCACATTGTCAAATCGCAAGCCCAGCTCCCGGTAATGGAGCAGCACATAGACCGTAGCGGATGTGCGTGCCGCAACCGACTGCATGGCGGATGACTGCGAAACCGCTATCGCCGTGATCGCTATAACTAACAAGATGACCTTTGCCGCTTTTGATCTCCACAAAACTTCCGCCCCTCCTTTACCGTTTCCCAAATCATAACATACGTGCTCCGCTGCGTAAAAAATCACGGTATCCGTTAATTATGACAAAGGTTGTCATATTACACCTGCTACACTGCTATTGAAACCATTAGACTTAAAAGGAGTCGAGCCATAAAATGAATGTCTATCAACGAACTGTCATACCGCACGCCGCAGCAGCTTTGTACAGATCCGTCGCCGCGGCGATTTTGCCGGCCGACCTGCGTAGCCATTCCAAGCTAGCCCACAGACAAGCAGGTGAACTTGCATGAACAATACGATCGAAATACGAGGGGCCCGCGAGAACAATTTAAAAAATATATCGCTCAGTATCCCAAAAAACCGGCTGGTCGTCATAACGGGCGTGTCCGGCTCGGGCAAATCGTCAATCGCCATGCATACGCTGCAAAAAGAATGTCAACGGCAGTACATGGAGTCGATGGGAATGGTCACCGATTATTTAAGCAAACCTAACGTCGATTCCATTACCGGACTGTCGCCTTCCATCAGTATCGGACAGCATAATAACAACCGCAATCCGCGATCCACCGTAGGGACCGTTACCGAAATATACACTTACTTGCGAGTGCTGTATGCACGTTTGGGAGAACGGCCCTGCCCGTCCTGCGGGCGGCAGGTGAAACCTGTCTTCGAGCGGCAGACCAGTCTATCGCCCATCGGGAAAGAAAGCGATCAATTGGAAGAAGAAAACGGCGAGGAGCATCACGTGGAATGTCCGTCTTGCCGGCACAAGCTGCCGGAACTGACGATGGCGCATTTTTCTTTTAATAAAATGTTGGGGGCTTGCCCCTCCTGCGGCGGCTTGGGATTTACGAGCCGGCTGCAGTTAGCCGCTATGATCGATGAAAAGCTCAGCGTCACTGACGGCGGGGTTAAGTCATGGGATACGGAATTTATGCTGCCTTATTATACGGAATCGCTGCTGTCGGCAGCGGCCCATTACGGATTCGAGTTTGACGTTCACCTACCGATCAAAGATCTTAACGAAGCGCAGCGCACGCTTTTGTTTTACGGTATTTTCAGCGAATCCTTCCAAGCGATGTTTCCGGGCAAAAAACCGCCCAAAACGGTTGGAAAAGGCAAATTCGAAGGGATAGTCACCGCCATCCATAAAAAATACCATGAAAGCATGAACGATGAAGATAATCGCAAAAAGTGGAGCGGCTATTTTACGACACAAATGTGCGAGGCTTGCCACGGTACCCGGCTGAGGGAAGAAAGCCGCGCGGTTACGCTTCACGGCTCGTCCATCGTAGAAGTAAGCGAGTTTGCTTTGGATGAGCTGTGGGATTGGCTGCAGCAGCTGCAAACGCAGCTCGGCCCGGAAGCGATGGCGGTCCTGCGGCCGATTATGTCGGATTTGACCGAGCGGATCAAGCGGTTTCTCGATATCGGCTTATATTACTTGACGTTGTCCCGGTCGGCGGTATCCTTGTCGGGCGGTGAAGCGCAGCGGCTGAGGATCGCCTCGCTGCTCGGTTCGGGATTAACGGGGGTGCTGTACATTCTCGATGAACCGACGACAGGACTGCATCCGCGAGATTCGCACAAGCTGCTGGCCGCGCTGAAGCGCCTCCGCGATTTGGGCAATACCGTACTGCTGATCGAACACGACACCGATGTGATGGAACAAGCCGACTACATTATCGATATGGGGCCAAAAGCCGGCAAAAACGGCGGTTATGTAGTAGGGGCCGGATCACCGCGGGAGCTGCAGCGTATGGCCGCCTCCGTTACCGGACGGTATTTGTTCGCGCCAACGCCTTACCGCAGCATTCCCCGCAGATCAGGGGACGGCTCATCTCTCGTTGTGAAGAACGCTTGCGGGAATAATTTAAAAAACGTGACCGTCTCCGTTCCATTGCATCGGTTTGTGGTAATTACCGGCGTTTCCGGCTCGGGAAAATCCACTTTTTTATTTGATGTGGTGGAACAAGCGATCCGGGGCCGTCAAACGGACGAACCGCTAGTTACCGGCGTTGAGCAGATCGGCAAAATGATAACAGTTCATCAAGAGGCGATCGGCAAAATTTCACGCTCGAATATAGCGACCTATACGGACTTGTTTACATCGATCCGCAATCTTTATGCAAGTCTGCCGGACTCCAAACGACGTGGGCTGACAGCCAAACACTTTTCGTTTAATACGACAGGAGGACGCTGCGAGAAATGCAAAGGACTTGGCGTGCTGCAAATGGATATGCATTTTTTGCCCGATGTCGAGGTGAAATGTCCGGCATGCGGCGGCAAACGATTCAAGAAGGAAATTCTCGAAGTCAGTTACCGGGAACATAACATATCCGAATTATTGGACTTGACCGTGGAGGAATGCCTTCCCCTTTTTGAGGAGCGGATGGATATTAAAAACAAGCTGGAGCTGCTCGTTGAGGTTGGCCTGAATTATGTCAAGCTGGGGCAGCCTGCCAGCACATTATCCGGAGGGGAAGCGCAGCGGCTGAAATTATCCAAGGAACTCGGGAAAAACGGAGGCAGCCATACGTTGTTTTTACTGGATGAACCGACGACAGGGCTGCATCCGGCCGATGTGGAGCGGCTGATCGCCTTTTTCAACAAGCTGGTCGATCAGGGACATAGCGTTGTAACGATCGAGCATCATCTGGACGTCGTTTGCGCAGCCGATTGGATCATCGACTTTGGCCCCGAAGGCGGCAAAGCCGGCGGAACCGTCATCGCTCAAGGCACGCCGGAACAGGTGCAGCATATCGCTGCGTCCTACACCGGGCAGTATTTGAAGGGACGGCTCTCGCCCGCCAAGGCATGAGTGGAGGCTTGAACGCAGCAAATGAAGCGATTTCGATTCGACCTTGATTAAAGTTGATCGTTAGCTGGTTGATTGGCTGAAAGTCGCTGTGGTTGGCCTGATCCATGCGAAAATCACGCTCCAACGCTAATGGATAGCAGCGGACTTAGCCCATGATAATGTCACCCTCCAGCGCTAACGGACATCAGCGTCGCTATATGACAAAAAAATCGGGTTATCATTTTTTAACGGACAAGAGCGACTCTATTTGCCCAAAAAAGTCGGGAAAATCGCGATAGTAGGCCAAATAAGAGCGACGATATCCGTTACATTCAGCAAACCTCTGATTTGGTTTACATAGCTGCGCTCATGTCCGTTAGAGAGGGCGCCTCTTCAACGTTGAGTGATGCACAATAGTTGCCACTGAAAAAGTAGCTTAAGTGAGCGAAATCATGCTGGAGAAGCTCCAGCGATCGCTTTTGTCCCCGAATTTCACCTGCCGCAAGCAGGTACATTCAAGAAATTGGGGGACAATGGGCGATCGTAAGCATGATTCGCTCATGCAGCGTTCGCTTTTTCAGTGGCCTCCTTCTGCACGTGTGGGGTTCGAGCGACTGCCGCGCAGCGCCGCAACGCGCGCTTGGGATTCGCGCGCGTTGGACAGCGTACCTGATGCCCCCCATCCTTGCCGCCGCCGTACGGTCTCACGATTTTGCAGCTTAATAAACGATTTGGTCCGCGTAATTCATATCGATGGGCTCCGTCAGCACTTCAATGTCCGGATTATCCCTCAGTTCAGGGAGCAGGCTCTCCGAAACCCATATATGTTTCATATTCAGCGTGTTTTCGATGCGCACCAGGCGGACCTTGCTGAGATCAAAAGCGTTGCACGTCTTCACGGCGGTTTGGACGGCCAGTTCCGCCGATTCCAGCGTCAGCGGAATTTTGACCATTTCCAGCACCGTGCTGGTTATCGCGTTGGCGTAACCTTTACCCGCGGCGATTTGCTCGACCGCTCGACGTGTCGTCACATCGGCCAAGCCGATTCCGTTGCCGTTGCCTTCCGTCGCTTCGGTCAAACCGAGCACGGCGATGCGGGTTACTTTCGGACCTCCCGAAGCGTACGGCGTGCCGTACCGGCCGGTAATGTTCGGGTCCATGCCGTCCCCGGAAATGTTTTTGCCGATTTCATCCACCACCAGCACGTCAATCGGGTCGACCATTATTCTCGGCATCAGCGACTTGGCTTCGGCCAACAGCAGCGGCTCCGCTTCCGCCAGCTTTTCCGCCGGGACCGCCACCACTTTAGCGACATGATCGTAGGCGTTCTCGATCGTGCCAAGCCCAAAGATGATCGGCACTTTGCTTAACACGATTTTGGCCATCGCCGGAATATGCTCGGCCATATATTTGAAGCTGTATGCGTGAGCGGCTTCCGCCCCTTTTTGCTTACCAAGCCCAATGGTGATCATCTTCGTAAGTCCGCTTTCAAAAGGCCCCCGAAACGCCGTATGCGGTTTGATTCGGTTGATGACGATCACCTTATCCGCCTCAAAGGCGAGTTTATCTGCATAAACCGGCAATCCGTTCGGCAGTTCGCCCACCTGCACGACATCCATGCTCGCCCTAATCGGCGCGCCCGTAAACGACTCGGTTACGCCGAGATGCTCCAGCACGCTGCGCTGGCCTTCGGCCGTCGCTCCCCCATGGCTGCCCATCGCCGGTATCAAAAACGGAAGGCCGCCGGCCAACTTCACCGCATTCACCACCTCCCGGACCAGCACCGGAATATCCGCAACGCCCCTGCTGCCTACCGCAATCGCAACCCGATCTCCCGACGCGATCCGCGACAGCACTCCGGCATCTTGCATCGCCTCTCTGGCGGCCTCAGCCGTATCCTCAACCTCCGGCGCGTAAAAATGCTGACGCACCTTGACCATTCGCGGCAGCGAGGTATCGCCGACCAATTGCGCAATCATGTTCATCGCAACAAACCTCCTTCATCGTCAAAAAATGCAAACGCTGTCATATCTGTTGATTTCATATTCCCACTTCAAGTAAAAATATGCAATAGGTTTTGCGGAACAAGAGCGCTCCGTCATGGAAAACAAGCCAAATCTTGTCAAGGTTTACACTTAAAAAATATCCAAAGATTTCTTTATCAAGTAAGCGTTGTCTTCAGTTCCATCTGTCTTGTCAATAGTAAAACATCATGATATCGTATCAACTTGTGGAAAAAAAACGATTTAGTAGAGGTGACGCATGAGATTTACAATTGGTAATAAAATGATTGCCGGATTTTTAATTATTGCGTTTATTTTGGGAATTGTCAGCGCATTATCGTATCATTATTTGCAAAAGATAGACGATTCGTATGCGGATCTGGTGAATAGGCGGGAGAAAATTTTAGCGACATCCAAAGACATGAGGGCGGACACGCTGCAGCAGATGAGCAGCTTGCGGGATTATTTGTTAACTCAAAATCAGGACAGTTTGGACCGGTTTAACCAAGCCGGCAAGCAGCTTACGGAACGAAGCGGCTTTATGGTAACTTTGATAAAACGCGATGTGGACAAAGAGCAAGTCAACAAATTACACGATTTAAACCAGCAATTTAAGAAAGAAGCCGAGCAAGTTCTCGCTTTGATCGGGTCAAATAAGGAGGCCGCCGTCAAATCTTCCTCCGGGGTCATTCAGCTTGGCCGCGATATGGAAAATTTGGCGAACAGCATCGCCGACGGGCAGCAGAAGTTGGTCGACGAAAGCAGCACAGCCACTTCCGCCATGGTTGAAACGATAAAAAAAATGATTCTGATTATGAGTATCGCCGCTTTCATTATGGCTGTCCTTATCGGATTTCTGATTTCCAAAATCATTTCCAAACCGACCGTACAGCTGGCGAATGCGGCCAAACAAATTGCAGCCGGAGATTTGACGGTAAAAGAAATCGTGGTGAAAAACCGCGATGAAGTCGGCGATTTGGCCTATTCTTTTAACCAGATGGTGAGAAATTTGCGGGAACTCATCGCCCAAACGACCATCAGCGCCGAACATGTGGCCGCTTCCTCGGAGGAGCTGAAAGCAAGCGCCCAGCGGACGAATATTGCTACAGAGCAAATCGCATCCGCCATTCAGCAGGTAGCCGCCGGTTCCGGCAAACAAGTGCAGAGCATCGGCGAAAGCGTGCAGGCGGTAGGCGAGATGTCGGCAGGCGCGCAGCAAATTGCCGTCAATGCGCAAAACGTCTCGTCTTCGGCCTCCGAAGCCGCGGAAAAGTCGACTGAAGGCAGTCAAGACATCCAACGTGTAACGGAGCAAATGAACTCGATCCATCTCACGATGGAACGCCTTTCGGAAGTTGTCGTTCATTTGGAAACACGCTCTCAAGATATCGGCGAAATCGTTAAAATCATTTCGGACATATCGGCGCGAACGAATCTTCTGGCCTTAAACGCCTCCATTGAAGCTGCGCGGGCCGGGGAGCAAGGAAAAGGTTTTGCCGTCGTCGCCGGCGAAATCCGCAAGCTTGCGGAACAATCGTCACAATCGTCCCAGCAAATTGCCGACCTCATCGCAGCCATCCAGGAAGAAACAAACAAGGCCGCGTTGTCCATGGAATCCGGAATCAAAGAGGTGGACGAAGGCATTCACGTTGTCAGCAAAGCCGGTACGTCGTTTGAGCATATCGATCAGGCCGTACATAAGGTGTTGACCCAAATTCAAGAAGTGGCGGCGGCCGCACAAGAAATGTCGGCCAGCACGGAGCAAGTCAGCGCTTTTATGAAGTTCATCGCCGCGATTGCCGAGGAATCGGAGTCCGGAATCAGGCACGTATCCGCATCGACACAAGAGCAGCTCGCTTCCTCGGAGGAAGTTTCTACTTTTGCTTCGTCGCTGGCCCAGATGGCTGAACAGCTGCAATTCCAGATCGTTAAGTTTAAGGTCTGATCGTTATTTGAAAAAGACGCTTCCAGAACCACGGTATAAGTGATCCGGAAGCGTCCTTTTATATGCTTATTCATGTCAAACCGGAGGCCTCCCGGGCCTGCATTACCCTCCGATATGAGACATTTCGATTTTTTTCCGCTTCAGACCCGGCGTGTTGCGCAGCCGCTCCTCCGAGTAGCGATCGTCGCGCCCGGACCAAAATTCCGCAATCAGCCGGCGGATTTGCTCATCGCTCCGTCCGTCGCGTAAAGGTCCGCTTAAATCGGTTCCCGTCGAAGCAAACAAACAGCTGTACAGCTTCCCTTCGGCAGAAAGCCTCGCCCTGGTGCAGGTCGAGCAGAACGCCTGCGTCACCGAAGAGATCAGTCCGATCTCCCCTTCTTCTCCCGCATAGCGGTACCGCTGCGCTACTTCGCCGTAATGGTTTGCCCCAACCGGCTCAAGCGGCATTTCCCGCTGAATGAGACTTACAATCTCCCGGCTGGGCAGCACTTGATCGAGCCTCCAGCCATTGGAATTGCCGACATCCATATATTCGATAAAACGCAGAATATGCCCCTTCTCGCGAAAATATCTCGCCATCGGCAGCACATCCTGGTCATTGGTCCCCTTCTGCACGACCATATTCACCTTTACCTGCAACCCCGCCGCCGCGGCCGCATCAATGCCCGTCAATACTTGGGATACTTTGAATCCCCGCCCGTTCATCCGGCCGAACCGTTCGTCATCCAAGCTGTCCAAGCTGACCGTAACGCGGCGTAAGCCCGCATCCTTCAGAGCCTGCGCATGCCGCGCCAGTAGAGAACCATTGGTCGTCACGGCAATATCGCGAACCCCTTCGATTTCGCCGATCCTCCGGATCAGCTCCGGCAGCCCTTTGCGCATCAACGGTTCGCCGCCGGTAATCCGCACCTTCTGCACGCCCAAGGAGACAAAAATCCGCGTCAGACGAACCAGCTCCGGAAAAGAAAGCAGCTGGTCCTTCGCAAGAAATGCATAGTCCGGCCCGAATATTTCTTCGGGCATACAATAACGGCAACGGAAGTTGCACTGATCGGTAACCGACAGCCGCAAGTCGCGCAAAGGCCGCTGCAGTTTGTCAAATGCCTGGTAAGACAGGGGCGTTTCCTGCATTTGCGTTCACTCCTCAAAACGATCCGAATTCGCTCCCTGCACAATCAGTCCGGATTTCCGGTGGCGGCTGGCAGCCGCGAACGCCGCCGGTTGTTTGTACCCGCCCGGATCGCATCCACTGCAGCAAAGTTTATCTTTCTAGACTATCGCAAAATCGTCCGTTCAGCAAGAGATGCCGCGCCAAAACAAACAGACCTTCCGCATCCCCGCTAACAGGAATGGAAGGTCTGTTTATAACCCGGCTTCGCCAATAGAATGCCGCTATGTACGGCAAACGTCCAAGGCGTTCGAGGCAGCTTGCCGTTTGATAGTCCGGATGAACACCGGCCGGTCTCCATACCGGCTGATTGCAGCGCAAGCCCGTACCGTTTGGGAATTCAAGCTCCCATCAGTGACTTGAACCCGCTGTCTCCCACCACTGCAGGCGGCCATTCGCACAGATCAAACGGGTAATCCGTTCCCTGCACGATTTTGTCTTCGCCGACCAGCTCGGTAAGGTAATGGAGAGCGCCGGGATTCCACAGCACGGTATCGTACCAAAATTTTTTGATCATCATCTGCGGCGGTTCCGGCAGTTCCGCGGAGACCGCTTTCCACATCTCGTACCCTTTGTTCATGCGGCCGATTTGATAAGGCATCAATCCGCCGCCGTGAGCGAGCAATATTTTGACGTCGGGGTAACGGGTCAGCATACCGCTGAGCAGCAGATCGGTGGCGCATACCGTCGATTCCCACGGCACGCCGATCAAATTCGGCATCATCCGTTTGCCAAGCCGCGGGTCCGTGCAGAGCAGCGGATGAACAAATACGATCGCCTTATTGCGGTTCGCGCTTTCCCAGAACGGCGTAAACTTATCTTCGCTGAGCATGTTTCCGCCCCAGGAGGAGCCCACGATGGCGCCTCTGAGCCCTTGCCCCATCGCTCTTTCCAGCTCGGCGGCCGCCGCTTCGGGATCGTTCAGCGGCACGGTTGCCAGCGCGGACAAACGCGTGTCATGCAGCTTAACCCACTGTGCGAGGCCGTCGTTGTAAACCGTAGATACCTCGCTTGTCACCTCGGGGGCAAAATCATAAAGAAACAGTTGGGGAATCGGGGAAACCAGCGAATGCGCAATGCCCGCTTTCTCCTGCTCACCGAGGTACAGCTCGGGATTAACAAACGATTCCTTGAGCTCAAATTCCCAGTTTCCATTTACGCTTAAAAAATCGGCCTTCAGCGGATCTTTTTGAATCCATTTGGCGTTTACGGCTTCTTTATTGCTGCGCAGCCATTGCGTTAC
This sequence comes from Paenibacillus thalictri, assembly GCF_004307995.1. Taxonomy (GTDB): domain Bacteria; phylum Bacillota; class Bacilli; order Paenibacillales; family NBRC-103111; genus Paenibacillus_AF; species Paenibacillus_AF thalictri. The sequence goes on along the minus strand of NZ_SIRE01000007.1, from coordinate 50,456 downwards.
CTCAGGAGGAATAAAATGCGTATGAACGTCGTACATGAACCGGCCTCCTCGTAAAAAACGGGTATCGATGATGATAATGTACTTAAGACGGGCTTTATTTATCTGCCAGGCGTATCGGAAACCGGGACTCCCGCAATCCCCCAATGTGTCTTAGGAACTTCCGTTACGAGCACGCGGATTCTCTCTTTTGGCACTTCAAGCTCTTCGGCCACCGTATCGGTGACGCGGGAAATGAGCGCTTTTACTTTGGACGCCGGTCTTCCTTCCAATATTTGGATGTTTACAATTGGCATGTGGTTTCTGCTCCCTTCTATTCTTTAACGATAAAATCAACCGTGCCGAGCCCGTCAAATTTCGCGGATACGGTATCTCCGGCACTCAGCATCACCGCCCCGGTAATTCCGCCGGTAAGGATCACTTGGCCGGCTTTCAGCTTAAGCCCTTTGCGCGCCAGCATGTTGGCCAGCATCGCAACCGAGTTCGCCGGATGGCCGACAACGGCTGCGCCGGCGCCTAAGTCCTTGATTTGCCCATTGATGCTGAGCGTGACGCCGACCAAATCAAGCTCCATGTTGTCAGGACGCTTGATTGTCGTTCCGAACACCACTTTCGAAGAAGAAGCATTGTCGGCGATCACATCGGGAAGCGTAAATTGAAAGTTTTCGTACCGGCTGTCGATCAGCTCCAGCGCGGGCAGCACGTATTCCGTTGCCGCCAGCACCTGTGCCCCGGTAATTCCCGGTCCTTCGATATCTTTGCCAAGCACAAAGGCGATTTCCGCTTCCACTTTTGGATGGATGAAGTCGCTCATCGAAATTTGCTGCCCGTTTACAACCATATAATCGAAAATATATCCGTAAATCGGCTCGCTAACATTCATTTGCTTCATTTTTGCTTGGCTTGTTAAGCCCATTTTGGGACCAACGATGTTATAACCTTCTTCGAGTTTGATCTGCACGAGCTGCTCTTGAATCTCGTAAGCATCGCTGACCGTCAGTTCCGGGTGATCGTTTGTAATGCGCAACACTTCCCGTTTCTCCACCTCTGCGCTGACGAGAAAACGGGCGAGTTCTTTTGCTTTTGCCTTATCCATCTTATTCCCTCCGTAATAAACGATTGGTATTGCCGAAACGCGGGAGAAGCCGCTTTCGCTACTTCCCCGATGCGTTACGTTTGCAAAATCGTCATTAATTGCGTGCTTTCGCCATTTCCGAAGCAACGTCGATGATCATATCTTCTTGGCCGCCGACCACCTTCAGCTTGCCCAACTCGATTAAAATATCGCGCGAGTCGATGCCGAATTTCTTCGCTGCGCGTTGTGCGTGAAGCATAAAGCTGGAGTATACTCCGGCGTAACCAAGCACCAGATTGTCGCGGGTAATTTCCTGCGGTACTTGAAGAATAGGCGCGACTACTTCTTCGGCCGTATCCATGATTTTATACAAGTCGATGCCGGTTTGTATGCCCATGCGTTCCAACACGGCTACAAGCACTTCGGTTTGCGTATTCCCGGCTCCCGCTCCCAAGCAGCGAATGCTGCCGTCAATTCGCACAGCGCCTTCTTCGATTGCGGCCAGTGTGTTGGCCATAGCCAGCGACAAATTGTTGTGGCCGTGGAACCCGACATTAACGCCGAGATGATCGCGCAAGGCGCGGGTACGTTCCCTTACTTCGTGCGGCAGCAGCGCGCCGGCGGAATCCACCATATAGACGGTATCGGCGCCGTAACTTTCCATCAGCTTCGCCTGCTCGACCAATTTGTCGACAGGGGCCATATGCGACATCATCAGAAATCCGACCGTCTCCAGCCCCATGTCTTTGGCTTTGGAAATATGCTGGGCCGATACGTCGGCTTCCGTTACGTGGGTGGCGATCCGCGCCATTTTGGCGCCAAGTTTGATCGCTTCTTTCATATCTTCGATCGTGCCGATACCCGGCAGCACCAGTACAGCCACCTTCGAATCGCCGCTCACCGAGACGGCCGCCTCAATCAGCTTCAGTTCATCCGTAAGCGATAAGCCGTACTGCAGCGACGAGCCGCCAAGGCCGTCGCCGTGCGAAACCTCGATATACGGCACGCCCGCTTCGCCAAGCGCCTTCGCCACACGCAGCACCTGGTCAACCGTATATTGGTGGGCAATCGCGTGACTGCCGTCGCGTAATGCTACTTCCGTAATTAGAATGTCCCGTTGTATCGTCATTTCAACGCCTCCCCTGCAGCTTGGGCAAGCCGATGCCGTGCAAATTGCTCGGCGACTTTGACGGCGGCTGCGGTCATAATATCCAGATTGCCGGAATATTTCGGCAAGTAGTCCCCGGCACCTTCTACCTCAAGGAACACTGACACTTTATTGCCCTCGATGATCGGTTCCGTCCGCAGACGGTAACCCGGCACATAAGATTGAATGGAGGCTACCATGTCGTAGATCGAACGGCGGATTGCATCGATGTCCATCCGCTCCGGATCAACCAGCGTATATACCGTATCGCGCATCAAAATCGGCGGTTCCGCCGGGTTGAGAATGATGATCGCTTTGCCTTTTTTGGCGCCGCCGATGTTCTCGATTCCTTTGGCTGTCGTTACCGTAAACTCGTCAATGTTGGCCCGTGTGCCGGGACCGGCGCTTTTGCTCGATATCGTAGCGACGATTTCCGCATATTGGACCGGGCTTACCCGATTTACCGCGTGCACAATCGGAATTGTAGCTTGACCGCCGCATGTAATCAAATTGATATTGTCCTTATCCAGATGCTCTTCGATATTTACCGTAGGCACAACCAATGCGCCGACGGCCGCAGGGGTCAAATCCAACGCCAGCTTGCCGGCATTCCGCAGCGCCTTGGCATGGCGCATATGCGATTTCGCCGATGTGGCGTCAAACACGATGTCGGCCAAATCCGGCTGCTCCAGCAGCCCGTTCAAACCGGAGTCGATCGTATAAAATCCGAGATTTCTGGCGCGGGCCAGTCCGTCCGAAGCCGGATCGATCCCGATCATCGTGGTCATCTCCAGCACCTCGGAGCGCTGCAGCTTATACATTAAATCCGTGCCGATATTGCCTGAGCCAAGCACGGCTACTTTGATTTTGGACATACGTTAGACCGCCCTTTCCATTCTGTAATCTAACCTTCGAAGATGACGCTGACTTCGCCCAGATGGCCCAGCCGTGCCGAAAAATGATCGCCCGGCTTAGCGTTAACAGCCGCCGAAAGCGCCCCTGACAAAATGACCTCGCCCGCTTTCAACGTAATGCCGAATTCAAACAGCTTGTTGGCCAGCCAAGCCACGCAGACGGCCGGATCGCCAAGCGCCGCCGCACCGACACCGGTATTCATGATCTCGCCGTTTTTGTAAAGCACCGAGCCGACCAACGGCAAATCGATGTCAGCCGGTCTGACCGGCTTTCCGCCGAGCACGTAAAGTCCCGATGACGCGTTGTCGGCAATCGTATCCTGCAGCTTGATTTTCCAATCCGCTACGCGGCTGTCGACGATTTCCAGCGCCGGCAGCACATAATCGGTAGCCATCAATACTTCAAGCGCCGTTACGCGTGGTCCGACCAGATCGCGCTTGAGCACAAACGCGATTTCCGCTTCCACTCTTGGCTGCAGCACCCGGGAGAACGGAATTGTCCCGCCGTTTTCGACCACCATATCATCCAGCAGATGGCCGTAATCCGGCTGGTCGACCTTAAGCAGCTGCTGCATCGCCAAAGATGTGAGGCCGATTTTTTTGCCGACGATACGTTTGCCTAATTTCAGCTGTTTATCGATATTGACGAGCTGAACTTGGTACGCTTCCTCTATTGTAATTTCCGGATCGATAGCGGTAATCGGCTCAACGCCTTTCCCTGCGACGACAGCTTGCTCCAAATGTTCGGCAAACCGGATTGCTTTATTTGACATATGCGTTCATCCGCCCTTCGTTATGAAATGAATTGAACCGAGATTCATAATCGGCAAACATCTTCTATTATAACTTGATACAAATGTTCGTTAATTCCGAATAAAACTCGAAGCTGTGCATACCGCCCTCGCGGCCGATCCCGCTTTGCTTCATGCCGCCGAACGGCGTACGCAGATCGCGTAAAAACCACGTATTCACCCACACGATGCCTGCTTCGATTTGGCCGGCGACACGGTGGGCACGGCGCAGATCGTTGGTCCAAACCGATGCGCTCAGGCCATAATGCGTGTCGTTGACTTGATCAAGCACATCTTCTTCCGTATCAAACGGAATGACGGTAACAACCGGCCCGAAAATTTCCTCTTGTACGACACGGCAGTTGCGGTCAAGCCCGGTAATGATCGTCGGCTCCAGGTAATAGCCTTTGTCCAGCCCCTCGGGACGTTTGCCGCCATGAAGAATGGTGCCTCCTTCTTCAATCGCAAGCTTGATGTAGCCGGTTACGCGCTCATAATGCTCGTCGCTGATTAATGCGCCGACCTTCGTCTTTGGTTCGAACGGGTCGCCGACGACAAGCTCTTTTGTTTTGGCAACGAATTTTTCCAGAAACGCTTCGTATGCCGAACGTTCGACGTAGATCCGGGAGCCGCACAAGCACACTTCGCCTTGGTTGATAAAGCTTGATTTCATCGTCGTTTCGATCACTTCGTCCAAGTTGGAATCGGCGAATATGATGTTCGGATTTTTGCCGCCCAGCTCATAGGAAAGCCGTTTCAGCGTCTTGGCCGCTGTGGTCATAATGATTTTGCCTGTTGTCGTTTCCCCTGTAAAGCTGATCGCGTTCACATCCGGATGTTCGGTCAGCGCCGCTCCTGCAGAATTCGGCCCGAAACCGTGCACCAGGTTGACCACACCGTCCGGCATTCCGGCATCGCGGCATATTTCAGCCAATGCAGTTGCCGTCATCGGCGTCAGCTCCGCCGGTTTCATGACGACAGTATTGCCTGCCGCAAGTGCAGGCGCAAGCTTCCAGGTCAAGAGCAGCAGCGGCAGATTCCACGGATTAATCAGGCCGATGACGCCTACCGGACGGCGGATCGCATAGTTTAACGCCACATCGTCCATTTGCGTCGCTTCGTTAGTGATCGTGCGGATATAATCGGAAAAGAAATGGAAGTTGTAAGCGGAACGCGGAATATCGATGCTGCCGGACAGCCAGATCGGCTTGCCGGTATCCAGCGACTCCAATGCGGCCAACTCGTCTTTTCTGGCCAAAATCAGATCGCCGACTTTACGCAATACGGCGATACGCTCGTTTGCGCTCATTTTTTTCCATGGACCGTTTAACGCCCGTTTCGCCGCCTGAACGGCAAGATCGATTTCCGCCGCACCGCCTTCCGCCACCGTGCCGAGTTTTTCTTCGGTAGCCGGGTTGATGTTGTCAAAGGTTTTGCCGTCAAAGGATGGAACGAATTTGCCATCAATAAAGTGTAAGCAATCGATTGGTTTTACATTGGTTTGCTGCATGGTACATTCTCCTCTTCGCTGATTTTAAGATGGATTGAGTTGTCGTTATGAGACAAATGAAATGATTGCGTTGGCGCTTCCCGACGATTGCCCGTAACCCCAAAACTCCGCTTGCTGCGGGCTGACGCCAAGCACTCCGAGCAGTGCGGCCAAATGGCGGCCTCCGGATTCGACCCCGGCGATACGTGCGTATTGGTTCAGCATCTCGCGGGCAGGCTCATAATCGCCTTTCATGATGTAATCAAGGAATTGATTGTCCAGCGCGCGTTCGGAAAGCGTCGGCATGTTTTCCCGTCCTCTGACGAGATTGTGGGATAATGCACCGCTGCTCACGAACACCGTGCGTTTGTTGCTTTCCCGCAGCACTTTGCCGATTTGCACGCCCCATTGATACGATTCCTCCAGGCTCGAAGCCCAGCAGACCGACAAGCTGATGATCGGGATATCTTCCTTCGGAACAAGGTAACGCAGCGGAACAACCGTGCCGTAATCCCACATATAAGTGGGGTCGTTGAATTCGAGAACCGGGATGCCCGCTTGTTTGCCGGCTTCCACCAGCTGTTTGGCAAGCGGCTGATCGCCCGGGTAGTTATATGGAACGTCTGCGATCAAATCCGGGCATTCGACGGCCGTCAGCACGCCATGATGCTGCGGCGTCGCATCTACGTAATGATGGAAGGTCGCCGGAAAATGGCAGGACATCAGAACAACCACTTCCGTCTGCATTTCCTGAATCCGGTCGCGCATCAACTTAAGCCCTTTGACCAGCTCGCTTTGGAAATCCGGCGCCTTCTCCTCATGGCAAATACTAGGCACATGTGCCGCCAATAAAGTCATTTCAAGTGACATGATAGCCCTCCTTGAATGGTAGTGGAAACACTTACAATATACATTTATCATAAGAGCAGTAAGTTCTGCATACAACATCACTGTTGCTCTATACGGAACAGCACAATATTTTTTTCAAATTGTTCGTGATATACTCGAAAAAAAGCACCCTGCATCCAAAGAGGACACTGAAAAAGTAGCGGAGTGAGCGAAATCATGTTGGAGAAGCGCCGGTTTTCGCTTTTATCCCCGAATTTCACCTGCCGCAAGCAGGTAAATTGAAGAAATTCGAGGACAATTAGCGATCGTAAGCATGATTTGCTCATGCAGCGTTCACTTTTTCAGTGTCCTCCATCCAAAGCGACATTCGAGGGGGAACCATATGCCGGAACAAGCCGAAAAAGTATCGTCGGCCGAATATTCGTCAGTCAAAAACGCGCTGCGTATTTTGAATTGTTTTACAAGCGAGGAGCCGGAAAAGCGGGTTAGCGATATAGCCGCCGAGCTGGGGATAGGCAAAAGCACGGTCAGCCGTCTGCTCAGCACACTGGCCGGCGAAGGTTTTGTGGCCAAAGACGCGGAAAATCAGAAATACCGGCTAGGCCTCCGCCTCCTTACGTTGAGCAGCATTGTCAGTTCACAGCTGGAAGTGCGGCGTGAAGCGAAACCGATATTAAGCACACTGGTGAGAGAAACCGGGGAAGCCGCTCACATCGCTGTCTTCGAAAGCCAGGAGGTCGTGTACATCGAACAAATCGAATGTTCGCACCCGGTGCGCATTTTGTCTTATGTAGGGCGGAGAAATCCGCTGCATGCTACCAGCTCGGGCAAAATTCTGCTCTCTTTTCAAGATCCCGTGACCATCGCCAAAGTATTGTCCGAACCTCTAGCGTCATTTTCCCGCTACACCATTACCGATCCGGATCAGCTGAAATCGCAGCTGGCTGCGATCCGCGAAGCGGAATTTTGCCTCAGCGATTCCGAATATCTCGATGACGTCGTATCGATGGCTGCGCCGATTCGCGACTACACCAAGCAGGTGGTCGCCGCCATCTCGCTGATCGGCCCAAAACACCGGATTCAGCGGCATCTGATTCCGTCCATGCGCAATAAAGTGGTGAAGGCGGCAAAGGAAATTTCGCGCAGCTTGGGGTATATGGCTTGAAGGCCGGTCGGCAAACGGAGAAAACGCCTGATTGAAATGGTTATGGAAGAGGACGATCAGAAGCAAAATGTCCTCCATGCCCGGTGCGACTAGAATAAAAAGTGGACACCTTTCAAAACAAGTTTCTAGATGAGCTGCAGCGCTATGATGCTAACGGACTCCAGAGACTTTATTTACATCAAAAGGGGGCTGTTTCCATTGTAACGGACTTGGGAGACTTTATTTGATGGCAAATAATACAAATGAGCGTTCGTCATGCTCAATAGAGTCTTCCCGGTCCGTTACAATTTCCAGCAGGCGAAATTAGGCCCGATAACGGCATCTCAGTCCGTTACATTGCAGCTATGAGCCCTTATCTTTCCGATATCTGTATGCGCACAGCAGCTTTCAAACTGCTAGTGGCGCACAAACACAAAAAATCTGCCTTGGAGATATCTCCGGCAGATTTTTTTGCCAAACCAAGGCGCTCCTGTCCATTAGCGTTAGCGTATGGCCCGGCGCGGGAATACGCTAATCCATTACATTATGCAGCGCAGGCACGGGTTTTCCGGTCAAGCTGTTTTCAAACATGTCGATAATAAACAAAAATCGTTCGGCTTCACGAAATACATGATCCGCCAGCAGCGGATGAATAATGCTTTTGATTCGGCAGGCCTCAATTAAGTCGCGCGCCGTTTTCTTAAAATCGCGCAGCGATTTGACCGACACCCGGTTCTGGTCGAGAAACTGGTCAAGCAGAGGGGCCGTTTGCGATTGCGGACGCATCGATTCCAAATCTTTGGCTTGGAACAAAAGCTGATCGAAATCATGGCTGAACTGGTTCGCCTGATCTACCAATTTCCGTTCTGACGGATCAAGCAAATGGCTGATAAACTTGGCATGATCGGCCATGATGCGCAGGAAAAACACGTTTTCGTCAATAATCGCATCAGGCAGCGGTTCCAATCTGCCGGTATTCAGTTCCTCCAGCCTGTTTCTAAAATAAAATGCCTCTCTGCTCACATGATCGACCAGCAAGGGGAAGTTATTTGCCCCCGGAAGCTGGCAGCGCAAAATGAGTCCAAGCACTTTCCTTTTGAACGCCCAGATGTGGGACGCTGCATTGTGAACCTCCTGGTTGAACCTTAAAATGGTTTGCGGATCCGTGCCAACCGTAAATGCATTTGCCTTCATTTCGATCGCTTCGAAAACGGCATAAAATTGATTGGCTTCATTGATCAATTGAGTGTCTTCACACCGAAATCCCAGTTTCAGAAACAATGAATGTTCTTTCATGATACGCGACCAAAATCTGACTTCATCCAAGGATCGCGTCACAAACTCATTGGACATTTCCGGGTTCTCCCTTCAACCGCTGTGTATACTTCACCATATGTGCGAATGCCTATATGGTTAATTGTCCAATGATTTATAAACGAATCTTTTTATCCGAGCCCGGATGGGAAACAGCAGAAAGGGGCATACCGGGCAAGCATGGCAGCAGGGGGGATACTGGAACATCGGCCTGTCGGCTGGAATTGTCGGTTTTGAACACAATGACGATTATGTAAAATATGTAATTTATGTATTGGACAGGATCTCTCCCGTTTTGTACGATATGAAATAGTTTTAACAATACACTATTAAAGGAGAGAGAGTTTATTGAAAAGTTCACCGCTATTTATCGTTATTGTCCTGCTTTGTTCCCTTGTATTCCCGCAAGCGATGTTTGCCGCTGAAGCTGCGGAGCCACTGCTCCAATTATCGGCGCCAAGCAGCCCGGTCGCCTCATCCGTCTACGGCAGCACATATGCCAATATTACATGGACTCCGGTCTTGGGAAGCATGGGGTACAACGTTAAACGCTCCATCTTGTCGGGCGGCCCGTATTCGGTCATTGCTCCCAGCGTCACCGGGGTCACTTATACGGACACAAGCCTGCTGACCGGCACAACGTATTATTATGTGGTATCCGCCTTGAATGGCAGCGGGGAAAGCCTGAATTCCAATGAAGTTGCGGTTTATATTCCGCCCAACCAGCCCGTATTGGATATCCGGATTGCCGAAGAGAAAATTGCCATCGGCACCGAATTTACCGCCAATGTCGTTTTGGCAAATGTCAGCGGCATTTATGCCGAGGATGTTACGGTAGGGTATGACAAAAGTTTGTTTGATTTTATCGGTTTCGAGGAAGTTCCGGGGTATACCATCTACAATGCATCGTTATCCCAGAACGGAACGATCCGGTTTATCGCAGCCAGCCAAGGACAAGCCTACGGCATTACCGGCGAAGCGACGCTGCTGAAGCTGAAGCTGCGGGCCAAAGCGGCAGGAACCGGCAAAGTCGATGCCCTCAAATGCCGGATCGCGGATACCGCTAAGGAATTTGATCTGCTCGGGCGCTCCTGTAACGAAGATACCGTGATCGTACAAAATGCGCTGGACGTCAACAGATCAGGAGAATACACGCTCCTCGATTTGGCGATCGACGCCTATTATTACGGCCAGTTTTCCTGGAATACGCCTGCGATTTACAACACGAATCAAGCCGGAAATGATTATATCGGCAGCGAAGACCTGCTGTTCATCGTGCAGGAGATGCTGAAAAACGCAAACTATGCGCCTAATTCTTAAGCGAATCGAAAAAAAGGATCTCAGCCTCCACTTAACGGTGGATGTTGAGATCCTTTTGCGTTTCAGGTTGAATTTCGTTCGATGATTTCGGAAGGAAGCGTGACGCTTTTGTGAATCCGGTCTGCAGGCGCCGCATTCATAATGTCCTTCAGCAGCTTGAACGCTTCAGCCCCCAATAAGGTCGGATTCAGATCAACGCACGTTATCGATGGTGAAAGCTTGTCCAAATAAGCCGCGTTGTTGAAACACAGGATACCAAGATCCTCGGGTACTCTCAATCCTTTACTCTGGCAGTACTTAAGTGCGCTCAACGACATAATGTTCTCCATCGTCATAATCGCATCAAACACAATGCCTTCCTGCCGAACCCGCTCTAATGTGCGCATAATTCCTTCTTCATCGTCATCGCAATACACCACATGCGTAGAGGCGATATGCAAACCATGCTCTTCCACCGCACGGCGGTAGCCGTGAATACGGTCATGCACCACATCTTGGTTTACATTTGGAGTCAGCAGCAAAATGTTCTTGTAGCCTTTATTAATCAAATAGGTCGTCGCCATATAGCTGTCGCGCATATTGTCGTTATGGACGGAAAAAACGTTGTGGGTCAAACTTTTGCCGATCAGGACAAACGGAATTTGCAGCTCCTGCATTTTTTGCAACAGCATATCTTTATCGCTGGACAATACGCTTGTAAAAATAAATCCGCCCGCCTGCTTTTCCTTGTACAGCCTTGCGCATTTCTCGATCTGCTCTTCCATTGTATAAGCTAACGAAAACAACACATTGTATTCGATCTGCTTGGCCGCATCCGATATTCCGCAGAGCACATCGCTGAAAAAAGCATTGCCCACAAAATCGCTGGGTGTCCGCGCAATAGCCAGACAGACCGTTTTGGACTTGCCCGCTTGCTGCTGGCCGCTTGGCACATAGTTGACCTGCTCCATAGCCGAGTAAATTCGGGCTTTGGTTTCGCTGGCAATATTCCCTTTATTCGTAAGAACCCTGGACACTGTCGCCGGAGAAACTCCTGCGATGAGGGCTACGTCTTTCACTGTTGCGATTTTGTCTCACCTCCCGTCTCTTGCAGCCGCAGCTACCTTTTCACCATAAGACGAACTTTTTTTTATCATACTACGAATCTGCAATCCTTTTCCAGTAATTGCTTCAATGGGCGTTAGGTCTTCAGCTCTTGGAAGCTCCTACCGTTAACCCCGAGATCAGGTAACGCTGAAAGTATAGAAACACCGTTGCAATCGGTACGGCAATTAATACCGAACCCGCCGCGAAACGCGTAAAATTGCTGCCAAATTCCCGGTTGACCAAATTGTACAACCCAAGCGCAAGCGTATAGTTCTCAGGGCTGCGAATGACGATGCTCGGCAGCATAAAATCCATAAACGGAGCCATGAAATTAAATAAAGCGACAACGGCGACAATCGGAACCGCGAGCGGCAGAATGATTTGGAAAAAAATCCGAAAGTGACCGGCCCCGTCGATTTTGGCGGATTCATCCAAGTCCCGCGGAATCGTGTCAAAATAACCTTTGACTAAAAAAGCATGCGTAGGAATGGAGGTTCCTACATAAATCAACGTCAAACCAACCAAGGAATCCAGAAGTCCCACGATATTCAGGAGAATATACAGCGCCACCATCCCCATGAGTACCGGAAAAATTTTTACCAGCATCAGCACATACAAGCCGTTTTTCCGGCCGACAAAATGATACCTTGAAAACGCGTAAGCAAGCAGCAGCGTAACAATAAGCGAAAGAACCGTCTTGGCCGAAGCCACGATAAGCGTATTTTTGTACCAAAGCAAATAATCGCTGTCTTTGTTTGTAAACAGCCAAATATAATGTTCAAGCGACGCGTTCTTAGGAATAATGGAGGCGCTGTACGCGCTTGTTCCCGGATTTAATGAAATGCCGAGCACCCAAAGCAGCGGATACAAAATGACGAGGAACATAACGGCAATGACCAAATAAATGCCCGCAAGCTCAACGGTGTTTTTTAACTTTGCATTCATTTGCCGTCTCCCCCTTCTTTAAACGAACGTGTTCTCCGGAACTGAAGGAAAGCGGCCCCCGCTACGATAATCCCAAGCATAATGGAAATGACGGAAGCCATATTATAATTCATCGTGTCAAAAGTCAGCTTGTATACCCATGAAATTACAATGTCTGTGGAACCTGCCGATTGTCCCCGTACGGGAGGCCCCCCTCGATTAAACAAATAAATGATATTGAAGTTGTTGAAATTCCCGGTATATTGAATGATTAATAGCGGTGCTGTAGCAAATAAAACATGCGGCAGCGTAATATGACGGAACTTCTGCCACTTGTTTGCCCCGTCGACGTCTGCAGCCTCATACCAGTCATTGCTTACACTTTGCAGCACACCGGTAAACAAAGCGAACACAAACGCAAATCCGAGCCAAACTTCCACAAATATTATCGCCACTTTCGTCCACATTGAATCCGTCATCCACGGGATCGAAATGCCAAACGGAGCCAGCAGCAAATTGTTGACAGCGCCGAACTGGTCGTTGAACATGCCGGCGAACGTCAAAATGGAAACAAAACTGGGCACAGCCCACGGCAAGATGAGGAAGGTGCGGATCAGCTTCTTGTATCTCACCCGTTTGTCATTGACGATGACAGCCAGAAATAACGCCAGTCCGACCTGCAGCGTCGTGGCGACCAAGGTCCATACGATCGTCCAGGACAATACGGAAAAAAATGTTTTTCTCCAAATCGGCACCGAAAATACATTGACAAAATTGTCAAATCCGACCCAGCTTAATAAAAAGCGTGGCGGCGAGTTGTAAATGTTGTAGTTTGTAAACGCCAGCGCCATCATAAACAATAAAGGGAGGAGCAGCACAAACACGACCATAAACAGGCCCGGAGCGATTAACGCATACGGAAATCCTTTATCCCAAGCAGCTCTGAACCCTTCGCTTATTGTCGAGATTCGCCAGCCCATCTGAATTTTCTCCGCTTCTTTCCTTGCATCCGCCAAATTAAACCAATAAAAAACAACGGCGAAGCCGGTTAATAGCAGCGAAATAATGCCTTGGATCAGCAGCGCCCTGGAATCGTCTACCCCCTGTAAAGTGCCTAAAGTGACAATTCCCCAATAACCGATATTAAGGAAATCATAAAACACGATAATAAACGAGGCCATGATCATAAAAAACAGCATACCCTTTATATATCTTCCGTTATATACTTGCCCTAGTCCCGGTATCAACGAAAGCAACGCCGCAATACGCGGATTATGTTTACCGGGAACGGATTTGTTGCCGATGTTCATCTGTTCACCCAAGACAATAAGCCCCCTCACGATAGACGGATGAGGATTATTTCATCCTCATCCGGGCGTTCGACTATTTTTTAGCAGATGAATTGTTGATCGCAATTTGCTCTTTGATTTGCCCTACCGCTTCAGTAAGTACATCCTTGGCATCGTTGCCTTTCGCAATGAAAACAAAAGCGTTCTGCATCGGTTCCCATGTCTGCGAAATTTCCGGATTGTTTGGCGTCGGTGTTGCAGACTTCACTTGCTCGGCCACTGCCGAGTAATAAGGATGGCTTGTAATCACTTGGCTTCCCAAACCGGCCAGTGTAGCCGGAACTTCTCCAGCGACCTCAAAGTAATGCTCCAGGGATTTCTGATTGGTCATGTAAACGGCCAGTTTGGCCGCCCATTCCTTCTGCTTGGAGAACGGGGAAAGCACCCAGCCCTTCAGTCCCATAAACGACGACGGACGTTTGCCGTTCTCCAGCTTCGGAAGCGGCGCGACAGCCAGCTTGTCCCCCAGCGTGCTCTTATAGTTCATCAACGATGAAGGCACGGAAACGACAGCGCCTACTTTACCTTCCTTAAACAAGCCGTCCATCACGTCGCCCGTAATCGACTGGGGAAGATAACCTTTTTGGAACCACGATTGGATCAGCTTTGCACCCTTCACCGAACCTTCGTTATTTAAACCGATATCCGCAGCATTGTAACCTTTGTCTTTGTCGTAAGCAAATATGTAGCCCCCGTTGCCCTGCATAAACATGTTGGTATAGTAAAAATTAGTGCCGTCAATCAGGAAGCCGTATTTCTTCTTATCCGCATCCGTAAAACCCGCTGCAAATGTCTCCAGATCAGCCCAAGTTGCCGGCGCTGTCGGCAGCAAATCCTTATTGTAGAACATGACGGCTGTTTCTACAACCATCGGAAGATTATAGATTTTGCCCTGCTGGGTCACCGCATCGATTGTTTCTTTGGAGTAATTTTTCAGCACCTCCGGGTCCAGGTTGTACGGTTCCGCTAATCCTTGCAGAACGTTTTTGCCCATAGAGTTGTGTGTAGCCCACCATAGATCAGGGCCGCGTCCGGCCGGACCGTCTAGTGAGAACGCTTTCGCTTGTTCCCTGGCATTAACCGGCTTCACTTCGACTTTTACTCCGGTTTCTTCCGTGAATTTGGCTGTAATTTCACGCATCGCCTGCAATTCTTTTTCCGCTTCATTAGCCCAAATGGTCAGCTTTTCCGGCTTGGGCGCCTCGGCCGTCTTCGCCGCCGTGTTTTGCGGAGCCGCATTGCCCGCGGCCGTTCCTTGCGCATCGCGCTGAGGCCCGCAAGCGGACAACATCGCGGCGATCATGGAAACTGCCAATACAAGTGGTGTTTTTCTAAACATAGATTTATTCCTCCCTAGCCGTTGAATTGGATTTAATCGGAAACATGTGGGCCCAGATGACCGGTATGTACGACAGCAGATTGGCACTGCCCGTCAGCTTGAAGATCAAACTCGACAATTCCTGCATTATACACCGGAAACGTGTCCCCAGGGTTGGCAATTTGTTTTAAATCCGCCGTGGATTGGCCGTGCCCGAATACGACAATATGATCGTCGGTCGCTAATGAAGGAGCAAGGCAGGCGTCATAAAACGACTTCACCCGCTTTCTTACCGCAGCTTTGTCCTCCGGCCATTTGGGCCACCACGGCAGGGCGGTATCGTGTGAATCGATAAATCGGGTCAGCGGATGAGCGCTTACAAGCTGTTTACAGTTTGCCCACGGATAATCCCGATATTCCGTCCATAGATCAAGAAACATCTCTGACATTTCAGGAACAAGAATGATCGGCAACTGCTTTTCCGCCGCAAGCGGAGTTGCCGTTTGGATAACTCTGCGCAAAGGGCTGCAATATATGGAACGAATCGGAATATCCTTGAAAAACGATGGGACTTGCTCTGCTTGCCATTCGCCGATTTCGGACAAACTGCAGTTGGCTCCGCCCCCCTGCCCGATATTTTTAGTGGATTGAGCATGCCGGATCACATACAAGTGCACGGATGATGTTACCTCCTCTGTCTATATCAAATATGCGCGCTTGTAAGCGAAAGCTACGATTGAAGTGCCAAATTCAAATGCTCCGTAACATTCAGCTTGCGGACCTTGATGTCCCCTCTGCCAAGCACAAAATGGTTCAGTCCCGTATTCAGCTGATCGAACTGAATATGGGGTTTATCCGCAATGTCCAGAAGTTCGCGGATTAAATAATCATTAAACGTCCCGTGGGCAAACACGGCAATGCAATCATTGTCGCCGCATTGGCGAAACTTATGTACAATGGCTGCCGCTCTCCGAGTTACAGCTGCCTGGTCCTCATGACCAGGGTATTTCCAGCCCCCTTCCTCCAACCATTCATCCGAAACCGCCGCTTCCGAATACGCTGCCAAAAATTCATCTCCGGCGGCCCCAATAAAAGGAGCCCCCTTACGGTACTCGTACAGTTCCTTCCAAATCTCAATAGGCAAAGAGATTTTTCTGGCCAATGATTGCGCGGTCTGCAAGGCGCGAATGAGCGGGCTTGATATAATGCGGGTGATTGGCTTGTCTCCCAAATAATCCGCGATTCTTCCAGCTTGCTCCTTACCCAGCCCGGTAAGCGGCGAATCCGGCAGATCTTGATCTCTCGCAATGTTCCCTACGGATTGGCCGTGTCGGATAAGAAATAATTCCATGATACCTCCGAATCAATGAAACGATATGTGAAACTAATATGAAATTATTTCATTATAATTTCATATTAGTTTCACAAAAATTATTAAAACACATTTATCTTTATGTGTAAACAACTTATTTTTAATTCATTAGCACCAGTCGCAGTGCATACCTTTTGATGACATTGTTTATTTCATTGAAACAAAGCAGAAACAAAATGAAACAGATTTCATAATCAAATGCATACTATGCCCAAGGATCGGAATGAAACATAAAAAAACGACTGAAATTCACATACCGTGAATTCGAGTCGTTTTTTCCTAACGGCACGATCTGGTTCGTCGCGCTCAGCCAGCACATTTCGAAATAATAAATTTACCCTCGCCGGTTTTCCGCTGACAGGGGTAATCCGATTCTAATATCCGTGCACTTCGATTTCCTGCAACCTAGCCCGATTGTCGGTGTCGTGGCTTGGGTTGGTGATGTCCATCCTCAGTTTGGTTGTCGTTACAGCTGTGATCGGCAAATCGTTATATGTGCCAAGAGCGCTATCTTTTGTATTGCCCGTGACGGTCGCCATCGTTTGCCAAGCGCTTCCATTCCAGGCTTGAACGGTGAAATCATCAATTTGATAACCGGCCGTCGAGCCAAAACCGCTTCCGCCCCATATTTTCCCTACCTTGCCTGAGCTTATTTTGCAGCTTTAATCGCTTGATCCGCTTTCTTCTTCATTTCCTTTAAAGCATCGTCGATGCTGGAAATGCCAAACAGCGCTTTTTCCGCCTCATCCTGCAAAATTTTGTTGACTTCGTTATAAGCGGTGTAGATGGTGTCCGTATAGGACTTTGCATCATAATTCAAGATAACACGCTTGAATGTCTCTACATCCACAACTTTATCCGCATTAGGGCCGAGCATAATGGCGGCAATCGCATCTTTATTGTTCTTTTTCCAGGTAGGGATATGTCCGACTTGGGCCAAATCCACCGAGCCTTCGGTTGACAGCCATTTCAAAAACAGCCAGGAGGCTTCTTTTTCCTTCGTGTTTTTATTCATGGCCAAATAGCCGAAGTGCCGCAATCCGTTTGTATATACTTCCTTCTGGTCTTTCTCGAGTGTCGGCAGCGGAGCGACCGTTACGAGGAAATCCCGGGGATAATCTTTTGTATTGCTGATGAACCTCGCAACCGAGTTGGAATTGACGGCCATCGCCATCTTTCCTTGGATAAAT
Source organism: Paenibacillus thalictri (assembly GCF_004307995.1). Classification (GTDB taxonomy): domain Bacteria; phylum Bacillota; class Bacilli; order Paenibacillales; family NBRC-103111; genus Paenibacillus_AF; species Paenibacillus_AF thalictri. The sequence goes on along the minus strand of NZ_SIRE01000007.1, from coordinate 33,177 downwards.
AACTCGTTGGTTGACGATTTGGTCGATTTATATTCGGTGTACGGATACTGATATTTATCTACGTTTTCAATTTTGTTCTTGAATTCGAGCGCTTTTTTGTAGGCCGGATGATCGAAGTTGGATGTGCCGTCCGACTTGTACCAGGCGTTGCTGCCAAGCAGCCCTCTGACCGGATTCGTCCAGTAATAATTGCTGAGGTAGTCGGAAGAACCGTATATTTTCGAGCTTCCTTCGCCTTTGGTCAACGCTTTCGCATATTCGGCGTATTCATCCAGCGTCCAGCGCTCCGGTACTTTCAAGCCTGCAGCGTCGAGCATTTTCTTGTTGATGAAAACGGCATCGATCAGAGAAGTCGCCGGCAGTCCGTAATACTTGCCGTCGATTTGGAACGTTTCTTGCCCGAATTCACCGGCCACATCAACCTTGTCCTTAGTCAAAAATTCGTTCAAATCCTGGAGAACGCCTTTTTTGGCCCGTGCTTCCAACCGCGGCAGCCCGTAGTTGAAAAACACATCGATCTGCTGGCCGGCAACAAGGCTTGTATCCACTTTGACATTGCCTTCATCGCTGTTTGTGAACTGCACGTATTCGACTTTAATCTGCGGATATTTCTGATTAAACTTCTTGATCATCTCTGCAGGCCCCTGATCTTCGGCCCATGCCGCCCACCATGTGATCTTCGCCGGTTTGATTTGCGAAGATGCGGACGGTTCCGAAGGAGCCGTCTTCTGCGCGGGTTGTCCGGCGGCAGCGGCGTTATCCGTTTTGGCCGGTTCCGCCCCTCCGCAGCCGCTCAGCGTTGAAACAAGCAGCACGGCACTGAATAACGCAGGTATCGACACTAATTTCTTTTTCATGAAAATCCTCCCCCAATAAATGATCGCAGCATCCATATAGCGCTTACATGATTGAGTATAATCCGCATTGATTCCGGCCAGAAGGAAGTATTTTGCCGTTTTGTTTCATTTATTTTGGCTCCGCAGCCGCATATTCATTATTTTTCGAACGTTGTTTTATTTTTTTGTATTTGAACGGTTCATCCGGTATTGGCTTGGGCTGACACCCATTTCTTTTTTGAACGCCCTGCCGAAGTAATTGATATTTTCGTATCCCACTTGCTCGGCGATCAGGTAGCTGGGAAGATCCGTTTGGATGAGCAACTCCGCCGCCTTCTCCATCCGGATTTCGGTCAAAAACTCCACAAAGCTTTTATTTGTTTCCCGTTTGAAAATGGAGCTCAAATAACTTGGGCTCATATTGGCAATCGCGGCAGCCCCGTTAAGCGATATATCCTGCGCATAATTCGTCTTCAAATAACCGATCAGACGGCGCACTTCTTCACGGTATTTCTCCCCGTTAAACTTTAGCAGCTGTTGGCTAAACGATCCGATGAGCGCGGTGAACCAGCCTTGCATGTCTGCAATCGTTCTGAGCCGCAGCAGTTCGATATGAATAGGCGTATCCCCCGGATAAACGCGTTCCCATTCAACCCCTTGGCGTGTGCCGATACGTTTGACCGCATGAACAATTTCCATAAACATGCCGATATCTTGATTGCGGTAATACCTGTTCATCGACAGTTTTGCAAAAATTGATGCGATCAGCGGTTCCAATCCGTCGTAAGCTCCCGTCTCCACGCAATGCTCCAGCCGCTCCTCGTCTTTTTTATCAAATAAGGAGCCGTTGCCTATAGACGGAAAAAAAGCCGGATCGTATCGGTAACATTGCCCCAATCCGCAATAAAAGCCGTACTGCAGCGCTTCTTTGGCCTGCACAAACGCCGCTTTAAAGGCCGCAGGACCGGCGAACCGCCCGCTCATGCCGATGCTGACCTCCACGTTCAAATAACGCCGGACCGCAAGCAGCAGCGGAGCGGCGTCGGACGCCGCGGGCTCCAAATCCGCATCGCTGCGCGGGACGGATATCAGCGCCATGTACTCGCCGCTTTTATACAACGCTACATGCTCGCAGCTACCCGAAAAATATGCATCCGTCAAATGCAATAAAGCGCTCTCCATCCCGATATTTGCAGTTTCCTCCTCGGGACCGTGCGCTTTAATCACCAATATAAGCCAATCATGCAAAGCATCGCCGCGTTCCGCAAACCAGCCTTCGCGTTCCGCCTCGTCGATCGCGCCGCCTCCAAGCAAACGAATCATCGTTTCCCTGTCGGTTGTGCGCCCCGCCGATTTCCCCGTTTCCGGCAGCGCCGGGCTGATTCCCATCTTGGCCGTCGTTGTCTCAAGCAGACGAATCATTTCCGCCGGTTTAACGGAAGCTTTCAAAATGTAATCTTCCGCGCCCAGCTTCATCGCTTCCCGCACGTAAGCATAATCGCTATGACTGCTCAGCACGATAAAACGGATAAACGGGTACTTTTGGCGTGTTGCAGCGATTAACTCAAGGCCGTTCAGTTCGGGCATCACGATGTCCGTCAGCACAATATCCGGCATATGCCGCTCGATCAATTGGCAGGCCTGCAGTCCGTCGCTGGCGGTTCCGACCACTTCAAAACCGTGGTCCTCCCACTGGATCAAGGAAGTCATGCCAATACGCACCAGCATTTCGTCGTCCACAATGATGACTTTATACATGAGTCCCTCCGTCTGGCAAAAGTTTCGGCAACGTTACGGTAACGGCTGTGCCTTCCCCTACTGCGCTGTTCACAGCGATGCCGAAGGCATCGCCGAAATGAAGCTTGATTCGTTCATGCACATTCAGCAGCCCGACGCGCTCCCGATTCCGGTACAGCTGCGGCTCCGCAAGCGTTTCCTTGATCACGCGCAGCTTATTGTCCGGGACACCCGTACCGTTGTCGCGTACGATGAGAGTCACATGGTCCTGCTCTTCTTCGCAAACGATATCAATCGTCTGCGCTTCATTGCGACCTTGCCCTCTGCCGTGTATAATGCTGTTCTCGACAAGCGGCTGCAGCGTAAACTTCACAATGGCGCATGCCAGCAAGCGGTCGGGGATGTCCGTACGCAGCTCGATTTGCCCGTTCCAACGAATATTTTGCAAGGTTACGTAACTTTGGATATATTCAATTTCCTGCCGCAGCGCTATAACGTCTTCTCCCCGGCCGATGCTTGCCTCCATCATGACGGCCATATGGGAGATCATGTCGCCGACCTCCTGGTCGCGCCTCATATATGCCATCCACTTGATATTGTTAAGTGTGTTCAGCAAAAAGTGCGGGTTGATTTGCGCCTGCAGCATCTTGAAGCGCAGATGTTCTTTCTGCTTCTGCTCTTCTTTTACATTCTGGATCAGTTCCTTGATTTGCTCCAGCATGCCATTGTAAGTCGACATCAGCTCCGCAATTTCATCAGTTCCTCTGACGGCTACGGCAGCCGCGTGCAGATTGCCTTTGTCCACCTTGACCATCTTCAGCCGCAGCAGCCTCAGCGAACGGGTGACGCCATAAGCGATTGTGCCGGCAATCAAAATAAATACGATGAGAATGCCGCCGATCACATAAAGGTACACTTTTTGCAGGTCGACCATTTCCTTAAACACGGCTTCATACGGCCTGAACTGCGCGATCTTCCAACCGGTCAATGCAATCGTCCGGTAATTCACAATATAACGCTGCCCGTCTATGTCTTCGATAAATTGGCCTTGACTGGAGTCGGCCATTCGCCGGGTGACCGGTTCATCCGAGCTCAGATTGCTTAATTGCATGCCTTTGGATCGATACAGCACCTTACCGTTAGCGTCGGACAACACCATCGTACCGTCCAGAGTGTTTAAGGTGGGACCAAGTTCATTAACTCCCAGGAAAATCATAACCACCCCGATATTCCGTCTTCCGTCGGCGGAACTGATCGACTTGGCGACGATCAAGGTAGGTTCTTTCTTGTTGGCGCTGATTAAATTGCTTTCTTCATACACCCATAGAAACTGGTTATTCGCCGCTTTGGCTTCCGGCAGCCAAGCGAAGTTTTGAATGATTTCCTTCTTCGCCTGATTTTCCAGCGACGAGTACAACTGCCCCTGCGCATCCATAATCGCGGTATAAAAACGCATCTTATACAAATAAGTGCTGTTTAACTTAAAAATCATGTCATCGGTAATTTTCAGCCGTTCGTATTGGCTCATTTCGCCAGGCGATTCCAACACGCGGGCTACGGGCTGATCGATGCTGACCAGCATGGCGGCCGACATCATCTGTCCAAGCACTTCTTCCATATTGCTTTGGGTCAGATGAAGCGATTCTTGAACGGAGGTGCCGATTTTATCGGTTATAATCTCTTTGAGCGAATTAAAGCTGTAATAGAAAGTAATACCAAACGGGATAATCAAACAGACAAATACAAGCGTGAAAATTTTGCTTTGTACGGTGCGAAATCGAATTTTACGCGAAATTCGTTCTGTCATCGCCCGGTATACCTCCATGATGCCGCTGGCAGCCGCTGTTTTGTTCATATTGTAACATATTGTGACAAACCGGCGGTATAAGAAGACAAAATCGCCGGTCTATCCCTCGCGGACCTGTTCCAGTACCGCGCCGCCTTCGATCAACAAGGCCTGAAGCTCTTTCACGTCGATATCGTGCGGCGTGATTCCGCGTTTGACGGCCAATCCGGCCGCCGTCCCGGCCGCCTGCCCGGTTGCCATACAGCTTGGCGTCAAGCGGGTAGTAGCAAGCGCCTCATGGGTCGTCGAGATACAGCGGCCGGCGGCCAGCAGATTGACGATCGTCCGGGACAAGATACAGCGGTAAGGAATATCATAAGCGCCGTCGCCCCCGATCCATGCCGCGGTGACACCACGTCCAAGCGGATCGTGGATGTCGATCGGATAACCGCTGCGGGCAATACAATCATCGAAGCGCGCCGCCTGTACGACATCCTCCATCCGCAGTGCATAAAACCCTTCGATCCGCCTCGTTTCCCGAACCCCGATCTGCGCGCCGACTTGCGATAACGAGGCATTTTCGAAGCCCGGCAACGACTCGATCATAAACGCTGCATATTGAAGCACCTGCTTGCGCCCCAATTCTTCAGCCAACGTCAAATCTTCAACCTTTGTTCCGTCAAGGCCCTGCACGCGCGTTGAATTGACTAGCACTTCGTCATCGCCCGGTCCGGTGAAAAACAGCACATCCTGTCTGTTGATCGGCAGATTGGCTTCCTGCCAATGTTTGGAGAACCCGCCCACCCCGGTCAGCGGCAAGTCCGGCAGCTCCGCAATCGGCGTTTTATCGTTAAATTCGTCCGGATGCTCCAGCATGTAAGCTTTGACGCGCTGCAAATCGACGCCTTTCATGCGGAATTTGAGCGTCATCGGTTGTGTCAGCAAATCTCCGTCTCTGCCCTGCCAATAAGGCGCTCCCGACAAATAAGCAATATCCGCGTCGCCGGTCGTATCGATAAATACGTTCCCCCGAATGCGCATGCGGCCGGATTTGCCCGTAATCTGCACGGAAACGACCCGGTCGTCCTCCACCTCAGCTTCGTCCGCGAAGCTGTGCAGATAAAGCTTAACTCCGGCTTCGCACAGCATATCGAGAGCAACCACTTTGTACACTTCCGGATGATACGGCGTCACAGTTCGAACAAAACCTACCGTATCGCGCACATGTCCCGGCGAAGCGTTCAGCTTCACCAGACGATCGATAATTTCTTGCGCAATACCTTTGATAACCTGCCGGCCATCCATCGTATGAAAGGTCATCCACGGATAAACAAGCGCCGCCGTCGACATGCCGCCGACAAAACCGTACCGCTCGACAAGCACCGTTCGGGCGCCGCTGCGTCCGGCGGCGATGGCCGCATTGATTCCCGCCGGCCCTCCTCCGATGACAACAACGTCGGCGTCAATCTCTTTGATCATTATTGTTCGCTCCTTTTCAAGTAAGATAAGATCAGGAAATTCCGTATGTTGTCAGCATGCTTCCGATATCGCGGCGGTCTTCTTCGCTTAGCGGCAGTAGGGTTGTCGCGATATGCTCCTGGCAAACGCCAAGCTGCGAAAGCGCATATTTTTGCCCGTTGCCCCAATGGGTTCCGCCGACGCCGTACACAGTCCGCTGAATGTGCAGCAGCTGCTTTTGCACGCGCATCGCTTCCGCCAGCTGACCCGACTTCGCCGATTGGAACAGCTCGACGCACAGATCCACGGCAAGGCTGCTTATGCCGGGCACGATCCCGTCCGCACCGGCATGAACGGCCAAGTCTAGGCTTGTCTCGTCGCCGTGTAAAATGGCGAAGTCGTCTCTTCCATAAAACTCGCGCAGCAGCGGTGCATGTGTGAATACGGCGCATTTCACGCCGATGATATTGCGCTCGGCGCTTAGTTCAAGCAAAATATCGGTCGGAATCGAATTATTGGTATACCCGGCGTCGTAAATAATAACCGGCACATCCGTATTCCTGGAAAAAGATGTATAGTAATTGAAGAGCTCCCGCTTATTCCGGGTGTTGTAATAATGCGGAGGCGTCAACACGATCGCTTCCGCCCCGGCATCAATCGCCATGCGCAGCGTCCTTTCCGTTTTGCGCGGTCCCTGCTCGGACACGTTCACCAGCACGGAAATATCTCGTCCCGCCTCATCCACAACGATTTCCACCAGTCTGCGTTTCTCCTCTTCGACGATCATAGGGAACTCGCCCATCGTGCCGAGGATAAACAGCCCGCTCGCCCCTTTCTCCCGCAAGCGGCGGACAAGCTTCCTTGTTCCTGCCTCATCAATGTTTTGATTCTCGTCAAGCGGGGTAACCATTGGACAAATAACACCTTGCAATTTATTCATGTTTGCACCTCCGTATATGTTGCGGCCGTGATTGGCCGGTCTAACCTTTGATACCACTCGAAGCGATGCCTTGAATGAAATGTTTTTGAAACAGCAGAAAAACGATCATAATAGGCAGCACGGAGCATGTCGCCCCGGCCATTACCAGATTGGTGCGGATCCCCTCCTGATCGAGCAGTGTCTGCAGCCCGACCGGAATCGTATACAGCTGCTTGCTTGTCAGAAAAATAAGCGGGTCCATGTAATTGTTCCAGTTCCACACAAACGACAGAATGATCAGCGAGACAAAACCCGGTGTAGCCAGCGGAATGACGATACGCCAAAAAATGGTAGCATGTCTGGCGCCATCGATAAACGCCGACTCGGAAAAATCTTTCGGGATACCCATAAAAAATTGCCGCAGCAGGAAAATCCCGATAATATTAAACATCCCCGGAAGAATCAGCGTCCAATGCGTGTCGTACACGCCAAGCCAATGAAATAAAATAAACCGCGGGACAAGCGTCACCTGATGAGGGATCATCAAAGTGGTCAGGTAAACGAGAAATATCGCATTTTTCCATCTGAACTCGATTTTGGCGAATGCATAAGCGGCGGCCGCGCTAACGAGCAGCGTACCGATGATGGTGATTGCCGTCACTTTAAGCGAGTTGAAAAAAAACAGCGAAAACGGATAATATTTGTTCAGCCACACCTCCTTGTAGTTGGTAAATTGCAGGTGTGCGGGAATCCAACGAATCGGAAACTGGAATACTTCGTTTGGCTGCTTTAGCGAAGCGGAAACCATCCACAGAAACGGCAGCAGCATCAATATGCCAAGCACCGACACCAGCAAGGTCATGAGCAGCTTTCCCAGGTTGCTTTTAGTCCGCGCTTTCGTTTTTACGTGTACGTCACCCATTTCTTCTGCTGCCTCCATTGAATCAAAGTAATCAGGAAAATAATCAGGAACAACACCCATGCAATAGCCGATCCGTAGCCGAATTTGTAAAACTGGAACGATACGACGTAAATATAGTGCACCAGCACCGAAGTCGAGTCGCCCGGCCCCCCTTGCGTCATAATATTGACGGGACCAAATACTTCAAAGGATTGAATGATACGTGTAATAAACAGAAAAAATGTCGTAGGCGAAAGCAGCGGAATGGTAATGTAGAAAAACTTGTTAATCCCTGTCGCTCCGTCCACCTCGGCGGCTTCGTGCAGCTCCTTGGAAATGCCCTGCAAACCGGCCATGTAAATGACCAGATCATATCCGAGGCCGTTCCAGATCATCATCAGCATCAGCGACGGGAGCGCCCAGGTTGTGCTGCCGAGCCACTGCGGCGTATGTTCGACGCCAAGGGAGTGGAGAAATTGCGTAAGCGGCCCTTGCGACGGGTGCAGCAGCGCCATCCATACAACCGACGCGGCGACAATCGTCGTAATATACGGCATGAAAAATACGAGCCGTAAGGCACCTTTCATATACACCATGCGGTTCAACGCAACCGCAAGCAGCAGGGCGATGATCATCGTTACGGGAACAACCCCAACCGCATATATGAAATTGTTTTTCAGCGAGTGGAAAAACAGGTCGTCCTGAAATAGCTGCTTGAAATTTTCCAATCCAACCATCTTGATGGTCTGCAGTCCCGAAATCAAATCCCATTCGCTGAATGATAAGATGAGTGAAAAAACAATCGGGAAAAACATAAATACGATATAACCGAGCAGGCTGGGCAGCAAAAACATCACTCCCGCAGCCGCCTCTTTCTTTGGATTCATCCGATTCACCTCCGTATTGTGCCGTAGATATGTGCTTCTTTGTCATTATAGAGCGGGTTGTATCAGGCCAGAAGGAACTATCTTCGCATCAATTTTCATCATTTTTGCCGATTCCGGAACGCATTCACTTTTTCACGCAAATGGTTCATTATTTTACGAACAAGAAGATAAGTGAACGATTTGGATGCAAAAAAGACGTGACCGGCAAAAAAGCCCCCTCGCGATCGGGGGAGCTTCGCTCTCCCGTTCACGAAGGGGCCTTTATGCAGTTTAAGCAGCTATTGCCATATCATCTCGTTAAATCAAACCGGATTGCTTCAGCAGCCGCAGCATTGCCGCAGCGCTCTGCGCCCGGGTCAGCTCGGCCGATGGATTGAGCTGACCGCCGTCGCCTTCGAAGACGCCGCCAGCCAGCACGGCTGCAGCCGCATCGCGCGCCCACGGCCGGATTTCGCCGCTGTCGGCGAAGCCGTCAAGCTGGCCGGACAAACCGTCGCTCAGCTTGGAAAGCAGACCGGTCAGTGTCATCGCGCGGTGGACGATGACAAACGCCTCGCTGCGCGTGATCGTTTGCTCCGGCCGGAACGTGCCGTCCGGGTATCCGTCGATGAGCCTATATTCGTAAGCAGCCTGCCCGTACCGCTGCGCCCAGTGGCTTTCCGGCACATCGCTGAACTTGCCGGAAGCGGCGCCCGCCGAGCCGAGTCCAAGCGCACGCGCCACGATCGCGGCAAACTCGCCTCTTGTGACCGAGCGGTCAGGGGCGAAGCTGGTGTCGCTGACTCCGGCAACAACTAGCCGTGAGCCCATATCGTCAACCGCCTGCTTGGACCAATGGCCGGATACGTCGGTAAACGACTTCGGATTCCAGATGACCGCATACGAGCTGTTGGTCAAGCTGTTGATCAAGGCATAGTAGGTTTCACCGTGTTTTTCCACCTTGGTAGGAACGTGACGTACCGATCCGTCCGCTTCAAGCACAACGCCGGTCGTTATTTTCGCCGGATCGGTTCCGGCCGGAAGCGCTAAGCTGCGCGTGACGTACTGGTCAAAGCGGCCGATCTCCACTTTCGCCACGCCCAAGCTGGCATACATCGTAAAGTCAACCGGCGGAGCGGCGACAGTCCAGCCATTCTGGCCGGCTTGCTCCGCCAAACGCTGCTGCGCGGCTTCGCCGCTTTTGCCGATGACAACGGAAACTTCAATTGCCGCAAGCGGCGCAGCCCCATCTACCTGATCCGCAATATGCTCGATATGCAGCGCCGCCGCCGGAAGTGTGTACACCGCGTTGTCCGTGCGGATTTCGAGCACCGCGTTGCGGTTTTCCATATTTTTGATCATCTGTGCGTTCAAAACACCGACAACCTTGTCCGCGCCGCCGGTCGTCGTCAGCGTAATGACCGTGCCGTCGCCCGTCTTCAACCGTTCGTCCAGCTTAAGCGGATCGACCGTCATAGTGACAACATTTTGGCCGTCCTCTTTCGTTTGCCGCGCGGAAGCAAGTTCATCGTCCGCATTCGCAGCCGAATCGCCGCCAGCCGTTTGCTCCGAACCGCTTGTCTGGTCCGGTTGCGCGTTCGAAGAGGAAGACGATGAATAAAAGATGACTGTTAAAGCGCCGGTTGGATCGCTTTCGGCGCCGTATACGGTTTGTGTTACCGTATAATTGCCGCCCGCAGCCACCGGAGCAAACACATAACTTCCCAGCGTGTCGGCAATGCCGGAAGCAAGCGCAGTTCCCTCGCGGTACAACTTCACTTCCGCCGCCGGGCTTGCGCCCGTCACGGAGATGCGGAAATACCCTGCGCCGGCCGAGACGGCTTCCGGTTTTACGGTAACGGTGTTGGAAGGCGCTCCGGGAATGCCGCCGATCGTCTGTACGACGTAGTACCCGACACCCGGCTGCACCGGACTGAATACCGCGCCGTACGTTGCGCCGGTAACGGACGCCTGTCGGCTCGCCACCGCTTGGCCCGAACCGTTATACAGCGACAGCATCGCCCCGGCCGATGCGCCCGCAACTTCTACGGTGTTGACTCCGCCGCGTGCCGCCAATCCCCCTGGAGCGGGATCGACAACAACAAAGGAAGTCCCTAAACTTTCCACACCGCCGACCGTCTGGGTCACATAATAATCAAAGCCGGGCGTTACGCCGGTAAACGTATAAGCCGTGTCGTCGCCCTGCAGCGTGAAGGAAGCGGTAAGCTCCGCTTGTCCGCGGTACAGCTTGAGCAGCGCTCCCTTGGCCGCTCCCGTCACCTGCACCTGACCGATTGCGCCGATAGCTCCGAAGCCGCCGGGAGACACCGTCACAGTGTTGGAAGCAAGCCCCTCAACATCATGAACCGTTTGTGTAACGTAATAGTTCATTCCTGCGGCAATGCCTGTGAAACGGTATGCCCCGCCGGAGTCCGCCACGCCTTCGGCGGTTTGGCTGGAGCCTACGTACAGCTTCAGCTTCGAGCCTGGCGTCGCGCCGGACACCGTTACGCTTTCCACACCGCCGGACAACGTGACCGCCAGCGGGGTAGCCGTGGCAAACGGAGTAGCCGGACTGTCCGTGCCGTTTACCGTTTGTATCGCATAATAAACACCCGCTTTCCCGTTGAAACGGTACGCCGAATCGGTCACCGTCAATGTAGCTTGGTCGTCCAAAATACTCGGCAGCAAATACAGCTTAACCGTTCCCCCCGGCATCGCGCCGCTGACGTCGAGATACCCGGCGCCGCCCGTAAGAGTGAAAGCGGGAGGCGTAGCTGTAGCAAACGAAGAAGCGAGGCTTTCCGCGCCGTTTTTGTTTTGAATGACGTAATATTCGCCGGCAATGCCGCTAAAGCGGTACGTCGTTTCGGCAACGCTTAATGTGTGCGAAGCGATGTAAGCCGAAGGCGTGCGGTACAACTGCAGCGTTGCGCCCGAAAGTGCGCCCGACACATCGATATAGCCGCTGCCGCCGCTCACCGCAACCACATCCGGTTTCACCGTAACCCAGTTCGTGTTGACGCTTTCCACACCGCCAACCGTCTGCGTTGCGTAATAGTTAAAACCCGGCTGTACGTTCGTAAACGTGTACTCCGTATCCGCCACACCGGCCGTTGCGGAAACCAGCGGAGTTGGCGTCCCGACTTGATACAGCTTCAGCTGCGCGCCGCCGGTTAAGCCGGACACCGTTAAGCTCATCGCCCCGCCGACAGCGGCAGGCGCAGCCGGCGTTACGGTAACCGCAGCCGAAGCCGCCCCCGTGACCGAATCTACCGTCTGCGTAACCGAATAGCCGGTCCCCGGCTGCAGGCCGGTAAACGTGTAGCCGCCCGCGCCGTCGGCCGTCCCGGTCGTTTGCTGCGCCGCACCGTAATACAACGTCAGCGCTGCGCCCGGCATGGCGCCGGTCACGCTGACCTGTCCGCTTGCGCTGCCAATTGCGGTTACTTGCGGCGGCGTTGCCGTAGCCCACGTCGAACCTCCGTCCTGCACGTTGTCCACGGAGGTTTGAATGATATAAAATACGCCGGCCACGCTTTCAAACCGATGGCTGGTTTCCGCCGCTCCAAGCGTATACGAAGCGGTCTGCGTATTGTCCGACACCCGCATCAGGCGCATGCTGACGCCCGGCGTACCGCCGCTTGCGTCGACATAACCGATCCCGCCGCTTACAGTCAGCGCTTTAGGCACTGCAACGGCAAATGCGGAGCCTTGGCTGTCAAGCGAATTAACCGATTGAACGACATAAAACGTACCCGCGAGATTATCGAACCGGTGGCCGGTTTCACCTGCCGCCAGCGTATACGTGGCCGCCACTTCGTTTCCCGCAACGCGGTATAACGTTAACGTGCGACCCTGTTTGCCGCCGGTCACATCGATATATCCCGCACCTCCCGTGGCGTTGACGGCGGCCGGATTGACCGTTACCATATTGGACGAAGTCACTACGCCGCCTGCGGTTTGAATGACATAATATTCGATTCCCGGCTCTACATTGGTAAACGTAAAAGACGTTCCTGAAGCTATCTGCGTATCCAATATTTGAGCGCCTTGTCCCAATTGCAGCGTCGCGTCCGCCGCAACGCCCGTCACCGTAACCTGCTCATAACCGCCTGTCGCCGGAAAATCCGCCGCATGCGTTATTTGCAATGAACCAAGAAGCACAATAACGACTGCGGCAACAACTGCCGAGAAAACGTAACCTGCTCTCCTCATCTCTCTACCTTCTTTTCTCCCAAAAATATGTTGTTAGCTTGTTATAAAAGTGTATCGCATCAGCGCCGCGATGGATACAAGCTCATTCCAAAAGTAGCGTAAAATTCACAAAATTTCCATAGGTCTAGGGTTCGACCACCGCCAGGCAAGCCCGGGACGTGTACTCGGAAGCCGGATAGCATCCGCTGCTGACGATAACCGTCACCTCTGGAAATATGCCGGTCGTATAAAATAAAAAGAACCGGAAGTCTCAACTCCGGTTCTCCAACGCCAATATATCAATCGCTTTTTCACGGCTCTGCAGCATTCATCCGGCAATCGTCGTCCGCAGTCCCGTCACTTATAATAGCTGTACGCCTTGGCAAATTCTTTGTAAGCCGTCTTAAATTCAGGAAGATTGTTGAGTTTGGCGACATACGTTTTATATTCGTCCATGGAAATTTGTCCGACGATCGCCTTAGTCATCATCGCGTTCCATTCGCTGGAATATTTCGGCCACGTGTTCACCCACGTATTAGATATGAGCCATGTAAAAATGTTATAGACGCCGAGCTTCTCATAATCGGCCACTTCTTTGCGCTTTTGCTCGTTTGCTTCCTTCGGCGCTCCGGGATTGTCAACCTTTCCCCACTTGACGTAGGCGAAAACGCCGGCGCCAAGGCTTGTCGTATTTACCTCTTTAATCGACAGCTCAGTTGGCACCTTCTCGCCGCCCACGACTTTATAATGAACGCCTTCCACCCCGCTGTAGCCGAAGTCGGTCATTTCCTGAGAGGCCGTCGCATCAAAATATTTCAGCATCTGCTTGACCTTCGCTTCAGGCACCTTTTTCGAGATAAAAATCCCGCCGTTGACGCCGGTGGACAAATCCGCCGCATAACCGCCCGGGCCTTTTAGAGGAGGTAACCCGATGATTTTAGCCTCGGGCTGCACCTTTTTGGCCTGCACTTCAAAATCGTAATGGTACCTCGTGCTCCGGATATACGTGGCCGCTTTGCCGGTGCCGATCGCTTCTTCCATCTGCGTTCTTTTCATCGTCATAAATTCCTTCGGCAGACTGCCGTCGGAATAGAGGCCGCGCAGCCACTCGACCAAGGAAGTGTATTCTCCCGTCAGCTCATGCCAAACGAGCCCGCCCTCGCTGTCGTAATGCGGCGCGAACGCGCCGAAGGCCGCTTCGAACGGACTAACCCCTTCGTTGATGCCGACAATGCCCATCGTATCTTTTTTCCCGTTGCCGTCCGGGTCCCCGTTTGCGATTGCTTTAAGCGCATTGCGGTATTCATCGATCGTCGCGGGCACCGGTATGCCCAGCTTATCCAGCCAGTCCTTGCGGATGTTGACCGAATTGTCGATCAGCGAGCGGGAGCGCGGCAGGGCGTATATTTTGCCGTCGACGGACAGGAATTTTTGCCAATTGGGAGGCGTGTTGTTTTTCAAATTCGGGTATTGGCTCAGGTCGCCCAGAAAAGGCGTCAAATCCCAGAACGCGCCGTTGCGCACCGCGTTGATCATCGATACCGTCAAACCTTGGTTCGGGTAGGCGATGACTTCAGGGAGATCGCCCGATGCAAGCACCAAGTCCAGCTTGGTGATGACGTCGCCGGAAGGAACCCAGTTGGCGTCAAGCTTTACGTTCAGCCGCTTCTGCCATTCCGCCCAGAAGGCGTTGTTCATATCCGGCATTTCGTTGTACAACCCGCCGAAAATTTGAATTTGCAGCGGCTTTCCGGCCTCGGCGGCGGTTTCTTTGGCAGTCTCCTTAGCCGTCGCCTGAGCGGACGGGTTCCCCGTTCCCGCCTGCGGCTGGGAGCTGCCGCCATTTCCGGCGGAACACCCGCTGGCGGCAAGTGCCGCAGCGCAGCTTACGCCAAGCGCCCAATGCGCCATTTTACGCCAATGCCATTTGCCTTTTCCCACATCCGTCATGGCAATCCCTCTCCTTTGCCCGATTTTCAACGTTTTTCCCGTTTGATCATTGCGGTCATTCCAATATGATCATTTCATGGTCCGTCAGCGTGTCGAGCCGTACCGTCGCCCAGCCGTCCGCGATCACCGGCTTGACTTCCAGGCCGCTCACCTTCATCGCCGCGCAGGCCGGTTCGGATCCGTCCAGCTTGACGGAAACGGTAATCGGGCCGACGGGCAAATAATCCTCCACATAACCCGCTGTTTGCTGGGTACCGCTCAAATTGACCACATGAACGATCAACCGACCGGTCTGCCGGTATAATTGGCAATCCAGGTACCCCGGGCCCTCCACTTTCAGCGGCATCGTACCGGCGGAGGCCCATTTGACAGCCCCGGCGAGCAAATCCCCAAGATCCGGCAAATAGGTACGGCCATAACAGCGGTCTATGTCGCCAGCAAAATAAAATATCCGGCCGCCAAAGGGATTTTCGCCGGCCAGCATGACCGGGATATCCGTGCGCTGCTCTCTGACCCAGCTGAACTCCGGCGGATAAATCGGATACGACGGAATGTAAGTCGCTGCCGCGTTCAGCCAATCCGCAGCTTGGACCCGCTGAAGCTTACCGCCGAAGGGCAAAATATCCGTCTGCTCGAAGCCGTTCAGCACCTCATGGCGTTCATCAAGGTCCGGCAGCCTGATGTAATTATGCGTGTCAAAAAAAGCCCAATCGGACGATTGCTTGCCTGCCGCTCCTTCCGTTTGATGCGAATGCGCAATCCCGGTTACGGCTTCAAGCGGGAAAAATTCGCGTTTTTCTCCCCACTCGTCCAGCGTTCCCGTTGCGCCGGTAAACACTAGATGTCCGCCGGACTCGGCGAAACGCCGCACCGCCTCGCATTGCGAGTCGCTCATGGCCGCCAGATCGGGCAAAATCAGCACATCCAAACGAGCGGCGTCTCGGGCGATATGATCGGCATGCACCGGGATAAAAGGAATCCGCGCCCGCTTGAGCGCTTTGACAAAGCCGTGCCACGGCAGCGCGACGTTTTCGTCGGCGTCGGCGCGCCCGTAAAATTCCGTATTCTCCTGACTCCACACAAGACCGATATTCGAAACCGGCTGACGGTTGTACAAATATGTTTCGTTGGCCTCATGCCATTGCATGAGCGGCGGCATGTTGCCGAACTGCCGACGGTCTTCCTGAACCCCGCCGACATGGTGAAACCATGGCGAAATGCCCCCAGCCATCCCTTCGATCATCCATAACCTAGTTTCCGCAGGAGGGTTGCTGCCTTGGCGAAAGCTGCGCACACCGCGGATATAATTCGCCATGCTCTCCGGAATAAGCGCATCCCAGCCGGCCACTCCATGCAGTAACTGACCGTTCAGGCTGTTCTGTTCGAAGCCGTTTAACGGATCCCTGGATTGATGGTCGCACATCATAACCTGCGATCGTTCGCCGACTTCCTTCAAATCGCAAAAGGAGGCGTGGGTTTTCACCGGATTGGCGTTAACCATGCCCAGCCATAGACAATCCGGCCCGCCGAATTCCCGGGTCACCCGGTTAAACAAATCCCAATTTTCCATACGGCATTGGTAGCTCCACTTGATCCACTGCCGATAGCCGGGATCGTTCCAATCCGCCGCGGCCGGAAGCTCCAGGCCCGCGTATTGTTTAAATTTGCTGCGGCAGCTGCCGCAATGGCATATATGTTGGCGCGACACGCCAGTCCAGCTGTTGTCGGTAAAGCCGTCCGGCTTGTAAAGCGCAATGATTTCCTTCAGCACTTCGGGAATGTACGTTTTGTAATAATCGCTGTTGACGCAGGAAAAATAACGGCCGTCCGCCATCAGCGGCTCTCCCTTGCCGTTAACGACAAAGCAATCCGGATGCGCGTCGTAAAAGTCCTGCGTGGCCCGGTTAATGTCCATTCGAGCCAACACCGTCAGGCCGGCTTTTCTGGCTTCCGTGGAAAACTCGCCGTACAAATCGCGGTCTCCCAATCCTGCCGCGCGGTAATGCAGCTTAATTGAGCTTGGGTAATACGCAACGATGCCGCCTGCATTAACGATGATGCCTTGAACCCGCGTATCGCGCCAATACCGCTTCCACCACTCCATATCGCAATACACGGGATCCATTTCCGTCAAGTTGGTCTGCCCCCAGCGGAAAGTCCGGCGGTACCAGGGAATCGGGGCCGCAACCGGCTTGCCGGTTGCATACGTGCCGCTTATGCTATTTTCGCTCATTTAGGTCGCGCTCCTTTTCGTACATGTCATGCCTTGCCGGCTCTTATCCGCCTCTTGACTCTAAACGTGCACAACGATCCAGCCGTCTTCCACGGTAACCGGATAAGTATCGACCCGGGCCTCTTCGCCGTCCGGATCGCTCGCGGCAGCCGTTTGAACAGCGCCACCTTCCGCTGCCGGCCCGGCAGCGACCGGCTCCGGCGCTCCCGCCGCGGCCTGCGTCCGTTCCACCGTCACGTCATACGTTTTCACCAAGCAGCGATGCGGATCGTAGATCGACTTGCCGCTTGTTAAATCGAACTCCCAGCCGTGCCACGGACAGCGCAAAATCTCGTCCTGACGCCCGTACCGGTACTGTCCGGGCGGCGCTGCAAGCGTCATGCCGGTTACGTGCCCTTTGCACAAGGGAGCCCCTTGGTGAGGACAGCTGTTGCGCAAAGCGTAATACGTCCCGTTGACGTTAAAAACGCCGATCGAACGATTCTCTGCCGTAACGATGGTGCGCTCGCCCGGAGGCAAATCGCTTGCTTTTCCGATAATGTGTCTGGACAATGCGCGCTCCCTCCTTTAAGTTCGTACGCTAAAAAGTTGCTTGATGCGCAGCACGATACGCTGCCTACTATACGGCTTCGATGCATAGTGCCGATTTACAGCTTACATGACAGCCTGGTTTATTGCCGTGTTACGGCCTTCACAAACCGTACAGCTCTCTTGCATTCTCCGAGAAAATACGGCTGTGCAGCAGCTCGGGCAGCTTCGGAAACGCCCGCGTCGGCGAATCGAAATCCCAATGCGGATAATCGCTGGCAAACATCAGCAAATGCCGGGCATCCATCATCTCCAGCGTTTGCAGCAAATACGCGTCGTTGTCCGGCCGTTCAATCGGCTGGGAGGTGATGCGCACATGGTCTCGCAAATATTCGCTTGGTTTTTTCGTCAGCCACGGCACCTCGTAACGCAGCCCTTTATATTCGGCGTCAAGCCGCCACATCAATGCCGGCAGCCAAGCAACGCCGCCTTCCACCAGCACGACCTTAAAACCGGGGAACCGCTCGAATACGCCTTCGGTAATAAAGCTGACCAGGTGCGCCTGAAAGCTGAGCGACAAACATGTGTGCCACTCGATATAATGGGTCGGATAGCCCGGGGAAGGCTGCTCGTTAATGCCCATGCCGTCCGTGCCGGGATGAATGGCAAAAGGAAACCCGCCCCGCTCGCATGCTTCATAGATCGGATAATACTGCCGCTGTCCAAACGGAGCGCGCGCCCCCGAGTCGGTCATCACCTGCACAAAATGCGGATGTCCGGCCCAGCGGTCGATTTCTTTCGCCGCTAACGCCGGATCCTGGTGAGCAATCGTGATCGAACCTTTAAACACGCCGTCTTCGTTATAACGACCCAGCCACGTGTCCGCGAGCCAATCGTTATAAGCGGCGGCAATCGCCGCGGCATAGTCCGGATCGGGATGCATGTTGCAGAAAGCCCGCGGCAGCAAAATAGCGTGATCGATCCCGTATTCCTCGATCAGCTGCTCTCGCAGAAATGCCGGGTCGGTTCCCGGCCCCCCGCCTCCGGGCGGTTTGGCATCCAGGCGGCTGCCGTGCACCGGATTTTCGTAGAAGCCTCTTCCCATCGGCTTATGCCTGTCGCGCCACGGCTCCTGCATGTATCGCTTCAGCTCTTCCATGCTTTTCGGATACACATGCACATCGCAGTCGATGATGCCGCTTTTGCCGCGCACTTTTTCATTCGAGCCCATAAGATCGCCTCCGTCCGTATTTTCAAAAGACATACCTGCTTGCCCGTCGGCCCGTCAGCCCTTGATCGAACCTAACATAACCCCTTTGGCAAAATGTTTCTGCAAAAACGGATATACCGCCAAAATCGGCGCCATCGCCAGCATAATCGACGCCATGCGGATCGTTTCCTGCGGCACAATCCGATCGTCGCCGCCCGCTCCCGCCTGGCCGACCCCTGTCGAGTCGGAATCGATGACCAGCGTTTTGACGAGCACCTGCAGGGTCCACTTTTTCGAATCCGATAAATAAATCAACGCGTTAAAATACGTATTCCAATACGTTACCGCAAAAAACAGCACAAATGCGGCGATCGCAGGCATCGACAGCGGAATGACGATACGCAGAAATACCCCGATATCGGAGCAGCCGTCGATGCGCGCCGAATCCTCCAGCTCCGAAGGCAGCGATTCGAGAAAACTTTTGATCACGATGAGGCTCCAGGCGTTCGTCAAGCTCGGCCAAATAAGCGACCAGTGCGAATTAAGCAGGCCCAGCGATTTGATTAGAATATAACTTGGCAAAATGCCGGCGTTAAATACCAAAGTAAAGACGACCGCGCCAAGCATAATCGAACGCCCCGGCATCGTCTTGCGGGTCAGCGCGTAAGCGAAAGTAAACGAGGTGACGATGCTCAGCGCCGTTCCGATCAAAGTAATAAACACCGTACTTTTCAGCGCGTTCAGAAAGCTGTTCGTCGATAAAATGTACTTGTAGGCGGCCAGCGACCACTGATCGGGGAACAAATAAAATTTAAGCGGGATATACGCCTTCGGGTCCGTAAAGGATACGCTGAACACGTAAATAAACGGGAATACGCAGGCCAGCGAAATAAGCGCCAGCAGCGAATAATTGACCCAATCAAACAACGTCAGCCGTTTGGTGCTTACGAGACTCATACCTGATCACCTTCCTAATAAATGCCGTCGTGCCCGAGTTTTTTGACGATATAGTTGGAAGCCAGCACAAGCACAAGGCCAACGACTCCCTTAAACATGCCGACGGTGACGCCAACGCTGACTTGGCCTTTGAGAATGCCGATCGTGTAAGCGTACGTATCAAATACTTCCGACACCGACATGACAAGCGGGTTGGTCATCAGCAGCACCTGCTCGAAGCCGACGTCGGCCATATGGCCAAGCCGGAGAATGAGCAAAATGATGATCGTGGGGCGAATCGCCGGCAGCGTAATATGCCAAATCTGCCGCCACCGGCTGGCTCCGTCTACAACGGCCGCTTCGTAACGCTGCGGATCGACGCCGGCCATAGCCGCGAGGAAGATGATTGTGCCCCAACCGGCCTCCTTCCACATGTTTTGCGCGGTGATGAGTCCCCAGAAATAATTCGGGTTGGACAAAAAGGCGACACGCTCGTGGCCCGCCCCGACGATCAGCTTGTTGACGATGCCGACATCCGAAGACAAGATAAAGAAGGTCATGCTCGCCACGACAACCCAGGAAAGAAAATGCGGCAAATACACGATGGATTGGTTGACCCGCTTAAATACCTCATGCCGCACCTCGTTCAGCATCAGCGCCAGCACGATCGGCAGCGGAAACATAAACACAAGCCCAAAGATATTGATCGCAAACGTATTGCGCAGCATCAAATAAAAATTATTGTCGGTGAACAGCTCGGCGAAGTTTTTCATGCCGATCCACTCGCTGCCGAGTATGCCGACGTACGGGTTGTATTTCATAAAAGCGATGATAAGCCCCCACATCGGCACAAATTTGAACAATATAAAATAAGCGATACCCGGCAAAGCCAGCAAATACATATATTTGTGCTGCAGTATGCGGACAAGCAGGCGGGACTTTTCCCGCTGCTTGGTTTTTGTTTTGGCCAGCACAGTGGACGTGGGCGGCATCAGGACCAGCACCTTTCCGATTTCGATGGATAACTTGCAATGAGCCGTTATGCCGGAGAACCGACGCGGTCATGATACATCCAGCGATGCATCACAGACTACGATTGCGGACGATTGCGGCGTGCTCCGGCATAGCCGCTCTTCAGAGGCATTTAAGAGAATCGGTTCAAATTCTGCCGGCAGCGGTCTGACGGACGACATAATACGGCTGATTGGAAAACGTCTCGTTAAAGCCCGGCGAAAGCCAGGTTTCTCCGCCCGTGCCGACCAGCTCGAAAAAGTACATCACCGGATACGGCGAATCGGTATCATCCGCGGGAATTTCCGCGGAAAACTCACCGCCGCCGGAGGCCGCCATGTCCGCCAGTTTATACGGCTGCGCTTGGTGCACCAGCCGGTAATGGAGCCGGACCGCTGCGACGCTTTCGCCCGCCGTCACGCGAAGCGGGATCGCTTCGCCCCGGCGGTACGCGGCGGGGGCGTCATGGCCGAGCGGCTGCGCCTGCAGCTGCGCTCTGGCGGCATGCGCCGGCTGAGCGTCGGACGAGCCAGCGGCTGCGCCGGCATAGGCGCTTGCCGGCGAACCGGCAGGCGCTGCTACGCCGAAGGCGTTCGCGCCGCTAGCTGTGCGCGCACCCGCTCCAGAGCCGGCCGACGTTCCGCCGGCCTGTACGCTTGCGGCTTCCGTGCCCGCATCAGCGGCAATGCCTGCCGCAGCTTCCCGCTCTGCCGGCGCTCCCGCCAGCAGGCGTTCCATCGCGGCGATATCCGCTTCGATGTCCGGCAGACGATCGGCCCAATGCCCCCGCATGTACGGCACGTACCCAAACGTGATGTCGTCGCGGTACACGCCGCTTGCCGTGGCCGCCAGCCGCTGCCAGGCCGCTTTTGCCGCTTTGTAACGCGCCACCGCCTCATGCAGCTTGCTTTCGCTGCTTGTTCTTTCGTATATGGCATATGCGACGCCCGCCCGCAGCTTCTCTGCGAAAAAGCGGCCCAACTCGGCCAGCATCGCCGCATCGACGGCCAGGCGCCGCCAAGCTGCGTTAAGCTCGCGCTCTTCGCCCAGTGCTGCAGCCGCTTCGCCAAGCTGCGCCAGAGCCGTCTCCGCCCAAGCCTCCAACTGGCCGGCGACCTCCAGCGGCGTATATTTGCCGCTCAAGCCAGCGCCGCGCACGACTTCGTCGGCGTAATCCTCGATGCGGTAAAACAGCGCCGGATCCAGCGGGCTAACCGCGCCAAACGTCGCCGGAGCCGGCGTATCAAACGCGTATTGCGAGCGCTCGCCCATATTGACGATCGGCAAATTGGCGTACATTTCCGGCCAAAAATGGTTGTTCGCCGCCGAAGGCAGGTGCGCCGCCGTCAGCAGCGGCAAAATCCGGCTGGCTACGGCAAGCGCGGCCTCGCAGCCGGGTGCTGCGGCAGCGCCGAATTCGGCGGCCAAATACCGCCGCCAGCCGCTCGGATCGGCGTCGGGGTTGTACAGCAGCCGGCCCCACAGCCGGTAGCTGTAGGCGTATTTTTTCCAATCGGCGCCGTTCAAAGCCAGCGATCCGTCGGCATAAGAATCCCGACCTCCCGGCGAACCCGAACCTTTGCGCCCCTTAAACGTCAGCGGCTCGCACAACTCGACGCCAAGCGCGCCGCAAAATGTGCCTAAGCGGCCGTATCCCGCGGCCATCTCCGGATCGCCCCACAGCAGCACCCGCTGCGTCCCCGGCCAAATGCGGTAAAGCACGTCGTGCTTGCGGTCCTCCCTGAGGAAATCGGCATAACCGTAGCGGGTAAACCGCCGGTAAGTGGCGGTAATCGCCATCAGATCGGGCCGCTCGGTATCGGTTACCGGCAGCTCCAGCGGCCGGATCGCCGCCTGATGGTAAGGCGGCCCCATATGCTCCGCCCAATATTTCGGCGACACGACAACCGGCAGGCCGGTATCGACAGCAACGCCCAGCATTTGCTCGTCGACGCCTTTGGAGTGCAGGTCCAGCTCCACCTTCCGGCCGCTTTGTTCAATCCCGGAAAAAACAACAGCCCAGAACTCATGCGCCGGCTCGGGAATGCCGCCTTCGTAATGCGTGCGGATCGTCACGCCGTCGATAAGCGGGCATGCTTCCAGCAGGGCGCTCAGCCCGTCCCTGCAGTATTCGGCATGATTTTGCCGGTGAACGCCTTCAATCGTATATTTCGCATTTGGGCTTTCGCTCGGATCGTACGCATGCGTCCATATGCCAAGCTGGAAGTGAATGCCTCTGCGGCGGGCCTCTTCGCTAATCAGCTGCAGTGCCGCCAAATTGCGCTGCGCTTCCCCTTCCGGCAGCTCCTTCACGCATACCTCGTAACCCGGAACCTGCAGAAAATACGGGTAGGCAAAACAGAAATAGTTATCGTGAACGCCCGGATCGTGGCCGTAATCGTACCCCATGCCCAGCGCCAAATGAAACCGGTTGAACCGGTGTGTCGCCAGCTCTGTCAAATATTCGCTCCAGAACGCCGGATCGTAAAACCACGGCTTATCCTCCGCTTCGCTCACAAACAGCCGGTTAATGCTGCGCACCGGCGATGCGGGCCGCTGCGCCAGCGGGCTGATGCCGCGCAGCGCATCCAGTGGAGAGTCCGCATGCTTAACGATGTCGGCGATTTCCAGAATCGCATACATCAGGCCCCTGTCATCCGCGCCTGCGGCAAGCAGCCCCGCTGGCCCTTCGGCCCGTTCGGGAATCAGGGCGAACGATTCCGTTTCGCCTAATGTAAGTCCAGCGTGCTCAAGCGCATCGCTGACAGCGTTCACGTCACCTCCCGCAAACGTCAAGGTAAATTCGGCGGAGCCGCCGGGTGCAGCTTCCTCTCCCAGCAGCGCAATGCCTTTGGCGCTGCAAACGCCGGTCAAATGTCCGATCGCCCAATCCACGGATTCATGAAACGCTGCGGTATCACTCTCCGTTCTCACCAGTTTCCATACTGCGGTTAAAGCTGAAGTTATGTTTGACATCGTATAGTCCCTCCCTTAATGTTTGAATTCATAGTCGTAAATCAGCATGTATAACCGGATAATCTCTTCCCGGGTCACCGGTTTCGGATGATTTGCCGGACTGCCGCTGGCTATGGCATCATCGGCCATCTTGCCGAGCAGGCTTTCATAACGCTCACGCTCAATACCCCAGCCGCGCAAGTTCGGAATATTCATCAACACGCACCATTCTTTGATCCGGCCGATCGCCGCTTCCGCCAGCTGCCTGTCGGTAAGCCCTTTCCCGATCAGCTCGGGCAACATCGCTTGACCGATGCCGGCGAGCCGTGACGCTGCTTCCGGCAGGCTGTATTCCAGCACGGCAGGGAGCAGCATCGCGTTGGAAATGCCATGCGGCACATGGAACAGCGCGCCGATCGGCCGGGACATCCCGTGCACCAAGGCGACCGAGGCGTTGGAGAAAGCCGCTCCCGCCAGCATGGAGCCGATCATCATCTCCGTGCGAGCCGGCACGCTCGCGCCGTTGCGGTAAGCTTCCGGCAAATTCGCCGTTATGTGCCGGGCCGCGCTAAGCGCAAGCGCATCCGTCGCCGGGTGTGCTTTTTTCGATAAATAAGCCTCAAGGGCGTGCGACAGCGCATCAATGCCGGTTGCGGCCGTAATGTGCGGCGGACACGATACCGTGAGCAACGGGTCGACCAGCGCCACACAGGGAAGCAGCTCGGGCTGTGAAATCATCAGCTTTTCGTCCGTTCGCGTATCGGTAATAACCGTCACTTTGGTCATTTCCGATCCGGTGCCTCCCGTCGTCGGGACGGCGATCAGCGGCAGCGCCGCCCGCTCGAAGCGCTTATGCCGGTAGTCGCCGATAAAACCGTCGTTGCGCATCATGACAGCCACCGCTTTGGCGGTGTCCAGACAGCTGCCGCCGCCGACAGCCACAACGACGTCGCATCTGTGTTCACGGCATATCGCAAGCGCATCTTCCACATACAGATGCGTCGGTTCCGTCACAACTTCAGCATAGACGGCGCACGTCACCGAAGCCGCTTCGAGAAGGGAGACGCACCTTTGCACGACGCCGTTATTCAGCATCACCGGATCGCTGACAAGCAGCGCTTTAGTGCCGTATGCCGAGGCCGCGCCGCCCAATTCCCGGAGCGCATCCGGGCCATATATGACTTTTGCCGGCATTAGCAGTTGATGAATAGGCTGCTCCATGGCGCCTCCTTATAATTGACTGATCCGGTATTCGGCTTTTTCCAGCCATTCCGGGCGCACCGTTACACCCCAGCCCGGAGCGTCGGGGACCGTAATTCTGCCATCACGCACCTCAAAACGCGATGTAAACAGCTCATTTGCCCAAGAGTCCGATTCGACGGTAAACTCCATAAACCGTCCGGCATTTGGTATCGCAGCCGCCATATGCATCGTAAACACGGTCACCATCGACAGGTTCGCGGCATGCGGCGTGCAGGGTATTCCCGCTTTCTGCGCCATACGCGCGACTTCAAGCGCTCTGCTGAGCCCCCCGATATAACAAATATCCGGCTGCACGATATCGACGGCATGCATCGAAATCATCCGCTGAAACTGCACCAGATCGGTATCCTGTTCCCCGCCGGTCACATTAAGGTTAAGCGCGTCCGTCACCTGTTTCGTCCATTCGAGCTGCGGGTACGGACACGGCTCCTCGTAATGCACAACGCCGTGCTGCTCCAGCATCTTGCCCACCTCGATCGCCCGGCCGGGGGTGAAACCGCTGTTCGCATCGACGTACAGCAGCGTACCGTCGCCAAGCGCTTTGCGCACAGCCGGCACGATCTGCTCGGTACGGCCGGGATAAACGTCCACATCGTTGCCGAAATTATTAGCGATGCGGAATTTAAACGCCTTAAAACCGTGTTTGTCCTGCAGCCGCTTCAGCCTCTCCGCTTCGTCCTCGGGCAAGATGTCCCGCTTCATGCTGGAGCCGTATACCTCAATCGCACGTGGTTTCCCTCCGATCAGCTCGCAAACGCTTTGCCCGAGCCGTTTTCCTTTCAAATCCCACAGCGCGGTATCGAGCCCTCCGACGGCGCGGCATACGTAAGAGCCGGGAAATTTATGTTCAGCCGTGACAATCGCATCCACCAGTTGCTCAATGCGCTCCGCATCTTTGCCGAGGGCTTGAGGCGCGATTTGCTGGTGAAGCACAAGCGCGGAAATATTGGCGTGATAAGGGGCGATTTGCCCGATCCCTTCCGCTCCATCCTCCGTTTTCACCCGGACGATACAGATGTTGCGTGTGCTGAAGGTTTCTATGCTTTTTATATTCATGGCTCTCTCCCTTTACCGATGTTTTGATCTGAACGTGCTTGGCGTCATTTTGGTCAGCCGTTGAAAAATCCGGCTTAAGTTTCTTTCCGAGTAGCCTACCGCCTCGGCAATATCGCTGACCGTTTGATCGGTTTGCGTCAGCAGCTTTTTAGCCTCTTCCACCTTGCATTCCACGACAAAATCCAGAAAGTTCATACCGGTTTCCTTCTTGAAAAGCCGGCTTAAATACGACGGGCTCACTCCAACCATGTCCGCGCATTGCACCAGAGACACATCGTCGCCGCAATGCTGCCGGATATGCCGGCAGACCCGTTGAATCAGCGTTTGCGCCGCATCGCTGCGGTAATTTTCGGTCAGCCACTTGTACAGCGGAAACACCGTTTCCTCAAACCAATCGTAAATTTCTTTGGAAGTTAATTTATCTTTGAGCTGGCCGAATAAATTATGCTCCACAATATCGGCGATACTGCCCCCATGCTGCTCCAGCGAAGCGATCGCGGCGGAAAGCAGCATATGGTAGCTTTGATAAATAAACACATACGATTCCGATTCGCGCATCGCATCGGCGAATTGCGCCAAACATGCCGCTGCGTTATGCACATCCCCGTTTTCGAGCGCGTTCAGCATCTCATGTTCCAGCTGGCGCGGATACTTCAGTGTGGCCTGCTTTTTGGCATGCTCAAGTTCTTCAATATAGAGAATGCGGTCGGCCTCCCTGTACACGCGGTATTGCAGCGCCAAATCCGCCTCTTTGTACGAAACCGGCACGTCGGCCACATGCGCGTAGAACCGTCCTATGCCAACGGACACCTCAAACGACAGCGCCTTCTTTAAGGAGACACGTACCGCTTCCGCATAACGCAACGTCTGCTCGCTCATATATGTCACCGTCTTATCGTGCGGAAACTGGAGAAGCGCCACCCCCCGGCCCTGATAAGGCACCGCGTAACCGGTAAACGCCTCGTTTTGCTGCAATATTTCCTGCATCACATTGGCGATCACAAATGCGATGATCCCTTTATCTTCGGGAAGAAACCGCTTGTCTTTGGTCAAATTTTCGGCTTCCGCCGCCAGCGCGACCGTTGTCGATGAAGTGGAAATTCCGTATTCCTCGCACTCCCGAAGCAGCGGTTCGTACCGCGAATAATCCCCGCCGAGAAGCTGCTGGATGCATTTTTCCCTGAGGGTCGGTTCGATTTTTTCCATATAACTTCCTAGTTTCTTCGTCTCTTTGTTCAGAAAATCCAGACATTCCTTAATAAAGTCGAATTCGTCTTCCTTTGAAGAAATAGAGCCGAAACTCAGCTCTCTGCTGTGGCGGAACAACTGCTCAATCGGGTTATAGGCTCGCTTAGTAATAAAATAAGTCAACATGATGCCCAAAACGAGCAAAAAAGATAAGATAAGTATGGTGCCGACGCGAATCCAAATCAGTTGGCCGGCAATCAATTGCTCCGGAATCACCGTGATGTAGGTTCGGCCGTAAACGTTTTTTAAATAAAGGAACTCCGCGTGTTCTCCGCCAAGCCCTTCCGCAAAAAAACGGTCCGCCCCTTTGTCCGACGAACGGATCTGGGCAATTGCCGGCAGCCCTGCAAGCAAACCGCTCAGCTCTTGATTGTTCAGCTTCGCCTCATCCTGCAGCTTCTGGTAATTGGCGATAAGCAGCTCCGAGCCTTGCGGCAGCACAAAGGTGCCGGCCTCCAGCATACCCGTAAACGCCGACACGTCGATTTCGATGCCAAGCACCCCTTGCGGTGTGCTGCCGCCAATGACAGGCAGCATGCGGGCAAAGGTGACCATGCCGTCCTTTTGGCCGGCCGGCAAATACGCCCATTGCGACAGCTTGCCTTCCTTCAGCAGCAGATCGATATCCGCGGAATGTTTGTACGAATCTTTGGATATCGCCCCGTAACGATTGGACAATACGACTTCTTCGGCGGGACTGTAATAATAAAGTTCGTCGATAAAGCTGTTGCCGTATTTCACAAGTGCGATGCGGTCCAGGAAATTCCGGTGCCAAATCAAACTGTTGTCCTGCGCCTGATGATTGAAAAAATCGGTAAGCTCCGGGCCAACAGCCAACTGCAGCGAGTCCTGCTCAATACCTTGCAGCACACGCTCCGCTCTGTCTTTCATCATCATCAGCGCGGCATCGCTTTCTTTGGCAATTTGCTGTTTGACCCGGTTCATGGAAAACTGATAATATACTACGCTTGCGAGTATGACCGGTATGCACACGGAAATACAGCCAAGCCAAATCAGCTTGTGCAAATACTTCCTTTGTCCGAGCGGTTTCGCCCCCCGTAAACGCAGCACCTTCAGCAGCCAATTTTCCATAGGCCCCCCTAATTACGTGTTTCAGGCTTTATTTTTTAAAATATTCCTTGTACGCTTTGGCAAACTCCTGATATGCCTTCTTAAAGTCGGGAGATGCATTAAGCTTGTCGACATACGCTTTATATTCGTCCATCGTAATTTGTCCGACAATCGCTTTGGTCGCCATGGATTGCCATTCTTTCTCGAACTTCGGCCATATATTCGTCCATGTATCGGAAGGGACAATGCTGAATATGTTCAGCTTGCCGACTTGAGCGAACACCTCGGTTTCCTTCAGCTTGGCGTCGTTGTACGCTTTAGGCGCGGCCGGGTTCATCACCTTCATTTTGTTGTTGAAGGCCAAGGCAAATACTTGGTTGGCGTTGGTCGTAACCTGCTTCACCCCAAGATCGGTTAACACCGGCTGGCCGTCCACTTTCTTATGATGCACGCCTTCGATGCCGAAATAGTTAAAGTCGGTATACTCCATCGTTGTTGTCTTTTCCATGTAGTCGAGAATCTGGCGCACCTTGGCTTCCGGCACCTTTTTGGAAATGTACATGGCTCCGAAGAACGGCGTGGCAAGCTGCACACTGACGCCTCCCGGACCTTTCATCGGCGGCAAAGTGATGACATTGGCATCGGGCTGAACTTTCTTAATATCTTGTTCCCACGTGTAATCGCGCCAAATGTTGCGCACGTACGAAGCCGCCTTGCCCGTCGCAAACATTTCTTCGGCCTGCGTTTTCTTAATAGCGGAAAACTCTTTCGCCAGCACGCCGTCGGCGTACAGCTTGCGCAGCCATACGAGCATGTCGGTGTACTGCGGCGTCATATTTTCTTTGATCAGCCCGCCTTCTTTATCAAAAATCGGGTCTAATCCGCCAAACGCCGCCAGCAGCGAGCCGTCGCCGTCAGCCAGCAGGAAGCCGTGTCCGAGCAAGCCGATCGTATCGTTTTTGCCGTTGCCGTCCGGATCGCTGTCGACGATCTTTTTTAGAGCGGCTCCGTATTCGTCCATCGTCTTCGGAATCGGAATGTTCAGCTTATCCAGCCAATCCTTGCGCATTTTGATACCCAGGTCGATCAGCGGACGGTTGCGGGGAATCCCGTAAATTTTGCCGTCCACTTTCATATAATTCCATACGTTGCCTTCGCTGTTGTTTTTCAAGTTGGGGTATTTGCTGAAATCGCCGAGGATCGGGCTTAAATCCCAAAACGCTCCTTGTTTGATGGCGTTAAGCAAAGTGGGCCTTGTTGCCGATTGGGCGACAATAATTTCCGGAAGATTGCCCGATGCGAGCACCAAATCGAATTTCGTATCGTAGTCTCCGGAAGGAATCCATTCCACGTCCAGCTTGGTGTTCGTTTTTTTCTGCCATTCGGACCAATATTCGTCGTTCATGTTGGGCACGTCGGCAAACGACGGCACCATCATTTGAAGCTTCAAAGGCTCCGCGGGCTTATTGTCCGCAGGTTTGGCCTCAGCCGGCTTGGCGTCGGCCGGTTTCGGATTATTGTCTTTCCCGCCTGCCGCAGGCGCGGCCCCTCCCGAGCATCCCGCCAGCATGCCGATCACAAGAACGGATGCCACCGAGCAGCTAAGGCGCTTTTGCAACAAGTTCTTCATTTCAACACTCCCCCCAATTCGTAAAATAGGTTAAACTTTACAGGATAACGCTTTCATTTTAAAATGTACCGGGACGGCAAGTAAGCGACAGATTTTGTCCGTTAAGGATCCGGCTGCCGTCAGATCAAATTTTGTCCGGTTGGCACAAAAATGTCCGTTACCGATTGGGCGTACGTTTTGGCATAATGAGTATGGAAGCAAAGTTCAAAGCATAATCTTTCGAAGCGAACTTTGCTAAAGCAAAGTTCTTAGGAGGCATCAACAATGAACGCTTACGGAATATGGAAGACTGCTCCGCCGGACACCAAGGTGCTGCTTGCTGCGCTGCTTTTTGTCAATTTGGGCTTCTATTCGTTTATCCCTTATTTGAGCATCTATTTAACGGGCAGCTTCGGCTGGTCACTTGCATTAACGGGACTGCTGCTGGGCGTCCGGCAGATGTCGCAGCAAGGCGTGACCTTTCTCGGAGGGCTGGTCGCCGACAGATTGGGCTGCAAACCTACGCTGATTGCGGGGCTGCTGCTGCGCTCGGTCGGATTTTGCTCTTTTGCTTTTTGCGGCGAGATTTGGCAGTTCTTTGCAAGCGCGGTGTTATCCGGACTTGGCGGCGCTTTGTTCGAACCTGCTTTCCAGGCCGCTTTCGCCAAACTGACCCCTCAAGATCAGCGCAAATCGCTGTTTTCCTTCAAAAATATGCTGGTCAACATCGCAATGATCGCCTCATCGCTGCTTGGCAGCGTACTGCTGACGCTTGATTTTAAATATTTATCGATTACGGCGGGGATCATCTATTTCGCGATGGCTTTTTTTGTGATGATCCGTCTTAAACCGCTGGAAGTGGACATTCACCGCCAAAATTTCGTGCAGGACATTCATCAAATTGTAAGGGATGTCCCGTTTGTCATCTACACCCTCGTGCTGATCGGTTATTATTTTCTGTACATGCAGCTTTACTTGACCATACCAAAAGCGGCGGCGCTCGCGACGGGCGATCCGTCCAGCGTAGCTTACATCTATGCGGCGGTTTCGATATCCGTGATCGTCCTGCAGCTGCGGGTGACCCGGTATACGGAACGGTTTGCCAACCGTTTTATGCTTATTGGCGCCGGATCGCTGCTGATGGGACTTGGACTGCTGCTGTTCGGCTCGGTGAGCGGCATCGTTCTGATGTGCGCTTGCTCCGTGCTGTTTGCGCTGGGAACAATGGTCGCAGCACCGCTGCTGCTTGATGTAATTCCTTCTTTTGCGCCGCCGGACAAGCTGGCTTCTTATTACGGGTTCAACGGGTATGCCATGGCGGTCGGCGGCGCGCTGAGCACTTCACTCGGCGGTTGGCTTTACGATGCGGGAAGCGGCATCGGCGCGGCTTGGCTGCCATGGGTGACTTGTTTTATCATATCGCTGGCGGTAGCCGGGGGATTTTACTTTTATTTTGTCAAACCGCAGACAGGCCGTCCGCTGGAGCTGTAGACTTTTGGGGTTGGACCAACCGCCGCGCAGCGCCGCAACGCGCGCTTGGGATCGCGCGCGTTGGAAAATTTGGCCGCCTTATGCGCAAGATTCGCTTAACAACTTTATAAAATTGTTAAACTTTACACAAAAATTAATTGATTATACTATTCAGCGGCAAAGTCGTTATTTTATAATAAAAACAAAGGCTGAGCAACGATTGGAAGCGTTATCATATAACAGCCTATTAGGGGGCTAAATTCAATGCATGCCATACTATTTGAGTTAAAAAGAGCTTTTCTCGCCACAAGGAAATACCTCGACGAACGGCTGCAAAAATATGACATTACGTTAACTCAATTCGATATCATCGAATTTCTCGCCAAAAACGGAGAGACGGAACAACGTGTGCTGCAGTTGAAATTCGGCATCACTTCCGCTTGTTTGACGCGAACGATAGAAAGTCTTGTCACGAACGGCTGGATCGAG
The DNA here is from genome assembly GCF_004307995.1 of Paenibacillus thalictri. Taxonomy (GTDB): domain Bacteria; phylum Bacillota; class Bacilli; order Paenibacillales; family NBRC-103111; genus Paenibacillus_AF; species Paenibacillus_AF thalictri. Next base: position 1,448 of record NZ_SIRE01000007.1, on the reverse strand, counting down.
CAATACGAAAGCCCGCGGGACGGGCGGGTCAAGCTGGTCGTCCCCACGCCCAATGCATTGCGGATTGTTGAGGATATTAAACGATACGAGGCATTTGATATTGTGGAAAAATGTTTCAAAGGGTTCTCTTCCGCGGAAATTTTGGAGCTGGAGACCAGGCTCCACCATCTGGCTGTAAACATGGGAGATAAAAGCATTAACACTTACCGGTAAACCGGATCGTTAGAGAATCGCTAAAGAAGAAAACTTGAGCTGCTTGCCCGGCTATAATCAAGATAAGCATGACCGCTTTGTCCCGCCCATCGCCCGTCTTTACGAAGCTTTTGGCGGGACAAGTTATGTAACGGTGTTAGCGGGATCATGCATGTTTGTTTACATTTCACACGATGCGTATCAAATGGGTGGCGAATCAGAGAAACTGCAGCTTAAATGCAAGCGACGCCAGAACGCCGCCGGCAATCGGACGTTCGGCCGGCACCTAGTAGATCGATCCTGAGTTACTTTCAGGTAGTTGATGGCGGATACGCCTAATTTGCTTTAACGGACCTCGGCTGAGGCTGTCAATTCATTGTGCACATAGCCCAATATGCGATCAGCCTGCCTAATTTCCTTTAACGGGCCTCAGCTGAGATCGTCAATTCATTGTGCATAACCCAATATGCGATCAGCACGCCCCCTCTAACGGACATGAGCGACGCAATTTAAACAAAATCGGGGGTTTGCCAAATGTAATGGACATCAGGGGTCTTATTCTGTCTAGCGCCTGTGGTTTCCCTGACTTTTTGAGTGAATAAGCGCGCCCCTGTCCGTTAAAAATGATAACCTCGGCTTTTTTGCCAAATAAGTACGCCCCTGTCCTTTAGCGTCGGACCGTGACGATACAGTCGGCCCTCGTTACATAGCCGATAAAATTGCGCTCCGTCATCTGCCGATCTTCCGCAGCATTTACGTCCATGAACATAAACTCCGAGATTAACTGCTTTAAGTTTATTTCGCGCCAAATTGTTCGTGAAGCACATCATCGATCGCCGCGCATACCGTCTCTTCGGTTTCCGAAGCAAGCGGAGCCGGCAGCCCGAAATAATAAATGAAATCGGCGGCCTCGTAGCCGCCTTCCGACAGCTGGTCCCGCGTGCAGATGTAGCCGAGCAGGCCGTTGCTGTAGCCGACGGGCAGCACGCTGCCGGCGTAGCGGCTTTTCACGTAGGCGCCGTAGGCGCCGGCCAGCTCCGCGCCCGCGGTCAGCAGCGTAAAGCCCTGCGCCAGCTCGACTGCGCCGAGCTCCAGCACGGCGGGCAGCTGCAGCCGCTCCGGCTCGGCCAGCAGGAAGCGGCTCCAGCCGGCGAGCACTTCGGCGTCCGGGCCGAGCTGCTTCAGCTGCCCGGACGCCGAGACCGGCGGCGGCGCAGCGGCAGGCGCCGCAGCCGGCGAGGCGCCGGGCCGCTCGG